>JACRTJ010000016.1 GCA_014385265.1 Enterocloster hominis (ex Liu et al. 2021)
TTTGAAGGTACGCGAAAAACAGGATAAAGGAAGAAATGCACGAGTGGCTCAGTGGTGGAGTATCGCCTTGCCAAGGCGAGGGTCGCGGGTTCGAATCCCGTCTCGTGCTTTTTTTATTTGCAGAAAAAGATAAAAAAGAGTCTGAAAGCACGAGACAGTCTCCGCCCCCGCAGGGCTGACGCCCAGGTCCAAGGTCCCCACAGGAGTGTCTAAGCACAAACACACATTGAGTCCGTATCCTACATCGGATACGGAAGCTCAAAGATCATGATGGTCTCCCGGGGATCATTTCCTGGAAACAGGTCTCCGCATGGAATTTCATCGAGAAACTCCATCTCTGGAACAGAGGTCAGATATGAGAGATAGCTGTCTGAAGGATAATAAAAGAACAGCAGTATAGACCGCGGATGCTCATAATAGGAGTCCAGGATCCGGGCCATGACCTTTTGGAGAAGTTCCAGGGAAAATGGGTTGAAAAAGTAAACCCGGTCGACGGAGGCGGGAACGGCATAATGTTCGGCATTGGCCAGGACAAAGGAGGATCTTCCAGAGGATACACAGGAACTTTGGTTCTCCAGAGCTTTTTCATAAATGCGCGGATCATATTCGACGCCAATGGAGCGGCAGCGGGTCTGGCAGGACAGAAAAAGCCCGACCCGTCCCTTGCCGCAGCCATAGTCCAGCAGAATATTCCCCTTCCGGATCCAGCCGGATCCAGCCAGGCGTTCCAGAACGGAATAGGGCGTGGGCTCATAGGGATACCGGTACTGATCGGCGCTGGAATCATCTCTTCCAGCAGTCTTAATGCGAAGGAGACGGTCCCACCGGACTTCCGGCAGCTCACCGGTCTGGTTGTTCTTCATGGTGTACCTCCATTATTTCCAGGTCTTCCATACTTCCGGTTGGCATCCAACCGTCGCCTGTCTCTGATTGCGTACAATGGGTGTTTTTATGATCCGCTGATTTTCAAATATTTTGTCTGTCCGGTCCTCTTCGGCAAGATAGGTGATCAGAGCCAGGAGGTCTCTGTCTTTGCATTTGGGGTCGATCAGCTTTTCATATCCGCCGACGGCCTGGAGAACAGATAGAAATTCGCCCTTGCTCAACCCCTTTTCCTTCATGTCGATGAACTGGTACCGGATCCCGCGTTCTTTAAAATAGCGTTCTGCCTTTTTCGTTTCAAAATCTTTTTTCGTCCCAAAAATCTGAATGTTCATAAATGTAATCTGCCTTTCTTTACTGATTCACAGCTCCAGTATAGCATACGGAAGCGGAAATACGCCATGGAAACATAGAAGAATGGATGATTTTAGGGCCTGGAGGAGGGATAGCCAGTGTCAGGCAGACGGATTGTCATTGACAAACAGACTGGGCGAGGATATATTGGAAACAGATTATGGCAACCATGGAGGAAAAGGGAACATGAGCAGATTGAACGAATTGCTTCACCAGGCGGGCAGTATTGGGAGGAATGGAGATGGCTCCATTACCCGGGTGGGATTCTCCAGGGAATATTTCCAGGCCCTGGAGCTGTTAAAGGAGAAGATGGAGGAGCTGGGGATGCGCACGGAAACGGACCTGGTGGGGAATCTCCACGGCATCCTGCCAGGAACGGATCCCAAGGCTGGCATCATTGCCATTGGCTCCCATTTGGATACAGTCATCAGGGGAGGACTATACGACGGGATGCTGGGTGTGGCCGGGGCAATAGAGGCAGCCGCGCGGTTAAGGGAGGAGGGGCGCAGGCTCCGTCATTCCCTGGAAATCTGGGGGTTCAATATGGAAGAATCCAGTGTTCTCGGGGGGACCTTTGGAAGCCGCTGTGTGACCGGAAAGATCGATCCGGACGTGCCGGGCTATAAGGAAAAGCTGGAGAAATTTGGATTAAGTCCAGAGATTGTCCGAAGCGTCCGACGGGATCTGGAAGATTATAAATGCTATCTGGAGTATCATATTGAACAGGGCGGCAGGCTGGATGCTTCGGGTACGGATATCGGAGTCGTCAGCGGGATCGTCAGCGTTGTCCGATACGATGTGACGGCCAGGGGCATGAGCAATCACGCGGGAACCACTATGATGGACAGCCGGAAAGACGCCCTGACAGGCATGGCGAAGCTGATCGTCGGGGCGGAAAAGCGGGCCAGGGAGCTGAACGATACGCTGGTCTTCACAGTAGGGAAGCTCTCCGTGCTTCCTGGCCAGGAGAATGTGATACCGGGCCAGGCGGAGGCCACCTTTGAAATGCGCCATATGGATAAGACCATGACGGATCAGCTGTTCGCGGACATAAAAAGAATGGCGGAGGAGATCCCGGATTGTACCTTTGAGTTCAGCAATTCCGCAGCGAAATATTCGACTCCCTGTGATCCGCGGCTGATCCGGCTCATTGACCAGGTCTGTGAGAAAAAGAATATCCGCCATATGATCATGCCCAGCGGGGCGTTCCATGACGCGAACCCCATGGCCCAGGCGGGCGTTCCCATTGGCATGATCTTTGTCCCCAGCGTGAAGGGGATCAGCCACCAGGGAGAAGAATACACAGCGCCGCATCATGTGGATCTGGGGGCGGACGTGCTGTATGAGACTGTGCTGGAGCTGGATGAAAAGGGACTGGAGCAGATGGGCGCAGCAGCTGCAGCGATAAAATAGACGAGGATGAGAGATATGGAAAAATGGGAGGAATTATTCCCACAGAATACCAGGAAAAAGGGCCGGGAGCTTCTGGAGAATGGCCGGATCCGGGATCTGTCTGTGAACGAAAATGAATACAGCGCGGCGGTCCTGGGCCGGGAGCGGTATGAGGTGAAAATATCCATGGACCACGGGATCCCGGTGCGGACAGAATGCAGCTGCGCTGTGGGAAGAGGACGGGGAAAGTGCGCCCATATGGCGGCGGTGCTGTATGCGGCGGAGCAGGAAAAGGCAGAAGAGGAAAAGAAAAGCAGGGCGGAGCAGGAGAAAGCCGCGGCATACTCCCATCTGGATGGAGCGGAGACAGACCGGGGCAGCGCCGAGGACGAAAAGAAAGCGATCAGAATGCTCCAGGGCTACCGATACTTTCATGGAGACCAGATCCGTAAGTCTCTGAAGCTTTCTACAGAGGCAGAGACAGGAGGAAGAAAGGCCATTTCCGGTGGACGGCTCCGGCTGGAGCAGGTGGGCAAGGGCTTTGAGAGGAGCGGAGGCCAGGTCCTCGGCCAGGCATCCGCCATTGGGGAAACGGAGAGGGGGAGGAAATCTTACTTTCCGGTCCGCCTGGTCTTTTCCAGTGATGAGGCCCTGCGGGCCGAATGCGGCTGTCCGGAGTGTGCGCGCAGCTACCGCCAATATTCAGGGGACTGCCGGTGCAAATATACCGCAGGGCTCGCTCTGCTGCTGGAAGAGTATTTGAAGGACCATAACATTGGAGATATGACAGATGCCGCCGGACAGTACATTATTGAGAGTACCCTGTGGGGAAAGCTCATGAAGCAGACAAAAGGGCCGGCGGATCCCATGCGCCTGGAGCCCAGGCTGATCCAGAAGGATAAAAAGCTGTATGTGTCCTTTAAAACAGGGGCCGGACGGATGTTTGTGGTCAAAAATCTGGAAGAATTCTGTGAGCATGTGAAAAATGGCGAGGAGGCCGTTTATGGCTCGTCAACAGTCCTCAGCCATAAAAGGGAAAATTTTACCGAAGGTTCTCTCCCATGGCTGGAGTTTGTGAACAGGATCGTTCAGGAGGAGGTGCGCTTTGCGGACCGGATGGAGGATTCCTGGCGGTTTTCCGGAAACAGACCCTCTGTGGGAATGCTCCTGGAGCTGTTTGGCTGGCGGCTGGACCAGTTCTATGAGCTTATGGGTCCGTCTGGCGTGGAAGCGGAGGACAGGGATCATGGAAAGAAGAAGCAGGTGCTGTATGCCAGAACGGGAAGTCCCAGGATCCAGGTGGAAATAGAACCCAGGTACGCTGGCGGAAAACCTGGTCCGGCGGAAAAATTCGACGGGGTCCAGGTCAGCGGGACCATGCCGGAGCTCTTTTACGGTATGGACACAGCATATTTTATTGAGGCGGACGGGCTGTACCGGCAGAGCGGGGAGCTTTCAGACGGTCTGGAGCGTCTGGCTGACGTTTCTATGGACGGAAGCTTCCGTTTTTTTGTGGGAAGGAACAGGCTGGCTGAATTTTACCATATGATCCTGCCCAGGTTCAGGGAGATCGCCCAGGTGGCAGAGAAGGACGGGGAGCTGATCCGCTCCTTTCTGCCGCCCCGGGGAGAATACCAGTTTTATCTGGATGCGGAGGGGGGAGATTTTGTCTGCCGACCGGTGGTCCGGTACGGGAATCAGGAATATTCTCCCGTGGAGGCGGTCCGGTGCATAGAAAACGGACAGGATCTTATGGAACCCTTCCGCTCTCTGGCGGAGGAGGCGGGGATCGCCCTGGAGGTGAAGCGACGGTTTCCTGTGGAGGTTCCGCAGAAGGAGGAGTTTTCCTGCGGTGGAGACGAGGAGGTCATGTACCAGGTGGCGGAGAACGGAGTCGCTGCACTTGCTTCCCTGGGGGAAGTGCTGTGTACGGACCGGTTCCGCGGCTGTCATGTGGTCCGGCGGGTGCAGACCGCTGTGGGCGTATCGGTTTCCAGCGGAATGCTGGATCTGAAGATCGACACGGGAGACATTCCGCCGGAGGAGCTGGTGGATCTTCTGCACAGCTACCGGCAGAAAAAGAAATATCACCGCCTGAAAAACGGAACCTTTGTCCGCATGGAGGAATCCTCTGTCGGAATGCTGGAGGAAATGGCGGCGGCACTAAGGCTTACGCCGAAGGAAATGATCCGGGGAAATATGCATCTGCCGGTTTACCGGGCGCTGTATCTGGACCGGCTTTTGGAGGAGCACGAGGACGTTTACAGTAAAAGGGACAGTCATTTCAAGCAGATCGTAAAGAGCTTTAAGACCATAAAGGACGCGGATTTTGAAGAGCCGGAAAGCCTTTCCGCCACCATGCGCCAGTATCAGAAAAACGGGTACCGGTGGCTGAGGACATTGGAAAGCTGGAACTTTGGCGGGATCCTGGCCGACGATATGGGACTGGGAAAAACGCTCCAGATGATCGCGGTCCTTCTGGCTGCAAAGCTGGAGGGAAAGACAGGCACGTCCCTGATCGTCACCCCGGCATCCCTGGTATTCAACTGGGGAGAGGAATTTAAAAAATTTGCCCCGGAATTAAAGGTGACGCTGGCGGCAGGCACCCAGGCAGAGCGTCAGAAAAGGCTGGAGGAATCCGTTCACTCGGACGTGCTCATCACCTCCTATGATCTTTTGAAACGGGATGCGGCCCTTTACGAGGGACGGGAGTTTCTGTATCAGGTCCTGGATGAGGCCCAGTACATCAAGAATCATACCACTGCGGCGGCGAAGGCGGTGAAGGTGATCAAAAGCCGTTTCCGGTTTGCCCTTACGGGAACGCCCATTGAGAACCGGCTCAGCGAGCTTTGGAGCATTTTTGATTATCTGATGCCGGGCTTTTTGTATGGCTACGATACCTTCCGGCGGGAATTTGAGATCCCGGTGGTGAAAAACAATGACCAGGAGGCCATGGAGCGGCTCCAGAGAATGGTGGGGCCCTTTATCCTGCGGCGGCTGAAGCAGGATGTGCTCCGGGACCTGCCGGAAAAGACGGAGGAGGTCCGGTATGTACAGATGACAGGAAAGCAGAGGAAGCTGTACGACGGCCAGGCCATCCATCTGAGATCCCTCCTGGACCATCAGAGTGAGGAGGAATTTAATAACAGCCGGTTCCAGGTCCTGACAGAGCTGACCAGGCTCCGCCAGATCTGCTGCGACCCTGCCCTGTGCTTTGAGGATTATGGAGACGAGACAGCCAAAACGGACGCATGCATGGAGCTGGTCCAGAGCGCTGTGGACGGAGGGCACCGTCTTCTGGTGTTCTCACAGTTTACCTCCATGCTGGATATTTTAAGCTCCAGACTGGATGGAGAACATGTGGAGCACTTTATGATCACTGGAGCTACGCCCAAGGAGAAGAGGCTCCAGCTGGTAAATGCCTTCAATGGGGGAGCGGTCCCAGTATTCCTGATCTCCTTAAAGGCCGGGGGAGTGGGATTAAATCTGACAGGAGCGGATATGGTGGTCCATTACGATCCCTGGTGGAACCTGGCGGCCCAGAACCAGGCCACAGACCGTGCCCACCGGATCGGTCAGCAGAAAAATGTGACGGTTTACAAGCTGATCACCAAGGATTCCATTGAGGAAAAGGTCCTGGAGCTTCAGGAGACAAAACGGGAGCTGGCAGACCGGATCATCGGACAGGGAACGGAGCAGGCGGCTCCCATGACCAGGGAAGATATGCTGAGGCTTCTGGAGATCCAGACGTAAACCGGGGAAAACCTCCCTAAAATCTATGTAAAACTTTGGAAATACTCCGCTTAAAGATTCGTAAGTCCTATTGAAAACTCTTTTTTCCGATGCTATATTGGGGCCGGAAAAAAGAGTTTTTGTATTATCATGCTATGAGGAGGATGAATTGATGATCAGAAAAAAGAGTATTATGGCGGCAGCCCTGGCGGCAGTCCTGGCCTGTCAGACCTTCCCGGCCTTTGGCGGTGCGGCTCCGGATGGAAAAACCCTGGCGCAGGACACAGAGGCAGCCCAGGGAGGCGCTTACGATGCGTGGAAGGAACGGTGGAAGGAGTTAAGCGGCGACTGGACCCAGGTTTCCATCACCCCCGGCGCAGACGAGACTCAGATGAATTTTGCCTGGTATTCCAGAAAGGGGGAGGATGCCGGCTTCCGGTATGGAAAGCAGGCAGACCTGTCCGACGGAACGGATGCAGAGGTAAAGAGCACAGACGCCCAGGAGGGCTATCAGTCCAACAAGGTGACGCTCACGGGGCTGGAGCCGGGCTCTGTCTATTACTACCAGGCAGGCGGAAAAGCGGTCAGCAGGCTGGAGACAAGGGATCCGGATTCCTTCAGCTTCATCTTTGTGGGAGACCCGCAGATCGGCTCCTCCAATGAGGAAAAGGCCAAAAAGCCAGAGGACATTTTAAAGGATACTTTTAAGACGGCCCAGTATGAATCGGTCATGAGCGACAGTTTCAACTGGAACCATACCCTGGAGCTGGCAGTGGAAAAGGCCGGCAGCGATCCTGCCTTTGTACTTTCCGCCGGAGATCAGATCCAGACCAATGCCAAAAAGGTGAAGGACGGGACCGTCAGCGAGATCGAGTACGCCGGATATTTAAGCCCGGAGGTATTAAAGTCCCTTCCGGTGGCCACGACCGTGGGCAACCATGACGCGGACAATGCCAACTACACCTGGCATTTCAATGTTCCCAACCTGAGTACCCTGGGCTCCAACGGCATTGTGGGCGGAGATTACAGCTTCCGTTATGGAGACGCCCTGTTCATGATGTTAAATACCCAGGATACCAATGTGGCAGAGCACAGACAGTTCATGGAGGAGACCATAAAGGCCAATGCAGACTGTAAATGGAGGATCGTGACCCTTCACCAGGACATTTATGGTTCTGCCGAGCATTCCAATGAACCGGAGATCACAAACCTCCGCTACGAGCTGGTCCCCATTTTTGAGGAGAACGATGTGGACGTGGTACTCACAGGCCATGACCATGCATATTCCAGAACGTATCTTCTGGAGGGCGGAAAAAAGAGCTTTGAGTACGACGACGATTCCTTTGAGGCACAGCTGGAAAAGGATATCGACAATGGAGACAGCAAGGAGATTCTGTTTACAGCGCCTTTAAACATTAAAAAGAATACGGTGGATCCAGATGAGATCACGTATCTCCAGTACCTGGCGGCAGTGATGGACACTGATGCCATCGTATCAAAGAAGAGGGAGTCTGTGGACCCGGAAGGGATTCTCTATATGACGGCCGGCTCCTCCTCAGGCAGTAAATATTATGATCTTACTCCCAGAAAGCAGACGTACATTGCAAGCAGATGGCAGGAGGACGTGCCCACCTATTCAGTGGTGGACATTGACAGCGAGTCCTTTACCATCAACACCTACCGGACCGATACCAACGAAAAGATCGATGAGCAGGTCCGCATCGTGAAGACAAAATAACCGGGGAGAGGAACGTATGGGAAGTGTGAGGAAACGGCAGCTTGCGGCCCTGGCTTTCGTGGCTGTGTTCGGATTTATTCTTTTCCTTCTTGGAAAGACCGAGCGGACGGAGCTTTACGGAACCCAGGGACGGTCCTTTGAAAAGGCCAGAGTCCTGGAGGTCTTAGAGGATAATGAGCAGGAAAGCGGCCAGTATGTGGGGCAGCAGAAGGTCCTGCTGGTCCTGGACTCCGGAAGCAGAAAGGGGGAAACGGTGGAGGCCGTCAGCTCCTCCAGTTACCTGTACGGAGCCCATTGCAGGCCTGGCATGAGGGTCATTGCGGCCGTCAACGAAAGCGGAGAGGAGCTGTATGTCACTGTATACAGCCAGGACCGGAGCCTGGTACTTTACGGGATCGTAGCCTTATTCCTGATCTCCGTCTGGGCCATCGGAGGCAGACAGGGATTAAATTCAGCCATCGGTCTGATCTTTACCTTCCTGTGCATCATTTTCATGTTCATCCCCATGATCTACCGGGGAGCTTCGCCCATCGGAGCCTCCATGCTGGTGGCGGCCCTGACCACAGTTGTGACCATGTATCTCATCGGCGGCAGGTCCACAAAGACCGCAGCGGCCATTCTGGCTACGATCCTGGGGGTCATGCTTTCGGGATCGCTGGCGGCGGCTTTTGGACGTCTGGCAGGAATCAGCGGATATAACGTGTCGGACATCGAGCAGCTGGAATATGTGGCCCAGATGACCGACATCAAGGTGGGAGAGCTTTTGTACGCAGGGATCCTGATCTCGGCCCTGGGAGCCATCATGGATGTGGCCATGTCGGTCAGCTCCGCTGTCCATGAGGTGGCCGCCCGGGCACCGGAGCTGGGCTTTAAGGAGCTGTTCCGGTCCGGGATCCATGTGGGGCGCGATATGATGGGGACCATGTCCAATACGCTGATCCTGGCATTTACAGGAACCTCCATCAACACGCTGATATTTATTTATGCTTACGGTTACAGCTTAAACCAGACCATCAATATGTATTCCATCGGCATTGAGATCATCCAGGGCATATCGGCCACTTTGGGAGTGATCTTTACAGTGCCTGTTGCCGCTTATATCAATGCTCTTCTTTTGAAAAAACGAAAGAAAAAACACGAGCGGCATATTCTTTCCTGAGACGGCGCATACTGAGTATGGAGCTGTTTATGAATGAAGGAGGAGATGGAACATGAGAGATCATACGGTGTGCCTTTTAAAAGAATGTGATTCCGGCTGCAAGATGGCTCTGGACAGCATGGCCCAGATCAAGGGCTACGTGTCGGACCAGAAACTGAAAAATACCATAGATGGGTATGAGAAAAAGCACCAGGCCATGGAGGAAGAGGCATATAAGCAGTTAAAAAGCCTGGGAGAGGGCGGGAAGGAGCCAGAGATGATGGCGGCGGCGTTTTCCCGTATGTCCACCGGGATGAAAATGCTCATGAAGGACGATAACCGACAGGCGGCAAAGATCCTCATGGACGGCTGCAGCATGGGGATCCAGTCTATCTGCGGCTTCCGGAACCAGTATGCGGGAGCCTCCAGGGAAAGCATGGACCTGGCGGACCGTCTGATCCGGACAGAGGAAGCCCTCAGGGATGAAATGAAGGCCTATCTGTAAAAATACGGGCGCTGGAAGCGGGCTGCGCCATATGGTGTCCCGTTTCCAGCGCCCGTACATATTCCGGCTTATCTGCCGGCCGCTTATTTTTCGTCGCACACCTGGAAAATGAAAAACTTTAAGTATGAGGATTCACTGTCGCCCCAGAGGATGGGATGATCAGCGGCCTGGGTCCTGTATTCCACCTGGCGCAGACGCTTGTGGACGTTCCCTGCGGCCTCCCGGATGGTCTTTGCAAAGAGCTCCGGGGTCATAAAGTGGGAGCAGGAGCAGGTGGCCAGATAGCCGCCGTCCTTTACTAACTTCATGCCTCTGAGGTTGATCTCCCTGTAACCCTTGACAGCATTTTTGACGGAATTCCTGGATTTGGTAAAGGCAGGGGGATCCAGGATCACCACATCGAATTTTTCTCCCTGGCGCTCCAGCTCCGGAAGCAGGTCGAACACGTCGGCGGCCACAAAGCGGACCCGGTCCGACAGACCGTTTAAGGCCGCGTTTTCGGCAGCCTGGGCCACGCCAAGCTCGGAGGCATCCACCCCAAGGACCTCCGAGGCACCGGCGATCCCGGCGTTTAAGGCAAAGGAGCCGGTGTGGGTAAAGCAGTCCAGAACACGTTTTCCTTTACAAAGCCGCTGGATCGCCAGCCGGTTATATTTCTGGTCCAGGAAGAAGCCGGTCTTCTGGCCGTCCTGGACATCTACCATATACCGGACGCCGTTTTCCACGATCTCCACCTTTGTATCAAAGGAGTCTCCGATGAAGCCCTTGAACCGTTCCATGCCCTCCTGGAGGCGGACCCTGGCGTCGCTCCGTTCATAGACGCCGCGGATGGAGATTCCGTCCTCGGCCAGGACCTTTTTCAGCTTTTCCAGGATCACTGGCTTCCACCGGTCGATGCCCAGGGCCAGGGATTCCACCACCAGCACGTCGGAGAACTTGTCAATGACGATCCCGGGAAGGAAGTCAGCTTCCCCGAAGACCAGCCGGCAGCTTCCTGTGTCCACAGTGGATTTTCTGTATTCCCAGGCGTTCCGTACCCGCATTTCAATAAAGTCCTCGTCCACCACTGTGTGGGGCTTTCTGGACATCATGCGGATGGTGATGGTGGAGCGGGTATTGATAAAGCCGCATCCCAGGGGATAACCGTCAAAATCGAAGACATTGACCATGTCCCCGTTCTCAAATTCCCCTTCGGTACGGTCGATCTCGTTGTCATAGATCCAGAGTCCTCCGGCTTTTAAAGCCCGGCCCTGGCCTTTTTTTATATAAACGGACGCGGATGTTTTTTCCATATGCATTGGATCCTTTCTGTATTCCGGCATTTTATGGTAAAAGTATAGCGGAATCCGGCAGAAAATGCAAGTGGCTGGGGAGGTCCTCCCCGGCTTTCGACAAAGGGTGGTTCACAGGGACCGGATTTTATGGTATACTTAGTTCACTTATGAGATAGGAGACGGCTATGGATAACAGTGAGATCCGAAAGGAGATACAGGAAGAGGTCCGGAAGGCGGAAAAGATCCTGGTGGGGATCGGCGCAGAGTGGAAGCGCGGGGATGAAGACCGGGAGGAGCAGATCCGGAGAGCCTCAAAAGCCCTGAGAGAGCTTTTAGAGGGGAAGGATGCTTTTATCATATCCACACTGACTCTGGGGGAGATGGAGGACAGAGGTTTTGAAAAGGAGCATATGGTGGCCCCTTTGGACGTATCTTTAACGGAGGAGCAATGGAATGGTTATACCGGCTGGCTGGCCGGGACTTTAAACAGGACTACGGTGCTCCTGGAGCTGGGAGAGGGCTTTGCCCATCCGTCCCTGATCCGGTGGCCCTTTGAGCGGACGGCAGCCATCAACCGGAAGGCACGCCTGTACCGTGTCCACAAAACTTTTTATCAGATCACCGAAGAACTGAAGGAAAAAGCCGCCGCCGTAAAGGCGGATTCTGTGGGATTCATGGAAGGCTTTGGGGAGGAAGAGCATGGCAGCGATCAGTAACGACTGGCTGGGGCCCATGAGCGAGGAATTTAAAAAGCCCTATTACAGGAAGCTGTACGAGACAGTGAAGCATGAGTATGAGACCAGGGAGGTATACCCGGCTCCGGACGATATTTTCAACGCCTTCGCATTTACGCCATTGAAGGATGTGAAGGTGGTGATCCTGGGACAGGATCCCTACCATGAACCGGGCCAGGCCCACGGCCTCTGCTTTTCCGTGAGGCCGGAGGTGGATACGCCGCCGTCCCTGGTGAATATTTATAAGGAGCTCCATGAGGACTGCGGCTGCTATATCCCCAATAACGGATATCTGAAGAAATGGGCCGACCAGGGCGTGCTTCTTCTGAATACGGTGCTGACGGTCCGGGCCCATGCGGCCCATTCCCACAAGGACATCGGCTGGGAGGCGTTTACCGACGCTGCCATCCGAGTACTGAATGAACAGGACAGGCCCATGGTGTTTATTTTATGGGGAAAACCGGCCCAGATGAAAAAGGCCATGTTAAACAATCCGGCCCATCTGATCTTAGAAGCTCCCCATCCCAGTCCCCTGTCGGCGTACCGCGGATTTTTCGGGAGCCGTCCCTTCAGCCGGACCAATAAATTCCTCACGGCCCACGGCCTTGCTCCCATTGACTGGCAGATTGAGAATATAGGAGAGTAAATATGAGCAATTTTATCGAATTCCTGAAGATCGTCGTATTCGGTCTGGTGGAGGGCTTTACAGAATGGCTTCCCATCAGCAGCACCGGCCATCTGATCCTGGTGGAGAACATCGTCCATCTGAACGCGTCGGCAGAATTTATGAAGGTATTCCGGGTGGTGATCCAGCTGGGAGCCATTATGGCTGTGGTGGTCCTTTACTTCAATCGTCTGAACCCATGGGCCCCGGGAAAGAAGAAAAACCAGCAGCTTGCCACCTGGCATCTGTGGATCAAGATCCTCATCGCCTGTCTTCCGGCAGCTGTGGTGGGTCTCCTGCTGGACGAGGTCCTGGACACATACCTGTATAACCCCTATGTGGTGGCGGCCATGCTGATCATCTATGGGATCCTTTTCATTGTCCTGGAAAAGCATAATGAGTATGTGGACTTTCCCATTAAAAAGGTTTCCCAGATCAGCTACCGGACAGCTCTTTATATCGGCCTGTTCCAGCTTCTGGCCCTGATCCCGGGAACCTCACGGTCCGGCGCTACGATCCTGGGGGCCATGCTGTTAGGCTGCTCCAGAACGGCTTCTGCGGAATTTACCTTCTTCCTGGGGATCCCGGTGATGTTCGGGGCCAGCCTGTTAAAGATCCTCCATTATGGCCTGGATTTTTCTGGTATGGAGTTTTTCTTCCTGCTGGCCGGCATGGTTATCGCCTTTGCCGTATCCATGTATTCCATCAAGTTCCTTATGGGATATGTGAAGAAGCACGATTTCCGTTTCTTTGGTTATTACCGCATTATCCTGGGTGTGATCGTTCTGGCATATTTTGGGGTAATGGCAGTGATGGGACTTTCATAAAAATACAGACTGCGGGGCACCGAAGGCTCCGCAGTTTTTTTATGCCATCCTATTGCTTTTTTATTAAACCAGCTGAGGACATATAGTTATTTTGAATTGGAATATGAAAGAGGACTGGCGTATAATGAGCATTGGATTGTAAAATAAATGTAATTTTTGTATAGAGTTTATGTAAATAAACAAGGAGACGCTTTGAAGATTTTTATATCGGATCTGGATGGCACGCTGCTGGATGAAAAAGGCTGTGTCCCGGAAAAGAGCGTGGAGATCCTGAAGCGGCTGGAGGAAAAGGGAGTACTCTTTACCGTTGCTTCCGCCAGAACGCCTCTTTCGGCGGCCTTTATCCTGGAGCCTCTGAGGCTTAGGATCCCGGCGATCCTGTTGAACGGATGTATGCTGTACGATCTGGAAAAACGGAGGATCCTCTGGTATCAGGCAGTAGGAAAGGAAAAACGGCGTCAGGTCATAGAGGAGGAGAAAAAGGCGGGGCTTACCGGCCTTCTTCTGGCTGTGGAAAAGACTTCCGACGGTACAGAGACGCTGTGTATGGAGCTGGATCCGGAAGCGGGAGAACTCTGGGAGGGATATTTTGATCTGGAAAGGCTGGAGGCGTGTCTGGGGATCCGGAACGGCTTCGGGGACCGGGATAGGACAGGAGCCGTGGAGCGTCCGATGGTGTATGGTCTTTACATGGACCGGGAGCCCGGCAGGCTGGAACAGATGGCTAAGGCTTTGGGCCGTACGCCAGGTCTGACATTGGATTTTTATAAGGATATTTACCGGGACAGCTGCTGGTGTCTGGAGATTTTCAGCGGAGAGGCATCCAAACGGTCGGCTGCTTTAAGATTGAAGAAGATGTGCGGAGCGGACTATCTGATCGGCTTTGGGGACGGGGTCAATGACCTGCCGCTTTTTGAGGCCTGTGATGAGGCATATGCAGTATCCAATGGATGTGAAGCGTTGAAAGAAGCGGCTGACCGTGTGATCCGGAGCAATTTGGAAAACGGTGTCGCATTATTTATGGAGGAATGGGAAGACCATGCAGAAAATACTGATCGTCAGTCATTGCCTTTTGAACACTGCGTCAAAGGTGGAGCGGTTTAAGGAAGAATCGGTCCGGAGTGAGGAACAGCTCCGCAGAGAGGTCCTGAGGGAGGCTGTGGACTCCGGGGTCCAGCTTTTACAGCTGCCATGCCCAGAGTTTGTGATGTATGGATCTCTGCGCTGGGGGCATACCTATGAGCAGTTTGACAATACCTTCTATCGAAGCCGGTGCCGGGAGCTTCTGGAGCCGGTGGTGCAGCAGCTTAAGGAATATATGGCAGATAAAGAACGGTTCCGGATTCTGGGGATTCTGGGAATTGATGGCAGCCCCAGCTGCGGAGTCCGGTATACCTGCCGGGGCCAGTGGGGCGGAGAATTTGGAGGAAGAGATCTGGAGCCGGTTTTAAAGGACGTAAGACTGGAAAAGGGCCAAGGAGTCCTAATGGAGGTTCTCGGTGAGATGCTGTCAGAGAATGGACTGGAGCTGCCGATGGAGGGCCTGTTTGCCAGGGAGCCGCAGCGGGCGCTGGAACTGCTGAAAAAATAAGGATGGAGGAACGGGATGGCTGAGATCCGTCTGGAAAACGTATCGAAATCATTTGGGTCTGCGAAGATCATTGAACATTTAAACCTGACGATCCAGGATGGCTCCTTTACCGTGCTCCTGGGCCCGTCCGGCTGTGGAAAGACAACACTTTTAAGGATGATCGCTGGGATCGGTCCGGCCACCTCCGGAAAGATCTATATGGATGGGGAGGATATTTCTGACGTTCCTCCGGGAAAACGGAATGTGGCCATGGTCTTTCAGAATTATGCGATCTATCCGACCATGTCTGTACGGGAAAATATTGAATTCTGCCTAAAAAACAATAAGGTGCCGAAAAAAGAGCGGACCGAGCGGGTCGAGCGGGTCGCGGAGACGGTGGGGCTTAAGGAGTATCTGGGGAGGAGACCCTCGGAGCTTTCCGGAGGCCAGAGACAGAGGGTGGCCCTGGCCAGGGCCATGGTTAAGGAACCGGCGGTATTTCTGATGGATGAGCCGCTTTCCAATCTGGATGCCAAGCTCCGTCTGGCCATGCGGAGTGAATTGATCCAGCTGCATGAGCAGCTGAAAACCACGTTTATTTATGTGACCCATGATCAGATGGAATCCATGGCGATGGCGGACCAGATCGTGCTGATGGACCAGGGGACCATCATGCAGCAGGCAGCGCCGGAGGTGATCTATCATGATCCGGACAATATCTTTACGGCCCAGTTTATCGGAATGCCTCCAGCCAATATCCTGGAACTGCCGGGACAGGCGGGCTCCATCGGATTCAGGCCGGAGCGGGTGAAGTTAAACGCAGGCAGGGAAAAAACAGGCTTCCGCCGCCGCGGAAAGATCCTTACCCGGGAGCTGCTGGGGGCAGAAGTCCAGTATAAAATCCAGATCCCAGAGGGAGTGGTTATGGTCCGCAGCCAGGAGCTTTCCTTCCGGGCCGGAGATATGGCAGAGATTTTCTCGGATCGGGAGGATCTGTACTTTTTCGACTGTCAGGGGAAGCGGATCCGGAAGGACATGGCCCGGCTGTTGGAACTGGCGGAGGGAAGAGCGGTATGAGCCGTATGAAAAAAGAAGAGAGAAACGAGAATGCCGAGAAGAAGAGAGGAGTAAGCCGATTTACGCCGTATGCCCTCATAGGGCCGGCCATGGCACTTATGGCTGTCTTTGTATTCTATCCATTGGCGGATCTGGTATATCTGAGCTTTTTTGATTACAATCTGATCGGAAAGAAGAAATTTGCGGGATTGGGCAATTATAAGGTGCTGTTCTTTGTAAAGACGGATTTTTGGGAAGCGCTGTCCAATACTGCCGTTTACACGGGAACCGTGGTTGTGCTGAGTCTTTTGCTGGCAGTGCTCTTTGCCATGTGGCTGGAGAGGGACAGCCTGGTGAACCGTTTCCTGCAGAAGAGTATGTTCACCCCATATCTGATTTCTATGGTGTCCTGTGCGTATATCTGGTCCTGGATGTATAATGATGACAGCGGGATCCTGAATGCCATGCTGGCCATGTTCGGTCTCCCCCTGTCCCGGTGGCTCAATGATTCCCACATTGCTTTGTTCTGTGTGGCAGCAGTGGCTGTATGGAAGAGCCTTGGATATTATCTGATCATTGTCCTGGCCTCAGTGCGGACGATCCCTCCGGAGATCCTGGAGGCAGCGGAGCTTGACAATACATCTCCAGTGAGGAAATTTTTCCGGATCACGCTTCCTATGATCTCGCCGCAGCTGTTTTTTCTGCTGATCACCATTACCATCAGTTCGTTTAAAGTGTTTGATACGATCCAGGTAATGACTGGAGGCGGACCAGGGAATGCTACGGACGTGCTAGTTACATATATTTACCGGTATGCGTTTGAGATGAACGCCCGTGTCGGTTACGCGTCGGCGGCGGGAACCGTTCTCCTTGTGATCCTGATGATCCTGACATTTGTATATTTCCGCATGCTGGGAAGAAAGGTATATTATCAGTAAGATAACATGAAAAGAAAGAAAAATGGGTACTATCGTATCAGGGCGGCGGTCCTTAAGGCGTTTTCCTTTGTTTTTAAAGCTGTAATGGCGGTATTTTTTTTATTCCCATTTTATTGGATGGTCACCACTGCCTTTAAGACCTATGGGGAGTCGATCCTGTTTCCCCCGACTTTGTGGCCGGAAACATGGACAATGGACGCGTTCCGGGACGTGGGGCAGAGGATCGATATTCTTTACTATTTGAAGAACTCTGTGATCGTGGCAGTCAGCGTGGTGGTGCTCCAACTTTTTATCAATATCCCGGCGGCTTACGGATTTGCCCGATACGAGTTCAGAGGGAAACGGTTTTTTTGGGCTCTGGTGATGCTGGCCTTTATGATTCCCACCCAGATCACTTTTATTCCGGTTTATATCCTTTTTTCAAAGGTTCGGCTCTTAAAGACCTTGTGGCCCCAGATTCTTCCCTTTGCGGCCAACGCCTATGGGATCTTTCTCATGCGCCAGTCGTTTATGCAGGTTCCGGAGGAGCTGGTGGAGGCTGCCAGAATGGATAATGCGGGAGAGTTTACGATCATGACGAGGATCGTGCTCCCCATGTCCCGGTCCAGCATTCTGACCGCGGAAATGTTCAGCTTTATCAGTACCTGGAATTCTTATTTCTGGCCTCTGGTCATGACTAATTCCGATAAGATCCGGCCGGTTACACTGGCAATGCAGAGACTTCAGGATGCCAATCAGGGTCTTGAATGGCCAATCCTGATGGCAGCCAATACACTGGTGGTGCTTCCGGTCCTGGTCCTGTTCCTGGCTCTGAGCAGTCAGATCCTAAAATCATTGGGCTATAAAGGGAGCAAGTAAGCAAGACATTCCATACACGGGGTGTATATTATCATATAAAGGAGAAGGAACGATGAAAAAGAAGCTTATGGCAGCAGCAGTGATCGGTTTTGCCGGAATGTCCCTGGCCGCATGCGGCAGCAAGGAAACGGCGGAGACTGCGGCAGGTACGGCAGCTGCAGAAACAACAGCGGCAGAGACCACAGCGGCAGAGGAGAAAACGACGGAGGTTGCAAAAGCGGCAGAAGCCAGCGCAGAGGGACCGGCAAAGGTACCAGAGCCGATCACCATTACATTCTGGCACGACAGGACCTCCGATACTGACCTGGCATGGCTGCAGAAATCCATCGAGGAGTTCAACAGTACCAATGAGTACGGCATTACGGTGGAAGAGGTTGCCCAGGGGTATCTGGATGATGTCCAGGCGGCTGTGGAGACAGCCATTGCGGCCGGAGAGGCTCCGGAGCTTGCAGATCTGTCCTGCAACGGAATTCCGCTGTTTGCCTCAGAGGGCGTTCTGGCAGACATGACCCCCTATGTGGAGCGAGACGGATTTGATATGGAAAACGTGGTGAAGGAGCTGACCGATTATGTTTATTATGAGGATCAGATCGTTGCCATGCCGTATACGAGAGGAACCGCCATTCTGTATTATAATAAAGACCTGTACGGAAAGGCTGGACTGGATCACGCCCCGGAATCTTTGGAGGAACTGAATGAGTATGCAAAGAAAATATATGACGATTCCAATGGGGAGGTAAAGGGGATCGGTTATACCATCGAGCCCACCTATTACCAGCACTATCTCCTGGCCTCTTTGAACCAGGTTGGCTTTATGGACGCCGACGGCCTGGGAGCCTCCTGCGTGACCGATGGAACCATGGAAAAGTTCCTGACAGACTGGCATACCTGGACGGAAGAGGGATGGTGTGAGATCCCGGCGCTTTCAGGAGCCAGCTCTGCGATGCAGGAAGCTTTCTATAATGGGAAGCTGGCGGCTTTCGTTTCCAGCTCCAACCGGGCTACCTCTATTATGGGGAAAGCCAAGGAGGCTGGGATCGATCTTGGAATGGCCCGTACCGTAGGCTACGGCGGTTACAGCGCGCCGCTGGGCGGAGGCTCCGTTGGGATCATCGGCAAGGACCATACAGATCAGGAGATCGCAGCAGCCTGGGAATTTGTGAAATTCCTCATGTCTGACCAGCAGGTTGCGGCCAACCACATCGAAACAGGTGTGCTTCCAACCACATATTCCTCGGTGGAAACTGATACATTAAAGGATTTCTGGGCAGACGAGAATCACATCGGCTACAAGATCTCCTATGAACAGGTCAAGGATGCTTCCGCACCGTCTATGTCTTTATATACGTCAGAGTGGAACAGCATCGTGAGGAATGCGTATTCCCAGGTGATCCAGGCAAGAGATCTGGCTCCCCAGGACGCAGTAAAGGACCTGGCCAAAGAGGCAGAGGCCTTATTCCCGGCTAAATAAATACACTGCAGGCAGGGATGCCGCGGGGAAGGAAGCTTTTAAGCTCCCGTCCGCCCGCGGCATTTTTTTGCCTATCGTTTCACAATTCCCTTGAAAAGTTATCACAATTTTATCACAAATCTCTGGTAAACTCTCTTACATAAACAAGGAGATCAAAGAAATTCCGATAGATAAGCTTTGTTGTGAAAGGAGAATTTTTATGTACGACGATAAATGGACAGAGGTTAATAATAACCAGAACGATCAGAATAATCAGAGCGGTCCGCAGGCGGCTGGGAACCAGACAGGGATGGGCCAGCCGGCCAGACAGCAGGTATACGGGCTCAGCGGCCAGGGACAGCCCCAGAACCAGAATCAGGGCCAGGCGTACCAGCAGCCCCAGTACCAGAATGGCCCGCAGAACCAGTACCATCATTCCTCTCCGTATCCCTATACGGGACAGGACGGAAACGGCGGGATGAATGGAGGAGGCCATGGGGAGAACGGCAGCAGCCATAAGGCTCCGAAGAAACGTTCTGTCATGAAGACAACGGCCATGGTCACAGCAGCGGCCCTCCTCTTCGGAGTGGTATCCGGAGGCACCATGTTCGGCGTCAACCGGGCGGCCAACGCTTTGTTCCCGGAGGAGACGGCCCCGATCCAGCAGACCCAGGTAGTCCAGGCAGCTCCCCAGTCCACTTCCACCTCTTCCGGAGGTGTGTTCATTGAGGATGTGTCTCCCATTGTGGATGCGGTGATGCCCTCGGTGGTGGCCATCACCAACACCATGCTGTACCAGGGAAGCACCTGGTTTGGCCAGACCCAGACGTATGAGGTGCCCAGCAGCGGCTCCGGCATCATTGTAGGCCAGAACGACACAGAGCTCCTGGTGGTGACCAATAACCATGTGATCGAGGGAGCCACGACCCTGGCCGTCACCTTCATCGATGAAAGCAGCGTGGAGGCGGCAGTGAAGGGTACGGATTCTGCTTCCGACCTGGCGGTGATCGCAGTCCCGCTGGAGGATATCTCCGCAGATACTAAATCCCAGATCAAGGCAGCCACTCTCGGGGACTCGGATTCCTTAAAAATGGGCCAGGGCGTCATTGCCATCGGAAATGCCCTGGGACTGGGCCAGAGCGTGACAGTGGGCCATGTGAGTGCATTAAACCGTGAGGTCACTGTGGACGGCGTTACAAAAACTGTGATCCAGACCGATGCGGCCATCAACCCCGGCAACAGCGGCGGCGCTCTGTTAAACTCCAAGGGAGAGGTCATCGGCATCAACGAGGCCAAATACGCAGATGAAAAGGTAGAAGGTGTCGGCTACGCGATCCCCATTTCTCATGCGAAGGATATCATTGACGACTTAAAGACCCGTACCACCAAGGTGGAGGTTGGCGAAGAGGAGCAGGGATATCTGGGGATCCAGATCCAGAACATCGACACCTCCATGGCAAAGCTCTATGGAATGCCCGAGGGCGTATACGTTTATAAGATCACAGAGGATTCCGCGGCTGCCAATTCTGAACTGAAGGAAAAGGATATCATCACAAAATTTGATGGGGAGACCGTTAGAAACTATGCGGATCTTACAAAGCTCCTGACCTATTATAAAGAAGGCACCACTGTAAATCTCACGGTCCAGAGACTGGAAAACGGTGAGTATGTGGAAAAGGAGATCCCCATCACCTTGAATGCAAGACCCCAGGAGGAAGAGACGGCAGAACAGCCGGAATAAGGAAAAATGTACAAAAGGCAGGCGGTTCTTAAACGGACCGGCTGCCTTTTCCATGCCAGCGGCAGATAGAAGGAGGAGGAAAGAGAAAATGAAAATATTGATCATGGAGGACGAAAAGCTCTTAAAGCCGCCTCTGCCGGAGGCTCTGGTGATTTTGGATGTGACGGCACCGGGAATAAACAGCCGCCAGGTGGCAGAAGAGGTCGAGACCTGTATCCATTCCCTTCTGCACAGACAGGAGGAAGAGACGGAGGCGCTTTCCTTTGGAAACACTTCCCTGGAGCTTTCCACAGGAATGCTGCGCTGCGGTATGAAGCATGTGCAGCTGTCGGCAAAGGAATTTGAGATCCTGCGTCTCCTGTTCCAGTCGGGACGGAAGAATCTTTCCAAGGAGACGATTCTCCAGAAGGTCTGGGGATACGATACGGACGCAGTGGAAAACAACGTGGAGGTCTATGTGGGATTCTTAAGAAAGAAGCTGGCCAGGACAGGCTCCAACGTGCGGATCAGTTCCATCCGCCGCATGGGATACCATCTGGAGGTACAGGCGGGGGAACTATGAGCCTGGAAAGTTCATCCTTTTTTCACAGGCTTTTCAGCGTGGTTTCAGCTTCGGCTGATATACTCTGGAGGAAAATGAGAAAAAGGAGGACAGAGATGATTGCAGTTGAGCATCTGACAAAACGATATGGAAATGTTACGGCTGTGGACGATCTTTCGTTTGAAATCGGAGATGGCCATGTTTACGGTTTTCTGGGCCCCAACGGAGCTGGAAAGTCCACCACAATGAATATTATGACCGGCTGTCTTTCCGCCACAGAGGGTCATGTGAAAATTGACGGATATGATATTTTTGAGGAACCGGATAAGGCAAAGCGGCTGATCGGGTATCTTCCAGAGCAGCCACCCCTTTACATGAATGAGACTCCGGCGGAATATCTGCGGTTCGTAGGCGAGGCCAAGGGCTTGCGGGGAGCGGAGCTTTACAAACAGATTGGGGAAGTTCTGGAGAAAACGAAGCTGACGGCCATGAGGAACCGGAGGATTTCAGCGCTGTCCAAGGGGTATAAGCAGCGTGTGGGGATCGCCCAGGCCCTTCTGGGGGACCCAAGGGTGATCATTTTAGACGAACCCACCGTGGGACTGGATCCCTTGCAGATTATTGAAATCCGCGATCTGATCCGGGAGCTGGGAAAGGAGCACACGGTAATTTTCAGTTCCCATATTCTTTCGGAGGTCCAGACTATCTGTGAGAAGGTCCTGATCATTTCCAGAGGGAAACTGGTGGCCTTTGATGAGCCGGAGAATCTGGAAAAAAGTCTGACTGCGCCGGGAGAAATTACGCTTACGGCAGAGGCGGAGCCGGAAGAAGTGGAGGCGCTTCTGGAGGAAACCGGGGCAGTCTCTGGCATGGATGTTAAAAAGGAAGAGAACGGGTATGCCAGAGCGGTTCTGAGGACCAGTGAGGAGGATATATACGCCGTGTCCCGCAGCATTTTCCTAAAGTTTGCAGAGAGCGGAAAGGTGCTTCTGGAGCTGGGACTTAAGAAGGCGGACCTGGAAGACATTTTTATTGAGCTGACAGAGAACGGAGACAGAGAGGTTCCGTCAGACGGGGAAGCAGAGGCGGAAAATGGCCAAAAGACGGAATCAGGCCGGGAGACAGACAGCCGGGAAGAGGACAGTGAAGAAAAGGGAGGGAACGAGCCGTGATCGCAGTTTTTAAGCATGAAATAAGAAATTATTTTCACACCATGACAGCCTATGTCTTTGGTGCGTTTCTGCTGGCCTTTACCGGTATGGGAGCCACTTTGTATAACCTTCAGGCTGCGGTCAGTAATTTTGAATTTGTTTTAAGCTTCGGAAGCCTGATCTTTGTGGTCATTGTTCCGGTTCTCACCATGCGCGTTATTGCGGAGGAGAAAAAACAGCGGACAGACCAGCTTCTGTACTCCCTTCCGATCACCACCACCCAGGTGGTCATGGGAAAATATCTGGCTCTCCTGGTGGTCTATCTGATCCCTCTGGCGATTATTTCCCTGTATCCCCTGGTATTTTCTCAGTTTGGAGACGTGTACCTTCCGGTGGCCTACGGTTCCCTGGCGGCGTTTTTCTTCCTGGGAGCGGCGCTCATTGCCCTGGGGGTCTTTATTTCATCCCTGACCGACAACCAGGGCTTTGCGGCCGGGATCGGCATTGCGGTGATCCTGTTCAACTATTACAGTGTGAGCCTGGCAGAGCATGTGTCGTCCACAGCGGCGGGTTCCCTGGCCGCTGTGTTTGTGCTGGTGATCGGTCTGGGCCTTCTGATCCGGTACCTGACGAAAAATGAAAGCCTGGCCTATGGCTTTTATTTTCTGGCCGTGGCCGGGCTTCTGGCTGTGTACCTGACGACCCCGGAAAAATTTGAGGGGCTTCTTCCAGCGCTTATGAAGGAGCTATCCCTGTTTGAGCGTTTTTCCGTTTTTGTCAACGGGGTTTTTGACATGACAGGGATCGTATTCTATGTGACTTTTGCGGCATTTTTCCTGTTTCTGTCAGTACAGTCCCTGGAAAAAAGGAGGTATAACTGATGAAAAAACAGAAAAAACCGGTATCACTTTCCCTGCGCGGCGGATCGTATTCCCTGATTTTAACAGCCGTTGTCCTGGCCCTGGTGATGGTCCTTAATGTTCTGGCCGGGGCATTGCCGGAAAATATGACAAAATATGACATGAGCGCCACCAAACTCTATTCTGTGACGGGAAACACCAGGGCCGTGATAAGCGCCCTGGAAGACGACGTGACCATTTACTGGATCGTCCAGGCAGGAGAAGAGGATGATGTGATCGAAAATCTTCTGGGCAGATATGAAAGTCTTTCTGAGCACATCCAGGTGGTGAAAAAGAATCCGGACGTGTATCCGGCCTTTGCGGAGCAGTATACCGACGAGCCGGTCCAGAACAACAGCCTGGTGGTGGAAGCAGGGGAGAGAAGCCGGTTCATCGGATACCAGGACATCTATATCCAGGAGCCGGATCTTTACTCCTATACGTATAACACCTCCTTTGACGGAGAGGGGGCCATTACTTCTGCCATCGATTATGTGGTGAGCGAGGATCTTCCAAAGATAAGCATTCTGGAGGGACACGGGGAAACAGAGCTTCCGGCTTCCTTTAAGGAGCAGATGGAGAAGGATAATATGGAATTGTCCGCACTCTCCCTTCTGACGGCGGAGACGGTTCCGGAGGACGCAGACTGCGTGGTTATTTTCGGACCCCAGAGCGATATTTCCCTGGAGGAAAAGGAAATCCTTTCAGGATATGTGGAAAACGGAGGAAAGTTGTTTGTGGCAGCCGGGCCGGTGAAGGATGGAGCATTGGAAAATTTAAACAGCCTTCTGGAGGATTATGGGGTTACAGTGGCAGACGGAATTGTGGTGGAAGGAGACAGGGAGCACTATGCGCTCCAGACGCCCCATGCGCTGATCCCGGAGCTGGCGGACCATGAAATTACAGCGTCTCTGGCCGAGGCAAGGTATTTCCCCATCATTCCCATTTCCAGCGGTCTTGAGGTGTCAGAAGAGGCAAAGGAGAGCGGCCGGGTTACAGAGCTTTTGACTACATCGGAGCTGGCGTTCAGCAAGAAAGCCGGCTACGGGCTGGAGACGTATGAAAAGGAAGAAGGGGACACGGACGGCCCCTTTGCGTCGGCAGTCGCAGTGGACTGCGGGAATGATGGAAAAATCGTGTGGTTTGCATCATCGGAGTTCTTAATGGATATGTACAATGCCCTCTCTTCCGGTGCCAATGGAGATCTGGCCATGAACGCCCTGGCCTTTTTAAATGGTGAACGGGAGGCCATGGCGATTCGAAGCAAGTCGTTAAATTATAACTACCTGACCATCAGAGAATCGGTCTCGTCTATGCTCCAGGTGATGATGATCGGAGTCTTCCCGCTCCTGTATCTTGGAGTTGGGGCAGTCGTGGTATTAAGAAGAAGGAGGAAGCAGAATGAAACGGTCTGAGCGGTTAATGTTTCTGGCAGGCGTCCTGTGCGCCGCCTGCGCTGTGACCTTTGGAGTGGTCCGGACGAAAGAACAGAAAGAAAAGATAAAAAACAGCGATGCGGTCATTCTTACCATCCCGGCGGACACAGTGACAGCTCTCTCCTGGGAGACGGGAACGGAGAATCTCTCATTTCATAAGGAAGAGATGTGGACATATGATGAGGATGCGGCATTTCCGGTGGACGAGGAGAAGATCGGGGAGCTTCTGGAAATCTTTGAGGAGTTCGGCGTGTCCTTTGTGATCGAGGATGTTGAGGATTACGGCCAGTACGGCCTGGATGATCCAGAAGGTACCATCCGCCTGGAGGCGGGAGAGGAAAGCTATGAAATTCTCCTGGGTGATTTCAGCGCCATGGATTCGGAGCGGTATGTGTCCATTGGAGACGGCAACGCCTATCTGGTAAAGGAGGATCCTATGGATTCCTTTAATATCGGTTTAAGCAGCGTAATTAAAAATGACCAGGTCCCGGCCATGGATCAGGTGGAAAGGATCCGCTTTACCGGACCGGAAGCCTATGAGATTTTTTATGAAGAGGACAGCACAGCCACTTACAGCCCCGGGGATATATATTTTACCAGCCGGGATGAGAAGACGCTGCCTCTGGACACCAGCCGGGTGACAACGTACTTAAACACCGTCATGGGACTGGGACTTTCCGATTACGTTTCCTACAATGCGGCAGAAGAGGAGCTTTCCGGATATGGCCTGGATGAGCCGCAGCTGGTGGTGGAGACCGAGTACACCACAGAGAATGAGGATGGAAAAGAGGAGACCGGGACATTTACTCTTTCTGTGAGCCGGGATCCGGAGGAAAAAGAGGATGATGAGACGGTCACCGCCTATGCACGGGTGGGAGAGTCCGGCATTATCTACCGGCTGCTTTCCGGCGATTATGAGAAGCTGATGAAAATGACATACAACGACCTGCGGCACCAGGAGGTTCTGCCTGCGGACCGGTACGACATCACAGGACTTACAGTCGTTCTGGAGGGAGAGACGTACCAGCTGGAATCAAGAGGAAAGGATTCGGACCGGAAATGGACATGCGCAGGAGAGGAGACGGATACTGCGGCCCTTTTGGATGCACTGCTGGCCCTGGAGGCAGAAAGTTTTACAGAGGAAGCGCCCGTTGGGAAGGAGGAGATCCGGATGACAGTATTTCTGGATAACGAAAACTATCCGCAGGTAACGGTGGCCCTGTACCGCTACGACGGGGAGTACTGTCTGGCAGAAGTGGACGGGGAGCCTGTGTCCCTGGTACCCAGATCCCAGGCAGTGGATCTGACAGAGGCGGTCCATGGGATTGTTTTATCGGGCGGGAATAAGTAAAAAGCGGACATAAGGGCAGCTGGGGGAGGCTCAGAAAGTCCCCCCTCCTGTTCCCGTCAGTTCCAGCGCGCTTCATTCGTATAATATTTATATACGCTCATCTTTTGGCAGACAACCTCACTGCCATGTGCGTAATAAGGTATAAGCCGGAAGGATCCGGCAATGAATTATGCCAGTCAGTTATGGCAGGCAATGGTCGATGCCGATTGATAAAAGGATGAATCAGACCTTATCGTGCGATATGGGTGAGATTGCGGAATTAACTGTATAGCAGGGAAATTATACATTCTTCTTCCCCTCTCTTGCAGACCCAGGAAAAATACCGTATAATGGTTTTCTGACAGATGAGGGATTCACAAGAAGGAGAAAAAAATTGGACGAGAGAGAAAAAAACATAAATGGAAACGACGGGGACGAATACGATAAGGTCTGCTACGTCTGCCGGAGACCGGAGAGCAAGGCTGGAAAGATGATCACGCTGCCCGGCGGCATCGATATCTGCCGGGACTGTATGCAGAAGGCCTTTGATACGGTCATGAACAGCGGGTTTGATATGAGCCGTCTGTCCGGGATCACGCCGGAACAGCTGTGGAACGCCGGAATGCCCATGGGAATGTGGCAGAATATCCCCGGGAAGGGAGGAAGCGCCGGTACTGGAAACGCTGGGGAAAAGAAGGCGGAGGACCAGACCGGAGGCGGGCTTCCAGAGAACGGAGAAAAAAAGGAGACAGCTCCAAAAACGCCTGGAACGCCGGAGGATGTGCCGGAGGAGACCCAGACGGTGGAAGAAACGGACGCCGGGGAGGAGGACGAAGCGCCGTACCAGGGAGGCTTTCCCTGGGGAAATATGGGCTTTGGGATCCCCATCGGCCAGATCGATCTCAACGCCATCACTGGGAAAAAACGGGTGAAGAAAAAGAAAGAGGGCCAGAAAAAGGAGCTTTTTAAGCTGAAGGATATCCCGGCCCCCCATGCCATAAAGGAAAAGCTGGACCAGTATGTGATCGGCCAGGAGCAGGCAAAAAAGGTGATCTCTGTGGCCGTTTACAACCACTATAAGCGGGTGTTCGAGCATACGTCCCCGGATGCACAGCAGTTCGGGACCGATGTGGAGATCGAAAAGTCCAACATTTTAATGATCGGACCCACCGGCAGCGGCAAGACGTATCTGGTCAAGACCCTGGCAAAGCTTCTGGATGTGCCCCTGGCCATCGCCGACGCCACCTCCCTTACGGAAGCCGGGTATATCGGAGACGATATTGAAAGCGTGATCTCCAAGCTCCTGGCAGCCGCCGGAAACGACGTGGAGCGGGCAGAAATGGGGATCGTGTTCATTGATGAGATCGACAAGATCGCCAAAAAGAAATCCACCAGCACCAGGGATGTCAGCGGGGAATCGGTGCAGCAGGAGCTTTTAAAGCTTCTGGAGGGGGCGTCTGTGGAGGTTCCTGTGGGGACCAACCAGAAGAATGCCATGACGCCCATGGAGACCATCAATACGGACAATATCCTCTTTATCTGCGGCGGAGCCTTCCCGGATCTGGAGAACATCATTAAAGAGCGTCTGACGGAACAGGCGTCCATCGGCTTCAACGCAGATCTGAAGGATAAGTTTGATAAGGACCCGGATCTCTTAAGCAGGGTGACCAATAAGGATCTGCGGAATTTCGGGATGATCCCGGAGTTCCTGGGACGGCTTCCGGTGACCGTGACTCTCCAGGGGCTGACAAAGGAGTTCCTGGTGCGGATCTTAAAGGAGCCGAAAAACGCCATTCTGAAGCAGTACGAAAAGCTGCTTAAGATGGATGAGGTGGAGCTTTCCTTTGACGACGACGCTCTGGAGTGGATCGCAGAGGAAGCGTTAAAGAAGGAGACCGGGGCCAGGGCCCTGCGGGCGATCCTGGAGGAATTTATGCTGGATATCATGTATGAGATCCCAAAGGATTCCAACATTGGCTCTGTGACCATCACAAGGGCGTATCTGGAGAAAAAAGGAGGCCCCCGCATTGCCATGCGCGGGGCAGGAGACTCACAGCCTGAGTCTTAAAAACGCCTGGTAGAGATCCAGCGTTCCGTACCCAAATTCACGGTTTGGGTAGGTGAGCGCTGGATTTCTTTTGGCTCCCCGGATCAGATAGGTCTTGATGGCGGAGGTGTTCATAAAGGGATCGTTCCGCTCCAGGATCCCCCAGTGGAGCAGGATGGCGGCGGCTCCGGCGGCGTGGGCGGCAGCGGCGGAGGTGCCGGATCTTTGTACGAAGCTGGAACGGAGGCCGGCTCCGGTGATATTGACGCCCGGGGCCGCCAGCTCCGGCTTTATCTGGCCGGACCGGCTGAACCCTCTGCTGGAATGGATGTAGATTCCCCCGGTGGTATGGTCGTAGGCAGAGACCGTGAGGGCGTACTGGGAATTCCCGGGACCAGTGACCAGGGTATCGGGATCCGGCCGGAGGAAATATGTGGTGTCGGAGATGAAGCCGCGGCTGGGGAGCCAGATATGGAAGGCTCCGGTGATGTTTAAAGCGCTGGAGACCGTAAGGTTCCAGATCCCCGGCATGGGATCCTTAAAGCGGATGAAGACCATCTGGCTTCCGGTGGCCGTGTTGACGATGCTGGAAAAAACTGTGATCTCCGTCTGCTCCACCAGGAACCGGATGACGTTTTCTTCCTCTGTGGAGGAGGGGAGCGGATCCACCACCTCTCCTGTGGGGGAAATGAAGCCCACCCGGTAGATATCCACATCCTGGGCCCAGAATTCCATGGAAAAGCCGCTGTCCTTTTCTCCCACGTTCAGCTCCACAGTCTGAAGTGTTTCCTCCGGCCTGGTGACGGCCCGGTAGTGATGGCCGTAGCCGGTCTCGTTGCCTGCCGCTGTGATGACGGCGGTCCCGGCATAGATATTGATATCATCCAGATAAAGCCCCAGAGGGGATTTTCCCACATGGCTTCCCTGGTTGGTCCCCAGCCCCAGGCAGATCACCAGAGGCATGGAAAAACGGCGGGCCAGATGGAGCAGGTAAGCGACGCCCATCATGATATCGTTTTCCTGATAGGCATCTGCCCCCTCCCGGATCAGATAAAAATCCCGGAGGTACGCCTTGGCGGGCTTCAGCTTTACCATGGCAATGGAAGCCCTTGGGGCGGCTCCGGTAAAATCCTGGTCCGGATCCTCTCCTCCGGCTGCCACAGACGCCAGAAAGGTGCCGTGGCCGTTTTCGTCCGCAGACGGGACCAGGGCCAGGGGATCCGGGGCCGCCAGCGCCTGGTCGATCTCCTCTCTGGAATACTGGGTCCCATAAAGGGCCTGGAAGCCGGTTACAGGATCCGGGGCGCCGGTTTCCAGAGTCTGGTCCCAGATCCCCAGGATCCTGGAACTCCCGTCTTCCTTCCGGAACAGGGGATTCTGATAGTCGATGCCAGTGTCCACGAAGCCGATGAGGACGCCCTGGCCCTGGTTCCCGAAGGCGGGGATCCGGGAGGCGGGAAGGATCCCGGAGGCCTCCATGCTGTCGGTGGCCAGGAGGGAATAGAGCTTCGGGATGGCCGAATAGGTATAGTAGGAAAAATTCATGGGCCTTTCCAGATCGTCCATGGGAATGTGGAGCACGGCGAACTGGCGGCTGACAAAATCGATGCATTCGATGCCGGTCATGGCAGATAGCTGCTCCGGCAGGGCACTGTATGTGGAGATAAAATCGGCGGTGTCTTCGGATGTGACGCTGTAAGAACAAGGCATTCTGATACTCCGGTGCAAAGCTGCTCATACGATTGCTGTATTATATGTGAAAATACGGGAGAACATGAAAAGCAGAGGGGAGATTCTCCGGAAAAGATGGACGGAGCAGGGAAAATAGTGTAAGATAGGATGATAAGGACGGAAAGGAGACTTGCCATGTTTGGATTTCTGACGTTTGGAACGACGCTCACATTCCTGGACCAGGCCTTCAAGGCCCGGATCGAGAAGGAGGAGAAAGGCACGTTCCCCAGGGAGCTTGCCATCTCCAAAGGAAAGATAAAGCTTTACCAAAACCATAACGAAGGGTTTTCCTTTGGGATCTTAAAGGGATCCAGGGCGGTGCAGCTGGTGCCCTTATGTGTTACGTCGGCCTTTGCCGGAGCCTGGGCGTACCTCATGGGGACCCGGGGAAGGATACTGGAAAAGCTGGCCCTGACCCTGACCCTGGCCGGAGGAGTGAGCAACCTCTACGACCGGATGAAGCGCGGCTATGTGGTGGACTATTTCAGCTTCCAGTGGAAGGCTCTTAAAAAGGTGGTCTTTAATCTGGGGGATCTGTTTATTTTTGCCGGAGCGTTTCTGATGGCAGCAGGGACTGCGGCAGGCTTTTTAAAGGATCTGATCATGGATTTATACGGGAAAACGGAGGAAAAGTAGAATGAAGCAGTACGACTATCTGCTGGTGGGGAGCGGCCTGTTTGCCGGAGTGTTCGCGTATTTTGCAGGAAAACAGGGAAAAAAATGTCTGGTGCTGGAAAAAAGGGATCATCTGGGCGGGAACATTTACTGTGAAGAGACCGAGGGCATCCATGTCCATAAATACGGCGCCCATATCTTCCATACCAGCAGCCGGGAGGTTTGGGATTTTGTCAACAGCCTGGCTGAATTCAACCGCTATACCAACAGCCCGGTGGCCAATTATAAGGGCGAGATGTACAATATGCCTTTTAATATGAATACCTTCAGCCGTATGTGGGGGATCTCCACGCCGGAGGAGGCAAAAAAGATCATACAGGAACAGAGAAAGGTCATAAAGGGCGAGCCCAAAAACCTGGAGGAGCAGGCCATCAGCCTGGTTGGGACCCATATCTACCAGAAGCTGGTCAAGGGCTATACGGAAAAGCAGTGGGGGCGGGAATGTAAGGACCTTCCGGCGTTTATCATCAAGCGCCTCCCGGTGCGCTATACCTACGACAACAATTATTTCAACGATCTGTACCAGGGGATCCCCATGGGCGGCTATAATGTGATCATTGACAAGCTGTTTGCAGGCTGTGAGGTGCGTCTGGGTACGGATTATCTGGAGAATAAGAAAGAATACGACGCCCTGGCAGAAAAGGTGGTCTATACGGGAACCATAGACAGCTATTTCGGTTACCGGTTCGGCAGGCTCCAGTACCGCAGCCTGAGGTTTGAGACGGAGGTCCTGGACACGGATAATTTCCAGGGGAACGCGGTCATCAATTACACGGACCGGGAGACACCTTATACCAGGATCATCGAGCACAAGCATTTTGAGTTCGGCACCCAGGAAAAGACCGTGATCACAAAGGAATATCCGGCGGAGTGGACCGAGGGCATGGAGCCGTATTATCCGGTCAACGACGAAAAGAACCAGGAGCTGTATAAAAGGTATGAGGCCCTGGCGGCAGAGGAGAAAAACGTGATTTTCGGCGGCCGGCTGGCAGAATACAGATATTACGATATGGATAAGGTGATCGAATCCGCCTTTGCCTGTGTGAAGAAGGAGTTTCATGGAATTAATATCGCGGCTGATCATAGGTAAAAAATCGAAAAATCCGGAAAAACGTGACATTATATGGAATATGACCGGAAGCTTCCTGTATGCGTTCGCATCCATGGTCCTTTCCATTGCCGTGGTGCAGATCGCCGGGGAGGATGCGGGAGGGATCTTTACCTTTGCCTTCACAACCTTCGGCCAGCATATGTTCATGATGGCGTATTTCGGGATCCGCCCGTTCCAGATCACCGACACCGGAGGAAAATACTCCTTTGGGGATTACCTGGGGCTGCGGCTCCTGACCTGTGGGGCGGCTGTCCTCACGGGCATGGGATACGTATTGTTAAACGGTTATTCCTTTGAAAAAGCGGCCGTGGTATTTTTGATGGTGGTCTATAAGGTCATCGACGCCCTGGCGGATGCCTATGAGGCGGAATTCCAGAGAGGCGGGCGGCTTTATCTGACGGGAAAATCCAACGCCTTCCGAACGATCCTTTCCGTGGGCGTATTCCTGGCTTCCCTGGCATATACGAAAGATCTGGCCGCCGCCAGCCTGTGGGCTGTGGGAGCCCAGGCGGCGGGGTTCCTGGTGTTCGACGTGCTGGTGATCCGGGAGCTTCCCAATGTGGAGTGGAGATCGGCGAAGGGAAAGAAGCAGGAGCTTTTTGCAGAGACCATCCTGCTGTTCTGTTCGGCAGTGCTGGACTTTTATATTTTTTCCGCGTCCAAATACGCCATTGAGGGCTGTATGGCGGACCGGGATATGGCCGTGTTCGGAGCCATCTTCATGCCCACCAGCATCATCAATCTGGTGGCCGGGTTCGTGATCCGGCCTTATCTTACGAAAATGTCCTTTACCTGGGAGATGGGGAGGACCCGGCGGTTTTTAAAGATCCAGAAGCGGATCGCTCTGATCATCGCGGCCCTGACGGTGCTGGCTGTGGGAGGCGCGTGGCTTCTGGGGATTCCGGTGTTAAGCCTTCTGTATCCCAATCTGCGGACCGGCCTTTCCCAGTGCCGGCCGGCACTGGTTTTGATCATTTTCGGCGGAGCCCTGAATGCGTACATGAACCTGTTTTATTATTCGCTGGTGATCATGAAAAAGCAGAAATATATTTTCGGGGTCTACGGCCTGGTGAGCCTTATGGCAGTCCTGGTCTCCACGCCCTTTGTGCGGTGGGGCGGGATCTTCGGGGGAGCCCTGGCCTATGTGGTCCTGACCGGTGCCTTAATGGTGCTGTTCGGCCTCATCGACCTGGCGGGGATCCTGGAACATAAACGGAAAAATCCGGAGCAGAGGAATTTAGAATGAAGGAAATAACTGTGGATGTGATCATTCCCGTTTACCGGCCGGGGGAACGGTTCGGGGAGCTTTTAAAGCGCCTGGACGCCCAGACCCAGCCTGTAAACCGGTATATCATCATGAATACGGAACAGGCATACTGGGACCGGTGGCTTTCTGAAACGGGATACAGTCTGCCGGAAAATCTTTCGGTCTTTCATGTGACAAGAGAGACCTTTGACCATGGAGCCACCAGGGACGCCGGGATCCGGCAGTCGGATGCCGGGATCTGTGTCTGTATGACCGACGACGCCCTTCCGGCAGATCAGTATCTTCTGGAAAACCTGGTCCGCGGTCTTACGGAGAAGGAAAGCACGGCTGTGGCCTATGGCCGTCAGCTTCCGGACCGGGACTGCGGGATCATTGAGCGCTATACCAGGGCCTTTAATTATCCGGAGGAAAGCCGGTTAAAGACCAGGGAGGACCTGCCAGAGCTGGGGATCAAAACGTATTTCTGCTCCAACGTATGTGCCGCCTATAAGCGGAGCGTATATCTGGAGCTGGGCGGCTTTACGAAAAAGACCATCTTCAACGAGGATATGATCTTTGCGGCAGGAGCTATGGAACGGGGATACGGTGTCTTTTACTCCGCCGGGGCCAGGGTGATCCATTCCCATAATTATTCGGGGATCCAGCAGTTTCACAGGAATTTCGATCTGGCGGTATCCCAGGCCGACCACCCGGAGGTGTTCTCCGGCATCCGGTCCGAGGGAGAGGGGATCCGTATGGTAAAGCAGACGGCGGCCTTCCTTGTAAGGTCGGGGAAGGCGTATCTGATCTCGAAGCTCATTTATACCAGCGGGTGTAAATACCTGGGCTTTCTCATGGGAAAACGGTACCGGAGGCTGCCCCGTCCGGTGGTTTTGTGGTGCACCATGAATAAGGCCTACTGGGGGAAATAGGGCGGGATCCAATTTGGTATTGTAACTCTTCCCGCACAGTGGTATGATGTTTAGCAGACCAGAAAACAAAAGAGAGGTAAGAAAAATGGGAAAGATTAAAGTAACTCCGTGCCAGGTGGAAGGAAAGACCATTGAGGGGCTTTTCGTGATCGAGCCCACGGTATTTAAGGATGAGCGCGGATATTTTATGGAAACATACAACCAGAACGATTTTAAGGAAGCCGGCCTTGATATGGTATTCGTCCAGGACAACCAGTCCATGTCCGTAAAGGGCGTGCTCCGGGGCCTCCATTTCCAGAAGCAGTTCCCCCAGGGCAAGCTGGTGCGCGCGGTCCGCGGCACAGTATTTGACGTGGCGGTGGATCTGAGGACCAGCTCCGAGACGTATGGAAAGTGGTTCGGCGTGGAGCTGTCTGCGGAAAATAAAAAGCAGTTTTATATTCCGGAAGGCTTTGCCCACGGCTTTTTAGTGCTGTCTGATGAAGCCGAATTCGCCTACAAATGCACCGATTTCTATCATCCCGGCGATGAGGGCGGCCTTTTATGGAGCGACGAGACCATCGGCGTACAGTGGCCCATCGAGGAGGGAATGGAGCTGATCATTTCTGAGAAGGATAAAAAGTGGGGCGGCTTCAACGATACGTTCAAGTTTGAGAGATAATGAGGTTTAAAACAGCGTGAATTATGTAATTTCTCTTTTAAAGGAGATCATAACCAGGCGCCGTCTGATCTGGGACCTTTCAAAAGCCGATTTTAAAAAGCGGTTTGTGGGGTCCTATTTCGGCGTGGTATGGATGTTTGTGCAGCCGGTGGTGACCGTGCTGATCTACTGGCTGATCTTTGGCCCCATCGGCTTTAAGAGTGCGCCTCCGGTGCCCAACGCCTCCTATGTACAGTGGCTGGTCCCCGGTATCGCGCCCTGGTTTTTCTTTGCAGAGGCCTTAAACTGCGGCACCGGCTGTCTCCAGGAATACAATTACCTGGTGAAGAAGGTCGTGTTTAGGGTGGAGATCCTTCCTATTATAAAGCTGATCTCCTGTCTGTTCGTTCATGGATTTTTTGTGGCCATCATGTTTGTGGTATTCCTCATCAGCGGGAAGGCGCCGCAGATCTCCTGGCTGCAGGTCCTTTATTATGCCTTTGCGGCCTCCATGTTCGCACTGGCGCTGACGTATTTTACCAGCGCCATCCAGGTATTCTTTAAGGACATGGCCCAGATCGTCAGCATCTGCCTTCAGTTCGGTATGTGGCTGACGCCCATTATGTACAGCGAGCAGCTTTTCCTGGAAAAGGGACTGACCATGGCTCCCACGATCCTGAAGCTGAACCCGTTCTATTATATTGCGGCCGGGTATCGTGACAGTATGCTCACCGGAGACTGGTTTTATATGCGTCCCACCCTTACAGTCTATTTCTGGGGCGTGACTATTGTCATGATGCTTGTGGGGCTGAAGGTATTTAAAAAGCTGCGTCCGCATTTTTCGGATGTATTATAGGAGGATGGAATGTCCCAGAATGCGATCGAAGTAAAAGATGTAACAAAAATATACCGTTTGTACGACCGTCCCATCGACCGGTTAAAGGAATCCCTAAGCCTGACCCATAAGAGCCTCCATAAGGACTTCTACGCCTTAAACGGCCTTTCCTTTACAGTGGAGAAGGGCCAGACCGTGGGGATCATCGGCACCAATGGCTCGGGAAAATCCACGATCTTAAAGATCATCACCGGCGTCCTGACCCCCACCACCGGTTCGGTCCAGGTGGACGGGAAGATCTCGGCTCTTCTGGAGCTGGGAGCCGGCTTCAATATGGATTATACGGGAATTGAAAATATTTATATGAACGGCACCATGATGGGGTACACAAAGGCGGAGATGGATAAAAAGCTCCAGGAGATCCTGGACTTTGCCGACATCGGCGATTTTGTGTATCAGCCGGTGAAGACGTATTCCAGCGGTATGTTCGTCCGTCTGGCCTTTGCCCTGGCCATCAATGTGGAGCCGGAGATCCTTATTGTGGACGAGGCCCTGTCTGTGGGCGACGTGTTTTTCCAGGCCAAGTGCTACCGGCGTATGGAGGAGATCCGGAAGAACGGCACCACCATCCTGATGGTGACCCACGATATGGGAAGCATCATCAAATACTGCGATAAGGTGGTCCTGTTGAATAAGGGCGAATTCATTGCCGAGGGCCAGCCGGGCCATATGGTGGATCTTTATAAGAAGATCCTGGCCAACCAGATGGATTCTCTGAAGGAGGAGCTGGAAAGCGATTATTCCGGCGGCATGGACAAAGAGGACGGGAAGAAGACGGACGGAGCAGGGACCGGGAACGCGGAAGCAGGCGGAGCCTCCGGCAGCGGAGGCCTTATGAAGGATAAGATCACCATCAACGCCAGCCGGACCGAGTACGGGGACGGACGGGCGGAGATCTTTGATCTGGGCCTGTTTGACCAGAGAGGAAACCTGACCAACCTTTTATTAAAGGGAGAGATGTTCACCATCAAAGAGCGGATCCGCTTCCATGCTCCCTTAAAATGCCCGATCTTTACGTATACCATCAAGGATAAAAAGGGAACGGATCTTTCCGGCACCAACACCATGTACGAGGGTGCGGATGTGAAGCCCGTAAACGAGGGCGACGTATACGATGTGTCCTTTACCCAGAAGATGACGCTCCAGGGTGGAGAATACCTGTTATCCATGAGCTGTACCGGCTTTGAGGGCGAGGAGCATGTGGTATACCACCGGCTTTACGATGTGGCCAACATCACGGTGATCTCCAATAAGAACACCGTAGGAGTCTACGATATGGAGTCAGAGGTGGAGACGAAGCTAACGAGAGGATAGAGAGTCGGATCATGATAAAGAACGATGCCAGCTATGAGATCCTGGATCTGATGGCCAGATATGAAAATGATACAGAGGCAGCTTTAAAGGCGGAGACGTCCCCGGAGTGCCTGTATGCCTTTTCTCCTTTACGGGAGAACCTGTTTGAGTGGACGGAGATCCAGGGGGATTCCCGGGTCCTGCAGATCGGCTCCGATTACGGTTCTTACACAGGGCTCCTGGCCCGCCGGGCCGGGGAGACGGTGGTACTGGATCCCAGGGACGAAAACCTGGAGGTGAACCGTCTGCGCCATGGAACGTATGGAAATCTCCGTTTTGTCCGGGGGGATATCTTAAAGCCGGAAGCCGGATATAAGGAGTATAAGCCAGGAAATGGAACAGCTCCCCTGGAGTTTCCGGGGGAAGGGTTTGACCTTATTTTTATGGCCGGAACCCTGGAACAGTATAAGAAGGAAGAGGCAGAGGCAGTCCTAAAGGCGGCGGCCGGGCTTCTGAAGCCGGAGGGGACCCTGTACTTTGCAGCGGAGAACGCGGCGGGAGTCCGCTACTGGATGGGAGCGGAGCGGTTTGACGTTTCCTTCCTGCGGGCGGAGGTACTGGAGCTTCTGGAGTCCCTGGAGGGGACTTACGGAGGCAGCTCCCTTCTTTATTATCCCGTTCCCGATTACCGGTATCCGGCGGCAGTCTACTCAGACGCATATCTGCCGGAGAACGGAGAGGTGACCAATATATCCGCCAGGCTCGATGGGCCGGGACTGACCTTCGGAAGCGAGGAGCAGGCCATGGCCATGGCATGCAGGAACGGAGTATTTTCCAGCTTTGCCAATTCGTTCCTGGGAGCGTACAGGAGAGGACAGTCATGAGACAGATCATATATGTGAAATATAACCGGACCCGGTCGGAGAAATTCCAGCTGAAGACGGCCATCGTCCGGGAAAACGGCGCCCTTTCCGTGGAAAAGACGGCGCTTACGGAAGCGGGAGCCGGTCATATGGGCTCGTTTTGGGAAAAGTACCAGATGATCCGGGAACAGAATCCCAGGATCCGTTTCCTGGAGCCAGAGTTTAAGGACGGCGGAAAGACCGTCTGCTTCCGGTATCTGGAGGGAGAGACCCTGGCAGACGCCCTGGCGGACCGGATCCATATGGGCCAGATCCCCTATGAGGAGCTGGAGCGGGTCATGGCCCTGGTGTTCCCGGAGGATTTTTCTGTGGACAGCGGGCATTTTTCCATAAAAGAACAGACGGGCGGCCCCTTTGCTCCCAGCCAGGGCTTTACAGAGGTATTCGGGCCTGTGCCGGAGGGGCTGGAGGAGCTGGGACGGCTCACCGCGGCCCCCAACGTGGACGGATTATTTGAAAATCTCATGATCTCGGACGGCCATGTTTACGGCATTGATTATGAGTGGGTCTTTGACATGGAGATCCCCGCAAGGTTCCTTCATTACAGGAACCTGCTGTATTTTTACCGCCGGTGCGAGGCTTCGGTCTCTTCCGCACAGGAGGAACTTTTCGCCCACTTTGGCATAGGGGAAGAGGAGCAGAGGCTTTTTGCTTCCATGGAGGAGCACTTCCAGGCGTATGTCCATGGAAACGGCGGCTTCCAGTACATGAAGCAGTATGAGCAGCCGGTGAAGAGCCTGGAGGAGCTCCTGGAGGCCCACAGGAAGCTGCCGGAGGTGGTGGAATGGTGCGAGACCCTGAACCAGACGGTGGCTGAGCGGGACGTGACCATCCAGAAGCAGCAGGAGGTCCAGCGGCTCACCAATAACCATGTGGCGAACCTGGACGTGATCATCGCGGATCTCCGCCGGGAAAACGGGGAGATCGCAAAAACGCTGCAGTACCTTTCTAAGCACGAGTCGGTGGTATGGAAGGGCTTAAGAAAGTGCCACAGGCTGATGGACCGGGCCTTCCCGGAGGGGACCAGAAAGAGAAAGGTCTTAAAATATGTGAAAAACACCATCCGCCATCCGGGAAAATATCTGGGCCTTTATCTGACGGGCGAAGGAAGGAACCGGATCGGCGGCGATTTCCATATCGGCGAGGGATATCTGGAACACGGAAAGCTGCGGTTCCCATATTTTGAGGAGCCGGAGGTCTCTGTGGTGATCCCGGTCTATAACCAGATCCACTATACCTACGCCTGTCTGCTGTCCATTCTGGAAAACACGCCGGACGTGTCCTATGAGATCATCATTGCCGACGACGTTTCCACCGACGCCACCAGAGAGCTTTCCAGATATGCGGAGAATGTGGTGATCTGCCGCAATGAGACCAACCAGGGCTTTTTAAGAAACTGCAACAATGCGGCGAAAAAGGCCCGGGGAAAATATATCATGTTCTTAAATAACGATACCCAGGTGACGCCGGGGTGGCTTTCCTCTCTGGTGGATCTGATCGGCTCCGATCCGTCCATCGGTATGGTGGGCTCCAAGCTGGTGTACCCGGACGGACGGCTCCAGGAGGCCGGCGGCATTATCTGGAGCGACGGCTCCGGCTGGAATTATGGCCGCCTGGACGATCCGGATAAGGCGGAATATAATTATGTGAAGGACGTGGACTATATTTCCGGAGCCGCCATCCTGTTATCCAGGAAGCTGTGGAACCAGATCGGCGGCTTTGACGACCGATTCGCTCCGGCCTACTGCGAGGATTCCGACCTGGCCTTTGAGGTGCGGAAGGCCGGCCTGCGGGTGGTATACCAGCCCCTTTCCAAGGTGATCCATTTTGAGGGCGTGTCCAACGGCACCGACGTCAACGGAACGGGCTTAAAGCGCTACCAGGTGGAGAACAGCCGGAAGCTTAGGGAAAAATGGGCTGAGGAGTTTAAAAAGCAGTGTGTCAATACGGGAAATCCCAACCCGTTCCGGGCCAGGGAAAGGAGCCAGGGAAAGCCGGTGATCCTGGTGGTGGATCATTATGTGCCCACCTTCGATAAGGACGCCGGTTCCAAGACCACCTACCAGTATCTGAAAATGTTCCTGAAGAAGGGATATGTGGTGAAGTTCCTGGGGGATAATTTCCTTCATGAGGAGCCGTATTCCACGGTCCTGCAGCAGATGGGCGTGGAGATCCTTTATGGACCGGAATACCAGGCAGGGATCTGGGACTGGATCATGAGAAATAAGGATGAGATCGACTTTGCTTATCTGAACCGGCCTCATATTGCAGTGAAGTACGTGGACTTCCTGAAGCAGAACACGGACATCAAGATCATTTATTATGGCCACGATCTCCATTTCCTCAGGGAATACCGGGAGTATGAGCTGACCGGAGACATCCAGAAAAAACGGGATTCCGATTACTGGAAATCCATCGAGTTTTCTCTGATGGAGAAGGCGGCCGCGGCCTACTATCCGTCCTATGTGGAGGAGGAGGCCATCCATGCGGTGAAGCCGGAGCTGCCGGTGAAGGCCATTACAGCGTATGTATATGAAACGTTTCTGGAAAACATTGACATGGATTTTGCAAAGCGGGAGGGCCTCCTGTTTGTAGGCGGCTTTGCCCATCCGCCCAATGCAGACGCGGTCCTGTGGTTTGCAAAGGAGGTATTCCCTCTGATCCGGGAGAAGCTGGATGTGACCTTTTACGTGGTGGGTTCCAAGGTGACGGAGGAGATCCGGGCCCTGGAGCAGCCGGGAAGCGGCATTGTGGTCAAAGGCTTCGTATCCGAAGAGGAGCTGGCGGCGCTTTACGCCGGCAGCCGCCTGGTGGTGGTCCCCTTACGGTATGGGGCGGGGGTCAAGGGTAAGGTGGTGGAGGCTATTTATAACGGCTCTGTCATCGTTACCACATCCATCGGGGCGGAAGGCATTCCGGAGGCCGGGGATATCATGCGGATCGCCGACGAGCCGGAGGACTTTGCCGGGGCGGTGGTGAGCCTTTATAACGATCCGGATACCTGCGCCGCCATGTGCCGGAAGACCCAGGCCTACATCCGGGAGCATTTCAGCGTGGACGCCGCCTGGAAGGTCATTGAAGAGGACTTTACGCGGCAGGAGAGATAATTTAGGTAGATGAAGATGGGCCGCCCGCTTTGCGGGCGGCCTGGATACAGAACGCGGACCCCTGGGACTTTCTTCCAGGGCTCCGCGTTCTGTATTTAAGGAAGCGGCTAGCCAAGGATTTTTGGAAGCCGTCTCATTTTATTATTCTCCCCGGCCGATGTTCCGGCCGGTAATTTCAGCCAGCTCCTCCAGCTTACGATCCTTGCCCGCCCCAGGCTGGCTCTTTGGCCCCGCGCTCCAGGCCTCCCCTCTGATCGGTTTCCCCGTTCTCCTGTTCTTGCCCGCCCTAGCTAGCTTTTTTGGCCTCGCGCTCCAGTCATCCCCCTGGTCAGCTTCTCTGTTCCCCTGTCCTTGCCCGCTTTAGTCAGCTTTTTTGGTCTCGCGCCCCGGTCATCCCCCAGCTAGCTTCTTTGTTCCCCTGTCCTTGCCCATCCCAGGTCAGCCTCTCTGGCCGATTATTCTGTGTATTTTTGTGGTTAGTCTTGACTATTGGGCATAAAGGGGGAAATTTTTCCCCCATACCCAGAAATTAGGGGAATTTTGGGCATAGGGGAAGAAATATGGGGGTGTATGCCCATAAGACCAGGGAAAAGCGGGAAAAAGACGGGATTTCCGGAAGAAATTGGGCATACCGGGAAAAAAGATATGTTTATGCCCAATAGTCCAGACTAACCAGACGGATTTTCACACTTCGGGCCGGAATCCGCACCTGCCCCAAAAACCCCGTCCCGGAGCCGGAATCTATGTCGGCTAAAAGTCCGATCCAGAGTCCGGAGTCCGCACTGCCGGAATCCTGGAGCGCTGTTCCAAGGTCCCGACCCGTGCCAGGAACGGTCTTCCTCTGGATCAGATCCACCCTCCGTCCAGACGGAGGATCTGGCCGGTGAGGTAGTCCGGGGATCCTGTCATGGCAAAGACCACATCGGCCACCTCTTCCGGCCGCCCCATGCGGCCGGCCGGGATCTCGTCCAGGAGCGCTTCTTCCTCTTCTGCGGACAGAAACCCGTTCATTTCCGTATCGATGGCGCCGCAGGCAATGGCATTGACCTGGATCCCGGAGGGAGCCAGCTCCTTGGCAAGAGCCTGGGTAAGGGCTCCCACACCGCCCTTGGAGGCAGAATAGGCTGCCTCACAGGAAGCGCCGCAGACGCCCCATACAGAGGAAATATTGACAATGCGGCCAGACTGTTTTTTTATCATGCCCGGAACCGCCAGCTTACAGCAGTGGAAGACCGACGACAGGTTGGAGGCGATCAGCGTGTTCCACTGGGAAACATCCATATCCTGTAAAAGCCCGATCCAGGAGATCCCGGCGTTGTTGACCAGGATATCCAGGTCTCCGAAATGTTCCTGGATCTGGGCAAACAGGCGGACGCAGTCCTCCCAGATTCCCACGTCTGCCTGGACTGCCAGACAGGCGGCTCCCAGTGCCTCAGCTTCTTTTTTTACCTGCTCCAGGCGGTCTGTGCTGCGGGCACAGTTGATGACCACATTATATCCGTGCTCCGCGTATTTTAAGGCGATGGCTCTCCCGATCCCACGGGAGGAGCCAGTCACCAGGACAGTTTTCTTCATACATATGTCTCCTTTCACTTGCAGGCAGTTTCCTGGGATTCCCAGAAAGACCTTACCATTTTCCCTAAAAATATTTTCTAAAAACTAAAATTTTCCGAGAAAAATTATTTTTCCAAAAACTATGAATTTCCCCAAACTTTTATGTTCGGGAAAATTCCCATGGACAGAAATTCTTTATAGCTGCCGCAGCTTTATTATACACGCTCCGGAATCGTTTTTCCAGGGAAAGGCCAGGAGCTGCCACAATAATGCCACGAATATTTCCTGGAAAACCGTTTGTATTCTTTCCCAGGACTGTGATATACTAAGGAGGAATTATGTGCCTGGGAAGGACCAGGCCGAAAAATGGAATGTCTGCGGCCGGAACGGCCTGGTTTCCAATGGATGTCCAGGTCCGGGAGGCAGAGACAGGAATGGGAGGAGAGCATGGAACAGATTTATGATCTTGTGATCTTAGGTTCCGGCCCGGCGGGCCTTGGAGCCTCCATATACGCCCAGAGAGCAGAATTAAAGACACTGGTAATAGAAAAAGAGATGGTCAGCGGCGGACAGGTGCTGACCACCTACGAGGTAGATAATTACGCTGGCCTTCCGGGGATCAACGGCTTTGACCTGGGAATGAAATTCCGGGAGCATGCGGACCGGCTGGGAGCAGAATTTGCCGAGGACTCCATCATCGGGATCCAACAGGCCGGAGAGGACGGCGAGGGCCTTTTAAGGGCTGCTGAGGCCGGAGACGGCGGCCCTGTTCTTTGGAAGCTGAACGGGGAAAACGGCACGTATCTGGCAAGGACAGTGATCATCGCCACAGGAGCACGCCACAGGAAGCTGGAGGTTCCCGGTGAGGAACGGCTCATGGGCATGGGTGTCTCCTACTGTGCCACCTGTGACGGAGCCTTCTTTAAAAAGAAGACAGCCGCCGTGGTGGGAGGCGGAGACGTGGCCATCGAGGACGCTATTTTCCTGGCAAGGATCTGTGAGAAGGTATATCTGATCCACCGCCGGAACGAGCTCAGAGGAGCAAAGAGCCTCCAGAAAAAGCTGATGGAGATGGAAAATGTAGAGATCCTCTGGGATACGGTGACAGATTCCATCAACGGGGAAAACAAGGTGGAATCCTTAAGCCTCACCAATAAAAAAACGGGAGAAAAGAGGGAGCTTCCCGTGGACGGCGTATTCATTGCCGTGGGGATCTCTCCCAATACAGAGGGCCTGGAGGACCTGGTGGCCATGGACGGAGGCCATTATATCCTGGCGGGAGAGGATGGAAAAACATCCCGGCCAGGGATCTTTGCGGCCGGAGACGTGCGCACGAAGAACCTGCGCCAGATCGTTACAGCCGTGGCTGACGGAGCCAACTGTGTGACCAGCGCAGAGCGGTATTTAAACGGACAGCAATAAGGAAGGAAAGACAGAATGAAAAACAGAAAGATCATACTGACCGTTGGATGCGCCCTGGCGCTTATGCTGGCTCCTGCGACGGTTTACGCAGATACGGCAGCCCAGACCAGCCCCCGCCTGGGGATCCCGGTGGTGGGCTCCAACGGGGAGGCGTACGCCAATGTGGCCATTTCCCGGGTGAGCAATTATGTCAATGTGCGGACCGAGCCCAACACCAGCAGCGGTATCGTTGGAAAGATCTATAATAACTGCGCAGCCACTATTTTAAAAACCGTGGACGGCGAGGGCGGCGCCTGGTACCAGATCCAGTCCGGCTCTGTCAACGGATACATAAAAGCAGAATATTTTATCACCGGAGCGGAGGCGGAGAAGGTGGCGAAGCAGGTGGGGACCGTATATGCCGCCATCAATACGGATACCCTGCGGCTCAGGGAGGAACCCAACACCACCAGCGCCACGCTGACGCTTTTGTCCAGGGATGCCGAATACATCGCCACAAAGGAAGAGGGCGATTTTGTACAGATCCAGGTGGACTACGAGTTGAGCGGCTATGTACATAAGGACTATATCACCCAGCGGGTGGAGTTCGACCAGGCGGTCAGCGTAGAGGAAGAAAAGAAAAAGAAAGAGGAAACGGAAAAGCTCCAGAAGGAGGCCCAGGAGGCCATCGCCGCCATGGAACAGCTTCGGAAAGAGGAAGGCGTCCAGAATGGAGGCACCGTGATCTCACCGGAGATTTCCTCGTCGGAGATTGGCTTTATCCAGGCAAACCCCAATGAGGAGCCGGTTTCCCAGAATGCGATGAAGCCTGCGGAGGGCCAGAATACGGGCGTTGGCAGCCAGTCCGGGCCTGGAGGCAGCGGAAGCAGCGGGAACGCTGGAGGTTCCGGGACCAATAGCCCGGACGGCGGAGCTGGCTCTGGAAATTCCGGAACCATCGGCAGCCAGTCCGGTCCCGGCGGGGATACGGACGTTTCCCAGGAGATCCTGGCTCCGTCCGGCCCCGGAAGCGCAGAGCTGGCCTCTGCCACCCGGACAGCCATTGTGGCTTATGCAAAGCAGTTCCTGGGAAATCCCTATGTATACGGCGGGACAAGCCTTACAGAGGGAGCGGACTGCTCAGGCTTTACGATGAAGATCTTTGAGCACTTCGGGATCAGCACCGGAAGGAGCTCCAGGGACCAGGCGGCCAAGGGAAAAGAGATCCCCATTGATTCGGTCCAGCCGGGAGATCTGCTGTTCTACGCCAGCGGCGACTACATCAACCATGTGGCCCTGTACATCGGCGGCGGACAGATCATCCACGCCAGCACGCCTAAAAATGGGATCATGATCACAACTGCATATTACAGGACGCCTTATAAGGCGGTTACGTTTTTAAATTAACATTCAGGAGGAATCAAAGAGTATGAACGAGATTGGAACGTTTGATATTCTGGGACCAAATATGATCGGTCCCTCCAGCTCTCACACAGCAGGAGCGCTGCGGATCGCCTTTGTTGCGGGCCGTATGGTAGAAAGGGCTGTGTCTGTGAAATTTGTGCTTTACGGCTCTTTTGCAAGAACGTACCATGGCCATGGTACGGACCGGGCTCTGGTGGGCGGTATCCTGGGCTACCATCCCGACGACGAGCGGATCCGGGATTCTTTTGAACACGCAAAGGAGGCCGGCCTGGCGTTCTCCTTTGAAGAGAACTTTACAGACAAGGAGATCTATCCCAATACCGTGGATATCTACGTGACGGATAAGGACGGGAGCGTCGTGTCCCTGCGGGGAAAATCCATCGGCGGTGGAAATGCGGTGATCACAAGGCTCAACGGCGTGGATGTGGAGCTGACGGGCAATTACTGCACATTAGTGGTGGAGCATGTGGACAAGAAGGGGACCCTGGCCTTTGTGACCACGGTTTTAAGCGCCTACGATCTGAACATCGGTTCCCTGCGCCTTTACCGGGAGAGCAAGGGAAAACGGGCTTACGCCATCATCGAAGTGGATACCAATGTGTCAAACCAGGTAGTCAGCGCCTTAAAGGGCGTGGAATCAGTGACAAATGTGCTGGTAGTGCCGGCCATCCAGCTGGATTAACGGAGGGAAAGGGATATGAATTTTATCAACGGTGCGCAGCTTTTAGAATACTGTGAAAAAGAAAATAAAAAGATCTCCGAGGCCATGTTCGAGCGGGAGACCACGTTCCTGGAGCAGGACGGGGAAAAGACAAGAGCCAGAATGAAAAAGGCCTTTTCCATCATGCAGGCGGCAGTGAAGAAGCCGTTAAAAGAGGACATTGTCAGCATGGGAGGCATGATCGGCGGAGAGAGCAAGAAGCTCCACGCCTTACGGGAGCAGGGAAAAAATATCTGCGGCGACGTGGTCTCCAAGGCCATTGCTTATGCGGTGGGCGTCCTGGAGGTCAACGCTTCCATGGGACTTATCGTGGCGGCTCCCACAGCCGGTTCCTCCGGCGTGATCCCGGGAACCCTCTGCGCTCTCCAGGAGCAGTACGGCTTTACCGATGACGAGATCTGCCAGGCACTGTTCAACGCGGCTGCCATCGGCTATCTGATCACCAGAAACGCCACCACAGCGGGAGCAGAGGGCGGCTGCCAGGCGGAGGTGGGGTCTGCCAGCGCCATGGCTGCATCGGCGGCTGTGGAGCTTTTTGGAGGTACTCCGAGGCAGTGCATGGACGCGGCCTCCTTTGCCATGGTCAATATCCTGGGTCTGGTCTGTGACCCCATCGGCGGCCTGGTGGAGAATCCCTGCCAGAACCGGAACGCCATGGGCGCTTCCAATGCGCTGATCTCTGCGGAGCTTTCCCTGGCGGGCGTAAAGAGCATTACGCCCATCGACGAGACCATTGGGGTCATGTACGCCGTGGGACGTTCCATCCCATCGGAGCTCAGGGAGACCTCTCTGGGCGGTATGGCTGTTGCCAAGAGCGCCTGCGAGAATTGTATGGCATGTGCGAATAAACGGAATAAAATGAAAAAATAGGATTAAAACAAAAATGTCCCCTGGCCACCAGTTATGGATAGCCAGGGGATGTTTTTGTCTTAGGAATGTACGTCCTGTGAAAAAACGCTGTACGGGGACCGCCATGGGAGCGGAAGGGAATTTCGCCGCAGAAGCGGCCCGTCATAGGCGGAGAACCCCGCAGGCGGGCTTCTTCCTTACGGAGCTTACTTGAAGAGCTCGGCTGCTTTGGAAGCGAAGCGCTGTCCAAATACGGGGAAGAGATCCATTCCAGTCATTTCCGGTCCGGTACATACAGGCCCCAGATGGATATTGGGTTTTCCAAGGCTGGTCCCGCCGGAGTAGACCAGCATTCCCTTTACCAGGAGCTGGGTCAGGATGCTTTCGATGGCCATGACCGGGCCGCCCTGGGGAACATTGGAGGTGGCGAAGGCACCGCCCAGCTTTCCGCCCAGGCTTACGGGGCAGGTATCCAGCCACTGCTTTAGCTGCCAGGATTCAGCGGCATAATAATCCGGCGTTCCGAATAATACGCCGGCGGATTCCTGGAGCTCCTTTACATACTCGTCCTTTTTTTCACTGAAGGATGAAACGGGGATCAGAACGGCCTCCATGCCCTCTACGGCCTCAATGCCTTTGACAATCTCTTTTGCGGCTGCCTCTGTGCGGCCTGTGGATGAATGGTAAACGATGGATATTTTCATTGCGGTTCCTCTCTTTCATAAAAAGACCGGTGCGGGAGATTCCGCGCACCGGCCTTTAAAAAGCTTGTCCATGGGGGTCGTTAGAATTCCGGTTCGATCAGACCATAGGAATTTGATTTTCTCTTATAAACAACATTGACCTCGTTGGTATCTGCGTTCAGGAACATAAAGAAGTTGTGGCCCAGAAGCTCCATCTGGATGCAGGCCTCCTCCGGATCCATCGGCTTCATTGCGAAGCGTTTGGTCTTTACGATCTTTATGGTCTCCTCATGCTCCGGCTCCTCCTGAAGGAAGGCTTCGCTGAAGGAAAGCGCACTCTGTTTCTTATCAATGAGTTTTGTTTTATATTTTTTGATCTGACGTTCGATGATCTCTTCCACAAGGTCAATGGAAACATACATATCATTGGAATCCTGTTCGGCACGGATGATGCTGCCTTTGACAGGGATCGTTACCTCAATTTTCTGGCGTCCTTTCTCTACGCTCATGGTTACCTGTACTTCCGTATCAGGAGAAAAATAGCGTTCCAGCTTTCCGATCTTATTTTCTGCTGCTTCTTTTAAACCTGGTGTAATGTCGATGTTCTTTCCGCTGATGATATAACGCATAGAATCAACTCCTTCTTTTGGGATGGCCTTATTATAGCACATAATTCTGTAAAAAACAACTAAAATTATAAAAGGTGCGACAACTTGAAGGGGTGTACAGATCTGTAAAACGATAGGGGTACTATCGACAGCCTTCGCCATTTGTCAATGGTTTTGCTGGAAAAACTGGTCGAAAAAGTGAATTTTATGAGATGTGTACAAAAATATGAAAAATTACGCGTCCACCGAAAAATAGGAATCAACCATGGGATAAATTGTGGATAATGTGGATAACTTGGTGTATAAGTGCGTTTTTCAGTAAAATAAAGGAAAAACAGGGGGGACAACTTTCAACAAAAGTTTTGTGGACGACGGTGGATAAAGTGGATAACCGGAAAATCGAATGTATGGTTTGTGCAATCTGCCAGTTTACAATAATTTTACATTCCAGGCGGGTGAAAGCGGCGGAATGGTCCCATCCGGCGGCCGGAGCCATGGACAGAAATATGTCTAAATTGTTAAAAAAAAAGGAAAGCATTGAATAAACCGTATGAAGGTGATAGAATATAAAGGATTGTATGATAGCAGAATTGTCCTCCGGCCACAGAAAGCCGGGGAAAAGAAAGTTTTAGATTTAGGAGCGTGCAGAATGAATCTTGTTGAAAAAGTATTTGGAACGCACAGTGAGCGGGAGCTGAAGCTGATCTACCCGATTATTGATAAAATTGAAAAGCTGCGTCCGGAAATGCAGAAAATGAGCGACGAGGAGTTAAAGGACCAGACCAGGAAGTTTAAAGAGCGCCTGGCAGCCGGAGAGACTCTGGATGATCTTCTTCCGGAGGCCTTTGCCACCGTCCGGGAAGCAGCAAAAAGAACCTTAAAAATGGAGCATTATCCGGTCCAGCTCATCGGCGGTATCGTCCTGCACCAGGGCCGTATCGCAGAGATGAAGACCGGTGAAGGCAAGACCCTTGTGTCCACATGTCCGGCCTACTTAAACGCGCTGTCCGGAAAGGGCGTCCAGATCGTAACGGTCAACGACTATCTGGCAAAGCGTGACGCCGAGTGGATGGGACAGGTCCATGAGTTCTTAGGCCTTAAGGTGGGCGTGGTATTAAACTCCATGACCTCCGAAGAGAGAAAGGCCGCCTATAACTGCGATATCACCTATGTGACCAACAACGAGCTGGGCTTTGACTATCTCCGCGATAATATGGCCATCTACAAAGAGCAGATGGTGCTGAGAGACCTGGATTACTGTATCATCGACGAGGTGGACTCTGTCCTCATCGATGAAGCCAGGACGCCTCTGATCATTTCCGGCCAGAGCGGAAAGTCCACAAAGCTCTACGAGGTCTGCGACGTGCTGGCAAGGCAGCTGACCCGGGGCGAGGAGTCCGGAGAGTTCAATAAGTTCAACGCCATCATGGGCGAGGAGATCGAAGAGACCGGAGACTTTATCGTAAACGAAAAGGATAAGGTGGTAAACTTAACGGCCGAGGGCGTTAAGAAGGTAGAGCAGTTCTTCCATATTGAAAACCTGGCTGATCCGGAGAACCTGGAGATCCAGCACAACATCATCCTGGCCCTCCGCGCCAATTACATGATGTTCCGGGATAAGGATTATGTAGTAAAGGACGACGAGGTGCTGATCGTTGACGAGTTCACCGGCCGTATCATGCCGGGCCGCCGGTATTCCGACGGTCTCCACCAGGCCATCGAGGCGAAGGAGCACGTAAACGTAAGAAGAGAGTCCAGGACCCTGGCCACCATCACCTTCCAGAACTTCTTTAATAAGTTCCGCAAGAAGGCCGGTATGACCGGTACGGCCCAGACAGAGGAGCGGGAGTTCCGGAATATCTATGGAATGGACGTTATCGTGATCCCCACCAACCGCCCGGTGATCCGTAAGGATCTGGAGGATGCCGTTTATAAGACGAAGAAGGAAAAATTCCACGCTGTGGTGGAGGAAATCGTAAAGGCCCATGAAAAGGGACAGCCGGTGCTGGTGGGCACCATCACCATCGAGACCTCCGAAATGTTAAGCCACATGCTGAAAAAGCGCGGAGTTCCCCATAAGGTATTAAACGCCAAGTTCCATGAGCTGGAGGCGGAGATCGTTGCAGAGGCCGGCGTACACGGCGCTGTGACCATTGCCACCAACATGGCCGGCCGTGGTACGGATATCAAGCTGGATGACGAATCCAAGGCCCTGGGCGGCTTAAAGATCATTGGTACGGAGCGCCATGAGTCCAGACGTATCGACAACCAGCTGCGCGGCCGTTCCGGCCGTCAGGGCGATCCGGGTGAATCCCGTTTCTACCTGTCCCTGGAGGACGACCTGATGCGTCTCTTCGGTTCAGATAAGCTTATGAGCATGTTTAATGCCCTGGGAGTTCCGGAGAACGAGCAGATCGAGCATAAGATGCTGTCCACAGCCATCGAAAAGGCCCAGAAGAAGATCGAGACAAATAACTACGGGATCCGTGAGAACCTGTTAAAATACGATGAAGTCATGAACGAGCAGCGTGAGGTGATCTACGCAGAGCGTCTCCAGGTATTAAACGGAGAGAACATGCGCGACGTGATCATGAAGATGCTCAACGACATCGTGGAAGGCGCTGTGGATATGTCCATTGGAGACGAGCAGTCTGCGGATAAGTGGAACTTTAAGGAGCTGAACGAGCTGATCCTTCCGATCATTCCCTTAAAGCCCCTGGAGCTCAATGACGAGATCCGTCATATGAAGAAGGATGAACTGAAGCACGCCTTAAAGGAGAAGGCCACCAAGTTCTATGAGGCCAAGGAAACGGAATTCCCGGATGCAGAGCAGATCCGTGAGATCGAGCGGGTGGTGCTCTTAAAGGTGATCGACAATAAGTGGATGTCCCATATCGACGATATGGACCAGCTCCGCCAGGGGATCGGCCTTCAGGCCTATGGCCAGAGGGATCCGCTGGTAGAGTATAAGATGAGCGGATATGAGATGTTCGAGGATATGTCCTCTGCCATCCGTGAAGATACGGTCCGCATCCTCTGCCATATCCGTGTGGAGCAGAAGATCGAGAGAGAGGCTGCGGCCCGGGTGACAGGCACCAACAGGGACAACACGGCAGCCAGAACTCCCCAGAGACGGGCAGCCCAGAAGATCTACCCCAACGATCCCTGTCCCTGCGGATCCGGTAAAAAATATAAACAGTGCCACGGCAGAAAGCCGTTAGCCCAGTAAGAGAGGACGAGATTCTATGGTTGAGTTAGATCAGTTTAAATATACGTTATCCACATATGAAAAACCGCTTCAGGAAGTTCGGGAATCCTTAAACCTGGATGCGAAGATCAGGCGGATCGACGAGCTTGACAAGACCATGGAGGAGCCCAGCTTCTGGGAAGATGCAGAATTATCCACAAGGCTTGTGAAGGAAGCGAAGCATTTAAAAGATACGGTCGCGGAGTTTAACAGGCTTCAGAACCAGTATGAGGAGATCGGTCTGATGATCGAGATGGGGTACGAGGAGAACGACCCGGCCATCGTTCCGGAGATCCAGAAGATGGTGGATGAATTTTCCGACGAGCTGGAGGCCTTGCGGCTCCGTACCCTTTTGACGGGAGAATACGACGGCAACAATGCCATCATGCGCCTCAACGCAGGAGCCGGAGGGACCGAATCCTGCGACTGGTGCAGCATCCTTTACCGGATGTACTGCCGGTGGGCGGAGAGCAAGGGCTTTTCCGTGGAGATGTTAGACTATCTGGCCGGTGAAGAGGCCGGGATCAAGTCAGTGACTCTCCAGATCAACGGGGAGAACGCCTTTGGCTATCTGAAATCCGAGAGAGGCGTCCACCGCCTGGTGCGGATCTCCCCGTTCAACGCCAACGGAAAGCGGCAGACCTCCTTTGTATCCTGTGACGTGATGCCAGATATTGAGGAGGATCTGGATGTGGAGATCAATCCAGACGACCTAAGGATCGATACCTACCGGTCCAGCGGTGCCGGCGGGCAGCACATCAATAAGACCTCCTCTGCGGTGCGTATCACCCATATCCCCACAGGGATCGTGGTACAGTGCCAGAATGAACGGTCCCAGTTCCAGAACAAGGACAGGGCCATGCAGATGTTAAAGGCAAAGCTTTATATGCTGAAGCAGCAGGAGAACGCGGAGAAGATCTCTGATCTCCGGGGCGATGTCAAGGAGATCGCCTGGGGCAGCCAGATCCGCTCCTATGTGCTCCAGCCCTATACGCTCATTAAGGATCACAGGACCGGCTTTGAGAGCGGGAATGTGACCAGCGTGCTGGATGGCAGCATCGACGGATTCATCAGCGCATACCTCAAGTGGGAAAGCCTGGGACGGCCGCAGGTGAAGGGCGGAGAGAGCGAATAAGCAGATTCTGGGCGGAAGCGGAGGATCCCGCTGGTTTCTGGCCTGGCAGAGCCCGGTCTGCGGGAAGATGGACAAAAAGAAAAGAGAGGACCGGTTCCTGGGCCTGTGCCCTGGGACCGGTCTGTTTGGTATTGATGGAAGGAATGCCGGATCTCAGCCGGAAAAATGTGGAACAGGAGGAAATACGTATGCGTCTGGAGCGGGTCACGGATTCGTCACATCCCATGTATAACGAGGCCTTAAGGCTGTATCAGATAAGTTTCCCTTATCATGAACAGAGAGAGGAGCTGTCCCAGAAAAGGATCTTAGGGGACAGTGAATACTGCTTTGATCTGGTCTATGATGAGGATAGGTTCGTGGGGCTGATCCTGTATTGGGAGAATGAAGAATTTATTTACATTGAGCATTTCTGTATCTGCCCGGAAATGAGAAATAAGCGGTACGGGGAACGGGTGCTGGCGCTTTTGGGGAAAGGGGAGAAACCGCGGATCCTTGAGATCGATCCCCCTGTGGATGATATTTCCAGGCGCAGGAAAGGGTTTTATGAGAGATGCGGGTTTATAGACAATCCCTACGAGCATACGCATCCAGCGTATCATCAGGAAAGCCGGGGACACAGCCTGGTGCTGATGACCAGCCCGGAACGTCTGTCCGGGGAAGCGTTTGAGAGATTCAGCAGATATCTGGGAGAGCGGGTTATGAAGGATGAGTTTGCAGGCTGACTAGAGGCCGGCCGGAAACGGATCTTATGGGATCTGAGCGATGTGATTTGAGAGAAAAAGGAGCGGCGCTCCATAGACAATTTTCTGTCTATGGGGTGCCGCTTTTGTGGTAAGGGGGTTATTCTTCTTTGTGCTCTTTTTCAGTACACTTTTCTTCCAGATGCTCGTGGACTACAATTCCATGTTTACCGGTACAGTAGTAGTATCCGTCAGCATCTTTAACGTTTTTCTTGTTCTTCTGGATTGCGCCGCTTTCATTTACCAGGTAGCGTTTTCCGTCGTATTCAACAATACCGTATTTGCTGTCTTCCTCTGCTGCCAGACGTCTGCCGTTGACATAGATGTAGTTGTCATTGATGCCGTTGGTACCTGCTCCCTTAGGAGAACCACTGGATTTGAAATCGAAGGTATAGGAACTTCCGTCAATGGTGAGAGTCTGGGTACCAGTTTTGGCAGCTCCGTCACCGCCGAAGTAGCATACATAAACATTTTCTTCTACATTTTCGATATCGCTGATATAGTCAATGGAACTGATACTTTCAATTTTCTTCTTATCAGAAGAGTCAACTTTAACTTTTTTAAGACCTGTCACTAACTCGCCATATTCATTAAACGCGTATGTTTTTCCATCAATGGTCCGGAACTCAGAGACTGCGGTCTTTCCTGCGCTGGTGGAGTAATACCAGTATACGCTGCCGTCGTCGTGGGCACTGGAGTGCATCTCAGAGTCAGGAACCGCCTGGAACCATCCGGTACGCAGATAAGGCTCTTCAGAATCTCCGTAGTAGGACCAATCCCAATCGCCGTCGTCGCCCTTGTGCCATCCATACTGCGCCACACCTCTCTCATCAAAGAAGTACTCCTTGCCGCCGATGGATTTCTTGGTGCTCACAGTCTTCTTGCCGTTGGAGCCGAAGTAGAAGTGGTAGGTGGGCTCGGTCTCGTCCTCGTTGGTGTCGTCGGGAACTGTGGTGTATACCCAGGCGTTGGTCACTACACTGCCGTCGCCCTCGCCGTCGGCATAGTATAAGCCGTTGGCCCAGTCGTCCTCAGATTCCACATATTCGCCGCTCTCAGTGACCCATCCGCTCATCATACGTCCGTAATGGTCGAACACGTATTTCTTATCGCCGACCTCATAAACCTTGGCCTTGCTGCCGTCGCTCTTGATGGCTTTTCCGTTGGAGCCGAAGTAGTACCAGCTTCCCTCGCCTACCAGCTCGTCGCCCTGCCATTCCGGGTTCTGGATGAATTTCCATACGTTGGTGGCCATGGCTCCGGAGGAACCTAAGTAGTAGTAGTTGTCGTCGTCTTCGATCAGGGTGCGGCGGAGCATGATGCCGTCGCTTCCGAGATAATAATACAGGTTTCCGTCCTGTTTCCAGCCGTCCTTAAAGTATTCTCCGTCGTTCTGTACATATACCCATTCGTCTCCTAAAGCCTGCCACTGGGCAGCAGAAGCGGAAAATACAGTTCCCAGGGTGAGAACTGCAGAAGCTGTCAGAACAGCGTAGCAGAAATTTGCTTTTTTCATAGATGTACTCTCCTCCTTGTATCGCGCATGATTTGAAGGGCGCGTTTTTTTCTATTCCTGTTATGTACTATCATACCACTAAGTGGCAAGGTCTGTCCAGAACTAAGTTGGGGTAAAAGTGTGGCATGGCATTACGAATTGTTTAAGAATTAAGAACATTTTCCCAGAACCGCCGTTATGGAGCCGGATCCTGGTGAAAACCTTCTTGCGCCCGTGGCCGGAGCGGTCTATAATAAGTAGAGAAATATTCCAAAAACGGAGGAGACAGGCAATGGAATACAGCCATTTTAAGGAACATACAGACCGGGTGGTGGAAAGCTGTTCCCGGGTGATCGTCGGCAAGGAGGAAACGGTCCGGCTGATTTTTATCAGCTTTTTATGCTCCGGACACGTGCTTTTAGAGGACGTGCCGGGAACGGGAAAGACCATGCTTTTAAAGGCATTTGCAAGGACTGTGGGCAGCGGGTTTAAGCGGATCCAGTTTACGCCGGATCTTCTGCCGTCGGATCTTACGGGCATCAATTTTTATAACCAGAAAACAGGGGAGTTCCAGTTCCGCGAGGGCCCCCTGTTTACCAATATCGTGCTGGCGGACGAGATCAACCGGGCCACGCCCAGAACCCAGTCCAGCCTTCTGGAGGCCATGGAGGAAAGCCAGATCACCGTGGACGGCGTTACCTATCCCATGGCAGAGCCGTTCTTTGTCATGGCCACCCAGAATCCGGTGGAATCCTATGGGACGTTTCCCCTGCCGGAAGCCCAGCTGGACCGGTTTTTCATGAGACTGAGCCTGGGCTACATGACCAGGGAGCAGGAGATGGAGGTGGTGTCCAGGCCGTCCACAGCAGATATTTTAAACTCCCTGGAGCCGGTGGTGAGCCCGGAGGTGATCCGCGAGATGAAGGAACTATATACGAAGGTGCGGGTCCAGAAGGATGTCCTGGGCTACATGATGGACATTGTGGAAAAGACCCGGACGGAGAGCCGGTTTGTCACCGGAGTATCCACCAGGGGGGCCATCGCCCTCTATAAAGCCTCCCAGGCCATGGCCGCGTCCCTGGGACGGGATTTTGTGATCCCAGAGGATGTGAAGGCCGCAGCGCCCTGGGTCCTCAGCCACAGGATCATCTCCAGGGGAGGCGAAAGCTTTGAGGATGCGAGAAAATATCTGGGACAGATCATGGAGGATATCCCGGTTCCCATGGAGAACCTGCGATGATCGTATTTCTTGGAGTCCTGGGACTTCTGGTATGGCTGGCGGAGAAATATTCCATGGACCATGTGCTGGATGGACTGGACTTTGCCACGGCCCTGGATAAGACCGTGGTGGAGCCGGGGGAGGATTTTTCCTGGACCATGACCATAAACAACCGGAAGCGTCTTATGGTCCCCTATCTCCAGATGAGGGAGCAGATCCCCACAGGACTTGTCTTTTCTGAAAACGGAGAGAACGTGGCGGCAAAGTCCTCTGGAGATCACCTTTCGGTGCTTTACCTTAAGGGACGCCAGAAGACGGAGTTAGAGCGGAGGGTCCTTTTAAAAAAGCGGGGAAGATATTTCTTCCGGGGCGTTTCGGCAGAGGCCGGGGATTTCCTGGGGCTTCAGACCGCGCTGGAGACGTATCCGGAATTAAAGGAGATCGTGGTAAAGCCGGCTCCCAGCGGCTGGGAGGAGCTTCCCAGGCTCCTGGGCGGATATGCAGGCGAATATGTGGTGAAACGGAGCCTCTTTGAGGATCCTGTGCTGATCCGTGGGTTCAGGGAATACACGGGCCGGGAGCCCCTGCGGTCCATCAGCTGGGTCCAGAGCGCCAGACAGAGCCGGTTTTTGGTCAAGGAGCAGGAAAATATGACGGATCTTTCCTGTACCATCCTCCTGGATGTGGAGTGCCGGGACGAGGAACGGGAAGCAGAGCTTCTGGAGCAGTGCTTTTCCATGGTCCGCAGTATCTGTGAGGAGCTGGAAAAGCGGAGGATCGCCTATGATTTCCAGACCAACGGCGTGATCGCCGGGGCCATGGGAAACTGGAACCGGATCGGAGAGGGCCTGGGGCCGGGCCATCTGGAGACTGTGCTGGAGGGGCTGGGAAGGATGACCTACGACTGCCGGATGGGGAGCGGGGAATTCCTTTCCGGCATCCGGAAGGGGCTCCGGTCTGGAAAAAGCCTGATCTATGTGGCTCCGGACCGGAACCAGGACGCGGCGCCGTACCTTTCGTCCCTGGAAGAGCGGTCCGGCCGGAGGCTGCTGGCGCTTTATGGGGAGGATGTGTAGAAAATGGACATACTGGTTTTTAAGATATTGACGGACGTGTGTTTTTATATGGCCATGTTCATGCCCCTGTTCCTTTCCGGCCCCCTCTGGGTGCGGGTGCTGCTTTTTCTGGCGCTGGCATCCTGGTGCGTCTGGCTTCTGATCTGCTGGAAAAAGCGGAACATGGAGGAGCGGGCCCATGACAGCCTCATGACGGAGGCCAGGCTTCTTCTTGCGGCGGGCTGTATCCAGTGGCTTTCCCTGGGAACGGAGGTCTGGGGAAGACGGTGTGTCCCGTTTTTTACAGCCTTCCTGGTTCTCGGGATCTTCCTTTTAAGGGCCCTGCGCCTGGCCCGGACGGGACAGGGGAGAGGCGGCTTCTGGGGAAGGACTGCCGGGGAGCTTCTGGCGGTGCTGGCGGCGGCCGGCATCCTTTCCAGCCAGGCTGTGACCGGAGGGCTTCTGTACGGCCTGAAATTTCTGTACATGACCCTGGTGGTGCCGGTGCTGGAGCTTATGGTCCGCCTCCTGGCAGGTACCCTTATGGGGATCTCCTGGATCTTTTCCAGGCTTTTTAAGGATTTTTCCTACGAGATGCCCGAAAATGCCCTGGACGGCCTGATGGCTCCGGAGGCGCTCCCGGGCTTTGAGGGGACGGCGGCCTCTGAAACGCCGGCGTTTCTGAAGCTTTTGGGAACTCTTGCGGCAGCCGCAGCCCTGGTTTTGTTTTTCTGGTTTCTGTACCGGATGCTGTCCGGCCGCGGTCGGGAAACGGACCGGAGGCCGGCCGGAACGGTGAGAAGAAGCCAGGCGGCTCCGGAGACGGGAAAACGGGCCGGGGCCAGAGAGTATATGGGAGACCGGGGCGTCCGGTATTATTTCCGTAAATTTTTAAAGCTCTGCGTCGCCTTCCAGCTTCCAGCAGATGAACGGTCCGCCAGCAGCGAGACCGTGTGCAGCGATGCGGTCCGCTCCTGGGGAATGGAGGAGGAGATCACCGCATTCCGGGATCTGTATCGGAAGGTCCGGTATGGAGAAAAGGAGGAAACGGAGGCTTTTAAGAGAGAGGCCAGGGAGATCTATAAGAAGGTAAAGAAAAAGGCGTCGGAACGCTGAGTTCCGGCGCCTTTTGAGATCCTATTTTTTACTGCTGTCCAGATACCGGCCCGCATCCTTTAAGAAGCTGGCGATGATCAGAAGGATCACCAGGGCCACCGGGAAGGCGGCGATGATGGAAACCGTCTGGAGGTTGGCCATGGAGCTTTCGGAAAACACCAGGGCAATGGGGAAGAGGATCAGCATTACGGCCCAGAAGAATTTCACAGCCCGGTGGGGCTCCTCGTCTCCGGTCATCTGCTTATAGGTGTAGGAGGAGGCTACCAGGGCGATGGAATCGAAGCTGGTGGCGTAAAAGGCGATCATGGCGGCGATCAGAAGCACCAGCACCATGGGAGCCAGGGGGAGGGTATCCACAATGGCGATGATGGTGGAGTACAGATCTCCTGCACCGCCATAGATCCCCAGAACGTCCAGCTTTCCGCTGACCTGGAGGCCCAGGCTGTAATTTCCCAGGATCAGGAAGCTTAAGAAGGTGCCGCCCAGGCTGTATACATAGCCGCCCAGGATGGTCTGCTTCACGGTGCGCCCACGGGAGATGGAGCCGATGAAGAAGGGAGAGGCCACGCACCATACCATCCAGTAGGCCCAGTAAAAGATGGTCCAGGTCTGGGGGAAGGAGGTGGTCCGCTGGGGATCGGTGAAGGTGGCCAGGCTAAAGAAGTTCTGGGCCAGATTTCCGATGGCAGAGAAGCCGGTCTCCAGGATGTAGCGGGTCTCGCCTCCGGCCAGGAGCACATAGGCCAGAAGGGCAAAAAACAGATACATACAGGCAGCAGACAGCCGGGAGATCCCCTTCATGCCGTGGACCAGGGCGTAGGTGTAAATGATGCAGGTGACCACCAGGATCCCGATGGTGACCCATTTAGAGGACGGGAGCCCTGTGAGCCTGGAAAGCACCTGGGCCATCAGCGGCGTAGCCAGGGAAAAGGTCGTGGCGGTCCCGGCCAGAAGAGCGAACAGGGCCAGAAGGTCAATGCATTTTCCAGGAAGCTTATCCACCCGGTTTCCCAGGATGGGACGGCAGGCCTCAGAATATTTCTGCTTGTGGCAGCCCCGTACATGGAGCATGAAGCCGAAGGCTACGGCCAGCACCAGATAAAAGCTCCAGGGGATGGGGCCCCAGTGGAAGATGGGATAGGTGCTGGACCAGATCTGCATGGATCCCATTTCCGCGATATGGGGATCGTTGGCGTAAAGGATCCATTCGCAGAAGGAGTAGAACAGGATGTCAGCGGCCAGCCCGGCGGTGAACATCATGCTGCTCCAGGCAAAATCTGAGTATTTTGGTTTTTCATTGGGGCCGCCCAGACGGATGGAGCCGTACCGGGAAAAGGCCAGATAAATGGAGAGCAGGAACACGCCCAGGCCGATGACAAGATAATAAAGGCCGAAGGTGTCTCCCAGAAGCACCCGGATCTTGTCCAGGATCTGTCTGGAGCCGTCCGGGGCGGCCATGAAGCTGATGCATAAAAAGGCGATCAGCACGAAGGGAATGACGGCGGTGGACCAGTCGATCTTTCCCTTCAGGGATTCTGTATGGGGATTCTGTTTGTTCATATGCGTTCCTCCTGTTCAATTTTATAAAATTATTTGTGATATTGAACATTATAGCATCGTCATGGAGGAAATGCAAGGGGAAAATACAGAGAATCCATATGAGAATGGAACTGTCCAGCCGTGCCGCTTCCTGTCTGCCCGCAGCGGGCAGGAGGCGCCGGGCATCTGCCTTATGGAGATCCGGACAGAACTGCTGCATGGGGATAAAACGGAGAGACAAAAAGGGCCGCGCCAGGCTCCGGCAGGATACAGGAGGTCTGTACGCGGCCTTTTAAAAAGGTCCCGCTATATGATTGGGAAGGCGCCCGCGGATGGGATCACAGGAGGTTTAAGAAGCTGGTGATGATGATCGTGTTCATGAAGTCGATGAACAGGCTTCCCACCAGGGGAACCACGAAGTAGGCGGTGGGGGCTGGGCCGTATTTCTGGGTGATGGCCTGCATATTGGCCATGGCGTTGGGAGTGGCGCCCATGCCGAAGCCGCAGAAGCCGGAGGTCATGACGGCCGCATCGTAATTCTTTCCCAGCAGATTAAATACCACGAAGTAGGCGTAGACCATCATCAGCACTGTTTGGGCCACCAGCATCACCACCATGGGAACGGCCAGGTCGGCCAGCTCCCAGAGCTTCAATCCCATCATGGCCAGGCCCAGGAACAGGGAAAGGCTGAAGCTTCCGATGGTACTGATCTCCTCCATGGGGATCTCCTTTCCGGCCATATCTGTGGTATTGCGGATAAAGGCAGCCACCAGCATGGCTCCGATGTAGATGGGGAAGGTGAAGACCTTATTCAGCCAGGCGGAGACCACAGTGCCTGCGCCGATGGCCAGTGCCAGGCAGAGGGCAGCGTTTAAGAACCGGCCGGAGTCGATGGCTCCCGTGACCTCATTTTTATCCACCACCACCTCGTTGGAGCCGGTGGCTGTTTCAAAGGAGTGCAGATTTTTCTGGCGGATCCGGGATACAGCCGTGGGGCCGCCGATCACACAGCCGGCCACCAGCCCGAAGGTGGCGGAAGCGATGGCAACGGCGCTGGCTCCGGAGACTCCGGCTTTTTCCAGGAGCGGGCCGAAGGAGGCCGCAGTCCCGTGGCCTCCCACCATGGGGATGGAGCCGGTGGCCAGTCCCAGCCGGGGGTCCAGACCAAAGGCGCTGGCAATGAAGGCGCCCAGGCCGTTCTGGAGCACGCACATCATAACGGCGATCCCTAAGAACAGCAGGACCTGGAGCCCGCCCTTTTTCAGAAGGCGGAAGCAGGCCGTAAAGCCCACGCTGCAGAAAAATACGACCATAAAAAAGGTCTGGAGCGTGGAGTCAAAGGAGATTTCCAGGATACCGGCCTGGCGCAGGGCCAGGTGGGCCAGGGCAAAAACAACGCCGCCGGCAACAGGCTCCGGGATACAGTAGCGTCTGAGCAGATCCAAATTTCTCACAAGAAAACGGCCCAAAAGCAGCACAAGGGCCGCCACAGCAGCAGCCTGGTACATGTCAAGCTGGATCGCATACATCATTTTATATTACCTCCATTCCTTATTGTACGGATTCTCTGGATATAACTATAAGAAGCCCCCTTCAAAAAAATACAAAAAAAATCAGAATGGAGATAAAAAAGATCAAATTTCCCGGTCAGCCTCCAGCATCAGGCCGTCAATGAATTTTTTGATGCTGACCTTTCCGCCGTCCGTCCGTTTTCCGCGGATGTAGTCCATTTCAGTACGGATCTCCTCAAAGGAAAACAGGGTGGAGGAGTAGGCGGTAAAGGTTTCGTTCATAAAGTCCTCGATGCCCATGTGGGCCACGTTGGCCATTCCGGCAGCGATAGCCCGGCGGACCCGCTGCTCCATGTTTTTCGGAGAATCGCTGACGGCCTCGCACAGCTGGGCCACGCTCATCTGGGATACGGGGATCCGCTCCCGGTGGAGATAATCGCAGATCTTCAGGATATCAGAGCAGCCCTTTTCCCCGGACATGCCGATCCTGTTTAAGATATAACGGAGCTTTTTGGAATAGGAAGAGGATTCCCGGCTGTTCTGGGGCTTCTGGCCGATCTCGTTCATGAACATATGGCGGATATTGTCCAGGGTCCGCTCGTTCTGGATCTGCTTCGCCACATTTTTAAGGACCGACGTTACCTCGATCAGGTTAATGGGTTTACTGATGAAGAAATCCACGCCGGCGGTATAAGCCTTGCTGATCAGCTCCTTGGCGGAAACCTGGGAGATCATGATGCATTTGATGGTGGCGTTGAAGGAGCGCAGCTCGCGGACGAATTCCACCCCGTCCATGACCGGCATGAAAAAGTCCACCAGGACCACATCGGGCCTGGCCCGCAGGACCTCATGGACGTCGGCGGGCTCTCCGCCGCAGTCGCCGCAGATCTCGCCAAGATCTCCGGACTCCACGATATCCTCCAGGATATGAATGACAGAAATATCATCTTCGACAATATAGATACGCATCAGTTTACCTCCTCCAGGGCTCCGGCCGGAATCTGGATCAGAAACCGGGTCCCCCGGCCCGGCTCGGATTCCACCGAAATGGTTCCGCTGAATTTTTCCTCCACGGTGGCCTTTACGCCGTAAAGTCCCACTCCGCGGAAGATGTTTCCTGTTTTATAATCAAATTTGGTGGAGTAGCCCATTTTAAAGATATTGGGCAGATGGCGGGCGGAGATCCCGGGCCCGTCGTCGGAAACGGAAAATTCATACTGCCCGTCTTTTAAATGCTCCACGATCTGGATGGTCCCCCGTCTGGCTCCGGCTTCAATGGCTTCGATGGCGTTATTGACCAGATTTTTCAATACAGCCATCAGCTCATAGTGCTCTCTGGTGATGAAGTTGTCAGAGCACTGGAAAACCAGACGGATATGGACGGGCCTGGTTTCCAGGATGTGATAGGTGGTGGCCTCCAGGATCTGGAGAAGGTCCTGGAAGCTCATCTGCTTTTCGTCGTATTCCTCGGAGATCTCCTGTTCGATGCCCTGAATGATGCGGATATAGTCCTTTTTGATCTCATGGACGTCCCGGGCAATGGACAGGGACATTTTTTTCATGTCGTCGGGCACGTCCATGGCCGACAGCCGCTCATAAAGCCGGTATGCGTTGCTCATGACAGATTCGATCTCTTCGGAGTTTTTCTTCATAAAATAGATCTCGTTTTTCAGCCCTGTGGTCATAAGAAACAGCCGCCGGTAGCGGTTTTCATGCTCCTCCTTTTTTAACAGGGTCCGGTACTGGCTCTCCGCCGCCAGGAACAGACAGGCAAGCAGAGTACGGAAAGCGGCCACCAGGATCAGATATCCGGCCATGGAGGAGGAAAGAGTCCCGGAACGGCCGCTTTCAAAGATACAGACCTCCAGCAGATTGGACAGCAGGTCGCAGATGAACACCGACGGGAACAGCCGCCGGTAGGAGACAGTGGGCTTGCTGGGGACAAGGACGGAAAAAAGCAGTCCATAGCAGAGATAGAAAATGGAGTTGGTGGCCAGCTGTCCCGCCGTTTCCGGGGAGGAGGAGAGGCCGCTGGCTGCCAGAAAGAGGCGGAAAAGGAATACCACCGCCGCCGTTGTCACCGTGATCCGGATCGTAGAGATGCTTTTTCCGATGGTCATAAGGAGGATCGGGAGAAGGATAACGGCAGGGGAGATCCGGAAGCCGGATACAAATACGTTCCAGTAAAGCTGGGATGCCAGGGCCACGATGGTCCCGGTCAGAAGACTGCGTTTCCATTCATTCATGCATTTTTCCCCCTTGTTTTTCTCATCCTTCAATGTCATGATACGTTAAGAAAAGTCAAAAGTCAATGAACCCGGCTTAAGAATCTTTTGCGGGAACTGGGAAAAATGTACGAAAATAAAGCCGGAATCTTTATTTTTTTGTTGTAAGAAACGATGGATTCGATTATAATGGAAGCATAAAACGCAATCACTATATCGTGTTTAAGAAAGAGGAGGTTATTGGGACATGAAACCATATCGTGAAATGTCAAAAGAGGAGCTTGCTTCCTTAAAGGAGCAGCTTACTGCTGTTTACAAAGAGTATCAGGGGAAAAATTTAAGCCTTAATATGGCCCGCGGAAAGCCAAGCCCGGACCAGTTAGATCTGTCTCTTCCGATGCTGGATGTTTTAAACAGCAAGAGCGATTTCATGACCGCTGACGGCGATGTGAGAAACTACGGTGTTCTGACCGGTATCCAGGAAGCAAAGGAATTAATGGGCGGAATGATGGACGCTCCCGCTGAGAACGTGATCATGTACGGAAGCGCCAGCCTTACTTTAATGTACGATACCGTATCCCGTTCCTATACCCACGGCGTAATGGGAAATACGCCCTGGTGCAGGCTGGACAAGGTGAAATTCCTCTGCCCGGTTCCCGGCTATGACAGACACTTTGCCATTACCCAGTTCTTCGGCATCGAAATGATCAATATCCCGCTCCATGAGGACGGCCCGGATATGGATCTGGTAGAGCAGTATGTAAACAACGACGAGGCTGTAAAGGGAATCTGGTGCGTACCGCTTTACTCCAACCCGTCCGGCCAGTGCTACTCTGACGAGGTCGTTAAACGCTTTGCAAACTTAAAACCGGCTGCAAAGGATTTCCGTATTTACTGGGATAACGCTTACTGCGTACATCACCTGTATCCGGATCATCCGTGCCACGTTCTGGATATCCTTTCCGAGTGTGAAAAGGCTGGAAACCCGGATATGGTATATAAATTCGGCTCCACCGCAAAGGTCACCTTCCCGGGCGCCGGAATTTCTGCCATCGCTACCTCCAAGGCCAACATCGAGGATATCAAGAAGCAGATGAATAACCAGCTGATCAGCCACGATAAGATCAACCAGCTCCGTCATGTACGTTTCTTCAAGAACTTAGACGGCATCAAGGCCCATATGGCGAAGCACGCCGAGCTCCTTCGTCCCAGATTCGAGGCTGTGGACGAGATCTTAAACAGAGAGCTGGCAGGCCTTGAGATCGGTCAGTGGACCAAGCCCCAGGGCGGATACTTCGTATCCTTCGACGCTTTAGACGGCTGCGCCAAGGCGATCGTTGCAAAGTGTAAAGAGGCAGGCGTTGTGATGACAGGCGCAGGCGCGACCTTCCCGTATGGTAAGGATCCCCACGACTCCAACATCCGTATCGCTCCGTCCTTCCCGTCCTTAGAGGACTTAAAGCTGGCTGCAGAGATCTTCTGTGTATGCGTGAAGTTAGTGAGCATCGACAAATTACTGGAGGCGTAAGCGTCAGCACGCTGGATAAAATTTTATATTTTTCTTCTTTTTGGGACTGGGCCTTAGATTTTGGGCCCAGTCCCTTTACTTTTTGGCCGGGCTATAATAAAATGAGGGAAGATTTTTGAAGACAAGATCCAAGATATGGGAGAAGAAAATGAAACATATAAAGAAAGAATCGGATGGAACGGCCGGAAGCCGGAATCATGGGACCGTCCGGGAGGGCGCGGCGTATCTGGTCTTTGGAGTCCTTACGACCCTCATTGACTATGTGATCTCCAACGGCCTGTTTTATCTGGCTCATATGGACCCGGTGCCTGCCCAGTCCATTGCCTGGGCGGCGGCAGTGCTCTTTGCCTTTGTGACCAATAAGTGGTGGGTGTTTGGAAGCCATACCCTGGAGCCCAGGGCCGTATGGGGGGAGTTTACCTCCTTCGTCCTGTGCCGGATCGCCACCTTTTTATTTAATCTGGCCGCCATTTTCATCATGGTGGATATCCTAAAAATGGAATTTTTCATCTGCAAGCTGGCCATTTCCGTGGTGGTGGTGGTTTTAAACTACGTGCTCAGCAAGCTGGTGATCTTTACCCATAAAAATTAACGGACAGAAAAAGGAGTGCCTGGAGTCATGGAACCAAACAGCAGAAAAAGATCGACCCTGATCCGGCCGGGAGACGGGCTGGTCATTGCATTTTTTGTTCCGGTGGTCATTATGATCATCATTTTTATCCAGAGAGGGATCTTCCCCTTTGGTGAGGAGAGCTTTTTACGGACGGACATGTACCATCAGTATGCGCCGTTCTTCTCGGAATTCCAGCATAAGCTGCGGACCGGAGGCAGTCTTTTGTACAGCTGGGATGTGGGGATGGGAGTCAATTTTGCGGCTCTTTATGCCTATTATCTGGCCAGCCCCTTAAACTGGCTGGTGATCCTGTGCCCCAAGGCGTATATCATCGAGTTTATGACCGGCATGATCGTTGTGAAGATCGGTCTTTCGGGCCTGAGCTTCGCCTGGTATCTGAGAAAGCACTGCCATACAGAAACGGCTGCGGTTGGATATTTCGGGATCTTTTATGCCCTTTCCGGCTATATGGCTGCGTACAGCTGGAATATCATGTGGCTGGACTGCATCATCCTGTTCCCGCTGATCGTTCTTGGACTGGAGCGGCTGGTGAAGGACGAGAATGGATTTTTTTACTGCATCACACTGGGGCTTTCCATCCTTTCCAACTATTATATTTCCATCATGACCTGCCTGTTCATGGTGCTGTATTTTATTGCCCTTCTGATGCTGGAGAAGCCAGGGCCCATAAAAAAATACGTGATGGCCTGCGTCCGGTTCGGGCTCTTTTCCCTGATCGCCGGAGGGCTGGCGGCCCTTGTGCTTCTGCCGGAGGTGGCCGTTTTAAAGAGCACGGCTTCGGGAAATATGAATTTTCCAAAGACCCTTACGTCCTATTTCCCGATCTTTGACATGCTGGCCCGCCACATCGGCAATGTGGAGACGGAGACGGGGCTGGACCACTGGCCCAATATTTACTGCGGCGTGGCGGTATTTTTATTCTTCCTGCTGTACCTGGCGTGCAAAAAGATCTCTGCAAAGGAAAAAACCGTTTACTGCGGCCTGCTGCTGCTCTTTTTTGCCAGCTTCTCCGTGAACGCCCTGAATTTTATCTGGCACGGGCTCCACTATCCCAACAGCCTCCCCTGCCGCCAGTCGTTTATTTATATTTTCCTCATGCTGTTTGTCTGCTTCCGGGCGTTCCAGTATTTGCGGGATATTCCCAGGCGCCATGTTGCCGCGGCGTTCTGGGGAAGCGTCTGCTTTGTGATCCTGGCGGAGAAGCTGGTGGAGCAGGAGCATTTCCACTTTGCTGTATATTACGTGGCCATCCTCTTCCTGGCGGCCTATACGGGACTCATATATTTATATAAGAAGAGAAGAAGAGAGCTGGCGGCGTTTCTGGCTCTGGCCCTGGTGGCTGTGGAGGCGGCCGTCAATACCACAGTCACCAGCGTCACCACCACCAGCCGGGAGGCTTACACCAGGGATAATAAAGAGGTGCAGGCTCTGATGGAGAAGCTGGAGCCGGCGGAGGACTTTTACCGGGTGGAGAAAAAAACGAGAAAGACAAAAAATGACGGAGCATGGATGAATTTTCCGTCTGTATCCCTGTTTTCCTCCACTGCAAACGCAGATCTGACGAAGTTTTTCAAGCGCATGGGCTGCGAGGCCTCCACCAATGCGTACAGCATCACTGGGAGCACCCCCCTGGTGGACAGCCTGCTGTCGGTCCGCTATGCCCTGTATTCGGAATATATTCCCAATACGGATCTGGTCAATTACATCCAGGAGAGCGGAGGGACCTACCTGTATGAGAATCTGTATACCTTGCCCCTGGGCTTTGTCCTTCCTTACGATCTGGCGGACAACTGGCAGTATCAGATGGAGAATCCGGCGGAGGTGCAGAATGATCTGTGCCTGCTTTTGGGAACCGACGATGTCCTGGTGCCGGTGGAGACAGAGGTTTCCGGATCCGGGTGTACCTTCACCGCGGATATGGCCGGGGAATATTATGTATATATCCAGAATAAAAAGGTAAAGAATGTCAAGGCCTCCCTGCCATCGGGAGAAAAGAATTTCAGCAATGTGGACCGGGGATACCTGCTGGAAATGGGAAATCTTTCTGAGGGGAGCCGGATCACCCTGACACCGGGAGAGTCCGGGGAGACTCTTACGGCAGCTGTTTACCGCTTCTCTCCCAGGGCCATGATCCAGGTTTATGACCGCCTGTCCCAGTCGCCGCTCCACCTGGACAGCTGGAGGGACACGAAGCTTACAGGAACGGTAACTGCTGCGGAATCCGGTACTTTGTTCCTTTCCATCCCCTATGATGAGGGTTGGACCATCACCATCGACGGTCAGCCGGCGGAGGGGGAAAAGATCCTGGAGGCATTCCTGTCTGTTCCGGTGGAAGCGGGGACCCACGAGATCTCCTTAATCTATATGCCCGGAGGACTTATTCCAGGAGTGGTCATTTCCGGGGCCTCCGCGGCGGTACTGGTCCTTTTATGGATCGTAAAACGCCGCCGTCCAAGCCAGGCCGGGGTATAACTGCCCCGCCGGCCGGATGCCGGTCCATCGAAAAAAACCGCCGCATACCAGATACGCGGCGGTTTTTTTCAGTATTAATATCAATATGGAAAGGGGAAGGAAGGCCCCTGAATCCCGTATTTAATCGTTGGGCTCACAGTTTTCCCAAAGCTCGTTCAGTTCCATGGTCATATTGATCCCTCCTTAGAATCAAGACATTCATTCATAGGAAGCGGTGGATCCGAAGCCGCGTTCCCGTTGCTTTTTCTCATGGGCATACTATAACACTCCCGGCTTTCGTTGTAAAATGTTTAATTTTTTGATATAATGTTAATAACTATTAACATTTTGGGCAGAGGGGGGCCGTATATGACATTCCTGGAGATCGAAGCATTTTTAAAGATAACAGAAACGGGCAGCTTTTCTGCTGCCGCCGAGGCCCTTTATGTGACCCAGCCGGCTCTGGGGCGCAGGATCCGCGCCATGGAGGAGGAGCTGGGATATCCTCTTTTTGTCCGCGGGAAGGGCCTCAGAAGGGTGGAGCTGACCCGCCAGGGCCATGCCTTCATCGGGATCGCCCACCGGTGGCAGGCCCTGTGGAACGAGACCCGGGAGGCGGCGCTTTTAGCGCCGTCCAGAAACTTTTATGTGGCCAGCGTGGGGAGCCTGCTGGCGTTCATGCTTCCCACAGTGTTCCGCACCTTTATGAAGGAGAATCCGGAATGCAGCCTCCACGTATCGACCCTTCACTCCAGCGAGGCTTATTCCTATGTGGGCAACCGGTCCGTGGACATAGCCTTTATCACAGATCCCATTTATTCTTCTTCAGTCGGAACCCATATCCTTTTTAAGGAGAAGCTCTGCCTGGTGGCGGGAAAGGAGCTGAACCTGCCGGAGCATGTGAGGATCCGGGAGCTGGATCCGCAGCTGGAGATCCGCACCATGTGGGACCGGAATTTTGAAGCCTGGCACAGCTATTTTTTTGGAGATAAAGCCATTCCCAGGATGTATCTGGACGAGATGGGATTTCTTCAGTACTTTACCCAGAGCGGAGATAACTGGGCGTTTCTTCCCATCTCCATTGCCAGAACGGTCTTAAGGGATGCGCCGGTGTCCATCCATACCCTGGATGTGGAGCCTCCAAGCCGGACCCTTTATTACCTGGACCGGCTGGATGACAGATCACCGTACCAGGAGCACCTTTTAAGGCTCTGCAGACAGAAGCTGTCCCAGGAAGAGGGGATCCGGGTGGAGGAGGAATAAAAAAGAAAGACGGAGCAGCAGAAAATGGCCGCCCTGGAAGCTGGAACAGCTCCCGGGACGGCCACTGAAATTTTATGAGGTTCAGGATGGATGCAGCGTTTCTGGTCCTTACCGTTTATTGCTGCGTCTCCAGATGTGCATTTTTTCCGCTTCGGCAATGAGCTCGTCGCGGAACTGGGGATGGGCGATGGAGATGATGGCTTCAGCCCTCTGCCAGGTGGACAGGCCCTTTAAGTTTACCATGCCGTACTCCGTTACCAGGTGATGGGTATTGGCACGGGTGTCTGTAACGATGGAGCCCGGATTTAAGGTGGGAAGGATCCTGGATTTTAACTGGCCGTCCTTTGTCTTAAAGGTGGAGGAGCAGCAGATGAAGCTCTTTCCGCCCTTGGAAAGGTATGCGCCCAGAACGAAATCCAGCTGTCCGCCGGCGCCGCTGATGTGCTTGATCCCTGCGGATTCGGCATTTACCTGTCCGAACAGGTCCAGGTCCACGGCATTGTTGATGGACATGAAGTTATCCAGGGCAGAGATGGTGCGGATGTCGTTGGTGTAGCTTACGGGAGCAGACATACATTCCGGATTCCGGTTCAGATAGTCGTACAGCTTTTTCGTACCTGCGCCGAAGCCGTAGACCTGGCGGCCTTTATCGATATTTTTCTTTGCGCCGGTGATCTTTCCGGCCATGGCGATATCGACGAAAGCATCCACATACATTTCTGTATGGACGCCCAGGTCCTTTAAGTCAGATTTTGCGATCAGGGAGCCAACGGCGTTGGGCATTCCGCCGATGCCTAACTGTAAGCAGGCGCCGTCGGGGATCTCGTTTACGATCAGCTTTGCCACGGCCTCGTCCACCTCTGTGGCGGGGGCTCCGGCCATTTCCGGGATAGAAGGATTATCGCCCTCTACGATCATATCTACTTTGGAGATGTGGATGCCTTCTTCAGTTCCGCCGTAGCAGACCGGCATATTTTCATTGACCTCCACGATCACGGTCCTGGAAGTCTCGCAGACAGCAGCCAGGTGGGATGCGTTGGGGCCGAAGTTAAAGAAGCCGTGCTCGTCCATGGGGGCTGCCTGGAAGATGGCCACATCCGGACGGTTTTCTTCGGACATATCCCGGTAGAAGCGGGGCAGCTCCGAATAGCGCATGGGGCCGTAGAAGGCAAAGCCCTGGGCAATGGCTTTTCTCTCGATGCCGCTCATATGCCAGGAGTTCCAGGTGAAGTGGTCAGCCGGGTTTTCGATCTTGAAGATCTCGGGGACCCACATGAGGATGCCGCCGCGGAAGTTGACGTTATAAAGCTCCGGAAGCCTTTTGGCGATCTCCGCATCCACAGCCACCGGAGTGCTGGTAGTCCAGGCATAATCGACCCAGTCGCCGGATTTTACGGTTTTTGCCGCTTCGCTGGCGGACACAAGCTTGTCCTGATACATTTTTCTGATATCCATGGTTTAGGACCTCATTTCTAAGATATTCTTTCACTGTCCGGAGCCAGAAACCCGGGCAGAATTTTTATTCATTTTTCATTTTAGCATTTTCTAAATGGACGGTCAATAATTTCACGAAATTATAAAAAAAGAAGGCTGAATGTTTATAAAAAATACATGAAAAACCATGCTTGTTATTTGACAGGCCAATTATTTGGTGATATGATTATGATACATCATATTGTCGGAGGATACGGGCTTTTTCCGGCCTCCGGCGATGGTATAATGAGGAGGAAAATCATATGGCAAAGAAAATCGTACTGGCAGGTTCATGCCGTACAGCCATCGGCACAATGGGAGGCGCTTTAAGCACCGTACCGGCGGCTGATCTGGGCGCGGTTGTGATCAGGGAGGCCTTAAAGAGAGCCGGCGTGGCTCCCGACCAGGTGGACCAGGTCTACATGGGCTGTGTGATCCAGGCCGGACAGGGACAGAACGTGGCCCGTCAGGCTTCCATCAATGCAGGACTTCCCATCGAGGTTCCGGCAGTTACCATTAACGTGGTATGCGGCTCTGGCTTACAGAGCGTCAACATGGCAGCCCAGATGATCGAGGCAGGCGATGCAGATATCGTCGTTGCCGGCGGCTGCGAGAACATGTCCCTGGCTCCCTATGCGATGATGAAGGGCCGCTACGGCTACCGCATGGGCAATGCCGAGCTGGTGGATACGATGGTGAACGACGCGTTATGGGATGCGTTCAACCACTACCACATGGGAATCACTGCCGAAAATATCTGCGACCAGTGGGGACTCACAAGAGAAGAACTGGACAAGTTCGCTATGGTGAGCCAGAACAAGTGCGAGGCTGCCCAGAAGGCAGGCGCATTTAAGGATGAGATCGTTCCGGTGGAGGTAAAAACAAAGAAAACCACCATCCTTGTAGATACGGACGAGGGCCCCAGAGCCGGCTCCAATATGGAGGCTCTTGGAAAGCTGCGTCCGGCGTTTAAGAAAGACGGTATGGTGACCGCAGGCAACGCCTCCGGCATCAACGACGGTGCAGCAGCTGTTGTAGTGATGAGCGAAGAGAAGGCGAAGGAGCTGGGCGTTACTCCCATGGCCACATGGGTAGCCGGAGCCCTTGCAGGCGTTGAGCCCCGTATCATGGGCATCGGTCCCGTGGCTGCCACGAAGAAGGTAATGGCAAAGGCTGGAATGGAGATCGGCGATTTTGACGTGATCGAGGCCAACGAGGCATTTGCCGCCCAGTCTGTGGCAGTAGGAAAAGAGCTTGGTTTTGATCTGGAAAAATTAAATCCCAACGGCGGAGCCATCGCCCTGGGCCATCCGGTGGGAGCGTCCGGCTGCCGTATCCTGGTGACCCTGCTCCACGAAATGCAGAAGATGGATGCAAAGACAGGTCTTGCAACGCTCTGCATCGGCGGCGGCATGGGCTGCGCCACCATCGTAAAGAGGGATTGATCTTAAACTGAGCAGGAGGCGACCGGAATGAGCTTTGTTACATACGAGCAGGACGGCTATGTTGGCGTGATCACCATCAACCGCCCGGAAGCTTTGAATGCGTTAAATGTCCAGGTATTAAAGGACCTGGATGCTGTGATCGACAATATCAACCTGGATGAGACAAGGGCCGTCATCGTGACCGGAGCCGGGGAGAAGGCCTTTGTGGCCGGAGCCGACATTGCGGCCATGAGCACCATGACCGTAAAGGAAGGCCGTGAATTCGGAAAATTCGGAAACGATATCTTCAGGAAGCTGGAAACGCTTCCGATCCCCACCATTGCGGCTGTCAATGGATTTGCCCTTGGCGGCGGCAACGAGCTGGCCATGAGCTGTGACATCCGCTACTGCTCCGACAATGCAGTGTTCGGGCAGCCGGAGGTGGGCCTGGGGATCACCCCGGGCTTTGGAGGGACCCAGCGCCTTGTGAGAATCGTTGGGACCGGAAAGGCAAAAGAAATGGTATTCACCGGCCAGAACATCAAAGCCGATGAAGCGTACCGGATCGGCCTGGTAAACGGCGTATATCCCAGAGAGGAGCTGATGCCGGCAGTCATGAAGCTGGCACAGAAGATCGCGTCCAACGCGCCCATCGCTGTGAGAAACAGCAAGCGGGCGGTGATGGACGGGTTCCTCTCGGATCTGGACCATGCCATCGCCATAGAGGAGCAGTATTTCTCCGAGTGCTTCGAGACAGAGGACCAGAGAGAGGGAATGAAGGCTTTTCTTGAAAAACGGAAGGTTGAAAAATTCAACAACCGGTAATGGTGGGGGAGCTCCCCCATAAACGTAAGGAGGCAGAATCATGAAGGTTGGTGTGATTGGAGCCGGAACCATGGGTTCCGGGATCGCACAGGCATTTGCCCAGACAGAGGGCTATGAAGTAATGCTCTGCGATATCAATGAGACGTTTGCTGCAAATGGTAAAAATAAAATTGCAAAAGGGTTTGAAAAAAGGATCGCCAAGGGGAAGATGACCCAGGAGGACGCAGATAAGATCCTTGCAAAGATCACCACAGGTGTGAAGGATATCTGCGGAGACTGTGATCTGATCGTGGAGGCTGCCATTGAAAATATGGAGATCAAGAAGCAGACCTTCAGAGAGCTGGACGCGATCTGCAAGCCGGAGTGTATCTTCGCTACCAATACCTCTTCCCTGTCCATCACAGAGATCGGAGCAGGCATTAACCGCCATGTGGTGGGAATGCATTTCTTTAACCCGGCTCCGGTGATGAAGCTGGTGGAGGTCATTGCGGGACTGAATACGGCTCCCGAAGCAGTTGAGGCGGTAAAGAAGATCTCTGAGGAGATCGGAAAAACGCCGGTACAGGTGGAGGAGGCCGCCGGTTTCGTCGTAAACCGGATCCTGATCCCAATGATCAATGAGGCCATCGGTATTTACGCCGAAGGCGTTGCGTCTGTGGAGGGCATCGATACAGCCATGAAGCTGGGCGCAAACCATCCCATGGGCCCCCTGGCCCTGGGCGACCTGATCGGCCTGGACGTGGTCCTGGCTATCATGAACGTTCTGGAAACAGAAACAGGAGATCCCAAATACCGTCCCCATCCGCTTCTTAAGAAGATGGTGCGCGGAGGCCTTCTGGGACAGAAGACCGGCAAGGGATTTTATGACTATTCCCGCTAGGAATTACCGGGAAGGAAAACGGGTCCAGCCCGCGGGGATTCCCACGGGCCGGACTGTATGTCTGGGAACATAGAGAGGATGCCGCATCCACATTCTCTTATGTTATATATGATACAATTCACAAGGAGGAACTAAAAACATGGATTTTACATTAAGTAAAGAGCATGAGATGGCGAGAACATTATTCCATGATTTCGCTGAAAAAGAAGTTAAGCCTCTCGCTCAGGAAGTTGACGAGACAGAGCATTTCCCGAGAGAGACCGTTGAAAAAATGGCTAAGAACGGTTTCCTGGGAATTCCGGTTCCGAAGGAATACGGCGGACAGGGCTGCGACCCGCTCTGCTATGCAATGTGCGTAGAGGAGCTGTCCAAGGTATGCGGTACCACAGGCGTTATCGTTTCCGCACATACCTCTCTTTGCTGTGATCCGATCCAGACCTACGGTACAGAAGAGCAGAAGCAGAAATATCTGGTTCCGCTGGCAAAGGGCGAGAAGTTAGGTGCGTTCGGTTTAACTGAGCCGGGCGCTGGTACAGACGCCCAGGGCCAGCAGACAAAGGCTGTTCTGGACGGCGACGAGTGGGTATTAAACGGCTCCAAGATCTTTATCACAAACGGTAAAGAGGCTGACGTTTATGTGATCATCGCCGTTACAGGCATGGTTGAGAAGAGAGGCAGAATGCAGAAGGAGATCTCCGCATTCCTGGTGGAAAAAGGAACTCCGGGCTTCAGCTTCGGTACAAAAGAGAAGAAGATGGGTATCAGAGGATCCGCTACATACGAGCTGATCTTTACAGACTGCCGCATTCCGAAGGAAAACATGTTAGGAAAGCAGGGCGAGGGCTTCAAGATCGCCATGCATACTCTTGACGGCGGACGTATCGGTATTGCTGCCCAGGCTCTTGGCCTTGCAGAGGGCGCTCTGGAGAGAACCATCGAGTATGTAAAGGAAAGAAAGCAGTTCGGCCGCGCAATCGGTCAGTTCCAGAATACACAGTTCCAGCTTGCTGATATGGCGACAAAGGTACAGGCCGCACAGTACATGGTATACCGCGCAGCCGTTGCAAAGGCAACACAGAAGACATATTCTGTTGAAGCAGCTATGGCAAAACTGTATGCAGCAGAGGTTGCTATGGAAGTAACAACCAAGGCTGTCCAGCTCCACGGTGGTTATGGCTACATCAGAGAGTACGACGTAGAGCGCATGATGCGCGATGCGAAGATCACAGAGATCTATGAGGGTACCAGCGAAGTTCAGAGAATGGTAATCTCCAGCGCTCTGTTAAAATAAGATCTGACAGCACGAAAAAAACCGGAAAATAAACGAATAATTAAGGAGTGAAATACAGTGAAAGTAGTTGTTTGTATTAAACAGGTGCCGGATACTAAGGGCGGCGTAAAGTTTAAACCAGATGGAACTCTTGACAGAGCAGCAATGCTCACAATCATGAACCCGGATGATAAGGCAGGTCTGGAGGCAGCTCTCCGGTTAAAGGACCAGTATGGTGCAGAGGTTACAGTTGTTACCATGGGTCTTCCGAAGGCTGAGGAGGTTCTTCGTGAGGCTATGGCTATGGGCGCTGATAACGGTATCCTCGTTACAGACCGTGTGCTCGGCGGTGCAGACACATGGGCCACATCCCAGACTCTGGCAGGCGCTTTAAGAAACCTGGATTACGATCTGATCATCACGGGCCGTCAGGCGATCGATGGAGATACCGCACAGGTTGGACCGCAGATCTCTGAGCATCTTGGGATCCCGGTAATCAGCTATGCACAGGAGATCCAGATCGACGGCGATTCTGTGATCGTAAAACGTCAGTATGATGACAGATATCATATGTTAAAAGCAAAGATGCCGTGTCTGATCACAGCACTTTCTGAATTAAATGAGCCGCGTTACATGACTCCGGGCGGAATCTTTGACGCATATAAGAAGGACATCACTGTATGGGGCAGAAACGACTTAAAGGACGTTCTGGACTCCAACCTGGGTCTGAAGGGATCCCCGACTCAGATCGCAAAGGCATCTGACAAGGTAAGAAAGGGCGCCGGTGAAAAGGTCGTTCTGGATCCGACAGCTTCTGTAAATTACATTGTGGACAAACTTACAGAGAAGCACGTGCTGTAAGATACAGCTACGTCAAAAAGCGAATTCATAGAATAAAGAAAGTGGTGAACAGTAATGAACTTGGAAGAATATAAGGGTGTATATGTCTTTGCGCAGCAGGTTGATAACGAAGTGAGCAGCATCGCTTTGGAGCTGATAGGCAAAGGTAAAGACTTAGCAAAAGATTTAAATACTACTGTAACAGCAGTTTTAGTAGGTTCCAACGTAATGGGACTGACTGAGATCCTTGGCGAGTACGGCGCTGACAGAGTCATCGTTGTAGATGATCCGGAATTAAAAGAGTACAGAACTGAGCCCTATACCCATGCTCTGGCATCTGTGATCGAGAAGTACAAACCGGACGTATTCCTGATCGGCGCAACAGCCATCGGCCGTGACCTTGGTCCCCGTGTCTGCGCACGCATCCATACAGGTCTGACCGCTGACTGTACACAGCTGGATATCGGCGATTTCCCGCTGGTTCCCACACCGGGCAAGGAGCAGAAGCACAACCAGCTTCTCATGACCCGTCCGGCATTCGGCGGAAACACCATCGCAACCATCGCCTGCCCGGAATTCCGTCCGCAGATGGCAACCGTTCGTCCCGGCGTTATGCAGAAGCTTCCGCGTGAGGCTGGAAGAAAGGCCGAGATCGAAGAGTTCAATCCCGGATTTGTTCCCAACGAGAAATACGTTGAGATCATGGAAGTCGTTAAGGCTGTTTCCAACGTTGCCGATATCATGGATGCAAAGATCCTTGTTTCCGGCGGCCGCGGCGTAGGAAGCCCGGAGAACTTCAAGATCCTCGACGAGCTGGCTGAGGCCATCGGCGGCACCGTAAGCTGCTCCCGTGCAGTTGTAGACGCTGGCTGGAAGCCGAAGGATCTTCAGGTTGGACAGACTGGTAAGACTGTTCGTCCCCATGTTTACTTTGCCATCGGTATCTCCGGAGCCATCCAGCACGTGGCTGGTATGGAAGAGTCCGACATCATCATTGCCATCAACAAAGATGAGTCTGCTCCGATCTTCGACGTTGCCGATTACGGCGTAGTAGGCGACCTGAACAAGATCGTTCCGGTTCTTACCCAGAAGATCAAAGAAGCAAAAGCAGCAGCTGGCAAATAAGAGCGAAGCTGAAACATAAAATCTGGTCAGAATAAACAACCACATGTGGAACGGAAGTACAATCATTAGAACGGGAATACATAAAAGAGGACGGAAAGACATTTAGCAGAACGGAAAAACATAAAAGAGGACGGAAGGACATTTAGCAGAACGGAAAAACACAGAAAAGAACGGAAGAACAACCTTTAGAACGGTATGACCATAAGAAGCCTGACCGTGTCCAGTGAACTGGCCGGGAGGGCTTCTTTTTTGTGCAAAGAATGCACGTCATTTCTTTTTTACACAGATTTTATTATAACAGGGTGATAGATTACACAATCCGGTGGTAATCTTGAAAAGAAGTTTCAGAGTGGAGTCAGATCGTACTCTGAAAACAATAAATGTGTAAAGGGGTTTTTTATGGAAAAAATCTATATCCTGGATACCAATGTACTGATCCAGGCACCGTATGCCGTCGAATGCTTTGAGGAAAATGAAGTGGTCCTGCCGATGACTGTTTTGGAGGAGCTTGACAATCTGAAAAAAGAAGAGGGAGAAAAGGGGGCGAATGTCCGCAGGGTGATCCGTATTCTGGATGCATACAGAGAAAAGGGAAATCTGCTGGAGGGAGTGTATACGGGGCATGGCGGTATCCTGCGGGTGGAAAAAAATTATCTGAACGTAGAACTGCCAGAGGATCTCCCAGATCATAAATCGGACAACCGGATCTTGAAGGTCTGTATTGGATTGTCAAAGGAGAGTCCGAAACAAGTGATCCTTGTGACAAAGGATATTCTTCTGCGTATCAAAGCGCAGCTTCTTGGAATCCAGGCAGAGGACTTTACAACAGAACAGGTGGCTGGGCATGAGGAGCAGTATCTGGGGCGGAAAGAAGTATTTGTTCCAGAGGTTCTGTTTAAGGATTTTAAGAAAAAAGGAGTACCGGTGGAGAGCGTATACTGCTGTGACAGTAATGGAGCGTGTATCCATCCGGAATTGTTTGAAAATGAGTTTATCATTTTAAGGGCAGACCAGTCATCCCAAAAGACCCAGCTGGGGAGGGTTGAAAAAGGCATTATCCGGAAATTAGAATACAGGAAGTCAACGCCGTATGGTGTCAGTCCAAGAAATGTAGGACAATATTTCTTCCAGGAAGCCTTAATGCAGCCGGCAGAAAAAGCGCCGCTTGTTATTGTAAAGGGAATGGCAGGAACGAGTAAGACATTTTATTCCCTGGCGGTAGGCCTGGAAAAGGTGCTCAATGATCCATCCGGGGAGTATCGGAGGATCCTGATCTGCAGGCCCAATGCGCTTTTTGACTCTGACATTGGTTTTCTTCCGGGAAACGAGCAGGAAAAGATCTCTCCATTGATGCGTCCGATCATGGACAACCTGGAACAACTGGTGGATTCCAATGACCGGGAAAGATATTCGGATGAAAGAGAATTGCAGGACAAGATACAGGAGATTTTCGATAGGGGGCTGATTCAGACAGAAGCCCTGACTTTCATCAGGGGAAGGTCGATCCTTAAGACGTATCTGATCATAGATGAGGCGCAGAACATGACCCCGGCGCAGATCAAGGGAATCATTACCCGTGCAGGAAAAGAAACGAAGATCATTCTCCTGGGAGATCCCAATCAGATCGACCGTCCCTATCTGGACGACAGGACCAATGGGCTCAGCTATGCGGCGGAGCACATGAAAGGAAGTCCATTATGCTGGCAGATCACTCTTTTGCCGGAGGAGTGTGAACGGTCATCTCTGGCCACGGAGGCGATCCAGCGTTTGTAGGGAATTTCATGGGATATGGAGAAAATAAAAGGGAAAAGAAAATTAGAATTGTAAAGAGATTTTACAGAGATTAACGCGGATATTGAGGAAAATGGATTTTGGGTAAAGATGCTGTTACAGGAGCAACATTTGTTCTGTGTAACGGCATTTTTATTATGATTTTCTATGGTTATTGAGAGGAAAAGCTTTTCCTTTTTTAAAAGAACTGAGATTTCAGATCAAGTGGGATATTGATCTCCATATGCCGGGCAGGTGAGGGATACCCTGAAGGATTATCTGTAAAAAACTGGAGTTCTGGAGGGCGTTAAGAAGGCGATGAGACGGGGAAAAGAAAGGGGGAAATAATTGAAACTATTTGTCAGATGGAATATACTATAATATAGACCGGCCATGCTCTATTGGGATCTGCGCGGAGCAGGCAGCCATTGACCACGACAGGAAAATGACATTGAAGGAATTATTGCCGGAAAGGTGGGACAGGAAATGGGATTAAAGAGATTAACGGATCGGATCTATTATCTGGAGCATGAACCGGAAACAGACAGGCCGATGTTAGCTTATATCAGGGGAGATAAATGGTCTCTGGCCATTGATGCGGGATATTCGTCCTCTCATGTGGCAGATTTTTACGGGGCCATCGAAGCAGAGCATTTAAAAAAGCCGGATTTTACTGTGATCACCCATTGGCATTATGACCATACCTTCGGGATGCACGCGGTCAGCGGGGTCAGCATTGCCCATGAAAAGACCAATGAGTTTCTGAAAAAACAGCAGGAAGAGGCGGAGGACTCCGGTTATATTGAAGCGCTGAAAAGAGAGGACATCCATTTCAGAAGAGAATATGCAGATCTGGACAGGCTGGATATTGTATTGTCAGACCTGGAATTTTCGGACAGAATGACCGTGGATCTGGGAGGAATGACCGCCCGGATCTTTCATACAGAAGCGCCGCATTCAGAAGACACGGCCTGTATTTATATACCGGAAGAGAAGGTCTTATTTTTAGGTGATTCCACCAGCGAAGACTTTTTTAACGATGGATATATGGATCGGGACAAGCTGGCTTCATTGATCCGGACCATCCGTTCCATGGACTGTAAATACTGCATACTCAGCCATTGTGAACCGCTGGGGAAGGAGGACCTGCTGTGCTACCTGGAAAGCATCCTGTGATAGCGGCGGATCACAGCCAGAGCTTTTTCCTCCTGGGCCGGAAATAAAAGGACGTTTTATTGTAAAAAAAATGCCAATCCCGTTAAATGTTTAATTACCTCCGAATCACTGGCTTTTTCTGAACACTTATGTTACACTGGCCTTGGGTTACAGCAATTCACGGTTATTTACTGCAAAAGTCATTGCCATCCAATGAAAAAGGTATGTTTTTTATAGGAGGTACATTTGCAATGGCAATTCAAATTGGCATCAACGGATTTGGACGTATAGGAAGAGTCGCATTCCGCATCGCCATCGACAAACCGGAAGAGTTTCATTTATGCGGGATCAATGTCCGCAACGCAAATTTAGAGTATATGGTATATATGATCCGATATGATTCCATATTCGGCCGCTTTCAGGGAACCCTGGATACGTATGAAAACGGGATCGTCGTAAACGGACAGAAGATCCCGGTATACTCTGAGAGCGACGCCTCGCTGATCCCATGGGGAGAGTGCGGAGCCGAGTACATCATCGACGCCACCGGCGCTTTCTGCACCACAGAAAAGGCCATGGCGCACATCCGGGCAGGCGCAAAGAAAGTGATCGTAACGGCGCCGGCCAAGGACGATGTGACTCCCACCTTTGTTATGGGCATCAACCATGAAACATACAGACCGGATATGATGGTGGTCTCCAATGCATCCTGTACCACAAACTGTCTTGCCCCCATCTGTAAAGTGCTTGAAGATCATTACGGTATTGAATATGGACTCATGTCCACGATCCATTCTGCAACAGCAAAGCAGAAGGTGGTGGACTGCAGATCCTTAAAGGACTGGAGAACGGGCCGCTCGGTGTTTGGAAACCTTATCCCATCCACCACAGGAGCAGCAAAGGCGATCTCTCTGGTGATCCCTTCTTTAAAGGATAAAATGAACGGGATTTCCTACCGTGTTCCGACTTCCGACGTTTCCATCGTGGACCTGAACGTGGCGTTAAAATCGCCGACATCCTATGAGGATATCTGCCGGAAGATGAAGGAAGCCAGTGAAAATGAGCTTTCCGGGATCCTGGACTATATCGAAGACGAGGTGGTATCTTCGGACTTTATCGGCGATTCCCACGCCTCCTGCTTCGATGCAAGGGAAGGCATTCAGGTAAACTCCCACTTTTTTAAGCTGATCGCATTCTATGACAATGAATGGGGTTACACCAGCCAGATTTTCCGTCTGATCAGATATATGAATCGCGTGGACCTGGCATGATCCTGCCGAAGATCAGCTGATACAAAAGGCAATGACCGGAAAATGCAGAAATAGCAGCCGTACCCAGACCATATCTCTGTAAGGGACATATACATTCGTCGTTACGATTATGAACCATACGATTAAAAAAGAAGCCGCGATGCTGCGGCTTCTTTTTTATGGAATACTCCTGGTACAGGTTCATGCTGCCGGGCGTTCCATATGACCCGGACGGTCTTCCGGTCAGTTTAGGAAAAGCTGGACCCAGTGATCCACGCCGCGGCTGTCCTTCACATGGCCGATGCCGATCCGCGAGTATCCGGGATTTAAGATATTGGCCCTGTGGCCGGCGCTGTTCATCCAGACGTCCATGACCTGCTCTGCCGATCTCTGGCCATAAGCGATGTTTTCCCCGGAGGCGCGGAAGGAAGCCCCGGCTTCCGAGAGGGCGGTGGAGAAGTCTCTTCCATCGGGCCGGGTATGGGAAAAGGAGATCTGGATCTCCCGGGCGCGGACTCCTGCGGCTTTTGAGGCCTCCGGATCCAGGGAAAGGGAACCAAGACCGGCCCGGGCTCTTTGGGCGTTTACCAGAGCGAGTACCTGGGCTGCGGGGGTCTCTGCTTCCGGCTCCTGGATGCCGCCGTCAGTTTCGGGTGAACCATTGTTTTCCGGGGCGTCCGGCAGTTCCGGAGACTGGGGAGCGTCTGGCTGTTCCGGGATCAGAGGAGTATCCGGCCATTCCGGTGCCTGGGGTATGGACGGCTTTTCCGTACATATGGGGAAACGGATCAGGCCCGAAAGTCCTGGAAGGGTTCCCACCGCCGGGGCAGGGACGGAAAAAACGGCGGCCACACGGCCCGGCGCAGCCAGGTATGGATCCTGGGCTGCCTGGGAAGAAAGTGGAGCGGCTCCCGCAGCGGCCAGGACGGCTGCGGCTGTTATAGCATAAAATCCTGTTTTTTTCATATGGGTACCTCCTTGTATTACGAAAATATTACAAAAATGTTATAAAATATTACAAAACAGATCTTACCATACAATTCCTTCCATTGCACCAGGGAAGGGATGGAAGGGATGGAAGTCCGTTCCAGAAATGGAAAAAGGAGGTCCGGAATACCGGTATAAAAAAGAGCGCATATCCCATACTAAAAAACGGGGTGATCATATGCCATATATTTCTCCGAATGTCAGAGAAAAATTCAACAGCCTGTCGCCGGAGCTCCAGGATGTGATCCTAAGCCGCGGAGAGGATATCCAGTCCATCCACGACCTGATCCGCATTCTGGACAAAATTGTAAAGGAAGGCGAAGGTTAACCAGTGTGAAAATCCATTGCAGGCACATACTGAAGGGGAGGACAAAGTCAGTCCCGAAAGGAGTGTGCGCAATGGATTTTTGTACGTGTAAAAATGGAAATGTCCCGGCGGCTCCGGTCCTGGCCATGGTCCAGGCTCCAGTCCAGCCCTGGGAGACCCTGTACGATCCGGAAAAAGCCCTGCGGGAGGGCACCGTGTTCCCGTCCCTGGACCAGCCCTTTTATGCGGCGGAGAAAGGAGGCGGGCTCCATGGATAACAATATGGACCGTATGCAGCTTATGAAGGAGATCGGGGAGGCCAGCTTCATGGTCAACGATCTGACTCTGTATCTGGATACCCACCCCACAGACCAGGAGGCTCTGAAGGCGTTTTCGGAGGCATCGAAAAAGCGGAGGGAGCTGATGGAGATCTGCGCGGACCAGTTCGAGCCTCTGACCATGGATCTGGTATGCCCGGATACCAACAACCAGAGCAGAAGTCTCACAAAATACCCGGACCAGAAGCACTTTACCTGGTCAGACGGACCGATGCCATGGGAAGGAGGCGCTTTATAATGTGGAATTATGAGAAACGGCTGCAGTATCCGGTGAACATTAAGAACACGTGTCCCAGGACAGCGTCTCTGATCTTAAGCCAGTTTGGCGGCCCCGACGGGGAGCTGTCGGCATCCATGCGGTATCTGGCCCAGAGATATTCCATGCCCTGTAAGGAAGTGGGCGGCCTCCTGACGGACATCGGCACCGAGGAGCTGGGACATCTGGAGATCATCTGCGCCATGGTTTACCAGCTCACCAGGAACCTGACTCCCGAGCAGGCAAAAACGGCCGGCTTTGACGCCTATTATATCGACCATACCACAGGGCTCTGGCCGGCGGCAGCGGCAGGCATCCCCTTCAACGCCTGCGAGTTCCAGAGTAAGGGAGACGCCGTCACAGATATTTTTGAAGACCTGGCGGCGGAACAGAAGGCGCGGGTGGTCTATGAGAACCTGATCCGGGTCATCGATGATCCGGACGTGCTGGCCCCGCTGAAATTTTTAAGGGCCAGGGAGATCGTCCACTTCCAGAGGTTCGGAGAGGCCCTGGAAAAGGTCAAGGAGAAACTGGATCCGTCCAACTATTATTATTTTAACCCCGAGTTTGACAAAAAGATTTTAAAATCATAAGAAGAACCCTGGCCCGGAGCCCGGATCTGAGCTTCCGGGCCGGATTTCTGCTCTGAGAAGGGGATCTGAAAATTGTTCCTAAAAAAAATCCAGAAATCGACAGCAACCGCTTGCAAAAACCATATGAATATGATAGAATAGTGAAAATTTGGGCTAAAATAGAAAAGCCCGGATAACAAAAAAGAAAGGGTGGCGTCATGAAGGCATATTTAATACTGGAAGACGGAACTGTGTTTGAAGGAACAAGCATCGGCTCCTCCAGAGAAGTAATCAGTGAAATTGTGTTTAATACATCCATGACCGGTTATCTGGAAGTCCTTACCGATCCCTCCTATGCGGGACAGGCAGTGGTAATGACTTATCCTTTAATTGGCAATTACGGTATCTGCCGTGAGGACATGGAGTCCAGACAGGCATGGCCGGACGGCTATATTGTCAGAGAATTATCCAGAATTCCCAGCAATTTCAGAAGCGGGGACACCATCGATCATTTCTTAAAAGAACAGGATATTCCAGGTATCAGCGGAATCGATACAAGAGCCCTTACGAAGATCTTAAGAGAAAAAGGAACCATGAACGGTATGATCACCACCAACGGGGACTATGACCTGGAGGAAGTGAAGGAGAAGATCCGTCAGTATACGGTAAAGGGCGTTGTGTTAAAGACCTCTGTGAAGAAGCCCTATGTGCTTCCCGGAGACGGAAAAAAGGTTGCGCTGCTGGACTGCGGTGCAAAGGACAATATTGCCCGGAATTTAAATAAGAGAGGCTGCGAGGTGACGGTTTATCCGGCAGATACTCCGGCTGAAGAGATCTTAAAGACCAATCCCGACGGGATCATGTTATCCAACGGCCCCGGAGACCCGGCCGAGAACGTGGGGATCATTGAGGAAGTAAGGAAGTTATATGAGTCCAGCGTTCCGATCTTTGCCATCTGTCTGGGCCACCAGTTAATGGCCCTGGCTACCGGAGCGAAGACGTATAAGCTGAAATACGGCCACCGCGGCGGAAACCATCCGGTCAAGGATCTGGAAACAGGACGGGTATACATAACCTCCCAGAACCATGGCTATGCAGTCGATGAGGAAAGCCTGGATCCCAGCGTGGCTGTCCCGGCATTCGTGAACGTGAACGATAAGACCAACGAAGGCTTAAAGTATGTGGGAAAGAATATTTTCACCGTGCAGTATCATCCGGAGGCCTGTCCCGGTCCTCTGGATTCCGGATACCTGTTTGACCGCTTTATGCGTATGATGGAGGAGGGAAGATAATGCCAAAGAACCCAGATATTAAGAAAGTTCTAGTGATCGGCTCCGGCCCCATTATCATCGGCCAGGCCGCAGAGTTCGACTATGCAGGAACCCAGGCCTGCCGTTCCTTAAAGGAGGAGGGCGTGGAGGTGCTGCTCTTAAACTCCAACCCGGCCACGATCATGACCGATAAGGACATTGCCGATAAGGTATACATTGAGCCGCTGACCACAGAGGTGGTGGAGCAGCTGATCATGAAGGAAAAGCCCGACAGCGTTCTCCCGACCCTGGGCGGCCAGGCCGGCTTAAACCTGGCCATGGAGCTGGAAGAGGCCGGTATCCTTGCAAAAAATAACGTGCGTCTCATCGGAACCACGCCTCTGACCATCAAAAAGGCCGAGGACCGTGAAATGTTCAAGGAGACCATGGAAAAGATCAATGAGCCGGTGGCTCCGTCCGAGATCGTGGAAAGTTTGGAGGACGGTCTGGCCGTGGCAGAAAAGATCGGCTATCCGGTGGTGCTCCGTCCGGCCTATACCCTGGGCGGCTCCGGCGGCGGTATCGCAGAGAACCCGGAGCAGTGCGCTGAGATCCTGGAAAACGGCCTGCGCCTTTCCCGTGTGGGACAGGTCCTGGTGGAGCGGTGTATTGCCGGCTGGAAGGAGATCGAGTACGAGGTAATGCGCGACGGCGCCGGAAACGTGATCACCGTCTGCAACATGGAAAACATCGATCCGGTGGGCGTTCATACCGGTGACTCCATCGTTGTGGCTCCGTCCCAGACCTTAGGAGACAAGGAGTACCAGATGCTCCGTACCTCCGCTTTAAAGATCATTACTGAGCTGGGGATCACCGGCGGCTGCAACGTGCAGTACGCGTTGAATCCCAACAGCTTTGAATACTGTGTGATCGAGGTAAACCCCAGAGTAAGCCGTTCTTCTGCACTGGCCTCCAAGGCCACCGGCTACCCCATTGCAAAGGTTGCCGCCAAGATCGCTCTGGGCTATACCTTAGACGAGATCAAAAACGCCGTAACGAAAAAAACCTACGCCAGCTTTGAGCCCATGCTGGACTATGTAGTCGTGAAGATGCCGCGTCTTCCCTTTGATAAATTCATCAACGCCAGCCACAGCCTGGGAACCCAGATGAAGGCCACCGGCGAGGTCATGAGTATCTGCACCAGCTTTGAGGGCGGCCTTATGAAGGCCATCCGTTCCCTGGAGCAGCACGTGGACTGCCTCCTTTCTTATGACTATTCCGGACTTACGTCTGCGGAGCTTAAGGAGGAGCTGAACCGTGTGGATGACCGCCGGATCTGGGTCATCGCCGAGGCCCTGCGCCGCGGCTTCTCCTATGATATGATCCATGAGATCACAAAGATCGATATCTGGTTCATCGACAAGCTGGCGATCCTGGTGGAGATGGAAGCTGCCCTTAAGGCCGCCGGAAAAGATCTGACTCCGGAGCTCTTAAAGGAAGCAAAACGCATCGAATTCCCGGATAACGTGATCGCAAGGCTCACAGGTCTTTCCCAGGATGAGGTAAAGGCCATGCGCTATGAGAACAACATCCGCGCCGCCTTCAAGATGGTGGATACCTGCGCCGCTGAGTTTGCGGCTGAGACGCCGTATTACTACTCCTGCTTCGGCAGTGAGAATGAGGCGGACGGAACCACCAGCAGGAAGAAGGTGCTGGTCCTGGGCTCCGGCCCCATCCGGATCGGCCAGGGCATCGAGTTTGACTTCTGTTCCGTACACAGCACCTGGGCCTTTGAGAAAGAGGGCTATGAGACCGTCATCATCAACAACAACCCGGAGACCGTCAGCACGGACTTTGATATTGCCGACAAGCTGTACTTTGAGCCTCTGACTCCTGAGGATGTGGAGAGCATTGTGGATATCGAGAAGCCCGACGGAGCCGTTGTCCAGTTCGGCGGCCAGACAGCCATCAAGCTGACCGAAGCTCTGATGAAAATGGGAGTTCCGATCTTAGGAACCGCAGCCGAGGACGTGGACGCGGCCGAGGACAGAGAGCGGTTTGATGAGATCCTGGAGCAGTGCGGCATCCCCAGACCCAAGGGGCAGACCGTATTTACAGCAGAGGAGGCCAAAAAGGCGGCCAACGAGCTGGGATATCCGGTACTGGTGCGCCCCTCCTACGTTCTTGGCGGCCAGGGCATGCAGATCGCCATCTGCGACGAGGATATCGACGAGTTCATCGGCATCATCAACCAGATCGCCCAGGAGCATCCGATCCTGGTGGATAAATATATCATGGGCAAGGAGATCGAGGTGGACGCCATCTGCGACGGCACCGACATCCTGATCCCGGGTATCATGGAGCATATCGAGCGTACCGGTATCCATTCCGGCGACAGTATCTCCGTTTACCCGGCCCAGAGCATCACTGAGGGCAACAAGAAGACCCTGGTGGAGTATACAGAAAAGCTGGCAAGGGCCCTTCATGTAAAGGGAATGATCAACATCCAGTTCATTGTGGACGGAGAAGATGTTTACATCATTGAGGTAAATCCCCGTTCCTCCAGAACGGTTCCCTATATCAGCAAGGTAACGGGGATCCCCATCGTTCCCCTGGCGACCCAGATCATCTGCGGCCACACCATCAGGGAACTGGGCTATGCTCCCGGACTCCAGAAAGAGGCCGATTACTTTGCGATCAAGATGCCCGTATTCTCCTTTGAAAAGATCCGCGGCGCAGACATCAGCCTGGGGCCGGAGATGAAATCCACCGGAGAGTGCCTGGGTATCGCAAAGACCTTCAACGAGGCCCTTTATAAAGCGTTCCAGGGCGCAGGCATCAAGCTGCCCAAGTATAAGAACATGATCATCACCGTCCGCGATTCCGATAAGGAGGAGATGGTGGACATTGCCGCCCGCTTCAAGGCCCAGGGCTACCGGATCTTCTGTACCAACGGAACCGCCCGGTACCTGTACCAGAAGGGCGTAGTGACCATCCCTGTGCGCAAGATCGAGCAGGAATCTCCCAATATCCTGGATCTGATCCTGGGACATGAGATCGACCTGGTCATCGACATCCCGGCCCAGGGAGCCGAGCGCAGCCACGACGGCTTTATTATCCGCAGAAACGCCATCGAGACCGGCGTGACGGTCCTTACAGCCATCGATACGGCCAGGGCCCTGGTGACCAGTATGGAGAACCGCGCCCAGGAGCTTACGCTCATCAATATCGCAGACATCTAAATCCATAAATGATTATCCATTATGCATACCGCCTTCGGGTGGTATGCATAAAAATTTATATGGAATGGATAAAATGCATATTTTTTTCAAAAAACCTCTTTACAAAAGCATATTTATGCATTATAATGCGTAACATAAACAAAGGCCACCAATAAATGGCCGTTGGAAACTGCATATATGAAGCATAAAATAAAGAAAAGAGGAATAATTATGAAAAAGCATGTATTTGTGGCAATGGCAGCGATGATATCCATGGCATGGATGACCGGATGTTCCGGCGGAGAAAGCAAGGAGACTGCAGCAGATACGAAGGCAGAGTCCTTCGGCACAGCAGCTGCGGCAGAAGAGACTGAAAAGGCCGGAGACGGAAGTGAGGCAGAAGCCACCGTGTCCGCCGTGGATGTGGATCCCGAAAGCCGTCTGGGAAAGATCCTGGCTTCTGGAAAGATCACCATGGGGACCGCGCCGGATTTCGCTCCCATGGAGTTTAAAAACGTTGGCGCGAAGGGCGTCGAGTACGTGGGCTCCGATATTGAGCTGGGCAAATATATCGCTGAAAAGCTGGGAGTGGAGCTGGAGATCAAGGCTATGGAGTTTTCCGCGATCCAGCAGGGACTTGCCTCCGGCACCATCGATATGGGAATCTCCGGATTTGCCTATACTGAGGAGCGTGCCGAGACCCTGGGACTTTCGGACCGTTACAACATCCAGTCTGAGGATAAGGGCCATACCCTTCTGGTGCTGAAGGAGGATGCGGCTTCCTATAAAACAGCGGAGGATTTTTCCGGAAAGAAGGTCGTAGCCCAGAATGCCTCCCTGCAGCAGTCCCTGGTGACAGAACAGCTTCCGTCGGATATCCAGTTCCAGCCAGTTACAGCTATCACCGACGGCGTTCTGATGCTGACCACAGGGAAGGCCGACGCTCTGGCGGTTTCCTACGATAACGGAGAGATGCTGATGAAGTCCTACCCGGAGATCGCCATGACGGAGTTTAAATTTGATCATTCCGACGAGGGCAATGTCATCGCCGTTAAAAAGGGCGAGGATGAGCTTCTGGAGGCCTTAAACGGGATCATCGCAGAGGTCAATGAATCGGGCCTTTACAGCCAGTGGACCGAGGAAGCCCGGGCTCTGGCAGAAAGCCTTGGCATAGAGATGAAATAGGCCGGAAAGAAAGGAGAAGATCCAATGGAATTTTTCACAGTTATGGGAAAGGTGTGGACCGAATATTCGTCCCTCTTCCTTCATGGCTTATGGATGACATTATATATGGGAGCTCTCACGGTGCTGATCAGCACCGTGTCCGGCTCTCTGATGGCGATGATGCACCGCAGCAGCTGGGGGATCGGAAGGTTTAAGCCCCTTCACGCTGCTGCCGTGGTCTACGTGGAGGTGATCCGGGGAACGCCGATCCTCTTACAGCTTTATTTCTTCTATTTTATGCTGCCCCAGTGGTTTCCGGCGCTGGATCTCAGCGAGTTCACCTGCGTGATGATCGCCTGCTGCGTCAACTCCACAGCCTATGTCTGTGAGATCGTCCGGGCCGGGATCCAGGCTGTGGACGCGGGACAGACCGAGGCGGCCCGGTCCTTAGGCTTAAACAGCCGTCAGGCCATGATCCATATCGTACTGCCCCAGGCAGTAAAAAATATCCTTCCCGCTCTCTGCAATGAGTTTGTGGCCATTGTCAAGGAAACATCCCTGGCATCCACCTTCTTTATCGGAGAGCTGATGACTCAGTTTAAGACCATCAACGGCATTACCTTCCGTGTTCTGGAGCCGTTGACCATCGTGGGCATCATTTATTTCCTTGTGACATTCGTTATGTCCAAGCTGATCGCATTACTGGAGAGGAGGATGAACGCAAGTGAGCGCTAGCAGTGAACTGATCCGTGTGGAGGATCTGCATAAATCGTTTGGAAGCCTTCAGGTGTTAAAGGGCGTGTCTGAAACCATCTCCAAGGGCGAGGTGGTCTCCATCATCGGCCCGTCAGGAGGAGGAAAGAGCACCTTCCTGCGGTGCCTGAACCTGCTGGAAACGCCCACCTCCGGCCGTATTTATTTTGAGGGCACCGACATCACCGACAAGAGCGTGGACATCAACCTCCATCGGCAGAAGATGGGAATGGTGTTCCAGCATTTTAATGTATTCAACAATCTGACCGTGGGGAAGAACGTGACCCTGGCTCCGGTGCTCCTGGGGAAGAAGAGCCAGAAGGAGGCCGATGAGATGGCAGCGGAGCTGCTGGCCCGGGTAGGCCTTCAGGAAAAGGCAGACCAGTATCCCAAAAAGCTTTCCGGCGGCCAGAAGCAGCGTCTTGCCATCGTCCGCGCCCTGGCCATGGAGCCGGATGTGATGCTGTTTGACGAGCCCACCTCGGCCCTGGACCCGGAGATGGTGGGAGAGGTGCTCCAGGTTATAAAGAGCCTGGTAAAGACGGGAATGACCACCGTGATCGTGACCCATGAGATGGGCTTTGCCAAGGAGGTCTCTGACCGGGTATTTTTCATGGACGGCGGGATCATCGCCGAAAAGGGCAGTCCGGACCAGGTGTTCAATCATCCGTCCAACCCGCGTACAAAGGAATTTTTAAGCAAGGTATTGTATTAAGAAGAAAACAGGAGGGGCAGAACCATGACCGACGAAAAAAAGAAGGTTTTAAGCTATATTGACGAGAAAGCAGATGTGATCATCGACACATCCGATAAGATCTGGGATTTTGCGGAGCTTTCCCTGAGGGAATTTAAATCCGGGGAGCTGTACGCCCAGGTATTAAAGGAGGAGGGCTTCGAGGTGGAGCACCCCTTCTGCGGCATTGAGACGGCGTTCCGTGCGTCCTATGGCTCCGGAAAGCCGGTGATCGGGATCCTGGCCGAGTACGACGCCCTCACAGGGCTTTCCCAGGTGGCCGGACAGCAGAGCCGTGAAGAGCTGGTATCCAACGGCAACGGCCACGGCTGCGGCCACAATCTTCTGGGAGCCGGATCCATGGCGGCTGCCTTTGCCATCAAGCACTATCTGGAGGAAAAGGGAGAGGGGAGCGGAAAGGTGATCCTCTATGGCTGTCCCGGCGAAGAGGGAGCTGCCACCAAGGCCTTCATGGCCAGGGACGGCGTATTTAAGGAATGCGACGCGGCCCTCACCTGGCATCCGGGAACAGAAAACCAGGTGACCTCCGGTACCTGCAATACCTGCATCCAGACAGAGTATAAATTCACTGGCGTTGCCTCCCACGCGGCGGGAGCTCCGGAGCAGGGTCGTTCTGCTCTGGACGCTGTGGAGCTGATGAACATTGGAGTCCAGTTCCTGCGGGAGCATATGCCGGATACGGCCAGGATCCATTATTCCATCACTGATGCCGGCGGAGATTCACCCAATGTGGTGCAGCCCAGGGCACAGGTGCTCTATATGGTGCGCTCCATCTGGGCCAAGGAGGCCCTGGCTCTTCAGGAGCGTGTGGACCGGATTGCCCTGGCTGCGTCCATGATGACGGATACCACCATGGAGAAGAAGTTCATTGACGGCTGCTCCAATACAGTTCCCAATAAGGTGCTGGAGAAGCTCCTCTGGGAAAACTTCAGCCAGGTGGAGATGCCGGAATATACAGAGGAAGAGATTGCCTACGCCCAGGCCCTCTGCGATTCTGTGGAGATGAAGGACAATAAGCTCCCAGGAGATTTTACAGAGGACAGCGAGGAGCTTTACGAATTTGTAGATAAAGCCTCGGAGCATGGGACAAAAGCCATCAACGACTTCCTGATCCCGTATTTCTATTCGGAGCATCCGCGCATGGGCTCCACAGATGTGGGCGACGTGAGCTGGCTGGTTCCTACGGCACAGATCAATACCGCCACATATCCGTCCAAGGCTCCGGGCCATTCCTGGCAGAACGTGTCCTGCGGACGCACCTCCATTGCCCATAAGGCCATGCTCATGGCCGGCAAGGTCCTGGCGGCAGCCGCTGTGGATCTGATGGAAAAGCCGGAGGTCTTACAGGCGGCCAGGGATGAATACGAGGCAAAAATGAAACGCTACGGCGGCTATTTCTGCCCGGTTCCCGAAGGCGCAGTACCGGTAGTTCCGGGTGAAAAGATGTAAATAAGGAAAATTGTAGATATAAAACAAGAGATTTCTCCTCGGATTCTGTCGGATTGGGCCGATTTATACAAAAAATGGAAGGCTATATAAAAAAATATCGGTAATCCTTTACAAAACCTATGGAATGGGGTATAATACGGTATGGTTGTTTAATATATAACAAACCGAAAGAAGAGGAGGAATTCAAAATGAAAAAATTAGTAAGCGTTCTTCTTGCAGCCGGCCTTGTAGCCAGCATGACAGCATGCGGCGGCGGCGATAAGAAGGAGTCCGCAGCAGCACCGGCAGAGACAACAGCCGCAGCAGCAGAGACAACAAAAGCAGACGAAAAAGAGACAGAAAAAGTTACAGAAGCAGTTACAGAAGCCGCCAAGGATTTAGCAGACGCAGGAGAGATCTCCGTATTATACTATACATACGGCGATACATATATCTCCAGCGTGCGTTCCGCACTGGATGCAGCTCTTGATAAGGCTGGCATCAAGTACCAGGACTACGACTCCAACAACAGCCAGACGACCCAGACCGAGCAGGTTTCCACAGCCATCGCAAAAGGAACCTCTCTTCTGGTAGTAAACCTGGTGGACAGCGGTTCTGACGACGCTGCAAAGAATATCATCGAGCTGGCAAAGGCACAGAGCATCCCGGTGATCTTCTTCAACCGTTCTGTAAGCGAGGAAGTCGTTTCCGCATACGACAAGGCTGTATTCGTAGGTACAGATTATGAGATGGCCGGCCATATGCAGGGCGAAATGATCGGTGAGTACCTGGTTGAGAATTACGATACCGTAGATCTCAACGGCGACGGCCAGATCTCCTACGTAATGTTCAAGGGCCAGGAGGGCAACGCCGAGGCAATCGCACGTACCCAGTTTGGCCAGGAAGATGCGGACAAGGTCCTGGAAGCAGCCGGCAAGAAGCCGTTAGCTTTCTATGACGCAAGCAACACAAACAAATATCTGGTTGACCAGGGCGGTCTGTGGTCCGCAGCAGCAGCTACCGAGTATATGCAGACGATCCTGTCCCAGTACAGCGAAGCAAACAACAACATGGTTGAGCTTGTTATCGCCAACAACGACGAGATGGCGATCGGATCCGTTACCGCTCTCCAGAACGCCGGCTACAACAAAGAAGGCGCTACTGTGATCCCGGTATTCGGCGTAGATGCTACTGACGCTGCAAAGGACGCGATCGCAGCCGGTACAATGACAGGTACCATCAAACAGGATGCTGAAGGTATGGCCAACACCATCGCCCAGATCACAGCAAACTATCTGACAAGCGCAGAAACATTTGAGGGTGTCGATGCAGCCAACGTAGTAGGAACATGGCGTGTGAATATTCCTTACGCTATGTACACAGGCGAGGAATAAAGTCATCGATGATGCGGCCGCACTTCGGTGCGGCCGTATTTTTTACGCGCGCATCGGCCAGATGAACATGTGCGCATGCTCATGTGGCGGCTGCCGCGGGAAAGAACAGGACCAGAAAAAGGTCCTGTTCTGCGCCATACGGAGATGACGTTTCCAGTATGACGAAACGGCGTATAGCGAAATACTTGAGAATCAGGAGGCGATGATTTGAGTATGAAAGACACAACAAATGCCACTGGATCGGGAAACCAGCCCGTGCTGCTGCGCATGGAGGGGATCTGCAAATCATTCCCCGGCGTAAAGGCCCTGGATAATGTTTCCCTGACGGTCCGTGCCGGGACGGTTCATGCTCTTATGGGCGAGAACGGAGCCGGTAAGTCCACTCTTATGAAGTGCCTGTTCGGTGTTTACAACAAGGATGCAGGCCATATTTACCTGGACGGCAAGGAGGTCAGCTTTAAGACTTCCAAGGAAGCTCTGGAAAATGGAGTGGCAATGGTGCACCAGGAGTTAAACCAGGCATTAAAGCGCAATGTTATGGATAACATGTGGCTGGGCCGGTTCCCGAAGATCTCCAAATGGTGTCCTCTGACCAGTGAATCCAAAATGTACGAGGCCACGAAAAAGCTGTTCGATGAACTGGATGTGAACGTGGACCCGAAAACCGTGATGAGCACCATGCCCGTATCCCAGAGACAGATGGTGGAGATCGCCAAGGCGGTTTCCTATAATTCCAAGGTGATCGTATTTGATGAGCCCACCTCCTCCCTGACTGAGGAAGAGGTAGAGCATCTGTTCCGGATCATCAATATGCTGCGTGACCGCGGCTGCGGGATCATCTATATCTCCCATAAGATGAAAGAGATCTTACGGATCTCGGATGACGTTACCATCATGCGCGACGGCCAGTGGATCGCCACAAAGCCGGCGAAGGATCTGACAATGAACGAGATCATCAAGCTGATGGTAGGCCGAGAGCTTACAAACCTGTATCCGGAGAAGGATAATGTGGTAGGAGAGCCTCTGTTGGAGGTAAAGGGACTGACTGCCGCCTACTCCAAGCTCCGCGACGTATCGTTCGTGGCGAAAAAGGGCGAAGTCCTGGGCATTGCAGGCCTGGACGGCTCCGGACGGACGGAGCTTCTGGAGAATATCTTCGGGATCGCCACAAGAAAAGAAGGCGAGATCTATCTCCATGGCAAACGGGTGATGAACCGCAATGCCAGGGAATCCATAAAAAATAAATTTGCCCTGCTGACCGAGGAAAGACGTGCCACCGGTATTTTCGGGATCCGCGATATCCAGGCCAACACCACCATATCCAGCTTCCAGAGATATAAGGTGGGTCCGTTCCTCAGCGATAAGAAAATGAGCGAAGCCACGGAATGGGGGATCAAGGCCATGCGTACCAAAACGCCCAGCCAGAGGACCCAGATCCGTTCCTTATCCGGCGGAAACCAGCAGAAGGTGATCCTGGCCCGGTGGCTTTTGACGGAGCCGGAGGTGCTCCTTCTGGACGAGCCCACCCGCGGTATCGACGTGGGCGCGAAATATGAGATTTACCAGCTGATCCTTAATCTGGCCAAGGAAGGAAAGACCGTGCTGATGGTTTCCTCCGAGATGCCGGAGCTTTTGGGCGTCTGCGACCGGATCCTGGTTATGTCCGGCGGACAGCTGGCCGGTGAGGTGGACGCAAGAACAACGACGCAGGAAGAGATCATGGCTCTCGCTGCGAAATTTGCATAAGGATAGGAGGAATGAACTGTGGCTGACAATAAAGCAACATCCAAAGCACAGGAATTTAAAGCGCTTTCCAAGAAAGACCAGCAGAGAAAGATTGGGGATCTGATCTTAAACAACGCGATGTATATCATCATTGCCATCGCGATCATTTTCATCACCGTGAAACAGCCCAAATTCATCAGTCTTTCTTCAATTGTAAATATTATTTCCCTGACGGCGGCAAAGCTGCCCATCGCCCTGGGGATCGGCGGCTGTATCGTACTGACTGGTACGGATATTTCCGCAGGCCGTGTGGTAGGTCTGGCAGCGTGTATCTCCGCTTCCTTACTGACCACTGTATTTAAGGTATTCCCCAACATGACATCTGCGATGCCCATTCCGGTGGTGCTTCTGATCGTGTTGGGCGTAGGCGCTGCCGTTGGCTTCGTAAACGGCTTCAGCGTGGCGAAATTTAAGCTGCATCCCTTTATCGTGACCCTGTCCACCCAGCTGATCACATACGGTATCATCCTTATGTACTTAATGAACGGCGTCAACAACGGACAGACCTTAAGCGGACTGACCGACAGCTACCGTTCTCTGATCACAGGAACCTTATTCACCATCGGCGGCGTTGCCATCCCCAGATACGTTCTGTATGCAGTGATCTTGACAGCCGTTATGTGGGTGATCTGGAACAAGACCACCTTCGGAAAGAATATGTTTGCCGTTGGCTCCAACGAGGAAGCAGCCAATGTATCCGGCGTAAACGTGGCCCGTACCATCATCCTGGTATTCATGCTTGCCGGCGTTATGTACGGCATCACCGGTTTCTTCGACGGCGCCCGTATTGCATCTGCCAACGCCAATACAGGTCTCAACTACGAGTGTGACGCCATCGCGGCCTGCGTAATCGGCGGCGTATCCTTCGTCGGCGGTATCGGACGCATCAGCGGCATCGTAGTAGGCGTTCTGCTGCTGCAGATCATCTTCGCCGGACTGAACTTCCTTTCCGTTGACCCCAACATGCTTTACATCATCAAGGGTCTGATCATCCTGGTAGCCTGCGCCATTGATATGCGTAAGTATCTGGTGCGGAAGTAAGAGATGGAAGATAAGAGAGAAAACGGAGGCTCTCCGGAACAGGACAAGGGGCCGGAGAGAGAATTCCGGGGTCTTTATAAATATGTGAAGATCTCAGAACGGTCCTTAAACTGGATCATCATTGTCCTGGGGGCAGCCCTGGTGATCTGCTTTGGGATCGGTTATGCCAACCGTGGATACATGGTGGATTTTGACGCCCGGGGCGGGACTGTGGTGGAGAGCCAGAAGCGGATGTACGGCGATCTGGTGACAGTGCCGGAGGAGCCTGTCCGGGAGGGAAGCGTATTTGAGGGCTGGTATACAGACGAAAATCTGACGATCCCCTGGGATCTGTCAAAGGATACAGTCACCGGTCCCATGACGCTTTATGCCAAATGGCGGGATAAATAAACAAGAAAGTACAGATAAGGCCTCACTGTCCTTCCTGCGCGTTTTGCACAGCGGCGGTGGGGCCTTTGGATTCAAGGAGAAGTACATGCTGACGAGTAAAAAAGTATCCGAATCCATACGCCTGGGTTCGATCCTGATGTTTTCCGGCGGGTTCCTGGACGCGTATTCCTATCTGGTGCGGGGCCAGGTATTTGCCACTGCGGAAACGGGAAATATCGCCCTTATGGGGATCAGCCTGGCCCGGGGAGATCTGGCTGTGGCCGGACGGTATCTGATCCCGGTGGCCGCCTATGCGGCGGGGATCTTTCTGACAGAATGGATCCGTATGCGGGTGGGGGAAAACGGAACGGTCCACTGGAAAGAGGGGATCCTGTGGCTGGAGCTTCTGGTGATGGTCCTGGCCGGATTCATGCCCCAGAAGTGGAATTCTCTGGTGAACTGTCTGATCGGTTTTTCCTGCGCCATGCAGGTAGAAGCGTTCCGGAAGATGCACGGCATGGCCTTTGCCACTACCATGTGTACAGGAAATTTAAGAAGCGGGACCGAGCTTCTGGCCGTGGGGACTCTTGAAAACAACGGTGAGCAGAGGAAGTACGGATTATGGTATTACTGGATCGACCTGGTCTTTGTGGCCGGTGCAGCCGCCAGCGCCCTGCTCTGCCAGGTGCTGGCAGAACGGGCGGTCTGGGTCTGTGCGGCGGCGCTTTTATCGGCCATCCTTTTTATCCGGTATCACCGCAGGATGGCGGAGGTGTGACCGCCGCTTTAGCAGGGCTCTTTTCTGGAGAAAAGGTAAAAGCCGGGATTCCGGTTATCTGTTTCCTTTTCCATCAGCTCCGGGGAGCAGTAGGCAAAGGGAGCGTCCAGGCGCACCTTTCCCTCTCTTCCCGGTTCCTCGTATTTGCCCTCCTTTAAAGACGGATCCAGGACACAGATGCTGTCCTTTCCGGCGGATAAAAGCAGGACGTAGTGGCCGCCGTGGGAAAATACTCCGGTATAGCCTTCCCGGTCTCCGCCCACGTTGGCGATGACGCTGCCGCCGTTCTTTAAGTGCTGCATGGCCTTTTTCACGCGGTTGGTGGTGGAAAAGTCCAGATCGTACAGATCCGCCACCACGGGCCCCAGGATCTTCATATCCGTTCCGGGATGGAGATTGGCCTTATGCTTTAAGGAAAGGGCGATCAGGCGCTTTAAGGAAATGGTCTTTGTGGTGAGACGGTCCACCATCATAGCCAGGGAGCAGAGGCCGCAGCCCGCCTCCTTAATGGAGAGATCGTGGAAGCGGCTGCCCTCGGTGGCGGCGTCGGTGGGATACGGGATATCTGGATGATCCAGCTGATTTAAATATTTCATAAGGTCCTCCTTTGTAAGAGTATGTATGGTTATATTATGAGTTTTGGAGACAAAAATGTCAAGACCTCCGGAAGAGTATCACTTTTTTCAGCATAGATGGGGGAAGGTGTTGATTCCTGGAGGAAATATGTTTAGAATAAAAGGATGGAGGAACCGGAGTATGGAAATAGTCAGAGGAAGATCAGTCTTAAAAAGAACTGCGGTGGGAAGGCTCCAGTACTATGAGAAAGAAGAACCGAGCGTGGTCCGGCGGCAGGTGGAGGACACAGAGAGGGAGCTTTCGCGCTATGAGCGGGCCCTGGAGCAGGCGGAAAAGGAGCTGGAAGCCCTGTATGAGAGGGCTCTGGGAGAGGCAGGAGCAGACAGCGCTGCGGTGTTCATGGGCCACCGGATGCTTCTTAAGGATGAGGAATACAGAAATTCTGTGACCAGGGCGATCACAGGAGAGAGGGTCAACGCTGCCTTTGCAGTGGAAACGGTGGGGGACGAGCTCTGCCGTCTGTTCCTGGAGATGGAGGACGAGTATCTGAGGGCCAGGGCTGCGGATATCCGGGATGTGTCGGATCGTCTCCTGCGGATCCTGGAGGAAGAGGAAAAGGGCGGCGGACGGTGCGGAAGGGGACCGGCCCTTTCAGAGCCGGTGATCCTTGCAGCCAGGGACCTGGCTCCCAGCGAGACCGTTCTTCTGGATAAGAAAAAGATCCTGGGCTTTGTGACCGAGCAGGGCTCTGCCAATTCCCACACAGCCATTCTGGCAAGGACCATGGAGATCCCGGCCCTGGTGTCGGTTCCTGTGGCCCGGGAATGGGACGGAAGACTGGCGGCCATCGACGGGGAGGAGGGGATCCTCTATGTGGATCCGGATCCGGAGACCCTTGAAAGGCTGAAGGAAAAAAAGGCCCGCCAGGAGGAAGCGGCAAGGCTTCTGCTGGAGATCCGGGACCTGCCGGATGTGACCCGGGACGGGACCCGGGTGGAGCTTTACGCCAATATCGGAGGTCCGGAGGATGTGGAGGCGGTCCTGGGATCCAGGGGCGCAGGCGTGGGCCTGTTCCGGAGTGAATTTCTATATCTGGAAAAGGAGACGTACCCCACAGAGGACGAGCTGTTTTCTGCCTACCGCCAGACAGCAGAGCGCATGGGCGGAAGAGAGGTGGTCATCCGCACCCTGGACATTGGGGCAGATAAGACAGCAGACTATTTTGGCATAGAAAAAGAGGCCAATCCGGCCATGGGCTTCAGGGCCCTGCGGATCTGCCTGAAGCGGCCGGAGATCTTCCACACCCAGCTGCGGGCCATCTACCGGGCCAGCGCCTATGGGAAGGTCTCGGTGATGTTTCCCATGGTGGCCTCCCTCTGGGAGGTGGAGGAGGCCAAAGCCATGGCGCTCCAGGTCCGGGAGGAGCTGGAACGGGAAGGGATCCCCATGGGCCATGTGGACCTGGGCATTATGATCGAGACTCCGGCGGCTGCCATTTTAAGCGGAGAGCTGGCGGAAAAGGTGGATTTTTTCAGCATCGGCACCAACGATCTGACCCAGTACACCCTGGCGGCGGACCGGCAGAATGACCGGCTGGATGATTTTTACGATCCCCGCCATCCGGCAGTCCTGAGGCTCATCGCATATGTGGCGGAAAACGCCCAAAAAGCCGGGATCCGGGCCGGGATCTGCGGAGAACTGGCAGCGGATCCTTCCCTTACGGAAGTCTTTCTGAAAATGGGGATCCGGGAGCTGTCGGTGTCGCCTTCCTTCCTTCTGCCCCTGAGAAAGAGGATCCGGGAGATCTGTCTGGAAGAAACAGAAAATGACCAAGGAGTTTAGAAATGAAGCAGAACCAATATGAGATCATCGTGCTGGATCTGGACGGCACTCTGACGAACCGGGATAAGGTGATCACGCCCCGGACGAAAAAGGCCCTGATGGAGGCCCAGGCCAGGGGGAAAAAGGTGGTACTGGCCTCCGGGAGGCCGACCCAGGGGGTCATGCCCCTGGCGGAGGAGCTGGATCTGAAAGCCTACGGCGGCTTTATCCTGTCCTATAACGGCGGACGGATCATGAACTGCACCACCGGGGAGGTGGTATTTTCCCGGGAGCTGCCGGTGGAGTCCAACCGGACCATCATCGGTCTGGCAGAGGAGCACCGGGTGGATATTTTGACATATGAGGACAGCCGCATCATCACCAATAACGCAGAATGTCCCTATGGAAAGCTGGAGAGCCGCATCAACTCCATGGAGGTGGTGGAGAAGGCAGATCTGGCGTCCTATGTGGATTTTCCAGTTCCCAAGTTCCTGATGATGGATGATGGGGATTATCTGGCCATGGTGGAGCCCAGGGTGAAGGCGGCCCTGGGAAAAAACTTCAGCGTTTACCGGTCAGAGCCGTTTTTCCTGGAGATCCTTCCCAGGGGCATCGATAAGGCCCAGAGCCTGGAGCGGCTTCTGGAGGTGTCGGGACTGTCCAGGGAGCAGATGATCGCCTGCGGCGACGGCTATAACGATCTTTCCATGATCCGGTATGCAGGCCTGGGGGTGGCCATGGAAAACGCAGTGCTTCCGGTCCGGAAGGCGGCGGATCATATCACTGCCTCCAACAACGACGACGGAGTTGCAATGGTGGTGGAGCAGTTCTTGCTGACGTAGGGGGGAGAACAGCGGTTTTTATAAATATATTTTGTAAATGACTGGACTTAAAAACTTTAATGTGTTAAAATGTTACTTGTGTATCGGGCAGGGAAGCTGCTGGGAAACCATCGGATAATGGAAAAAATATGTCTCACAAAGGGGAGTCTGAACATGAATAAAAAGATAAAAACGGAAGCTGTGGACCATCTTTTTGAAGCGGTGCTGACCTTAAAGTCTCCGGAGGAGTGCTACGCGTTTTTTGAGGACGTGTGTACGGTCAATGAACTGCTGTCCCTGTCCCAGAGGTATGAGGTCGCCAAGATGCTCCGGGAAAAGAAAACGTATCTGGATATCGCCGAGCGCACCGGCGCTTCCACCGCCACCATCAGCCGGGTGAACCGGTCCTTAAATTATGGGAACGACGGCTATGATATGGTGTTTAAACGCCTGGGATATCCCTTTGAGGAAAAATAAAACGAAAAAGCTGCCTTCCGGTGACCATGGATCATGGTCCCGGAAGGCAGCTTTTTTCTTTTGTATCTTATTTCTCCCGGCTGAAGGACTGTTTCAGCGGAAGGATCTCCTTTTTGTAAACATGGCGCAGGAATACGGCGCTGATCCCGGCGGAAAAAACTTCTGCCAGGGGGAAGGCGAACCATACGTAGGAAAGCCCCAGGGTCTTTGCGAAAAGAAAGGCCGCGGGAAGGAGGATCACCAGCTGTCTTAAAACAGACACCCACAGGCTCAGCATGCCGTGGCCCATGGCCTGGAACAGGGAGGAGCAGGCGATGCCGAAGCCGGCTAAGATAAAGCTCAGGGAGATGATCTTAAGGGCCGGCACGCCGATCTCCAGCATGGAGTCAGAGGCATTGAAGATCATTAGAAGATTCTCAGCAGCCAGGTTGAACAGCAGAAGCCCCGCGATCATAATGGAAACGGCGTAGGCGATGGACAGCTTCAAAGTCTTCACGATCCGGTCCGGTCTTCCGGCACCGAAGTTATAGGCAATGATGGGCACAGTACCGTTGTTTAAGCCGAATACAGGCATGAACACGAAGCTCTGGAGCTTAAAGTACACTCCGAATACGGCAGTGGCCGTGGAAGTGAAGGCAATGAGGATCTTATTCATGCCAAAGGTCATGACGCTGCCGATGGAGGCCATGATGATGGACGGGATGCCCACGGCATAAATATGGCCGATGATCTCCTTTTCCGGCCGGAAGCCCTTAAAGGCCAGATGGATCTCGTGGTTTCTGGTGGTATTCAGGACAAAGCCCAGGATCAGGGCAATGATCTGCCCGGTGACAGTGGCCAGGGCCGCTCCGGCTACCCCCATTTTCGGGAAGCCCAGGAGACCAAAGATCATAATGGGGTCCAGGATGATATTTAAGATCGCTCCCGTTCCCTGGATGATCATAGAGTAAAAGGTCCGGCCGGTGGACTGCATGAGCCGCTCAAAGGCGATCTCGCCGAAGAGCCCAAAGGAAAGGACGGTACAGATCTGGAGATAGACGGTGCCCATCTCCACGATCTCCGGGTCCCTGGTCTGGGCCAGGAAAAAGTGCTCCGCGAAAAACAGGCCGAAAACAGCGAAAGCCAGAAAGCTCATGAAGGCCAGGAACAGGGCGTGGATGGCGATGCGGTTGGCCTTCTGGAAGTTTTTTTCGCCCAGGCTTCTGGAAAGGGTGGCGTTGATGCCGACGCCTGTGCCAGTAGCTACGGCGATCATCAGGTTTTGTGCCGGGAAGGCCAGGGATACGGCCGTCAGGGCGTTTTCGCTGATCTGGGCCACGAACATGCTGTCTACAATGTTATAAAGGGCCTGGATCAGCATGGACAGCATCATGGGGATGGACATGGACAGGATCAGCTTGTTGATGGGCATGACCCCCATTTTGTTTTCAGATGACATGGTTTGGTTCTCCTCTCGTAATTTTATGTAAGGTCTGTATGAAGGCATCCCGGGCCGTGACGGCGGCCGGGGTACAGCCAGACAAAAAAACGACCTGTGTAGATGGTCGTTTTCTGTGGCTATTATACGGCAAATTCCGCCATAAGTCAACCGCCTGGACTGCCTCCGCAGTTGAAAGGAGCCGACCAGTGTGATAGGATAAAGAAAAGAGCGGGAAGGAGGCATGTATATGGAAAAGATCTGTATTTTCTGCGGAAGATCCCTGGGGCGGTGGGAGAGAAAATCCCTGTACTGCGGCAATGGGACCCAGACCGTATGTAAGGAATGCTATGAGAAATATTCTCCCATGACCAATGTGGAGCGGGGCCTTCTGGCCTGGGAAACGGGCCGGGCAGAATCCCGGGAGGAGCTGCGGGAATTTGTGGAGCAGGCGGAAAGGACCAGAGAGGAAAAGCAGGAGAAGGAGAGGGAGGACCGGGAACAGAAGCGGACCGGGAAAATATGTCTCCGCTGCGGTGGGGAGATGCTGGATCTGGGATCCATGAAGCTTAAGCTGGGGGAGGAGACCTTCTTTTTCAGTGACTGGAACCGTCTTGCCAGCGGATCCCTGGACGTGCAGGTCCTCCGGTGCGAGGACTGCGGAAAGGCAGAATTTTACATTCCTGAGCAGAAGTAAGGGGAGAGCTTTGCCGCACGGCTGGATGAATACAAAGTTTTTGGGAAAATCCTGCGTAAGCGGTTGCCATTTGGATAAAATTTACTTATAATGTGAAAGGCAGACCAGAAAAGAAAGGATGTGAGCACATAATGGAAGGCCGAAGTTGCAAGACAGAGGCAGACGCCCACCCGGAACCTGAGGCAATAGACATAATGCAGTCCCATTATGTGTATTGCCGTTCTTAATGGACGTTTTGCCTCCATGCCGGTGAAAATATGGAGTGGAGGAAGAAACGATGTCAAACGAAGTTATGGAAAATGAAGAGAAGGAGAAGCTCTTAAATCTGGCGGAGGAAAAAAAGTACCGGCAGTTAAAGGAAGCCCTTCTGGAGATCAACGAGGTGGATATCGCCTCATTTATGGAAGAACTGGATTCGGAAAAGACCGTGATCGTGTTCCGTATGCTGCCCAAGGCCCTGGCCACGGACGTATTTGCGGAGCTTCCGGCGGAAAGCCAGAGCCACATCATCAACAGCATCACCGATAAGGAGCTTTCAGAGATCGTGGAGGACCTGTATGTGGACGATGCGGTGGATATGCTGGAGGAGCTGCCGGCGACGGTGGTGCGCCGCGTGCTGAAGAATACGACGCCGGATACGAGAAAGCTCATCAACCAGTTCTTAAATTATCCGGAGAACAGTGCTGGAAGTATCATGACGGCCGAGTATGTGGGCCTGAAAAAGAACATGACCGTAGAGCAGTCCTTTGCCTATATCCGTCATCACGGCGTGGACTCGGAGACCATTTATACCTGCTATGTGATGGATGAAAAGCGCCATCTGGAGGGCGTGGTCACGGTCAAGGAGCTTTTGATGAACGCCTATGAGACACGCCTGGAGACCATCATGGACACCCATGTGATCAAGGTGACCACCACCGAGGACCAGGAGGCTGTGGCGGATATGATGAACAGATACGGCCTTTTATGTATCCCTGTGGTGGACAGCGAGGATCGTCTGGTGGGGATCATCACCGTAGACGATGTGATGGAGGTCATGGAGGAAGAGGCCACCGAGGACTTCGAGAAGATGGCCGCCATGCTGCCCAGTGAAAAGCCGTATTTAAAGACCAGCGTGTTCCAGCTTGCAAAAAACAGGATCCCGTGGCTTCTGATCCTGATGCTGTCCAGCACCATCACTGGTGCGATCCTGGTAAAATATGAGACTGCCTTTGCGGCGGTGCCGCTGTTAGTAAGCTTTATCCCGATGTTAATGGATACAGGCGGAAACTCGGGAAGCCAGAGCAGCACCATGGTGATCCGCGGCATGGCCCTGGGAGAGATCGAGCCGTCGGACGTATTAAAGGTCTTATGGAAGGAGATCCGGGTCGGCTTTATGGTGGGCTTTGTGCTGGCGGTGGTGAACTTTATCCGCCTGATGATCCAGTATCCGGGAAACACCATGATCTGCGTTACGGTGGTCATCAGTATGTTTGCCACTGTGGTGGCGGCCAAGACCATCGGCTGCACCCTGCCCATCGGGGCCAAGGTATTAAAGCTGGATCCGGCCATTATGGCGTCGCCCATGATCACCACCATCGTGGACGCGGTGAGTCTGATGGTATACTTTAATCTGGCCTGCCATCTGCTGGATATGGCGGCATAAAAGAGAAACATGGGGAAAGCCCCTTAAAATTCTATGGAAATGACAGGAGAAGAAAAAAATGGGAAAAGTGAGAACAAGGTTTGCGCCGAGCCCCACAGGCCGGATGCATGTGGGAAATTTAAGGACCGCGCTTTACACATATCTGATCGCCAAGCATGAGGGCGGGGATTTCATCCTCCGCATCGAGGACACGGACCAGGAGCGGTACGTGGAGGGAGCGGTGGACATCATCTACCGTACCATGGAAAAAACGGGACTGATCCATGATGAGGGACCGGATAAGGACGGCGGTTACGGCCCCTATGTACAGAGCGAGCGCCAGAGATCCGGGATCTATATGGAGTACGCGAAAAAGCTGGTGGAAAAGGGCGAGGCCTATTACTGCTTCTGTACCCAGGAGCGTCTGGATTCCTTAAAGAAGAACGTCAACGGAGAGGAGATCATGGCCTATGATAAGCACTGCCTGGGCCTTTCCAAGGAAGAGGTGGAGGCCAATCTGAAGGCCGGAATGCCCTTCGTGATCCGTCAGAATAACCCCAAGGAGGGGACCACCACCTTCCACGACGACATTTACGGCGATATCAGTGTGGATAACTCGGAGCTGGATGATATGGTCCTCATTAAATCCGATGGATACCCCACCTACAACTTCGCCAACGTGGTGGACGACCATCTGATGGGGATCACCCATGTGGTGAGAGGAAACGAGTATCTGTCCTCCTCCCCCAAATACAACCGTCTTTACGAGGCCTTCGGCTGGGAGGTGCCAGTGTACGTCCACTGTCCTACCATCACCAACGAGGAGCATAAAAAATTAAGCAAGAGAAGCGGTCATTCCTCCTTTGAGGACCTTTTAGAGCAGGGCTTTTTAACAGAGGCCATCGTAAACTTCGTAGCTCTCTTAGGCTGGTCCCCGGCAGGCAACCAGGAGTTCTTTACCCTGGAGGAGCTGGTGAAGGAATTTGACTACCACAACATGAGCAAATCCCCGGCAGTGTTTGATATGACAAAGCTGCGCTGGATGAATGGGGAATATTTAAAGAAGATGGACTTCGAGCCCTTCTATGCCCAGGCGGAGCCTTATTTAAAGGCTGTTATCACAAAGCCCCTGGATCTTAAGAAGATCGCCGCCATGGTAAAGACCAGGATCGAGGTATTCCCGGACATTGCGGCCCAGGTGGATTTCTTTGAGACGCTTCCGGAGTATGATCCGGAGATGTATGTTCATAAAAAGATGAAGACCACAAAGGAGACCTCCCTGGAGACCTTAAAGGAGGTGCTTCCGCTGTTGGAGGCCCAGGAGGATTATTCCAACGATGCTCTTTATGAGACCCTGGCCGCCTATGTGGCGGAAAAGGGCGTAAAGACCGGCTTCGTGATGTGGCCCATCCGCACGGCGGTTTCCGGAAAGCAGATGACCCCGGCAGGAGCCACTGAGATCATGGAGGTACTTGGAAAAGAGGAGTCCCTGGAGCGGATCAGGAAGGGGATCGCACTTCTGGAGGCGTAGGACAGGAAAAGAGAAAGTTGCTTTCAGCAGGTAAATGATGAAATTTAACGAAGCGCAGAAAACGGCCCTGTCCCATAAGACGGGGCCCATGATGGTCCTGGCGGGGCCGGGGTCCGGAAAGACCACCGTGATCACCCACAGGATCGCGGGACTCCTGGGGGCAGGAGTCCGCCCGTCAGAGATCCTTGTGATCACTTTTACAAAGGCGTCGGCCAGGGAGATGGAGGAGCGGTTCTATTCCCTGAGACCGGCGGTCAGAGAAAACGATACAGAAAGTGGAAGGGTGACCTTTGGTACCTTCCACTCTGTTTTTTACAGGATCCTTAAGCTGGCGTACCGGTTTCCGGCGGGCTGTGTCCTGGGTGAGGAGGAAAAACGCCAGTATTTCAGGGAATTTCTCGAAAACTCTGAACTGGAGGTGGAGGACGAGGGCGAGTTCATCTCCGCCGTGATCAACGAGATCAGCTATGTAAAGGGAAGCCAGATGGACCTTTCCTGCTACTATTCCCAGAACTGTCCGGAGGAATGGTTCAAACGGCTGTACACCGGCTATGAGGATATGCTGCGGGCCAGGGGAAAGCTGGACTTCGACGACATGCTGGTCATGTGCTATGAGCTGTTTTCCCAGAGAAAGGATATCCTTTCCGCCTGGCAGCGGAAATTCCGGTATATCCTGGTGGACGAGTTCCAGGACATTAACCGGATCCAGTATGAGATCGTGAAGATGCTGGCTCTGCCGGAAAATAATCTTTTCATTGTGGGAGATGACGACCAGTCCATTTACCGGTTCCGGGGAGCGAAGCCGGAGATCATGCTGGGCTTTGAAAAGGACTATCCGGGGGCCCGCCGCGTACTCCTGGCGGAAAACTACCGTTCCTCCAGGGAGATCGTGGAGGCCTCCTTAAAGCTCATATCCCGGAACCAGGTCCGTTTTAAAAAGGAACTGGTTCCGGTCCATGGCCCCGGACGCCCCGTGGATGTATCCGTGTATGAAAATCCTCTGGCAGAGGCCGAGGGAACGGCCAGGCGGATCCGCCAGTACGCCCAGGCGGGCTTTGCCTTTGAGGACATGGCCGTACTGTTTCGGACCGGGAACGGAACGGGGCTTCTGGCAGAAAAACTGATGGAATATAACATCCCCTTTTCCATGCGGGATGTGATCCCCAGCCTCTACGGCCACTGGATCGCAAAGGATCTGATGGCGTATCTGGAGCTGGGCCATGGGAGCCGGGCCCGCAGCGATTTCTTCCGGATCATGAACCGGCCCAACCGGTATTTTTCCAGGGACGCCTTTGAAACGCCCCTGGTGTCCCTGGACCAGGTCAGGGATTTTTACCGGGACCGGGACTGGATGCAGGAGCGGGTCATGGATCTGGAGGGGGATCTGCGGACCATCGGACGGCTGAGGCCCGGCCCTGCCATCCACTACATCCGCCAGGCTGTTGGCTATGATGATTATTTAAAGGAATTTGCCGCATTCCGGCGGATCCGTCCAGAGGAATTTTTCGATATTGCCAGCCAGATCGAAGAGAGCGCGGCCGGCTTCTCCACCCTGGAGCAATGGAAGGAGCACATCCGCCAGTATGAGGAGACGCTGAAGGAAAAGAGAAGAGAGGCAAAGGAGCCGGGCAGGCCGGAGGGAGTGACCCTCTCCACCATGCACAGCTCCAAGGGGCTGGAATACAGGATCGTATTTGTCGTTGATGCCAACGAGGGCATCGTCCCCCACCACAAGGCGGGGCTTCCGGCAGACATCGAGGAGGAGCGGCGTCTCTTTTATGTGGCCATGACCCGGGCGAAGGAGCGGCTCCATCTCTGCGCGGTGAAGGAACGGTATCACAGAAAGCAGGAGATCTCCCGGTTCGTGAAGGAATGCATGGACTGAGGAGCCGTATGGACAGGACAGTGTATGGAAGGAGAAGGGACAGCAGATGGCATTGGTGCATATTTACTGCGGAGACGGAAAGGGAAAGACCAGCGCGGCTGTGGGAATGGCTGTCCGGGCCGCCGGACGTGGGCTTAAGGTGGTGATGGTGCGGTTTTTAAAAAGCGACGATTCCGGGGAGGTGGCCGTACTGGGCCATATTCCAGGGATCACGGTGATCCCCTGTGAAAGGACCTTCGGCTTCGTATCATCCATGGACCGGGAGACCAGAGAGCAGGCAGCCCGGTGGAATCTGGAACAGTTTTTCCGGGCCGTGGAGCTGGCGGAGAGGGCGGACCTTCTGATCCTGGACGAGATCATGGCGGCCATGACCTACGGCATGGTGCCCGAGGAACGGGTCCTGGAGTTTCTGGAGGCCAGGCCCGGTGGGCTGGAGGTGGTACTGACCGGCAGATCGCCGTCAGAGCGGATCCTCGGAGCCGCTGATTATGTGTCGGAGATCCAAAAGGTCAGACACCCCTACGACCGGGGGATTTTGGCAAGAAAGGGAATTGAGTATTGATTTTTACGGGGTTTACTGATATGCTGTATTTACCTTATAAAAATATGGTACACTTGAAAAAAGAGAGGAACGGTTATGGCAAACGAAAATTTAAAGAACGGTCCTGTAAACCCGGACGCTGAGAACGATGAAGAGATGACAGTGACCCTGACTCTGGACGACGGCACAGAGCTGGAGTGCGTAGTGCTGACGATCTTTGAGGCTGGAGAGAAAGAGTACATCGCCCTTCTTCCCCTGGATGGCAGAGAGGCCGAAGACGGAGAGGTTTACTTATACCGTTATGTGGAAGATATCAATGGAAATCCGGATCTGGAGAACATTGACAGCGATGAGGAGTATGAGATCGTGGCAGACGCCTTTGACGAGCTTCTGGACTCCGCAGAGTACGACGAGCTGGTCAGCGAGGACGAGGTGGAATAGGAGCCGCAGATAAAATTAAAAATGGGATGCAGCGTGGAGCGGGCTTTTTTCCGGCTCCGGCAGCATCCCATTTTGTGTCCAGGAGCTTTTAAAGAACAGGAGTGGGGGCCGGGCTTTCCGAAGGAGGTCCTGCTCGGCAGGATACTGGAAACAAAAAACCGGCTATCTGAATTTCAGATAACCGGTTTAAATCGTGACCTGTCCGGGAATCGAACCCGGGTTTACGCCGTGAGAGGGCGTCGTCTTGACCGCTTGACCAACAGGCCGGAATCGAGGCGACAAGATTCGAACTTGCGACCTCTGCGTCCCGAACGCAGCGCTCTACCAAACTGAGCCACGCCTCGATGTTGTGCTCTGTATCAGCGAGCTCATTAATAATACCACAGGGTTTCAAAAAAAGCAAGAGGAAAATACAAAAAATTTCAAAAAATTCAACAAGAATCTAAAGGGAGAAATGTGGATCCAGTAAAAACGCCGGAGCTCCTTATAAATGGGAGGAGCCGGCGGGTATGAGCCGCCGGCCAAGTATGAAAAAGTGTATAAAGGTCTGGTACCTTGTTACAGATAATAGGATACGGGAAAAATGTGACGAAAGTTTGGAATCTCTGTGAAGGAAGTGTGAAGAAAAAAGAAAAATTAAAAAATACCAGAGGTACCCTGTTATAAAAATAACAGATACTTCCATGAAACAGTTGCGGGAATTTGTTAAATGATATACAATAGAAGCGTTTCTAAAGGATACAGACCAATAAAGGAGTGGAAGAAATATATGAGCAGAAAACCAGTTGTACTGATGATCCTGGACGGATATGGATTAAATAAGGAAAAGCGGGGAAATGCGGTCCTGGAGGCCAATACCCCGGTGATGGACCGGCTGATGAAGGAATGCCCCTTTGTAGAGGGAAATGCCAGCGGGCTGGCCGTGGGACTTCCCGACGGCCAGATGGGAAACTCTGAGGTGGGCCATCTGAACATGGGCGCAGGCCGCATCGTATACCAGGAGCTGACGAAGATCACAAAGGCCATTGAGGATGGGGATTTTTTTGAAAATGCTGAGTTTTTAAAGGCAGTGGAGAACTGTAAGAAGAATGGCTCTGCCCTTCATCTGATGGGACTGGTATCCGACGGAGGCGTACACAGCCACATGACCCATATCTTCGGGCTTCTGGAGCTGGCTAAGAGAAACGGCCTGGAAAAGGTGTTTGTCCACTGCTTCCTGGACGGAAGGGATACGCCTCCTTCCTCTGGCCGGGAGTTTGTGGAAGCCCTGGAAGGAAAAATGAAGGAACTGGGTGTCGGCAAGGTGGCCTCTGTCATGGGCCGCTATTACGCCATGGACCGTGATAACCGCTGGGACCGTGTGGAGCTGGCTTACAGGGCCCTTACAAGGGGAGAAGGGAAGCAGGACCCCAGCGCCGCTGCGGCTGTACAGGCATCCTATGATGAAGGAAAGACCGACGAGTTCGTGGTTCCCACGGTGATCACTGAAAACGGCCGGCCTGTGGGCCTGGTCCAGGATAAGGATTCTGTGATCTTTTTCAACTTCCGCCCGGACCGGGCCAGAGAGATCACCCGCGCGTTCTGTGACGATGCGTTCACAGGCTTTGACCGGGATAAGAGACTGGAGCTGGTCTACGTCTGCTTTACGGATTACGATGAGACCATCCCCAATAAGCTGGTGGCCTTTAAAAAGGAAGCCATCACCAATACCCTGGGCCAGTTCCTGGCGGAGCACCATATGACCCAGGCCAGGATCGCGGAGACAGAGAAGTATGCCCATGTGACCTTCTTCTTCAATGGCGGAGTGGAGGAGCCGGATCCGGGAGAGGAGCGGATCCTGGTGAAGTCCCCCAAGGTAGCCACCTATGACCTTCAGCCGGAGATGAGCGCCCCGGCGGTGTGCGATAAGCTGGTGGAGGCCATTGGCTCCGGAAAGTATGACGTGATCATCATTAACTTTGCCAACCCGGATATGGTGGGCCATACGGGAGTGGAGAACGCGGCTATCCAGGCGGTGGAGGCTGTGGACGCCTGTGTGGGAAGAGCTGTGGAGGCCATCGAAAAAGCAGACGGCGCAATGTTCATCTGTGCAGACCATGGAAATGTGGAGCAGCTGGTGGATTATGAGACCGGAGAGCCATTTACGGCCCATACGACGAATCCGGTGCCGTTTATCCTGGTGAATGCAGGCGCAGAGTACGGCCTCAGAGAGGGCGGCTGCCTGGCCGATATCGCTCCGACGCTCATCGAGCTCATGGGCATGGAACAGCCGAAGGAGATGACCGGGAAATCTCTGCTGGTGAAGCGGTAAGGAGACCGGGAGACAGCAGGAAAGAGGCTGTCCGGCAGGCGGTAGGGAGCCGGAAAGCCGCTGCGGGTGAAGGATGGGGATCCCGCATGATGGAGCTGTGTCTGTTAAATCTGCAAAAGATTCAATCAGAATAAGAGAAAGTGTACAGATAACCGTAAAAAAGGGAACTGTACACTTTCTTTTTGTTTTTGTGAATAAATCTATTGACGGAAAAATTATCAGATGATACTATGAATATATGAAAATATTCTAATATATAAAGCAGGAGATGGTGAAAATAAAAGATAACAGAAAAGTAATATATAAAAAAAGCGAATTTTCAGAAGCAGTCAGTAATTCCCTGAATCTGGAACGGATCATGAAGGACGTGGAGATGTTCTGCCGTCTGGACCGGTATACGGGCTCTAAGGACGGAGAAGAAGCGGCTGAGCGGATCGCGCAACGGATGGAGGAGCTGGGGATCCCTGTGGAACGGGAAAAATATCAGGTATACCGGAGCCTTCCCAGAGCGGCGTCTCTGCGGATCCTGGAGGACAGGACAGGGGAGGCTGTTCCTCTGACCCCGTATGTATACAGCGGAACGGCGAAGGATCTGGAGGCGGAGCTGGTCTTTGACCGGACCAGCGCGGCCGGAGGGTGCAGCCAGAGGGAGCAGAGGGCCAGGATGGCCGGGTTTTCCGGGAAGCTGGTCCTGACGTATGAGAACAGCTTTTCGTTTGCATGTGAGGCAAAACGGGCCGGAGTCCTGGGGGTGCTCACCATCTGGCACGCGGACCTGGCGCACCATGGGACTCTGGGGGGAGTCTGGGGAACGCCGGAGCCGGAGGATCTGGCCTGGCATTATCCGGGGATCCCGTTTGCGGAGATCGGAAAAAGCGCCGGGGAGGGGCTGCAAAAACGGCTGGAAGCCGGTCCGCTGACCGTGCGTCTCAGCGTTGAGATGTGCCAGGGGATCGTTTCCAGCACCATGCCAGTGGCGCGGATCCAGGGAAGGTCGGAAAAATTTGTACTTGTCTCCGGCCATTACGATTCCTGGTATGAGGGAGCCACCGATAACGGAGTGGCCAACGCCGCCATGATGGAGCTTGCCAGAGTGTTCCAGGAGAACCGGGAGCGGCTGGAGCGGTCGGTGGTGTTCGCCTGGTGGTCCGGCCATTCAGACGGCCGTTATGCCGGATCCGCCTGGTATTACGACCACCATTGGGAGGAGCTGAAGGAAAACTGTGTGGCGCATATCAATATGGATATCTGCGGCTGCAAGGGCTCTGATGTGGTGGGCTTCCAGACGTCCATGCTGGAGGGAGCAGACTTTGACCGGGAATTCCTGAAGGGATTCAACGAGGGGGAGCCGGATCCGCCGGTGCCCATGATCCGGTTTGCAGACCAGACCTTCTGGGGGGCGGATATTCCCTTTGCCATTATGCCGAAGTTTATAAAAAAGGATCATGAAATGTTTTACTGGTGGCACACCAGAGAGGATACATTCGATAAGGTGGATCCGGAGGCGGCGCTGCGGGATACAAGGGTCATTGGGGAGCTGGCGGCATTCTTCGCGAACTGCGGGAAGCTCCCGGCAGACATGAGCGGCTTTGTGGACTTTATGGAGTCCCGCCTCCGCGCCATTGAAGAGAGGCTTGGCGGAGACTTTGACCTTTCTCCGGTGTGGCCGGTGCTTGGCAGGCTGAGAGAGGCGGTCATGGATCTTGAAGCGTCCATGGAAGACCAGGAAAATACAGATGACGCCATTCTGGAGACTGCCGGGGAGCTGGCGAGGATCACCTATACGGCGTCCAGTCCGTACCACCAGGATCCGGCGGTGAAGGCTCCTGTTTTTTCCGGGCTTGCCATGGCAGAGGGACTGACCCGGGAAAATACGGAAGAGGAATATTATCTGGCGGTGCAGACCCGCTTCGTGCGTCAGAGGAACCGGCTCACAGGGCAGATGAAGCAGGTTTCGGAGATCTGCAGAAGGTGGACCGCCCGGTGGGAAAATCAAGAGGGGAATATGTAAAAACTATATACAAGGAGGAGCACTGTATGAGGAAAGGTATGTATGGGAAACTGACGATGCTGGCGGTGGCTGGCGTCATGGCGCTGTCGGGCTGCGGAAACAGCGGGGGAGATACTGGAACAGCGGCGGAGTCAAAGGGGGAAACGACGGCTTTAGCGGGGACGGAGACGGAAAAGGCGTTAGAGGAAGCCAGCCAGGGGGAGAAGGAGCCGTCCATTGGGCGGACGGATATTATTTCTGCCAACACCAGCGATATCCGGTCCATGGATCCCCAGGTGGGAGTGGATTCTCCGTCTGCAACGCTGAACCGCCACATTTATAACGGCCTGGTAAAGATCGATGAGAACCGGGAGGTCGTGGGGGACCTGGCGGAGAGCTTTGAGATGGTGGATGACAAAACCTATAAATTTAAGCTCCGGGAAGGAGTGAAGTTCCATAATGGGGAGGAGCTGAAGGCCAGCGACGTGAAATTCAGCCTGGAGCGGGCCAAGACCATGCCCAAGGCCATGTCCAACGCGTCGGCCATCAACCATGTTTCGGTGGAGGGGGATTATGACCTGACGATCCATCTTTCCCGTCCATATCCGTCCCTTCTTTATGTCCTCAATGACACCAGCATGAAGATCCTGTCGGAGAAGGCTGTGACTGAGGCCGGGGAGACATACGGGGAAGAGCCCATAGGAACGGGCCCGTTCATGTTTAAGGAATGGGTCCCCAACGATCACTGGACGCTGGTGCGGTTTGACGATTACTTTGACGGACCGGCCACAGCCACCTCCATCACCAACCGGATCATTCCCGAGGGGAGCGCCAGGACCATTGCCCTGGAAACGGGAGAGATCGACGTGATCTTAACGGTGGATCCGGTGGACGCCGCCAACGTGGAAGCCAATGATGAGCTGGTACTGGAAAGCTGGCCGTCGGCTTCAGTGGAATTCATGGCGTTCAATACCACGAAAAAGGGACTGGATGACGTCCGGGTGCGCCAGGCCATTACATATGCCATGAACCGCCAGGAATTTGTGGATACGATCGTAGAAGGCCGCGGCGAGGTGGCCAGCTCCTTCATTGCAAAGACCCTGCCGGGGTGGAATGAGGAAGTGCAGCCGTATCCCCAGGATCTGGAAAAGGCCAAGGAGCTTCTGGCAGAAGCAGGCTATGGGGACGGGCTGGATCTTAAGATGTACGTATCCGGAGACGTGAGGAACCGTACCGCCCAGGTGGTCCAGGCCCAGCTGGCCCAGATCGGCGTCAACGTGGACATCAACGTTTACGAGTGGGGCGCGTTCCAGGATGCGATCAACGCCGGAGAGCATGAGCTCCTGATCCTGGGCTGGACCAATACCACCTGTGATCCGGAATACAGTGTGACGCCGCTGTTCCATTCAAAAAACTGCGGCATGAACGGAAACCGGGCATATCTCAGGGATGAAAAGGTGGATGAAATGATCGACGCCGCCAGCATGGAAACAGACCGGGAGAAGAGGCTTCAGACATATAGGGACCTCCAGGTCCGCTTAAATGAGCTCTGCCCGTGGGTGCCGCTGTATTATAAGAGCAATATGGTGGGAAGAAGGGCAGATCTTAAGGGATTCCAGTTTAATAAAAATACAGCCCTCCATTATCTGGGAGACTGTTATTTTGAGGAATAGGTGAGGACAGCCGCATCGGAGAAATCCGGTGCGGCTGCTATTTTTTATTTATCTGCCAAGAAGAGAGATATCTCGTTCAAATTCCCGGGCGCTCAGACAGAGTTCTGTTACCCGGTCCCAGTTTTTACAGACAACTGGGGCAAACTGTTCAAAAATCCGGGCTCGTTTGTTTTTTCCGGAAATTCGTATACCATGATATATCTTCTTCTTAGCGATGACATTTTCCCAGGGGTTTTCCATAAATTCAATTTCGGGCAGGTTATCGTAGGCGGCAGCGATCCAGGCTTCGGTGCTGTCGCAGGGGATAGCGATGCAGGTACGGTCTGTTTCTTTTAACCATGAACGGATCAAAGACTTCAGGTGTTCCATATAACCGGAAACGGGTGCGTTGTGCTCAGGGCAGGGAAGCAAGACAGGGCAGTTATTCCGGTATTCTGGTTTAATGTCACACTCCAAAGGATTCCGGATATTTTGGAGGGGCATTTCACTGAGCCACACCCGCAATGGGAGACTTTCTCCTTTCTGGATACGTCACCATCCATCTGAATGACCAGAAAGTCCAACGCGGGCTGAATTTTATCCATAAGCTGCATCCGGATACTGGCGTAATCATGACACCATTTCCAGACGCCTTTCCATCCGTTCCCGTATTGTCCGCGCAGATCAGGCTCAGGCTGAAGCAGTACAAAATAGTTGGTATCTCCGGTTATAAGATTAATAACATTTTTAAGGATGATGTAGTCGGTTGGACCTTCACAAATAATCCCTATATTTTTCATAGCAGTGATGGAACACCTCCCAGTCTTCCGCTGATCCAGAGCCTGGATAAAGGAAGACCTTCATCGATCAGCTCCTGGGAAACAGAAATCCGCCGGATCTGGGCATATCCGTTACTGTCACGGTCTACGGCAAACAGCCGTATATCGTCATTCTGCAGGTCCAGTCCATCCAGTACCAGCGGATTATGGGTGGTCAGAAAAACATGCTTATTATTCTGGATAATCTGTTCACAGAACACCTGGATCATTTTTTTTGCCAGGCGGGGATTTAACGCGTGGTCAAAGCTGTCTACTGAGAAAATAGATGGACCCATGGGATGCATGGCAAGCGTCAGCATGAACAGGACATATAAGGCTCCCTCGCTGGCATCATAACCGGTAAAACGAGCGGTATCCTTCATATAGCGGTCTGTAAATTCAATGACCTGGCGTGTTGTGGGGATATTGGCGTTGATCGTTGTTTTTTTTGGCGTATCCACAGATATATCGGAGGCCCAGTCGATCATGTCAAGGATGTCATCCATATATAAATTTCCGAAAAACAGATCCCCGTCGTTTTCATGGATCAGTGTCCGGATCGCCTCGGCCAGACGTCCGCCATTCAATCCGACAGGAGAAACCTGATTGGGATCTGGGATCGTGCCTCTCAAAGTCAAGGTGTTTGGCTGGAAAATACCGTAAGATGAAAAATCCTCCGCGATTTTGCGGCCGGTTGTCAGTTCTGGGTCATTATCAATGAGAAAGAAGCCGATATAACTGTTGGACTGCTGCTGGGAGGCATTGCTGCGTCCCCATATTTTTTCTCCGTTCTGAAGAAATGCCTCAGAGTGGTATTTCCAATAGTCGGTATCAGTAGGAGTTGTCAGATGTACATCGTAACGGAATTTATCTGTACAGCAGTCATCTTCCCATTCCAGGGAAAGATCGATCATGGATCGTTGTCTCTTAAGATCCTTGAAACTGGATTTGTAAAGCGAGGGAATACTAAGGCGCACGCCTTTGCGCTGGAGGCTGGAAGAATCGACACGGTCGGTCATAGCCGCACTTAATAAACCGATCGCTTCCAGGATCGTAGTTTTTCCAGAACCGTTGGCACCGATAAATACATTGACTTTACCAGGTTCGAAGGCTGCGTTATACAGGGACTTAAAGTTCCCAAAAGTAATTTTTCGTATATTCATAATTGCTGCCCCTTTCTAAAATACAGTATAGCATAATCCATGAATTAAATACAAACATTTTCCGGTGTTTAGCCATATCTAATCTTAGGATTACTGTGCTTGTAAAAATAAGGGGCAGCTGCGTATGGGAGAGAAGATGCGGCTGTCTGGTCTATGGGTATTCTTTTTCTTTATCAAGCTGAAGATAGAAGGCGAAGAGTTTCAAGGCACGCTTGATTTCTGTATCAGAATACTGGCGGCAGAGTATATTGAAAAATTTATAATTTTCTGATGAAGGGGATTCCTGTTTTCCGAATAAAAGATAATCAACAGAGACATGGCAGGTATACGCAATCTGGGCAACTACATCCAGACTGGCAGTACGTTTTCCCTGTTCAATCAGTGCGAGATAAGACGATGAAATATGTATCATATCAGCAAACACTTCCTGGGTTTTGTTCTGGGTATTTCTGAGTTCCCGGATCCGCTTTCCCATTGATTCCAGATCAACCGTATATGTATCCAATGGTGGCCTCCTTTTTTCTAAATATCTTATATTACATAATAAAATGGAAATATATGGAAATCATATCATTCTAAAATATAGAAAGCATTTCTGCCCCCATCATTCGTTCTTGAATCTGATCCCGTCCACTGCTATAATTTCTTTAAAATCTACCACACAAGGGGGAATTCACCATGTACGACGTGACAGCCATCGGAGAGCTTCTGATCGATTTTGCAGCCAGGGATACGGATGCGGCCGGGTATCCCACCATGAAGGCAAATCCGGGCGGAGCGCCGGGAAATTTCCTGGCGGCTCTAAGTAAATACGGGCTCCGGACGGCATTTCTGGGCAAGGTGGGAACGGACGCCTTTGGCGGGCTGCTCATAAATACCCTTAAGGAGGCCGGGATCGAGACAAAGGGGATCCGGCAGGACAGCTCGGTGTTCACGACCCTGGCCTTTGTTACCTTTGACGCCGGAGGAGACCGGTCCTTCAGCTTCGCCAGAAAGCCGGGGGCGGATACGCAGCTTTCCTTTGAGGAGCTGGACCTGGAGCTGATCGACCAGGCAAAGGTATTTCATTTCGGCACCTTAAGCCTCACAGACGAGCCGGTGCGCGCAGCAACGAAACGGGCGGTGGAATACGCCCGGAAAAAGGGAGGGTGGATCACCTTTGATCCGAACCTGCGGCTTCCCCTGTGGAACACGCCGGACGAGGCCAGGGAGCAGATCCTCTGGGGGCTTTCCCAGGCGGATGTGGTGAAGATCAGCGACGAGGAGGCGGAATTCCTCTGGGGGATCACCGACGAAGAGAAGGCGGCTGAAAAGCTCCAGAAGGAATTCGGCGTAAAGCTTTCCATGGTGACCATGGGCCCCAGGGGTGCGTATCTGTCCAATGAAAAGGCGGCCGCCCGGGCAGCTTGCCCCAGAGTGATGCCGGTGGACACCACGGGAGCCGGGGATATTTTCGGGGGAAGCGCCGTGGCCTGGCTTTTAAAGTCCGGGAAAGCGCCGGAGGAGCTGGATGAAAAAGAGCTGGCCGCCATGGGCGCTTTCGCATCCACAGCGGCCAGCCTGTCCACAGAAATGCCCGGAGGGATCCCCAGTATCCCATCGGAGGAGGCGGTCCTTAAAAAGCTCCGGGGATCAGAAGCCGTATAAAAGAAGGGGAGCGGTCAGGACAGATAGCTCCGCATGGTCTTCAGTGCATTTTTTTCCAGCCTGGAGACCTGGGCCTGGCTGATGCCCACCTCCTCCGCCACCTCGGTCTGGGTGCGGCCCTCATAAAAGCGCATGCGGATGATGTTCCGCTCCCGGTCCGGGAGCCGTTTCATGGCCTCGTTTAAGGAAAGCTGCTCAATCCAGTTTTCCTCCCTGTTTTTCTTATCGCTGATCTGGTCCATGACATAAAGGGGATCGCCGCCGTCGGTATAGACAGGCTCATAAAGGCTCATGGGCGTCTGGATGGCGTCCATGGCGTAGGTGATCTCCTCTTTGCTCAGACCCACCTCATCAGCGATTTCCATGATGGTGGGTTCTTTCATGTTCTTTTTCATGAGATTTTCTCTGGCGTAGATGGCTTTGTAGGCAGTGTCCCGCAGGGAGCGGCTGACACGGATGGAATTGTTGTCCCGGAGATACCGGCGGACCTCCCCCAGGATCATGGGGACCGCGTAGGTGGAGAAACGGACATTCTGGGTGATGTCAAAATTGTCGATGGCCTTGATGAGACCGATGCATCCGATCTGGAACAGGTCGTCCACGTTCTCGTTATTTCCGGAGAAGCGCTGGATGACGCTTAACACAAGACGCAGATTTCCTTTGATGTAATCCTCCCTGGCCTGCTTATCGCCGGCCAGGATCCTTTTAAAAAGCTCTTCCTTCTCTTCTGTGGTAAGTAACGGCAGCTTGGCCGTATTGACTCCGCATATTTCAACCTTATAACCGGACATATCCTTACCTCCTGGATCATTCTCTGGATTTTGCTATATTGAGAATGATGTACGGTTTTGGTAAGGATTATACCGGAGGCCGGCTGGTAAATTCTGCAGGCCTGTTTTAACGGGTTATTCTGTCATGTTCTGACGGTAAAGGATCAGAAGGCCCCGCAGCAGGAGATCCGCGTCGTAAATGATCTTATGGGTGCAGAGGGGAGTGATGAACCGGGACATGCCTCCAGTGGCCACCAGAGTCGCCGGTTCTCCTAATTCTGCCTCCATCCGGTCGATGAGCCCGTCCAGCATGGCGGCGTTGCCGTACATGATGCCGTTTCTCATACACTCGATGGTATTTTTTCCGATGGTCCGTTTGGGAACATCCAGGTTGATCCTGGGAAGCTGGGCCGTATTGGACACCAGGGAATTTAAAGAGACCTTGACGCCGGGCAGGATCACGCCGCCGATGTAGGAGCCTGCCTTATCCACCACATCCATAGTGGTGGCGGTCCCCATATCGATGATGATGATAGGGCCCTCATACTTCGCAATGGCCGCCACCGCAGCCACGATCCGGTCGCCGCCTACGGCCTTAGGGTTGTCCATTTTAATGTTTAAGCCGGTCTTCATGCCAGATCCCACTAAAAACGGCCGTTTTCCGGTGATCTTTTTTACGGCCGAGGAAAGAGGGGCGTTTAAGGGCGGTACAACGGAGGAGATGATGGAGCCCTCGATGTCGCTCCGTTTTACCTTGTGTATTTCCAGGATGTTTTTCAGCATGATGGCGTATTCCAGGCTTGTCTTGCGGTCGTCGGTGGTGATCCGCTCTTCAAAATATGTGGACTGGTCATCCAGCCCGCCCACGACGATATTGCTGTTTCCCATGTCTACGGCTAAAATCATAAAGAAAACTCCTTCCACATTTGAATCGTAAGTGATATAATTAAGTGCTATGTACGATCATTATTTTTTAATGAAAGTGATTTTACCACAAAATAATCGGAAATACAACGGAGGATTCCAAAATGTTGAAGGGAAAAACAGTGCTTTTATGCGTGACAGGGAGTATTGCGGCCTATAAGATCGCTTATCTGGCCAGCGCGCTGAAAAAATTAAGGGCCGATGTCCATGTGATCATGACAGAAAACGCCACCAATTTCATCAATCCCATTACCTTCGAGACGCTGACCGGGAACAAGTGCCTGGTGGACACCTTTGACCGGAATTTTGAGTTTTCCGTGGAGCACGTTTCCCTGGCAAAGCTGGCGGATGTGGTGCTGGTGGCTCCGGCCTCTGCCAATGTGATCGCAAAGCTGGCCCATGGCCTGGCTGACGATATGCTGACCACCACCGTCCTGGCCTGCACCTGCAAAAAGATCATAAGCCCTGCCATGAACACCCGGATGTTTGAAAATCCCATCACCCAGGATAATTTAAGGATCTGTGAACGGTACGGGATGGAGGTGATCTCCCCGGCCAGCGGCTATCTGGCCTGCGGGGATACGGGAGCCGGGAAAATGCCGGAGCCGGAGGTACTGCTCCAGTATATTTTAAAGGAGATCCGGTATGAAAAGGATCTGGCCGGGAAAAAGATCTTAGTGACCGCCGGTCCCACCAGGGAGGCCATCGATCCGGTCCGCTACATCACCAACCACTCCACCGGGAAGATGGGATACGCCATTGCGAAGACCGCTGCGTACCGGGGGGCCCAGGTGACTCTGGTCACAGGACCGGCGGAGGAGAAGCCGCCCATGTTCGTGGACCTGGTGCCGGTGGAGAGCGCCAAGGAGATGTTTGAGGCCGTGACCGCCAGGAGCGCAGGGCAGGACGCCATCATAAAGGCAGCGGCGGTGGCTGATTACCGGCCTAAATTCGTCAATACGGAAAAGACAAAGAAAAAGGACGGGGATATGGCGATCCAGCTGGAGCGCACCGACGATATCTTAAAGTGGCTGGGAGAGCATAAGAAAGAGGGCCAGTTCCTCTGCGGCTTTTCCATGGAAACGGAGCATATGCTGGAAAATTCCAGGGCAAAGCTGGAAAAGAAGAAGCTGGATATGATCGTGGCCAATAACCTGAAGGTGGACGGGGCTGGCTTCGGCACCGATACCAACGTGGTGACGCTGATCACCAGAGAAAAGGAGACGGAGCTTCCCAAGATGTCCAAGGAGGACGTGGCCGGAAGGATCCTGGACGCTGTTTTTGGAATGGAGAGGAAGGAGCCGGAGGATTTTTAAGACGGAACGGGTCTGGCCCAGATTATACTTGACGAATGGTGAATTTATTGGCAAAATAAGGATGTTGTGATTTTAAGACGTTTGAATTGGAGGTTTTCCATTGGCAGCTTTTGCAGATGAAATAAAGAGACGGCGCACCTTTGCGATCATTTCGCACCCGGACGCCGGTAAGACGACACTGACTGAAAAATTCCTTCTTTACGGAGGAGCCATCAATCTGGCGGGAACCGTAAAGGGAAGGAAGGCCACAAAGCATGCGGTCTCCGACTGGATGGAGATCGAGAAGGAGAGGGGAATTTCCGTTACCTCTTCGGTTTTACAGTTTAATTATGAAGGCTACTGCATCAATATCCTGGACACGCCGGGCCATCAGGACTTCTCGGAGGATACCTACCGGACCCTTATGGCTGCGGACTCGGCGGTGATGGTCATCGACGGCTCCAAGGGTGTGGAGGCACAGACCATCAAGCTTTTCAAGGTCTGTGTGATGCGCCATATCCCGATCTTTACCTTTGTGAACAAAATGGACCGGGAGGCCAGGGATCCCTTTGAGCTGATGAGCGAGATCGAAGAGGTCCTGGGGATCCATACCTGCCCCATCAACTGGCCCATCGGCTGCGGCAAGAATTTTAAGGGCGTATACGACCGTCAGACAAAGCAGATCACCACCTTCACGGCCGCCATGGGAGGCCAGAAGGAGGTGGCCAGCAGGACCTTCGACGTGGAGGGCGCGGATGTGGACTCCATCATCGGCCAGGATTACCACGCCCAGCTCAGGGATGATATCGAGCTTTTAGACGGAGCCAGCGATGAATTTGACCAGGAGTTAGTAAACCGCGGCGAGCTTTCTCCGGTGTTCTTCGGTTCGGCTCTGACCAACTTCGGCGTGGAGACCTTCCTGGAGCATTTCTTAAATATGACCTCCTCCCCGCTTCCCAGAAAGACTCTGGATGGCCAGGTGGATCCGTTTGATGAAAAGTTTTCCGCCTTTGTATTTAAGATCCAGGCCAACATGAACAAGGCCCACAGGGACAGGATCGCGTTCATGCGGATCTGCTCCGGAAGGTTTGAGGCTGGAATGGAAGTGAACCATGTCCAGGGCGGGAAGAAGATCCGTCTGACCCAGCCCCAGCAGCTGATGGCAGAGAGCAGAAAGATCATCGAGGAGGCGTACGCCGGAGACATCATCGGCGTATTTGATCCGGGTATTTTCTCCATTGGAGATACCTTATGCGCTCCCGGCGGGAAATTCCAGTTTGAGGGGATCCCCACCTTTGCTCCCGAGCACTTCGCCAGGGTGCGCCAGATGGATACCATGAAGAGAAAGCAGTTTATCAAGGGCATCAGCCAGATCGCCCAGGAGGGAGCCATCCAGATCTTCCAGGAGTTCAATACAGGCATGGAGGAGATCATCGTAGGCGTTGTGGGCGTCCTGCAGTTCGAGGTGCTGACCTACCGCCTGGAGAACGAGTACAACGTGGAGGTAAAGCTGGAGCAGCTTCCCTTTGAGTATATCCGGTGGATCGAGAATCCAGGCGAGGTGGATGTGGCCAGGATCCAGGGTACCTCCGATATGAAGCGGATCTGTGATCTGAAGGGCAATCCGCTGCTCCTGTTCATCAATAGCTGGAGCGTCGGGATGGTGGAAGAGAGAAACCCAGGCTTAAGACTGGCTGAGTTCGGACGGAATTAATTGATATTAATAAGGAAAGGAAGGGATCCTATGAGCAAGATCGAGCTTGTACGTGCAGCTATGGTAGAGGCCATGAAGGCCAAGGATAAGGACAGGAAGGATTCTCTGTCCATGCTTTTATCTGCTTTAAAGAATGCAGAGATCGACAAGCGTTCTCCCCTGACCGAGGACGAGGCCAATGCAGTGATCAAAAAGGAATTAAAGCAGACCAAGGAGACCATGGATACGGCCCCCGCAGACCGGACCGACATCATCGAAGAGGCCAGAAAGCGGATGGAGGTATACCAGGAGTTTGCTCCGGCAGACCTGACTGTGGACCAGATCACAGAGATCATAAACGGAGTTTTAAAGGAGCTGGAGATGGAAGCGCCGACGGCCAAAGATAAGGGACGGATCATGAAGGTCTTAATGCCCCTGGTAAAGGGAAAGGCAGACGGAAAAGTGGTCAATGAAGTGCTGGCCGGAATGATGAAATAGGAGGCAGAAACGTGTACAGAGAAAAAATAGACAAATTTATCGACGCCCATAAAACAGAAATGCTGGAGGATATCGCGGAGCTTTGTAAGATCGACAGCACCAAGGATTCCTACCGGGCAGGAAGGCCCTACGGAGACGGCTGCTTTGAGGCCCTGGGCGCAGCGCTCCACATTGCAGAATGCTACGGATTTTCCATCAACAACTACGACAACTATGTGGGAACGGTGGATCTGAACGATAAGGAAAAGCAGTTGGATATCTTAGCCCATCTGGACATCGTTCCGGCGGGAGACGGATGGACGGTGACAGAGCCCTTTGTACCGGTGGTAAAGGATGGAAAGATCTATGGCCGCGGAACTGCCGACGATAAGGGTCCGGCCATCGCAGCCCTCTACGCCATGCGCGCTGTGAAGGAGCTGGGGATCCCGGTGAAGAAGAACGTGCGTCTGATCCTGGGAACTGATGAGGAGTGCGGCAGCTCCGATATCCGCCACTATTACAGTGTGGAGGAGGAGGCCCCCATGACCTTCTCTCCGGACGCCAGCTTCCCGGTGATCAACATTGAAAAGGGCAGCCTCCACGGCCAGTTCACGGCGGAGTTTGAAAAGAGCCAGGCCCTTCCCAGAATGGTATCCTTTAAGAGCGGCACCAAGTCCAACGTGGTTCCCTCCAAGGCGGAGGCCTTATTTGAGGGACTGGACGGCTCCGATACAGAGGCCTTTGCCCATACCTTAGAGGCCGAGCTGGGGATCCGCTTTGACGTGACCTCTGAGGGCGGCTATATGAAGATCGAGGCCTTTGGGGAAAACGGCCATGCTTCCACCCCCTGGAAGGGGAAAAACGCCCTGACAGGACTTCTTGCACTGATCGAAAAGCTGGAGCTGGCGGAGTGCGGACAGGTGGAAAAGATCCGTGCCCTGAATAAGCTGATGCCCCACGGCGACTGGTTCGGAAAGAACCTGGGGATCGCCATGGAGGACGAGGAATCCGGCCAGCTGACCCTGACCTTCAGCATGCTGGAGATCACGGAGACCAGCCTTTCCGGTGATTTTGACAGCCGCTGCCCCATCTGCTCCAATGAGGAGAATACCTTAAAGCCGGCGAAGGCGGCCATGGCCGGGTACGGGATCTCTTTAAACAATGATTCCATGAACCCGCCCCACCACGTTCCCGGAGATTCCCAGTTTGTCCAGACGCTCCTTAAGAGCTATGAGATGTACACGGGAAGAAAGGGAGAGTGCATCGCCATCGGAGGCGGAACGTATGTCCACCACTTAAAGAACGGAGTTGCTTTCGGCGCGGCCATGCCGGAAACAGAAAATAACATGCACGGTCCCGACGAGTTTGCGGTGATCGATGAGCTTTTAATGAGCGCGAAGATCTTTGCGCAGGTGATTACTGAATTATGCTGCTAGAATAGAATGTCCTGCCGGTAAGATACGTCTTCCGGCAGGCGTTTTTGCTTTCTGGGGGCTTTAATTGCGGGGAGGGGGAGCCAGTATGGAAAAACGAAGATTTCATGAGCTGTTGGAGGCCCATTTAAGGGCCAGTGGATATACCAACTATGAATTTGCCAGGATCACGGGTATCAACCGGGTGAATATCCAGCGGTATCTGGCCGGAACGAGGCTGCCGGATCCGCAGATCTTTGAAGCGATCCGCCGGGAGCTGCGGCTGGGTGTCCGGGAGCACCGGGAGCTGCAGGAGGCGTATTACCGGGCTATGGATGGAGACGACGTTTATTTTATGCGGTGCATGATCCGCCGGATGCTGGAGGAGGCGGGAAATATATGCGGGATGGAGGCCGGATTTGAAACGACTCCGGAACCTCCGGGACAGATCAGCGCTCCGGGAATGCGTACCATAAACGGAGTGATCGCTGTGGAACGGTATCTCTGGAGTGCCATCTGGGAGAATCTGAGCGCCGGGAGAAAGAATGCGTATTTTTATGTGCCTGCGGAAAGCTGTATCCTGGCCAGGTTGCTGCCGGCGTTTTCACTGGACGGCCGCTCTGCCATGGGGCATCTGAATATCGTCCAGCTGGTGAGGCTTTCCAAGAGAGCGGAGGACAGCGCCGGAGACTATCATAACCTAAGGGCCGTTTATAATCTGATCCCCACCTATTACCAGGCCGGTGCCGCTTATGAAACCTGGTATTATTATCATGATCATCCATCCGGCGGCCGGGATGAGGCAGTTTTATATCCGTATTATGGGATCCTGGACGATCGGGTGATCCTGTTTTCCGGCAATATGGACCAGGCGGTGGTGGCCTATGAGCCGGAGGTGACGGACGCGTACCGCAGGAGCTTTTTTAAGGTGTATAAGATTGAAAATGAGAAGTAGAGGGTATCCATTCCCTTAATCGCATCACAAACAAGCCATCTTTCGGTGGCTGCTTTAAAAATTGAATATTGTGTATGTTAAGGTTATGCAGTTGCTGA
>JACRTJ010000024.1 GCA_014385265.1 Enterocloster hominis (ex Liu et al. 2021)
TCTACCGCCATATGGACGTGGGCTCTGCCAAGGTGACGAAAGAGGAGATGGACGGGATCCCCCACTACCTCATCGACGTGCTGGATCCGGAGGAAGCCTTCAACGTGGTGGTATTCCAGGATATGGCGAAAAAGGCCATGAAAAGGATCCGGGAAAACGGCCATATCCCCATTGTGGCCGGAGGGACGGGCTTTTATATCCAGGCCCTTTTATACGACATCGATTTTACGGAAAACGACGGCGATATGGAATACAGGCACAGGCTGGAGGCGCTGGCAGAGAAGGAAGGGCCGCCGGTCCTCCATAAGATGTTAATGGAGCGGGATCCGGAATCGGCAGAGGCCATCCATGAAAACAATGTGAAGCGGGTGATCCGCGCCCTGGAGTTTTACGAAAAGACCGGGGAAAAGATCTCCGCCCACAACGCCGCAGAGCGAGAGAAGACCTCGCCCTACAACTTTGCCTATTACGTCCTTAATATGGACCGGGGAAGGCTTTATTCCCGCATTGACAGGCGGGTGGACGAGATGCTGGAAAACGGCCTGGTGGACGAGGTGGAGAGGCTGAAGGCCATGGGCTGCACCAGGGATCTGGTGTCCATGCAGGGCCTGGGCTACAAAGAGATCCTGGACTGCCTTTCCGGGGAGACCAGCCTGGAGGAGGCTGTCTATATCCTCAAGCGGGATACCAGGCATTTTGCCAAGCGGCAGCTGACCTGGTTTAAGCGGGAACGGGATGTGACCTGGGTGGACCAGGAACGGTTTTCCTTTGACCGGGATCAGATCCTGGAATGGATGATCAGGGATCTTAAGGAACGGAAGATCATAGAGTAACGGGAACCGGCGGCAGGGCCGGAGGAAAGAAGAAGGAGCGAAAATAAAGTCATGGAACTTACAGGAATGTATGAACAGCTCGGAATTTCCGAGAAAGTGCTTAAATTTGCCAGAGAAACGGAGGCTGCCTTAAAGGAGCGGTTTGAGGAGATCGACGGGGTGGCGGAGTATAATCAGCTGAAGGTCATTAAAGCCATGCAGGAGGCCAGGGTCAGCGATATCCATTTTGCAGGCACCACCGGCTACGGCTATAACGATCTGGGCCGGGATACCCTGGAAGAGGTATACGCCAGAGCCTTTCACGGCGAGGACGCCCTGGTGCGCCCCCAGCTGATCTCCGGGACCCATGCCCTGACGGTGGCCCTTTCGGGCAACTTAAGACCTGGAGACGAGATCCTGTCCCCGGTGGGAAAGCCCTACGATACCTTGGAAGAGGTTATCGGCATCCGGGATTCCGTGGGATCCTTAAAGGAGTTCGGCATCACATACAGCCAGGTGGATCTGCTTCCCGACGGCAGCTTTGATTTTGAAGGGATCCGGAAGGCCATCAATGAGCGGACGAAGCTGGTGGAGATCCAGCGGTCCAAGGGCTACGCGACCCGTCCCACCCTTTCTGTGGCGCGGATCGGGGAGCTGATCTCCTTCATAAAGAGCATAAAGCCCGACGTGATCTGCATGGTGGACAACTGCTACGGCGAATTTGTGGAGACCCTGGAGCCCACGGACGTGGGAGCGGATATGATCGTCGGCTCCCTGATCAAAAATCCCGGCGGCGGCCTGGCTCCCATCGGCGGTTATATCGTGGGAAGAAAGGACTGCATCGAGCGGGCAGCTTACCGTCTGACGGCTCCCGGCCTGGGCAAAGAGGTAGGTGCCAGCCTGGGCGTCAGCCAGTCCTTATACCAGGGCCTGTTCTTAGCCCCCACGGTGGTGGCCGGGGCCTTAAAGGGCGCAGTATTTGCCGCAAACCTGTATGAGAAGCTGGGCTTTGGCGTTGTTCCCAACGGAAGCGAGAGCCGTCACGACATCATCCAGGCCATTACCTTCGGGACTCCCGAGGGCGTGATCCGGTTCTGTGAGGGGATCCAGGCGGCAGCACCGGTGGACAGCTTTGTAACGCCGGAGCCCTGGGCCATGCCGGGCTATGATTCCGATGTGATCATGGCAGCCGGGGCCTTTATCCAGGGAGCCTCCATCGAGCTTTCTGCCGACGCGCCCATCAAGCCGCCCTATGCCGTTTACTTCCAGGGAGGTCTTACCTGGTACCACGCAAAGCTGGGGATCTTAATGTCCTTACAGAAGCTTTGTGACGCGGGGATCATAAATCTTTAAAAAATTTAAAGAAACTTTTAAGAAGTGACGGCGGCGGTTTCTGGCCGGACGCATTGTATTGAATGGAAAAATGTGTTATATTGTGTAGCATACGCGAGGTAGTATCATGAGAAGCAAAAATTCCTGGGTGCTTCTGCTCATGGTCTTATCCGGTATCGTCTTAGGCGGCTTCATCGGGGAGGCGGCGTCGGGAGTGCCGTTTTTATCCTGGCTGAACTTTGGCCAGTCCTTTGGGTTAAATGATCCCCTGGTACTGAACCTTGGGATCCTGGTCATTACCTTTGGCTTAAGCATCCGGATCACCATGGCCAGCATCATTGGCGTGATCATCGCCATTCTGACGTATCATTTCATCTGACACCGGGAGAAGTAAGGTACTTGGAGAGCCGGAAAGGCCAGGTGTACCAGAATGAATGAAAAGAGAACCGAAACCATGAAAAACCTGCCTGTTTCTGAACGGCCCTATGAAAAGGCCATGGAACAGGGCGTGGAGGTCTTATCGGATGCGGAGCTTTTAGCTGTGATCCTGAGGACCGGTACAAAGGATATTTCTGCCAGGGCTCTGGCAGAGAAGATATTGACGCTGGGAGATCCTCCGGGACTTCCCGGCCTTCTTCATCATACGCTGCCGGACTATAAGGCAGTCCGGGGCATCGGAAACGTGAAGGCCATCCAGCTGGCGGCAGTGGGGGAGCTTTCCAGACGGATCTGGAAGGCGGTCCGATCCGGCAGGGAGCTGGTCTTCGACCATCCGGCGGTGATCGCCGATTATTTTATGGAGGAGATGCGTCATATGGAGCAGGAGCATGTGAAGCTCCTGGTGCTCAACACGAAAAATGTGCTGATCCGGGATGTGGATATTTCCAAGGGGACGGTCAACGCCTCCCTGGCCACGCCCAGGGAGCTGTTTATTGAGGCTCTCCGCTACCGGGGCTCCTCGGTGATCCTGCTCCATAACCATCCCAGCGGCGACGCTGCCCCCAGCCGGGAGGACTGCCTGTTTACAAAGCGGGTGGAGGAGGCCGGGAAATTGATCGGCATCCCGCTGTTAGACCATATCATAATCGGGGATACTTCCTATGTGAGCCTGAAAGAACGGGGAATTCTGTAACAATGAAAAACACCAGATATTTTTTATTCGGACTGTCGGCAGTCTGTGTCTGCATGATCGGCATTACATCCTTAAACGGCAGTCTTTTGAATCCGCTGCGGAATGCGGTGGGCTATGTGCTGGTCCCGATCCAGTCGGGGATCAACGCCGTGGGCGGAAGCATCTATAAGGAGGCCAGCGCCCTGGGGAGCTTAAAGGACGCCATGAAGGAAAACGAGACCTTAAAGGCCCAGGTGGATGAACTCACAGAGGAGAATACAAGGCTCCGGGCAGAGCAGCAGGAGCTGGAGCGGCTCCGGGAGCTTTATGAGCTGGATACCCAGTACATGCAGTACCAGAAGGTGGGGGCCAGGATCATTGCCAAGGATTCAGGAAACTGGTTTTCTGTGTTCCGCATCGACAAGGGGGCGGACGACGGTATTAAGGAAAATATGAACGTCATTGCCGGCGGCGGCTTAGTGGGCATCGTCACGGATGTGGGAGCCAACTATGCCACGGTCCGGTCCATCATCGACGATTCCAGCCAGGTCAGCGCCATGGCCCAGCAGTCCGGGGATACGTGCATGGTGTCTGGGGATCTTAAGCTGTTCAAGGAGGGGCGGCTGAACCTGGGATATATGGAAAAGGACGACGATATCCGGGACGGGGATATGATCGTAACCTCCAACATCAGTGAAAAATTCCTGCCGGGTATCCTCATCGGCTATGCTACGGATATCACGGTGGACTACAATGACAACCTGACGAAATCCGGCTACGTGATCCCGGTGGCCCAGTTCGACCGTCTCCAGGAGGTGCTGGTGATCACAGATCTAAAGGAGGCAGGGCCTGAATTTGATGAATAGTAATTTAAAACAGATCGCGCTGAACCTTGTCCTGCTTTTGCTGGCGTTTTCGGTCCAGACCTGCGTGTTCCCGCTGCTGCCGTTCCTTTCAGCCTACCCGAACCTGATGCTGATCCTGATCTTCTCCTTTGGGTTTATCCGGGGAAGCGCGTCGGGCATGTGCTACGGACTGGTGGCCGGACTGCTGATGGACCTTTCCTCCGGCGGCCCCATGGGATTTTATACGCTGTTCTATATCTGGATGGGATATTTAAACGGCATTGCCACCAGATATTATTACGAGGATTATATCACGCTGCCCCTGGCCCTCAGCGTGGTCAATGAACTGGCATACAACCTGTACCTGTATGTATTCGGCTTTCTGTTCCGGGGACGCCTGGGCTTTGGGTATTACCTTATAAACATCATCCTCCCGGAAACCGTGTTCACGGTGGTGACGACGCTGGCCGTTTACCGCCTGTTCCTGTTTATCAGCAGGAAGCTGGAAGAGATGAAAAAAAGGAGAGACACGACCATTGCTTAACGACCTGTATGAGATACTGAAGGAGTCGCTGAAGAAGCTCCTGGCCTCCAGGACCTTTATCCTGGGAGTATTTTTTGTATTCCTGTTCGGAGTCCTGGCCGTACAGCTTTTTAAACTCCAGATCATTGAAGGCGAGGAGTATCAGGAAAACTACATGGCAAAGACGGAAAAGACCATAAAGCTGGCGGGGACCCGGGGCAATATCTATGACCGCAACGGGAATCTCCTGGCTTATAACCAGCTGGCTTATAATGTGACGATCCAGGACAACGGCGATTATACCACCACTGCTGAGAGAAACCGGATGCTCCTTCTGCTGGTGCAGATCTTAAACCGCCACGGAGAAAAGGTCCGGGGAGAATTTGCCGTGGCCATCGAGCCCTCCGGGGAAATGGTCTACACCACCTCCAGCGAGACGGCCAGAAAGCGGTTCATCAGCGACTACTACGGCTTAAAATCCCCCTCGGAGCTGGATGCAGAGGACGGGAGCACGCCCTCGGATATCACTCCCAGGGAGATGTTCGACGCCAAATTTAAGGACTATGGGCTGGATAAGCTGACGGATGAGGACGGAGATCCTGTGACGCTTACGGACGAGGAGGCTCTGGGGATCATCAATATCCGTTATACCATGGGCTTTACGGCCTACCAGAAATATATGACCACCACCATCGCCTCCAACGTGAGCCGGGAGACCATGACCGACGTTCTGGAAAACTCGGCGGATCTTAAGGGCGTGGCCATCGAGGAGACCACCCTCCGTGTCTACAATGACAGCGTTTACTTTGCGCCCATCATCGGCTACACAGGAAAGGTATGGGATGATGAGCTGGAAAAGCTCAAGGAGACCAATCCCGATTATGAGCTGACGGATCTGGTGGGAAAGACCGGCATTGAGGCCTCCATGGAGCCGGAGCTCCAGGGGAAAAAGGGCTCCCAGACCATGTATGTGAACAGCACGGGACGGATCGTGGAGATCGTGGAGAAAACCGATCCCAAGGCCGGAAACGACGTGTATCTGACCATCGACCGGGATCTGCAGATCGGGATCTATAATCTTCTGGAGCAGCAGCTGGCAGGTATCATCACCAACAAGCTGGTGAACCGGGATCTGGAGGAGACAGATTACAAAAAGGGCTCCAATATCCCCATTCCGGTGAAGGATGTGTACTTCCAGCTGATCAACAACAATGTGCTGGACATGGACGCGTTTTCTGCCCCGGAGGCGTCCCAGGTGGAAAAATCCATCTACGCCAAGTACAGCCAGTCCAGGGAGCAGACCCTTTCCTGGATCCGGTCGGAGCTGTTGAACGAGAATGCGGCTCCCATGGCCTCCCTGGGTGAAGACCAGAAATCCTATATGCAGTATATTTATTCCTACCTGGTGTCCCAGGAGGTGGTGATGAGAGACCGGATCGACCGGGATTCCGAGGCGTACCAGGCATGGGCGGCGGAGACGGTGAGCCTCAGGGAGTATCTGTATAAGGGGATCGCTGAAAACTGGATCGACACCACGAAGCTTAAGATGGAGGATAAATATTCCGACGCCGACCACATTTACCAGATCCTGGTGGATTATGTGATCGGGGACCTGGAAACAGACAGCGAGTTTTCAAAACGGATCTATAAGTATCTCATAAACGGCGGTTCTGTCACAGGAAAGGAGCTGTGCCTGGCCCTGTATTCCCAGAATATCCTGGCTTACGATGAGGCGGAGGTCCGGATGCTGGAGGCCAACGGAGACGAGTATGCCTTCCAGTTCATCCGCCAGAAGATCTCGGATATTGAGATCACCCCGGCCCAGCTGGCCCTGGATCCCTGTTCGGCCGGATGCGTGGTGACCGATGTGAAGACGGGAGAGGTACGGGCCCTGGTGACGTATCCCAGCTATGACAACAATAAGTTTTCCGGTACAGTGGATGCGGAATACTACAATAAGCTGAACAACGACATGTCCCTGCCGCTGTTCAACAATGCGACCCAGGCCCAGAAAGCCCCGGGCTCCACGTTTAAGCCCATCATGGCCGTGGCCGCCCTGGAGGAAAAGGCCATCGGTCTTTCTGAAACAGTCAACTGTACAGGTATGTACCAGGAGATCACCCCCCATATGAGGTGCTGGATCTATCCGGGCCAGCACGGCCCACTGGATGCGGAGCACGGCATCATGAATTCCTGCAACGTGTTCTTTGCAGACATGGGTCACCGGCTCTCCATGGATGAGAACGGCACGTATTCTCCGGAGCTGGGAATCGAAAAGATCCGGAAATATGCGGCCATGTTCGGGCTGGACGAGACCTCGGGCATTGAGATCTCAGAAAAGAGTCCCCAGATGACCACAGAAAAGCCGGAGGCCTCCTCCATCGGCCAGGCCAACCATTCCTACTCCAATGTGCAGCTGGCCCGTTACATCACGGCCATTGCCAACCGGGGAACGGTATTTAAGCTGAGCCTTCTGGATAAGCTCACCGATTCCCAGGGGAATCTGATCACCGATTATACGCCGGAGGTACGGTCCACCGTGGACATTGCCGATTCCACCTGGAACGTGGTCCACAGCGGTATGAGAAAGGTGATCTCCGACGGCTCGGCCAAGAAGATCTTCAGCGATCTGGAGGTGGATATTGCCGGTAAGACGGGTACAGCTGAGGAATTGAAAAACGGCCATATCATCAACCATGCCTTCTTCGTGTCCTTTGCGCCCTACCAGGATCCGGAGATCGCTGTGACCGTCAACATTCCTTACGGCTATTCCTCGTCCAATGCGGCCACGGCGGCCAAGAATATCTACCGGTATTACTACGGCTATACAGATCTGGATTATATCTTAAACAACAGCGCTCTGAACGTTTCCAATGTGGAGATCGGAGACTGATGCCAAGGGATCCGGGACTTTTATAGTAAAAAGGAGGCTTCTTTCATGCAGAACCCAGTGGTCATAAAGGGAAATAAGGCCGGGATGACGGTGTACCTGGATCCGGCCCTTCCCTTTACAGAGCTTTTGGAGGCGGTAAAAAAGAAATTCAGGGAGACGGCCCGGTTCTGGGGCTCTGCCCAGATGACCCTGACCCTGGAGGGAAGGAGGCTGTCGCCGGAGGAGGAATTTTCTGTGGTCAACGCCATCACAGAAAATTCCGGGATCGAGATCCTGTGCCTCATCGACGCGGATGCGGAACGGATCCGCAGGTGCGAGAAGGCGTTAAATGAAAAGCTCATGGAGCTTTCTGCCAGCACGGGCCAGTTTTATAAAGGGAATCTGAGGAACGGGGACGTCCTGGAATCTGAGGCCAGCATCGTCGTCATCGGCGACGTGGACTGCGGGGCCAGGGTATCGGCTAAAGGAAACATCATTATCCTTGGGACCTTAAAGGGAACGGCCCAGGCAGGCCTGTCTGGAAACAGGAATGCCGTGGTGGTGGCCATGGAGATGGCGCCCTCCCAGGTAAGGATCTCGGATCTTGCGTTCCAGAAGGCAGAAAAGGGGCGGCTCCTGGGCTGGGGGCCCATGATGATTCTTATCAAAAATGGGCGGATTTGTTCGGAACCCATAAAAAAGAGCTTTTTAAGTGCACTTAATTTCATTTAGGACTGGAAAATTTTCTGTTTATCATGTAAAATAGAATAGATAAGCAGTAACTGTCCTCCAGATCCTGGACGGCTGCTGCCACAACTGAATACAGGAGGATATTCTTATGAGTGAAGTCATTGTTGTTACATCCGGTAAAGGGGGTGTAGGCAAGACGACGACCTCTGCGAATGTCGGAACTGGTCTTGCCATGCTGGGGGAGAAGGTCGTACTGATCGATACCGATATCGGCCTTAGGAACCTGGACGTGGTCATGGGACTGGAAAACCGCATCGTCTACAATCTGGTGGACGTCGTGGAGGGCAACTGTCGTATGAAGCAGGCCCTTATAAAAGACAAAAGATATCCGAACCTGTTTTTGCTTCCCTCCGCCCAGACCAGGGACAAGTCTTCCGTGTCCCCGGGCCAGATGAAAAAGCTGGTGGACGACCTGAGGGAGGAATTCGATTTTATTCTTCTGGACTGTCCGGCAGGGATCGAGCAGGGCTTTAAAAATGCCATTGCGGGAGCCGACAGGGCCTTTGTGGTCACTACGCCGGAGGTTTCTGCCATCCGTGATGCCGACCGGATCATCGGCCTTCTGGAGGCCAGCGAGATCACTAAGACCGATCTCATCGTCAACCGGATCCGCATGGATATGGTGCGGAGGGGCGATATGATGTCCATTGAGGATGTGACGGACATTCTGGGGATCCCGATCCTGGGAGCCATTCCCGACGACGCCCAGATCGTCGTTTCCACCAACCAGGGAGAGCCGATCGTAGGCATGAACCCCTTTGCGGGACAGGCCTACCTCAATATCTGCAGACGGGTGCTTGGTCAGGAGGTACCCCTGATGGATCTTGAGAAGAGCAGGGGGATCTTTTCCAGGTTCCAGGGATTTTTAAAGCGGGCCTAGGGAATGGTAAATCTGTTGGAAATCCTGACAAAGAGGAACTCCGGGACCATCGCAAAAAAGCGGCTCCAGTTTTTACTTATCTCGGACCGGGCCGGATGTACGCCGGAGATCCTTGAAATGATCAAGGACGATATGATAAAAGCCATATCAAAATACATGGAGATCGATACGGATGGGCTGGAGATCAAGATCACCCAGATGGACGGGCCCGGGACCTGCGGACGTCTTCCGGTCCTCTATGCCAGCATCCCCATCCGTGTCCTCAGCACAAAGGGGACTTTTCTTTAAATGTTTTCAGAGTACAATTTCAGAAACTATAATTTCCGGCTGCTGTTTTATGTGCTGGCCCTGAATCTTGTGGGCGTTGTGGTCATAAACAGCGCCGTAGGCGGTGACAGAAGCTATGTGAACCGCCAGCTCATCGGCATGTTCGGCGGTCTGATGTTAGCCATCGCCATCTCGCTGATGGATTACCGGAAGCTGATGAAATGCTGCGGTCTGGTGTATATCGGCTGTGTGGGAATTCTCCTGGCGGTGATCGTTGCGGGCCAGCTGGGCGGCTTTGGAGGCGGCTCCAGACGGTGGATCGACCTGCCTGTCATCGGCCGGTTCCAGCCCTCGGAGTTTGTGAAGATCGGACTGATCTTTTTCTTCTCCTGGTTCCTTCAGAAGAACCAGGAGAAGATCAACCGGCCATCGGTGCTGGTGACGGCGGCAGTGCTGGCGGCGGTGCCTCTGGCTCTGATCTTAAAGCAGCCGGACCTGTCCACCAGCATCGTGATCGTTTTCTTTATCCTCTGCCTGATCTATATGGCTGGGATCAGCTATAAGTGGATCGCGGGCGCCCTGGCTGTGGCGGTGCCCTCCCTGGCCCTGGTGGTCTGGCTGGCAGAACACAATATGATGCCCTTTCTGGAGCCTTATCAGATAAACCGGATCCTGGCCTTTATCAATCCCGGAAAATATGCGGAGCTGAACCTCCAGCAGGATAATTCCAAAATGGCCATCGGCTCTGGCCGTCTTTACGGAAAAGGGCTTTTTAACGACACAGCCATTTCAGTTAAAAATGGAAATTTTTTGTCAGAAGAGCATACAGACTTTATCTTTTCCGTCATCGGCGAAGAACTGGGCTTTATCGGCTGTATGATCGTCCTGCTGCTGTTCCTCCTGTTTGTTTTTGAGTGCCTGAGGATGGCATCCAGGGCGAGGGACATGGCCGGGAGGCTGTTTTGTACTGGTATGGCGGCCCTGGTGGGATTCCAGTCCTTTACCAATATTGCAGTTGCCACCGGCGTATTTCCCAACACAGGCCTTCCGCTGCCGTTCATCAGCTATGGTGTCAGCTCCCTGGCAAGTCTTTATATAGGAATAGGTATTTTACTCAATGTCGGCTTACAGCAAAGAAAATTGGAATTTTAGGAGGGAACCGTATGAATGTAGGATTGATCGCACATGATTCCAAGAAAAAACTGATGCAGAATTTCTGCATTGCTTACAAGGGTATTTTATGTAAGCACAACCTTTATGCCACCGGTACCACCGGTAAGCTGATCGAGGAGGTCACCAACTTAAACGTTCATAAATACCTGCCCGGACATCTGGGCGGAGAGCAGCAGATGGGAGCCCAGATCGAGAGCAACGATATGGACCTGGTGATCTTTTTACGGGATCCCTTATCGCCCAAGTCCCATGAGCCAGATGTCAATAAGGCCGTAAGGCTCTGCGATATCCACAACGTTCCTTTGGCTACCAACCTGGCCACGGCAGAGCTGCTCATTAAGGCACTGGACCGGGGAGATCTGGAATGGCGGGAAATGTACAAATGATCATAGACGGAAAGCACAGACGATCCAGAGCTGTTCTTCTTGCCGCAGCCCTTGTAATTCTGGTCACCGGCTGCGGGAAGAAGAGCGGCCTGGAGCATGCGTATTCGTATGACGACCGTGCCGTCCGCTTTACGGCAGAGGAGGGAGATGGCCGGGCTCCCGGCTTTGCCGCTGGTCTGGCCGTACCAAAAGAAGGAGACGACAGCCCCGGAGAGGGAGAGGCGGCTCTTTCGGCAGGGGCTGCCGGAGTCTTAAGCCTGGATGGAGGAACGGCCCTTTACCAGCAGGCTCTGACGGAACGGATGAATCCGGCCAGCACCACCAAGGTCATGACGGCCATCGTGGCTTTAAAATACGGGAATCTGTCGGATCTTGTGACGGTACCGGAGGAAGCCGTCATAACGGAATCCGGCTCCTCCATGGCCGGTGTGGTCCCTGGAGACCAGATGTCCCTGGAAGACCTGCTTTACGGGCTGATGATCCCCTCAGGCAACGATGCGGCCAATGCCATTGCCGTCCATGTGGGAGGTTCCATTGAGGGCTTCGTATCCATGATGAACCAGGAGGCGGCCCGTCTGGGAGCCACAGGAACCCACTTTGTCAATGCCAATGGCCTTACGGATCCGGATCATTATACCACGGCCTACGATCTGTATCTGATGTTCCATGAGGCGCTGACCTACGATACGTTTCGGACCATTATCGGTGCCCACGATCATACGGCAGTCTATACGGGCAGCGACGGAAGCCAGAAAACGGCCTCCTGGACCGTAGGGAATTATTATATGAATGGAAAGGCCGAAACGCCGGAGGGACTGGCGGTCTTTGGCGGAAAGACCGGTACTACAAAGGCGGCCGGGTACTGTCTTATTATGGGGACCAGGACAGAGGATGGGAGAGAATACGCCTCTGTGATCATGGGAGCCGACAGCCGGGCGCACCTTTATGAGGACATGACAAATATTATTTCCAAAATTGACAAATAGTCGTTGCAATTTTTAAGCAAATAGTCTATAATCATATCATAATCAAACGATTTTTTATACAAATTATATAAAATCCAAGGAGGAGATCGTTATGGTGCAGATTATCGCTGGAAAAAAAGGAAAAGGTAAAACAAAATATTTACTGGATATGGCTAACAATGCCGTAAAGGAATCCAAGGGTTCTATCGTATATTTAGATAAAAGCTCCAAGCATATGTATGAACTGAGCAACAAGATCCGCCTGATCAATGTTGCGGAGTTCCCGGTACATAGCGCTGAGGCTTTTGTTGGTTTTATCTGCGGAATCATTTCCCAGGATCATGATCTGGAGGTTATGTATCTGGACAGCTTCTTAAAACTTGCCGGTCTGGAGGGCGAAGATATTTCTGCAACCCTGGCTGAGCTTGACCAGGTAAGTACAAAATACCATGTAAACTTTGTACTTAGCATTTCTATGGACGGAGAAGAGCTTCCTGCTTCCGCAAAGGATATGGTTCTGGTGGCCTTATAAAATAACCGCTCCTTCGTAAGAATACAAATGGCATGAACAAGAAATTGTTTATGCCATTTTTTTGGCGGAATTTCCCCAGAAACTTGAACTTTCCAGTTAATCCATATATAATAGGGAAGATATGAAAAAAGCACTCTGAACGGAGGGAGCAGTTGGCAAAAAAGAAAAAGAACAAAAAGGTGATCCGGTACCGCCGGCCCTTGAATATAAATGTGGGAATGATCATCTTCGCCCTTATCTTCGCATACATGGCCTTTTATGTGTATACGTATGTGCGGAGAGAAAAGATCGAGTTTTATGAGGTGCCTGAAGGCAGCATCGTCAACGACCAGCGCCACACGGGCATTGCGTTCCGGACAGAAACCGTAAAATATACGGAGCAGGCAGGGAACATTAATTTCTATCTGCGGGAGGGAAAAAAGGCCGCAGTGGGCACCAGGGTCTATTCGGTGGATGAGACGGGAAAGCTTTCGGAGCTTCTGGCAGAAAAGACCGACGGCTCAGTGGCCTTATCCAGGGACAACCTTGCGTCCTTAAAAAAACAGCTTTCCTCCTTCAGCCAGACCTTTACGGAAAACGATTTTAAGACCGTTTACGATACCAGGTATACGCTGGATTCGGAGGTGCTGGAATACGTCAGCGTGGACGCCCTGAAAAACCTGGACAGCGTTGTGGAGGAAATGGGCGTGAATTTTGTCCAGGTAAGGGCCGACCAGTCGGGGATCGTTTCATATATGGTGGATTCCCTGGAGGGAGTGGATCCGAACCAGGTAACGGAGGAGATGTTCGACCGGTCTGGCTATACGAAGAATATCCTGAAATCCGGGAAGCTGGTGGGCGTGGGGGAACCGGCCTATAAGCTGGTCACTTCCAGCGACTGGTCCCTGGTCTTCCAGATGACCGAGGAGGACGCGGCTCTTTATAACGGGAAGACCGCGCTGACCGTGAAATTTGCTGGGAAAGATCTGAAGACCCCCGGCGCATTTTCCATGATCACCGGAGGGGACGGGAAGACCTACGGAAAGCTGGACTTTTCCAAATATATGGAGCAGTTCATTTCAGACCGTTTTGTGGATTTTGAGATCATCACCGAGGAGGTGACCGGGCTTAAGATCCCAAAGAGCGCCGTCACAGATGTGGAGTTTTATCTGATCCCTAAAGAATTCCTGGCCGGAGGCGGCAAGGGCTTTTTAAAGGAGACGTATACGGAAAACGGGGCTGGAGCCGTTCTTGTGTCCTGCGATATCTATAACGCAGACGATACGTATTACTATGTGGACGCCGGGGAGAACAGCGAATTTAAGCCTGGAGATTATCTGGTGAAGGAAAACTCCCAGGACCGGTACCAGATAGGGGCCAAGGCTGCGGTAACAGGAGTTTACAACATCAATAAGGGCTATACGGATTTCAGAAAGGTCGAGATCCTGACGTCCAGCGACGAGTACGACATTGTGGCCAGGGGCACGGATTACGGCCTTTCGGTCTATGACCATATTGTACTGGACGCCAGGGCCGTAAGAGCCAACGGCGTCGTCATTTATCAGTAACCGGAGGAGAATCATGTCAGTAGCAGAAAATTTAAAAACCATAAGAGAACGTGTGGACGCTGCCTGTGAACGGGCGGGAAGAAGGCCGGAGGAGGTCGCTCTGATCGCGGTCAGCAAGACAAAGCCCCTGTCCATGCTCCAGGAGGCCTACGAGGCCGGAGCCAGGGATTTTGGGGAAAATAAAGTACAGGAGATCCTGGAAAAATATCCGGAGATGCCGGAGGACGCCAGATTCCATATGATCGGCCATTTGCAGACCAACAAGGTGAAGCAGGTGGTGGGAAAGGCAGTTCTGATCCATTCCGTGGACAGCCTGCATCTGGCAGAAAAGATCGAGCAGGAGGCGGCAAAGAGAGATCTGACCGCAGACATCCTTCTGGAGGTCAATGTGGCCAGGGAGGAGAGTAAGTTTGGCCTGATGCTGGAGGAGGTGATCCCCCTTCTGGAAGAGGTAAAAAACCTCCCTCACGTCCGGGTAAGGGGACTTATGACCATCGCTCCCAATGTCGAAAATCCAGAAGAAAATCGAAAACATTTTAAGAAATTATATCAATTATATGTTGACATCAAAAGTAAAAACATTGATAATGGTACCATGAGTGTGCTTTCTATGGGCATGACCGGTGATTTTGAGGTCGCTGTGGAAGAAGGAGCCACCATGATAAGAGTAGGGACCGGTATTTTTGGTTCCAGACAGATTGGAGAGAAGAAAGAATGAGTTTCCTGAACAAACTGATGGATTCTATGCGGTTAAGCGAAGACAGTGATGACGATTACTTCTTAGATGACGACTATGAGGATGACGATAAACCTGCGAAAAAGGGATTGTTCAAGAAGGACAGCTACGAGGACGATTATGACGAGCCGGAGGTACAGAAACCCAGGTTCCTGCCAAGAGCCACATCCAATAACAAGGTGGTTCCCATGCGCAGGGGGATGGAGGTTTCCCTGATCAAGCCAACATCCCTGGAGGATGCCAGAGAGATCTGTGATTATCTTCTGGCCGGAAAGGCTGTGGTCCTCAATATGGAGGGGATCCACACGGAGACAGCCCAGAGGATCATCGACTTTACCTCTGGAGCCACCTATTCCATGGACGGAAATCTTCAGAAGATATCCAACTACATATTTATCGCAACCCCGCAGTCTGTTGAGCTTTCCGGAGACTTCCAGGATCTGCTTTCCGGCGGAAACATCGACGTGTCCGGTCTCAATATCCACTTATAGGATGACCATGGAAAAAGAAGAACAGCTTTTCAGAAAAAGAGTCCTGGAGCTGGCGGAGCTGTGTTTTCACAGGGACATGCCCTCCAATACGGATTTCCTGAATTTAAATGAGCAGACAATTTTCCAGAGCATTTCTGGCACGCTGCCGCCGGTGAGATACGTTCTCGCCGGCGGCTTCCCAGGGGCAGAAAGGAAGGTTGTCTGTTTTCTTCCATCCTACAAGGAGGAGCTGGAGGACCCGCCCTTTGAATGCCTGCGGATCTCGGCCCGGAATAAAAAGTTTTCCGGGGAGCTGACCCACCGGGATTTCCTGGGGGCCCTGATGAACCTGGGAATCGAGAGGGCTATGATCGGGGATATCGTGATAAAGGACCTGGACGGATATGTGATGGTCCTGAAAAAGATCAGCCGCTACGTGCTGGAGAATCTGGATACGGTGGGCCGCACAGCTGTGGAGGCTGCGGTCTGGGAGGGGGCAGAAGAGCTCCTGGAGCCGGAATATGAAGAGGTGGCGGGAACGGTGAGCTCCGTGCGCCTGGATGCCATTGTGGCCCTCTGCGGCCGCGTATCCAGAACGAAGGCTGCCGGTCTGATCGCCGGAGAGAAGGTTTTTATCAACGGCCAGGCTGTTCTTTCTCCCTCCCGTCAGATGGAGCCCGGAGAGATCCTGTCCATCCGCGGTGTGGGAAAATTCCTCTTTTCAAGGAACGGAGGACAGACGAAAAAGGGGCGGATCTCCGTCACGTTCTTAAAATACCGATGAAGACAGAAGGAGGAACTATCATGGCGGTTTTAGAAATGGAAGAGGGAAGGATGCAGGTATGCCGGGATGGAGCTCCCATCTACGACATCGTCCTGGAGGACAGCTTTGACCGTCTCCCGGAGGAAATGGAAAGGCTGGGAAGCCAGGGGAGAAAGCTCTGTATCGTTACAGACTCCAACGTGGCTCCCCTGTATCTGGAGGCGGTGGAAAAGCTCCTTTCCGGATGCTTCAGCCAGGTGACGTCCTACGTTTTTCCCGCAGGCGAGGAGCATAAAAACCTGGATACGGTGAAGCGCGTTTACGAACACCTGATCCAGAACCGGTTTGATCGGAAGGACTGGCTGGCGGCCCTTGGAGGCGGCATCACAGGCGACCTGTGCGGGTTCACTGCGGCCACCTATTTAAGAGGCGTGGACTTTATCCAGATCCCCACCACCCTGCTTTCCCAGGTGGATTCCAGCATCGGCGGAAAGACAGGCGTGGATTTTGACTGCTATAAAAACATGGTGGGTGCTTTCCATATGCCGAAGCTGGTGTATGCCAATGTGTCGGCTTTAAAGACCCTGCCTCCGGAGCAGTTTTCCGCCGGTATGGGCGAGGTCATCAAGCATGGGCTGATCCGGGACCAGGAGTATTATGAGTGGATCCTGGAAAATAAGGAGGCAGTCCGGAACCGGGAGCTTTCTGTATGCCGGAGGCTGATCTGCGGGAGCAACCGGATCAAGCGGCAGGTGGTGGAGGCCGATCCCACCGAGCAGAACGAGCGGGCCGTTTTAAATTTCGGCCATACTTTGGGCCATGCAGTGGAAAAATTAAAGGATTTTTCCATGCTCCATGGCCACTGTGTTGCCCTGGGAGCCCTGGCGGCCCTGGATATCTGTGTGAAGCGGGGAATGGTGCCGGAGGCAGAGGCTGACCGGTACAGGGAGACCATGGAATACTTTGATATTCCTGTATCCGTAGGCGGCCTTACAAAAGAGGCTGTGGTGGCGGCTACAAAGAATGATAAGAAAATGGAGGCCGGGGTCATCAAGTTCATCCTTCTGGACCGCCTGGGCCACGCCTATGTGGACCGGACTGTGACCGACGAGGAAATGAAGGACGCTCTGGACGCTGTTATGGAGCGCCCGGGAGAAAAATAATCCTGCCCCGGGATTTCAGATAAGGAGAATGACATGAACAGCTTGTGGAAACGGTACGGGCTTTTCGGTCTCCTGACGGCCCTGGCGGTGGGGCTGGACCAGTGGACGAAACGGCTGGCTGTGGAGAATTTAATGGGGAACGGCCCCTTTGTGATCTGGGATGGGGTATTTGAGCTTTTGTATTCGGAAAACCGGGGGGCAGCCTTCGGGATCCTTCAGGGAAAGCACGCCTTCTTTTTCCTGGTGGCTGCGGCGGTGATCGTTGTGGTCCTTCTGTTCCTTTACCGGATGCCATGGAGCCGGCGGTATATGCCGCTGTATTTTTCCATGGTGCTCCTGACCTCCGGGGCCGTGGGAAATATGATCGACCGGGCCGTCCAGGGATATGTGGTGGACTTCCTCTATTTCAGTCTCATTGATTTCCCGATCTTTAACGTGGCAGACTGCTACGTGGTGACTGCGGCCGTCCTTCTGGTCCTTCTGACTGGCTTTTACTATAAGGAAGGGGAGCTGGACTTCTTTTCCGGGAAGGAGAAGGCCAGGTGAAGAAAGAGATCTTTGTGACGGAGGAGGCCTCCGGCGACCGGGTCGATAAATTTTTGTCGGAGCAGTGTGAGGAATATTCCCGTTCCTTTCTCCAGAAGCTCATGAAATCCGGCGGCGTTTTTGCAGACGGCCGTCCGGTAAAGGCCAGTTACAGGGTGTCGGAAGGCGACCGGCTGACCTTTGAGGTGCCGGAGGCGGTGGAGCCGGAGATCCTGGCTGAAAACATCCCCCTGGATATCCTTTATGAGGACCGCGACGTGATCCTGGTGAATAAGCCCAAGGGCATGGTGGTCCATCCGGCGGCCGGTCATTATACGGGCACGCTTGTAAACGCTTTGATGTACCACTGCCGGGAGGATCTGTCCGGGATCAACGGCGTCCTGCGTCCTGGGATCGTCCACCGCATTGACATGGATACCACTGGTGTCCTCATCGCCTGCAAAAACGACCAGGCCCACAATTCCATTGCCGCCCAGCTGAAGGAGCATTCCATAACCAGACGGTACCAGGCCATTGTCCATGGAGTGGTGAAGGAGGACGAGGGTGTCGTAGACGCCCCCATTGGCCGCCATCCCCAGGACAGGAAAAAAATGTGCATCAACCACCAGAACGGCAAGTCTGCGGTGACCCATTACCGGGTGCTGAAGCGCTTTTCGGGCTTTACCCATATTGAGTGCCGTTTGGAAACGGGCCGTACCCATCAGATCCGTGTCCATATGGCGAGCCTGGGACACCCTCTGCTGGGAGACCAGGTCTATGGACCGGCCAGGTGCCCGTATAAGCTCCAGGGCCAGACCCTTCATGCCGGGATCCTGGGCTTCATCCATCCCACGACAGGAGCGTATATGGAATTTACGGCCCCGCTTCCGGAATATTTTAAACACCTTCTGGAGGTCCTTCCGGGAGCGTAAGTAAAGACAGGGCACAGCAGGAACCGGCTGTTTTTCGGACAAGGAGCGGACGGCTCCATGGAGGATGCCTGCCTGGAAATGCGGGAAACAAATACTTGACAAATCCCCAGCAAGTGCTATACTAGTGCATAAGTTCAAACAGCAACACGAAGACAGGAAGAGTAAGCTTTAGGAAATGTCCAGAGAGGAGCGCCCTGTGCTGAAAGCGTTTTACAGGACCTTTGGCTGAAGACCGCCCTGGAGTGTCCCTTAATCGGGAACGGTGATTCCGTTATCATCAGAAATAAGAGGTATGGGCCTTATATACGGCTCGTGCTAGCAGGGTGGAACCGCGGGTAAACTCGTCCCTTGCCATAGACAGAACGTCTGTGGCAGGGGATTTTTTATGTTATAAGCAAGTACACCCTATGACATAAAAAGCGGGTGCCTGTTTTCCATATATTGAAAAGGAGAGATACAATGAAAGTTACACTGAAGGACGGCTCTGTAAAAGAGTACGCACAGCCCATGGCTGTCATTGACATTGCAAAAGATATCAGCGAAGGCCTGGCAAGAATGGCCTGTGTGGCAGAGATCAACGGGGAAGAGGCAGATCTGAGGACTGTGGTGGATTCTGACTGCCAGTTAAATATCCTGACTGCCAAGGACGCCGAGGGCCTGGCAGCCCTTCGCCATACAGCCAGCCACGTGATGGCCCAGGCCATTAAGCGTTTATGGCCCGATACGAAGCTGGCCATCGGTCCGTCCATTGCCGACGGCTTCTATTATGATGTGGATCCGGTGAATCCCATTACTGCCGATGACTTGGAAAAAATCGAGGCTGAAATGAAGAAGATCATCAAGGAGGCCCTGCCGCTGGAGCGCTTCGAGCTCCCCAGAGCCGAGGCCATCGCCCTTATGAAGGAGAAGGACGAGCCCTATAAGGTGGAACTGATCGAGGACCTTCCCGAGGATTCCGTTATCAGCTTCTATAAGCAGGGCGAATTTACAGACCTGTGCGCCGGCCCCCATCTGATGACCACAAAGGAGATCGGCAAGGCGTTCAAGCTCATGAACATTGCAGGCGCTTACTGGCGCGGCAGTGAAAAAAATAAGATGCTCACAAGGATCTATGCCACTGCCTTTCAGAAAAAAGAGGATCTGGAGGCCTATGTGACCATGATGGAGGAGGCCAAAAAGCGTGACCACAGAAAGCTGGGCCGCGAGCTGGGCCTGTTCATGATGCATGAGGCTGGTCCGGGCTTCCCGTTCTTCCTTCCCAAGGGAATGATCTTAAAGAACACACTGCTGGATTACTGGCGTGAGATCCATAAGAAGGCCGGTTATGTGGAAATCTCCTCCCCGATCATCATGAACCGGAAGCTCTGGGAGAATTCCGGTCACTGGGATCATTACAAGGACAACATGTATACGACGGTCATCGATGACGAGGATTATGCCGTAAAGCCCATGAACTGTCCGGGCGGTATTCTTGTATATGCGTCTGAGCCCCGTTCCTACCGGGATCTTCCCATCCGTATGGGAGAGATCGGTCTGGTACACCGCCACGAAAAATCCGGCCAGCTCCATGGCCTCATGCGTGTGCGCTGCTTCAACCAGGACGATGCCCATATTTTCATGATGCCGGAGCAGATCCGCGATGAGATCAAGGGCGTGGCCCAGCTCATCGACAGCGTATACAAGCTGTTCGGCTTTGAGTATCATGTGGAGCTGTCCACAAGACCGGAGGACTCCATGGGAAGCGACGAGGACTGGGAGATGGCTACAAGTGCGCTCCAGGGCGCCCTGGATGATCTGGGCCTGAACTATGTGGTCAACGAGGGTGACGGCGCCTTCTATGGTCCCAAGATCGACTTCCATCTGGTTGACTGCATCGGAAGGACCTGGCAGTGCGGAACCATCCAGCTGGATTTCCAGATGCCCCAGAGATTTAACCTGGAGTACATCGGCGCGGATGGAGAGAAGCACAGACCCATCATGATCCACCGCGTGGCCTTTGGCTCTGTGGAGCGTTTCATCGGCATCCTCATCGAGCACTTTGCCGGTGCATTCCCCACCTGGCTGGCTCCGGTACAGGTAAAGGTGCTTCCCATCTCTGAGAAGTATGAGGAATACGCAAAGTCCGTAAAGGCCCAGCTGGATGAGGCCGGGATCCGCGCAGAGATCGATCTCCGCTCTGAGAAGATCGGCTACAAGATCCGCGAGGCCCAGACCCAGAAGATCCCCTATATGCTGGTCGTAGGACAGAAGGAGGAGGCCGACGGTACGGTTTCCGTAAGAAGCCGCTTCAAGGGCGACGAGGGCTCCAGAGAGCTTTCTGGTTTTATCTCTGATGTGAAAGAGGAGATCGCCGGAAGAGTGAACCGGCCGGTGGAAGTGGAGAAGAAAGAAGTAAAATAGAAACGTAGTTGAATGATTTTTATTCCGCTTTGGCCATAGAAAGAGTCTGCGAAAAAACAAATCGTGTTTTTTCGCAGACTCTTTTATAGATTGTCAATTTTGCAGCATTCTAAAATGAATTCTCCAAGTTCTGTAATAGTGCATCCCTGTTTGGTCTTCATAACTTGAATATAAGATTTACTAGAAAGTTCCGCTAAAGTTGTCCGTACTTGATGCGGGGTAAGTGAAACTCCTTGCTCCCCTAGCAGAATAAGAATTTTATTTCTTCCTACATGGGGATGTTTTTTTACAATATCTAAGATTGCTTTATCCGAACGTGATAGTTCCGCTTTTTTGTATGGCCTACAATCAATATAAGAAGGTAGCTGGGCAAGGGTCAGTTTTTTTCCATTAAAAACATGATGGAAATATAGACATAAATTAACCAGTTCTTTCATGTTTCCTGGATAATCGTAATCAATGAGAAATTCCAGTAACTGATTAGTAAATATAGATTCTACCCCTTGAAAATTTCCAGGGGTTAATTCGTTTAAAATATATTCATAAAATATAGGAATCATTTCTTTCAACTCCCTAATAGGATTAAGTTTTAAAGACAGGGTGTTAAGCTGAAAGAATAACTCGTTCAAAAAAAGGCCGGAGGAGATTTGTTCTTTAATATCACCGCTGTAAGAGCAGATAAAACGTACTGGATGGTAGTCTTTGGAAGTAAAATCAGTGTTAATTTTTCCAAGGACAGAACTTAAAAAAAACTGAAATTCCATAGAAGCTCGTTCCAAATGATCTATAAATAGGGTAGCAGGATTGCCGTCGCTTATTAGAGCTTCTAAATCAGAATATGAGTTTATGGGAGATGATATAGGATGACCAGCATCCAGTGTAAGAAAAGGTATATCATCACTGACCGAGTTTGCATGAACGTATTGCGCTAAATGTTTTTGAAATAATCCATCTTCCCCCAGCAGCAGAACAGGAAATGAGGATTCTGAAAATGAAGATAGAGTGCGAAAAATATAAGAAATACGGCGGTTTTGGAATATACGATGGCTTAGACTGCTGCCAGGGTCTAAGACTGTATATTTTTTGCTCTTTTTTATATTCCATAATGGGGCAGTAACTGGGTAGCGTGAGGAGAGGCCATCCAAAAGGAAAAGGTATCTAAGACTCCGATTAGATATCTCAAAGGAATCAGCTAGAAATAAAGAAAACTTGTCCCCATTTTCATTTGAAAGAGAAGCTGGTGTTCCAGAAAGAAGTTCGTTAAAAGTAATAAAATTACCTTGCTCTCTTAAAAGGTCAGTTAATATATGTTTTTTAACATGCCCACGGTCCGATTGTAAAGAGGAACAGAAGGTATGGTTGGCCATTTCAATAGAGCCGCAGGCATCAACAACGCAGATTCCAAGGTTCATTGTATCTAAAATCTTATCGCGAACGGTAAAATAACGCATAGATTCCTCAGATCGCAAATCAATATGTCTCATAAAATTGCTGATATATCCAGCATAGTTATTAGTTACATAATTCAAAAGTATTTCGGGAAGATGAAAATAATTGATAATAAAGCACAAAGTAGCAATATCTACATTGCGGTTGCCTATATCAATTACATTTCTAATTGTGGAAGGAACAAATCTGGACTCTCCGGGTGTGATGGCATGATGGAAAGATGAATCCGGTAAGGGTCCTCCTGGATAGTAAATGGTATAGATATATTGCGTGAAACCAAGATCTTGTAACGATTTTAAAACTGCTTCACAATTCTTTTTCCTATCACTTACAATACACACTTTAGAGAGGGAGGGAATTTCTAAAATTTTATGAATATGTGTATAGTTTAGTTCTCGTACGCATTGCTTTGAGCATATGCCTTTTTCTTTTATAATTTCATTGACTCTGGATTCGCAGAGAGCAGAGGAAAAAAGCACAAGCTGGTATTTTGTAATCACTTCCGGGTTTAACTGATCAATTTGAATGCTGTCAAAATCCAGATGAGATGAAAAAATAGCGGATAAATATGGAAGAATTCCAAGCTTGGCTGAAGAGTCAATATATAATAAAAGAACTTGAGGTTTCATTTCGAATCTTTCCTTTCTGTAATTAGGTGATTTTTAATTATAATAATACTTTATTGGGATAATTTCAACCAAAAACTGTAAAATAATTCGAAATAACGATTTAATAGAGAAAATAAATTTTAAATTACTTGAAAATAATGTATTATTATGATAATAGTATCGTATAAAGTCGAATATCAATTATTAGAAAAGGAGGATCTTATGAAAGCCATAACAAATGGAACAATTATGACGATTACAAAAGGTATAATACCGAATGGAACTGTACTGATTAATGATAAGAAAATAGTGGCGGTAGGAGAAAATGTTCCTGTGCCGGAAGGCTGCGAGATTATTGATGCGCATCATGGGATTATAACTCCAGGATTTATTGACTGTCATACACATATTTCTACATTCGGAGAATTAAAAACAATGCCTGGTCTCCAGGTAGACGGAAACGAGGGATCAGATCCAATTACACCTCATGTTCGTGCGCTGGATGCCATATATCCAGAAGATCCTGCGATAGCTAAAGCCAGGGCCGCAGGTTTTACTACGGTCTATACAGGACCGGGTTCTGCCAATGTGATTGGAGGAACAGGTATCGCCATGAAGCTTAGGGGGCATACGGCTGAAGAGATGGTGATTCCAGGTACGGAAGCGATGAAATTTGCGCTGGGTGAAAATCCCAAAAGATTCTATGGATTGGAAAGAAAAACTGCCCCGTGGACACGCATGGGAACAGCGGCAATTTTACGGGAAGCATTATACAACGCAAAAAATTATGCAGATAAATTGGACGAGGCGAAAAATGATCCAGCTAAATCGCCAGATCGGGATTTTAAATTAGATGCATTGGTTCCGGTAGTTCGAGGAAAACAGCGGGTTCGAATTCACTGCCACCGGGCAGATGATATTGCAACAGCCGTCCGCATTGGAAAAGAATACGGTTTAGACTTTACATTGGAGCATGCGACAGAGGGCTACCTTGTTAAGGATTTAATTGCAGAAAATCACTTGTACTGTGTGGTTGGTCCATTACTCTTAGATCCATTAAAACAGGAGGTGTGGGGGTTAAAGCTGGAGACTGCTGGAATATTAACAGATGCAGGGATTAAGGTATGCTTGACAGCTGATACTTCAGGAGGTACTGCGTGGCTTCCGGTAGAAGCTGGGTTATTAACTCGACGTGGTCTTTCAGAAGAGGATGCCTTGAGAGGTTTAACCATATATCCTGCAGAGGTTTTGAGGTTAGATCATCGGATTGGATCAATAGAGCCAGGAAAAGATGCAGATATTGCAATTTTTGATGGCAACCCATTAAGCAGTCTCTCTCTTTGCCAGATGACAATGATTGAGGGAGAGATCGTATTTCGGAGGGAGAGAGATGTATGATTGCAATAAAGGCACGTACCATAAATACAATCACAAGAGGGATTCTTGAAAATGGTTCGATTTTAATCGAAAATGGAAAAATTATCGATGTAGGAGAAAATCTGGATGTTTCCCAGGCGGCGGAGATAATTGAATTGGATAATGGATATGTGATGCCTGGATTAATTGATTGTCATACTCATTTGTCAGTTCACCAGCATCTAGTGACAAATCCAGGAAGTCTTTTGGATGTAAATGAAGGATCGGATCCGATTACACCGCAAATTCATGCAATTGATGCATTTAATCCTTAGGATCCGGCAATCCCGTTAGTTAGGAGTGCGGGATTCACCACAATTTATACTGGTCCAGGATCAGCCAACTGTATTGGTGGACAAGGTTTCGCACTAAAGCTTAGAGGAACCACGGTAGATGAGATGTGTATACCGGGAACTGAAATGATGAAATTTGCCTTAGGGGAAAATCCAAAACGCTTTTACGGTGGAAGAAAATTAGAACCATGGACACGGATGGGTACTGCAGCTCTAATCAGAAAAACCTTATATGATGCAAAAACATATTCAAAAAAGCTTTTGGAGGGGGAAATAGATCCAGAAAAAGCTCCAGCCCCTAACTTTAAAATGGAAGCTCTCGTAAAAGTAGTGAGAGGAGAGCAGCGGGTTAGAATTCATTGCCATAGAGCGGATGATATTATGACTGCTATCCGAATTTCAGAGGAGTTTGGCTTAGATTATGTTTTGGAGCACTGTACAGAAGGCTACATGATAAAAGATGTGCTGGCATCGAAGAAATGTAAATGTGTCGTAGGGCCATTAAGATTATCGCCTTTAAAACAGGAAGTATGGGGAATCCGTATGGATACTCCGGGTATTCTTTCCAACGCGGGAGTACATGTCAGTTTAACTGCAGATACAGCTGGAAAGACTGCGTGGCTACCTATGGAAGTTGGATTATGCATGACCAGAGGCTTAAAAGAAGAGGAGGCATTGAGGGGGATTACAATTTATCCAGCACAGGTTTTAGGATTAGAAGAACGTATTGGTTCCATAGAACCGGGAAAGGACGCGGATATTGCAATTTTTGATGGACATCCATTAGATAACTTAACGCTTTGCCGTATGACTATGATCGATGGAAAGGTTTATCATAATACAATTTAAGTAAGGAGGATAAGTTAGTATGAAAAAAAGGTTTATTTCAGTTATTCTTTCTGCGATGATGATTATGACAGCATGTGCTCCAAAAGAAGAAACGACTTCTACAGTCGCCTCGAAACAGTCAGAAAAAAATGAAGATATACAAGCGACAGAAGCGGCTGAAGAAACGAGCTCATCTACTGGAAAGACTATTACTATTGGAACTCCATACACAATTGATACATTTCTTCCCTGGGATTTCACTTCTGATGGAGACAGGTATGTGATCAGCAACGTTTATGAGTGTTTGTTTGAATATGATGCCAATACATGTATTCCTGTTCTGGCAGAAAGCTATACGAACCCAGATGACTGTACATGGGATGTAAAGATTCGAGAAAATGCATACTGGCATACAGGAAATAAGTTGTTCGGAGATGAAAAAGTACAGATTAAAGCAGAAGATGTTAAGTGGGTCATGGATTGGACTATGGATCCGGCTAATGGATCCAAGCAACAGACAAATTTAAGCAGTGTGGTTTCATCAGTGGAGGTTCTGGATGATTTTACTTTGCGTTTTACTACACCGGAGCCCAAAGCCCTGTTTTTGTTTACACTTTCCCGTGTAATGATTTTCCCGAAAAAAGCAATTGATGAAGGATTTGATCTGAATGCCTGGCCAGTGGGCTCTGGTGCATTTAAATACGTATCGTATCAGACGGATGATCAAGTGGTTTTGGAAAAAAACTCTGATTATTACATTACTCCTAATGTGGATGAAGTGATTTTTAAAATTATACCGGATAAATCTGTTTCGGCGATTGCTCTTCAGAATGGAGAAATTGACATTACAGCTCAAGTGTTATCTACAGATATTGATGCCATCGCTGCACAGGAAGATCTTGAGTTGGTGCCAAATACACTCGGATGGTATCGGTATGCGGGATTTAATTGTAAAGATCCTCTTTTCACAGATCCAGAAATAAGAAAGGCTCTGACTATGGCTGTGGATTTAGATGCGGCTGTGGATGCTATTTTCAAAAATAGTGCAGGGGTGAAACTGGCAGTGCGTGCATACGGACCAATTCCTCTTGAACTTCCGGGTGCAGATGAGACACTATGGAAAGAAAATGCCGTTGCCTATGACCCGGAGGGTGCTAAAAAGATATTAGAAAGTAAAGGATGGAAGACGGGTGCTGATGGGATTTATGAAAAAGACGGGAAGAAATTCTCTTTTACGATTAAGACTCCCAATAATGATAATAACCGGGTAAAGTTAGGAACGATCATTTCTACTCAGTTAAAACAGATAGGAATTGATTGTGTTGCTCAGCCTACAGAATGGGCTACCATGTTGACAGATATTAAGGCAGGAGAAACCCAGATGTTCGTTATGGGAGGAGGAAGTTCCTTAAATGGGATGGAAATGCTATTCCATACAACTTTAAGCCAGAGTAACTCGCACAGAGTTTTTTATGATAACCCTGAATGTGACGCGCTGATCGAAAAGGCGGCTGTAACCATTGATCCAGAAGAGCGCGGTAAGGTTTTAGCAGATGCGTCAAGTATGATAGTAAAGGATGCAGTGCATATGTTTGGATATTTTGAGTATGTACAGATTGGAATGAACAAAAAGGTGACAGATTTTGAAAAGGCACCGACTTTATGGTACTCTCTCTGTAATGGATATAGAAATGTAGGCATATCTGAGTAGAGAAGTGAGAGAAAGGCGGGGGCTGCTTTTAGCAGTACCCGCCATATTTTAAATACCAGGAGAGGAGGAAATGTATGTGGAGTTATATCTTTAAGCGCATCCTGGTGGCGATTCCAACGCTTTTGATTATTTCTTTTATGATTTTCAGCCTTTTATATATTACACCAGGTGATCCGGTTCTTCTTATGCTGGGATCAGGAGACACACAAAGTGTATCGCAGGAACAATATGATGCTGTAAGGGCAGAGCTCGGGCTGGATAAGCCATTTTTTGAAAGGTATATGGATTTTATAACTGGAGCAGTAACGGGGGATTTGGGAACATCATACATCACAGGTGAAGATGTTTTTGATACTGTAATGATGCGAATGCCTGCTACGCTTATCCTAACTGTTGCTTCGGTTCTCGTGGGCCTTTTAGTAGCGGTGCCGCTTGGAATTTTAGCGGCTGTCAAACATAATAGTATATGGGATTCTATTGCGACATTTTTAGCGACCATTGGGGTTTCGCTTCCTAAATTCTGGTTTGGATTGGTCCTTATCATTTATTTGTCGCTGCGTTTGAAAATTTTTCCGAGCCAGGGTATTGCATATATAGACAGGGATGGATTGGGGGCTTTTCTATCTCACCTCTTCCTCCCTGCGGTTTCTTTAGGACTTGGATTGGCGGCTACACAGACACGAATGATTCGTTCCAGTATGCTTGAAGTACTAAATCAGGATTACATAAGATTTGCAAAAAGCAAAGGATTTAAAGATAAAATAGTTATCATTCGTCATGCATTTAAGAATGCTATGATTCCAGTGGTTACAGTACTGGGAAGTGAAATTGGTGCTCTTTTGGGAGGAGCGGTGGTTACAGAAACAATCTTTTCTTGGCCCGGAGTTGGCAGGCTGGCTATGAACTCCATTGCAAGAAGGGATTATCCAATGATTCAGGGAAATACTCTGATTCTATGTGCGATATTTCTTTTAATTAACTTGTTTGTGGATATTATTTATGCGTGGCTTAATCCTAGAATCCGTTTAAACTGATAGGAGGGATAGAATTGAAAAAAGAAATAATTAATGATGATTTTTCAATGGTTCCTGCTAAATCATATTGGTCTGATGTTGGAAGGCGGTTTTTAAAAAATAGAATTGCCCTTCTTGGAGCTTTGATTCTTGGAATCATTGTATTTATGTGTGCAGCAGCCCCGTTGTTCACTCAATATGATCCTGTTAAGGATATGGTTTTGGGAGATATGTTGCTTCCTCCTGGCACTCCAGGACATATATTGGGAACGGATGACTATGGAAGAGATATTTTTTCCAGACTTCTTTATGGGGGAAGAACCTCTGTTTTAACTGGTCTGTCTGTTGCTATTGTATCTGCGGCAGTTGGTGTTACGTTGGGATGCATCAGTGGCTATTTTGGCGGTATTATAGATAATCTGATAATGAGATTTACTGATATTATGATGTCATTCCCTTTTTTGATTATTGCAATTGCAATTATGGCGGCGCTGGGATCCAGCCAGAAAAATATAGTGATCGCTTTGGCGATTGTCAGTTGGCCGCGTTTCGCAAGATTAACCCGTGGACAGGTTTTGAGTATCAAAACGCAAGAGTATGTTGAATCTGCAAATACAGCTGGTTACAGTGACATGAGAATAATGTTTAACCATATTTTGCCTAACTGTATGGGACCAATCATTGTTCAATTGACGTTGGCGGTCGGAAGTGCGATACTTTCGGCGGCAAGCCTGAATTTCCTGGGACTGGGAGTTGACGCGTCTTTGCCTGATTGGGGAGTAATGCTAAATCAAGGTCGTAACTATCTTCAGACAGCTTCGTATTTAACAACGATTCCTGGCATTGCGATTTCTCTTACTGTATTAGCGGTAAACTGGATCGGCGATGGACTAAGGGATGCTTTTGACCCACGGTTGCGAGTATAGGGAGGGGTTGCCATGGCGAAAGAAAATATAATTGAAGTTCAGAATCTGAAGACATACTTTCACACACCTGAGGGTATTGTAAAGTCTGTGGATGGGGTATCATTTTCGATAGAAAAAGGAAAAACTATGGCACTGGTCGGAGAATCTGGCTGCGGAAAAACACAGACCTCTCTTTCTTTGATTCGCTTGCTTGCTCCGACCGCAAAAGTATCTGCAGATAAAATTGAAATCAATGGAAAGGAAACGAAGGATTATACAAAAGATCAGGCGCGTGGAATCCGGGGGAAGGATATTTCGATGATTTTCCAGGAACCCATGACCTCGTTAAACCCAGTATATCGTGTGAAAAGACAGTTGGAGGAAATGATCCGCTTGCATCAGCCAGAACTTAGCAAACAGGACACTTACCAAAGGGCATTAAATATTTTGACGCGGGTAGGGATTCCGGAGCCGCAAGAGAGAATCCGGGTATTTCCGCATCAGTTATCAGGCGGATTAAGGCAGCGGGTCATGATTGCAATTGCCTTGGCTAGTAATCCAAGACTTTTAATTGCAGATGAACCGACGACGGCATTGGATGTGACTATTCAGGCACAGATTATAGAACTCCTAAAAGAGATTCAGAAAGAAATGGAGATGTCCATCCTGTTAATTACTCATGATTTTGGGGTTGTATCTCAGATGGCAGACACAGTATCAGTTATGTATGCAGGTAAAATAGTAGAACAGGGATCTATGAAAGATATTTTTGAGGATCCCTGGCATCCATACACAAGGCTGCTGATTATGTCAATTCCTGGAATTAAGGTAAAAAGAGGAGGACGTCTTGAGACTATTGAAGGCGCTGTTCCTAATCCTATGAATTTCCCTCCAGGATGTCGATTTTATCCAAGATGCCCTTATGCGGAAGAAAGGTGTATGCGGGAGGAACCTGTACCAGAAGTGATAGGAGGAAGAATGGTACGTTGTTTAAAGAGGGGGGTGCATGATGGACGGTAATCTGTTGGAAATTAAAGACCTGGAAGTTCAGTTTCCCATTAAAAAAGGCATTCTTCAAAGAACAGTTGGCCACATTCACGCAGTGGATAAGATATCTTTCAATATAAAAGAGTGTGAGACTTTGGGGTTGGTAGGTGAATCTGGCTGCGGAAAGACAACTACGGGGCGTGCGATTTTGCGGCTTAATGATCCCTCGGCAGGCTCAGTTTATTATAAAAATGAAGATTTGCTGAAGATTGGACGCTCTGATTTTCGAGATATGAGAAAAAATCTCCAAATTATTTTTCAGGATCCGTATTCATCCTTAAACCCAAGACAAACAGTAAAAGGATTATTAAACGAAGTATTAACGGTTAAGTGTGGGTATTCTAAAGCAGAGGCAGCAGAAAGGATCAATGAGTTATTGATACAAGTGGGGTTGAGTCCGGTTTACGCTAACCGGTATCCACATGAATTCTCTGGGGGACAGAGGCAGAGAATAGCTATTGCCAGAGCTTTGGCCTTGATGCCGGAATTTATTGTGTGTGATGAGGCTGTTTCAGCACTGGATGTGTCTATTCAGTCGCAGATTATTAACCTTTTAATGGATTTAAAGGATACTTACAAGGTAACATACCTTTTTATTTCTCATGCTCTTAACGTGGTACAACATATCAGTGACCGTGTTGCGGTTATGTATCTTGGAAAAATTGTGGAACTGGCAGAAACAGAAGAGCTATTTTCTCATGCGGCTCATCCTTATACGCAGGCATTGCTTTCGGCAGTACCTATATTATCTGGACATGAAAAACGTGAAAGAATTATTTTAAAGGGTGAGGTTCCTGGAGCAGCTCATATCCCTTCGGGGTGTCGTTTCCATACAAGGTGTCCTATGGCAACAAAAGAATGTGCGGAACATGAACCTGAATTAAGGGAAGTAGCATCCGGCCATATGGCTGCTTGTCATCGTCTTTAAAAAACAGGCGAAGATTCATACAATCTTCGCCTGTAAATATATTATGCTTTAATATTGCTTCCTAACTTTTTTCTTTAATGTCCCCTAAATCTTTTTTAGAGGCGCATGTGTCCTTTTTCCCCTTCTCCCCAGAAGAGTTTCTTCCTATATAATACCGGATCCCTGCTGCTGCTGCGGCAAACACCAGGATCGCCGGGAGCCAGATGGGAAGAGTGGAGGCGACCAGGACGAACAGGTCCACGACCGCTGTTTTTACAGAGGTAAGATTCCGTTTGAAGCCATCCTGGATCCGTGCTCCAACAGACTGGGAACCTGTGGGCGTATAAACGGCCACCTCAGAGATGTGGATGGATACGGTGCTGTAATCCACCTGGTTGTCATAGAGTTTCAGCTGGGATTCCATGGATTCCAGCTGATACCGGATCTCTGACAGCCGCTCCTCCAATGCAATGACAGCCTCCAGGGTATCGGCCTTTTCCAGGAGCGCCCAGATCCGTTCCTGTTCTGTGGTCAAAGTCTTTTTCCGGCTTTCCAGGTCACTGTACTGGAGGGTCACATCGGTGGCGGTTTCCGACCGCTCAGTTACATTGGCCTGGTCCTCCACCACCTGGAGAAAGGAGTCCAGCTGATCTGCCGGGATCCGGGCAGTGATGGAGGCGTGCCGCCTGGAGGGACGGCTGTCGCGCTGGATGCTGCTGCCCGAAACATCGGACTGCTCCACATAGCCGGAAAGAGAGGCGACCTGCTCATGGATGGATCTTAAGAGGCCCTCAAAATCCTCGGTCTCAGCCCAGAGGTCCACGTTCCGGATCAGCTTTCGACCGGCCGTTTGTGGGGAGGAGAGAGAAGCCGGACTTGTAAGGCTGTCTCCGCCTTCTGTTACAGTTTCACCTTGCGTGTCTCCGGCGGCTGCCGCTGTTTCCATGACCGTTTCCGCCTCGTTTTTTCCGCCGGCCGCACTGGCTCCGCAGGCTGTAAGGCCCAGGCATAAGGCGATGACCATGGGAAGAAGCACAGATGCGGAAAATCTCGATGATCGTTTCTTTTTCATAAAACCATTCCCTTCAAAAATACATCGTCCATTTTGTTGATTTCAGATTATCATATAAAGAGAGAAGATTCAATGTATGTAAGAAAAAATTCAGAAAAATGTCATCTAAAATGGCTTTTCAATATCATATTCGTTGATCTTGTTGAAAATCTGGCGGGTACTCAGGGAAAGCTCCCGGGAAGCAGCGGAAATATTCCAGTCGGTCTGGCGAAGGGCCCACTCCAGATATTCTTTTTCGCTCCGCCTTTTAAATTCTTTCCAGGTGACCAGCTGGTGGGCTGAATAGGTGGTGACGGGCGTCATGCGTTTCAGGTTATAGAGGATCGGGATTCCCTCCGTGGTGATCACATGATCCTGGGAGAGAACCACCATCCGGTCCAGAGTGTTTTTTAATTCTCTGACGTTCCCAGGATAATCATAATTCATAAGGAACTCCCACACCTTATCCTCGATCCGGTCGATGCGGATCCCGTTTTCCTCCTGGGCTTTTTTCAGCAGAAAATGGATCATTCCTTCCAGATCCTCCTTCCTTTCCCTTAAAGGCGGGATCCGGATCACAATGGTGCTGATCCGGTAGAAGAAATCCTCGCGGAATTCGCCGTTGATGACCTTGGTGGGAAGATCCCGGCTGGTGGCTGCGATCAGGCGGAAATCCAGAACCTTCTTATTATTTCCGCCCAGACGCTCGATCTCCTTGGTCTCGATGGCCCGCAGAAGCTTTACCTGGGTGGTCATGCTGACGTCGCCGATGGCATCCAGGAAGAGAGTTCCGTGGTCGGCCAGCTCGAATTTTCCCACCCGGCGGCGGATGGTGTCGGAAAAGATCCCCGGCTCCACGCCGAAAAGCTCCGGCTCCAGCAGGGATTCTGTATAGGCGTTGCAGTTGACAGCGATAAAGGGCTTGTCGGACCGCCGGCTTAAGGCGTGGATATACTGGGCGGCCACATCCTTTCCAGTTCCGGATTCCCCGATCAGGAGAACGTTGGCATTGGAGGCGGCCACCCGCTTGCAGTCCAGGAGCGTTCTTGCATAGGAGGGGGATTTTGTCTCCATATAGTATGCGGAATTAAAGGTTTTATTGTCCATGATCCGGCCTTTCTGTACAAAATATTCAATAATTGTCCAATCATGATACAATTATATATGAAATGTTTTTCAAAATCAAGAAATAAATTTCATACACAAGGAAAAAAAATTAAGAAAAAAACTTCATACCCCTTTTCTTTTGGAAAGAAATGTGGTACATTCTATATATAGGAAATATCAATACAAGGTATTCCTATGATTAATAAATAAAATGGTTGAAACAGGAAATTCCTGTATCAATAAAGGGTGAGGGAAAAATGTATCGGATTATTACAAATAACCAGATGTGTCTGGTAAAATACGGTGACCAGATACAGGTGGAATACCTGGATGGACAGAGTTATATGGACGTACTCGTGAAAGTCCGGGATTATATCCAGAATGGCTGGTGTTTGGAAACGCATCCGATGACGGGAAGCCTGAAGCCCAATCAGACTCCTTATAAATCTGTGATGGTATCTGACCGTCCTGTGGACAAAGAAGAATTCTACCAGCAGGAGATCACCATTGAAAATGGAATCACGGCTTGCCGTAAGTTCCAGTCGATCCGGAAGACTCCGGACTGGCCGCAGAACCTCCTGGAAGATTTCCAGGCAGTGGATCTGTCACTGATCGAGGGAGCGATTCAAAAAATCTTGTAGTTTTTAAGAAAGCGGGGTAAGCGTAAACAATGAAACTCGAATTAGGAATCATTCCGATTAACGACATTCAGTTTGGAGCTGAATCCAAGGTGGAAAACGGTACCATCTATGTGAATGCCGACGAGTTGAAAGCCCTTATTCTTGAGGACGAGAACCTGAAATCCGTTGAGCTTGATATCGCAAGACCTGGCGAGAGCGTTCGTATCATGCCGGTTAAAGACGTTATCGAGCCCCGTGTAAAAGTAAGCGGTGAGGGTGCTATGTTCCCGGGAATGATCTCCAAGGTAGCTCCTGTGGGAAGCGGACGTACAAACGTACTTCGCGGCAGCGCAGTTGTTACAACTGGTAAGATCGTGGGCTTCCAGGAAGGTATCATCGACATGACAGGAGAGGGATCCAAATACACACCATTCTCCAAACTCAACAACCTTGTAGTTGTTTGTGAGCCGATCGATGGACTTGCAAAGCATGCACATGAGAAGGCTGTTCGTATGGCCGGATTAAAGACTGCCGATTATATCGGTAAGCTGGCAAAAGATATCGTAGCAGAAGAGGTTGAGACTTTCGAGACTGTTTCTGTTAAGGAAGGTATCGAGAAGTGGCCGGAGCTGCCGAGAATTGGCTATGTTCTTATGTTACAGAGCCAGGGTCTTATGCATGATACATATGTGTACGGTGTTGACGCAAAGCAGTCCCTGTCCACAATCATCATGCCGACAGAGATCATGGACGGTGCGATCGTAAGCGGTAACTGTGTATCTGCCTGCGACAAGAACACAACCTACCACCATCTGAATAACCCGGTAATCAGAGATCTGTTTGCCCAGCATGGAAAGACTTTAAACTTCGTTGGCGTTATCATCACCAACGAGAATGTATATCTGGCAGATAAGATGCGTTCTTCTGACTGGTCCTCCAAACTTTGCGAGTGGCTTGGCTTAGACGGCGCTATCGTATCTCAGGAAGGTTTCGGTAACCCGGATACTGACCTGATCATGAACTGCAAGAAGATCGAGGGCAAGGGCGTTAAGACTGTAATCATCACAGATGAGTACGCAGGCCGCGACGGCGCTTCCCAGTCTTTAGCAGACGCTGATGCTGCAGCTAACGCTGTTGTAACAGGCGGTAACGCAAATGAAGTGATCCACCTTCCGAAGATGGACAAGGTAATCGGATATCCGGAAGTTGCGGATATCATTGCCGGCGGTTTCGATGGCAGCCTTCAGGCTGACGGTTCCATCGTCGCTGAGCTTCAGGTTATCACAGGTGCAACAAACGAGATGGGCTTCAATCCGTTAAGTGCCAGATAATAGGAGGAAATGATGTCGAAGTTAAGAGTTGTTCATTATATCAATCAGTTCTTCGCCAACATCGGCGGCGAGGAAAAAGCTGATTATAAGCCGGAGCTTCGCGAAGGCAACGTAGGACCTGGTCTTGCGTTCCAGCAGAGCTTTGGCGAGGAGGCAGAGATCGTTGCCACTGTAATCTGTGGTGACTCCTACTTCAATGAGAATGTAGATTCTGCCACTGCCACTGTTCTTGATATGATCAAGAGCCAGAATCCGGACTTAGTAATCTGCGGACCGGCCTTCAACGCTGGTCGTTACGGCGTAGCCTGCGGTACCGTAGCTGCTGCTGTTAAGAAAGAAGGTATCCCGGTAATCACCGGTATGTACAAAGAGAACCCGGGCGCTGACATGTTCAAGAAGGAAGTGTACATCGTTTCCACAAAGAACAGCGCTGCCGGCATGAGAGACGCCGTTAAGAAGATGGCTCCGTTAGCATTAAAGGTTGCTAAGGGAGAGGCTATCGGCGCATCTGCTGAAGAGGGCTACCTGCCCAACGGTATCCGTAAGAACTTCTTCGAGAAGAAACGCGGTGCTGAGCGTGCAGTTGAGATGCTTATTAAGAAGTTAAATGGCAAGGAATTCGAGACTGAGTACGAAATGCCCAGCTTTGACCGTGTAGCTCCTGGCGCAGCTATCAAGGATATGAGCAAGGCTAAGATCGCACTGGTTACCTCCGGCGGTATCGTTCCGAAGGGCAACCCGGACCACATCGAGTCCTCCAGTGCTTCCAAGTATGGCCAGTATGATATCGAAGGCGTAACCGATCTGACAGCTGAGACCTACGAGACAGCTCACGGCGGATATGACCCGGTATATGCAAACGAAGACGCTGACCGCGTACTTCCGGTTGATGTGATCAACGAGTTCATCAAGGAAGGAAAGATCGGCAGCCTTCACAAATACTTCTACACAACTGTTGGTAACGGTACTGCCGTAGCCAATGCGAAAAAGTTTGCGACGGAGATCGGACAGAAGCTGGTTGATGACCATGTTGATGCCGTGATCCTGACCTCTACCTGAGGAACCTGTACTCGTTGCGGTGCAACGATGGTTAAAGCTATTGAAGCTTATGGTATTCCGGTTGTTCATATTGCGACCGTAGTTCCGATTTCCCAGACAGTAGGCGCAAACCGTATTGTTCCGGCTGTAGCTATTCCACATCCGTTAGGAAACCCCGCTCTTACTCGTGAGGAAGAGAAGGAAATCAGAACAAAGATCGTATCTAAAGCACTGGAAGCTTTACAGACTCCGGTTGATGACCAGACTGTATTTGAATGGAAATAATAAGGAGATATATCCATGGATAAGCTCTATGACGTGATTATCCTGGGCGCAGGTCCGGCAGGTTTAGCTGCCGGCCTGTACTCCGGAAGATACCGCCTGTCTACTCTTATCATCGAGAAGGCAAAAGATGGCGGCCAGATTGCTATTACTGACGAAATTGAAAACTATCCCGGCCAGATGGTAGAAGGCGAGAGCGGCCCGTCCCTGATCGCCAGAATGACAGCACAGGCTGAAAAGTTCGGTGCTGAGCGCGCGAGCGATACCATCACAAAGGTCGAGCTGGAAGGCCCCGTAAAGAAGCTTTACGGAACCAAAGATACATATCAGTGTAAGACACTGATCATCGCCACAGGCGCTTTCCCGCGTCCCATCGGATGCAAGAGAGAAGGCGAGTTCATGGGCAAGGGAGTTTCCTTCTGCGCTACCTGTGACGCCAACTTCTTCGAGGACCTTGAAGTGTATGTAGTAGGCGGCGGCGATTCTGCTGTTGAGGAAGCTATGTACTTGACAAAGTTCGCAAGAAAGGTTACTATCATCCATAGAAGAGACGAGCTCCGTGCTGCCAAATCCATCCAGGAGAAGGCATTCAAGAACCCGAAGCTCCACTTCATGTGGGATACTGTTGTAGACGAGCTGCTGGGTGAGGATATCTTAAGCGGAATGATCGTTAAGAATACCAAGACTGGCGAGCTTACCCGTATCGATGCTGATGAGAAAGACGGCTTATTCGGCCTGTTCGGCTTCATCGGCTACAATCCCAGAAGCGAGCTCTTCGAGGGAATGCTTGATATGGACCACGGATACATCAAGACCGACGACAACATGCACACCAATATCCCGGGTGTATTTGCCGCTGGAGATATCCGCGTAAAGGCACTGCGTCAGGTTGTTACGGCTGCCGCTGACGGCGCCATTGCAGCTATGCAGGCTGAAAAGTATGTATCTGAGCACGAGAACTAATTTCTTTAATATTTTTCATTAAGAAAGGATGTTTTAGTCATGGTAGAGTTAACAAAAGACACTTTCGCAGCTGAAGTTTTAGAGGCAGAGGGAACCGTTCTTGTAGATTTCTACGGTGACGGATGCGTTCCGTGCCAGGCTCTTATGCCGCATGTACATGCTATGGAAGATGTTTACGGAAAGGACATCAAATTCACAGCTCTCAACACCACAAAGGCTCGTCGTCTGGCTATCGGACAGAAGATCCTTGGCCTTCCGGTTATCGCTCTTTACAAGGGCGGCGAGAAGATTGCTGAGTGCGTGAAGGATGACGCTACCGTAGAGAACATCGAGGCTATGATCAAAGCCCACATCTAAGATCGGGCAATATGGACAGAAATGTCTGTTGCTATATACAAAATAAAATAAGGAGGAAATGATGCTATGGCTATTCTGAATGGCAAGAAAGTTGTTATCATCGGAGACCGTGACGGTATTCCGGGACCAGCCATTGAAGCCTGTGTGAAGACAGCCGGAGCAGATGTAGTATATTCTTCTACTGAATGCTTTGTCTGAACATCCGCGGGTGCTATGGACCTGGAAAACCAGAAGAGAGTAAAAGATTTCGCAGAGCAGTATGGACCGGAGAACGTTGTTGTTGTTCTCGGCGCCGCTGAGGGGGAGGCTGCAGGTTTAGCAGCTGAGACCGTTACTGCAGGAGATCCGACTTTCGCAGGCCCATTAGCAGGAGTCCAGTTGGGACTGACTGTATATCACATTTGTGAGGATGAAATCAAAGCAGAAGTTGATGCTGGTGTTTACGACGAACAGATCAGCATGATGGAAATGGTTATGGATGTAGATGACATCGCTAACGAAATGTCTTCCATCCGCGACGAGTTCTGTAAATACCTGTAACAAGGTGTAGGGGCGCCGTCCGGCGCCCCATTTTTTTAAAATTACGAGGTGTGTTTCATGAACGGGTATCCAGTACTTAAGGGGGCCAGCTATACTCTGGCCATTACACCGGATATGGTAATCCATAACGGTACAACACAGACCACAGAAATGATCGTTAATCCGGAGTCCGAATATTTAAAGGAGCTCCCGAACCATTTAAGAAGTTTCGAGGATGCAGTTTCTTATATCCCGAACCAGGTATATATCGGAAATGCAAAGCCGGCTGACCTGGCTGCAACAGAGTTTCCGTTCTATGACAAAAAGTGGGAGAACGCTTCCCGCGATGGTAAGTACGGCCAGATCATGCCGGAGGACGAGTTCTACGGCCTTATCCAGATCTGCGACGTATTTGAGTTAGTAATGCTCGAAAAGAGCTTTGCTGCTTCTGTAAAAGAAAAACTGGCTGCACAGAACCTTTTAAAAGAGGATCAGCTGGCAGCTCTTGATAAAAACAGTGAAAACGATGATGCGAAGATCGCATCTCTTGTAAACGACGAGCATGCTGAGCCGTTATACTTTGAGCATAAGCTGGTTGGTGCTGTAAAGCGCGCTCATGACGTAGACGTAAACCTGTCTGCCCATGTTATGCTCGAAAACCTGGTTACAAAGGCTTCCAACGTTCTTTCCCTGATCGAACTGGTAAAGAAAGCCGGCGTAAACCCGGATGAGGTTGATTATGTGATCGACTGCTGTGAGGAAGCATGCGGCGATATGAACCAGCGCGGCGGCGGAAACTTCGCCAAGGCTGCTGCTGAGATCGCAGGCTACACCAACGCAACTGGTTCTGACGTTCGTGGCTTCTGTGCCGGACCGGCTCATGCTATGCTGCATGCTGCTGCTCTTGTTAAGGCAGGAACCTTCAAGAACGTTGTTGTAACTGCTGGCGGATGTACTGCAAAGCTTGGTATGAACGGTAAAGACCATGTGAAGAAAGGCCTTCCGATCCTTGAGGATGCCATCGCAGGCTTCTCTGTTCTTGTAAGCGCAGACGACGGCGTAAGCCCGCAGATCCGCACCGATATCATCGGAAGACATACCATCGGAACAGGTTCCGCTCCGCAGAACGTAATCGGCTCCCTGGTGGCAGATCCGTTAGAGCGCGCAGGTCTCCTTATGACTGATATCGATAAATACTCTCCGGAGATGCAGAACCCGGATATCACAAAACCGGCTGGCGCTGGCGATGTTCCGGAAGCAAACTATAAGATGATCGCTGCTCTTGCTGTTAAGAAGGGCCAGATCGCAAGAACCGATATCGCTAACTTCGTAAAAGAGCACGGTATGACCGGTTGGGCTCCCACACAGGGCCACATCCCGTCTGGTGTTCCGTATATCGGACCGCTCCGTGAGGAAGTTCTCGCAGGCGAGACAAAGCGTGCCATGATCATTGGTAAGGGAAGCCTTTTCCTTGGTAGAATGACAAACCTGTTCGACGGTGTTTCCTTCGTTGTACAGGCCAACGACGGCTCTGCTGCCAACGGCGGTGAGGCTGGCTTTGATGAGGCTAAGGTAAAAGCTATGATCGGTCAGGCAATGCGTGAGTTTGCCAACGGCCTTCTTGGCTCTGAAGAATAATCCGTAAACAGAAAGGACAGGTGCGTTATGTCAGATAAGAGAATTAAGACGCTCATTGCAGATACCTTCCTGGAAGTTGCGGATGCCCTGGAAACAGGACAGTACGGCAAAAAGCCGGTGATCGGCTTTGCCTCCGAAGGCAGTGAGCATGGAGAAGACAATATTAAGAGAGCCATGGAGCTGGCTGCGTACAAGGGCTTAGACGCCCGTCTCATCGAGGGAGAAGACATCCACAAAGAGATGGAAAAGCTTCTGGATTCCGGTGAGATCGACGCTGCAGTTACCATGCACTACCCATTCCCCATCGGCGTTTCCACCGTTGGTAAGGTAATTACCCCCGGCATTGGAAAGCCCATGTATCTTGCCACCACCACAGGTACGTCTGATACAGACCGTATCGCTGGTATGGTAAAGAATGCCATTTACGGCATCATCGCCGCAAAGGCAGACGGGATCGAGAATCCGACGGTTGGTATTGCCAACATTGACGGTGCAAGACAGACAGAAAAGGCTCTGTTAAAATTAAAAGAGCAGAGATATGATATCAATTTCGCAGAATCTGCCCGTGCAGACGGCGGAATCGTCATGAGAGGCAACGACCTGTTAGCCGGAACTCCGGATATCATGGTTATGGACTCCTTAACAGGAAACCTCATGATGAAGATCTTCTCTGCATATACCACTGGCGGAAGCTATGAGTCCCTGGGCTTTGGCTACGGTCCGGGAATCGGCGATGGTTATGATCGTCTGATTATGATCGTTTCCCGTGCTTCCGGCGCTCCTGTGATCGCAGGGGCTATGGAGTTTGCCACAAATCTTGTAAAGCATAACTGGAAGAAGATCGCAGACGACGAATTTGCAAAAGCAAAGAAGGCCGGCTTTGAGGCGATCATCGACGAGTTAAAGAATGCTGGAAAGAAAGAAGCAGCTCCGGCTGCAGCTGTAACAGCTCCCCCCAAGGAGATCTGTACTGCACAGATTCCGGGTATCGAGGTTATGGACCTGGAAGACGCTGTACAGGCACTCTGGAAAGAGGGAATCTACGCAGAAAGCGGTATGGGCTGTACTGGCCCGATCGTTCTGATGGCTGCAGACAAGAAGGACAAGGCTTACGAGATCTTAAAGAATGCCGGTTATGTTGGCTAAATGACCGGATACCCGGATGGGAGACGGGTGGAAGTTCTGCCTGTTTCCCTGTTTCGGGGAAATTATGTATTTTGTGTAAAAAATTTACAAAATTCGCCTTGACAAATGCAGGACGCTGTGCTATTATAAACAAGTCATGCAATGTGAATTTGGAGGTAGATAGGTTGCTGGTGTGCCTCGCGGTCTTCAAAACCGTTGTGAAGGGTTAGGAGCCCTTCGGGTGGGTTCGATTCCCACCTCCTCCGTTTTTTCGATTCATCGAAGTAGGAGGAATATTATTATGGATAACAGGCAGTTATTACTGCGTGGTCTTCCTAAAATAGACGAGTTGCTACTGGATGAGCAGCTCGTTTTTTTTATGGAATCCACGCCCAGATCCGTTGTGGTGGACGCTGCAAGGGAGATCATTGATGAGCTGAGAAGGGAGATCCTTTCCGGAGAAAGAGAGGACACCCCCGAAAAGGATGAACTGATCGCAGAGATCTGCGACCGGATCACAGGAAAGAAAAAGAGAAACTTAAGGACGCTGATCAACGCCACCGGCGTTGTGCTCCACACCAACCTGGGCCGCTCCAATCTGTGCAGGGCTGCAGTGGAAAGCGTTACGGCTGTGGCTGATTCTTATTCCAATCTGGAATACGACCTGAAAAAGGGAGCCAGGGGCCTGCGCCACGACCATGTGGAGAAGATTATTGCAAAGATCACGGGAGCAGAGGCTGCCATGGTAGTCAACAACAATGCGGCAGCCACCATGCTGTGCCTTTCTGCCATGGCCTTTGGAAAGGAAGTCATCACATCCAGAGGCGAGCTGGTGGAGATTGGCGGCTCCTTCCGGATCCCGGAGATCATGGAGCAGAGCGGCGCCCATTTAAAAGAGGTGGGGACTACCAATAAGACGAAGCCGTCGGATTACCGGAACGCCTATGATCCGGAAAAGACAGGCGCGTTAATGAAGGTCCATACAAGCAACTACCGGATCCTGGGCTTCACCCAGGAGGTGACCCTGAAGGAAATGGTAGATCTGGGTAAGGAAATGAACCTTCCTGTGATCTACGACATGGGAAGCGGTCTCATGGCCGATCTGACCCGCTACGGCGTGGATGAGCCCACAGTCCTGGATGCGGTGAATGATGGGGCAGACGTGGTGCTTTTCTCCGGCGACAAGCTTCTGGGAGGCCCCCAGGGCGGCATCCTCATCGGTAAAAAGGAATATATTGATAGAATGAAGAAGCATCCTCTGGCCCGGGCCTTCCGTGTGGATAAGATGACCCTGGCAGCCATGGAGGCCACATTCTTTGAATATCTGGATATGGAGAACGCAAAGAAGACCATACCGGTGCTCCAGATGATCACTGTTTCCGGGGAAGAGCTTCAGAATAAGGCCGACCGGCTCATCGAAGCCATCAAGGTTAGGACAGACGCATTTACCCTGGGCTCCGAGCCCTGTAAGGACCAGGTGGGCGGCGGCTCCGCACCCACAGTCCGCTTAAACGGCATCGCCGTTTCCATTGCCTCTGATACAGTACCGGCAGAGCGGCTGGAACGGCTGTTCAGAAGGGCTGAGACGCCGGTGATCGTCCGGGTAGCCCACGATAAGGTGCTCCTTTCTGTAAGGACCATAAAAGAAGAGGAAATCGAGACTGCTGCCAGCGCTGTTTTATTTGCGGCTGCCCAGGCAGGAGTAAATTAAGGAGAGTGACAGCTGAATGCAGAACGTCATTGTAGGAACTTCCGGTCATGTGGATCATGGAAAAACGTGTCTTATCAAGGCGCTGACAGGGATCCAGACCGACAGGCTGAGGGAAGAGCAGAAGAGGGGGATCACCATTGAGCTGGGATTCGCCAACCTTCCCAATGACGAGGGGCTTCACATCGGCATCATCGACGTGCCGGGCCACGAAAAATTTGTTAAAAACATGCTGGCGGGCATCGGAGGCATCGACCTGGTGCTTCTGGTGATCGCTCTGGATGAGGGTGTCATGCCCCAGACCGTGGAGCACTTTGAAATCTTAAAGATGCTTCATATCCGCCAGGGCATCATTGTATTTACCAAGGCAGACCTGGTGGATGAGGACTGGGCTGAAATGGTGGAGGAGGACGTTTCCGAGCTGGTGGAGGGAAGCTTCCTGGAAAACGCTGACCGGATCCGTGTTTCTGCCTTCACCGGCCAGAACATCGACGTATTAAAGAAGATGATCCTGGATAAGGTCCGCTCCGTGGGGATGCGCCGCAGTGAGCCGGAGCTGTTCCGGCTGCCCATTGACCGGGTATTCACCATGGAGGGCTTCGGTACAGTGGTGACTGGAACCCTTCTGGAAGGGAGCTGCCGGGCCGGAGAAGAGGTCATGGTCTATCCGGAAGAGCGGATCCTTAAGATTCGCGGGATCCAGAGCCATGGTTCCAAGGAAGAGGCTGCCTATGCCGGACAGCGTACAGCCATCAATCTGTCCAACATAAAAAAAGAAGAGCTGAGCCGGGGAGAAGTCCTGGCGGCTCCCGGAAGCCTTACCAACAGCACGTTCCTGGATGTGAAGATCAGTCTTTTTAAGACCACGGACCGGCTTTTAAAGAATGGGGACCGGATCCACTTTAACTATGGATCTGCCCAGACCATTGCCAAGGCGGTGCTTTTAGATAAGGATTCCATCGGTGCAGGCGAGAGCGCCTTTGTGCAGCTCCGGTTTGACGAGCCATTGGCCGTCAAGCGCACCGACCGGTTCATCATCCGGTTCTATTCTCCGGTGGAGACCTTTGGCGGAGGCATCATCCTGGATGCCTGTCCTGGAAAGCACAAGCGCCATCAGGAGGAGCTTATCAATGCCCTGGCCATCCGCGAGACGGGAACGGACGAGGAAGTGCTGGAGCTGGTCCTGAAGGAGGAGAGCATCCGCTTCCCGTCGGTCCATCGGCTGGCAGCCAAGCTCAACTGGACGGATAGGGAGACAGAGGAACGGCTGGAGAAGCTGAAAAAGCAGAAGAAGGCCCTTTCCTTAAACGATGGAAACTTCTTCCACAAGGATTTCTGGGAACGGGTCACAGGAAAGACCACAGAGATGCTGACAGCCTTCCACCAGGCCAATCCCATTGCAGCCGGAATGGAAAAGGAAGAGTTCAAGAGCCGGATCCTGGAAAGCTTTTATCTGAAGGAGGCCAAAAAAGGCGATGTGCTCTTAAACGAGCTGTTAAAGCGCGGGATCATCAGCGCTTCCAGCAGCACGGTGGCGGCGGCTGGCTTCTCTGCCCAGTATTCTGACGAGCATTCCGATATGCGCCAGACCATGATAAAGACGTATGCGGCGGCCGGCTTTGAGGCTCCGTCCACGGATGAGGTCATGGCTCAGTTTAAGGATAAAAAACAGGCAAAGCAGGTGCTTTCTGACCTGTTTAAGGACGGCACGCTGGTGAAGCTGAACCCAGGTGCTTATCTTTACAAGGATCACTATGAAAAGGCCATGGAGCTTCTGAGGGGGCATTTTGCATCCCACGATACCATGTCCCTGGCAGAATTCCGGGATATGTTAGGTACGTCCAGAAAGTATGTGCTGCTGATCCTGGATCATCTGGACCAGCAGAAGATCACAAAGCTCCAGGGCGACGTGCGTGTTCTGCTGAAATAAGGAGACGTTATGGAGTTCAGACAGCTGGAGGCATTTGTAAATGCTGCAAAATACAAAAGTTTTTCCAAGGCGGCTGACGCTACGTTTTTAACCCAGCCTACCATCAGTACCCATGTGAGCAACCTGGAAAATGAGCTGGGAGTACGGCTTTTGAACCGGTCTGGCCGGGAGATCAGCCTGACCCCCCACGGCCATGAGTTCTACTCTTATGCGGTGGAGCTTCTGAATACCAGATCCAGGGCCGTTATGTCCATGAAGAATCTGAAGGAGGACCTGGACGGGATCCTGGAGATCCAGACCTCCTCCATTCCCGGGTATTTTTATCTTCCCCAGGTCATGGAAGAGTTCCATGAGCTCTTCCCGCGGGTAAGGTTTTATGTGGAGCAGTCTGACAGCCGGCTGGTCAATGAGAACCTCATGAACCAGCGGGGGGAGCTGGGCTTTACCGGCTACAAGGGAAACAGCGGCCTGTGCTTTGAGCCTGTGTTCTACGATGAGATGGTACTCATCACTCCTGACACGGACGTATACCGGATCTACCAGAATGGAGAGGCCATCCCGGTGGAGCTGTTCATCAATGAACCCTTCATCATGCGGGAGGACGGATCTGGGACCCGGCAGGAGATGGAAAAGGCCCTGGTTTATGGGAAGCCTGTGTTTAAAAACGTGGATGTGATCGCCCGTATGAGCAATCCGGCAGCCATCAAGCAGGTGGTAAGCCGAGGCCTGGGCGTTTCCATCGTGTCCGAGCAGGTCATCAAGCGGACGGCGGAGCAGGATAATATCCGCTATTTCCGCATCCGCGGCCTGGAGAAAAAACGCTGTTTTTATCTGGCCCACAACAAAGGGGCCTGCTTATCTCCCATTGCGGAGCATTTCCTGGAATTCGTCCGGGAAAAGGCATCCAGGGAGCTTCATGAGGACGGGCAGCTCTAGGGCTGTCCGTTCTTCCATAGAAAAAAGCTATACAATCGATTCTCTGGAATAATATTTTTAATTAGACTTCCCCTGTCTGGTTTGATAAACTTAAGTGAGATGGATGAAAATTCTATATTTTTTGTCCATAATCTACAAAACAGAAAAGGGGTAGTAAGTATGAACTTAACTGCAAACAAAAAGACGCTGGCGCTTTCAGGCGTGCTCCTGGGAGCCATAGCAGCAGTCCTGGCCTATATGGGAAATCCCAAGAACATGGCCATGTGTATCGCCTGCTTTATCCGTGACACAGCCGGAGCCATGAAGCTCCACCAGGCAGCTGTTGTCCAGTACGTGCGTCCGGAGATCATCGGTATTATCTGCGGCGCATTTCTGATCGCTGTTGTCACAAAGGAATACCGGTCCACGGCCGGCTCCTCCCCCATGGTGCGTTTTGTGCTGGGTATGATCATGATGATCGGCTCCCTGGCATTCTTAGGCTGCCCGCTGCGTATGGTGCTCCGTATGGCTGCCGGCGATCTGAACGCCTATGTGGCCCTGATCGGCTTTGTGGCCGGAGTATTTACAGGGACCCTGGCCTTAAAGCGCGGCTTCTCTCTGGGAAGAGCCTATACGGTGGATAAAGCCTCCGGCACGATCCTTCCCATCGCCATGGTGGTGCTCTTTGTTTTAAGCCTAACCACAACACTGTTCGTCAGCAGTGAAAAGGGGCCCGGAAGCATGCACGCACCGGTGTTTATCGCACTCATCGGCGGCCTTTTATTCGGAGCCATCGCCCAGAAGTGCAGAAGCTGCTTTGCAGGCTGTGTCCGCGATATCATCTTAATGAAGAATTTTGATCTTCTGACCATCGTAGGCGGTATTTTCGTGGTTATGGTGATCTACAACATCGCCACAGGAAACTTTAACCTGTCCTTTACAGGACAGCCGGTGGCCCATGCCCAGCATATCTGGAATATCCTTGGCATGTACGCCGTGGGATTTGCTGCTGTTCTGGCAGGCGGATGCCCCTTAAGACAGCTGGTGCTGGCAGGCCAGGGGTCCTCCGATTCCGCAGTGACCTTCTTAGGTCTTTTTGTTGGAGCCGCTTTCTGCCATAACTTCGGGCTGGCAGGCGTTGCCGCAGCTGCAGCAACCGCAGACGCTCCGGCAGTGGCAGGCGGTCCGGGGATCAACGGCCAGGTGGCTGTGATCGCATGTATCGTGATCCTGTTCATCATCGGATTTATGCCGAAGAATAAAAAGAATTAATTGCAGAGAAAAGAGGAATCATTATGTACGAAGTAGATGCAAGAGGTTTATCCTGTCCGGAGCCGGTGATGCTGACCCAGGCAGCCTTAAAGAGTCATGGAAACGATACGGTAAAGGTCCTGGTGACAGAGCCCCATTCCAAGGCTAATGTGGAGAAATTTGCCAGGAGCCAGGGAAAGACCGTGACTGTGACGGAAACAGGCGATGGATTCGAGCTCATCATCCAGTAAGGACGGATCTTTCAGAAAGAGACGGAAACATGAGACAAAAAGAATGGAAACTGATCATCACATTCCACACCACCTCCGACGCCATTGCCTTTGAAAAGGCGTGCAAGGAGACGGGCAGATCCGGCCGTATGATCCCTGTGCCCAGGGAGCTTTCGGCCGGGTGCGGCCTGGCCTGGTGTACGGTCCCGGCTGACCGGGCGGATATGGAGACATTCTTAAAGGAATGCTCCATTGAATGTGAGGATATGGCAGAGCTGTTATATTAGAGATGGGAAAGGGGTGATACTATGGGAATTTATATGGATAATGCGGCGACTACCATGCAGAAGCCGGATTGTGTGATCGACGCGGTGGTAAACGCCATGAGGCATATGGGAAATTCCGGCCGGGGGGCCCATGAAGCGTCCCTGGATGCCTCCAGGCTGATCTACGAAACGAGAGAAATGCTCTCGGAGCTTTTTAACCTGGGGGATCCCAGACAGGTGGCCTTTACATTAAACTCCACGGAGGCATTGAATACGGCGATCCTGGGTCTTTTTGATCCGGGCGACCATATCATCTCCACAGTCATGGAGCACAATTCGGTGCTGAGGCCTTTATACCGTCTGGAGGAAAAGGGATGCCAGGTGTCCTTCGTTCCCTGTGACGAAAAGGGACGGCTGAGAACAGACCTTCTGGAGAGTTTTCTTAAAGAAAATACAAAGGCCCTGGTATGTACCCATGCGTCCAATCTGACCGGAAATGCCAATGACCTTATGTATCTGGGAAGGTTCTGTAAGGACCATGGACTGCTTTTTGTGGTGGACGCCTCCCAGACAGCAGGAGTTCTCCCCATCGATATGCAGGCCATGAACATCGACGTGGTGTGCTTTACAGGCCACAAGGGGCTGTACGGCCCCCAGGGGACCGGCGGGATCTGCGTGCGGCCGGGAATTACGGTACGACCGCTGAAATCCGGCGGGAGCGGGATCCACACCTATCTGAAGGAGCATCCCCACGAGATGCCCACAGCCTTAGAGGCTGGAACCTTAAATGGCCACGGAGTGGCCGGGCTCCATGCGGCCCTGGGCTTCCTTAAGGAAACAGGTACAGATACGATCCATAAAAAGGAGATCGGTCTCATGCGCCGCTTCCTGGATGGGATAAAGGATATTCCGGGTCTTAAGCTTTATGGGGATTTTTCCACAGATCAGAGGGCTGCGGTGGTGGCCTTGAACCTGGGAACGTATGATTCCTCTGAAGTCAGCGACGAGCTTTCCTTTGAATACGGGATCTCCACCCGTCCCGGCGCTCACTGTGCGCCCTTAATGCATCAGTCCATGGGAACCGTGGACCAGGGCATGGTACGTTTTTCTTTTTCCTGGTTTAATACGGAAGAGGAGATCGACGCGGCAGTGAAGGCCTTAAAGGAGCTGGCGGAATAAAATTTAATGTTTAAAAAGCCTTCCGGCTTTTTCCATAACGGGAAAGACGGAAGGCTTTTTTATCGGTTTATCTCCGGGGCTGGCCGCAGTATGTATTATCTGCCGAAATAACGGTCCAGCTCCTTCATGAAGGTTTCGGGGATCTCCCGTTTAAATGGAATGACCGGAATATTTCCAAGGCTTTCTGCGATATGTCCCAGAAGCCTTGCGCTCCGTTCCAGGGACCAGGGGGAGATATAGTCCACGATATCGTGGCGGGTATGCATTCCGAAGCCGTCGCGGTTTAAAGTCATGGCCGGTACGCCGTTCCAGGCAAAGGTGTTGGAGTCGCTGCCCCAGATGGCATTTCTTGTGACCATTCCGATGCCTGTTTCGTGGGCCATATATTCGATCATGGAGCAAATGGAGGGATCGCCGGTGACGCCGATGACAGTTCCTCCCACCAGCTGTCCGGCCAGGTCCACATTCATATTGAAGCAGTGGTGTTTCAGCTCATCTTTATGGACTTCCGTATAGTTCCGGCTGCCTAAAAGTCCCTTTTCCTCGGCTCCGAACCAGATGAACTCCAGGGTACGGCGGGGCGTATGGGCCTTAAAGTACCGGCACAGCTCCAGGATGATGGCGCAGGCGGCCATGTTGTCGTAGGCTCCGGGGCCCTGGGGAACAGAGTCGTAGTGCGCAGTCAAGGTCAGGATCTCATCCGGGACCTCCGTTCCCTGGATCCGCGCGATCACGTTGTGGGAAACGGCTTTTTCTGGCTCCTGCAGTAAGGTCAGCCGGGCGCGGCAGGCTCCGGCCTCTACCAGCTCCATGGCATCCCGGTGATGGATCACCAGCCCCTGGATGGGAGTCTCTTCCATTTTGGGTACTCCCCGTGTATAGAGGAGGCGGTCCGGGCCTTCGTCGATGGGAGTTCCGGTGATGGAGAGGAAGGCGGCAGCCCCTGCATGGACCAGCTTCTTATACATATCTTTATTGACAGGGTTGTTTACCAGGACGATCTTTCCTTTTGCCTGGGAAAGATTAATATCATCGCCGTTTTCCGCGTACAGGAACGGGGCCTCGATCCCATCCGCCGGAGTGCTGCCGCAGCGGCCGTATCCAGCCACTGTATATGTTTTTTCAAAGGGTTCCGTTACAGTGAATTCAGCTTTAAGGATCCTCCACGTATCGATCTCAAATTCTTCCAGGCGGCTGTCCACGCCAAAGCTCTTAAGCTCCCTCTGGATCTCCAGGGCGGCCTTTTCTTCACCATCGGTTCCGGCCTCCCGGATATAATCAAACTGTTTCATAAATTCCAGCTGGCGTTTTCCGCAGATCTCATTATATTCCATACTCTGGCTCCTTTTATCTGTATTTTCGATACCAGGGTCAGAAGGTCAAAAATCCTTTTGCCCCACATCTGTTTTCTTCCATTATACCCGATTTGGGAAAAAAGGCAAGCCTGGGGCACCGCAGATCCTGGGAGGGTCAGAATGGCCTGCGGCTGATGCGATGACAGATGTTTTATGATTGTAGTTTACATAATATTATTATGTAAACTCTCGTGCAAAAAAATACATGTAAAACTAACTTGACATTTTTGAATTTCTGATTTATAGTACAAATGTAAAGCAAACATTACATATTTATCACGAAGGGATGAGGTGCACATGAGAAACCGGATCCAGGAGTTGCGGAAGGAGAGGAAGATCCGCCAGGAGGATCTGGCGGAAGCGGTGGGAGTCACCAGGCAGACCATCATTTCCCTGGAAAATGGGAAATATAATGCCTCCCTGGTGCTGGCCCACAAGCTGGCCAGATATTTTTCCTGTACCATTGAAGACATTTTTTTATTTGACGAGGAGGAATAGCGCATGAAGCTGAAAGCATTATTTATGGAAGAACCGGTGGATTTTGAAAAAAGGTGCAGGCTGCGGATCCTGGTGGGGAAGACTGCGGCGGTGCTGGGGCTTCTTTCAGTGGCGGCCGCATGGTTTTATGGAAATTCTGGGGCTGTGGCTGGAGACAGTTTTATCCGGGAATTTTATACATGGATCGGGATCGGCTTTATGGCCGGCGGGGCTGCATCCGTCTGGAAGAACCGGAGATATCTGAAGGATGAGGCAGCGTTAAAGAAGAGAAGGGTGGAGGAATGCGATGAGAGAAACCGGCTCCTGGGACTTAGGAGCTGGGCGTATTCCGGATATGCCATGTTCCTCCTCCTGTATCTGGGATTTCTGGCCAGTGGATTTTTTGACCGGACGGTTATGTATGTACTGGCCGCTGTCCTTGCCGCCCAGGCGGGCCTGCTTCTGGTTTTCCGGCTGGCGTTAGGAAGGGTGATGTAATGGGCTTCCGTCTTTTTAGGGTCAGTGGAAATTTTATGCTTGTAGCGGAACGGTTCATATGATAAGATAAGAATAAATCTATGAAAGAGTTTTTATTATTTCCGGGAGGTGGGGTGAGATGCCGAAGGTCGCATATTCGGAAGAGGACCGGCAGCGGATCAGGAGCGAGCTGGTGAAGACTGGGCTTGAGCTGATGTCCAGACAGGGGGTCCAGCATACGACTGTGGAACAGATCTATAAAAAAGTCGGCATTTCACGCACATTTTTTTATTCCTTCTTTCCGGCCAAGGAGGATCTGATCGTTGAGGCCCTGTACCTGCAGCAGCCGAGGGTCCTTGAATACGCGCGGAAGCTGATGAACGATCCTGGCCTGAGCTGGCGGGAGGGGGTCGGGAAATTCCTTCATGACTGCTGTTATGGAGAAAAAAAGGGGATCGCCGTATTGACGATCGAGGAGCAGCAGCAGATTTTTAAGCGGCTCTCCGGGGAGAACTGCCAGATCTTCCGCGAGAAACAGCGCCGTCTTTTTGGACAGATCCTGGAATGCTTTGGGATCACCTCCAGTACAGAACGGATCAGCCTGCTTACGAATCTGAGCCTGACGGCCATGGTCATACGAAGGGCAGTCCCCCATACGCTTCCGTTTTTTGTCCCTGAAGCGATGGACGAGACGGTCGAGTTCCAGATCGAAGCCATTACAGACGCCCTGGAGGCTATGAAAAACAGTTCTTCAATATAAGGGAGAGAAGTCTGACGACCCGTTTGGATACGGTGTTCCGGCGTGATATCCAGACGGGTCTTCTTTTAAATAAAATAAAAATAAAAAATAAATCGTATTCTTATTTAAGTGCGAGAGGGAATCTTGTTTATGGCGCTGCGGACAGATCCGGCAGCTTCATATAAAACATCTGAATTCAGGAGGAAAATAGTATGGGATTTTTCAGCAAGCTGTTTAAGGGACCGGAGATCGACATGGAAAAGAGCAGGAAGAATGCAGAAAAGATGCGCCTTCTCTTTAACCAGGAAGTAGAAAACGGAGATACTTACCGGCTGATCTTTGGGTATACGGAGGATGTAAGCCGGTTCAATTACGGATTTGTCCATGGAAGCCGGACAAAGATCGGGAATCTGATCGTCGGCTGGAACGAGGACAGCCAGACCATCGCAGTAGTTCCCACAGTACCGGATCTTTCTGGCTGCGGCACTCCGGTCTTTTACCGCCGGTCAGAGATCCTTAAGGCCTACCGGAATAAATATCCGACGGATGCATTCATCATTTATCCGGATAAGAAAGGGTATATCGGCATCAACGCCTACGACTGGCTGGAGGATGAGAAGCTGTATGTGTATGTGGAGCAGGCGGAGGAGCTGGCTGCCTTCACAGAGTTCTTTATGAACCGGTTTGCGGGGAAGGATGGGAAAAAATAAGCGGTTATAATTTTTTTGTGTGTCAAGAAAAAACCCTTGACAGCTCCCGTGTTTTATAGTATCATATGCGAGGTGACCTGATATGGAAAAAATTGTGGAACAGGGCCTGCTGTATGATTTCTATGGAGAGCTCCTGACGGACCACCAGCGGCACGTATATGAGGACGTGGTCTTTAACGATATGTCTTTGAGCGAGATCGCCGAGGAACAGGGGATCAGCCGTCAGGGAGTTCACGATCTCATCAAACGGTGCGACCGGATCCTGGCCGGTTATGAGGAAAAGCTCAGAATGGTGGAAAAATTCAACCAGACGAAGCGGATGGTAGAAGAGATCAAAACGCTGGCCGGTACGTATAAGAAAAACGGCGATATGAGCCTGATCGACAGGATCGAAGCGATCTCTGAGGAGATCGGACAGCTGTGACCATAAAGGGAGAGGTTAAATGGCATTTGAAAGCTTAGCCGATAAATTGCAGAATGTCTTTAAAAACTTAAGAGGCAAAGGGCGTTTAACCGAAGCCGATGTAAAGACCGCACTAAAAGAAGTGAAAATGGCGCTTCTGGAGGCGGATGTAAGTTTTAAAGTCGTAAAACAGTTCATCAGTTCTGTACAGGAACGGGCAGTGGGACAGGATGTTCTTACAAGCCTGACTCCGGGACAGATGGTGATAAAGATCGTAAACGAGGAGCTTGTGAAGCTTATGGGCTCCGAGACCACTGAGATCGCCTTAAAGCCCCAGAATGAGATCACGGTGATCATGATGATCGGTCTCCAGGGCGCCGGTAAGACGACCACCACCGCAAAGCTGGCGGGAAAATTCAAGGCCAAAGGAAGGAATCCCCTGCTGGCGGCCTGCGATATCTACCGCCCGGCAGCCATTAAGCAGCTGCAGGTCAACGGTGAAAAGGTGGGTGTTCCCGTATTCTCCATGGGAGAGAACAATTCTCCGGTGAATATCGCAAAAGCGGCAGTGGAGCACGCAAAAAAGGAAGGCTGTAACCTGGTATTCCTGGATACGGCCGGACGGCTTCAGATCGATGAGGCCATGATGGAGGAGCTTGTCCAGATCAAGGAAGCGGTCCATGTGGATCAGACCATTCTTGTGGTCGACGCCATGACGGGCCAGGATGCAGTCAATGTGGCCGGAAGCTTCAATGATAAGATCGGTGTGGACGGCGTGATCCTCACAAAGCTGGACGGTGACACCAGAGGCGGCGCGGCGCTTTCGATCCGCTCTGTCACAGGCCGCCCCATCCTGTATGTGGGTATGGGAGAAAAGCTTTCCGACCTGGAACAGTTTTATCCCGACCGGATGGCTTCCAGGATCCTGGGAATGGGCGATATCCTTTCCTTGATCGAAAAAGCCGAGTTTGAGGTGAGCGAAGAGAAGGCAAAGGAAATGAGCCAGAAGCTCCGCAAAGCCGAATTTGATTTCAACGATTTCCTGGATCAGATGAACCAGATCAAAAAGATGGGCGGTATGGGCAGCATCCTGAATATGATGCCCGGAATGTCCCAGCTGAAGGGAAATGTTGATATAGACGAGAAATCCATGGACCGTGTGGAGGCTATTATCCTCTCGATGACAAAGGAGGAGCGCGCCAACCCGTCGATCTTAAATCCTTCCAGGAAGCAGAGGATCGCCAGGGGAGCAGGCGTGGAGGTGGCCGAGGTCAACCGGATCGTCAAGCAGTTTGAACAGTCCAAAAAGCTGATGAAGCAGCTTCCCGGTATGATGGGCGGCAGGCGCAAAGGCGGGCTGGGAGGACTTTCGGGCATGATGGGCAAATTCAAGATGCCGTTTTAGCCCGCAGAAACGACAGCAGATGCATTTTATGCATGGCTTATAAAAACTTTTTTAAATAATCATGGAGGTAAAAGTATAATGGCAGTAAAGATGAGATTAAGAAGAATGGGTCAGAAGAAGGCTCCTTTTTATAGAGTCGTAGTTGCAGATTCCCGCTCCCCGAGAGATGGAAGATTTATCGAGGAGGTTGGTATCTACGATCCCAACACTGAGCCCAGCACCATCAAATTCAACGAGGAAGCAGCTAAGAAGTGGTTAGCAACAGGCGCACAGCCGACTGAGACCGTTGGCAAGCTCTTAAAGGCAGCCGGCATCACCCAGTAATGTGAGGTGTTTTCATGAAGGAACTGGTTGAAGTTATCGCCAAAGCACTGGTTGATAATCCAGACGAGGTTGTGGTTACAGAATCTGAGAACGACGACGAATTAGTCATCGAGCTCAAGGTTGCTCCTTCTGACATGGGAAAGGTCATCGGCAAGCAGGGAAGGATCGCAAAGGCCATCCGCTCCGTTGTCAAGGCCGCATCTTCCAGACTGGAAAAGAAGGTTATGGTTGAGATTCAGTAACGTTCATAAAAGACTGGGGTCAGAGAAATTTGATCACAGTCTTTTTTGTACGGCTGCGGACCGCGCGCCAGGGACATGGGCCGCTGTGCGCCGGTTCCGCTTTTGAAAGGATGGAACAATGGAAAATCTGCTTCGCGTCGGTGTGATCACATCGGCTCACGGTGTCCGGGGAGAAGTGAAGGTATTCCCTACTACGGACGATAACAGCCGTTTCAAGACATTAAAACACGTCCTCATGGACACAGGAAAAGAAAAAATACCCTTGGAGATCGAGCATGTGAAATTTTTTAAAAACATGGTCATTTTAAAATTCAAGGGGTTTGACAATAAGAATGACGTGGAGATGTGGCGTCAGAGGGATCTTCTGATCACCAGGGACCAGGCAGTGGAGCTTGCGCCGGACGAAAACTTCATTGCTGACCTCATTGGCCTTACAGCCGTAACAGATGAAGGGGTGGTCCTGGGTACTCTTACGGATGTGCTCCAGACCGGGGCCAACGACGTGTACTGCGTAAAAATGGAGAACGGAAAGGAGCTTCTCCTGCCGGCCATTAAAGACTGCATCTTAAACGTGGATCTGGAAAAACAGGAGATGCTGGTCCATGTGCTGGACGGCCTCCTGGATCTGTAATGGAGGAAGACCATGAATTTTCATGTAATGACATTGTTTCCGGAAATGGTCATGAACGGGTTAAATACCAGTATCCTGGGACGGGCCGCCTCCAATGGGCTTCTGGCCTTTGAGGCCATCAACATCCGTGATTACACCCTGGAGCGCCACGGAAAGGTGGACGACTACCCTTACGGCGGAGGCGCCGGAATGGTCATGCAGGCGGAGCCCATTTACCGCGCCTATACGGCACTCTGCGACCGCATCGGCCACAGGCCCCGGGTGGTTTACATGACGCCCCAGGGACGGACCTTTACCCAGAAGATCGCCGAGGAACTGGCAAAGGAAGAGGAGCTGGTTTTTCTCTGCGGCCATTATGAGGGCGTGGATGAGCGGGTCCTGGAAATGATCGCCACCGATTATCTTTCTGCGGGAGATTATGTGCTCACCGGCGGCGAGCTGCCGGCCATGATGATGATCGACTGTATTTCCAGGCTGGTGCCCGGCGTTTTAAATAACGACGTTTCGGCGGAGTTTGAATCCTTCCACGATAATCTCCTGGAATATCCCCAGTACAGCCGTCCCGAGGAATTTATGGGAAAAAAGGTGCCGGAGATCCTTCTTTCTGGCCATCATGCCAATATTGAAAAATGGAGACGGGAGCAGTCCATTATCCGGACCCTGGAACGGAGGCCGGAGCTTTTGGAGGAAGCGGTGCTCTCCAAAAAGGAAAAGCTCTTCCTGGAGGAGCTTTTGAGAAAAAAGGCGGAAAACCAGGAAGAAGATACGATTTAGTCCTTGCAATTTGGACAGACATATGCTATAATCATAAACCGTGAAATAAGAGATGGTCCGCTGCCGCGTACTGATACTCATACCGCGGGTAAGAACATCGAATACTTTAAGGAGGTTCATGAATATGAACGAAATTATCAAGAATATCGAAGCCGCCCAGTTAAAGGAAACTGTACCGAGCTTCAACGTAGGTGACACTGTAAGAGTATCTGCTAAGATCCGCGAGGGCAACCGCGAGAGAATCCAGGTGTTCGAGGGAACTGTTATCAAGAGACAGAACGGCGGAGTAAGAGAGACCTTCACTGTCAGAAAGAATTCCAACGGCATCGGCGTTGAAAAGACCTGGCCGCTTCATTCTCCGTCTGTTGAGAATATCGAAGTTGTAAGAAGAGGTAAAGTACGCCGTGCAAAACTGAACTACTTAAGAACAAGAGTAGGTAAGGCTGCTAAGGTTAAAGAGTTAGTAAAATAATTTGTAACTGGCAGAATGAGGGGAACAATGAAAATTGTCCCCCTCTTTTTTCAATATTCCGGAGGTGCTTTTGTGGAATTTTACCATGAAAAGGATGAGAACCGGCTCCATTCGGTGGTCAACTGGATCGTAGACATCGCGGTGGTCATCGCCTTCGCCTGCTATCTGGTCTATGGCTTTGGAGGCCGGATCGAGGTAAACGGCGGCTCCATGAAGCCGGCACTGGACTCCGGCGACGTGGTTTTAGTAAACCGGCTGGCGTATGCCCTGGGAAGTCCCAGGCGGTTTGATATCGCAGTGTTTTCCCAGGGGGATCAGACTTTTAATATGAAGCGGATCATTGGCCTTCCGGGTGAAACAGTGCAGATCAGGGAGAATCAGGTCTATATCAATGGAGAACCTCTGGAAGCAGAGGGGGCGCTGGACGCGGCCTCCATCGCCGGGCTGGCAGAATATCCCATGGAGCTTTCCGAGGATGAATATTTTCTCTTGGGAGATAACAGGGAGTCCAGTGAGGACAGCCGTTTTTCCAGCATCGGGAATGTAAAAAGGGACCAGCTGATCGGGAAGGTATGGTTCAGGATCCAGCCGTTTTCCCAGTTCGGGCCGGTCAGTCTGAAAGGAGAAGAAGGATGAATATACAGTGGTATCCGGGCCATATGACAAAGGCCAAAAGGGCCATGCAGGAGGATATTAAGCTGATCGATCTGATCATCGAGCTGGTGGATGCCAGGGCGCCTTTATCCAGCCGGAATCCGGACATCGACGATCTGGGCCGGGGAAAGGCACGGATGGTGCTGCTCAATAAGGCGGATCTGGCCAGTGAGGCCGGAAATGCTGCCTGGACCCGGTATTTTGAAGCCAAGGGCTTCCAGGTGATGAAGATCGACGCCCGACAGAAGGCTTCCTTAAAGCAGATCCATAGTGTGATCCAGGAGGCATGTAAGGAAAAGATCGAGCGGGACCGGAGGCGCGGGATCTTAAACCGGCCGGTGCGGGCCATGGTGGCAGGGATCCCCAATGTGGGAAAATCCACGTTTATCAACAGCTTTGCCGGAAAGGCAGCGGCTAAAACAGGAAATAAGCCGGGCGTTACCAAGGGAAACCAGTGGATCCGTCTGAATAAGCAGGTGGAGCTTCTGGATACGCCAGGGATCCTGTGGCCAAAATTTGAGGACCAGTCCGTGGGCCTTAAGCTGGCGTTTTTGGGATCCATCAACGACGAGATCCTGAATAAGGACGAGCTGGCAGCAGAGCTCTGCGCATTTTTACTGAAGGCATATCCGGGGCTTCTGGCGGAGCGGTACGGGATCCCGGAGGACCGGTCTCCCCACGAGCTTCTGGAGCAGATCGCCATTGCCAGGTCCTGCCTCTTAAAGGGCGGCGGCTATGATGTTCCCAGGGCAGCAAGGCTTTTGCTGGAGGATTTCCGCAGCGGAAAGCTGGGGCGGATCACACTGGAATTTCCGGAAAATCCCGGATTACAGGAAAATAAGAACAATTAGGAGGCCGGCGGCAGAGGAGAGTCTGTCTGCTGCCGGATCTGCAAAGGAAGGCACATATGGCAAGAACACTGACAGGAGAACGGCTGGAGAAGGAGCTTTTACGGCTGGAGGCCATGAAGGCATACGAAAAGGAGAATAAGGACTGTGCCCTGATCTGCGGGATCGACGAGGCAGGAAGAGGGCCGCTGGCGGGACCGGTGGCTGCCGGGGCGGTGATCCTTCCCAGGGACTGCACCATCCTGTATCTCAACGATTCAAAGAAGCTGTCGGAAAAGCGGCGGGAGGAGCTGTTCCTGGAGATAAAGGAAAAGGCCCTGGCTTGGAATGTGGCGGTGGTCTCCCCGGCCAGGATCGATGAGATCAACATCCTCCAGGCCACCTATGAGGCCATGCGGGCGGCCATCGGCGGCCTTTCCCAGACGCCGGACCTGCTTTTAAACGATGCGGTCACCATTCCGGGAATGGAGATCCCGCAGATTCCCATTGTCAAGGGAGACGCCAAAAGCGTATCCATAGCCGCGGCCAGCATCCTGGCCAAGGTTACCAGGGACCATCTGATGGCGGAGTATGACAAGCTGTATCCCGGGTATGGATTTGCAAAGCATAAGGGCTACGGAACTGCGGCCCATATTGCAGCCTTAAGGGAACTGGGTCCGTCGCCCATCCACCGGAGGACCTTTATTAAAAATTTCGTGTAGCTTCGGAAAGGAGCCTTTGTGGGACAGAATAAGCGGATGGAAGGAAGCCGGTATGAGCAGCTGGCGGCCCGGTATCTGGAACAGAAAGGGATGGATGTCCTGGAACTGAATTACCGGTGCCGCACCGGCGAGATCGACATCATTGCCAGGGACGGCGGATATCTGGTCTTTGTGGAGGTCAAATACAGGAAAACGAAAAGGGCCGGATATGCGCTGGAGGCCATCGACAGCCGGAAGGCCGGACAGGTGCGCCGGGTGGCGGCTGTCTATCTTTATGAGCACGGATTTCCGGAGTCTGCGGCCTGCCGGTTTGACGCGGTGGGGATCGACGGAGAGCAGATCACACATTTAATAAATGCGTTTTAGACGGGAGAGATATACATGTATGACTGGAAAAGAAAGGGAGACGGCGGTCTTATAAAGGAAGTCACAAGGGATGGAGTCACGTGGCTTTCCTTCCCGGCCCTGGAAGAAACAGGGCTTGTGGCCCACGCCTTCTCCACCCGTATGGGCGGTGTGAGCAAAGGGTGCTATTCCACCATGAATTTTTCTTTTACCCGGGGAGACGATCCGGAGGCGGTACGGGAAAATTACAGGCGTATGGCAAAGGCCCTGGGCGTGGATGAGACACGCATGGTCCTGACGTGGCAGACCCACACCATCAACGTGCGGACCGTGACCCCGGAGGATGAGGGAAAGGGGATCGTACAGGAACGGGATTACCGGGATGTGGACGGACTGATCACAGACCGGCCCGGCGTGACGCTGGTGACATTTTTTGCCGACTGCGTGCCGCTGTATTTTCTGGACCGGAAAAGAAGGGCCATCGGTCTGGCCCATTCGGGCTGGAGAGGGACCGTAAACCGCATGGGCCAGGCGGTTCTGTCGGCCATGGAAAAGGAGTACGGCACGGATCCGGCTGATGTGACGGCCTGTATCGGCCCCAGCATCTGCCAGGACTGCTATGAAGTGGGAGAGGAAGTGATCGCTGAATTTGCGGCGGCCTTCCGGGAAGAGCACCACCCGGCGCTTTTCTACAAAAAAGAGAATGGAAAATACCAGCTGGATCTCTGGGAGGCCAACCGGATTGTTCTCCGGGAAGCGGGCGTGCCGGAGACAGGGATCTCTGTGACGGATATCTGTACCCACTGCAATCCAGAGCTTTTGTTTTCCCACCGGACGTCGGCAGACCGGCGGGGAAATCTCTGTGCATTCCTCTGCTTAAAGGAAGAAGGCAGATAGCAGGCCCGGGCTTTGCAAAAAATGACATTTAACGAAAAACCTTCTAGTGTATTATTTTCTCCAGAGACCATAATAGGAGTGTACCAAGAAAACGCCGGAAAAAACAAGGCCGGCAAATACACTCAAAAGGAGGGTTTTATATGTCCAGTACAAACAATTCTTCCAATCGTATGGTAGTACCGGAGGCCAAGGAGGCCATGGACAAGTTTAAGATGGAGGTGGCCTCTGAGTTAGGAGTGCCGCTGACCAACGGCTACAATGGAAACCTGACCTCTTACCAGAACGGCAGCGTAGGCGGCTATATGGTGAAGAAGATGATCGAGGAACAGGAGAAGAAGATGGCGGGCAAATAAAAGCTGCCTGAATCTGACTAAAAAAGGCCTTTCCGTCTGGATCGATTCCAGGGAAAGGCCTTTTTCCTTATGGTTCCTCTGCTGTCAGTGTCCATCTTCCACCTCCTTTAAAGCGGGATTTTGCAGGTTTCACAGATTCTGCGGAAAAACTGCTTGTATATCGCCTTCATTGCGATTATAATTGTGAAGATACTGGAAACAGAAGGGGATGCGGCAGCATGAGCGTTCCGGTCTCTGGTCCGGAAAAGAAACGACCGCATCGAGAGGTGGCATATGAGAGTGATCGCAGGCAGCGCCAGACGGCTGCTTTTGAAGACTGTGGAGGGAATGGACACCCGGCCCACCACAGACCGTATAAAGGAAACCTTATTTAATATGATCCAGAACGACCTTTACGGCCGTTCCTTTCTGGATCTGTTTGCCGGAAGCGGGGCCATCGGCATCGAGGCTTTAAGCCGCGGGGCATCGGAGGCTGTATTCATTGACAATGGGATCCGCCAGGTATCCTGTATCCGGGACAATCTGAAGACCACAAAGCTGGAATCCGGGGCAAAGGTGTTAAACTGCGGCGTGCTGGAGGGACTTTCCCGTCTTGGCCGGGACCATGGTGCCTTTGATTTTATATTTATGGATCCGCCCTATGGCTGTGATCTGGAACGCCAGGTACTGGAGGCCTTACAGGATTCGCCTCTGGCTGACGGTGACACGGTCCTTATTGCGGAGGCTTCCCTGGATACAGATTTTTCCTGGGCAGAGTCCCTGGGCTATGAGATCAGCCGTACCAAGGAATATAAGACAAACAAACATGTATTTTTTAAAAAGAGGGAAAATTGAGATGAAAAAAGCCATTTATCCGGGAAGCTTTGACCCGGTGACCCTGGGACATCTGGATGTGATCCGCCGGGCGTCCCAGCTGTTCGACCACCTGGTGATCGCAGTTTTGCATAACAGTGCGAAAACTCCATTGTTTTCCGTGGAAGAACGTGTTAAGATGTTAGAAGAAGCGACAAAGGATATTCCCAACGTGGAGGTGAAGGCCTTCGGCGGCCTTACGGTGGAGTTTGCCAGGGAATGCGGGGCCAACGCCCTGGTCCGGGGGCTTCGTGCGATCACGGATTTTGAATACGAGCTGCAGATCGCCCAGCTGAACCGGGTGATCGCTCCGGATATCGATACCGTATTTCTGACCACCAATTTAAAATATGCGTATCTGAGCTCCAGCTCTGTCAAGGAGGTGGCGGCTTACGGCGGTGATATTTCCAATTTTGTGACAGCCGGGGTGGCAGAAGAGGTACATAAGAAATTTCAGAATAAGATCAGGGGAAAGGAATAAGGAAGCAATATGAGCAGAATCGAACAGTTAATCGGAGAAATTGAAGAATATATTGACAGCTGCAAGTTCCAGCCGCTGTCCACCACCAAGATCATCGTAAATAAGGAGGAGCTGGACGAGCTCCTGGTGGAGCTGCGTCTCAGGATCCCCGATGAGATCAAGCAGTACCAGAAGATCATCAGCAACCAGGAGGCGATCCTTTCCGATGCCCACACCCGGGCAGATGCCCTTCTGGCGGAAGCCACAGCCCAGACCAATGAGCTGGTCAACGAGCATGAGATCATGCAGAAGGCGTACGCCCATGCCAATGAGGTGATCGAGCAGGCCCAGGCCCAGGCCCAGGCCATCATCGACAGCGCCGTCAACGACGCCAACAATATCCGTCAGGGCTCCATCCAGTATACGGACGATATGTTAAAGAGCCTTCAGAATATCATCAATCATTCCATGGAAGGAGCCCAGGGCCGGTTTGACGCCTTTATGAGCTCCATGAGGTCCAGCTACGACATCGTTTCCTCCAACCGGAAGGAGCTGTCCGGCGGGATCATCACAGAAAAAGAAGAGGAGCCGTCTGTACCGGAGGCCTAGACTTCCGGAAGGATCAGCCCAGTACGCCCAGGAGCCGGAAGATGACGGCGGCCAGGGCGCTGTGAAGAAGCTTCCAGAGAATATATTGCCGGATGGATAATCCGGCAATTTTTTTATCTTCTGTACGGCCCTCTCGATCCTTTGGGCTGCTGCCGCCATCGTCTGTACGGCTCTTTTTTTCCTCTGGCCATCCAGAGGCAGTCACGGCCCGGGTCTGGAAGATGCCGCATATGCCGCCGAAAGCCAGGATGGCAGCGGCGGCGGTTCCGGAGTCCGGGAAGGGAAGGGAGGCGGACACTTCCCGGACTCCGGTGGTCATCTCCATGGCGCCCATAAGGAAGAGCCGGAGAGAGGCGGGGAGCCACGGTGAGCGGCGTAAAAATACGATCACGATGGAAAACAGCATCAGGTAGCCGCCGATGCGGCAGAGGATCTCTGCTGCCGCCAGGATCGCCGTATCCAGGGCCGGAGCTGTCTGGACCTGCGGCCGGGAGCCGTTGGATGCGGGAGACGGTAAGCCAGGAAAATAGATCCTCTTTGCCAGGGCCGCCAGAGGAAGGAGCGGCAGATAAATGGAAAGAAGAAGGCGGGAGGGATGCATTCCGGCCTCAAAAAGCGGGCAGACAAAGCCCAGCAGGAACATGGGGCTTGGATGATTGCATATGGCCATGAGGAAACGGCCCTCCTGGACGGAAAGCTTCCCCTCCCGGACAAAATCCCCGCAGGTCTTTGCCCCCATGGGGCAGCCGCAGAGGAGACCGGAAATGAGGGTGTAGCAGCCATTTTCTGAAAGGGGAAGCCAGGGACCTAAGAAAGCCCGGACGGGCTTCATCAGCAGGGAGACGCCGCCGGAGGATACGATGAGGCTGGAGAGCACCATAAAGGGGAACAGGGACGGGACCACAGACGTATACCATAAAAGAAGGCCGTACCTGGCCCCCTCGGCCGCAAAGCGGGGATAAAGCAGAAGAAACACCATGAGAATGGCAAGACCGACGGATTTTTTCATAAGCACCCGAATACCTTTTGTTGATACAGCTTATGAAAAGGGGCTTCCCCATATGAAACTTCTGGTTCTGGCGCTGCTCATTCTGTATGATTCCATGCTGATCTTTCAGCTGGAGCATGTAAAGGCCCTGGATACCATGGCTCCCTATGCCTGGGAAAGCGGGGACTTCCGGGCCATGCGCCTGGGAAGGGACGCGGCGGGACGGCCCTTCCTGGATTATGAGGAGCTTGCCATGGCTATGCTCACGGAAAATTTTGATCTGACGGGAAAGAAGCTCTCCGGGGAGCCTCTTTTTTTCCCGGTCCGGCGTCAGAAGGAATTTGAGCGGCTTTCCGACGCGTACCGCATGGTGTTTGCAGATCTTTCCTGCTTTCCCGTCCCGGAAAGTGCCGGAGGGGACATCAGTGATGTGGTCTATGAAAACGGCTGGATGGAGGAACGGTCCTTTGACGGACCCAGGACCCATGAGGGGTGCGATCTCATGGCTGGGGCTCCGGAGGCGGGGCTCTATCCGGTGGTGTCCATGACGGACGGAGTGGTGGAGCAGGCCGGATGGCTGAAAAAGGGCGGCTGGCGCATCGGGATCCGGGCTCCGGCTGGCGCATATCTGTACTACGCCCACCTGGACTCCTATGGAAAGACCCTGGACGGCCGGGAGTGGAGGCCGGGGGACACAGTCCATGCCGGAGAGCTTCTGGGCTATATGGGGGATTCCGGCTACGGAGAGCCTGGGACCACCGGCCAGTTTCCAGTCCACCTCCACCTGGGGATCTACATCCGGACGGAGCATCATGACGAGCTTTCTGTGAATCCCTACTGGATCCTAAGATACCTGGAGAAGTATCGTACCCGGGCTTCCTACTGACCTGACAGGAGGAAACGGTTGTACTTTTCCCTGGATTTTGATATAGTATGGAATAAGGCATTGGGGGCGGAAAATATCCGTCCTCTGATATCCTGGATATGAGCATGGAACAGGGGGAAACGCATGGATAAGGAGCTGCGTCTGGATAAATTCCTGGCCGACATGGGAAAGGGCACCCGGAGCGCCCTTAAAGAGGCCGTAAGAAAGGGCCGGGTCCGGGTCAATGGAGAAGTCATAAAAAAAGCGGATATAAAGGTAAGGATCCCTGGGGATACGGTGACCTTAGACGGCGAGGAGGTCGCCTATGCTGTTATGGAGTATTATATGCTCAACAAGCCCCAGGGCGTGGTCTCCGCCACAGAGGATAAAAAATATCCCACGGTCCTGGATCTGATCGCGGATAAAAAAAGGAAGGACCTGTTTCCGGTGGGACGGCTGGACCTGGATACAGAGGGCCTTCTCCTCATCACCAATGACGGAGACCTGGCCCACCGGCTCCTGTCACCCAAAAAGCATGTGGACAAGGTATATTATGCCCGCTGCCGCGGAACGGTGAGAGAAGGGGCCGCGGAGGAGTTTGCCAGGGGGATCCATCTTCCCGACGGGCTTTTATGCCTTCCGGCAGAGCTGACGGTCCTGTCCTACGACCGTATACAGGACGAGTCCGAGATCCGCCTGCGGATCCGGGAGGGGAAATTCCATCAGGTAAAGCGGATGATGGAGGCCGTCGGCTGTCCGGTGTTTTTTTTAAAGCGCCTGTCCATGGGGCCGCTGGTCCTGGATGAGAATTTAAAGCCAGGGGAATACCGTCCCCTTACGGATACAGAACGGGAGTGGTTGGAACAGCTATGATAAAAGATTTTCTGAAAAATAAAAAAGCCGTCCTTTTTGACCTGGACGGGACCCTGGTGGATTCCATGTGGATGTGGCCCCAGATCGACGTGGAGTTCCTGGGACGCTTTGGCTATGACTGCCCTGGGGATCTGGAGCGGGCTGTGGAGGGCATGAGCTTTTCAGAGACGGCCGCTTATTTTAAGGAGCGGTTTTCCCTTCCCATGACCCTGGAGGAGATCAAGGAGTGCTGGAGCCAGATGGCCATGGACAAATACCGGACCCAGGTCCCCTTAAAGCCCGGCGCCCTGGAGTTCCTCCGTTACTGTAAGGACCAGGGGATCGCCACAGGCATCGCCACCAGCAATGGACGGCCTATTGTGGACGCAGTCATCGAGGCTCTGCAGATCGGAGAGTATTTCCAGGAGGTGGCCACCGCCTGCGAGGTGGAAAAGGGAAAGCCGGAGCCGGATATTTATCTGGAGGTGGCGAGACGCCTCCAGGTGGCTCCGGAGGACTGTCTTGTTTTTGAGGATGTTCCGGCGGGGATCCTGGCGGGCAAACGGGCCGGGATGACGGTGTTAGCCGTGGAGGATGATTTTTCCCGGGAGCTTTCCGGGGAAAAGAAGGCCCTGGCCGACGGATACATTTGTGATTATTCGGAATTATTATAAAGGAGAAACAATGATGCACGATTTTCTTCCGATGTCCAGGGAGGATATGGAAAAACGGGGCTGGGACCAGTGTGATTTCGTTTATGTATGCGGCGACGCCTATGTGGATCACCCGTCCTTCGGCCACGCCATCATAAGCCGGCTCCTGGAAGCCCATGGCTACCGGGTGGGGATCATTTCCCAGCCGGACTGGAAAAATAAGGACAGCATAACGGTCCTGGGAGAGCCAAGGCTGGGCTTCCTGGTGACGGCCGGAAACATGGATTCCATGGTGAACCACTATTCTGTGTCCAAAAGAAGAAGGGAAAAGGATTCCTATACGCCCGGCGGCGTCATGGGAAAACGGCCCGATTACGCCACGGTGGTCTACTGCAATCTGATCCGGTCAGTCTATAAAAAGGCTCCCATTATCATCGGAGGGATCGAGGCCAGCCTGCGCCGCCTGGCCCACTACGATTACTGGTCCGGAAAGGTGAAGCATTCCATCCTGGTGGATTCCCAGGCGGATCTTATTTCCTACGGTATGGGGGAACGGTCCATCGTGGAGATCGCAGACGCCCTGGCTTCGGGGATCGATATTAAGGATATTACCTTTATCGACGGCACCGTCTATAAGACCGACCGGCGGGAGGCCGTTTATGATGCAGTCTGGCTGCCGTCCTACGACCAGGTGAAGGAAAATAAGCGCACCTATGCGGAGAGCTTTTTTACCCAGTACCAGAACACCGATGCGTTTTCTGGAAAACGTCTCTGCGAGCCGTATACGGACCATCTCTATGTGGTCCAGAATCCTCCGGCAAAGCCCCTTTCCACGCTGGAAATGGACGACGTGTACGCCCTTCCCTATATGCGGGCGCCCCATCCGTCCTATGAGGCCCTGGGAGGCGTTCCGGCCATCAGTGAGGTGAAGTTCAGCCTCATCAGTAACCGGGGCTGCTTTGGCGGCTGCAGCTTCTGCGCCCTGACCTTCCACCAGGGGCGGATCGTCCAGGTCAGGAGCCATGAATCCATTCTGGAGGAGGCAAGGCTTCTGACGGAGGAGCCGGATTTCAAGGGCTATATCCACGATGTGGGAGGCCCCACGGCCAATTTCCGGTTCCCGGCCTGCGAAAAGCAGATGACAAAGGGAGCCTGCCCCGGAAAGCAGTGCCTGTTCCCGAAGCCCTGTAAAAATCTGGTGGCAGACCATGGAGACTATATCGCGCTCCTTAGAAAGCTGAGAGCCCTTCCCAAGGTAAAAAAGGTGTTCATCCGCTCCGGCATCCGCTTCGATTACGTCCTGGCGGATAAAAAGAAGGATTTCTTAAGAGAACTCTGCATGTACCATGTCAGCGGCCAGCTGAAGGTGGCTCCGGAGCATGTGGCGGACCCGGTCCTTAAGCGCATGGGAAAGCCGGAAAATGCTGTATACAGGCAGTTTGCCAAAGAATATGCGGCCATGAATGAAAAGCTGGGGCTTAAGCAGTATCTGGTGCCCTATCTCATGTCCTCCCATCCTGGCTCCACCTTAAAGGAAGCGGTGGAGCTGGCAGAGCACCTCAAGGATCTGGGCTATATGCCGGAGCAGGTCCAGGATTTCTACCCCACGCCGTCCACCATCTCCACCTGTATGTATTACACAGGCCTGGATCCCAGGACCATGGAGGAGGTGTACGTTCCGGTGAATCCCCACGAAAAGGCCATGCAGAGGGCGCTGATCCAGTACCGGAACCCGAAAAATTACGAGCTGGTCCGGGAGGCTCTCATAAAGGCCGGGAGAGAGGATCTGATCGGCTACGACAGAAGGTGCCTCATACGGCCCCGGGGAGGAGAACGAAGGACCGCCGGAGAGGGCGGAGGAAAACGGATGGAGGGCAGAGACAGCCGGGCTTCCGGAAAAAAGAAGACCATCCGCAATATCCATAAATCTGGAAAAGGAAAGAAGGGAGAGCGATGAAGATCGCCATTGTCACGGGGGCTTCCTCTGGAATGGGGAGGAAAATGGTGTTCCGTCTGGCAGACCGGTACGGAGGCTTCCAGGAGATCTGGGTCGTTGGAAGAAGAAAGGAGCGGCTGGATACACTGGACGGGAAGGTCCCGGTGAAGCTTCGGAAGTTCCCCCTGGATCTGACAAAAAAGGAGGACCTGGAGATTCTGGCCGCAGCCCTGGCTGAAAAAAAGCCGGAGGTGAGATTTCTGGTAAATGCCGCGGGCTTTGGGATCACAGGGCCTGTGGGAAGCTTCCCAGAGGAAGAGGCCGCCTCCATGGTGCGGTTAAACTGCGAGGGCCTGACGGCTGTGACGGAGTTGGTCCTTCCTTATATTTCGGACAACAGCCGGATCCTCCAGTTTGCTTCGGCCGCGGCCTTTATGCCCCAGCCGGGATTCGCCGTCTATGCGGCCACCAAGGCTTATGTCTTAAGTTATAGCCGGGCGCTGGGAGAGGAGCTGAGGCGGAGAAGGATCTTTGTCACCGCCGTGTGCCCCGGCCCTGTGGATACGGAGTTTTTTGGGAAGGCCTTAAACGGAAAGCCCATGGATCCCTTTAAGCGGCTGTTCATGGCCAGGACGAAATATGTGGTGGACCGGGCGTTTTCCGACTGCCTGAAGGGAAAGCCGGTGTCCGTGCCGGGACTTTCCATGAAGGCGTTTTATTTGCTGTGCCGCATCTGCCCCCACAGCCTTTTGATGAAATTTCTTACATGGAAATAAGAGGAGATGGATACGTTGGATAAAAAGATAAAAAAAGGAATGTACGGATACCGGGACGCCCATAAAAAAAGGCAGATCCTTCTGGTCTCTCTGTTTCTCTTAGTGATCGCGGCCCTCCTGGTCTCCCGGTATTTTATCACCTGGAAGTCTTTAAAAAATCTGGTGACCATCAGTGCCATTTTAACGGTGCTCCCCATGGCGAACCTGGCGTCGCCCCTGGTGGCCTCCTGGAAGATCCGGACCGCCCCCAGAGAGCTTTATGATGCCTGCCGCCCTTACGGGGAAAAGTTCCCCATGCTGTATGACCTGATCATCACCTCCCGGGATTTTATCATGCCCGTGGACGTGGCTGTGATCCATCCCACCGGAGTGTACCTTTACTGCCCGAAGAAGGGGATCGATACCAAGGCGGCGGAAAAGTTTTTAAACGAGATGCTGACCGGATGGAAGTTAGACGGAAACGCCAGGATCATGACGGAAAAGAAAAATTTCCTCACCCGGCTTTCCACCTTGAAAAATGTCACTGAGGATGAGGACGACGGGAGCGCGCCTCATGTGGAAAAGCTTTTAAAGAGCCTTTCCATGTAAGAGAAAGGATACCATGCAGGAGATCACCATTGGAACCAACGAGGCTGGACAGCGGCTGGATAAATTCCTGGCCAAGTATATGAAGCTGGCCCCCAAAAGCTTTTTTTATAAGATGATGCGCAAGAAGAATATCACCTTAAACGGAAAAAAGTGCGAGGGCGGGGAAATGCTGGCAGAGGGCGATACAGTAAAGCTGTTTCTGGCAGATGAGACCATTGAAAAATTTTCGGAAATAAAGGTACAGAAGATACAGAAGGAAAAGAAGGTACAGCTTTCCATCCTCTATGAGGACGAGGATATCCTTCTGATCAACAAGCCCGCAGGCATGCTGTCCCAGAAGGCCAGGGACACGGATCTTTCCCTGGTGGAATATCTGACCGACTATCTGATGGAGAACGGCAGTGTCACAGAAGGATCCCTGCGGAGCTTTAAGCCCTCGGTGTGCAACCGGCTGGACCGGAATACCAGCGGCATCGTGGCAGCGGGGAAATCCCTGGCGGGCTCACAGATGCTTTCGGAGGTGTTCAGGGACCGGACGGTCCACAAATATTATAAGTGCATCGTTTACGGACCGGTCCGGGAGGCCAGGACTGTTGACGGCTGGCTTTTAAAGGATCCGCGTACCAACCAGGTGAAGATCCTTTCCAGGGCCGACCCGGAAGGGGAGGCGAAGCGGATCGTGACCCGGTATGAGCCTCTGGCCGTTACGGAACGGCTCACGCTCCTTAAGGTGACCCTGCTTACGGGACGCTCCCACCAGATCCGGGCCCATTTATCATCCATGGGCCATCCGATCCTGGGAGACGGGAAGTACGGAGGCGGAGGATCCCTGGAGCTGGAGCGGAAATACCGGCTGAAGGGCCAGCTCCTCCACTCGTACCGGCTGGAGTTCCCAGCCCTTACGGGACGGTTTGCCCACCTTTCCGGGAAGGCATTTGAAGCGCCGCTTCCGGAAACGTTCCTGCGGGCCGCAGAGGGCGAGGGGCTTCTCTTAAACGGGAATCCGGGAGGAGCGCGGTGATATGGGAACCTGGAAGACCAGAGGCTTAAGGGGATCCACCCTGGAGGAGCTCATCAACCGTACCAACGAGAGCTACCGGGAAAAGGGACTGGCGCTGATCCAGAAGATCCCCACGCCCATCACGCCCATCGAGATCGATAAGGCCAGCCGCCATATCACACTGGCTTATTTCGATATGAAGAGCACCGTGGATTACATTGGCGCTGTCCAGGGGATCCCGGTGTGCTTCGATGCAAAGGAATGTGCGGTCCGTACCTTTCCTCTGCAGAACATCCACCCCCACCAGATCGCTTTCATGCGGGAATTTGAAAAGCAGGGGGGAGTGGCTTTTATCATCCTTTCCTTTACATCCCAGGGCGAGATCTATTACGTCCCATTCGACGTGATCGCCGGGTTCTGGAAACGGATGGAGGACGGGGGAAGAAAAAGCTTTACGTATGAGGAAGCGGCAGCGAAGGCCTGGAAGATCCGCAGCTGCCGGGATATGCTGGTCCATTACCTGGAGGAGCTCCAGCTGGATCTGGACCGGAAGGAAGCGCTGGAACAGGGCGGGACCCCATAAAACAAAGGAGGAGTTACAGTTTATGGATTTTATTATCTCTCTTGTGGTCATTCTGATCTTTGTGGCTGTATCCATGAAAAAAAGCGGGCAGCTGGATGAGATCATGAACGGAATGAAGAAAAAAAACCAGAACGAGGCGGACAACGTGGTCTATGAACAGACCGAGGACGCGCCGAAAAAGAAAAAGGCAAAGGCAAAAAAAGGAGGAGGCGTTCCCAGGAATATCGGAAAAGGAGTGGGGATCGCTGCGGCTGTGCTGGTGGCGGCCGTTCTGGCCTTCGACAGCTACTACACTCTTTCAGAGGAAGAGATGGCTGTGGTCACCACCTTCGGAAAGCCGTCGGTCCAGGAGGCGTCGGGCCTTCACTTTAAGGTGCCGCTGATCCAGCAGGTGACAAAGATCTCCAAGGCCATCACCGGCATGCAGATCGGCTATACCACGGATCCGGAACGGGCCGAGGGGGCTTCCATGGAAAATCCGGTCTCCATTGAAAAGGAAAGCCTTATGATCACCAATGACTTTAACCTGATCAATGTGGACTTCTACGTGGAGTACATGGTCACAGACCCCATTCAGGCAGTCCGTCATAGAAACGTATATGAAAGCATCATTAAAAACCTGGCCCAGAGCTATATCCGTGACACGGTGGGCCTTTATAACGTGGATGACGTGATTACCACAGGAAAGACCCAGATCCAGGAGCGGGTCAAGGAGCAGCTTACCAACCGTCTGGTGGAAGAAAACATCGGATACGGCATTTATAACGTGTCCATCCAGGACTCCGGAATGCCCAGGGAGGACGTATCCAATGCATTTAAAGCCGTGGAGGATGCCAAGCAGGGAATGGAGACGGCCATTAATACGGCGAAAAAATACCAGTCGGAAAACATCCCCAAGGCCAATGCAGAGGCCGATAAGCTCTTACAGGAGGCGGAGGCCTATAAGCAGCAGAGGATCAACGAGGCCAACGGACAGGTGGCACGTTTTGAGGATACATACGCTGAGTATGTAAAGTATCCTCTGATCACCAAAAAACGTATGTTCTACGAGACCATGGAGGAGCTCCTGCCGGATCTGAAGGTGATCATCGACAATGGCAGCGGCACCCAGACCATGCTGCCTCTGGAGCCCTTTGCCAATGTGACGGAAGGGACATCCGGAAACCAGACCCCGCAGGCCGCAGCGCCGGCCGGCCAGTAAGAGGAGGAGAAGCATATGAAAAAAACAGGAAGAAAGATCGCATTATTCATCATCCTCATCGCCGGCCTGATCACACTGGGCTCCAGTATGGTCAGCACCTATAACGACGAGTATAAGCTGGTGCTCCAGTTCGGAAAGGTGGTGCGGGTCATCGACACGCCAGGCCTGAGCTTTAAGGTCCCCTTTATCCAGACCACCCAGTCCATCCCCAATTATGAGATGGTTTACGACCTGGTTCCCAGCGAGGTGAACACCAGGGATAAAAAGGTGATGCTCACCGATTCCTTTGCCTTATGGAGCGTGACGGATCCCCTGGAGTATCTGTCCCGTCTGGGAGCCAGTAAGGCCAATGCGGAAAGCCGCATTTCCGTGGTGGTCTACAATGCCGTGAAAAATGTTATCTCCTCCACGGACCAGGCGGACGTGATCTCCGGCCGTGACGGGAAGTTAGCGGAGCTTATTACGGAACGGATCGGAAATTCCCTGGACAGCTATGGGATCACTGTGAAAAAGGTAGAGACCAAGATGTTAGACCTGCCGGATTCCAATAAGGAGGCCGTTTACCAGCGTATGATCTCAGAGCGTCAGAACATCGCCGCCGGTTATACGGCAGACGGCCAGTACCAGTCCAACGTCATTAAGAACACCACCGATAAGGATGTGTCCATCATCATCTCCGAGGCAGAGGCCAAGGCGGAGAAGATCCGGGCCGAAGGCGAGGCTGAGTACATGCGGATCCTCTCCAATGCCTACAACGATGAGAGCAAGGCGGATTATTACAATTACATCCGCAGCCTGGACGCCTTAAAGGCCAGCCTGAAGGGCTCCAACAAGACGGTGATCTTAAATGAAAATTCTGAACTGGCCCGGATCCTCCAGGGGAACTGATGGACAATTCTGGAAAAATCTGCTATACTTTAAAGGAACGGAGCGATCCGGAATCAGAGAAAAGGAGTGTACGTTATGTCAAAAGTCGTTGATAATTTTTTAAAGTACATTGCATTTGATACCCAGTCTGCCGAGGACGCCGCCTCTGTGCCCAGTACAGAAAAGCAGTTCGCCCTGGCAAAGCTTCTGGTGGAGCAGTTAAAAGCCCTGGGGGTAAAGGATGTGTCCATGAGCGAACACTGCTACGTATATGGCACCATTCCGGCTACGGCGGAGACCGACTGCCCGGTGGTGGGCTTCCTGGCCCATATGGACACCTCCCCGGATTTTTCCGATGAGAACACCCGTCCCCAGCTGATCCAGAACTATAACGGCGGAGACATTATCCTGAATAAAAATCTGGGCATTAAAATGAGTCCGGAGGTATTCCCGGCATTAAAGAACTATGTGGGCAAGGACCTGATCACCACCGACGGCACCAGCCTTCTGGGCGGAGACGATAAGGCCGGTATTGCCGAGATCATGACTATGGCTGAATATTTCATGGCACATCCGGAGATCCCCCACGGAACCATCAAGATCGCCTTTACTCCCGACGAAGAAGTGGGACACGGCGTGGATTTCTTCGACGTACCCGGCTGGGGCGCCGATGTGGCTTATACAGTGGACGGCGGAGCCTTCGGCGAGATGGAATACGAGACCTTCAACGCAGCTTCCATGAGCGTCACCATTCACGGCCAGAACATCCACCCAGGCAGCGCCAAGGGCAAGATGAAAAACGCCATCCTCATCGGTCTGGAATTCCAGTCCATGCTCCCGGAGGCAGAAAAGCCCCAGTATACAGAAATGTATGAGGGCTTCTACCATCTCAACGGGATCTCCGGAAACGTGGAGGAGACTGTACTGAAATACATCGTCCGCGACCATGATAAGGAGATCTTTGAATCCAGAAAGGCCATGGGCCATACCATCGCTGACTTCTTAAATAAGAAGTATGGAGAAGGCACCGTTGTGGTGGAGACCTCCGATACGTATTACAATATGGCAGAAAAGATCCGTCCCCATATGTATTTAATGGATATCGCTGCCGAGGCCTTTAAGGAGCTGGGAGTGGATACGCCCAACGTCCGCCCGGTGCGCGGCGGTACCGACGGCTCCAGGCTGTCCTATATGGGCCTTCCGTGTCCCAACCTCTGCACTGGAGACCACAACGCCCATGGCAAATATGAATTTGTATGCATCCAGTCCATGGAGCAGACCGTGGAACTGCTGATCAGGATCGCAGAGAAATTTAAGGATGTAAAGAAAGCTTAATACGAGGCTGAAAACAAAAGCTTCCGGAGAGAAGATCCTCCGGGAGCTTTTTTTCTGATCTTTTATTCTGGATGAAACTTTCTTCTTTTTTGTCACGTCTATATATGTGATAGAACAAAAAATGACAGAAAAGGACAGGTTTCCCATGGTTTTCAGCAGTCTGGAATTCATATTCCAATTTTTACCCATATTTTTACTGATCTATTTTCTCTGCCCGGCGCGGTATAAGAACTTCTGCCTTTTCGCAGGGAGCATGTTGTTTTACCTGTACGGCGTCTGGGATACGCCTCTTTATCTGGCGCTCTTTGGGGCGTCCATGGCAGTGAACTATTTTTTTGGCTGCCGGATCGCCCGCAGCCGGGCCAGGTTCCGCAGGAGGAAGCGGCTGTTCTGGGGAGTGGCTTATAATCTGTTCTGGCTGCTGCTGTTTAAATATACCGGCTTTTTTACAGAAAATATCAACGGCATCCTCCGGCTCATGGGGCTTTCCCTGGAGCTTCCTGTGTTTGCGCCGGTGCTCCCGGTGGGGATCAGCTTTTATACCTTCCAGGCCATTTCCTATCTGGCGGACGTGTACCGGAAAACGGCAGAATATGAGCCTTCTTTTGTGAATTTCGCCATGTATATCAGTATGTTTCCCCAGCTGATCGCCGGTCCCATCGTTACCTACTCCTCCATTAAGAAGGAGATCTCCCGCCGGTCCCATTCCATGCGGGCGGTGGAGGAGGGACTGAAGACCTTCACCATAGGACTGGGACTCAAGGTCCTTCTGGCAAACCGCCTGGGCGGGCTCTGGAATGAGGCCGGGACCGTGGGCTATGAAAGTATCTCCACTCCCTTTGCATGGCTGGCCATCACAGCCTTCAGCCTCCAGATCTATTTTGATTTTTACGGCTATTCCCTGATGGCCAAGGGGCTGGGGCGGATCATGGGCTTTACGATCCCGGAAAATTTTCATGACCCATACCTGTCTCTTTCCATGACAGAATTCTGGAGACGGTGGCACATGACCCTGGGGAGCTGGTTCAGGGATTACGTATATATTCCCCTGGGAGGCAGCAGGAAGGGGAAACTTATGACCTTCCGCAATATGCTGGCGGTCTGGGCCCTCACCGGATTCTGGCATGGGGCAAGCTGGAACTTTATCCTCTGGGGGCTTCTGATGTTTGCGCTGATCTCGGTGGAAAAGCTGGGGCTCATACGGATTTTGGAGAGGGTCCCGGCCCTGGGCCATCTTTACATGGCCTTTGCCATTTCCGTAAGCTGGGTGCTGTTTGCGGTGACGGATCTTTCGCAGATGGCCGTTTACTTTACCAGGCTGTTCCCGTTCCTGCCGCAGTCAGAGGGAATGGCATATTTTGCCGGAGACTATTTAAAATATGGAAGGCTCTACGGGCTCTCCCTGGCAGCGGGACTGGTCTTTGCCACTGGCCTTCCCATGAAGCTTTACAGGCGGTTCAAAAATAGTCCTGCGGCGGCTGTGGTGCTCCTGGCGGTGTTCTGGGGCTGCGTTTACTGTATGAAGATGGGAATGGACGATCCGTTCCTGTATTTCCGGTTTTAAATTTTTAGAGAATGAAAAAGGGGAGGAAGATTATGAAGCGTTACTGGTACAGCACATTTCTGGCAGCCAGCCTGGCGGCTGTGATCGCAGTGGAATACGTTCCTGGAGCTGTGAGAAAGCTGACGCCCTGGTATGAGGCGGGAGCTATGGAGAGGGAGACGGATGAGGGGGCTGCAAAGAAGCCTGATATAGGAGCAGAGAGAGAAACACGGGAGGAAGAGATCCCAGAAACGGCGGATGGAGCGGGAACGGCTGCCGTCTCCGGCGGGGCAGGCGGTCAGACCGGGGAGACGGCTCCCAGTGGGGAGGAGATATCTCCGTCAGAGGAAGAGACTGTGGCTTCAGAGCCCTCTGGAGCTCCGGCCGTGTCCTTAAAGGAGGATTTTTCCGGTGTCCTTTTCATTGGAGATTCCCGGACCGTGGGGCTTTCTGAATATGGAGACCTGGGCCAGGCGGAGGTGTTCGCCGATTCCGGTATGAGCGTATTTACGCTATTTAATAAAACCGTTAAGCTGAGATCCCAGGAAAAGAGCGGATTGGAGGAGCTCTTATGTTCCCGGAAATTCGATACCATATTTTTTATGCTGGGGATCAATGAGCTGGGATATGATTACGATTCCATTGTAAAGCAGTATAAAAGGACCGTGGAAAAGGTCCATGAGCTGCAGCCGGACGCCGCCATCGTCCTGGGGGCCAATCTTCATGTGACAGCGGAGAAAGCCTCCGGCAGCAGTATCTACAACAATGACAGGATCAATGCCTTAAACCGCGATATTAAAAGCATGGCAGAGGCCTCTGGCTATGTCTATCTGGATGTGAACCAGGTATTTGACGATGAAAACGGAAATCTGGCGGCGGGATATTCCTCCGACGGGGCCCATGTCCTGGGAAAATATTATTCTGTGTGGGTAGACTGGATCAGGGAGACCCTGGGCACACACGCAGGCTGAAGCCGCATATGGGAATATTTTCCTTGCCATCCGGGATGGGATGTGATACACTTCCAAAGGAAAAAGGCGTAAGGTGTTTAAAGCTGATGACTTCTGCAGACAGACCCGTGCAGATATTGTCAGCTTTTTCTATGCCGGGAGGAGATGTATTATGTTACTGAGTATTTCACTGATCCTGATCGTTGGAATGTCCATGGCATGGCTGTGCCAGAGGCTCCGGCTGCCGGGCCTTATGGGCATGCTGGCCACAGGCATGATCCTTGGGCCATATGCCCTGGATCTGCTGGATGCAGATATCCTGGGGATATCGGAGGAGCTCCGGAAAATTGCGCTGATCATTATCCTTACAAGAGCCGGACTGGGACTGGATCTGGCGGGATTAAAAAAGACAGGCCGGCCGGCGTTTCTCATGTGCTTTGTTCCGGCAAGCTTTGAGGTGCTGGGAGTGATCCTTCTGGGGACCCGGTTCATGGGGCTGACGGTCCTGGAGGCAGCCGTCCTGGGAGCCGTTCTTGCCGCAGTCTCTCCGGCAGTGGTCGTACCGAGGATGGTCCGGCTGATGGAGGAGGGATATGGGAAAAAGGAAGGGATTCCCCAGATGATCCTTGCAGGCGCATCTGTGGATGACGTCTATGTGATCGTCCTGTTTTCTACATTTACCGGCATGATGCAGGGAAAGGGAGTTTCTGCTGTCAGCTTTATAAATATCCCTGTTTCGATCCTTCTGGGGATCATCCTTGGACTGGCGGCCGGATCTTTGCTGGCCCTGTTTTTTAAACAGGTGCATATCCGGGATACTTCAAAGGTGCTTATTATCTTGAGTATTTCGCTGTTTCTGGTGGCGGCTGAAGACATGCTGGCAACACCCATCCGCTTTTCATCCCTGATCGCGGTCATGTTTATAGGCATAGGCCTTCAGAAGAAAAGGGGAGAGGCTGCCAGAAGGATCTCTGTAAAGTATGGAAAGCTGTGGGTCGCCGCTGAGATTTTTCTGTTCGTGCTTGTGGGCGCCGCTGTGAATACAGGATACCTGGCCCAGGCCGGAGGACGGGCGCTTTTGGTGATCCTTGGCGCTCTTGCTTTCAGGATGGCCGGTGTGGCTCTCTGCCTATGGGGAACAAAGCTTGGGAGAAGAGAACGGTTATTTGTAATGTTAGCATATACGCCGAAGGCCACCGTCCAGGCCGCCATCGGAGGGATCCCTCTTTCTATGGGCCTTGCCTGCGGAGATACCGTTCTTACGGCCGCCGTGCTTGCCATTGTCCTTACTGCGCCCCTGGGGGCGTTTGTGATGGATCTGTCGTATCAGAAGCTTCTGAACAGGTCATGACCGTATTTCATATACGGCGGTGCGGCAGCCGGTGAAAAGAGAACGGCAGGGCCGGGACGATACGGCAGAGGCCGGAAGGAACGGTGAAAACCTGCAAAAAGGTGGGAAGGGGTTGCCAGCCGCAAAAAAATACCTTATAATTATGCGGTATATACTGGATCAGTCTGTGTCCTGCTGTCTGATCCGGAGGATCAAGGATAAAAAAAGCAACCATAAATAACCGCAAAGCAAGGAATGAGAATGAGAAAATTAGCATTAAGTGACGAAATACTGCTGAGTATCCAGCAGCCAGCCCGTTATATCGGCGGGGAGATCAATTCGGTATGTAAGGATCCGTCCAGTGTGGATGTCCGGTTTGCCATGTGCTTCCCGGACGTATATGATATCGGCATGTCCCATCTGGGGATCCAGATCCTTTACGATATGCTCAATAAGATGCCGGATGTGTACTGTGAGCGGGTATATTCGCCGTGGACCGACCTGGACGCCATCATGCGTGAAAAGCATATCCCGCTTTTTGCCATCGAGTCCCAGGACCCGGTGAAGGATTTTGATATCCTGGGGATCACCCTCCAGTATGAAATGTGTTATACAAATATCCTCCAGATCCTGGATCTTTCCGGGATCCCGCTCCATGGCAGCGACCGGACCTGGGATGACCCCATCGTCATCGGAGGTGGTCCCTGCGCCTATAACCCGGAGCCCATTGCCGAGTTTTTTGATCTGTTTTACATTGGAGAAGGAGAGACCGCATACCGGCAGCTGATCGATATTTACAAAGACAGCCGGAAAAATGGCGAGTCCAGGGAGACGTTTTTAAAACGGGCGGCCGGAGTGCCGGGAATCTACGTTCCGTCCCTGTATGAGCCGGAATACCATGAGGACGGCACCTTAAAGGCGTTCCGTCCCACCTGTCCGGAGGCCCCGGAAAAGGTCGTAAAGCAGCTGGTCCTGGATATGACGGAGGCCGTGTATCCGGAAAAGCCCCTGGTGCCGTTCATCAAGGTGACCCAGGACCGTGTGGTCTTAGAGATCATGCGCGGCTGTATCCGCGGCTGCCGGTTCTGTCAGGCAGGCATGATCTACCGGCCGGTGCGTGAAAAGAACGTGGAGCGGCTGAAGGACCTGGCATATAAGATGCTGAAAAATACGGGGCACGAGGAGATCTCCTTAAGCTCCTTAAGCTCCAGCGATTACCGTTCCCTGGAGGAGCTGGTGCGTTTCCTGATCGAGGAATTCCATGGAAAGGGAGTCAACGTATCCCTTCCTTCTTTAAGGATCGATGCATTCTCTCTGGACGTGATGAGCAAGGTACAGGATGTGAAAAAAAGCAGTCTGACCTTTGCGCCGGAGGCTGGTTCCCAGAGGCTCCGTGACGTGATCAATAAGGGACTTACTGAGGAGGAGATCCTTCAGGGAGCCGCCGATGCCTTTAAGGGAGGCTGGAACCGGGTGAAGCTGTATTTCATGCTGGGCCTTCCCACAGAGACGGTGGAGGATATGGAGGGCATTGCCCTTTTATCTGAGAAGATCGCAGAGGAGTATTATGAGATCCCCAAGGACCAGAGAAACGGAAAGGTCCAGGTGGTGGCCAGCACATCCTTCTTTGTGCCGAAGCCCTTTACGCCTTTCCAGTGGGCCAGGATGTCCACTAAGGAGGAATTCCTGGATAAGGCACGGGTGGTCAACCGCAAAATGAAGGAGATGCTGAACCATAAGAGCCTGAAATACAACTGGCATGAGGCCGATGTGACGGTTTTAGAGGGCGTACTGGCCCGGGGAGACCGGAGGGTGGCCGCCGTCATCGAGGAGGCGTACAGAAACGGCGCTTTATATGACGCCTGGTCTGAGAGCTTCCGGAATGATATATGGATGAAGGCGTTTGAGACCTGCGGCGTGGACATTGATTTCTATACCACCAGGGAGCGGAGCCTGGATGAGCTGTTCCCCTGGGACTTCATCGATACGGGTGTGTCCAAGGAGTTTTTAAAGAGAGAGTGGAACAATGCGGTAAACGGGACCGTGACCCCCAACTGCCGGGAGCGCTGTTCCGGGTGCGGCGTAAGACGATTCGGAGGAGGTGTCTGCTTTGAAGATCAGGATTAAATTTTCCAAACAGGGAAACATGCGGTTCATCGGGCATCTGGATATCATGCGTTATTTCCAGAAGGCCATGCGCCGTGCCGACGTGGACATCCGGTATTCGGAGGGCTTTTCTCCCCACCAGATCATGTCCTTTGCGGCTCCTCTGGGCGTAGGGCTCACAGGAAGCGGCGAGTACCTGGACATTGAGGTCCTTTCCACAGAGAGCTCCGGGCGGATGGTAGAGCGGCTCAACGCCCAGATGGCAGAGGGGATGGAGGTGCTGAGCTTTAAGAGACTTCCGGATTCTGCTGGAAACGCCATGTCCCTGGTGGCGGCCTGTGATTACACGGTGTCCCTGAAGAAGGATTATGAAGAGGCCCTTGGCATGTCTGCCCGGGAGTTCTTTGCCGGACTCTGCGGCTTTATAGAGACGGGAGACCTGAATATCGTAAAAAAGACAAAAAAAGGCGAAAAGCAGATGGATCTCCGGCCATATATTTATGAGTACCGGCCATCGGAGGACGGAAATTTCATTTTCCTTAAGCTTTCTGCCGGAAGCGCAGCCAATGTGAAGCCGGAGCTTCTTCTGGAGGCCTTCTGCCGGAGCTGCTCCAGGGAGTTCCCGGTTTTTGGCTTTTCCATCAACCGTGAGGAGGTCTACGCGGATGCAGGCTCCGGGGACAGCCATGAATTTGTGACCCTGGAATCCTTTGGTGAAGACATTGAATAAACTGATCTTTACTGAACTGCGGGGACGGACCGTGTCTGTCCTTGCTTCCGGAAACCGCGTCCTCCAGATCGGAACGGCTCCGGATCGGGAGGACTGCGCCCTTGGAACGATCTGCGTGGGAAGGGTCCGGAACATCGTAAAAAATATCAACGCTGCCTTTGTGGAGTACAGGCCGGGGATCAACGGTTATTACAGCCTGGCAGAAAACAGGTTCCATTTGTTTGCAGACGGGAGGGACGGATCCAGTCCGCTGAAAAATGGAGACGAGATCCTGGTCCAGATCTCCAGGGCTGCTGTCAAGACCAAGGACGCGGTGCTCACCTCGAAGCTTTCTCTCACAGGGCAGTATGGAGTGCTTACCCTGGACGGCAGCGGGCTGGGGATCTCCTCTAAGATCCGCGATGCCGGATGGAAAGAGCAGATGAAGGAATGGTGGGAAGAGGAGGCCAGGGGCCTGGTTTCCGGACTTTCCGGAACGGGACTTCCGCGTGCTGGCTTTATCCTGCGGACCAATGCGTACGGCGCTCCCCTGGAGGCGGTCGGACTGGAGCTGTCCGGCCAGGCAGAACGGATGGCCAGGCTTCTGGAGAACGGGAGGTGCCGCACGGCAGGAAGCATCCTCTATCAGCCGGAAAGCTTTTTTGTCCGCAGCGCCATGGATGTCCGGAAGGATGAAACAGAAGAGATCCTTACAGATCTTCCAGATATTTACCAGGAGCTCCAGGAGGCCGCTGGGGACGGTTTTCAGGTTCCGGTGCGGTTCTATATGGACAGCTATCCCCTGTCTGCCCTGTACCGCCTGGATGCGGCCCTGGACCGCGCCCTGGGAAGGACCGTCTGGCTCCGCTCCGGCGGATATCTGGTCATCGAGCCTACGGAGGCCATGACCGTGATCGACGTGAATACCGGAAAAAACACGGATAAGAAGACGGCCTCGGAAACGTACCTGAAAACGAATCTGGAGGCGGCCGAGGAGATCGCGGTCCAGCTGCGGCTCAGAAATCTTTCCGGGATCATTGTGGTGGATTTCATCGATATGAAGGAAAAGGCACAGAATGAGGAGCTTATGAGAAGGCTGCGCCAGTGTCTGGCGGCAGATCCTGTCAAAACGGTCCTGGTGGACATGACGCCCCTGGGACTGGTGGAGATCACAAGAAAGAAGACACTCCGTCCGCTCCATGAGCAGTTTTCCCGCAGTGAAAAAAATAGATAACAATTATCCCTTTGCTTTTTGGGGAAATATGGTATAATATCTGCGGAGCAGATATTATACCATGGCGCATGCCGGTTTCTGCGTTCACCGCAGAAATCCGGGCGCAGGAATCTCCCGGAGGGAGCTGCATCGGAAGGATGCAGCATAATATCTGCGGAGCAGATATTATACCATGGCGCATGCCGGTTTCTGCGTTCACCGCAGAAATCCGGGCGTAGGAATCTCCCGGAGGGGCTGCATCGGAAGGATGCAGCATAATATCTGCGGAGCAGATATTATACCATGGTGCATGCCGGTTTCTGCGTTCACCGCAGAAATCCGGGCGTAGGGATCTCCCGGAGGGAACTGCATCGGGAAGATGCAGCATAATATCTGCGGAGTGGATATTATATGCTTAATCGTATATTTTTATAAAAGAAATGAGGTACAAATCATGAGAACTGTTGGAACCGTATCCAGAGGCGTCAGATGCCCGGTTGTGAAAGAAGGAGACGATCTGATCCGGATCGTGACAGAGGCTATCGCCGATATGGGAAAAGAAGAACATATCACATTTCATGAAAAGGACATCGTAGCTGTAACAGAGGCCGTAGTGGCCAGGACCCAGGGCAATTATGCCAGTACAGATGACATTGCGAAGGACTGCCGCACAAAATTTGGCTGCGATACCATCGCTGTCACCTTCCCGATCTTAAGCCGGAACCGGATCGCCATCTGCTTAAAAGGCATTGCCAAGGCGTTTAAGAAGGTTTATATCCTGATGAGCTATCCTTCCGATGAAGTGGGCAACCACCTGTTTGACGACGATCTTCTGGATGAAAAGGGAGTCAATCCGTATTCAGACGTAATGGATGAGGCAAAGTACAGGGAGATCTTCGGCTATGTAAAGCATCCGTTCACAGGCGTGGATTATGTGGCTTATTATAAGGAGCTGTTTGAGGCCGAGGGCTGCGAGCCGGAATTTATTTTCGCCAATGACTGCCGCGCAGTGCTCCCCTATACAAAAAATGTACTCTGCTGCGATATCCACACCAGAGAACGCTCCAGACGGAGATTACTGGCTGCGGGAGCGGAGAAGGTGCTGACGCTGGCAGATATCATGAACGCTCCGGTGGATGGAAGCGGTTATAACGAGCAGTATGGCCTGTACGGCTCCAATAAGGCCACAGAAGACACGGTAAAGCTGTTCCCGAGAAACTGCAGCGAGTTTGTGGAAGAACTCCAGAAGAGCCTTGAGAGCGTTACAGGAGTGAAGCTGAACTGCATGATCTACGGGGACGGCGCGTTTAAGGATCCGGTAGGAAAGATCTGGGAGCTGGCTGATCCGGTGGTAAGTCCCGCTTATACTGAGCGGCTGGAGGGAACTCCCAATGAGCTGAAATTAAAATACCTGGCAGATAATGACTTTAAGGATCTGAAGGGCGAGGAGCTCACAAGGGCCATGAAGGAAAAGATCGAAGCCAAGGACGGCAGCTTAAAGGGGAGCATGGCCTCCCAGGGTACGACTCCCAGACGGCTGACAGATCTGATCGGCTCTCTCTGTGACCTGACCTCTGGCTCTGGAGATAAGGGAACGCCCATCGTGTTTATCCAGGGATATTTCGATACTTTTGCAGAGCAGTAAAACCGAAAGCGCTGCAGACGGGCGGTTTTCCGCCTGTTCTGCGGCGTTCTTTTTACGCTGGCAGCGAGACAGGACCGTGGATGTATGTGAGCCTGGCGGCTGCCGCAATGACCATGAGACATCCGCGCAGCGTGTTCCCATGGTCACTGGACAGCAGAAATTTTTCGTAAGGAAGAAAATCCTGTAAAAAACAGTTGACAGGAAGATGGACAGGTGCTATTATATTACAGTATGCCGCACAGCGAGGTCTGCAAGGGTTCCTAAGGGAACACACCATAACTGGCGAGTAATGATAATAGGAGGTGCAATATGTACGCGATTATTGCAACAGGTGGTAAGCAGTATAAAGTAGCCGAAGGCGACAGCATCAAGATTGAGAGACTGGACGCAGAAGTAGGTTCTGTTGTTACTTTTGATCAGGTTCTGGCTGTAAACAACGGCGAGCTTACGATCGGATGCCCCACAGTGGAAAACGCGACTGTTTCCGCAACCGTTGAGAAGGTTGGCAAGGGCAAAAAAGTTATCGTTTACAAGTATAAGCACAAAACTGGCTATCATAAGAAAAACGGCCACAGACAGCTTTATACCCAGGTTAAGATTGACAAGATCAACGCTTAATTTTGTATGATTCAGGTAATTATCCTGCGCGATAAGGACAGGAAAGAAAAAGGGATCGAAATAAGCGGTCATGCTGGCTATGCAGAATACGGACAGGATATCATATGTTCTGCTGTTTCTGTACTGGCTCTCAACATGGCGAATTCCGTCGAACAGTTTACAGACGATCATTTCGAGGGAAGTGTTTCAGAGGATGGAGGCCAGTTCTCTTTCCTTTTCCCCGATTCCATGAGTCCCGAATCGCAGCTCCTCATGAAGTCCCTGATCCTCGGGCTGACGAATATCCGGGATGAATACGGAGCGGAATATATCAATTTTCGATTCAGGGAGGTGTAACCGATATGTTTAAGATGAACCTTCAGTTATTTGCCCATAAAAAAGGTGTTGGTTCCACAAAGAACGGCAGAGATTCCGAGTCCAAACGCCTTGGCGCAAAGAGAGCAGACGGCCAGTTCGTATTAGCCGGAAATATTCTTTACAGACAGCGTGGAACAAAGATCCATCCGGGTCTTAATGTTGGCCGCGGCGGTGATGATACATTATTCGCAATGGTTGACGGCGTTGTTAAATTTGAGAGAAAAGGCAGAGACAAAAAGCAGGTTTCTGTATATCCGAAGGCGATCAACGAATAAAGCAGAGAGCTCCATACGTAAGGTATGGGGCTTTTTTCTCTACTGGGAAACCAGACATTTTTGGAAAGGACCGGGCTTATCATGTTTACAGACAGTGCAAAAGTTTTTATCAGATCAGGAAACGGCGGGAATGGCCATGTGAGCTTCCGCAGAGAATTATATGTTCCCAACGGCGGCCCCGACGGCGGTGACGGCGGCAAAGGCGGCGATATCATTTTTGAGGTGGACGACGGCCTTAATACACTGGTGGATTTCAGGCACGTCCGCAAATATGTGGCGCAGAGTGGGGAAGAAGGCGGAAAACGCCGCTGCCACGGTGCCGACGGAAAGGATCTGATCGTTAAGGTGCCCGAGGGCACGGTTGTTAAGGATCTGGAATCGGGAAAGGTCATTACGGATATGTCCGGAGACAACCGGCGGGAGATCATTCTGAAAGGCGGCCGGGGAGGGCTGGGAAATATGCATTTTGCCACCTCCACCATGCAGGTTCCCAAATATGCCCAGCCAGGACAGCCAGGGCAGGAGCTGTGGATCCAGCTGGAGCTTAAGGTGATCGCCGATGTGGGTCTGGTGGGCTTCCCGAATGTGGGAAAATCCACGCTGCTTTCCCGCGTTTCCAACGCAAGACCAAAGATCGCCAATTATCATTTTACTACCCTAAACCCGCACCTGGGCGTTGTGAACCTGGGCGACGGAAACAGCTTTGTGATGGCGGATATTCCCGGGCTGATCGAAGGCGCTTCGGATGGCGCCGGCCTTGGCCACGAATTCCTGCGCCACATCGAGCGGACGAAGGTGCTCCTTCATGTGGTAGACGCGGCTTCTGTGGAGGGACGCGACCCGGTGGAGGATATCCATACCATCATGAATGAGCTTTCTACCTATAATCCGGAACTTTTAAAGCTGCCGCAGGTCATTGCGGCCAATAAGCTGGATGCCCTGTATGATGAGGAGCATGATCCCTTAAAGGCGCTGAAGGATGAATTTGAACCGAAGGGAATTCCCGTATTCGGTATTTCGGCTGTCAGTGGAGAGGGCGTCAACGAACTTCTGGGCCATCTATTCCAGGTCCTCCGGACTGTGGACCGGACTCCCAGAGTATTTGAAAAAGAGTTTGAAGTTGAATATCAGGCGGACCGGAATCTGCCTTACACAGTGGAGCGTTCTGACGATGGAGCGTTCGTTGTGGAAGGTCCCAGGATCGAGAAGATGCTGGGCTACACCAATCTGGACTCAGAGAAGGGCTTCGACTTCTTCCAGAAATTCCTGAAACAGAACGGGATCCTGGATGAGCTGGAAAAGGCCGGAATCTCCGAGGGCGATACAGTGCGTATGTACGGTCTGGCTTTTGAGTATTATAAATAAGGAGAAGAGCATATGACAAGCAAGCAGAGGGCCTATCTTAAGGGACTTGCCATGACCATGGATCCAATTCTGCAGATCGGTAAATCCAGCCTTACACCGGAGCTTACCCAGTCTGTAAACGAGGCGCTGGACGCCCGTGAGCTGATCAAGATCCATGTTTTAAAGAACTGTGTGGATGATGGAAAGATCCTGGCCCAGACCCTGGCAGAGCGTACCCGCTCGCAGGTGGTACAGGTGATCGGAAGGATGATCGTTTTATATAAACCGGCGAAGGAAGAGAAGGACAGAAAGATCGTTCTCCCGTAAGCTGGAAAGGAGAGCTGCCATGAAACGTATCGGCATTATGGGCGGGACCTTTGATCCGGTCCACAACGGCCATCTTCTTCTGGGAAGACAGGCCCGCTCCGAATACGGGCTGGATGAGATCTGGTATATGCCGTCCCATATCCCTCCCCATAAAAAGGATCACCGGATCACGGACGGAAAGGACCGCCTGGCTATGCTGGAGCTGGCGCTGGAGGGGATCCCGTTTTTTTCAGTCTCTGATTTTGAAATGAAACGGGAGGGGAATACGTATACTGCACAGACGCTGGAGCTTCTAAAGGAAGAATACCCGGAGGATAAATTTTATTTTATCATTGGAGCCGATTCCCTGTTCCAGCTGGAAACCTGGTATCACCCGGAAAAGGTCATGGAGCTTACCTCGCTTCTGGTGTCCGGCAGGGAATATGACCGGGCCGGACGGACCCTGGATCAGCAGATCAGCTATTTAAAATCCGTGTACGGAGCCCATATCCAGGTGCTTCACAATCCAGAAATGAACGTGGCTTCTGCCAGGATCCGGGACATGGCGGCCAGGGGAGAAGATATAGGAGAGCTGGTTCCCGGAGCCGTGGCCGCTTACATCAGAGAACACAGGCTGTACCAGGAGAGCAGATAACACGGAATCAGTAAAGGGCATATTCATATGGACAGCAGAGTCATTGAAATAAGAAAGCATTTAAAAAAGAAACTGGATCCCATGCGGTTTGAGCATACATTGGGAGTCTCCTACACCTGCCAGGCCCTGGCCATGCGGTACGGATATGATCTGGATAAGGCAGAGCTGGCCGGACTCCTTCATGACTGCGCCAAGCGGTACGACCGTCCGACCATGCTGGAAAAATGCATAAGCCGCGGGATCCCTGTTTCTGAAAGCGAAGAACGGGATCCATCCCTGCTTCATGCAAAACTGGGAGCGTGGATGGCCAGGGAAAAATACGGAGTGGACGATGAAGAGATCCTAAGCGCCATTGCGTGTCATACCACAGGAAAAACAGACATGGGGATGCTGGATAAGATCCTTTATGTGGCAGATTATATTGAGCCCCGGCGTTATAAAGCTGCGGATCTGCCCAGGATGAGAAAGCTGGCCTTTGAGGATCTGGATCGGGCCTGTCTGGCCATTATGGAGAGCATTCTCCGTTACCTGGGTACCCTGGACTGCCCCATTGATCCTTTGACCATTGCCGCCTGTAATCATATGCGTGCGGTGGCAGCAAGAAGCCGGGAACAGGCCGCAGCCGGGAACGGAGAAATCGGGCCAGAGAAAATAAAGGAGGAAAACACAGTTGAATCAGTCAAAAGAAATGGTAAGACTCGCAGTCGAAGCGCTGGACGAGAAAAAGGGAGAAGATATAAAAATTATTGATATCCAGGGTGTAACAGTTATTGCAGATTATTTTGTACTGGCAAGCGCATCCAACAGCAGCCAGACCCAGGCTCTGATCGATAATGTGGAGGAAAAGCTCTTTAAAGCTGGCTTTGAGTGCCGCCAGAAAGAGGGAAATCTAAGCTCAACATGGGTCCTTTTGGACTACGGCGATGTGATCGTTCATGTATTTTCCAAGGAAGACCGGCTGTTCTATGATCTGGAGCGCATCTGGAGAGACGGAAAGGTCGTAGGATCCGTAGAGGAACTGGACTGATCCGGAACGCAGTCTGACAAAAAACATATACCTGAAGCACCGGCTATTCTCTAAGGGGGATGCCGGTGCTTTTTGGTTACTGAAATGCGTGTCCTGTGGCATATAAAATGCTCTGCAGGGTTCGCCATACGGCGGAAGGAACGTCTGCGTCCGCAGCAGCCCGCCGCAGGCAGGCATCATTCCTGCTAATTCATAAACCGGAACAGGCCGATGACCTTTCCAAGGATCTGGACGTCGTCCACGATGATCGGGTCCATAGAAGAATTTTCCGGCTGCAGGCGGACGTGGCCGGATTCTTTATAGAAGGTTTTTACCGTTGCAGAATCTCCCAGGAGGGCAACCACCTTATCCCCGTTTTCAGCCACAGGCTGCTTTGCGACGATCACCTTGTCGTCGTTGAGGATCCCAGCCTCCACCATACTGTTTCCTTTTACCCTCAGCATAAATACCTCTTTATTGGGAAGCAGCTCCGCAGGGATGGGGATATAATCCTCAATATTCTCCTCTGCCAGGATCGGCATTCCTGCGGCAACGGTCCCGATCAGCGGTACGTTGACCACTTCCCGGCGGGTCAGCGCAAAATCATCATCCAGGATCTCGATGGTCCTGGGTTTTGTGGGATCCCGTCTTATGTATCCATTCCGCTCCAGTGTCTCCAGGTGGGAGTGGACAGAAGAGGTGGATTTCAGATGGACGGCTTCGCAGATCTCGCGCACAGCCGGCGGATATCCTTTGCTTAAAATTGTTTCTTTTATAAATTCAAGAATTTCTTTCTGTTTTTCAGTTATTTTACCCTGGCTCATATATGTGGATCCTCCTTTGCATCATTTTATGAAAAAATGATATCATATCTTATAAAAATCCCTGGAAGGGAATAGATTTCTTTTTTATATACTATCATATGTCCGGCAAAAAAGCAAACTTTTGTTCGAGAAAAAGCAGGAAATCTGTTGACAAACATTTGTTCTGGTGTTATCATGAGACCAGAACAAATGTTCCCGAACATACATTCTTTTGACGCAGGAGGGACTGAATATGAAAAAGTATTTGTTTTTGTTTGCCGCATCCATTATGATTTTATCCTGTCTCCTGGGAAAGACACTGGTAACTGCCAGCGGAGAGGAGAGGGAGAGCGGTTATGACCGTTATTATACCAACATTGAGATCCGTCCGGGGGACTCTCTGTGGTCCATTGCTGAAAGATACAGGGCTAACTCCGGAATGGAGGTCCGCCAGTATATATCAGAACTGAAAGAGATCAACGGCCTGGTTTCGGATTCCATTGAGGCCGGGGACTCCCTGACTGTTGTATATTATGCCAGACAGCCAGGTATGATCCCGTCGGAGCAGTAGTTCTCCGGATCTGCCGCAGGATAGCTAATTATTAAGGAATGCCGTTTGTAACTGGCAGGCTCCAGGCCGCAGCCAGTCTGTATCCGGACTAGCCAGGCTACTGGGGCCCCTGTTCCTTTTTTTCCCTTAGCTGGACTATATTTCTGGCGCTTTTCCGTCTCTGGTCCTCCTGGGCCGCATAGTGCTTCCTGGTGGTATTGACATCGCTGTGCCCAAGGACCGACGCTACCAGATAGATATCGCCGGTTTCCCGGTAAAGGCTGGTGCCGTAGGTGCTCCGAAGCTTATGGGGGGTGATCTTTTTCAGGGGAGTAACAAGGCCCGCATATTTTTTTACCATATTTTCCACCGTTCTGACGCTCATCCTTTTTTTCTGCAGGGACAGGAACACAGCGTCCTCATGACCTGGAAGGGCGTCAATGGCCTGGCGTTCATCCAGGTACGTTTCCAGAACGTCCCGGACTTCATCGCTGAAATAGACAATGGATTCCTTTCCGCCCTTCCGGAATATCCTGACTCCACAGGCGTCCAGATCCACATCGTTTATATTTAATCCGACACACTCCGATACACGGAGTCCTGTCCCCAAAAGAAGTGTCAGCATGGCCAGGTCCCGGACCTTTGTCCGTTCATGATACAGTTTCTGCCTTTCTGTGAGCTTTTCACCTTCCTCAACCTCATCCAGAAGCCGTGCCACCTCATCAATTTCCAACCGTGTGATCTCTTTTTCATGGAGTTTGGGGAGACGCAGGAGAGAGGCAGGATTTTTTTCAATCCGTTCATTTCTGTAAAAATAATTATAGAAGCTTTTTAAAGATGAAACCTTCCGCATGATCCCACGCTCCGTATTATATACATCTTCATTGTTCACAGAAGGATGACATTTTAAATATTCCATATATTCTTCCAGATCGGTAACTGTAAGCTGTTCCAGAACAGAGAGGCGGATATTTTCCCCCATTCGGGCTACCTGGCTGTTGGAAGTTTTCAGAAAATCGAAAAAGATCCGCAGGTCATAGGCATAGGCGATCCTGGTCCTGGTGGATGTCAGAGGTTCGATTCCCCGGAAGAAATCTGCACAGAAGGGAGGGAGTTCCTTTATCAGTCCCCGCAGCTTTTTGATGTTTTCAATATCCTTCTGCTCATGATAAGTGAGAGATGCCATGACTATCTTCCTTTCCTTCTTTATTTTTCTCAGAGCCTCTGGAATCCGAGGAGGGAGATGGCCAGCCGGGAATGTTGCCAGAGAGAACCGCGTGGAAAAAGCGGTCCTTGACTCCAGGATTTTCCAGATTCAGATCCCGTATGAGATTTTTTACGTATTCCCGCCGGGTTTTTCCATCCACCGGACATGGATTCTTGCAGACTGGAAGCTGGTATTTATTTTTAAATCCAATGATATCTGCTTCGCTGACGTACATCATGGGGCGGATCACAGTCAGATCCATCCGGTCCAGATAGGTACGGGGAGAGAAGGTATAGAAGCGTCCCTCATAGATCAATGAAAGCATCATGGTTTCTATAATATCATCCCTGTGATGGGCGTATGCCACTTTGCTGCAGCCGCAGGATCTGGCCTGCTGGTTTAAGGCACCTTTCCGCATTTTTGCGCAGAGAGAGCATGGATTAGATTCTCTGCGGGTCTCGAAAACGATTTTTGCAATATCCGTGGAAATAACTGTATAGGGGATGGAAAAATCGTCGCAGAGGGCCTGTATGGCTTTAAAATCCTGGATCCCAAAACCAAGGTCCACAGTAAATGCACAAAGCTCGAATGGGAATGGGTAAAAACGCTGGAGCTCATGGAGAGCGAAGAGCAGTGCCAGACTGTCCTTTCCTCCGGAGATCCCAATAGCGATGCGGTCACCAGCGGAGATCATCTGGTAATCGTCCACTGCCTTTCGTACAAGGCTTAAAAGTCGCTGTAATTTCATAAATTGCTGATCCTCTCAATTATCTGTAATACTTATATTAAAAAGGCAAGTTCCATTGGAAACGTATTTCACGAATAGTTGTGCCCATGGACCATCATACCAGAACCAAAGGGATAATGCAAGAACTCCTTGTAGCATGGATCATGAATGTGCTATAATCAAAAACATGAACGTTCATGATACAGAATGGGCGTATTATGCCGTACCTTTAATGGTTCTGGCGCTGTCTATACATAATAAGGAAAAAGAAAGGAAAATTGTTATGAGAAAAGTAATGAACCGGGTGCTGGCTGTCGGGATCGTGCTCACAGTCGTTTACCTGTTTGTGGAATATTATCTGCCTTTGCTTGTCAAATAGATATGGAAGGAAGGAGTATGGAGAGAGACGGCTGAGGGCAGAAAAAGGCGGGGGAATGCTGATTGCAGAGCGATCTATAACTATGCGCGAAAGCCTTCTTTAACGAATAGTTATAGACTTTCCGCCTTTACTTGGTTTTATGTGACCTCATTTTTTCTTATACTGGATTTTAGAAAAAGAAATGAATCATAAATATATTAATAGATTCCCAGGAGGTGCAATATGCCATTACCAAAACAGTATCATACATCAAAAGACTACTGGAACCTTCCAGAGGGTCAGCGCGCCGAGCTGATAGACGGGACCTTGTATGATATGGCCCCGCCCAGCTATCGGCATCAATTTCTGATCGCTAAGCTGTCTTTCGTGATTCAGGAATATATCTTCTCTCATGCTGGAAACTGCCAGCTGCTTATGGCCCCTTTCGCCGTGAACCTGGATGCCGATGATAAAAATTGGGTGGAACCGGATATCTCCGTAATCTGCGACCGGAACAAGCTCCATGACCATGGCTGTTTCGGTGCTCCTGACTGGATCATTGAAATTGTCTCTCCTTCCAGTCGTCGGATGGATTATTCCACAAAGAACACTCTGTATTCTGAGGCCGGGGTCCAGGAATACTGGATCGTGGATCCAGAGAAGGAACGTACTACCGTATACCGTTACGCCGAAGACGCCGCTCCGATCATCTTCCCGTTCCACAGCCCGGTCAGCGCCGGATTGTATCCGGATTTGGAGATCCTTATCAGCAGCCTTCTGAAAGACATGTAGCTGCATAAAAAAGCCGTCTGCAGTCGCGCTGGAGAAGACCCACAGACCGGTTATCGCTGTCCAATGCTGGAAGAAATAATTTCTGCCCTATATCAGTCACAGACCTCCAGGACAAACTGGAGGTCTGTTCACTTAAACATTTAAGTTTGTTTAATCCAGCAGATTCCTGTAATACGGCCAGTTGGCTGTCATGACGCCTACGGTTACGTTATCTGCGGAGCCAGTCTCATGGATACACTGGATCTGCCCATTGGGCGCCCAGTTTAAAAACATGATCACATGGGGAGTTTTTCCGGTGATGACGATAATATCCCCGGGCTTTAGGTCTGCTCGGTTCACCGGCCGTCCCGTGGACTTAAGCCCCTCGGTCCCCTCATAGGGAAGGCGTTCGCCTGTCACAGACCAGTATACCCAGTTGATCCAGCCGGAGCAGTCGAGCCCCTTCAGGATACGGCCCCTGTGGTCGGGGATCGTAATGGAACCAAAGCTGTTGCCGCTGTAATTTCTGGCGCTGGCCTTGCCGCCCCAGTAATAGGGAACCTTTCCCACAGACTGCAGTGCAAAACGGATGATCTCCTTCCGTTCCTCTGATGTGTCAGACGGAAGTTTTTTCATATAGGATTCGATCTCTGTACTGGAAAGCGGGGCTTTGGTGCCTTCCACCGTAACACTGATGTCATAAAGCTCCGTCCAGTCCTGACGGCTGATGTGGTTTACAAAGGCCCGTGCACGGTCATTCCAGCCAGCCCAGGCGCTTCCCTCTTCCACTGTGTTTCCAGCAGGATCTATGGAAAACAGGCCTTCAGCCTCCTCCAGGCTCTGGACTTTGGCAGTGATCCTCAGATCGATGTGTCCGGGGCAGATGAGGGATGTCTGGGAGGATGCGCTCCTGGAGCTTTCTGACGAAACTGCGGCTGTATATATACGGTGATCCCCCTTAAGCATATCTGTAGCTTCCGGATCAAAGACCAGAGCAGCCTGATCCGGCTCCTCTGGCCGGATGATTACAGCATTCCGGCTTTCTGTTGGCTCTGTTGGCTGGGGCTCGGGGGTTGGTGCTTCTGAGGAGACCGGGGATGGGGCCTGTGAAGAGGCAGCCGTCGGACCAGCAGATCCGGACGTCTGGGGCGCAGACGAAGCAGCGCTGGACATTTCCTGGCTTTCCTTAGACTCTCCGGGCCTTACAATGGTAACCTTTGGCTTTGTCTCTTCCATGTATACGCTTTCAGCAGTTTCGGCTAGAGAATCCAGGGGACTGGTGGTGGTCTCCACCTGGACTGTGGTTCCGGCAAAGGCTGGTGTTGTTTTTTCTGTAGAAGAAGCTGCAGGGCTTCCGGAATTTCCTCCTGAAAAAGGGTCCGATACGAGGCCCGAACTGAAGGAATCACCGGAGGCACCGGATATGCTCTCTCCATCTTCACCGGTCCCTTCTGCGGCCTGGCTGGATTCAGCAACGGAAATTTCCGTATTGATACTGCTTTCTCCATTAAAATGATCCTCTCCCTCCAGCTCGGAATCTGTCTCCTCTCCGGAAGGGATCTGGGATGGATCCACACAGCCGCCGCAGAAATATACATCTCCCATGGACGCGCTGTAAGAATGGGAAGCACTCCAAAGCTGGTCTGTGTATTGCCGGATCTGGTCCAGGTCGTGGATCTCATTGTAATAACAGTATACGCTTGCCATGGAAAGGATCTGCTGGGCATTGGATACAGCAGACGTGATATTTCCATCTCCGTCATAAAAGGATACACGGACATTTTTAAAATGCTCCACCGCCCAGGTCGAAGAATCCTCCGGATCCTGTGATAAGGAGGCAGGATTGTGTTTTCCCAGTACCTTGGCCTGGGAACGTCCCAGACGTGAAGCCAGTCTGGAGGGAGCCATATTAGCCATATCATAGATACCCGCGTACCACTGGGAATCCTTCCGGATCAGCTCCTTCATAAGGATTTCCGCATAGCTTTCTTCTGCCCCTTCCTCATACATATGGGCAAAATTGAGCCTGTACGGGGCTGGAGCCGTCTCATCCATGGCGGCAGCCGTTTCTCTGCTCTCTTCTGTCTCCGTTTCTTCCCTGGCCGTGGAAGCCGTTTCCGAAGGACGCTCTGCTTCCGAGGAAGACTTCTCCGCTGCTGCCGGTAATGCCGGCGGGACGTAGGGCATGACGGCCGAAAATGCAATGCATGTACAAAGGAGCATCACGGCCGCAGGACGCATCCCCTTATATAGATTCAGATTTTTTTTCATATCGTAATACCTGCTGTAAAATTCTCGTAGATAGGCGCTGCCGGACGGGCTAAAGACAGCACGATAAGTATATCATACAACCCGTCTGGATTTCTTAAATTCTTTCTTAATTTTTTTTGCCTGTCCGCAAAAAAAGCCTCCGCAGCCATCCGGCTTCTGCCGGGACTGGGTAGGCTTTTTTATCTGTCCTTTTACTTTATTTTTGCATATTCCTGCTTGATCCTAGCAAATTCCCGGATGACCTTTATGGCTCCGTCTGCTCCGGTTTTGCTGCTGTTGATGCAAAGGTCATAGCTTTTTGAATCTCCCCAGCGCTTGCTGGAGTAATAATTATAATAGCTGGCCCTCTTCTTATCGGTCTTGATCATAACATCCCTGGCCTGGGCTTCAGAGATCTGATGGCGTTCCATCAGAGTCCGGATCTTTACATCCTCATCCGCGGTAATAAATACAGAGACCACATTGGGGAATTCTGCCAGGGCATAATCGGCGCAGCGGCCGATGATCACACAGGATTCCTCCGAGGCCAGCTGCTTGATCGTATCGAACTGAGCCAGAAAGATCTTATGGTTGATGGGCATATCCATATAAGCGGAATTTGTATATCCCAGGGAGTATGTATCCATCACAAGGGAATATAAAAAGCTGCTGGTGGGTTTTTCATCATGTGTCTCAAACAGTTCTCTGCAGAGTCCGCTCTTTTTCGCCGCCAGGGTAAGAAGCTCCTTGTCGTAGCATTTAACACCCATCTCTTCTGCCAGCTTCTGTCCGATATGTCTGCCTCCGCTTCCGCATTCTCTGCCAATGGTAATAATTAATTTATCACTCATATCCCACAGCTCCTCTCTGCAATTGCAAGTCTATAACATATATTATACAGTGTTTTCGGAATATTGCAAGATATTTTCTAAAAAAATAGAGGGCTTTCCAGGGTAATATCCGCCTCCCTGAAGCCCTCTGCTGCAAAAGACTAATGAGCCTTTCGATTGATAAATTCAGTCCTCGTCTTGGAATAGGTAAATTTCTGGCTGCTGTACAGACCATAATAACCGGAAAGAGCAAAGCTTACAGATACGGCCAGGGCAAAATATTTCATCCCCTCAAACCCAAACAGCTCAAACCCCATAAATATGGTGGCCACCGGACAGTTGGTCACACCGGCAAACAGGGCCAGCATACCGCAGGCCGCGCACAGGGACGGCTCAAAGCCCAAAAAATTTCCGAAGGCTGCGCCCATGGTCGCCCCCACTGCCAGGGTCGGGACGATCTCTCCGCCCTTAAAGCCGCCGCCCAGGGCGACTGCAGTAAAAAGCATTTTTAACAGAAAGGCCTCATAGGGAACATTTCCCTCCATGGCGGCCTCCACCAGGTTAAAGCCAGCTCCGCAGTATTCCCGCCCGAATACCAGAGAAAGGCCGATGAACAGGGCGGATGCCGTGAGGATCCGGGCATAGACATTCTGCAGCTTTGCCTTATAAAGCTTCTGGACCTCATGAAGCAGGATGCAGAAGCATACGCTGACAAAGGCGCCCAAAAGAGCCAGGAGCACAATGAGAGCCGCCGGCTTAAGGGAAAATTCCGGTACATGAAGGATGGTAAAGGCTTCTCCATGGAGCCCCAGCCTGGAGGAGATGAAGGAGCCGATAAAGGCGGAAAACACACAGGGAACAAGAGCCGCGTAATACGCAACTCCGACGCTGATCACTTCCATCCCAAACATGGAGGCGGCCAGGGGAGTCCCGAAAATAGCTCCGAAGCAGCCGCTCATGCCGCTCATGATTGCAACCTTTTTATCCCGCTCATCCATATGAAAAAGACCGCCCAGGGTATTTCCAATGCATCCCCCGATCTGCAGCGCCGCCCCCTCTTTGCCTGCGGAAGCGCCTGTCAGATGGCTCAGGATGGTGGAAATAAAAATACAGGGCAGCGTGGAAAAACGGATCTGCTCCGTGGAGGAAATGGATTCCAGGATCAGATTGGTCCCCTTATTTCCCACCTGGTCCAGGGCCTTATGCACCAGTACGATGAGGATGCCGGATACAGGCATCAGAAAGAGCATAAATGGATTCTCGCGGAAAAACTGCTGGGAATAAGCAACACCAAACCCGAAGGCTGTTCCCACCAGGCCGCAGACCGTTCCCATCAGGAGGGAAATAAGCGTCCAGCGTACAAAGTAAACGCCGTTCCTTACGATCCCCGGCAGATCTTCTCTTGTATTCATAATCATATCCCCTTTTGCTCCGGCCTGCGGTATCTGGAACAGGCCGGAATTTCATACCAGATCTTCTCCGGCCTACATATAGATCCTGGAGGTCCGCTCCGCAGACGGAGCATATCCAGCGTCCTCCAGGGCCTGGAGGATCTGCTTTTTATGCTCCGTTCCAAAGGTTTCCATGGTGATGGTGAGAAGGACCCCGGCAGAACGGTTTACATTGGCAAATACGTTATGATCCAGCTTGATCACATTTCCCTGGAGCTTTGCGATCAGGGCAGATACGTCGGCCAGCTGGCCCGGCTTATCGGGCAGCATCACAGAAACTGTAAAAATACGGTCCCGCAGGATCAGGCCATTCTGGACCACAGTGGCCATGGTCAGCACATCCATATTGCCGCCGCTTAAAACAGAGACTACCTTCTTTCCCTTGAAATCCAGATGCTTTAAGGCAGCCACCGTTAAAAGTCCGGAATTTTCCACGATCATCTTGTGGTTTTCCGCCATGTCCAGGAAGGACAGGGTCAGCTCAGAGTCCTCAATGGTGATCACCTCATCCACATTGGCCTGGAGATAGGGAAAAAGCTTATCGCCGGGCGTTTGTACTGCCGTACCGTCGGCAATGGTGTTGATGGCCGGAACAGATACCACCTTCCCGGCTTCCAGGGAGGCCTTTAAGCAGGCGGCTCCTGCCGGTTCCACAGCAATGACCTTTACCTTGGGGTTCAGAAGCTTTGCCAGGGTGGAAACTCCTGTGCAGAGCCCGCCGCCGCCCACAGGCACCAGGATATAGTCCACGGTGGGCAGCTCCTTTATGATCTCCATGGCGATGCTTCCCTGGCCTGTGGCAATCTGCAGGTCATTGAAGGGATGAACGAAGGTATAGCCGTGCTCCTCGGCCAGCTCATAAGCATGGGCACAGGCCTCGTCAAATACATTCCCGGACAGCACCACATCGGCTCCCAGGCTTTTCGTGCGGTTGACCTTGATCAGAGGGGTCGTCACCGGCATCACCACTGTGGCCTTTACGCCTGCCAGCCTGGCCGCATAGGCCACGCCCTGGGCATGGTTTCCCGCAGAGGCAGTGATCAGCCCTTTCTCCTTTTCCTGGTCTGAAAGCTGGCTGATCTTATAGTAAGCGCCCCGGACCTTATAAGCGCCGGTCCGTTGCATGTTTTCCGGCTTAAAATATACCTTGTTTCCAGACAGGCTTGAGAAGTATTCGCTGAAGATCAGCTTCGTTTCCTGGGTCACTTTTTCAACGATCTCCGACGCTTCCTCGAATTTTTCCAGTGTGAGCTCCTTCATTTCCATTGGCTTTATTCTCCTTTATTTCTGGTATCAGACTGAAACAGCGCGTTTACAAAATCCCCCGAGCTGAACTTCTGCAGATCGTCGATCTTCTCTCCGACTCCCACGTATTTCACCGGAATGCCCAGCTCCGACTGGATGGCAACGGCGATGCCGCCCTTGGCAGTTCCGTCCAGCTTGGTCAGGATGATGCCCGTGATGGGGGCGGCCTCCATGAACTGACGCGCCTGTACCAGGGCATTCTGTCCGGTGGTGCCGTCAAGGACCACCAGGGTCTCACGGTATGCCTCCGGATACTCCTTATCAATGATCCGGTTGATCTTTTTCAGCTCTTCCATCAGATTTTTCTTATTGTGGAGACGGCCGGCGGTATCGCAGATCAGAACATCGGCATTCCTGGATTTTGCGGCGGCAATGGCATCATAGATCACGGCTGCCGGGTCCGATCCCTCCTTCTGGGCGATCAGATCCACGCCGGCCCGGTCAGCCCACTCGGAGAGCTGTTCGATGGCAGCGGCCCGGAAGGTATCGGCAGCCGCCAGGATCACCCGCTTTCCGTCGGACTTCAGCTGGTCGGCCAGTTTTCCGATGGAGGTGGTCTTTCCTACACCATTGACGCCGATCACCAGGACCACGGATTTCCTGTGTTCAAATTCATACGCGTTTTCGCCCAGGTCCATTTTTTTCCGGATGCTGTCGATGAGCACCTGGCGGCACTGGGCCGGATCCTTGATGTGCTGCTCCTTCACGGCCTTTTTTAATTCTTCCAGCACAGACATGGTGGTCTGGATCCCCATATCTCCCATGATGAGAGTCTCCTCCAGCTCCTCATAAAAGTCCTCGTCTATGGCTGAAAAGCCGGAAAAGATCGAATCCATACCGGAAACGATGTTTTCCCTTGTTTTTGTAAGTCCGGCTACCAGACGGGAAAAAAATCCCTTTTTCTTCTCTTCCATGGATATCCTCCTACTATTTATCTAAATCGTTTTCGATCAGGCTTACAGATACCAGCGTGGAAACGCCTTTTTCCTGCATGGTGATCCCATAAAGCCGGTCTGCGGCCACCATGGTGCCGCGCCGGTGGGTGATGACGATGAACTGGGTGTGCTTTGTCAGTTTGTGCAGATATTTTGCGTACCGGTCCACGTTGGAGTCATCCAGGGCCGCCTCGATCTCGTCCAGAAGACAGAACGGGGAAGGCTTCAGGTTCTGGATCGCAAATAAGAGCGCAATGGCTGTCAGAGCTTTTTCTCCTCCGGACATCTGCATCATGTTCTGCAGCTTCTTTCCAGGAGGCTGTGAGATGATCTGGATCCCGGCCTCCAGGATGTCCTCGTCCTCCATCAGCTCCAGGGAGCCGTGGCCGCCGCCGAACAGCTCCTTAAATACCCGGTCAAACTCCGCACGGATCAGGGCGAACCGTTCTGTGAACTGGCGCCGCATGCCAGTGTCCAGCTCCTCGATGATCTGGTAAAGGGCCTCCTGGGCAGTGACCAGGTCCTGGTGCTGGGTCTTCATAAATTCATACCGTTCAGAAAGCTCCCGGTAATCCTCAATGGCGTTGACGTTGACATTTCCCAGGGCACGGATCCTGTTTTTCCTCTCAGTGATCTGATTTTTCATCTCTGGTACGGAAACCAGGCTGTCGTCTCTCAGCTCCTGGGCAGCGGTCCGTGTCAGCTCATACTCGCTCCACATATATTCCACGGAGGAGTCCCGTTTTTCTTCCTGCTTTTCTTTCTGTCCCTGCAGGCGGAACAGCTCCTTGTCCAGCCTGGAAAGCCGGTCAGAAAGGGCTTCCCTCCGGGCAAAGAAATCCTTTTGTCCAGCGCCCAGGGCTTCCTTTTCCTGTCTGGCCCCTTCGGCTTCCTTCATGAACGTTCCGGCCTCCTCCTGGACCGCACAGATCTGTTGCTTTATGGCTTCGATCTCCAGGAGCCGCTCCTTTACGGCCTGTTCGCTGTCTCCGGAGCCGGAGTCCAGGGCCTTTTGTTCAGCCAGGAGCCTTCCGGTCTCCTCCTCAAGACGGCTGAGGTTCTGGTCCAGGAACGAATCCTGCTGCTTCAGACCAGCGGCCTCCAGCTGGATCTGGGAAAGGGCCCTGGAGGCCTTTTCCCGCTGGTTTCTCGCCGCCTCAAGAAGCACTCCATCGGATGTGATCGCCTCGTTTCTGGCGGTATTTTCTGCCTCCAGCTCCTCCATGGATGCCAGGAGTCCGGCGATATTCCTTCGGATCTCACGCATCTGCTCCTCCAGCTGGCGGTTTTCCAGGTTCATGTCTGCGGAGGATTCTGTCAGCTCCTCCTTCTTCTGGTTCAGCTGCCGCAGGGACAGCTTTGCCGTATTCTGCTCCAGATACCGGGCCTGGAGAGAGGTCCGGACACTGGAAAGGCTGCTGTTCTTTTCCTCCAGGAGGGCTTCCTGGAAGACCAGCTCCTTCTGGATCCGGTCCACTGCCAGGAGAGCTTTTTTACAGGCCTCCTCCATTTCCTCCATCTCTCTTCTCCGTCCCAGGAGATTGCTGGAATTTTTAAAGGCGCCGCCGCTCATGGAGCCGCCGGGACTTAAAAGATCGCCCTCGGGCGTTACCATGCGGATGGAGTGACGGTATTTCCGGGCAATGGCAATGGCATGGTCCATATGATCCACCACCAGGACCCGCCCCAGGAGATACTGGACCAGTCCCTTATATTCATCCCTTGTTTTCACCAGATCGGCAGCTACGCCGATGGCTCCAGGCTCCTTAAGGGCCTGTGGCTCTGGAAATCCTCCCCGGCCGGAAACGGCGGTCAGGGGAAGGAAGGTGGCCCGTCCGTACCGGTTCTTTTTCAGATGACCTATCAGGATCTTGGCTGTCTCCTCGGAGTCAGTGACCACATTCTGGATGCTTCCTCCCAGGGCCGTTTCAATGGCCGTCTCGTATTCCTTCGGAACGTCCAGAAGGTCTGCCACGACTCCGTGGATCCCCCGGACACGGTCGCGGCATTCCATGACCCTCCGGATGCTGTTTCCATAACCGTCGTACCGCTCCGCCAGGTTCCTTAAGGATTCCAGGCGGGTATAGGAGGTGTGGTATTCCTGCTGGGCGTTGTTGAGATTTTTATTGAGGCGTGCGATCTGTCCGGCCGCCTCTCTTGCCTCCCCTTCCAGTATCTCGCCCTCTGTGACCAGGGTCTCGATGGCCTGGTTCACAGAGGCTAAGGCCTTTTCCTGCTCCTGGATCTGACCATCCCAGGCCTCCTCGTCGGTCTTTACCTTTAAGAGCTTCTGGGCCACCTCTGAACGGCGCACCTGGACCTGCTCCAAAAGGGTATCGTACCGCTGCTTCTTTACAGAAAGACCGGAGCGTTCATTGAGCGCTCCGATCAACGCCGCTTTTCCGTCCTCAATGGATCTTTCAAGGCCGGATACACGGGAAGAAGCCTGCTCCAGCTGGTCTTCTCCCTCACGGAGCCGCTTCTCCATGGCCTCCACCTGGATCTTAAGCTGCTGCTTTTCTTCCTGATGGCGGCTTCTGTCCCTTTCTTTTTCCTGAAGCTCTGATTCAATGGCAGCGATCCGGCTCCGGATATGCTCGGCGTTCATTTCCTCGGCACGGATCTGTTCATTGAGCACGCTGATCCGGCCCTCCAGGTTCCTGGCGTTCATCCGCGCCTCATTTCCCAGAGCCTGCTTTTCGGTGATGGTCTGGTCCAGGGCCGCGATGTTTTCAGCGATCCGGTCATACTCTTCCTTTAACTGCTCTGATTCCTGCCTGGATTCCTCCATATGGCTGCTTACGATCCGGCTCTTTTCCTCCAGCTCCCGTAAGGTCCGGTCCGTATCCTCCATTTCTGTCAGGAACAGGTTCACATCGAACCGCTTCATCTCCTCCCTGAGCCGGAGGTATTCCCTGGCTGATGCGGCCTGCTTTTCCAGAGGCCCCACCTGCTTTTCCAGTTCTCCCAGGATGTCGGAGACCCGGACCAGGTTCTGCTTTTCGTCCTCTAATTTTTTCTGGGCAATGGCCTTTCTCCGCTTGAACTTTACGATCCCGGCAGCCTCATCAAAAAGCTCCCTCCGTTCCTCCGGCCGGCCGCTTAAGATCTTATCGATCTGGCCCTGGCCGATGATGGAATAACCTTCCTTTCCGATCCCTGTGTCATAAAACAGCTCGTTGATATCCTTTAAGCGGCACGGGCTCCCATTGAGGAGGTACTCGCTCTCTCCAGACCGGTAGATCCGCCGGGAAACTGTGACCTGGTCAAAATCAATGGCCAGCTTGTGATCGGAGTTATCCAGGGTAATGGCCACATAGGCAAAGCCCTGGGGCTTCCTGGTCTCCGTGCCGGAGAAGATCACGTCCTGCATGGAAGCGCTTCTTAACTGCTTGACCTTCTGCTCTCCCAGGACCCAGCGGACTGCATCGGCCACATTGCTCTTTCCGCTGCCGTTGGGTCCCACGATCCCTGTGATGCCGTTATGAAATTCAAATACGATCTTATTGGCAAAGGATTTGAATCCCTGTACTTCTATGGTTTTTAAATACATACTGCACCTTTTCTACTGGTCTGTTTTTTTCAGCTGGCAGATCCCCCGGTAGGCGGCAAGCTGCTCTGCGGCCTTTTTCGTGCGGCCAGCGCCGCGGCCGATCTCGTGGGAACCGATCTTTGCACAGACCTCAAAGGTCTTATTGTGGTCCGGTCCCTCTTCCCTTATAAGCTCATAGGTCAGAGGATCCTTAAAATCCGCCTGTACGATCTCCTGTAAAATAGTTTTGCTATCGTAAAAGAGCTGTTTATGCTCAATATCGTTTAAAATAAAACGATGGATGAACTCTTTTGCGTTAGCAAGACCACCGTCCAGGTAAATGGCTCCGATCACCGCCTCCATGGCGTCGGAAACCACCGAAGGCCGCTTTCTTCCGCCGGTCATGTCCTCGCCCTTTCCAAGGATCAGATAGTCGCCCAGGGAAATGGCTTCGGCGCAGTAAGCCAGAGCCGGTTCGCATACCAGGCTGGCCCGGAGCTTCGTCATCTCGCCCTCCGGCATGTCCGGGTGGTTCAAAAACAGGAATTCGCTGCTGACCACCTCAAGGACCGCGTCTCCCAGAAATTCCAGGCGTTCGTTGCACCTTTTTTTATCCCAGTGGCGCTCATTGGCATAGGAGCTGTGGGTCAGGGCATGGGGAAGAAGGTGCTCGTTTTTAAAGGTATATCCGATGATCTCCTCCAGCATTTTCAATTTTTTATCCAAGAATGTTTCCTCCTTATAATGGAAAATGGAGCTGGAGCAAAAGAGTCGTATCTGAGTATCCCTTTTGCAGCAGCCCCTGATTTCCGGGATTTCCGGAAAGGTTTAATTTAATGCGTTTTTGATCTGCTCTACGGCGTCGCCTACGCTGACGATCTTTTCAGCAGCCTCTGTGGGGATCTCGATATCGAACTCCTCCTCAATGCCCATGATGATCTGGAATACATCCAGGGAGTCGGCTCCCAGGTCGTCCACGAAGGTGGTGTTCATTGTGATCTCGTCGGCATCAATATTTAACACCTCTGCAATGATCTGCTGTAATTTTTCAAATTCCATAAAAATTTCCATCCTCTCTGTTCTATTATATATTAATTTTAATTTTATGGCTCTTTTATATCCTCTTCCCTCGGGGACAGGCACTGGCCGATCTTTTCGCTGATGGCCTGCTCTTTAAAGGCAATACACTGGATAATGGAGTTCTTTACCTCATTGGCTTTGGAGCTTCCATGGGTCTTCACAACCAGGCCCTTAAGCCCCAGAAGGGGCGCTCCGCCATACTGGGAGGCGTCGAAGCTCTTTAAGGTGGATTTTAAAGCCGGCTTGATGAGAAGGGCGCCGATCTTTGACCGGAGGGAGGACATCATTCCTTTTTTGATCATGGAGATCATGGTGGCTCCCACGCCTTCATAAAGCTTTAAGATCACATTGCCCACAAAGGCCTCGCAGACGATCACATCGGCTCCTCCGTGGGGGATCTCCCGGGCTTCAATGCTTCCGATGAAGTTGATCCCCGGACATTCCTTAAGGAGCGGGAAGGTCTCCTTTACCAGGGCATTTCCCTTTTCCTCCTCTGCTCCGATGTTGACGATGGCCACCCGGGGCCGTTTTACGCCCATGACATGTTCCATATAAATGGAGCCCATCTGGGCAAACTGTACCAGGTGGGATGGTCTGGCGTCCACGTTGGCGCCGCAGTCAATGAGAAGGGAAAATCCCCTTTCCGTGGGGATCAGAGGAGCCAGCGGAGGCCGCTCTACGCCTTTGATCCTTCCCACGATCACCTGGCCGCCCACTAAAATGGCTCCGGAGCTTCCGGCGGAAACAAAGCCGTCGGCCTCTCCGCGCTTTACCAGGTTCATTCCCACCACAATGGAAGAATCCTTTTTCTTCCGGATGGCGTTGACCGGGGGTTCTCCGGTCTCAATGACCTCGGAGGCCGGGACGATCTCGATCTGTTCTTTTTTATAAGTATATTTTTCCAGCTCTTTTTTAATGATATCTTCCTGTCCGGTGAGACAGACTGTGATATCCGGCCGTTCAGAGACGGCCTCCACAGCGCCCTTTACAATCTCAGAAGGCGCATTGTCGCCGCCCATGGCGTCTACTGCAATCTTTATCATAGTATTGGCTCCCTGTCTAAATCTACCAATAATATACTAGATAGCTTGTATAAAATCAATAGGTTTTTTTGTACAATAGCTCCGCGGTCTATATTTGTGAACATCTTTCCGGCCTGCACAGGCCCAGGATCCCACAATATTCTTGACACTTCCCGCAAGACTCCTTATAATCGAAAAAAAATCGAATCGCACGTTTAGGAGGAAAAAGCATGAATGGTGCAGCAGCAATGGTCCGGTGCCTTGAAGCAGAGGGGATCACCAGGATCTTCGGTTATCCGGGGGTGGCCATCGCCCCGTTCTATGAGGAGGTCTTTGCCTCCGGCTCCATCGAACACGTTCTGGTCCGCCAGGAACAGGCTGCCGGCCACGCAGCCAGCGGTTATGCAAGGATCGCCAGGAAACCGGCGGTCTGTGTCACCTCGTCCGGTCCAGGCGCCGCCAATCTGATCACAGCCCTGGCCACGGCCTATGCCGACAGCATCCCCATGGTGGCTATCACGGGGCAGGTAAACAGCAGTCTCCTGGGACGGGACGTGTTCCAGGAGGCTGATATGAGAGGTGCCACAGAATCCTTTGTTAAATACAGCTATCTGGTTAAGAACCCGGATGAGATCCCCAGGATCATGAAGGAGGCCTTTTATATCGCGTCCACAGGCCGAAAGGGCCCGGTCCTCATCGACATTCCCTGCGACGTACAGATGGCGTCATTAAAAAAGCCCTTCTCCTATCCCCAGGAGGTGAAGATCCGGGGCTATAAGCCCAGTACCCGCGGCAATGACCAGCAGATGAATAAGGTGATCGCAGCCATCCGGAAGGCTGAGCGGCCTCTGGTGTGTGCCGGAGGAGGAGTGATCCTGGGCAATGCGGAGGCGTGTCTCCGGCGGTTCTGCGAAAAAAACCAGATCCCGCTGGTGACCACGATGATGGGCATCGGCGTTCTTCCCAAGGCCCATCCCCTGTACTTTGGAATGCTGGGGAACAACGGAAAGCCCTATGCCAACCGGGCCGTATCCGCCAGCGATCTTCTGATCATCGTGGGAGCCAGGATCGCGGACCGGGCCGTTCCCAGGCCCCAGCACCTGGAAAAACAGGTGAACATCATCCACATTGACATCGATACGGCTGAGATCGGGAAAAACCTCGGTCCCACGATCCCTCTGGTGGGGGATGCAGGGGAGATCTTCGAGCGTCTTCTGGAAGAGGATTTTTCCCTGGACATGGATCCCTGGATCCGGGAGCTTACAGAGATCAAGAAAAGCACCGTGGACCACCGGACCTTCAGCAGCCGTCTGGTGAATCCCAATCTCCTGGTGCAGCGTTTATCGGAAAAAATGGAAGCAGACGCCGTCTATGTGGCAGATGTGGGACAGAATCAGCTCTGGTCTGCGGACAACTATGTGATGAAAAACGGACGGTTCCTTACCACAGGCGGCATGGGTACCATGGGCTACTCCATCCCGGCGGCCATTGGAGCCAAAATGTGCCGGCCAGAGGCCCAGGTGGTGGCGGTCTGCGGCGACGGCTCCTTCCAGATGTCCATGTACGAGCTGGGCACCATTGCCGTCAACCGGCTTCCCTTGAAGATCCTGGTGGTCCAGAATGAATTTCTGGGGCTGGTGCGGGAGCATCAGGAAAAGACCTATGACGGCCATTATTTCGGTGTGCAGCTGTACGATTATCCTCGTTATGATAAGATTGCAGAGGCATATGATATGGAATACTTTTCCTGTAACAGCAACGAAGATCTGGACCAGGTCCTGGACGTTTTTTTAGCCTGTGACCGCGCCTGCATCATGGTCTGCCGGGTCGACAGCGCCAATAACACCAAATAGGGAGGAACACAGCATGAAAGGGATTTTTTCCGTACTGGTAGAAAATAAAGACGGCGTTCTGTCCCAGATCTCGGGACTTTTCGCCAGAAGGGCTTTTAACATCGACAGTCTGGCCGTGGGTGTGACGGAACGAAAGGATATTTCCAGTATGACCATCGTTTCCACAGGGGACCAGAGGACCATCGACCAGATCGAAAAGCATCTGAATAAAAAGCTGGATGTGATCAAGGTCCGCAGGCTGGAGGAGACAAAATGTGTTCTTCTGGAAATGATGCTCATGAAGGTCTCCTACTCCCAGACCAACCGGGCCTCCCTGATCGAGCTCTGCAGCGTCATGGGTGCAAAGATCGTCCATGTATCCGCTAAAAATATGGTCATCGAATTTCATGCCGCTCCCGACGAGGTGGAAAACTTCATCGAGCTGGCCAGGAGCTTCGGGATCCTGGAATTACAGAGGACAGGGGCCATCTGCATGTCCAGGGACCAGAGATAATAAAAGAAAAACCGCCGGATCCTTCCGACGGTTTTTCTATATCATAAAATTAATCTTCAACTTTAACGATTTCGCGCTTGTTGTAAGAACCGCATGCTTTGCAGACTCTGTGAGGCATCATTAATGCGCCGCATTTGCTGCACTTAACAAGGTTCGGAGCACTCATCTTCCAGTTTGCTCTACGGCTGTCTCTTCTTGCTTTAGAAGATTTGTTCTTTGGACAGATAGACATGGTTACACCTCCTTAAACTGTTTAAAAATATCCTGGATAACTGCCATCCGTGGATCAAGTGACCTGGTATCGCAGCCGCAAGTCCCATAATTGAGATTTGCTCCACATCTATTACAAATCCCTTTGCAATCTTCTTTGCACAGGACCTTCATAGGCAGGTTCAGTGAGAGTTCATTACATACCAGCCGGTCTGCATCCAGATTATAACCAGTCAGGTACGATTGTTCATCCAAATCCTTTACCCGGTCGTCATCGGAAGAACTCATATCCAGTTCCTGGTCAAAGTCTATTTCGCAGGTGTATTCCACCGGCTCCAGACATCTGGCACATGGAATCGTCAGCGTGACCTTCGTCCCGCCCGTTAAAGCCAGCTTCCTGTTTCCAAGATTCTTTACTGTAACGGTCACAGGCTCAGACGACGCCACTGGATATTTTCCGTCGGCTCCCTCATAGGATCTCATTTCCAGAGGGACTGTCCAGGTCCTCTCCTTACCTTCCAGAGTAAAAACTTCAGATAAATTAATCAGCATATTGTCTCTCCTAATACGCACTAAGTTATTATACCCATACAGGCACAATTTGTCAACAAGATTTTATGTTTTTTTCATATTGTTCCTGAAGAAATTTTCGGTCAATTTTCCCGCTGGCATTCCTGGGAAGGGGATCCAGATACACATACCGGCTGGGGAGCATATACCTGGGAAGCTGCTGCGACAGGCTGGAGGAAATAGTCTTCCTGTCCGTTTCCGTGCCGTCGTAAAAAAACAGGATCCTCTGCTTTTTCTGGTCATAGACACAGGCGCAGCTGGAGATCTCAGGAACCTTCCCGGCTGCGGCTTCGATCTCTCCCAGTTCGATCCGGTACCCCAGATGCTTGATCTGGTAGTCCGCCCGTCCGCAGAATTCCAGCAGGCCGTCGGTTCCATACCGGACCAGATCCCCGGTCCGGTAGATCATCTCGCGGGCCGCCGGTTCCAGGGGATTTTGTATGAACTTCCTGGCCGTCTGTTCCGGATCCCGGTAATAGCCCGGCCCCACCGCAAAGCCCCGGATACAGAGCTCTCCCGTCTCTGCCATGCCCGGAAGGATCTCCCGGTCCATTTCATCCAGGACCAGGATCCCGGTCCCTCCGCAGGGGCCTCCGATCGGAAGGGTATCGGTCTCTGCATATTCCCGGTCCACCTCATAATAGCAGCACATGTACATTTCTGTGGAGCCATAGAGATTGATATAATGGGCCGACGGCACATGCTCCCTCCAGTAATTCAGCTGGCGCACCGGCATCACCTCCCCCACAAAGAACACATACCGGAGAAATTCCGGCAGGATCTCATCCAGGGCCCGGAAACTGGCGATGGTTCCCAGGGCAAACGGGACCCAGAATACCGTTGTCACACGGTGCTGGTTTAAAAGCGGGATCAGCTTTGCAGGGAACGAAAAATAGCCGGCTGGGATGAAAAAGGAGCTGCAGCCGAACTTCAAGGGGCAGTAAAGGTCATGATCCGCCACCACAAAATGGAGCGGAGCCTGGTTTCCCAGTACGTCGTCCGGTCCCAGATCGAAACGGGATGCCAGCCATTCCAGGTTGTTAAGCACCGTCTGGTGGGTGCCCACAACACCTTTGGGCATACCAGTGGAGCCGCTGGTAAAAAGGATGTAAAGGGGATCTGAGGACTTGATACGGGCCCGCAGGGAGGCCAGAAGGGCCTCGTCGGCCGGACGGGCGGCCAGATCCTCCACAAGAAGGACCGGACAGTCCCCGCAGGCCTCCCGGGCTCTGGCCCCCATAGATCCGGAAGTCAGGACAGCCGCCGGTTCCAGGACCGAAAGGATCCGGTCCATCCGCGCTTCTGGCATAGCCACATCCACAGGACAGTAGCTGCAGCCGCCGTAGGAAACGCCCAGAAGCGAAACGGCCATCAAGACGCTTTTTTCCATGAAAACAGCCACAGGACTGCCTGGGCTCTGCAAAGCAGCGATCCCGGTCCCAATGGAGGCGGCCAGGCGGCGGACCTCCGAAAACTTCATGGAACACGTTTCATCCTCATAGGCCGTCCGCTGGGGAAAGCGGGCAGCGGCTTCCTCCAGAAGCGAAGGTATATTCCTCCGGGCTCTTCCTTCCACGTTATTTTACCGGAACGAGGACGTATTCAATGGCATCCACCGCTCCGTTGGTCATATAAAAGGAGAGCTGACAGTTCCCCAGGGTATAGCGGAGCGTCCCGAAGTCCTCTTTATAGTCCTTACCATAGGCTTTGATCACGTCCTCCTTTTTGGAACCGGTCTGTACGCCTTCCTGGGTGGCCGCCGTACCGGAGCCGCCTGAAATATAAACGGATTCGACACATTCCTTTCCGGATGCCGTGGAGGTGCCCAGCTCAAAATTTTCATAGGTGTAGATCCTGGATTTTCCCTGATAGGCACAGCTGTCCTGCTCAAAGGTACTCTTCGCCTTGCCAAGGGCCTTTAGGATGGGGGCCGCCTCTGCTCCCATGGAGATCACGGTATCTCCGGTCTTAAATGCGCAGGACTCCTCCTTTTTTTCCCCAGCAGCTTCGGTCTTTGACCAGCCAAAGCCGTAAGAGGTGATGGGAGTGACTGCCATGGACACTGCCAGGATGGCTGCGGTCAGGTATTTTCCAGACTTTCTCATAGTAAAAGACTTCCTTTCTTTTGTTTATTAAGCGGGGATCACTGCCCCTGGTAAAATTGCTTTAAATAGCCGAGCCGGGAAAATTCCTCCTCCTGCTCTGCTTTTTTCTCATCATAAACGCGGCACTTCTCTTCCCACCGGACCGCCAGCGCCTCTTCCTGACGGCGGTCGGAAACGCCAGGGACCTTAAGAAGCTCCGGTCCCAGGAACCGGGCCACCTTTTCCGCGCCGTACACGTTCATGTGGATGCCTCCGTCATAGGTGTCATGGGAAAAATCGATCCCAATGGCTTCCGGCTCCTTCATGCAGTTTATGTACAGCAGACCATGATCTGCGGCATACCGGGCGATCTGCTGGTCCCATTGGTCATACCAGGCCGGATACAGGGCCGGAGCCTTCATGAGGATCAGGGAGATGCCCTTTTCTTCACATAAAAGCCGGATCTTTTCCAGATAGTCCCAGCACCGCGGATCGAAGGAATAATCAGACCGCCTCCTGGCGGCGGGAAACTCCCCTGCCGGCCGGATATCAGCCCTCATATAATATCCATTATGGGATACGGTCCCTCTGTCCCAGAAATAAGTAAAGTCCTCTTTTTCCAGCTCCTTCCATCTGGAATGGAAGCGTAAAAGCGGGAATATATATTCGATGACATGCTCGTCCTCCATTTTTGTGGCCTGTATGGCCTTCCATTTGGATGGGGACCACCGCATGCCGTCCAGGGTCATACGGTTGTAGCTTTCATTGTCCTGACTGAAATTCGTCATGGAAGACACCGAAAGCACCACCACGCCCGGAACTTCATATTTAAGAGCATCCTCCAGAAGATAATAGGACTGGGCCATGAGCTGGTTTGCATTTCCGCGGATATAGCTGGAAATTCCGAACTCCCTCCAGAGAACTGCCGGAGAGATATTCTCATAGGCTTCGCAGTTTCCCAGGATCAGAACATCATGGTCCGGTACTTCCTTATAATATTCTCCTGTGAGATTCCCTTCCACGACCATTCCCATATACTTGGGGACCAGAAGCCGCTGGACAGCCCAGAGGACCAGAAGGGAGATGGCTGCGGCCAGAAGAACAAAAAGCGCATTTATTTTTTTCCTTTTCATGCCCTTCCTCCTAAAAACGATTATAGATAAACTGGCTGGCTTCGTATCCTCTGCCATAAACGCCGGTTACAAGGAGGATCAGAAACAGGACAAAGGAAAGACCATAGGAAACCGGCCAGGGGAGCCGGGAAAGCCGTTCCTTCAGCCCTTCATTTCCGCAGATCTGCCCGGCCAGGGCCATAAAAAGGATCCCCAGGCCCAGGATCATAAGATCCGGTGTGTCCATAAGCGTTCCATAGCCGCCCAACATAAGGGAAAGGAGCCCCTCACCTTTCAGGATCCCCAAAAGACGTGGAAATACCTCTGCGGCAGGATAGTAAATAAACATCCAGGGAAGACAGAATACAAAAAAGGTCCGTACCTTTTGAAAACACTGGTATCCGCGTCCGTCCGTAAAAGGGAAGCGGCTCTGGAGGCTTCGGAACAGGCCCGAAAGCTCCTGGGAAAGGAGCATGAAAACACAGTTTGCCAGTCCCCAGAGGACCCAGTTCCAGGAAGCCCCGTGCCAGATCCCTGTCACAGACCAGACTGTAAGGGAGGCCAGATAGACCGGCACTTTCCCGGCGGCCTTTTTCCCGGCCAGGCGGCCAGCAGCCGCAGAAAGCTTCCTGGCCGCCTGGCTGGTGGATACGGGGAAAAAGATATACTCCCGGAACCACTGCATCAGGGTCATATGCCACCGCCGCCAGAACTCTGCCAGGCTCCGGGATGAAAAGGGCCGGTCAAAGTTTTCCGGAAGGTGGATCCCAAACATTTCCGAAATACCAAGGATAATATCGATTCCTCCCGAAAAATCGGCGTAAAGCTGGATCACATGTCCGGCGATCCCCAGTAAGGCGTAAACGCCTCCATAAATTTCCGGGGATCCGGTGATCATGGATGCAGCAGGCCCGATCCGGTCTGCCACCACCAGCTTTTTAAAATATCCCCAGAGCACTCTCTGCCCTCCGGCTGCCAGCCGGTCCATGGAAAAGCGGTGGGGAGAATAAAGCTCCTCCTTCAGCCGGTCAAAGCGGCTGATGGGCCCCACGGTGAGCTGCGGGAAATAGAATACGAACAGTGCAGTCCGCAGAAGGCTTTTTTCCGGATCATATTTTCTCTGGTAAACATCGATCAGATACCCCATGGACTGGAAGGTATAATAGGAGATCCCCAGAGGAAGGACCCAGTCTGCGTACTCCATCTCACCGGAAATTCCGGCCAGGTGAAGGATCCCCTCCACATTGGAAAGCAGGAAATTTGTGTACTTTAAAACGGCCAGGATGCCGAAGTTCAGCAGAAGCCCAAGGATCAGGAAACGTTTCTGCCTGGCCTTCAGCCTCTGGTTATACGCCTTTTTCTGCGTCCGGTCCGGCTGATCTTTCTGTACCCAGTTCCGGTACTGATCCGTCATGGAGCCGATCTTACGCGCCAGATACCAGACAGAGACCGAAGAAGCCGCAGGATAAAGGATCCACAAAGGGCCTGCAAAGCCGTAAAACAGGACGCTGGCCGCTAAAAGGATCCGCCACTGGAACCGCCCTGGGACTATGTAATACAGAAGCAGGAGGACTGCACAGAAAAATCCAAACCCGTACGATACAAGAGCCATGATCAGCCGGCTCCTCCCAGCCTCTCGATCAGCGCCCAGATGGTTTCCGCTGAATTAAAATTGTCAGGAACGATCTCGCTGGAGGGGATGGAGATATCAAACGTGCTGTCGATCTCCGTCACCAGGCGTACCAGTTCAAAGGAGGTCAGGATATCGTCGTCCACCAGGGCCGTGCTGTTTTTGTAATCCTCTCCAGGTATAATGTCCTCCAGGATCTCATATAACTCTTCCATACTGTATCTCTCCCATCTATGTATTGGTTTTCCCGCCTGGAAGCCAGACGGCCGTACTCATATGATCCGTAACCGCTCAGCCATGCATTTTCCTGTTCGGAGCCTTGCACGGCTGAACGGTCACGCTTATTCCGGAGTTGCCGGATAAAGCCGGCGGTCAAAGGTGAAGCACCCGCCATGCTGTCTGGAATACTGTTCCATCTGATCATCGGTCCACAGGAAGAAATATCCTCCGGCCCGGCGCGGAGTCGCATCAAAATGATACCAGCTGCCGTCGATGTTCACCAGATTCCAGTAGTGATGGTTATCCGTAGACCGGACCACCTCGATGCCTGCGATCCCGGCCCGGCTTAAAAGCAGCTGGGATACAGAATAATAAGTAAAGCAGTCGCCCCGCCGCAGCCGGAGGCCCTGGTAAGCCTCCTGGACCCAGTCACGGGTGGCTGAGGCTCCGCTGTAACGGATGTTTCCGCGTACCCAGTTATAAATGGCCTCTGCCTTCTGGCGCTGGTCCATGGCGTCATTTATGATCTCGGACAGGATCTGATCCGCCATCTGGTCGCAGGTACGGTGCAGCTCTGTCTTTTCGTTTTCCGGAGGGATCTCTGTGACCGCCTTGTAGGGCCAGTCCTCTCCTGGTATAAAATTCATGGATGGGGCAGAGGGACGCTGGGAAACCATGCTTCCCCTTCCCGTCTCATCAAAACGATAAAGGATGCCGTCGATCTCCTTTTCAGAATTTTTTAAAACCGTCTGGTCGTCATTGATATAGTAAAAATCATTCTTCCAGACTGTCAGCCCGCTGGCCTTCTTTCCCTGGCTGTCAAAGAAATAGTTTTCTCCGCCAATGGAAAACGGTCCCGTTGCCAGATGGCCTTCTGAAAAATAATAGGAAGCATCGTCAATGGTACGCCATCCGTCCGTCACATAAGCCCCGCTGGGTCTCCGGTAGAGCCAGTGAACGCCGTTCCAGAGCCAGCCGCTGTAATCCGTACCGGCATAGGTGCTTTTTCCCTCGCCGTCAAACGAGTACCAGCCGTCTTCCAGATAGGATGTGCAGTCCGTAAACAGGCGTCCATCTGTGATCCCCAGATAGTACCGGATCCCATTCTCTTCATACCATCCGGTACGGGCATATCCGTTCTCATCAAAGCAATACCAGCTTCCGGTGTCAGACTGGAACCATCCCACAGGCCAGGTCCCATCCGCGTTCTGATACCAGAGTCCGGTCTCATCCTTAATAAACTGGCCTCCATAGGCCTCTATTCCAAGAAAAATGGAGAATGCTGCGGCCAGCAGACAGGCCCGTTTTTTCATTGATACTCCTCCTGTTTCATATGATCGGTCATAATTATTGTAAGCCCTGTGTCTTTTGGAGTCAATCCCAAAAAACTGCCCGCCGTGAATGCATCACGACGGGCAGATATAGGCCAGATCTGTTTTCCTTATACCAGAGCCAGAGTTTCTCTTGCGATTGCTAACTCCTCGTTGGTGGGGATCACCATAACCTGGACCTTGGAGTCCGGAGTGGAGATCACCACATCCTTGCCGCGGATGCTGTTGGCCTCGTCGTCGATCTTGATTCCCAGGTAGGAAAGGTGGTCGCAGATGGCCTTTCTTGTGGACTTGCCGTTTTCTCCAAGGCCTGCGGTAAATGCGATCACATCAACACCGTCCATAGCGGCAACGTAAGCGCCGATGTATTTAACAACACGGTAATTGTATGCCTTTAAGGCCTTTTCAGCACGGTCATTTCCGGCAGCGGCAGCCTCTTCCAGGTCACGGAAGTCGCTGGATACGCCGGAAAGTCCCAGAACGCCGGATTTCTTATTGAGCACGTTCATAACGCCTGCAATATCCAGGTTCTCTTTCTTTGCGATGTATTCCATGATAGCCGGATCCATATCGCCGGAACGGGTACCCATGATCAGGCCCTCAAGGGGAGTCAGACCCATGCTGGTATCAACGGATTTACCGTTCTTTACAGCAGAAAGGCTTGCGCCGTTGCCCAGGTGGCAAACGATGATCTTAAGGTCCTCATAGGGCTTTCCAGCTACCTCGGCAGCCTTTTTGGATACGAAGCTGTGGGAGGTTCCGTGGAAACCGTATCTTCTTACCTTGTAATTCTCATAGTACTCGTAGGGAAGGCCGTAAAGATAAGCCTCCTCCGGCATTGTCTGATGGAAAGCTGTATCGAATACTGCTACCATGGGAACGCCCGGCATTAACTCCTGGCATGCGCGGATCCCGATCAGGTTTGCCGGGTTGTGGAGCGGAGCCAGATCGTTGCATTCTTCGATGGCCTTGATGGCGTCCTCTGTGAGAAGAGTGGAGGATGTGAATTTCTCTCCGCCATGAACTACACGATGGCCGACAGCGCCAACCTCTTTTAAGCTCTTGATCACGCCGTTCTTCTCATTGGTAAGGGCATCCAGTACCAGCTGGATCGCCTGGGTGTGGGTCGGCATAGGGGAAACGGTAACCTCTTTGTCTCCGCCAGCCGGCTGGTAGGTGATCTGGCTGCCTTCGATCCCGATTCTCTCGCAGAGACCCTTTGCCAGGACTGCCTCTGTATCAGAGTTGATGAGCTGGTACTTTAAAGAAGAACTTCCGCAGTTGATAACTAAAATATTCATTTCCATAAACTCCTTTTCCTGTTTCCGATTGGTTTATTTTGCCATCTGGGCCTGTACGGCAGTCAGGGCAACCACGCCGACGATATCCTCGGCAGAGCAGCCGCGGGATAAGTCATTGACCGGTTTTGCGATACCCTGGAGCATGGGGCCGTAGGCCTCAGCCTTTGCCAGTCTCTGCACCAGCTTATAGCCGATATTTCCGCAGTCTAAGTTGGGGAAGATCAGCACGTTGGCCTGTCCGGCGACCTTGCTGTCTTTTGCTTTGGATTTTGCAACAGACGGAACGATGGCTGCATCCAGCTGAAGTTCTCCGTCTAAGTTTAATTCCGGATATTTCTCATGGGCAATGCTCACAGCCGCTGTAACCTTGTCTACCAGAGCGTGCTTGGCGCTTCCTTTGGTGGAATGGGACAGCATTGCGATCTTCGGCTCCTCGCCCGTAAGAGCGCGGAAGCTGTCGGAGCTGCTGTTGGCGATGGCTGCCAGTTCCTCAGAGGTGGGATCCTGGTTTAAGCCGCAGTCCGCAAACAGGAAGGTGCCGTTGGCACCGTATTCGCAGTTGGGAACGTCCATGATGAAGAAACCGGAAACGAGCTCAGTTCCCGGAGCCGTTTTAAGGATCTGGAGAGCCGGTCTTAAGGTATCAGCGGTAGCGTGGCATGCGCCGGCCACAAGGCCGTCTGCGTCCCCTTCCTTTACCATCATAACACCGTAGGTAATAAGATCGCTCTTTAAGGTGGCAGTGGCCTTTTCCAGGGTCATGCCTTTTTTCTCTCTCAGCTTAAACAGTGTCCCGGCATAATGCTCAAATTTCGGATCTGTTTCCGGATCCACGATCTTTACGCCTTCAATATCAGCGTTCAGCGCTGCTGCATCTTTTTTAATGGTTTCTGCGTTACCAACGAGGATCAGGTCGGCAGTTCCCTCTTTTAAAATCTGGGCGGCAGCGGTCAGAGTTCTCTGGTCCTCGCTTTCCGGCAGAACGATGGTCTTTCTGTTCTGTCTGGCCTTTTCTTTCATAAGATCAATGAATGCCATGATAATTACTCCCTTCTGGTTTCCATAGTATTGTTATCATACCTGTTTCTATTATATCGCACACAAATTGGCGATACAAGTTCGTTTTTCCAAAATTTTGCACTTTTTTCAATACGTTTTGTTAAAAAAAAGACGGGCGGAAGGAAATCTCCCTTCCGCCCATGCCATTACATAGTCTCTTTTCGATTATTTATTTAAATTTTTTCGTAATCTTCCACATCGATCACAAAGATCGTAGCGCCGCCCACTTCCACATTCATCGGCATTGTAGCGCAGTTCATCATTGCAGAACCGGAAATATACGGCATATTGATGGTGATCTTCTGTCTTGCGCCGCATTCCTTTTTGATCGTCTCGATCGCTTCTTTTACACGCTCCTCCTCGGTACCGATCATCAGAGTCGTATTGCCTTTCCGTAAGAAGCCGCCGGTGGATGAAAGCTTTGTGATGCTGAAGCGTTTCTGGGTCAGGGCGTTGACCACTTCATCCTCATTATCATATCGTATAATAGCGAAAATAAGTTTCATAGGATCAGTCCTTTCTTTTCTGGATTTTCTCTAGTATATCACAGTTTTTGTCAAAAAACAAATGAATATTTCATTAATTTCATATCAATTCCCTGGGATTTTTCCAGTTGATTTCCCTGGGCTTGTATGATAAGGTAACAAAAAACGTGTGAGGTCAAGTGTGAAGCAATGAGCCGAAAATAGACCATAAACGTCCCTTGTGTGGAAAATCTGGTTTTTAAGATTTATCCAGAATGAACAGCACATTGCTGTTGAAGGAGTTTTAGTGTTTCCGG
>JACRTJ010000006.1 GCA_014385265.1 Enterocloster hominis (ex Liu et al. 2021)
TTCCCCTCTGGCCGTCCGTAAGGGCTTCCACGATCTCGTCCTCTGTGGTCAGCACTGTAATGGCTGAATCATGGACCAGATGGTCATATCCCACGAATTTTGTGGTGACTGCCGGGTCGATGGACTGGTAAACGGTCACATCTGCGCCCATATAGTTGGTGGTCTTTCTGGCCTTTCTGGCTTTTTCCTTCTGCTCCTTCATGCAGGCGGCAAAGCCCTCTTCATCCACCTGGAAGGACCTTTCCTCCAGGATCTCCTTTGTAAGATCCAGCGGGAAGCCGTAGGTATCATAAAGCTTGAAGGCGTCTGCGCCGGAAAGGGTATCCGAGCCGCTCTTTCTCATCTCCTCTTCCATATCGGAAAGGATGGCAAGGCCCTGGTCGATGGTCTTATTGAACTTGTCCTCTTCCTCTGTAAGGACCTTAAAGATCATCACCTTCTTCTCCTCCAGCTCCGGATATCCGTCTTTGGATAATGCGATCACTGTATCGGAGAGGTTGGCTAAGAACTTTCCTTCGATCCCCAGCTTTCTCCCATGGCGGGCAGCCCGGCGTAAAAGCCGGCGGAGCACATAGCCGCGGCCTTCGTTGGAGGGCATGATGCCGTCGGAGATCATAAAGGTACAGGATTTGATATGGTCGGTCACGATCCGCAGGGAAACGTCAGTTTCATAGTCCTTCTGGTATTCTTTTCCGGCCAGCTGGCATACCCGGTCTAAAAGCGCTTTGTTGGTGTCGATGGTGAACAGAGAATCCACATCCTGGACCACAACGGCCAGACGCTCTAAGCCCATGCCGGTGTCGATGTTCTTCTGGGCCAGCTCCGTATAATTTCCATGGCCGTCGTTCTCAAACTGGGAGAATACGTTGTTCCATACCTCGATATAGCGGTCGCATTCGCAGCCTACGGTACAATCCGGCTTTCCGCAGCCATACTTTTCTCCCCGGTCATAATAGATCTCGGAACAGGGGCCGCAGGGGCCTGCGCCATGCTCCCAGAAGTTATCCTCTCTTCCAAAGCGGAAGATCCTTTCTGCGGGGACACCGATCTCCTCGTTCCAGATCTTAAAGGCCTCTTCATCGTCCAGGTAGATGGACGGATAGAGCCGGTCGGGATCCAGTCCCACCACCTGGGTCAGGAACTCCCAGGACCAGTGGAGGGATTCGGTCTTAAAATAATCTCCAAAGGAAAAGTTTCCCAGCATCTCAAAGAAGGTGCCGTGGCGGGCGGTCTTTCCGATATTCTCGATATCGCCTGTACGGATACACTTCTGGCAGGTACATACCCTGCGCCTGGGCGGGATCTCCTGGCCGGTAAAATAGGGCTTTAAGGGAGCCATACCGGCATTTATAAGAAGTAAGCTGTTATCATTATGCGGAACGAGGGAGAAGCTCTTCATTGCCAGATGGTCCTTGCTCTCGAAAAATTCAAGGAACATTCTCCTCAGTTCATTCACACCATATTTCTGCATGGTCTTTTGCCTCCTGGTTACTGTTTATTTCTTCTGTCTCTGAATTTTTTTCCGCAGACAACGCCAAAGAAAGCGGCGGCCCCAAGGATCAGGAACTTTCCTGCGGTTTCTATAAAAGCAGCGAATAATGCGGTCATAGACTCCTCCTTTTCCGGCTGTCTTTCAGATTCAGACGCCTGTGCTTTGATAAATGGCACATTGATATACGATATATCATAATCTTAAATCCCCAGATATGCAAGAAGAAAATTTAAATTATAAAAACCGGGGCCATGATCTCCCCGGTTTTTATTCTGAAGCCGCCCCGTCCGGCATCCGCTCCAGGATCTCTTCATATTCTTCCATCAGTTCGTAGCACCGGACCCGCGTTTCCTCCGCCATGGCCCTTCTGGACTCCAGGGTCTGGTTCTGGGGGACTGGGGAGGCTTCCGCAGCCCTGGCGGCCGCCTGGTCCCTTTCCTTCATCCATTCCAGCTCTGCAATACGCAGCGTCTCCGCTTCTTTTTCAGTCATACGGGCCCGGATGGAGCCGTATACCAGGTTCAGCTCCTGGTCCCACAGGGTCCAGAGCTGCTCTGCCGCCGCATAGGCGGAAATGGCGTTTTCGTCCTTAACGCTGCCCTGGTACTGCCAGGACAGCTCCCTGGCCTTCTCCAGGCGGGCGTCCAGCTCATCCTTTGTAAATACGGTCTTTGCCTCCATGGCTTCCTGGCCGGAAGCCTCCACTGCCTCCGCAGGCACCGCCGGATCCAGAGGAGATTTTACCGTTTCCTCCACAGCCGCATCCGCTTCTGCGGCCGCCTGGATCCCGGCTTCAGCCGCCTCCTCCTGTTCCGCCTCTTCAACGGCTGTCTCCGGGGATCCCAGAGCCGCACGGGCTCCCGGAGCCAGATTCCCCGGTTCCTTCCCTCCGGCTGCCTGGGGGGCTTTTCCCCCCTTTCCCCGGACGCCTGCATCTGCCTGGTCCATCAGAGCCTTTAGGGAAGCTTCCGGTACGGATGCTTCCCTGGGCACAGATATCTGTGCCCCGCGGGCCTCGGTTTCCGTCACGGCCGCCATGGCGGCCTCTGTGCTCTCCCTCACAAAGCTGCTGGTGACGCTGGTGGTAAAGATCCCGGCGGCCAGGATGCACAGGACTGTGAGCCACATTCCATTCCGTCTGTTCATATATCAAACTCCATTCGGTATGACCTTCGATCTCTGGTCTGCTTTATGAAATAAAGATAACACAAACGGAACCACTTGTGAACACAAATCGCAAATTAGTAATATTTTGTAAGATTATCGTAACTTTTTCCACAGATCCGGCATCACAGCCGGTCGTTCAGACTAAGCTTCCAGCCCCGTATCCGTCAGGAGACCGCTTCCGTCGGCCGCCGCAGTGGCCAGCCGGTCGCATCTTTCATTCTCCGGATGGCCGTCGTGGCCCTTGACCCAGAAAAAAGTGACCACATGGGGCTCCATGGCCTTTAAAAGCCTCTTCCATAGGTCCGAATTCTTCACCGGTCCGCTTTTGGGCCGGTTCCAGCCATGCTTCACCCAGCCGTCGATCCACTTCTGGTTGAAAGCGTCCACCAGATACCGGGAATCGGAATAAAGCTCCACCTCACAGGGCCGGTTTAATGCCTCCAGCCCTGCAATGGCTGCCATCAGCTCCATCCGGTTATTGGTGGTCTTCACATATCCGGCGGACAGCTCTTTTTCATGGAGCGTGCCCTCCTTGTCCACAAACTGGAGGACAGCTCCGTAGCCGCCCGGCCCGTCGGGGTTTCCGCGGGCCGCGCCATCTGTGTATAACGTTACTTTCATGAATGATCCTTTCCTTCCGCCAGCCCTTTACAGATCCCACTTATCGCAGAGGGCATTGACGTCTGCTGTAAATTTCTTTATGTCTTTATTGGCACATTCCCGGTTCTTCCGGATCACCCGCATCAGGCGCTCGCCTGCGGCCACAAGAAGCTCAAAGATGGTCCGGTTCTCCTTCTGCCGTTCTGTCTCCCTGCGGAGGGGAACGCCCACAGTCTGTTTAAGCCATGCTCCTGCGGCCAGGTCGTAAACAGAGCCGGAAAACGGGGCCGCAGTCTCAAACCCATAGTCTGTGTGGAGAAGGCCGGCAAAGCTGGTGCACACATCGTCGTCGCCGTGGACCAGGAATACCTGGGACGGCTTTTCCTTAAAGGCCGATACCCATGTGATCAGTCCGTTCATATCTGCATGGCCGGAAATTCCGTCCAGCTTTTCGATATGAGCCTCCACATCGATGGTCTCGCCGAACAGCTTCACCACCTGGGTTCCCTCCAGAAGACTCCGCCCCAGGGTCCCCACAGCCTGGTAGCCGGCAAAGAGGATGGTACATTCGGGCCGCCACAGGTTATGCTTTAAGTGGTGGCGGATACGGCCGGCATCGCACATGCCCGCCGCGGAGATGATCACCTTGGGCGTCATATCAAAGTTGATGTTTTTGGAATCCTCGCTGGTGATGGAAAGCTTAAGACCTGGGAAGCCGATGGGGTTGATCCCCCGGTTCACCAGATCCATGGCCTCTTCATCGTAGCATTCCATGATGTTTTTTGTAAACACCTGGGTGGCCTCCACTGCCAGCGGACTGTCCACATAGACCTCAAAATCATCATGGCCCTTTATGAGCTTTTCTTCCTTGATCTTTCTCATGAAATACAGGATCTCCTGGGTACGGCCCACGGCAAAGGCCGGGATCACCAGGTTGCCGCCCCGGTCCAGGGTCTCCTGGAGGATCTGGGCCAGCTCTTCGATGTGCTCATGGGTCCGGTCATGGGTCCGGTCGCCGTAGGTACACTCCATGACCACATAATCCGCTTCGTCAATATAGCTGGGGTTTTTGATCAGCGGCTTATTCTTGTTTCCGATGTCGCCGGAGAACACGATCTTCTTCTCCACCCCCTCTTCCTCCATCCATACCTCGATGGAGGCAGACCCCAGAAGGTGGCCCACATCGGTGAAGCGGATCCTGAGGCCGTCGGTGAGGGTCAGCACATCTTTGTAATGGCAGGGGACAAAATGGGTCAGAACGCCTTGGGCGTCGTTTATGGTGTAGAGAGGCTCCACCTCCGGCTTACCGGCACGCCTGGCCTTCCGGTTCTTCCATTCCGCCTCCATTTCCTGGATATGGGCGCTGTCCTTTAACATAATGTTGCACAGATCGCAGGTGGCCTGGGTGGCAAAGATCTGTCCCCGGAAGCCCTCTGCATAGAGCAGCGGCAGAAGTCCCGTATGATCGATGTGGGCGTGGGTGATCAGGATATAATCCACATCCGGGATCGCAAACGGAAGTTCTGCATTTTCATAAACATTTCCCCCCTGCTCCATTCCATAATCGACCAGGATCTTTTTTCCACATGCCTCCAGGCAGTGGCAGCTCCCCGTCACTTCGTGGTTGGCGCCAATGAATGTCAATTTCATAGAACCCCTCCTGTCGTTTGTATGGTACCGGTCAATGACCGCTTTTAAATAGTTACATAATTATATCACTTTTCAGATAATAATGCAAATCATTCCTCCATTGCTGTCATTGATTATTTTCTGAAGGGTATCCTGGAGCTTTGCCTGGCAGTCCTCAGTCATCTGGGAGATCTTGGCCTCCATGCCGTCCTCCACGATCTGCTCCACGGATTTCCCGAATATGCTGGTCTCCCATACCCCGTCCTCCTTCTGGGCGCTTTTCTTTATGTAGGCGATCAGATCCCTGGCCTGCTCCTCGCTCCCTACAATGGGAGCGATCTCCGTCTCAATGTGGGCCTTGATCAGATTGATGGACGGGGCCTGGGCATGGATCTTGATGCCGTATTTATTGCCATGGCGGATCAGCTCCGGTTCCTCTAAGACGATCTCCGATCTATGGGGCATGACGATGCCGTAGCCCCTGGCCCGCACCTGGCTTAAGGCGTTTTTTACCTTCTCATATTCGCTCTCCATGGACGAAAGCCTGGCCATGGTATGGAACAGCTCATATTCATCCCGGACAGGGACTCCGGAAAATTCGCTGATGACCTTAAAATAACATGATTCCTCTGTTTTCACCTGGATCTCCACGGTTCCGTCGGCCATCTCCATCCGGCTGACCGTCATTTCCCGGATCCCCTCTCCCGCCGGAGCCAGGTTTTCTCCTCCCACATCCTTCATCTGGTCTGCCTTCTTTAAGATCTCCCTGGCGCTTTCAATGGCCGCGGCCTTTAAGGGATGGTCCTCTGGAAGGATCTCCATCCACCTGGGGATATGGAAGCGGAGCTCCGTCACAGGAAACTCTTTTAAGACTGTGGCCAGGATAGCCTCCACATCCTCCCGCTTCAGCTGCTCACAGTTCATAGGAAGGACTGTGACCCCATGGTCCTTTTCCAGTCTTTCCGCCAGTTCTCTTGTCTCCTCCGCATAGGGCCTGGCAGAGTTTAACAGCATCACAAAGGGCTTCCCGATCTCCTTTAACTCCCGGACCGTCTCGTTTTCCGCCTCCAGATAATCATTCCGCTTCAGCTCTCCGAAGGAGCCGTCGGCCGTCACTGCGATCCCGATGGTGGAGTGGTCCCGGATCACCTTCCTGGTCCCGATCTCCGCAGCCTGGGTAAAGGGGATCTCATGGTCATACCAGGGTGTTTTCACCAGCCGCTCCTCTCCGTTCTCCTCATGTCCGGCCGCACCCTCCACCATAAAGCCCACGCAGTCCACCAGCCGCACCCGGGCCGTGATCCCGTCCTCCAGGGCGATCTCCGCCGCCTCCTTGGGAATAAATTTCGGCTCCGTGGTCATGATGGTCTTTCCAGCGGCGCTCTGGGGCAGTTCATCCCGGGCAATGGCCTTCAGATGGCCCTCCGGCAGCTTCGGAAGCACCATCAGCTCCATAAACCGTTTGATGAACGTGGATTTTCCCGTGCGGACAGGTCCGGCCACGCCGATGTAGATCTCTCCGCCCGTCCGGGCTTCAATGTCTTTGTATACCTGAAAATTGTCCATGAAAATACCCCCTTTTTATACTACCAGAGTATATGCAAAGGGGGTTTTTCACAGAACTGGAAAAAAGCCTATTCCTCCCAGGGAAGGGAGGTATTCTCGATGCGTCTGTCCCGCATCATCAGATCGGTCACCGCGTCTTTCGCGGGTTTTCCTTCAAACAGCACCTGGTTCACCGCTTCCACAATGGGCATGGGAACGCTGTATTTTTTTGAGAGGGCCAGGGCTGCTCTGGCTGAATATACGCCCTCCACCACCATCTGGACCTCCTTCATGGCCTCCTCCATGGTATAGCCTTTACCAATGAGGATCCCGGCCCGGCGGTTCCGGCTGTGCATACTGGCGCAGGTCACGATCAGGTCTCCGATGCCTGTAAGCCCGGCAAAGGTCTGGAAGCTGCCTCCCATGGCCATCCCCAGACGGCTGATCTCTGCAATGCCGCGGGTGATCAGGGCAGCTTTTGTATTATCCCCGTACCCCAGGCCGTCGGCAGCTCCCGCCGCCAGGGCCACCACATTCTTTAAGGCAGCCCCCACCTCGATGCCAAGGACGTCCGGGCTTGTGTACACCCGGAATACAGGGCTCATAAAGGCGGACTGGACAGCCTCCGCGATCCTTTTCTTCCTGGAGCCTGCCACACAGGTGGTGGGAAGGCCGCGGCTCACCTCCTCCGCGTGGCTGGGGCCCGAAAGGACCGCCGGCTCACACTGGGGGATCTCCTCCTGGATGATCTCCGTCATGGTCTTTAAGGTATCCTCTTCAATTCCCTTGGCCACATCCACGATGATCTGGCCCTGGGGGCAGAATTCCTTCATCCGCCGCGCCGTGGACCGTACAAACACCGACGGGACCGAAAGGACCAGCATATCCTTTTCCTTCATGGCCTCCTCCAGATCCGCCGTATAGCGGATGGAATCCGGAAGCGTCACCTCCGGAAGGTTTTTATGCTTGTGGGTGGAGCGCATCTCCTCGATCTCCTGCGGGATCGCAGACCATAAGTCCACCTGATGACCGTTATTATTTAAAAGCACTGCAATGGCGGTTCCCCATGTACCGGAACCGATCACACCGATCTTTCCCATAAGTAGTTCCCCTCCTGTTATTTTTCCTTATTTCCCCACAATTTATTTTCTGTGCCCTTCAGAAGCCTCCTTATATTGGCTCTGTGGCGCCAGATGGCCATGACCATAAGGACTCCGGCCACCGCAAAGAATTCCATCCGGTCTCCCTCTGCCACTGCATAGTCCCCCCGCAGGCCGAAGAACACCATCTGGATAAAGAAAGCAGTCACCACCAGGATCGAGCCCAGGGACACGTATCTGGTGAGGATCACCGCCCCCAGGAAAAGAGAGGCGCACACCAGGGTCACCCGCCAGTCCATGGACACCAGGATCCCGGCCATGGAGGCGATCCCTTTTCCGCCTTTAAAATGCAGATAGAAGGGGAAATTGTGGCCAAGGACCACCCCCAGGCCCGCATAAAGGACGTACAGGTCCACGCTGGGGTCTCCCTTCATCACCAGCCGCACCAGCAGGCAGGCAAAGACCGTCTTCAGGAAGTCTCCCATAAATACCAGGAGGCCCGCCTTTTTCCCCATGACCCGCAGCGCATTGGTGGTGCCGGAATTGCCGCTGCCATACTGTCTGATATCGATATGGTGCATTTTTCCATAGAGATATCCGGTCTGAAACAGGCCGAACACATACCCCGTCAGAAGACATAAGATCCTTTCCATGGTCTACTCCTTTTCCTTCCGTTCCCGGATGATGAATTTTAAGGATGTGCCCCGGAAGCCAAAGGCCTCCCTTATCTTGTTTTCCAGATATCTGGTGTAAGAGAAGTGCATCAGTTCCTTGTCGTTGACAAATACCACAAAGGTGGGCGGCTTTACAGATACCTGGGTCACATAATAGATCTTTAACCGTTTTCCCTTGTCCGACGGGGGCTGCTGCATGGCCACAGCCTCGGTGACGATCTCATTTAAGACGCCGGTGGCCACCCGCAGGGTCTGGTTCTCCCGGACCATGTCGATCAGGTCAAAGAGCTTCTGCATCCGCTGCCCCGTGAGAGCTGATACGAACACATACTCTGCATACGGCATATAGGCCAGGGTCTCCTTGAGCTTATTGGTATACTCGTAGATGGTCTTGTCTGTTTTTTCGATGGCGTCCCACTTATTGACCACCACGATGATGCCCTTCCCCCGGTCATGGGCGATACCTGCGATCTTGGCGTCCTGCTCTGTAACGCCCTGGGTGGCATCGATGACCATTAACACCACGTCGGCCCGGTCCACAGCCGTTACCGTGCGGATGATGCTGTACCGCTCGATATCCTCTTTTACCTTGCTCTTTCTTCTGAGACCTGCCGTATCGATGAATACGTATTCGGTGCCGTTATGGATCACCTCCGTGTCCACAGCATCCCTGGTGGTGCCTGCAATATCAGAAACGATCACCCGGTTTTCGCCCAGCATCTTATTGATGATGGAGGACTTGCCCACATTGGGCTTGCCTACGATGGCTACTCTGGGACGGTCGTCCTCTTCGTCGTCGTACTGGTCTGGAGTAAAATGCTTTGCCACCTCGTCCAGAAGCTCTCCCAGGCCCAGCCGGGAGGCTGCGGATACGGGGACGGGATCCCCGATGCCCAGGTTATAGAATTCATATACGTCGTTTCCGAACTTTTCAAAGCTGTCCACCTTATTGACCGCCAGCACCACAGGCTTTCTGGATTTTCTCAGCATGTCCGCCACCTTGGAATCGGAATCCACCAGGCCCTGGCGCACGTCCACGATGAAAATGATCACATCGGCCGTATCAATGGCGATCTGGGCCTGCTCCCGCATCTGGGCAAGGATGATGTCGCTGGAATCCGGCTCGATGCCGCCGGTGTCGATCAGCGTAAAGGAGTGGCTCAGCCAGGTGCAGTCTGCGTAGATCCTGTCCCTGGTCACTCCCGGGGTATCTTTTACAATGGAAATGGCACTGCCGGCCAGCACATTGAACAGCGTGGATTTTCCCACGTTGGGGCGGCCAACAATGGCTACGATTGGTTTGCTCATATTGATCTCCTTTTTATGGATGGTTTTTCTACGAAAGGACCTCTCCCTCTTCGGAAAGGTTCAGGTCCTTCATGGACGGCTCGTACATGCCGTGCTCCGTGGTCTGCTCCTCGGCAGCCTCCCGGTCCAGGATGGCTGAGAGCAGATCATATCCGCCTGATTTTACTATATTTATAGGGATCTGTAAAGCGGCTTCCGCCTGGGTCCTGGTCATATCGTCCAGGAATACCTCCTCTCCGCTTTTAAACATCACCGATGGAAGCAGCAGGCGGCTCCCCAGGGGCTTTCCCTTAAGCTGGGCCACCAGATCCTGGCCGGTGATAAGGCCTGCCACGGTGATCATCTCTCCAAAAAAGTCATTGCGGATCGGATAAAGATGGATCTTTCTTCCCGGGTATACCTCCGCCATCCGGTCCAGCAGACGCTTCAGATAGGGATACGGCAGGAAGCCCGTGGCCATGGAAAGCTCCTCCGTCTTCCCATCGTCCTCTTTTTCTCCCAGGGCATCCATGAACTCCTCATACAGGAGCCGGATCATCCCCACGCCGTTTTCCAGCTGGATATAGCCGTCATAGCGGCTTTCCTCCGGAAGCTCCCTTTCTGCTAAAATATACCACTCGTCGCTGGCATGGATAAAGTGGAGCTTATGTTTTTCATACAGCTTTTTCTGCCACTCCTCGATCAGATCGATGACCTGGCAGGCATCCTCCTTCGTAAAGGGCTCCAGCGGATACAGGCCGTCCCGGAATTTAGAAAGTCCCACGGGGACCACCGACACGCTCTGCATATGGGGCGCATAAGCGGCCAGCCGCTCGATGGTGTACCGCAGCTCCTCCCCGTCGTTGACCCCCTTACAGAGAACGATCTGGCCGTTCATCTCCGTCCCGGCCTCATAAAGGCGGTCGATCTTTTTTAATGCCTCTCCGGCAAAACGGTTATTGAGCATCCTGCATCTGAGCTCCGGGTTCATGGTCTGGACCGAGATGTTTATAGGGGACAGGTGGAACCGGATGATCCGGTCAATGTCCCTGTCGCTCATGTTGGTCAGTGTGATATAGTTTCCCTGGAGAAAGGAGAGCCTGGAATCGTCATCTTTAAAATAAAGGGTCTCCCGCATTCCCGGCGGCATCTGGTCGATGAAGCAGAAGATGCATTTATTCCGGCAGGAGCGGTATTCGCTCATAAGGCCGTTTTCAAAGGTAAGGCCCAGATCCTCTCCGCCGCTTTCGATCTCCAGCTCCCATTCCTCGCCGTTTTTTTTCTGTATGGTCATGACGAAGCTTTCGCTGTCCGTCATATAGTCATAGTCAAAGATATCCTCGATCTCTTCCCCGTCTATGGTAAGCAGCACGTCTCCCGGCTCCAGCTCCAGCTCTTCGCCGATGGAGCCCGGGGCCACCGCCGTTATTTTATGTCCTCTGTTTTTCAATTTCAATCCCCTTCCGGCAGTATCCTCAGCCGGTATCTGCCTTCTCCATCATACCAATCTTCCGCAGATTTGTAAAGAAATGATGTTCTTTTTTCTAAAATAGGCCGGCGGCTATTGACGAAAATCATCGAATAATGGTATAAATGATATGAGTGAAAGAATGTCCCATTCCTGGGACAGGAAAAATGGTAAAAGCGGAGGAATCTTTGACATGTCGAATCAGTACGTTTTCAATGACCGTCTTCCCATCGCGCCGTTAAAGATCGCGGCTCTGGAAAGCTGTCAGGACCTTGCGAAAAAGGTCAATGACCACATTGTAAACTTTCGTCGCAACGATACAGAGGAGTTAATGCGCAGACAGCAGGACCTTCAGTACCGTGGCTACGATGTGGACTCTTATCTCCTGGACTGCGCCTGCCCGCGCTTTGGCAGCGGCGAAGGCAAGGGTGTCGTCAGAGAGTCTGTGCGCGGTACAGATGTGTTTGCCATGGTGGATGTGACCAACCACTCCCTGACCTACAAAATGTCCGGTTATGTGAACCATATGTCTCCGGATGACCACTACCAGGATCTGAAGCGTATCATCGGCGCCTGTGCGTCCACTGCCCACAGGATCAACGTGATCATGCCGTTCCTTTACGAAAGCCGTCAGCATAAGCGTACCCACCGGGAATCCTTAGACTGTGCCATGGCCTTAGAGGAGCTGGTAAGTATGGGCGTTTCCAATATCATCACCTTCGACGCCCACGACCCGCGGGTGCAGAATGCCATCCCCCTGTCCGGCTTCGATAACTTCATGCCCACCTACCAGTTTGTAAAGGCCCTGTTCAAGCATGACCAGTCCTTAAAGATCGATAAGGACCATCTGATGGTCATCAGCCCCGACGAGGGAGCCATGAACCGTGCCGTATACCTGGCCAACAACCTGGGCGTGGATATGGGTATGTTCTATAAGAGACGTGACTACTCCAAGGTCATCAACGGCAGGAATCCCATTGTGGCCCACGAATTCCTGGGAAGCTCCGTGGAAGGAAAGACCGTGATCATCATCGACGACATGATCTCCTCCGGTGAAAGCATGCTGGATACCGCAAAAGAGTTAAAGGAAAGAAAGGCTGCCAAGGTAGCCGTATGCTGTACCTTCGGACTCTTCACCAGCGGCTTTGATAAATTCGATGAGTTCTATGAAAAGGGCTATATCGACAGCGTGGTGACCACCAACTTAAACTACCGGGCTCCGGAGCTGTTTGAGCGTGAATGGTATGTGGAGGCAGATATGAGCAAATATATCGCCGCCATCATCAACTCCTTAAACCACGACGTATCCATCAGCAGCGCCCTGTCACCCACAGACAAGATCCAGCAGCTCATTAAAAAATATAACGCCGGCGGTTTCAATCGTTAACCAGAAGCCAGTATATAAAACCGGTCCGTTTAGAAATAACGGGGATCCCGCGCGGGATCCCCGTTTTCTGTCCGGATCTTATTTTCCGGCAAACGCCTTCCGGTATACGTCATCCTGCTCTGGAAGGTGGGTCACATATCCCACCGGGATCCGGTTCCCGGTGGCTTCGATCACTGCCCGGGCGCCCTCTTCCCGGAATGCACCGCAGAGCTCGATGCAGTCGATCCCCTCTTCCTCCAGTCTTTTTGCAGTCCGGGCCGCGTCCTCAAGGTCCGAAACGCCAATGATCCGGGCCGTTCCATTGTGGATCACCGCCTGGTCCTCCCTGCTGTCAAATTTCCCCATGATCAGAAATGCAAATCTCATACTGGTCCCTCCTTTATAAATGGCAGTCTCTGGGCCCGTCTTTTCTGCTTCCCCAGCCGGCCCGTACCCGGTCGCCGACAGAGAAAAGACTTCCTTCCCGTCCAAAAAGATCTGCCTTGATCACATTGCTTCCATTTTCCAGTTCATAAAGTGTATGGGCTCCCATGAAGCTGGCCGACCGGACCGTATAATCGCCGGACGGGTCCATTTCCATCCACACGTCCTCTGGCCTTACGATCTGTACCCGGCCATTCTCCTCTATATAATTGGCCTTTCCCACAAAGGACGCCACATACCGGCTCACAGGAGAAAAATAGATCTCCCTGGGAGTCCCTGTCTGGACAGCCACGCCCTTTTCCATGACCACGATCTTATCAGAAAGACTCAGGGCCTCCTCCTGGTCATGGGTCACGAAGACCATGGTGATGCCCAGCTTTTTCTGGAGCTCCTTCAGCTCCTCTCTCAGCTGCACCCGGAGCCCTGCGTCCAGATTGGAAAGGGGCTCGTCCAGCAGAAGGATCTTTGGCCCTGTGGCCATGGCGCGGGCCAGGGCCACTCTCTGCTGCTGCCCGCCGGACAGCTCTCCGATCCTGGCCGTTTCATAGCCGGAAAGCCCCACAGTCTTTAACTCCTCCATTGCAATGGGAGCCGCCTCCTTCTTCTTCATCCCTCTGAAAAACCGGAGTCCGTAGCAGACGTTGTCCAGCACATTCAGATGAGGAAAAAGCGCATAGCTCTGGAAGACCGTGGACACGGGACGGCGCTCCGGCGGAAGGCCTGTGATGTCCTCCCCTTCCAGAAGGATATGGCCGGAATCCGGCTGGATAAAGCCGCCCAGAAGGTTCAGGGTCGTGGTCTTTCCGCAGCCGGAGGGACCTAACAGCGTCACAAATGACCCCTCTTCGATCTCCAGATCCAGGTTCTTCAAGCCTTTTTCTTCTTCATATATCTTTTTAAGCCCTTTTAGCTGTAAAAACATCTTATTTCCCTCCCCGTTCTCTTCGTTTTGTCAGACTCATAAAGGCCATGTTGATCCCCACCGTAACAAGGATGATCAGGACCGCCTGGACGGAGGCAACGCCGTACCGGCCGTTTTCAATGGACTGGAACAGCTCCGCACTGGCCACGTTTTTTCCCGGCGAGATCAGGAAAATAATGGCTCCCACTGACGTCATGCACGATGTGAAGATCGAAATAAAGCCAGTGGCAAAGGTGGTCTTAAGCAAAGGCAGGATGACCCCGAAAAGGACCTCCAGCCGGCTGGCCCCCAGATCCCTGGCCGCATCCTCGATCTTTCTGTCGATTCCAGAAAACATGGCGTTGGCCGACTTGTTGGTCAGCGAGATCTGGCGGAATACCAGGTTCAGGATGATGATGGCCGATGTGCCGCGGATGTACATGGGCGGATGACTGAAGGCCGCCACATATCCCAGGCCAAAGAACGTTCCCGGGATGATATAGGGAAGCAGGGCAAAAAATTCTGCCGTCCGCATTCCGGCGATCTTTCTCCGGTGTGTATAGTAGGACAGAAGGATCCCCAAAAATGCGGATACAGCGGCCGCCACAGCGGAGTACACCAGGCTGTGGCCAAAGGAGTTCCACTGGGACCTGGGAAGCTTTCCAAAGTAATCCAGGGTAAAGGTAAGGGAGCCGGAGGCCGTGTTGGAAAAGGCGGAAAGGAAAATATTTCCGTATTTCAGCGCCATCACCAGGAAAAACATCCCGGTCACGGTCCATGCGGCTCCAGCCACTGCTCCCGTCAATGTATAAGCCGGTTCCCCGTCCATGGCGTTCCGGTCCGTCCCCCCTGCGGACTCATTCTTTTTCAGGCTCTGGTAATAAAAATAAAAGGCCACGGCGGCCGCCGGAACCATCAGGATACTGATGGCGGAGGCCCGTCCCAGATTGGCTGTGGAGATCACCTGGGTGTACGCCTCTGTGGCCAGGACCTTAAAATTTCCTCCAATGACGATGGGCGTTCCAAAGTCTGCCAGGTTCATGGTAAACAGGGTGAACAGCACCGAAAGGATCCCTGGCCTTACCAACAGAAGGATCACAGAAAACAGTGTCTTTTCCGGTGAAGCGCCCAGATCCCTGGATGCCAGGACCAGCCTCTGGTCCATATGGTCAAAGGACGGAAGCAGCATCAGGGAAGCAAAGGAAATGCTTCCGATCATCTGGAGGATCACGATGCCGTGCCACCCATAAGGATTAACGCTGAGGCCCAGAAGCTGGTGGGTGATCAGCCCCCGCCTTCCAAAAAGGAAGATATATGCCAGCGCCGATACAAACGGCGGCGAGATCATGGTAAAAAGCAGGGATCTTCTCAAAAACCGCCGGATCCTTCCCGGGGCTGCGTAGGCGGCCAGGGCAATGAAGAACGCCGCCGCCGTGGTGAGGATGGAGGACAGCGAGGACACCCACAGACTGTTCCGGATCAGCTTAAGGCTCCGTCCGGACGCCAGTTCCCTGTAATATTCCAGGGTGAAATGGCCGTCCTTGAAAAAGCTGGTGGCCACCACCGAAACGATCGGATACAGGATGAACAGGGCGATCCCGGCCAGCACCAGGGTAAGGATCAGCCTGTCTCCCAGTTCTGCCCATGCATATCTGCCATGCCTTCTTTTTTCTGTACGTGGATTCATGATATTTCCTTTCCCGTCAGGTTTTCAATGGTGTGAAAAGGGCGGGTATTTCACCCGCCCGGTTTTATGCCTTATTATTTCGCATCCTTTTCACCGACCATGGCGGCCCATTTTTCCAGAAGCGCTTCTCTCTGGCTTCCGAATAACAGTACGTCCTGATCGATCAGCTTTTCTGTGTCCACCGTTCCGATGGCTTCCGGAATGGCTACGTCGCCGCGGGCCATGATCCTGGCATCTGCCTCACGGAGCGCCTCCTGTCCCTCTTTGGAAAGGAAGTAGTCGACGAACACCTTGGCTGCATCCTTGTTCTGGGAGTTTTTAAAGATGGCGATGGGAGCCGGTGTCCACGGGATCATATCCTCCGGATAGACCGCAGTGACCGGATACTCGGCTTCCATGGCAAAGGTACCGCCGGTCATTGCCAGAACTGCGATCCCGAACTCGCCTGCCGCACATTTGGGACCTGGCTCGCCGCCGCCCTGTGCGTAGAAGTCCACATTCTCGTTGATGCCCTTCCATACTTCCCAGCCTTTTTCCTCGCCGTAAGCCTGGATGGTGCCGTTTAAGATCGCATACTGAGTTCCGGAGATCGCCGGGGAAGCCATGATGATCTCCCCTTTATATTTGGGATCTGCCAGATCCTCCCAGGTCTTGGGAGCTTCCAGGTTCTTCTCTGCCAGAACATCGTTGTTTACCAGGAAACCAGCCGGAACCAGGGCAAGGCCTGTCCAGTAGCCGTCTGCATCGCTGTATGCCGGATTGATAGCCTCGGCCTCCGGAGAAACGTACTGCTCCAGATATCCTAAGTCTGTGGCAGAAATGTAGCTGTCAACGCCGCCGCCGAACCAGATATCTGCGGTGGTGTTCCCGTTCTCGGCCTGGAGCTGTGCCAGGGCTTTACCTGTGGAGATCTCCACATACTCGACCTTGATCCCGGTCTTTTCTGTGAATGCGTCAAACGCCGCCTCTGCGCCGCCATAGGCCAGCATCACGTTTAACGTGGTCCCCTCGTAGGGCTTTTCTGCCGCTTCTGTTTCAGCCTTTGTGGTCTCAGCCTCGCTGGAAGCCTCTGTCTCAGCCTTTGTGGTCTCAGCTGCCGTTGTTTCAGCCGCTGTTGTCTCAGCAGGCTTGCTCTGGCATCCAGTCAGAGATGCGCCCAGCACGGCTGCGGCAAGTCCAGCCGCCATCAGTTTCTTTTTCATAATACTGTCTCCTTTGTGCTTCTTTTTATATCAGCGCAGAACCCTAAAAGGTATCCACGATCCGATATCCTTTCCCTTCTTCATAGATAGCCGGCTTTAAACCGCCCTTATGAAGAGCCGCCACGAATTCCTCCAGGTCTTTCGGTTCCCCTGGGACCATGGTAGCGTATTTTCCCAGCTGGCTGGTCCAGTGGGCGTCGCTGGCTCCCACCATCTGCATATTCCTTGCCTTACAGATGGAAAGCGCCTTCCGGTTGGCCTCCATATCTGTACTGCCATTTAAGACCTCCACCCCGTGAAGGCCCTGGATCTCCCACAGGTGATCCTCAAAGCCGCGGTTATTATTCCGGAAGGGATGGCACGCCACACAAAAGCCGCCGGCCGCATTGACCTGGTCCACGAAATCCTGGGCCGGGATCCGCTTGTCCGGGAAGCGGTCGATGCCGAATGCAGTAATATCTCCCCAGAGAGAAAAATATTCCACTCCCACAAAGATCGGAAAACCGGTCTCCCTGGAATACCTCTCAGCCGTTTCCTTCAAACCCATGCTGTCATGGTCCGTGATGCAGACCGCATCCAGCCCCCGTTCCCTTGCAGTGGCAACGATCTCCTCCAGCGTCATCTTACTGTCACTGGAGCATGTGGATTCATGTAAGTGCATATCTACCAGCATCTGTATCTCTCCTTCCTTCGAGCCCTAGCTATTCTATCATTCCCGCAGGGTTTCGTCTAATAGAATTAACCGATTTCCTGACCAGTCCATATAGTTTTTATCTATACTCTGGGCACTTTCGACTTTTTCTTTTTTCTGGCCGTGACCTGCATGTCCTCTTTTTTCAGGACCCGGCAGATATTTTCCTTGATCCGGTTGGAAAGAAAGGCATACTGGATCATCTCCTCCTCACTGAAGCCGGCATATTTTGCCATCTCATAGTCCTTTCGGGCCGTTCCCAGCTCTGCCAGCACCGGCTCCGCCGCCGCAAGCAGCACCACGTCCGCCTGCTCCCCGGTCTGGATGAACTCCTTCATGGACAGCTTCTGAAGAGCAAGGGCCAGGCGGGCCCGGGACATGCCGGTGATATCCGCCAGCTCCTTTAAGGTGTCCACCCGCGGCTTCTGGCTGAGGTAGACCAGGAGGCTGATCTCCGGCAGGGTCAGGCTGTACCGGATGGCCACCGGCTCCACATAATGGTCCAGCAGCTTCCGGTCCCGGTATGCGTCCAGCAGAGCCCCGTCGCCTCTCAGGGCGTCATGGTTCACGCTGCTCCTTTCATCCCCCAGGCGGACAGCCCCTGGAAAAATGGACAGGGGGACCGCTCCGTCGCCGGCAGCGGCCAGGAGAAACCGATACACATACAGACGGTTCTTTTCATAGTCCTCTTCCGTCAGCACCGATTTATAAAAATCGTGGTAATACTCAAAGACCATGCGCTTCATCTTGATGGTCTTTGTGAGGCTCAGTCCCTGGCTCACCAGGGACCCCTTGGTCTTCACATAATAATATACCGGCACCCGCAGGGCATACACAGTCTTTACATGGCGCAGATACTCCAGATTGAACATGAAATCCTCGCACCAGCTTATGGTCTTATCCATGGAAAGCCCATGCTGCGCGATGATCTCCCGCTTAAACAGCTTATTCCAGAGAACACCGTAATAAAAATCCGCCGGGTTCTCCATCATAAAGCCGGCAAATTCCTCCAGACTCAGAAGCCCGTCCTTTTCAATGTCCCCCTTATGGGCCACCCGGTCCCCGATGACCCGGTAAAAATCCGCGATCACCATGTCCGCCCCGCTGTCCCTGGCTGCCCGTACCATAAGGCTGGTGGCGTCCGGTGTGATCCAGTCGTCGCTGTCCAGAAACTGGACGAATGTTCCCCGGGCCTCTGAAAGCCCCAGATTCCTGGTATCCGATACTCCCGTGTTCTCCTTGTGGATCACCCGGACCCTCCGGTCCCCGTTCTCGTATTCCCGGCAGATCCCGGCCGAAGAATCCGTACTGCCGTCATCCACCAGAAGCAGCTCAAAATCCGTAAATCCCTGGTTTAAAACGCTCTCGATGCACCGCCGGAGGGTCTCCTCCGCGTTATAGACCGGCACAATGATGCTTACGATGGGATCCATAGCCTCCCGTCTCCTTTTCTAATAAACTACAAAATTATGGGCCGTCACCACATCCATCCAGTTTTCTGTCTCCAGACGGTTGGTAAAGGGATCCACTGCCTTCATCCCCGGGAAGAACGACATCTGATATGCCTTTTTCCAGTCCTTATAGGTCACCTCGTATACGAATTTTTCCGGAAGCTCCACATGGCACCGGCCGATCTTTCCCAGTGCCTCCTTCGTCTGCTCCCTGAGGGCTTCCATGACCGTTTCCGGCGGGCAGCAGAAGGTTGCGTTCCCGACTCCGCGCTTGGTCTGTACTGCGGCGATCTCCGGCACCAGCTCCTTTGCCGCGGCGCAGATCGCCTCGTCCCCGGAGATAAAGGCCACAGGAACTCCCAGGGAAGCCGCCGTGAAGCTGTTGAGCATAAACTCGCTCATGCGCTTTCCGTTGAGGGTGATATACAGGCTGTTGCCAGTGGAGGTATGGCTGACGGCAAACTCCGGACAGCCGGCCGCCGCATGATAGCCAACATAAAGGACGGCGTCAAAGGTGGGATCCAGGCCGAACATCATATTGTAGGGATGTCCGCTCTTCCCGCGGATCAGCGTCACATAGGACGGCATCTGAAGAGGATCGATGTTGGAGGCGTCTCCATGGCCGTCCTTTACGACGATCTCATCGGCTCCGGCCTCATGGGCCGCCTCGCAGACCGCCAGAACCTCTTTTGTCATCTGTTTTGCAAAGGGGGCGTACACCGCCTCATTCTTATGGGTCTCGATGTTTGAGAACACTCCACAGCAGCCCTCGATATCCGCACTGATAAATACTTTCATAAAATAACCTCCCATTTCATAGGCTCGTTTTGTTTTCCGTTATCATATCACAGATCCCGCACCGGGTCAATTTCTGGATCCGGTCCCGGCCGGGACAGCTTTTCCTATCAAATAAAAAAAGCCCTTGAAAAGTCAAAGGCTTTAAACAGCTCCCTGCCGGACTCGAACCGGCGACCTACGCATTACGAATGCGTCGCTCTACCAACTGAGCCAAGGAAGCACCTAGTAAAAATGCTGCTGCAGCAGCTCTGCAGCAGCAAGTGACCTGACCGGGAATCGAACCCGGGTTTACGCCGTGAGAGGGCGTCGTCTTGACCGCTTGACCATCAGGCCTTGGAGTCGAGGCGACAAGATTCGAACTTGCGACCTCTGCGTCCCGAACGCAGCGCTCTACCAAACTGAGCCACGCCTCGATCACAGACGTAAGTATAATATAAAACTCAAAAAATGTCAACCATATTTTTCATTTTTTTTCAAACAATTGTAACAGTTCCGCCATGCATCTTCCAGATGCCTGCATGATACAAAAACGCAGGCGGATCTTTGCATGGCGGAACCATTACTGGCAATTCTTTTTTACAGCATTTTCCGGATGGTCTCGCACAGCTCGTCCACGGCCTTATCCGCATCCCCGTTTTTGATCTCCTCCACCACGCAGGATTTGACATGGCTGGACAGCAGGGTCCTGCTGAACCCGTTTAACGCCGACTGGATCGCAGATACCTGGACCAGGATATCGGTGCAGTACCGCTCATCCTGGACCATGGCCTTCACTCCCCGTACCTGTCCCTCGATCCGGTTCAGCCGGCTGATGAGGTCTTTTTCCTCCTTTGCTGATCTGTGCTTGTGTCTGATCTCACATTCTTCCATTCCTGTGCTCTTATTCTCGTCCACGATCTCTCTCCTTGTCTCAAAAACTAGTCAATCACCTTGTAATCCTGATCCTCTACTGCTTTTTTAAGAACGTCATACGCCACGTCCTCCTTTAAGGTCACCACAGCGGTGCCCGCCTCATGGCTCACAGCGGCGCTTTCCACTCCGGGAACTGCCTCCAGGGCCTTTTTCACCCGGGCCTCGCAGTGGCCGCACATCATACCCTCGATCTTTAAAGTCTTTTCCATGATCTTCTTCTCCTTTTTCTTTTTTTCAGCTTTTATCTTCCTGTCTCTGTCTGCCCGGTGCAGATCAAAGAAGTTCAGCCTCAGTGCATTGGATACGACGCAGAAGCTGGATAAGCTCATGGCCGCAGCGCCGAACATGGGATTCAGCTTCCACCCCAGGACCGGGATAAAAAGCCCCATGGCCAGGGGGATGCCCACCACATTATAAAAGAACGCCCAGAACAGGTTTTCATGGATGTTCCTCAAGGCCGCCCGGCTTAAGCGGATGGCCGCCGGAACGTCCGACAGGCGGCTCTTCATCAGTACCACATCCGCCGCGTCGATGGCAATGTCGGTGCCCGCTCCGATGGCGATGCCCGTATCCGCCCGTGTAAGGGCCGGAGCGTCGTTGATCCCGTCGCCGACCATGGCCACCCGGCCCTGCTCCTTTAAGGCCCGCACAGCGCTTTCCTTGCCGTCTGGAAGGACGCCCGCAATGACCTCGTCCACTCCGGCTTCCCGGCCTACGGCCCTTGCGGTCCGTTCATTGTCCCCGGTCAGCATCACCACGCGGATCCCCATGTTCTGCAGTTCCTTCACAGCCCTGGGACTGTCCTCTTTTATGACGTCCGCCACGGCTATGATCCCCAGGAAACGCTCTCCTGAACCGAAGAAGAGCGGGGTCTTTCCATTCTCTGCCAGGGCCAGGGCCTGGTCTCTGGCTGCCTCCGGTACAGAGACCTTCGTCTCCATGAACCGGAGATTTCCGCCGTACACCGGCGTTCCTTCTGCCAGGGCCGTAAGGCCGTTTCCCGGAAGGGCTTTGAACTCTGTCACCGTTCCCGGCGCAAGCCCCTCTTCCTCAGCCTTCAGAAGCACGGCCTTTGCCAGAGGATGCTCGCTTTTTTTCTCCAGGGCGCAGGCCATGGAAAGGAGCTCCCCTTCCTGGACCCCCTCCCCGGGGATCAGATCCGTGACCCGGGGCTCCCCGCTGGTGATAGTGCCGGTCTTATCCAGGACCACGATCTCTGTCTTCCCGGTCTCCTCCAGGGACACAGCCGTTTTAAACAGGAGCCCGTTTTTCGCACCCAGTCCGTTGCCCACCATGATAGCCACCGGCGTGGCCAGCCCCAGGGCGCAGGGGCAGCTGATCACCAGCACCGAGATCCCCCGGGCCAGGGCAAATCCATAGGTCTCCCCGGCCGCCAGCCAGCCAATGACCGTAAGGACCGCAATGGCAATGACCGCCGGGACAAAGACGCCCGACACCCGGTCCGCGACCTTGGCAATGGGAGCCTTGGTGGCCGCCGCGTCGCTGACCATTTTTATGATCTGGAAAAGGGTGGTGTCCTCTCCTACCCGGGACGCCTCACAGCGGATAAAGCCCGACTGGTTCACCGTGGCCGCAGATACCATATCTCCAGGGCCTTTATCCGCCGGGATGCTCTCTCCGGTCAGGGCCGCTTCATTGACCGCACTCTCTCCCTCTAAGACCACGCCGTCCACGGGAATGTTTTCTCCAGGCCGCACCACAAAGATATCGCCCTTTTTCACCTGGGCAATGGGAACCTCTGTTTCCACGCCGTCCCGTTCCACCACAGCCGTTTTGGGGGCTAGCTTCATGAGGCCCTTTAAGGCATCAGTGGTCCTTCCTTTGGACCGGGCCTCCAGCATCTTTCCCACCGTGATGAGAGTTAAGATCATGGCCGCCGACTCAAAGTAGAACTCGTGCATATACGTCATGACCCCGGCCATATCGCCGTTTAACTGGGCCTCCGTCATTTCAAACAGGGCATATACGCTCCATCCGAAGGAAGCGGCGGACCCCAGGGCCACCAGGGTGTCCATATTGGGAGCCCGGTGCAGGAGCCCCTTAAAGCCGCTGATAAAAAATTTCTGGTTGATCACCATGACCGCCGCTGACAGCAGAAGCTGCAGAAGGCCCACGGCCACATGATTGTCCGCAAAAAACTCCGGGACCGGCCAGCCCCACATCATATGTCCCATGGAAAAATACATGAGGACGGCCAGGAATCCCAGGGAGGAGAACAGCCGTTTTTTTAATACCGGAGTCTCGTGATCCGCCAGGGCGTCCTCGTCAAAGGCCGCGCCCCCGGCGGCAGGACCGCTCCCGGCTCCGTCCTCTCCGCTGCGGCTTCCCTTTACCGAGGCCCCATAACCCGCCTCCTTCACGGCGGCGATGATATCGGCAGCGTCTGCGCTTCCCTCTACGCCCATGGAGTTGGTCAGAAGACTCACAGAGCAGGACTCCACTCCCGGAACCTTCGACACCGCTTTTTCCACTCTGGCGCTGCAGGCCGCGCAGCTCATGCCGGTCACTGTATATTGCTCCATTGATTCCCTCCGTAACAGATTTTTTCTATACCCGTACTGGGTACATCTATAAAATATCACTTTTGGATATTTCTGTCAAGGAGGGACCGCAATTTTTTCTCACAGCTCCCGGCGGACGGACAGCCGTTAGAAATCGAACAGGGAAAGCTGGTTGGTCTCCGGAAGGTCCTTAAGGATCCCCAGTTCTCCCATCAGGTCGCAGATGGTCTTGCTGACCCTGGTCCGGTTCCTGAAATCCTCCTTGGAGAGGAAGGGACCGTCCTTGGCCGCCTCCTCGATGGAGTCCGCCGCCTTCTCGCCCAGGCCGTCGATGCTGTTGATGGAGGGCATCAGCTTATTTCCCATGACCTGGAAATGCCTGGCCCTGGCCTTATAGATATCCATGGGAAGGAAATCAAAGCCCCTGGCGTACATCTCCTGGACGATCCGCATATCCCTTAAGGTATCCTGCTCTTTTTTGGAAAGGGAGTCGGACCGCCTCTTATAATCTGCCAGATGGCTTTCCAGCTTTTCCCGTCCCAGACACATGATCTCATAGGAAAACGCGCTGGCGCGGATGCTGAAGAAGGAAGCATAATAGGCCAGCGGATAGAATACCTTGCAGTAGGCGATCCGCCAGGCCATCATCACGTAAGCCGCCGCATGGGCCTTGGGGAACATGTACTTGATCTTTTTACAGGACCATATGTACCAGTCGGGCACCCCGTGGGCTGACATCTCCTCCTCCCACTCGGGCTTTAAGCCCTTGCCCTTCCGGACCGATTCCATGATGGTAAAGGCCGTTCCTTCCTCCAGTCCCTGCTGGATCAGATAGACCATGATATCGTCACGGGTGCAGATGGCCGTCTGGATCGTTGCCTTGCCCTCCTGGATCAGGGTCTGGGCGTTGCCCAGCCACACGTCCGTTCCGTGGGCCAGTCCGGCGATCCGCACCAGGTCAGAAAAATATTTGGGCTTTGTATCCAGGAGCATCTGCATGGCAAAGTCCGTTCCGAATTCAGGGACCCCCAGGGCTCCCAGCTTACAGCCGCCGATGTCCTCGGGCGTGATGCCCAGGGCCGAGGTATCCTGGAACAGGCTCATGACCTCCCTGCAGTCCAGAGGGATATCCTTTACAGGATCCAGGCCGATCAGGTCCTGGAGCATACGGATCATGGTGGGATCATCATGGCCCAGGATATCCAGCTTTAACAGGTTGTGGTCAATGGAGTGATAGTCAAAGTGGGTGGTGATGGTCTTGGTGGCCATATCGTTGGCCGGGTGCTGCACTGGAGTGAAGGAATAGATCATCTCTCCCAGGGGAAGGACCACGATGCCGCCGGGGTGCTGGCCAGTGGTGCGCCTTACGCCCACGCAGCCCTGTACGATCCGGTTGATCTCGCAGTTTCTCTTCCTCTCCCCATGCTCCTCAAAATAGTTCTTCACATAGCCGAAGGCCGTCTTGTCCGCCAGGGTGCCGATGGTCCCTGCCCGGAAGGTCTGGCCCTTTCCAAAGATCACCTCCGTGTAATCGTGGGCGCGGCTCTGGTATTCTCCGGAGAAGTTTAAGTCGATATCCGGCTCCTTATCTCCCTTGAACCCCAGGAAGGTCTCAAAGGGAATGTCAAAGCCGTCCTTGGTCAGAGGATGGCCGCAGACCGGGCACAGCTTGTCCGGCATATCGCAGCCGGCCATACCGGAATATTTCTTCACTTCCTCTGAGTCGAAGTCGTAGTAATGGCAGTTGGTGCAGTAATAATGGGGACTTAAGGGGTTTACCTCCGTGATCCCCGACATGGTGGCCACAAAGGACGAACCCACGGAGCCCCGGGAGCCCACCAGATATCCATCCTCGTTGGACTTCCACACCAGTTTCTGGGCAATGATATACATGACGGCAAATCCATTGGAGATAATGGAGGTCAGCTCCCGTTCCAGCCGGTCCGTCACGATCTTCGGAAGGTTTTCCCCGTACATTTCATGGGCGCGGTTGTAGCAGATGTTCCTCAGGGTCTCGTCGGAATTTTCAATGACAGGCGGACACTTATCCGGCCGCACCGGGGCGATGGGCTCGCACATATCGGCGATCTTCCTGGTATTGGCGACCACCACCTCATAGGCCAGATCGCTGCCCAGGTAATCGAACTCTGCGAGCATTTCCTCCGTGGTACGCAGATATAAGGGGGCCTGCTCGTCGCTATCCTTAAAGCCCATGCCGGCCATGAGGATCCTCCGGTAGATCTCGTCCTCCGGATCCAGGAAATGGACGTCGCAGGTGGCGCACACAGGCTTTCCGCACTGCTCCCCCAGGCGCACGATCTTCCGGTTGATCTCCTTCAGATCCTCCACGGTCTTTACGGTGCTCTTTTCATCCCGCAGCATGAACATGTCGTTGCCCAGGGGCTGGATCTCCAGATAGTCATAAAACCGTACCAGCCGCTGGAGCTCCGCGTCAGTGCCTCCCCGCAGGATGGCCTGGTAAAGCTCCCCGGCTTCGCAGGCCGAGCCGATGATCAGTCCCTCCCGGTACTGGTTTAAAAGGCTCTTGGGGATCCTGGGCCGTCTGGAAAAGAACCGCACATGGGACCAGGACACCAGCCGGTACAGGTTCACCCGGCCCAGGTCGTTTTTTGCCAGGATGATCACATGGTAGGTGGGCATTTTCATGATAGCCGAATCCTCCGCCTGGTTAAAGACGTTCAGATCGTCCAGGGTCTCCATACCATGCTGTTTTTTTAACATTTCCACGAATTTCAGGAAAATTCCTGCCGTGGCCTCCGCATCGTCCACGGCCCGGTGGTGGTTCTCCAGGGATACATTTAACGCCTTGGCCACCGTATCCAGCTTATACCGGTTCAGATTGGGAAGGAGCACCCGGGCCAGGGCCACCGTATCCATGACCGTGGGATGGAATTCATATCCCAGAACGGAGGCATTGTGGCTGATGAAGCCCACGTCAAAGGACGCGTTGTGGGCCACCAGCACCGCTCCCCGGGAAAACTCCAGAAACCGCCCCAGGACCGGGCCTATGGTCTCGGCTCCCATGACCATGGCATCGTTTATGCCTGTGAGCCGCTCGATCTCAAAGGGAATGGGCACCTCCGGGTCCACAAACTCGTCCATGCGGTCTGTGATCACTCCGTTTTCCACCCTTACGGCTCCGATCTCGATGATCTTATTCTTCACAGGGGAAAAGCCAGTGGTCTCAATGTCAAATACCACAAAAGCGCCGTCCAGGCTCTGGTTTTTAGAGTTCTCCACGATCTCCTTCATATCGTCCACCAGGTAGCCCTCGACCCCGTAAAGGACCTTGAAGGCATCGCCCTTATCCAGGGCATGGCTGGCATCCGGGAAGGCCTGGACGCAGCCGTGGTCAGTCACAGCCAAGGCCGGCATTCCCCACTGCTTTGCCCGTTTTATGATATCCTTTACCTCAGAAACGCCGTCCATGTCGCTCATTTTCGTATGACAGTGGAGCTCCACCCGCTTCACCGGCGCGTTGTCCACCCGCCGGGTGGTAAAATCCTCGCACTTTTTGATCCCAGTGATGGATCCCACGGTCAGCTCGCCGTCGAACCGGTCGATGGTGGTGATCCCCTTGAGCTTTATGAACTTTCCCTGCTTTATGGCCTCGTCAGCGTCGGCCTCCTGATCCTCTCTCAGAAACATCTTGACGGTGATGCTGTCGGTGAAGTCGGTGAGATCAAAGATCATCATCTTGCTGCCGCTTCTAAGCTCCCTTTTTTCCACCCGGATGATCTTTCCCCGTAAGACCACCTCGCCGATCTCCCCGGCGATCTCATGGATCTCCATGGTCTCGCCCTCGAAATCGCGGCCGTAAAGCACATCAGGATTCTCCGACTTCCGGTAGGGCATTCTTCCTCCCCGGCCGCCGTCCCGCTTAAAGCCGGAGCCAGAGCCGTTCTGGCCGCCCTGGAAGCCGCCGTTTCCGGCTCCGCTGACGGGATTCCCTTTTCCTCCAGCAGTTTTTTTCTCTCCAAAGGTCTTTTTTGTAAAGGTCCGGGAGCCGGGCTTTTGATCCTTGGCCGGGGCGCCCCCCCCGCCTGGATCGCCATGGTCTTCCTCCTGGCCCCGGGATCCTGCCATTTCCTCCTGCCCGCCGCCCATATCCTGGACGTGGGACGCCAGAAGGGCCGCCAGGGCCGCCTCCTCGTCAAAGTCGTCCCGTCTCTCCTTCTCTGCCTTTGTGAAGGAAAACCTTACCTCTGCCGGAAGGCCGCACCGCTCTGTAAAGATCTTTTCCAGGATCCGCCCCACTTCCTTTGAGCGTTCCCGGTAGATCAGATTGTCCTCGATGGTCATGACCATGGTATCCTCTGCCTCAAAGGCCGTTTCCGCCCGGCGCAGGATATTGTATTCGATCATGCCGAAATTCTTAAACTCCATTAGGATGCTGTCCTTGTAGACCTGGTACAGCTTTTCCGGCGTATACTGGGCCGAAAGGCGGTATTTTTCAAGGATCTTCACGGTGATGGAGCGGCCGGGGAAGAGCTGCTTTGCGATCCCCTCCTCCATGCTGCAAATATTCTTTTTATGGATCAGTCTGGGACTTACGATATAGATGCGAAGAGAGCTTCTGTCCTTTGGCATGGATACCTTTTCCACCATGACCAGCTTTAGAAGCTCCTTTAATTCTTCGCCGATATGCAGTCCCGGAAATACTTCCAGAAACGGTTTTTCCATTATTCTCCCTTTGCTTCCTTCATGGCCAGAAGCTCCGCCCGCAGAGCCGGCAGAAGCTCATCCTCCGGCAGCTTCTTAAGGATCTGCCCCTTCTTAATGAGCAGGCCCTCGCCAATGCCTCCGGCAATTCCGATATCTGCCTCCCTGGCCTCTCCCGGTCCGTTGACCACGCAGCCCATGACGGCTACCTTCACATCCAGGTCGATATCCGCCACCATTTCCTCCACCCGGGTGGCCAGGCCGATAAGGTCGATCCTGGTGCGCCCGCAGGTGGGGCAGGAGACCACCTCGATGCCGCCTGTCCTCAGCTTCAGCGCCTTGAGGATCAGCTTGGCGCTCTTTATCTCCTCCACGGGATCCCCGGTCAGGGAAACACGGATGGTGTCCCCAATGCCCTCGTAGAGGATGATCCCCAGGCCCACAGAGGATTTAATATTTCCAGAAAGCAGGGTCCCTGACTCGGTGATCCCCACATGGAGGGGATACCGGCAGTCCCGGGCCAGAAGCTCGTGGGCTTTGACACACATCATCACGTCTGAGGACTTGATGCTCACCACCAGATTATCGTAGCCCAGCTCCTCGATGACCTGGACCTCTCTTCTGGCACTCTCCACCAGGGCCTCCGCCGTGACTCCCCCGTACCGTTCCACCAGCTCCTTCTCCAGGGAGCCGCTGTTGACTCCCACCCGGATGGGGATGTTATACTCCTTTGCCTTATCCACCACAGCTTTGACCCGCTCCCTGGCGCCGATGTTCCCCGGATTGATCCGGATCTTATCAGCACCGCTTTCCATGGCGGCAATGGCCAGCCGGTAATCGAAATGGATATCCGCAACCAGAGGGATATGGATCTCCCGTTTGATCCGGCGGATGGCATCGGCCGCCTCCATGGTGGGCACCGCCACCCGGATGATGTCGCAGCCGGCGGCCTCCAGCTTAAGGATCTGGTCCACTGTGGCCTCCACATCCTCTGTTTTTGTATTGCACATGGACTGGATCAGCACTGGATTCCCTCCGCCGATCACCTTATCTCCGATCCGGATCACCTTCGTATTTTCCCTGTACATAAAATCCTCCAAACTTTCCACAGACCGCCTTGCAGACCGGCGGCCTTACATAAGGAATCTCACATCGTTAAGCAGCACAAACACCATAAAGGCCATGAGAAGCGCCATTCCGGCCATGTTCACCGCGCCCTCGATCCTCTGGTCCACCGGCTTTTTCGCCGCCAGCTCGTAGGCGAGGAACACCAGACGGCCTCCGTCCAGGGCCGGGAACGGCAGCAGGTTCATGACGCCCAGATTGGCGGAAAACATCACCATCAGATTCAGGATGTTCATAAACACCGTTACCAGACCATAGGGCCGCACCTGGTCCACCGTATTGTCGATGATGGAGACGATACGCACCGGGCCGGCAATGTCGTCGGCGCTTATCCGGCCCTTTACCAGCTCCTTTAAGCTGTCCACCACAGTAAGCACTGCGTACCGCACTTCTGCGGCTCCGTATTTTATGATCTTCGGGATGTTAAAGCCCAAGGACTCATAGCCGGAAAACTGGATCCCGGTCAGATACCGGCCGTTCTGGAGCGTAAAAAGATCCGCATCCAGGAACGCCTCATGGCTCTCCCATTTTCCAGTCTCTCCGTCCAGCCGGTCATACTGCACCGTAATGTCCCGGTTCCCGTTTACCAGCATCTTAAGGACCACATCCCTGGCGATCATCACCCGGCGGCCGCCGATCTTTGTGATCACATCTCCGGCCTTAAGCCCTGCCGCATCCGCCGCCTGGCCCGGCGTCACCTCCTGGATCCTTGCCGGATCGTAACCGGACCAGGATACGATGACCATGGCGAATACAAAGGCCAGGATAAAATTAAAGACCGGGCCTGCGGCCACCACGGACATCCGGGCCGCCGGGGATCTTGAGAAAAACGAGACTCCGCTTCCGTCCTCCAGGGCGCTCTCCCCTTCTTCGTCGCCGAATTCCCCCAGCATGGCGCAGGAGCCGCCGAAGGGGAACAGCTTCCAGGAATATCTGGTCCCGCTTTTTTTACTCACATGGGAAAGGAGCCGGGGACCAAATCCCAGGGAAAACTCCACCACAGTGATCCCATTGAGCCTGGCCAGAAGAAAATGGCCAAACTCATGGAATAAAACTATCACACTTAAGACAACCAGTGCCAGTATCACACTATTCCTCCATTATATCTGAAAATTATTCTTTTCCTGCCGTCTGCGCAGGAACTCATACGTTTCCTGCTCCGCTTCCAGGACCTGTTCCAGAGACGGATGGCTGATCCTTGTATGATGGGCCATGGCCTCGGCGATCATATCCGTGATCTCCAGGTATCCGGCCCTGCGGTCCAGGAATTCCGCCACGGCAAACTCATTGGCCGCGTTGAACACCACCGGCAGGGAGCCTTCGGCCCTTCCGGCCTCATAGGCCAGAGCCAGACCGCGGAAATTTTCCGGATCCGGCTTCTCAAAGGAGATCTCCGTCAGCTTCCAGAAATCTAGCCGGTCCCCAGCCAGGGGCCGCCGCTCCGGATAATACAAGGCATACTGGATCGGAAGCTTCATATCCGGCGTTCCCAACTGGGCCATGACGGCCCCGTCCTCAAACTGTACCATGGAGTGGATGATGCTCTTGGGCTGCACCACCACCTGGATCCGGTCCAGGTCCACGTCAAAGAGCCACCTGGCCTCCATCACCTCCAGGCCCTTATTGACCATGGTAGAGCTGTCGATGGTGATCTTTCTTCCCATGGACCAGTTGGGATGCTTTAAGGCATCCTCCACCTGCACGCGCTCCATCTGCTTCCTGGTCCAGCCCCGGAAAGGGCCTCCGGAGGCCGTCAGAAGGATCTTATCTATCTTATTCCCATGCTCTCCGTTTAAGCACTGGAAAATGGCGCTGTGCTCGCTGTCCACCGGAAGAAGACGCACCTGGTGCTCTCTGGCCAGGGGGACGATGAGATGGCCCGCTGTCACCAGCGTTTCTTTATTGGCCAGGGCAATGTCCTTTCCCGATTTAATGGCAGCCATGGTGGGACGGATTCCGATCATCCCTACCACCGCCGTCACCAGGATCTCATATCCGTCCATGGCCGCGATCTCCATGAGGCCGTCCATGCCGGAAACGATCTTTGTATCCGTATCCCCGACCCGCAGGGCCAGGTCCTTTGCCTTTTCTTCGTCCCAGACGCCGCAGACAGCCGGCTTAAATTCCCGGATCTGCTCCTCCAGGAGCCTGATATTGCTTCCCGCCGCAATGGCTTTTACTGAAATATCCCCGTTGGCCCGCACCACATCCAGGGTCTGGGTGCCGATGGAGCCGGTGGAGCCGAGGATCCCTATGGTCTTCATTTCGATTTCCCTCTTTCTCTTATCGTAAGCCCAGGAACATCACTGCAAAGTAAATGGCCGGGGCCGTAAAGATCATGCTGTCGAACCGGTCTAAGATCCCGCCGTGGCCGGGGATCAGATGGCCGTAGTCCTTGACGCCGTGATTCCGTTTGATGGCAGAGGCCGCCAGATCCCCGATCTGGGAGATCACAGCCGCAATGGCACATGCGGCGGCGCTGATGACGCCGGGCCGGGCCAGCTCCACCATATGGCCTTCAAAGTATGCGCCGTATAAAAAGCCCAGGAGGGCCGCTCCCAGAACGCCTCCCACGGCTCCCTCCACCGTCTTTTTTGGGCTCAGCTTCGGCGCCATCTTATGCTTTCCAAGGAGCATTCCCGCACAGTAGGCACAGGTATCGCAGCCCCAGGAGCTTAAAACGATGAGCCACACCAGGTATTTTCCGTCTGGCATGGAGCGCACCTGATACAGGTAGGAAAACATCAGCCCCACATAAAAGATCCCGAAAAAGGCCACTGTGATCTGCTCGGTGGTAAATTTAGGGAACGTAAACACATAGATGGTCATTAAAAGCATCAGCGCCGCGATGGCAAGGAAGGTCACATGACGGTCCATGCCAGTCCATACGATGGCATAATACGCCAGAACGGCCCCGTAGCCCACCAGGCCCGGCAGCTCCTTTTCGATCTTCATGACCCGGTACAGCTCAAAAAGGCCGATCAGGGAAATTGCCAGGGACACCAGAAACAGAAGCGTCCCTCCCTTAACCAGCAGAAATGCCGCCAGAATCACCAAAACGATCCCGCTGATCAGTCTGGTCGTAAACATATTGTCACCCCTTACTTCTTCTCCGTCTGGGAAACGCCGCCGAACCGGCGTTCTCTCTTATTATACTGGCGGATGGCCTCCAGTAATTCCTCTTTGTTGAAATCCGGCCAGAGGCAGTCGGTCACATAGAGCTCCGAATAAGCAAGCTGCCAGAGCAGGTAATTGGAAAGACGCAGTTCCCCGCTGGTGCGGATCAGAAGATCCGGATCCGGGATCCCGGCAGTATCCAGATAGGAGGCAAACCGGCTTTCCGTCATCTCCTCCTCTGTGATCCTTCCGGCCTTCACATCCTCCATGACCTTTTTTACAGCCCGGGTGATCTCATCCCGGCTCCCGTAATTGACGGCGATCACAAAGGTAAGACCTGTATTGTCCTTTGTCTCTCGTTCCAGGCTGTCGATCCCCTCCACGATATCCGGCGCAAACCGGCTCCTCTCTCCGATCATCCTTACCCGCACATTATTGGCCTTGGCGATCTTTAAAAGACGTTTTGTATAATACCGGAACAGCTGCATCAGGGCTCCCACTTCCTCTGCCGGCCGCTTCCAGTTTTCTGTGGAAAAGCCATAGACCGTCAGGTACCGGATCCCCAGTCTGGCTGCGTCTTCTACGATCTGCTCCACAGTCTCGCAGCCCTTTTTATGGCCCAGCTGTCTGGGAAGGCCCCGTTTTTTTGCCCAGCGGCCGTTTCCATCCAGGATCAGCGCCACATGGGCAGGAATCTTGAGATTTTCTTCCATTTTTTCCTCCCGTCCGGCATCCTTAGCCGGATTTCAAAAGACAGGGGCCAGGTTTCCCTGCCCCCTGTGATCTTATCTTATACTGTAAGGATCTCTTTCGTCTTGTTCTCCACAGCCTTGTCGATCTTCTCGATGGCCTTGTCGGTGATCTTCTGGATCTTTTCCTCAGCATCCTTTAAATCGTCCTCAGAGATCTCATCGTTCTTTTGCATCTTCTTAAAGGTATCATTGGCATCGCGGCGGATATTGCGGACTGCCACCTTGGCATTCTCGCCCTTCTTCTTTACATCCTTGGCCAGCTCCTTACGTCTGTCCTCGGTGAGCTCCGGGAAGATCAGGCGGATGCAGGAACCGTCGTTGTTGGGGTTGATGCCCAGATCCGAGGTCTGGATCGCTTTTTCAATGGCCTTTAACAGGCTCTTCTCCCAGGGCTGGATCAGGATCATCCGGGCTTCGGGCACGGAGATATTTCCCACCTGCTGGATCGGGGTCGGAGTTCCGTAATAGTCTACTTTGATCTTATCCAGAACGTGCGGATTGGCGCGTCCGGCACGAATGGAGGCGTAATCGTTCATCAGGCTGTCAATGGTCTTGTCCATCTTTTCTTCGTAGATCTTTAACTGTTCTTTCATAATAACCTCCTGTTATGAAACGGTAACGATGGTACCGTTAATATTTCCCTGCATGGCGTTGGCGATGCCGTTTTCCTCATTTAAGGAAAATACGGCCATGGGCATTTTATGCTCCATGCACATGATGGACGCCGTCAGGTCCACCACTGCTAACTGCTTGTCGATCACTTCCTGGATGGAGACTGTATCGTACTTTTTCGCAGCCGGATTGACCCTGGGATCGCTGTCATAAACGCCGTCAATGGCCTTGGCCAGGAGAATGCAGTCCGCATCCATCTCAATGGCCCGCAGTGTGATGGTCGTATCCGTGGAGAAATAGGGATGTCCGATCCCTCCGGCGAAAAATACTACCATGCCTCTTTCAAAGTATTTATTGGCCCGATCCTTGGAAAACAGCTTCGTCATAGAGCCGCACTCAAAGGGGGTTAAGATCTGGGTCTTCATTCCAGTGTTACGGAAGATCTCAGATACGTAAATACAGTTCATGACGGTGGCTAACATTCCGATCTGGTCCGCCTTGGTACGGTCGATGGCGTCGCTGGTACGGCCTCTCCAGAAGTTTCCTCCGCCGATGACGATGCCCACCTGGACGCCGGCATCCACCGAAAGCTTCACCTGTCTTGCAACCTCTTTTACCGTATCCTCGTCAAAACCTGTTTTTTTCGGACCAGCCAGCGCTTCGCCGCTGAGCTTTAAAAAAACGCGTTTCATTTTCATTCTCTGCGCTCTCCTATGTATTTTGTTGTAACCGTCCGGCCATTGGAGATCCGGCGCTTCCTGTCCGCCGCAGGCGGCAGGAAGGGGCATAGCTGAACGGTTCTATTTTGTTTGTAGGAAATTATATCATACTTTCTGTGAATTGCCAACATGGATTTAAAAGGTTCTCCAGGTTCCCGCTTTCAGCCGTCTTTTCATATCAGCACTTGCATTCCTTTTTCCAAGAGATATAATGGAAGAATAAGGAACCGTTTCCGTCAATTTCATATAAAAAGCGAGGTAATCACAATGAGAAAAAAACTTGATCTGACCGAAGGTATTTTCCCCATGCCGGTTTTAATGGTGGCCACCTACAATGAGGACGGAAGCGTAAACGTCATGAACGCCGCCTGGGGCACCATGCAGAAACGGGGCAATGTGGCCCTTAACCTTTCCGAAGCCCATAAGACCTTAAAAAACATCAAGGCAAGAGGTGCCTTCACCGTAAGCATCGCCGATGCTACCCATGTGACAGAGGCCGATTATTTCGGGGTGGAATCCGGAAATAAGGCTCCTGATAAATTTGCCAACAGCGGCCTCACTGCCAGCCGGTCCGAATTCGTGGACGCTCCAGTGATCAACGAATTCCCCCTCTGCCTGGAATGTACCTTCATTGAATACCAGGATGGGGCATACGGCTGCGGCGTCATCGGAAAGGTCGTGAACGTGACCGCAGACGAAAGCGTCATGGACGGGGACCGGGTCGATATGGACCGGGTAAATGCCATCGCCTTCGATCCCTATACCCACGGCTATTATAAGGTGTCCGGAAGAGTCGGAGAGGCTTTTAAAGACGGATTGAAGCTCAAAAAATAGATCTTCAGCGCTTTTTTATTCTTTTCCGAAAAAATCCCCCGGGGCCGCGCTCCGGGGGATCCACTTTTAGTAATTCTCTGCCTTTACTTCAAAGAAGCTCTGGGGATGGGCGCAGACCGGGCAGACTGCCGGGGCCTTTTTCCCGATCACGATATGGCCGCAGTTCCTGCACACCCACATCACCTCTTCGCTCTTTTCAAAGACCTTTTTCATCTCCACGTTCTCCAGAAGCTTTAAATAACGCTCCTCATGGGTCTTCTCGATCTCCGCCACCATACGGAACTTATGGGCCAGGGCTGTAAAGCCTTCGGCCTCCGCCTCCTGGGCAAAGGTCTTGTACATATCGGTCCACTCATAGTTCTCTCCGGCCGCAGCGGCTTTTAAGTTCTCTGCTGTATTTCCCAGGAGGGATAATTCCTTGAACCACATTTTGGCATGTTCTTTTTCATTATCTGCCGTTTCCTGGAAGATCGCGGCGATCTGCTCATAGCCTTCTTTTTTTGCGACGCTGGCAAAATACGTATACTTGTTCCTTGCCTGGGACTCGCCGGCAAATGCGGCGATCAGATTCTGCTCTGTCTTACTTCCTTTTAATTCCATTGCAATTCCCTCCATAAGATTATTTTTACTGACATTTTTATCTTATGGATCATTATGCCAAAAGTCAATGGATCCTATTCAGAAATTCACACATCCTTCACATTACATATACAGCCCACTGGCAGGCCGGTAAACAGTGAGTGTTACATCAGCGCCAGGAGCTTCCGGATATCCTCTTCCTTTGTTGCCCAGCTGGTGGCAAACCGCACCACCGTATGGTCCGCATCCTTTTTCTCCCAGATACTGAAGCTCACTTCCTTCCTCAACTCCTCCAGCTTTTTGTTCTCCAGGATCACAAACTGCTGGTTCGTGGGAGAGCCGATATGGAAGCCATAGCCCTTTTCCTTCAGCCCCTGCTTTAAAACCTCAGCCATCTGGATGGCATGGCGGCTTACTTCCATATAAAGGCCATCGGTGAACAGCGTATCAAACTGGATCCCCAGAAGACGTCTCTTGGCTAAAAGCGCTCCGTGCTGCTTGATGATAGTAAAGAAATGCTTCGGAACCTGCTCCTTTTTCGGGAACACAACGGCCTCTCCGCAGAGAGCCCCCACCTTTGTTCCTCCGATATAAAAGGCATCGCAGTATTCGGCGATCACCGGCAGGGTCACATCCGTACCATGGGCCGCAAGACCGTATCCCAGTCTTGCTCCGTCCATATACAGGGGGATCCCATACGCTTTGCAGACCTGGTGGAGCCCCTTCAGCTCATTTTTTGTATACAGTGTACCGTATTCCGTGGGATGAGAAATGTAGACCATGCCCGGGAATACCATATGCTCATGCGTCTCATCTCCCCAGAACGTCTTTAAAAGAGCTTCCAGCTCCCCGGCGTCCAGCTTTCCTTCATGATGGGGAAGTGTGATGACCTTATGGCCGGAAGCCTCGATGGCTCCGGACTCGTGGCAGTTCACATGGCCTGTCTCTGCGGAAACCACTCCCTCATAAGAGGATAAAAGCCCGTCGATGACTGTGGCGTTGGTCTGGGTGCCGCCCACCAGGAAGAACACCTCTCCTTCCGGGCACTGGCATGCATCCAGGATCTTCTCCCTGGCACTGGCGCAGTAGGGGTCTGCTCCATAGCCGGGCAGCTTCTCCATGTTCGTTTCGATCAGTCGGTTTAAGATTTTTTCATGGGCTCCTTCCAGATAATCACATTCAAATGCCAGCATCGTTATTTCCTCCCCTGCTTGTTTTTTCAGATCTTTCGAGCCGTTCACGCCGTTCGCCTCTTCCGGGTCTCTCCGCTTTCTCAGACTGACCCTGTCTCTCTCCCCGCGTCTGCCGTTCCCCTCTGGAAGCACGCTCCGGCTTTCCTGCCCGTTCCTGTAACTCTCCCCGTTCCGGTTTTTCCAGTCCCTCTCCCCGGCTCCGTTCTCCTCTGGATTCGGGCCTGCTCTCCCTTTTTTCCTTCTTTTCTTTCTTGTCCTCTCGGAAACTCTTAAGGACCAGGCTGGACGGGTAACGGTACGCATAGGTGCAGCTCCTCATAAGCGCTTCCTCCTCCGGAGTCCGGCACACGCTGAGGATCATATCTTCCTCTTCCTGAAGAAGGTATGCCTCGCCGTTTCCATCCCTCTCACGGATTTCTTTATAGATCCGGTATTTTCTGTAATACTCCGGACATGGAGCCTGTCTCGCCTTCACCGGTTCGGGCACAATATTGAGTTTATAGGCATCTGACATCCTGGCCAGGATATTATGTACCTTTTCGCAGTTTTCCCTGGACACCATATCAGGAAACGGAATACAGACCATGTAATTCATTTTCTGTCCCTCTTTCTCTTTCATGTATTTCATGATATTGGGGTCAAAAGCTATTTTGACCCCTGTGATACCGGATTGCTCCGCACGATGGCTCCAACAATCTCCAAACCACCTCAAATCCGCTCATTTTTGAATGAAAAAGAACGGATTTGAGGTGTTTTGGCAGGTCTCAAGTTCAAAGTGCCTCCCACAAGCAGGCTCGCATCGGATTCATCGGTCTTTTGACCCTGATATCATTTCATTTTCTGAATATAGATTATATCATGGTGTCCGTTCCTTTTCAATAGTCCCGCAGCAGGTTGGTCATGCTTTCCAGACTCACCAGCAGCGTAGAAGAATTATGGCAAAGGGCGGATAAAGCCGGAGGCATAATTCCAGAAACTCCAAGCCCCATCAGGGCCAGATTAAAACCGATCACAAACCGGTAATTCTTTCTGACTCTCTGCATAAGCCTAGTACTCAGGGTCCTGAGGATCACCAGCTGCTCCAGCACATCTCCGGAAACCGTGATATCTGCGATCTCTCTGGCAATCTGGGCTCCCTCACTGACAGCAATTCCCACATCCGCCGCTGAAAGCGCCGGTGAATCGTTAATTCCATCACCGACCATAATGACCCTGTGGCCCTCTGCCTTTTCCTGCTCCACAAACGCTGCCTTGTCCTCTGGAAGCACTTCGGATCTGTAATCATCCATACCCGTCCGGGCTGCAATGGCTCTGGCAGTCCTCTCACTGTCCCCGGTCATCATGACCACCTTCCGGATCCCCAGCTTCCGCAGTTCTGCCACCACAGCTGGAGCCTCCTCCCTAAGGGGATCTTCGATCAAGATCACTGCCGCCAGACGGCCTCCCAAAGCTAGATACAGATGGGAAAATTCCTCCGGAAGCGACTGGAAAAGATCCTCCTCTCCCTCCGGGACCACACATTTTTCATCTTCAAACACAAAGTGTCTGCTGCCTATGACTGCCCGCTCGTTTCCTACATAGGTGGCAATCCCGTGGGCAACAATATAATCCACCTGGGAATGCATCTCCTCATGGATCAGCCTGCGGCGTCTGGATTCAGCCACCACAGCATTGGCAATGGAATGAGGGAAATGCTCCTCCAGACAGGCCGCCAGACGGAGTACATCCTCCTCTCTCCTGCCCTCAAAAGGAACGATGCCCGCCACCACCGGCTCAGCCTTTGTGAGCGTTCCTGTTTTATCGAATACAATCGTATCCGCCTCTGCCATTGCCTCCAGGTAAACTCCCCCTTTTACCGTGATCCCATAGCTGCTGGCCTCCCTCATGGCGGACAGCACCGCCAGAGGCATAGACAGCTTCAGAGCACAGGAAAAATCCACCATTAAGACCGATATTGCCCTCGACGGGCTTCTTGTAAGGAGCCATGTAAGCAGCGTCCCTCCAAAGCTCCAGGGAACCAGAGTATCTGCCAGAGAGGCCGCTTTTCCTTCCAACACCGATTTCAGCTTTTCTGATTCCTCGATCATGGCTGTGATCCTCTCGAACCGGGTGGAGCCAGAGGTTTTTTTCACCACAACTGTCAGATTTCCTTCCTCAGTCACAGTTCCCGCATAAACATACGATCCTGCCGCCTTTCTTACGGCTATGGATTCTCCTGTCATGGATGCCTGATTTACCATGGCCTCCCCGGAAGAAACTTCTCCATCCAGGGGAATCACATTTCCAGTGCAGACAACGATCTCATCTCCTTCCTTCACTTCTGTAATGGGAACTAGGATCTGCGAGTTCTCCGTCTTCAGCCATACCTTTTCAATATTCAGGGAAAGGCTCCGTGCCAGATCTCCTACGGATTTTTTATGGGTCCATTCCTCCAACAGTTCTCCCATTCCCAGAAGGAACATGATGGAACCAGCTGTATCAAAATCCCTTCTTGCCAGCGACACGATAACGGCTGCAGCATCCAGTACTTCTGCCCCCAGCTTTCTTTTCATAAGACAGCGGATTCCTTTGGCCAGGAATCCGGCGGACCGTATCAGCACAAAGGCGGCCCTGACCGGTGCCGGGAAAAAAAACTTCGCTGTAATCCGCAGTGCCGTCCTTCCCACCAGCTTTGTCTGATACTTCTGGTTCAGCTCTCTCCCACTGTTCTCGGGGACCAGCCTGTTTAACTCCGGGTCCTCCGGATCAAATTTAAGGATCTGTTGGATCAGTTCCTTCTTTTCCCCTGTATAAATGATGGACGCGTCTCCTGTCCGTTCATAAACCCGGGCATCTGATACCATGGAAAGACTGCCCAGATATGCAGCAAACAGATCCGCCTGCCGTATGGTCATGGCTCCCCCGCATATATGGATCCGGATCCGCCCTCTGATCTCATGTTTTACAATCAGCTTCATATTTCTATATCTCCATAATTAATTTTACGATGCCGGGGCAAAAACCTCTTCCCCAGCATTTTTTACGAAACGCAAGACCCTGGATACAAAAAGAGGGCTGCACCGTCCCATGCATCCCCCACATCTGTATCAGCTCCGAGAAGCTTCCTCCCCGCAGTCTGAATCCTGGCACTCCGAGTCATATTCTTCCGTCTCAGCCGCAGCCCTGGCCCTGTTGATCTCCTCTGCTTCAGCCAGGATATCCTCTGCGTCCGCTTGAAGGCTTTCCGCCGTCTTCATTGCGCAGTCCCGGGCCCGCAGTCCTGCCGCAAGGCAGTTCACATATAATTTTTTCGCATCCTTGCTTCCAAGGACCTTAAGTCCGGCTGTCCCGAATAAAACGCCTCCTGCAAAAATTCCCAGTTTTTTTAAATGCGATCCATTCATTGTATTTTCCTCCTCATTTCTTACTTATGTCTGTATCCTGTCAACATGGTCATAATAAAGCAGAAAACCGCAGCCCATGCCCAGAATCGGTGCTGTTTCATATTCCTCACTCCCCGCTCACTGGTCTTTCTGTGCTCTGAACTCCCGTATTGTATCACCCGCACTTTTTATTAGTCAAATCTAACTCATGGTGTTGGGAAATTTTGTCATTTTCTGGATCCACATAACCATAGCCGCAGCGGAGGATCCCCATTTCTTCCAGCGTCCGCATGGTACGGTACACCGTGGACAGGCCGATGGACGGATCCCTTCTGGATGCCTCTATGTAAATTTCTTTACAGTTCACCCACTGTTTTTTCAGCATTTCCTCAAAAATGATCTGTCTCTGTTTTGTGATCCTCTTCCCTCTGGCTTTAAAGGCATGCTCAAGCTGTTCCCTGGTCCACATACGTTTCCTTCTTTCTGCCTCAGTTTATCGGTTAGTTTTTTCTAATCACCTTTTAAATGTTAGCACTGTCTAACCAAAATGTCAAGCTGCTTATTAAAAAAGCAGCGAAAGCATCATGCTCTCACTGCCCAACGCATTTTTGTGGATCTGGCTCTGGGATTTCTCTGACACTCCTCAGCCGATGGACGGATCACATCTCCGGATATCTCCTGGTAAAGCCCGTCCTTTTTTCCTTCCTTGAAATAATGCTTCACCAGCCTGTCCTCACCCGAATGAAAGGTCAGGATTGCCGCCCGTCCGCCTGGAGCCAGGATATCCGGCAGGCTCCCCAGGAACCGGTCCAGCACTTCAAATTCGCTGTTTACGTCGATTCTCAGCGCCTGGAAACAGCGTCTGCAGGATTTCGCCGCAGCCTCCTTCCTTTCCTGTTCGGGAAGAAAGCTCAATGCATCCTCAATGGTTTCCTTCATCTGGATCGTGGTTTTTATAAAGTCCTTCTTCCGGTTCCTTTTAAAAACAGCCGCTGCGATCTCCTCCGCGTAAGGTTCATCCGAATTTTCTCTGAACATCCCTGCCAGCTCTTCCTTCGTCACCTCCAGCAGGCGCTCTGCCGCCGAAACTCCCTTTTCCGGATCCAACCGTAGATCCAATGGTCCCTCTGCCTTATAGGTAAAGCCCCGCTCCGGATTATCGATCTGCATGGAGGAAACGCCCAGATCGGCCAGAATAAAATCAAACTTCCCCACTTCCCTGGAAAGCTCCAGGACATCGGCAAAATTCATTTTCCGGACTGTGAAAATATCCGCTCCATACCCCTTTTCCCTAATCCTGGTCTCAGTCTTTACGATCTCAATGGGATCCACGTCCAGACCATAAAGATGGCCGGAGCCCTCCAGCTTTTCCAGCATCCTCCGGCTGTGGCCGCCATAACCCAGAGTGGCGTCCAGCCCCCTCTGGCCTGGCTGGATCTGTAAAAATTCCAGGATCTCATCGACGCAGATGGATAAATGCATCCCCGCCGGCGTGCTGCCCTTGGAGATCACCTTTTCAATGGTCTCCGCGTATTTCTCCGGTTCTCTCTCTTTATATTTCTCCTCAAATGTCCGGGGATGCGTCCCCTTATAACGGACCCGCCGCTTATGGGGCTTCTGCATATCCTGATTCTGGTTCTGTTCTGCCATTCCCTCTTTGTCCTTTCCTCGTCTTTCGTTCCATTGTATCACGGACGGCTCCCGTTTTCCATAGTTTTCGGTTTTCCCGGTCCCAGACCGCAGGATCCAGCCCCGGGCCGCAAAAACCGGCTGGCATCCGGCAGCTTCCTGCCAGACACACAGCCGGTCTCACCTTATGTCTGTTTTATTATTTTACTTCCACCAGCTCATACTCTCTGGAGCCGAAGCCCAGGGCAGCGGCAGCCTCGATGGTGTGGACGCCGTTGCGGCTCTCCACCCGCTCCAAGAAGTGCTTCTGTCCCGGATCATCCGTTGCCGCATATACCAGATCGATGCAGGCCTGGTCGATGGCGATGGGATCCTCGGAAACAAGGATACCGATATCCTTCATGCAGGGATCCTCTGCAACGGCGCAGCAGTCGCAGTCCACAGACATATTCATCATCACGTTTACATACACCGCGTTTCCATGGAAGAAATCCACTACGGATTTGGCCGCATCCGCCATGGATTCCAGGAAGGAATCATGGTCAGAGGTCCAGATCTTTTCCGGGTCTCCGGCGCCGTGGACGTACGCCTTTCCATAAGAGGAAGCGCAGCCGATGGCCAGCTGCTTTAAGGCTCCGCCGTATCCGCCCATGGGATGGCCCTTAAAGTGGGACAGCACCAGAATGGAATCGTAGTTCTTCATGTTCTTTCCCACGAAGTTTTTCTGGATCACCTTTCCTTCTGGAATGGAGAGTTCCAGATCCGGGCCTTCTGCATCCATGAGATCCACGCGGAAATATTTTTTCCAGCCATGGGCCTCCAGGGTGCTCATATGTTTGGCTGTGGTATTTCTCTGCCCTTCGTAAGCAGTATTACATTCTACCACATTGCCTCCTACCATATCGATGATGGGCTTCCAGAAGGCGGGCTTTAAAAAGTTCTGGTTTCCCACCTCGCCGGAGTGCAGCTTAATAGCCACCTTTCCCGGCAGTTCCTTTCCCAGAAGGCGGTACAGCTCCACCACCTTTTCCGGGGTGATCTCTCTTGTGAAAAATACTTTCGACTTCATATCGAATCTCCTTTCCTGAAGGGATATAATGGATAGCTTTATTATATCGCTGTCAGGCGGTTCTGTCTATCACTTCTGTCTTTATGATGCGAAATCCCTGCTTCCTGTACATCTCCATGGCCCGGCGGTTCCAGTCTGCCACATGGAGTACTGCGGGACCGCCTCCCTCTGATTCCAGAAGCGCCAGGGCCCACTGTAAAAGGCCCCTTCCCAGACCCCGGCCCTGAAATTCTCCCTTCACCACCAGATCGTCGATCTCATTCCCATAAACGGCCACCGATCCCGCCAGGGTTCCTGAGATCTCCAGGATCCAGATCTCTGACCGTCTCCGGGCCAGCTCTTCCCGGCCGGCGCAGCATTCCGCCGGCTGCAGCTCCAGAGCCGTCCGCATGGCCAGAAAGCAGCCGTTGTACATGGTCCTGTATTCCTCATAATCGCTGTCCTGGTAATTTCTCAGGTCCAGGGATGTCTCTGCCCTTCCTCCTGCATATTCCATGGTATGTACAGTAAATTTCAATCCTCTTCCTCCGTTCAGCCGACCCCGAAATCCGTGATCTCATAAAGGACCTCCACTGCGGGATCCTCCATAAGCCACTGGTACTCATCCATGAACCAGTCCACCAGAGCCTGGTCCCGACGGATGGGAGTGGTATTATTATTGTAGACGTTGACGGTCCCCAGCTTAAAATACCGCTTCAGACAGTCGATGTCATACCGGATCATGTCCTTTGTCTGGCCCTGGATCCCCACCATAAGACATGGCGAGTCGAAATATTCCGCTACCTCCCCCGGCTCCCGGAAATCCGCATGCTTATTCAGGACACGCTGGCGGAAATCATAGTCAAAGGTCTCAACGCCGATCTTGAAGATAATGGGGACGCCCATCCGCTCCCGCATTTCCTCCAGCTTATGACGGTAGATCCAGTGGGCCTCAAAAAACAGCTGCTGTATATTTTTATTATGCACAAGGGCCGCGATCCCGTCAAGCGTCGCCTCGGGAAGCTCAAAGCAGCTCCCCGAATTGATGATCTCCAGGGCTCCCATGTCTCCCGCCACCTGGGCCAGTACCTGCTGGTTTAAGGCCTCCATGGCCTCCCGGTCCCTTCCGTTGTCCTCGATATAATCACAGAAGGCGCATTTTCCCCAGGCACAGGGAAAGCCCCTAAGGAGACATATCTCCCTCTGATTTTTAGCAGTGATCCTGCTGTACCGTTCCTCTGGTATTCCCATAGCTGTTCTCCTTTCTTAAGGACCGCAGGCTCTGCCCTGCTGGCCGCATATGGCCTGTTTCAGCCGGTCCGGCACAGCGCCTGCGGCTGCAGACGCCAGAAAAAGGCTCACCGTCCGGTCTGCCAGATCCGTAATGACCTGCACCAGAAATATGCTGGCAGTCATTCCCAGGGGGGTGTGGGACAAAAGCTGTACAAGGACCGTAGAGCCCGACGACGTGATCCCGCCAAAAAGGCCCGCACAGATCAGGGAGCTCACAATGGTCCCGGGAACAGTGATCAGCGCCGCAGCCAGAAAAAGCCGCAGCCCCCTGACGCGTCCCATAAGCTCCGGCATTCTCCTCGACGCCAGCCCCGCCATAAATCCAGTAACCATGCCCACCGGCGCAAAATACAGCGAATAAATATCAGTGGTCATTCCCATAAGGATCCCGCTGAGAAGATTGGGGAGCATACCGTAAACGGGCCCCAGGAGGATGCCTGCCAAAATGGTCCCGATGCTGTCCAGGTATACTGGAAGCCGCAGGGCCAGGGCTGCCTGTCCGCCCGCTGTGTTGATGCAGGCTGCCAGGGCGATCAGTACCATCTGGTTTACAGTCATTTTTTTCCTGCTTTTCATCGGAGCTGCGCCTCCTTTCCGTGAAGGAATACCGTTCCCGTCATCCGGCTTCCCGCCGCCAGACCGGGGATCAGATCCAGCCCCTCCTCCCGGCATTTCAAGAGCCTGGAAAAGAACAGCCGGAAAAACCGCTCCGGATCCGTTTCTGTCAATATAAGGGCATTGGGAGCTTTTCTATAAAAGCCCATGGAGTCCACCACGGTCTGCCCCCGGGAGATCCCCTCCGTCTCCACCGCCGTATACGCTTCAAACCCTCGGCATAGTCCAGGGTCCGCGAAATGGACCACAGCCAGGGGATCGTTGATGACGCAGCCGATCAGATGCTCCCACTCCCAGTGGAAATCAAAATAAAACTTCGTAATCGCCGACACAAAGCTGCCAAGCTCCGGATCCAGCCGTTTCAGATACGCGAGAAGATCCGGAGTCAGGACAATCTGTCTGGTCACGTCCAGCCCTGTCATCTCGATCTTCTTTCCGTACAGGGCAGCCGTTTCATACACAAGGGCCGCCGCATCTGGATCTGCCCAATAATTGTATTCCGCCACTGGAGAGCAGTTCCCATGGCTTTTAAAGCTGCCTCCCATGGACACGATCCGGTCCATGGAAAGGATTGCTTCCGGACAGTCCGAAAGCAGACGGGCCAGATTGGTCATGGGCCCCAGGGCGATCACGGAGCAGGGGCCTCCTTCCTGTCCCGGCACAAACCGTTTTTTTAGAAACTCCTGGGCGGTCATGGAGTTCTCATAGCCTGGGACTTCCGGGAGAAAGCTCTCTCCCAGCCCATCGGCCCCATGGGTATCCAGGGCATTCACATAGTCCCGCTTCAGCGGCCTTTCTGCTCCCACATAAATGGGAATATCCAGACGCCCCATATGCTTTAAAATTTTTTTTGTGTTGGAAAAGCCCATATCTGCCGGGCTGTTCCCACATACGATGGTAATGGCCTCCACCTGGATCTCCTCCATGGACAGCGCCAGCATCAGAGCCAGGCTGTCGTCGATCCCCGGGTCACAGTCAATAACCACCTTCTGTATCTTTTGATCCATCCTGTTTTCTCCTTCCGTTTTCACGCAGGGGAAACAAAAAACCGCCCCTGCCAGTTTTCTGAAAACCTCAGATAAGCGCACCAGCTTCTGGAAATCCATCCAGAAAACCGGTGCGCCAGGCAAAGAGCGGTACCAGCCCCGCCTTCCGGCCAGGGCTTTTTACCTTTATCATTCTCACTTATGCCTAGTTTTTTATACTGGGAGGTTCACGAACCAGTGGGGACCCCAGAGGATCCCGGTGCCAGAAGTATAGCACAGGGAAGGAATTTGCGCAAGGCCTCTCCCATGTTTTTCATTGATTTTCCACTCTGCTTTTAGTATAATGAAAACATCGGAGTGTCCCGTGAAAAATCAGAAAACGGGACAGATACAAAAGGGAGGAAGATTCTTATGCAGTATAACAAAGAACGGATTTTATCCAGGCTCATGGAAATGATCCAGATCGACAGCGTTTCCTATAAGGAAGGCCCCATGACCGACTATCTCCAGAAATATTTTGAGGACCGCGGCTATGAAGTATACCGCGATCAGGCTGGAAAGGCCGTGGGCGGGGACCACAGCGGAAACCTCCTGATCCATATTCCTGGAACTATGGAAGGAGAATCCATCTGTCTCAATGCCCACCAGGATACGGTGGAACCGGGGATCGGTATTGTTCCGGTTCTTGAGGACGGAAAATTAAAGAGCAGCGGGGACACGATCCTGGCCGCCGACGATAAATCCGGAATCGCCATCATGCTGGAGCTGTTGGAGGTACTGAAGGAAACAGGAACCCCCCATCGGGACATGTACTATCTTTTCACCATCTGTGAAGAAAGCGGCATGTACGGCGCAAAAAAATTTGATTATTCCAAAATTCCTACCAAAAACATCTTTTCCCTGGACGGAGCCGGAAATCTGGGCTTTATCTTAAAATCCGGCGCCGGAAAGGACGTGCTGACCATCACCTTCCACGGAAAATCCGCCCACGGCGGCATTGAACCAGAAAAAGGCATCAATGCCATCAACGCTGCGGCCCTGGCCATCAGCAAGGTGAAATTCGGCCGCATCGATCCGGAGACCACCTCCAATATCGGCCGCATCGAGGGCGGCGCAGCCACCAACATCGTTACGGATAAAGTCACCTTTACCTGTGAGGTCCGCTCTCACTCCCAGGCCCAGATCGAGGCCCAGGTGCAGAAGATCATGGATGCATGCCAGGAAGCGGCCGCCGAATTCGGAGCCACCGTGGACATCGATGTGGACCACTTCTGCCCGCCCCACAAGCCGGATCTGGACGGCTTCCTTACAAAGGCAACGGTCCGCGCCCTGGAACTTGAGGGGATCACACCGGAATACCATATCAGCAACGGCTCCGGCGACAGCAATATCTTCTCTGGCCACGGCTTTGACTGCTCCGGGATCTCCACCGGTATGTTCAACGTCCATACCACCGGCGAATACCTGGATCTGGCCGTATTCGAGCAGGCCTTCAACGTAACCTGGAGGATCGTGACAGAGCCTCTGGATTAAAGACAGGGCAGGCAGGGAATAGTAGCTGTATAGAAAAAAGGATGCTGCGTATCAAAGGGCGAAAAACGTCCTTCCGCAGCATCCTTTTTCTTTACACGCCCACTTCTTCCGGTATCACATGCCTGGTGTAAATCCGCAAAAAACGCTTCACATTTTATCCCGCACACCCTTGCCCTCCGAAAATAAATATGCTATACTCCCGGCAAAACCAGTGGCCACCGCGACTACAAGGATTCTGTATTCCGGATGCTGTTCCGGGACCGGACGAGCCTATAAGCTTAAGGTCCAGGTCTTAAAGATCTCCCCGGAGGCCAACCGTGAGCTCCTGGAGGAATGCCAGAGCCTGAAGGAATATATGCTCCTTATGGAACAGGTACGGAAGTATGCCGCATTCCTGGAGCTCAACGAAGCCGTGGACCGGGCCGTCAATAAATGCATCCAGATGGGATCCTTTCAGACCTTCTCTCAACATCTTCTGCTTCTGGACGACCATTTTTGTGTTGTAGGGGACCAGTTTCAGAAGCTTGTTGATATCCTTTAGTCCGGACTACGTTCCTTTGATCGATTTGTTGACACTTTCCAGCGCCTAGGAGAGTTTTGTGCTATCGCCGCCAATCTCAACGGTGATGCCCCGGATTCTGGATGCCATTTGGTAACACCCTCCTCGCGGGCATGAAAAAATCCCATCTGCACGAAGCAGGCTGCTTAAAGTAACAAAATATTATTATCTGTGTATCAAAATCGCCTTTTAGCATACAATATATTTATCAGTAAATTTATCAACCAGTTAGTTGATATTTTGGCAAACGTGTGCTATAATGCAAGTAAAGAAAGGAGTGGACGATTATGGCTTCTGTTATGAGTGCTATTACTAATACCGTTCCGATCACCCAATTCAACCGTGGGCTTGCCGGAAAAATTTTTGAAGATGTCAAGCAGTGCGGTGCTAAAGTTGTTATGAAAAACAACACCGCAGAATGCGTTCTCATCTCCCCGGATGAATATATCCGTTTAATGGACGAATTAAATGACGCTCGTCTGCTGGCTGTCGCTTCTGAACGTATGGCACACTTTGATCCTGCCTCTTTGATTTCTGAGGAAGAAATGAACCGCCGTCTCGGTGTTACAGAAGACGATCTCGCCGGTTTTAGCGAGGTCGACATCGAATGAGTTGGAAACTAGAATACCTTCCCGAAGCAGAAAAAGACTTGAAAGACCTCGATGGAAGCCAGCGCATCCTTGTTCTAAAAGCCATCAAAAAAGTTCAACAAAATCCACTGCCTGTTGATGAACAGGGCTATGGAAAGCCACTTGGTAATCACAACAGCACGAACCTTGCAGGACTTCTGAAAATCAAGCTCCGATCCGCTGGCTTACGTGTTGTATATCAGCTTCGCCATACAGAATCATCCATGCTGGTTATCGTTATTGGCATCCGAGCTGACGAAGAGGTATACGATATCGCTCAGAAAAGAGCGCATAAACACGGGCTTTTCGATTGATGCCCAGTTCTTAATCGGCTATAATCCCTATAGTGATTAGTTTTCGGTAACCTTGCGAAATTTGAGATTGGAAAGATGACCTTCGGAGCACCTTCTTTTCCCTACTGTAAATTATTGAATAATCTGCAATAATGGGAACCAGAATAGAGCCCAATAAGGTGGCTCTGAATTACCGGAATATATGACTCTCATTCTCCGAAATGGTGGCTCTCAATATCCGGACAGGTGACTCAGAGAACTCTGGAATAATCACTCCATAATTGTAATACAATAATCTAAATATCTTCCGCCTACAATTATAGCAGGGAACAGAGTATTAGGAAATCCGTAGGAATATTTGGCGCTTACGAATTATAAAGAGGATGCTGCATGGATGGGATAAAGAATCTCCTTCCGCAGCATCCTTTTTCTTTACACGCCCACTTCTGCCAATATCACGCGGCAGGTGTAAATCCGCAAAAACGCTTCACATTTTATCCTGCACACCCTTGCTCTCCAAAGATAAATATGCTATACTCCCGGCAAAGCATATATTTCCTTTGTTCCTGGCCGTATGGCTGTCTGGACTTTCTATCTTCATTTCAGAAAATCTATGCTTTTCCATTTTCTTTATCATGAAAAGCAGGAGATTTTCAGTTTTCCTGCGAAAGGAGGACAAATGAATCATCGAAACCATGATACCAGCCCCGGCCACAATGGCCCAGCAAAGCCAGCAGCCCGCCGCGACTATAAGGATTCCGTATTCCGGATGCTGTTCCGGGACCGGACGAATCTCTTAAGTCTTTATAACGCGGTCAACCAGACCTCCTATACGGATCCGGAGGAGCTGGCGGTCATCACCCTGGAAAATGCCGTCTATATGAACATGAAAAATGATGTGGCCTTTCTTATGGACTTCCAGCTGAATCTCTACGAGCACCAGTCCACCTGGAATCCCAATATGCCCCTCCGGGATCTCATTTATGTGGCAAAGGAATATCAAGTTCTTACGAAAGACCAGACCCTTTACTCTTCCAGCCTCATCCGGCTCCCCACTCCCCGCTTTGTCGTGTTCTACAACGGCTCCGGGATGACTGAGGAATCCTGTATCCTGAGGCTTTCGGACGCATACCAGAGCCCCGAAGCCGAGCCCGAGCTGGAGCTTAAGGTCCGGGTTTTAAAGATCGCCCCGGAGGCTAACCGTGAGCTCCTGGAGGCATGTCAGAGCCTAAAGGAATATATGCTCTTCGTGGAACAGGTACGGAAGTATGCTGCATTCCTGGAGCTGAACGAAGCAGTGGACCGGGCCGTCAATAAATGCATCCGGGATGGGATCCTTTCAGACTTTCTCTCAAAGCATAAAGCGGAGGTGATCGCAGTGAGTATTTTTGAATATGATGAAGAACGGGAGATCCGCCTCATACGGCAGGATGAATTCCGGCAGGGACAGCAGAATATCCTCAGAGATCTAGTTCATAAAAAACTCGAAAAAGGAAAATCCCCAGCCGTTATCGCAGATGAGCTGGAACTGGAGCCGGAGGTAGTGGAAACGCTGATACAGGAGCTTCGGAAGGAATTATCCGGCAGCGTCCTTTAGGGCTTAAACGCCTTTGGGACCATCTTTACCTGGTAATCTTTCCGCTGGGAGCCGCTGTAATACAGATATTTTCTCTGTGATACAGCGGCTCCTTCTAATCCTCAGATTTCCTTCCCGCAACAGCAGCTACAGTTCTTTCCTCCACACCATTTTATTCACAACCCCTGTATAGCTCTGAATGATCTTAACTACCTTGGTGCTTACATTTTCTTCCACATAATCTGGCACCGGAATGCCAAAATCCCCTTCCTGGTTCATGACCACCGCCGTATCCACAGCCTAAGCGAGGATCAATATGGATTCTCTCTTAGGAAATCTGCATTCTAACTTTCTCCAATACTCTCTTGTTTATTTATTCCTTCTTTTAAGGAAAACCCCTTGAAATCCCTGTTTGAAATTGTCTCTGATTTCTGGTGTAGTATGCCATATAAAAAAATCTTTGACAACCGCTTTTATCCCTTTCCTTGGGCAATACTTCTGCTTAAGACTGTACTCGGACATTTGTTTAATATCCTTATAAAAATCATTTCTTTGTATTGTTCTCCGGGCTGGCGTATGAAGCTGTGCATTTAATTGCACCTCTCTTTTATAATCTGCAGTTGCAGAACAAAATCTCTCACTAATTGCGTTCCACATTTTTTCTCCATTTTCTGTATTTATACAGACTGTTGAAAGTTCTTTATTCAGCGGAAGCTCATATGCCCTGTAATTCGCACAATCTCCTATAGTGATATCTCCACAACGGGAATCCTTTGCATATTTACATATATAGCATGACTCCCGATAATTGTCCCCGTTTAAAAAAGCTTGATAAAAAGGATCCTGACTTGAAAGAACTCTTTTTGCGATCTTCATGTTTCCTTTTTTATTCTTCGAAAAATAATGATAGGAAAATAGTGATTTTGTGTGAATATTTTTTTGCCTAAACGAAAAATCAAAGTACTTTTCTTCCGGGTATTTTTTATGCATATATTCTGAAAACGCATAGGCACTGGGAGTCCCATGACAAATCAAATCCATTGTTACCAACCCATTTGTTTTTCCCAAAAAGTGTTCTATCCCTGCAACCTGACATGGTGTACCGCAAAACAAAACCACCTGATGCTTCTTAAGGTGGTTTTGAATCTCAGAATAACACCCCGTGATATCACTTTGAATATACTTAGACCCTTGCATCTTCACAACATCCCTCATAGAGTCCGTAACAATATGTTTTAGCTGAAGATCATCATCCAGCACTGCTCCACAGACGTACCCATGCAAACTCTGAATCACATATCGCGCAGCTTCATAGAATACTCCCCCAGATGAACTCCGCTGGCATCCTTCTTCATCGTAACTTGCTGCTGCCAATACTCTAACCGGATCATACTGTATTGTGTCATTATAAGCCGGACATATCTTTACACACTTCCCACAATTCAAACATACAGTATGGTCAATTTCAGGCATACGAAATCCTTCTGCATCCACCTTCATCTGAATGCATCCTAACGGACATATTGCAGAACAAGCACCACATCCCGTGCATTGTTCCCCTATTGTAGAGATATCTTTTTTAAATTTCATACACCTTTAATCCCCCAGTGCTAATTTTAGATATTGAATGGACTCCCTTTTTTGTTCTTCTTTTTTCCTTTGCAATGTCTCCCGATCAAACTCGTCAATCATACACTTTACATCAGCCATCTCCGGAATCCAGCGTGCACCCAGCCCGTATCGCTCCAAAACATCAATAAGTCTCGAATTTACCTCACCAGCCATTGAAAACGGAAGAGGCGAAACATACATTGGCACCTCAAAATTTATAGCGAATGCTGTTCCATGAAAAGAATTTGTAACAACATATTTAGCTCCTGCATAGCAAGCAAGAAATTCACGTGGCCCCGCCCACATCATGTTCTTACCCTCATGCATAATAATCTGCCTTTTAGAGGGCTTTAAATTAATGACTGGCAAACCTGTTTTTTGTTTCAGATTTCTTGTAATCGCTCGAAGAATTGGTGTTTCAATCATATAGTAGGTCAGTATATATCCCCCTTTAGGTAATACAATTCTTGGGTTTGCCTGTTTCAGCCACATTTCCCTGTTAACCAGCAACGTAGGATCTACTACACAGATAATTTGTTCTTTAGGTATTTGCAACAATTCTGTAAGCATAATCTGTGCTGTTTTTTCACGGACTCCCAGATGCTTAAATTCCTTTAATAACGGAACAATCTGCTCTTTCCGCTTCTCTGAAATCGTACTAACACCGAAGCTACTGGCATAGCTTATTTTACACGAATGCTTAAACGGGCAAAAATATGTCATATCATCTCCAGTAATACGCTCATTCCAAAGTTGATCCGATCCACTAAGAATTACATCATACTGCCTTGCAATTTCTCCAACTTCATTAGGAAGATACATAACCGTTTCAGATACGTTCATTTCTCCGATATATTCCATAAAGTTCTGAATTTTTTGTTTTAATTGTTTCCCATAAATTGCCCGATTCAATATAATAGAAAGTACAGTTTTAATTGTCCTTGCCTGCCGTATCTTTCTAATCTGAAGTGTCCTTTCATTATATTCTGGTCTGTAATCAATCAATTCAGCATCGTAACCGAGCTCCTGCAATGCCATAGCCATAGCCTGCGCCTGAAGTACTGTTCCATAGTTGCTTGCACGATGAAATGTGAGTATGCCTATCTTCATATCTTCTACTTCCTATCTTTTTCCAACTTTTTTTGAATCCAGGAAATGTTTCCTTTATTTATCAAAATAAAACCTATGGCAAGAAATGCTGCCAAAATAGCAGTAACAAATGCAAACATCCCCCATTTAACATATGTATCTACCAAAAAAAACATCTGAATTTTATGAGCAGCAAAATATACCAACATCACAAATACGGTTGATATACAAATCTGTTGAATTGTATATCTAGTATTAATCATTACCACATTACAGGAACTGAATTGTATGAAATCAACTACACGATATCCTGCAGCAATACAGCGACCAGCAATCAGTCCCTCTAGTCCCCAGAAAACCAGTCCAACAAATGATAATGTAATTGTTAATATTGCCTCTACTATACTGCCTCTCTGTATCTCTTTAAATTTTCCTGCTGCAACAATTATAACCGACTGCTGATTTCTAATGACCCACAATGCCCCTAAAATACTACATAAAAAGCATAATTCTGGGCGGATATATGCCGCATCCTCTATTCCTTCTGTATAAAGTCTCATAAAAGGCTGATACAAAACCAAAACACAACTAAAAACGATTACCCAAAACGCCTGAAATAACACCTCGTATTCTTTATATACCTGTGTTAGCTTGTTCTCATCATGTCTCGCGATTAAATCGCCAAAACTTGCTGAAACTCCCGTATTTACCGCATTCGTAACCAAAAAAATAGCTGTAAGTACCATATTGTAGGTTGTAAATACACTAATTTCGTTCATTCTGGTCTTTGTAAAAGCTAATATCAGCGTGCTGGAGTTCAAGATTAGCAGCGAAAGAATCTGCTGAATAAAAACTTCCGTTTGATTTTCAAAGTGGTATTGATTTTCACATTTGTGAAAATCATAATGTGGGAACAGTCGTCGCACTACAGTATAATATGCTATGGCCCGAATAACATATGCCAGTGTACCAAACCCTATGGCAGCTACGATATTCCAATGTAAGCTGGATGCAATAATAATATTAATGGAGTATAGACAAGTACTTAGCGAATTAATTACTGCAATATATCTGCTGTTTTGAGAGGCATTTAGCAGTACCTTGTATTTTCCAATAAATAACAACTGCATTACCCCATTCAGTCCGATCATACAAAAAAGAACCGTGACTGTTAGATGGGAATACCCCGTTTCTGCGATAAAATACGGATACAGCAAAGAAGAAATCATAACCAAGATTATAAATGCTTTTCCCAGTTTTCCATACATTTGCTTCGCAGAATATAGAATTCTTTCGATCGTGTTTACATCTCCATTCGATAACGGTTTATATAACGCAAAAATCGCTGCACCAGATAATCCCGCCTCAAGCAACGTGAAATACTGTATAAATTGCTGAAGTGAAGTGATCAGACCATTCGTTTCGGAACCATAAGTTATCATAATCGATCGGGGAAGCAAAAAACCAACTACTGTCACCATAATTTCTGAAATCAATGCTATTGCCGTATTCTGTATGCTCACTTTTCTTCTATTCATTGCCTTCCCCCGATACCTCTTACATTTCTTTTATCGATGCAGTATCGATCATCATCAATGCTGATAATCCAAACCATAGATAACTGTATGTAATGTTGTCCACTGAAATTAGTGATATAACCACTACAGTTATACCTATTGTAAGACTCCACAGCAACTGATTATACCTGCTGCACGTATTATATTTCGCCTTTATTCCCCCTTTTATCAGAGTGAATAATAAAAATAAAATAAAAATACTTCCCAGAATAATTCCATTTCCACACAGGCATTCCAGCCAGGTATTATGGCACGCCCTGTTCACTGACGTATAAAACTGCATCTGTCCCATGCCGATACCAAAAAATGGATTTTTCTCCATCAGAATCCCAACAGCTTCTTTCCAAATTGTAAACCTTCCATACTCATCATTCAAACCTGATCGATTTGCATACAGTCCAAGAAACGAGCTGATTAAGTTCCTAATCCAATCTGTTCCAACCATTACAGCAATCATTACAAAAATAACAATTAATGTAATCACTTCAATCCTTTTTCTTATTTGCGGACTCCCCTTCCAATAAGCCGCAAAAACAGACATCACCAGCGCAAGTGCAAAACACATCAGACCAGTACGCGAATTACTTAAAAAAATACAGGCCATTGATAACATCAAACACAGCCATTCTCGCTTTGAATTCCCTTCCATTAAAATTCTTATAAGACACACAATTCCACTAAACACGAATGTTCCCAGCATCGTATTAGGGTCTATGGTAAATCCTCTTAAACGCCATTTTTGGATTAATACCCCCTGGAACATATTGGAAAACTGAAGAATAAATCCTGGCTCTGTCCTCTCTGATGCGCCAACCCCTGAAATCGGGATTCCCAGCGTCAGAAGTAAAAATCCAATAAGAAATACAAATCCGTATCCAATTCCCGTTGCTATCATTGCCTCCGGAATATCATCCTGCGCCGTCTCCCCCCAGAAACTGGTATATATGGTCATACAGAACCATACAACCATAAGCATACATGGTGCGCTAAGTGAATAAAGCGAACTACTATTAAACATATTCACTATAAACAATATCACTATAATTCCTATTGCAGGAAGCGTCCAACCACGTATCGCCTTTATTTTTGTTTGCCCATTCAGAAACATTCGGAGAAACAGCCACCCACAGAAAACCATATATGGTTTAATAGTGATTCCTGCAACCTGAATGCCATACATATCAATAGGAAGCAAAATCCAGACAAAATGTTCCATACTGATATGACGTTTTCCCAATGCCAAGGCGGACAAAAGCCATGCCAAAACAATCCAAAACCAAATCCCCATCATCTTACCGCCTTCATCGCAGCATCTGAATTTTTGCATCAATCTGTGCTGCCTCTAATACATACTTAAGTGCAATCACTCTCTGGGCTTCCTCTGAAACCGATTCATAACATTCCGAACGAAGTGCTTGCTTCAGTGCGCTTTGAATACCATGCACAGAACACGCATCAATAACCCAGCCTGTTTTATTTACCTCAACCACATCACAGATTCCACCTACCGGAGACGCAATCGGAGGAATTCCCTGAGCCATCATTTCTATAACTCCATTTGGCATTCCTTCTGTATCGGAAGGAAATAATAAAAATTTCCATCTTTTCGTTACGCTTCTAAGCTGTGCATGATCGATCCATCCATATAAGACAACTGACCCATCCAGATTTAATTTTCGAATAAGGTTACGACATTCTGTCTCCTGAACACCTGACCCTACAATTTCAAGCCTCCAATCCGGAAAATCTTTGTGTATCTCCGAGAAAGCTTGAATACTTTCCAGGACATGCTTTCCAGCTGTTAGACGGCATACCATTCCGATTACTCTTTTGCGTTCCACTATCGGGGTCATCGGCATAACCTCTGTATATAGATGAATAATTCTCTTCCTATCGATTCTTAGTCCTTTCCATTCATGTTCTACTGATGGACTTTCCATGCAAATATAATCTGCATTTTCTGCCATAATACGAATAAGAAATGCTGATATCTTTGAAAAAAAACCTTTTTTTCCTTCTTTTTGAGGATTTCCATAAATAAAATAATTAATTTCCGCTTTTTTGTACTTTACACAAAAATATGGAAGCAGCATCTTATCGCCAATCCAAAAGAATACCTGCATTCCCTCTTGAACATGCTGCATAACTAGCTCTGACATTTTAAGTTGAAGCCACACCAGATCGAATAATCGTTTCATTTTGTTTGGACTGCGTTTTATCGGAACTGAAACTAGCTGTACCTGTTTCAAATCGCCCTCTATGCGCAGATTCCCACCAAGTACCTGCAGATTTCTGCAACAAGGCTCTATTACTCTCAGAAATTTACTTAAGGTAACCTTTGCAGATTCATTTACAGCAATCATCGGATTGGTAATAATAATTACGTCTTCCATTCTCTCCTCCTGCTATATGACCGATTGAAATATCTCTTCAATTCTTTCCTCATAATGATTTATTGCGCTTTTTTCTGCAAACTTTTTTCCTTTCTCCGCCATCGCCTTTTTCCGCAACATAATTTCTTTAATCCTTGACACAGCATCCGCAACGTCATCTCCCTTGAAAATCAGACCACCTCCACCTACCTCAATAAATTCCCTTGCTCCCGCCGTATCACATGCAGCAACTGGCACCCCCGCCGCCGCTGCTTCCAGTCCGGCAAGCGGAAAACCTTCAAAAGACGGAATGATAAGAATATCCATCATTTTTAGCAAATCCGCGATATCATTTCTACGTCCTAAAAAAAGAACACTGTCGCTTAATCCCTTCTGAGTAATCTTTTCTTCTAACTCTTTCATATAATCCTTTTCTCTAGTTTCACCAGCAAATAAACCAATAACATCCAGTCCTTCCTGTCTCAATCGCCTAATCACATCCAAAACAAAATCCTGTTTTTTTGAGCGTTGTACCAGTGCAATGTGTCCAATTACTAAAGTCATCCTGTTCTCTCCTTTTAGAGACTGAATGTCTCCATATCCTTTCTGAAACCAAGTTTGCAGATACTATCATCAATTTTGAACGCACTTTTTAAAGTCTCCCCTCATACCTATAATACTCAGGGGTAACAACATCTCTAGAAATAATTCCTCTAACATCCTTTGACCATTTCTTCAGTAAAACCATTACTTTTATCAGGACATCCCGTTTCTCATTTTTTGTTACTGCTTCTGTTTGGCCAATTATATATCTCCCTGTATTTTTCTACCAAGCTTAGCTTCTATCTCCGATACAATTTTTGCAGCATCACCATTAGCATATTTCTCAACATCGACCGGATTATAAATGACCTCGACTTTTTTGTGGGCTCCTTCATCTACAATCTGCTTCCCTACACAATTAGAGACCGCAATGATTTTTCGGACAGATTTCCAACTGCTACAGATGTTAAGAAGTTTTTTTGTAGCACCATCCAGAAAAATATGGTGTAAATGCCAGATAACCGGTTTATGAAACAGCATCCCACAAACTGCACTCCATGGAAGAGCTGCCGGCCCCGGCGCATACAGAATATCCGGTCTATATCTATAAATCACTCTAAGTGACTTCCAGATATTTTTCACAGACATCCATCCATAACGAAAAATCACTCTTTTTCCCTTTATACCTGTTGGCAGAGTCTGATCCCCCATTAATATATAGGGGATATTCCGCTTTCTCAGTTCCTCTGCCATTATCCCCTCTGCGGGAATAAGACAACAAAATTCAAATATGTCCGACAGCATATCCATAACCGTCAGCGTCATCTTCTGACCGCCAGACACTGTTGCCAGCGTTTCCCATACAAGAACCTTTTTCTTTTCCATTGCTTCTCCTCATCGCGCTTTTTGCCTTTTTCCTACCAGAAGCCACCCCATCCATTGGCATCGTTCCAAAATGAGCTTATCGATCAACAATGAAAGGATAATTGCAATTATGGATAAAGTAACTATATATCCAAACATTTCCTATTAACTTGGATAATACATTTCTGCCAAGAATTAAAATTGGGGCATGAATTATATAGACTTCCATTGAGTGGTTTCCCAAATAATCAAGCATTTTACACATTTTGCCTTTTTGCTCACATAACCAAAGCGAGACTGATATCAAAACCACAATTGATACAGCAGCAATCACACACTTAGCCCACCAATACTTTTGTCCTTGTCTTTCCGCAACAAACACCCAGCGCATAGAAACACTTGATAACAGGAAAACGACAGACTTATACCAGGGAATGCGTATTTTGCAGGATACAGCGGGGAAAAGAATGTAAGAATCAAAGCTATCACAAGCAATATCTTTTCAGTCTTTTCATTTACAACCCAAATGGTCACGAGTGAAAGCACAAACAAAACATATAGGAACCACAATTCTCCATCCGGATTGTTTCCAAGCAGTAAACTCCACCATGGTATACGGGTATTATTTCTAGCCAAATCCACAAATACAATTTTTAATGGCCAGTAAATTATCGCCCACACAAAATAGGAAATCATCAGACGCTCAATTTTAGATTTGGTCTGACCCCATTTATCCGTTTTTCCTAATGGAGCCACAATTCCAGCCAGAAAGAAAAAAAGGGGCATATGGAAGGTATAGACGAACCTATACAGGGTCGTCATAATTTCACTATTTTTCATTACTGGAGACATCGTATGACACAAAACAACCAGTAGTATACCTATTTCCTTGCAATATCCAACTCTTGTTTTCTTTCCCTCTGCATTTTACTCTCCCCTTACTGCATCCATAATGACATCATAAATATCTGTCATTTCGTAATTATCCTTCTTAAGTTCAAAGTTATTTGTAAAGATGATAGCTGTTCTCCAGCGGTGACCGCCAGGTGACATCATATACATGAAGCCTTCCTTTTCAAAAACATTCTTGCCAAGTTCCCATTCGCCACCCCAGCGTTCATCCATCTGGTATATGATTTCCGGATACTTGTTTAGGTACTGGCCATGATAAAAAGTATTGGTACGAACGATCCACTCAAAGAGTCTCTTGTCTTCACCTTCGATCTTAATCTGCTTCAAATATTCAATTATTTCATCTGCCAGTTTGTCCTTGCCAACGACATTGTCATTGATACGGATTCCACCGTAACTGTAATTTTTCAGGGCTGAAAGATCGCTCAAATATGCCTGCGTCTTATCCCAATCAAAGTCTGCACTGGATGCAAACAGGCTCTTCCACACAGGGAACTTCTTCGCCAGTCTCATCGCCCACTTTGGCAGACCAATACCCTTCACCACACTCAGTGCTGTTTTTTTAATAACTTTCTTGATTTTTTTCTTAGTTGAAGGCTGGGAGCCATCTCCGCCCCCCTTGGGTGCCAGGTAGCCACCACGGCGGAGCAGCTCATTGATTCTCACGGTATAGACCGGACGTGCGCCATGGCCGTGGTCACTGATAATCAGCAACGGAGTATCCGGCTGCTTCTGCATCACCTCGCCAACATAGTTGTCCATAGTGATATACATATCCCGAATCACATTCTCATGTTCATTAGCCCCCGGATACTCAGGATGATTCGGATCGCAGTGACGCCAAAAATCGTGCTGGATACCATCCGTCGTAGAGAAGTACGAGAACAGCACATCCACGTCCTCGTTCTCGATTGCCAGTCGAGTCAGACGGATTTCCTCATTGACCTTAGCAAAGAATTCATCTCGCAACGCCGGAAGATCTTTTTCGGAGGTGAATTTACCGTCTGTCCCCAAAATATCATACCGCGGATTGTAGATATTCTCCTTACTCTGAGGATAGACGCGAATCTTACCCTCATAAGGGCGCGTAATCATCAAGCCATCAATATCCCAGCCTTCTTTGATATTCATGGGCAGAATCACAGCGCACGAAAGTCCCTGCTTATTGAGCACATCCCAGAATGTTCTTCCCTTAAATGCGCTGTCATCAAATGTAAGCGGCTTATATGTATTCTGCTTTGCACCAACATTGACAAAGTTGATAATGCCGTGTTCAGATGGGTCAAGACCAGTATAAATCGTAGACCACGCTGGAGTCGTGTCTGCCGGAAATACCGAACGCAGATGAGGTTTATTATTCTTCTGCATCAAGTCATACAAATTAGGAAGCTTATCCTTATACCGGACAATCACATCCCAATCCATACCGTCAATGCCAAGGATCATCAGTTTTCGTACCATTTTAAGCTCCTATCCAATCACTCTTGAAGCGAAGGCAGTACCTCATCGATAGCTGCCATAACTTCATCTAGCATTTTCTGTTTATCTTGATCGCCCGCAATTACGGTTGCATTATACATTTCTGCAACTTTTTCGTACCGAGGCTTTCGGATTTCCAGGTAAATCGGATCAGGAATATCATCTTTCCTGGAACAACAGACGTCTACAGGGGTCTTGATGTAAATAATCTTGTCCGGGCGCGGTGCATGCTTCCACTTACCATTCATCGTTTCTTCCATATATTCTTCGCCCAGATCCAAATTTGCCGCATAAGTCACGATGTTATCATATATATATCGATCCACCAGCAAGGTTGTACCAAAGAATCTCTTCATGCAAATCTTAAAGAAAATTTGTAACTTAAATTCAATGGTCGTCAAAAAAGAAAAAATCTTATAAGCCCCACCTCTATTTGCGTTCTTCCGCAAACTTTCCAGGTACGCCTTGTAGTCTCCAGAAAAAGGATCACTATCCTTTTTCATTAAAATCTTTTTTCCAAGCTTAATGACACCCCGCAGGAAAACAATGACATAAGCTGCACGCACAATTTCAACTTTATACCCGCGCTTCTTCAGTTGTTTATAGGCATAATCGATACTTGTTGATTTGCCGGAACCATCCAAACCCATAAAACTAATCATTGCTGGTTTCATGCATTTTCCTCCCGAACCATCCCCAAAACGCTCTGCGCCACTTCACTCCAAGAGCCTGTTTTTTCAAGTAAAGAATGGTCGCTCTTTTTCTTAATTACTTCAAGCAAAACCTCATCAAGCTGTTCTGCGCTGTCAAGCAACGTAATTGCACCCTCAGAGCCCGTGATTTCGTTTAGATTTTCAAAACTCTTATATCCAATTACAGGAACGCCACAGGACAGTGCTTCCATTACGGACAGTGGAATGCTGATTACAAACTCCGTGGATCTTGTAGGAAACAAATACGCATCTGCCATCTGGTATACTTCTTCTACATTTTCCAGATAGCCTTTATGTATTTTTACGTTTGCCTCATTGAGAACATGCACTACATTCTCATCCTCAAACATACCGCTTGCAACGACCAACTTCTGGGCTGTATGGATTTTTGCGAAGTCCTCCAAACCGCGGCCCTTGGAACAATGTCCCACATGAATGATAAGTTGCTTTGATGGATCAAACCCGTACTTCCTCTTGAGCTTTTTTTGCTGTTCTACAGAAACAGGTGTGAATTTCTCCGCTTTGATGCCCACAGAAAACAGCTTTTTATGTCTACCCGATGTGATTTTCACATCCTTCATGTCGCCTTCTGTGATTGAAAGATAGTTGCATTTCAGCGGATGCTTATCATTTTTTGTCATGAAATCAGCATCTGGTTTCTGCACCAAAACAATCCATGTGTTTTTGCATACCCTCGTAACAATCGAAGCCAAGCCATAGACCAGCTTATTCGCACGAGCAAAAATCATTGTGACATCTGCTCGTTTGGAATTCAGCACAATTTGTGGAATCTGCTTCAATCCAGAATAAAGTACAGTGTTCTCTTTTTCAAACTCTTTGGCTAAGTGAGTAGCGACATTTCGCATGCCCTCATTGACTTGCCCATTTACTGTTCCAATTACATGGATTACCATACTTCACCTCTGTATCTTACTTCAGAAGACTGTCCTTCAGACGCCAAAATGCCTTCAAACTTCTCTTCAAATCTTCTGGATCGCGCAGACCACGAACAAGGCGGTGACCAATATACCATGGGCGCATATAGTACTTCTTTCTTGCATAGGCGCAGAAGTCAACCAGCTCCTGTGCAGAAAGCTCTGGAGTGTTAATGATGCAGTTTAAAGTTCCATCCTCATGGATATACTCATCATACTTACCATTAATATAACCATTGCTCTTCGCCCAGTTATAAGCGCCTGTCCCCGGATAAGGAATCAGAGGGAAGAACTGTGCTGTATCCGTCTTAAAGCGCATAGCCGCAGCCAACGTTTCTCTCATCGTCTCATGCGTCTCGCCCTGGTTACCTACCATATAGCAAGCGTGGATCATCAATCCCGCCTTACGAGCATTTGCAACATAAGCTTCAATTTGCTCAACAGTAGTACCCTTATGGATATTTTTCAGAATCTGCTGGTTTACACTTTCAATGCCTGGGATAATCAGATGGCAACCCGCATTCTTCATTAGGCACATAGTCTCGTAGTCCAGATTCACACGAGCGTTGCACAGCCACCGAATCTTCTTATTGATACCTTTCTGAATCATCATATTGCAGATTTCAGAAACACGCTGCTTGTGAATGGTAAAGGTATCATCCTCAAACACGATTTCCTTCACATCCGGGAAATTATTCACGATGTACTCAATTTCACCGATGACATTTTCCGGACTGCGCAGGCGATAGCGATGACCGTGGAGCGTCTGGGGATAAACGCAGAAGTTACACTGTGCCGGACAGCCACGTCCCGTGAAAATCTGAATAGAGGGGAAAGCTGCTGCCGGAAAAACATAGTCTGTCACACATAATCTGCGCTTGATAAATTCTGCGGCATAAGGAATCTCGTCCAGGTCAGTGATATGCTCTGCGTCGGGGTTGTGTACTACTTCCCCATCTTTGCGATAAGTCAAGCCACGAACAGTAGCAAGGTCAACACCATCACGAAGGGCGATGGCAGTATCACGCACAATATAATCATATTCATGTCGCGCTAAACCATCAATCAGATCACAAATGCCCATGGTTTCATCTGGTGTTGCAGACGGATGAGTACCAACCAACATGGTAAATGCATCTGGATACATGTTTTTGATTGTCTCTGCAAACTCCACGTCACTATAAATAGACGGCGTACTGGTGTCAAACACAAACAGCTTTGCATCAGCCGCTTCTTTCTTTACACGCTCAAGCGTTTGTTTTTTATTCATCTGCTTAGCCGGAGCGTCAATGAAAGCCACATCAAAGCCATTTTTCTCAGCAACACATGCTGCATAAATCAGCCAGAGCGGATAATACAGAACACCGCTATGTCCAATAGAAGGACTTCTGGATTCACGCGAAAACTTACCATATTCAGCCTTGAACGGGGGATTGATAAAACAAACTTTCATTTCCATTCTCCTATATTTGCTTCAAATTTTTGTATTTCATCAGACCTTTGACCACATACCAGCATTCATAATAAAACGCAGACAATGGGTTTAAGCCAATGTACCGATATGTATTCCAGTTCATCTTCGCCGCCTTGATTTTATTGCCCGACTTCGACGATTTTGCAATTCGATAAGTGAGCAGCGGCTCATCTACACCATAGGCTTTCTTCCCTTCTTTCAAGATACCAAGCCAGACTGCGAAATCCTCGTGCATCCCGTCACCGACTGCATAATACTTTTCATACAACTCCTTGCGTACTAGCGAAGAGGAATTAGACAATACATTCTGTTTCAGCAAATGACGATAAGTGACTTCCGATGGAGCATGAAGATACCAATCAATCGGCTGACCATCCGAATCCATAAAAGCAGAACCTGTAAAAAGTAAATCAGCATTCATTTTCTTTTGAAGAATAATCTGCTTCTCCAGTTTTTCTGGTGCCCATATATCATCACTATCGAGAATTGCAATCCACGCACCCTTTGCTTCTTCCAAACCATGCTTACGCGTATAGGACACACCACTATTTTCTTTATTGTAAATCAGCCTCACACGATTGTCCCGCGCCATAATATTCTCGACCAGTTTTACTGTTCTATCCTGCGAATAATCATCCACAACGAGTAATTCAACGGCTGGATAGGTCTGATTCAAGACAGAGTTGATCGACTGCTCTATCGTTTTTTCTGCATTGTAGGCTGCCATAATAACACTTACTAATCCAAAATCCCTACTCGTCATTATCTCATATCCTCATATTTTTTTACCAGTCCAAACATATTTTTATTCTATTAAGGACCTTTCATTATGCAATTTCCCAAAGTACTATATATTGTCTCATTCCTTCTCCACCTTCGTCGCCGCCATCTCCTCCAGCGCCGCTTCCTGTCCCATGGCCGTCGTTGCACCTTCCGCCACGCCTTCCGTGCTCTCTGGCATAAACAGGATCTTCACCGTAGCAAAGCAGATTCGCAGATCCTCCATGAAGCTGGGATTCGCAATATACATCAGATCCATCTGAAGCTTATCGTAGGGCGTTGTATTGTATTTCCCATATACCTGGGCGTAGCCTGTGAGTCCGGCCTTTGCCTGGAGCCTTAAGCGGAACTCCGGCAGCTCCTTTTCGTACTGCAGGGCGATCTCCTCCCGCTCCGGTCTCGGGCCCACGACGGAAAGATTTCCGGCCAGGATGTCCAGAAGCTGCGGAAGCTCGTCCACCCGGATCTTCCGGATGATCCGTCCCACAGGCGTGATCCGGCTGTCGTTGTCTCCGCTGGAAAGTCTGGCAACGCCGTCCTTTTCCGCGTCTACCCGCATGCTGCGGAATTTATGGATATAAAATTTCTTTCCGTTCTTTGTGAGGCGCTCCTGCTTATAAAATACCGGACCTCCATCCTCCCGTTTGATGGCGATGGCCGTTAAAAGGAAGATCGGAGACATCACGATCAGCGCCAGTCCGGCAGCCACAATATCAAAGGTCCGTTTTGCGATCAGATACCCCAGCGGCGGATTGTACCGGTCCGCCCGTAAGATCGGCAGATGGAACATATGTACCGGTTTCGTCCCGCTCATAAGAATGTCACCGATCCGCGGGATCACATAAACGCTGATGCTGTTGATGATACAGTATTTTAAAAGGATATTCCGCTCATGGCTGTGAACGCCGCTTAAAAATACGGCCTCCATTCCTTTCAGCATGTCCGGGTTTTTTACGCATTCCTCCGCATGGACCTTCAGCTGCACATCAAATTTTTTATCCATCCCGTATTCCCGGATCAGCTGGTCCATCCCTCTTCTTATATCATAAATGACTGCCGAACGCCGGGCCGGGAATGAGGCAAAATACCACCGGTGAGCTCCTACACACCAGATCACAGCCAAAACCATCTGTACCACAAAAACACAAAAGATTCCCAGAGGATTCATCCAGCGGCGCATCAGCAGGCATATGACCACATACATCATTCCATCGGAAATAATGGCCGCCAGAGCCTGGCTGTAAACCAGCTCTGAGATCCGGTTTGTGGAGATCATAAAGGCGTCGTAGACCTTTCCAAACAGGGCGTACATGAAAAAAAATAAACCCGAAAGGATATAACCTGTCCATTTCAAAGCTGTTGATCCCATAAATCCCACGTAAAACAGGCTCCATCCCAGAAAGAAGGCCGCCGTCAACGCCGCCACATTCAGACCCTTCACTGCCGGCAGGGTCAGATCGTGCTTTATGTTTTCTAATTTCATACTGTTCCCCTTTATCTTACTCGTACACCAGAAAAAAGAAACCGGGCGGTTCCAGCCGTGAAGCCGCCCGGATCCGTTTTAGATCCACCAGAGCTGCACGGTACAGGAACCGGGAGCGATGAATGTAACCTCACCTGTGGCCACATTAAACCTGGCCTCTGCCCGTTCCCAGCGGCCGGTTGCGTTGTTGTAATATACGGCCACCAGTTTCCTGGTTTCTTTATTTATCCCGCTGACCTGGAGCGTAACCTCCGTTGCCACCGCGTCGGTCTTTCCTGTGCTCTGGGAGCTGACGATCAGCGCTCTTGTATTTCCCAGCTTTTTATAGCCGGTCATGTCCTGCTCCGGGATCGCGGTCTCTGCTCCAGTCCCCTTATTTAACTGGTTGATCACATTGACAACGCCTTCTGGTAGTCCCGCTGTCTCCGCCGCGCCTGTGGCTATGGTAACGACCTGGTCTCCTACAACCGCTCCGCCGCCGAACTGCATGGATACCTGCTTTCCGTCTTCCGTTGTTTTATTGACCACCAGGCTCATGGTCACGCCGGAGGAGTCCTTGGAGGTCTGCCCCACCGAGGTCTGCTGTCCGTTGGGGGATACGACCACCGACGGCCTGGACGGCTGGGTAATGGCAGTTCCCGAGGTTCCATCTCCTCCTACTGTCTTGTCCTCGTAAACAGACTCTGAGGAACTGCTGTCGTCATCGTCGTTTTTCGGGCTGCTGCTGGCGCCGTAGGCCATGACCGGGATCATAGATAATGCCAGCGCAAGAGCCAGGGTCTTTACTAATTTCTTTTTCATTTCCATTTTCTCCTCTTCCTTTTTTTATGAATCAGCGTGCCGCTGTTCGATACATGTTTTATGCCTCCCGGTAAAAAAACTCCAGGAGAAGCTCTGTCATTGCGTCTTCGTCCACATGATATTCATCATACGTTTCCGTCACCACCGCCCTTCCGGGAAGTACATAAAAATGATCCGAAGTCAGATCTTCTGAAGCAAGGATATCCGCCGCCATGCCCATATACTGGTCCTTTGCCATATCTGTGATCATATATTCTTCCGTCAGTTCAAAAAGACGGGGAACTGTCTGGCTGTCTGTTTCTGCCATTTTCTGTGCCGCGTCAAAGAAGCCTGTGATAAACTCCTGGCTGCGCAACGTCCGATACAGCGCAGAATGATCCTCTTTTGTATCCCTGTAACGGACAAACTCCTCCGCCTGATCTCCTTTCAGGGTGATCCGGCTTCCTTCCTGGAACCGGGGATCCGCAGCGGAAAGCCCCGCCGGAATGGTAACTGTAACGCCTCCCACTGCCTCGTTTAATATTCCCACAGCGGAAAGATCGGTTGCCATGTAATGGTCCACGTGAAGTCCCTTAAACATCTCTTCCACTTCCCTGACCATGTTTTCACAGCTTTTCACATACCCGTCTCCATAGGAAAACGCCAGAGTAATGTGGTCGTATTCCTCATCCCGGACGGTTCCATCCCAGCTTACCGGGCTCAGGTATGTCATGGCATCTCTGGGGATCATTAAGATCTTAAGCCCATTTCTCGCCGTATCCCAGGCCGCAAGGAAGATCCCATCTGCCTGCCCCCGCTGTCCCGGCTCCTCACCTCCGGTCATGGTATTTTCCCGGTCCACCCCCATACAAAGGACTGCCTTCATATAGGTATTGCGCCGGTACTCCTTTCCATTCCAGGAAACGGCAGCCTCGGAAAGCATTTTTTCCGGATCCGGACCGGCTTCCGGTGGATCAGAAGACTCCCCTGCCGTATTCTGCTCCCAGGCGGCATGACGACTTTCGATCATTGCCTCTGCATCCTTCCGCTCCCGGTACAGCTTTACAGATACGCCTAAAAACACTGCCGCCCCAACACATCCGGCTGTGATCCCTAAAAGAGCGGCCCGTCTCCGGCCTTTTCTATACCGGCTCATTGAGACTCCCCATGTTCCGGGGCGGCTGACGGACATTCCAGTTCTTTATATTCTTCATCCATATCCGGCTCTATGACGCTGTTGGGAATTTCTGTCCGGGGCCGTGCCGCAGTGTGTTTCGCAGGCTCCAGCCGGCTGTATGAGCTCTCCTCATGCTCTGCATTTTCGTACCGGCCGTATTTTCCATACTTCCCATACTTCCTGTATTTCCCGTACCGTCCATAATATCCGCCGTTTCCAGAGTCCGCCTTATTTAATACGGCTCCCAGGATCCTGCACTGGGAACGCTTTAACTGCTCCACCACCTTCTGCTCCACTCTCCAACTGACGGCTCCGCTCTCAATGATCAGGACGGCTCCGTCACAATGTCTGGCTACAATGGCTCCGTCGATCAGTCCGGCCATGGGCGGGGTATCGATGATGATATAGTCATACGCTTCCCTGAGCTTTTTCACTGTATCTCCGAAAAGCTCCTCTTCAAGAAGCTCTGCCGGATTGGGAGAAAACGGTCCGGCAAAGATCAGATCCAGTCCCCTGGTGCTGGTGGTGTATAAGACCTCCTCCAGCCTTTTCTGTCCGCTTAAAAACTGGGACAATCCGTTCAGCTTGTTTTTTAACTGATACCGGTAAGTAAGGATCGACTTACGGATGTCCGCGTCGATCAGCAGCGTGCGTTTTCCGATCTGGGCCAGGGCCTCCGCTGTTGCAAAGGAAAGATCACTTTTTCCCTCACTGGGGATTGCGCTGGTAAACATAATGACCCTTACGCTGCTTCCGCAGAACTGAATGTTGGTACGCAGCGTTTTCACTGCCTCGGTATATTCGTAATCACTGGTCTTTCCCGGTTTCAATTCCAGATGCATATCTTCCATTACTCTTTTCCCCCCTTCCGTCTGGATCTGCCCTCCGGCTTCTGGCTTTCCTGATTCTCTCTGGGCGCAGTGCGGGCCTTCTTCTTTTTGGATTTCCGCTCAGCCTCCGCTCCCTTTCCATCCTCATTTCTCCTGGGAACGGATGCAAGGACCGTCAGATCCAGATACCGCTCCACATCCTCTTCTGTCTGGATCGTGTCATTCAGGATCATCTGCATGGCTGTGATCCCACAGGTAAGGACCAGGCCAAGGAGCGCTCCCAGCGCCGCATTTCTGGTGTTGCTGGGACTGGACTTCTGGGTGGGCACCTGCCCCTCCTCTATGATCTTTGGGGGGATCATTTCCATAATATCGCCGATGTAGCCGGAAGATACCGACGCGGTCCGGTCTACGATGGCCTTTGCCATCTGCGGATCCGGATCCGTAGCCGTGATCGCCAGGATACGGGTATCCGCAGGGTTATTGATCGAAATTTTCGATTTCAATATTTCATAGGAAATATTCAGATCCAGATCCCCAATGACCTCCTCCAGTACCGGACGGCTGGTGATGATCACCTTATAGTCCTGGGTCAGCTGGCTTCCGATCTGAAGATCCGCCAGGGATGTGAGGGTCGTTTCCTTCGATACGGCGTACATCATGGATGTAGACGTGTACATGGGAGTCAGGGCGATCTTACTGAACGCAAAGCCCACAGTTCCCCCAAGAAAAGTCACAAGAATGATCAGCCAGAGCTTCTTTTTCCATACGCGGAAAAGCTCCAGCAGATCGATTTCCATTTCATTATTTCTGCTGTTCATCTCATTCTTCCCCTGTTGTTCATTCTATCTGACTGCACCGTCCTCCAGGATCCTCCTGGCATTTCCTTCCGTCAGACTTTTTTTGTATTCTGCATCCACATTTTTGTCCAGCCAGTCCAGCGCTCTCTTTATTTCCGGCGGCCGGTGATCCATCTGGTGCATATCGGTGCTTAAAAAATGGATCCGGTGCTCCCTGATCTGCTTCCGGCACCAGAATACGTCCCGGTCATACCATCGCCCCGTAAGGCTTTCATAATTGACCTGAAACAATGCGCCCATCTCCCGGAGACGCTCCAGCATCCCGCTTTCCCGGAGACATCCGTACCTCTCCGCATGGGCTAAAACAGGAATATACCCCAGACCACAAAGATTCCGGATCCCCCGGCTCATCCGTGAAAACGGCTCTGCCGGATTGAATTCCACAAGGATATAGCTGCTGTCTGCCAGGGTCAGGGCCTGTCCGCTCAAAAGCCTGTCGCCCAGATCCTCATGATAATAAAGCTCCTGACCCAGATACAGCTGAAAATCCGGGCAGCTCTTCCAGATCTCCGTCTGCACGCTTTTCAGAAGCTGTCTGTATTCATCTGGATCGCCCCGCCTGGAGAAATGGGGGGTGGCGATCACTGCGCGGATCCCCTGGCTGGCTGCTGAGACAGCCAGAGCGATGCTTTCTTTGAGATCCCTGGCTCCGTCGTCCACCCCCGGCAGGATATGCGCATGTATATCAATGATCTTTTTTCTGTCCAATTCCCGCAAAAATCTCACCTGTTCTCATGGTCTGCGCATTGCATTCCATATTTTTCATAAGGTACTCTACCACAGTATAAAAATAAATTCAAGGTTTTTTCGTTTAAAACAGGTGTTAAATGTATGTTTGGAACAGGTGTGATAGTTTTTTATATTCTGGTACTACTATTGAGCTGTTGGTTTAAAATTCCAGATTCATACAAAGAAAGTGAGGTCTCCCATGCAACTTTACGACCGGATCGCTGCCGGCGACCGTATCCGGCAGCGGCGGCTTCTTCTAGGAATGACCCAGGAAGAGCTCGCTGAAAAGATCGGACGCGCCTACAAATACTGCCAGGATATTGAACGCGGCAGCTGCGGCATGTCCATTGAAACCCTGATCCTTCTATCCTCAAGTCTGAATGTTACCATGGACTACATCATCTATGGATACGAAGACACCGAACCAAAGACTCCGGAACAGCTTTTGGAAATGGAAGCCGTCGAAGAACTCCTTGGGCACTGCAGCGAAAAAAAGCGCTCCTATGCCATGGAGCTTCTCCGGCTCTTTTTAAAGGCCTGCGACGAAAAATAGCCAGAAATGAAAAAAGCCCGCACCAGATCAATCTTCTCTGGTTCGGGCCATTTTCGTTAAAAAAAGAGCCCTGGATCCCTCCAGAGCTCTTAAAATCTTTCTATGCTGTTTTGACGGGAAGCTTACTGTCCCATCTGCTTTGCAACCTCTGCTGCAAAGTCCTCGTTCTTCTTTTCCATTCCCTCGCCGGTCTCGAAGCGGACGAACTTCTTAACAGCGATCTTTGCGCCGTTGGCCTTTGCAACCTCAGCCACATACTGGGATACGGACTGCTTGCCGTCCTCTGCCTTTACATAAACCTGGTCTAAGAGGCAGATCTCTTTCATTTCCTTGTTGATACGGCCCTGGATCATGCCCTGGATCACCTTCTCCGGCTTGGAAGCCTCCTTGGGATCGTTCATGATCTGCGCCATCAGGATGCTCTTCTCATGCTCGATGAAATCGGCGCTGATCTCGCTGCGGTCGGTATACTGGGGCTTTAAGGCTGCACACTGCATTGCCACGTTTCTTGCCATTTCCTTAACAGCGTCGTTTACAACGTCTGTCTCAACATCCACAAGAACACCGATCTTGCCGCCGGCATGGATATAGGAAGCAACGAAACCGTTCTCCTCCTTTACCTGCTCAAAGCGGCGGATGTTCATGTTCTCACCGATGATGGAGATCTGGGAGGACAGAGCCTCTTTTACGGTCATGGACGGATCCTTTTCCCATTTCTCTTCCATAAATGCATCCATATCTGCTGCGCTGGTGTTCAGAGCCTGGGCTGCAACGTCAGCTGCGTAGGTCTGGAACTTCTCGTTCTTTGCCACGAAGTCTGTCTCAGCGTTTACCTCTACAACTACTGCGCTCTTCTCGTCTGCAGAAAGGGCTGTAACAACGATACCCTCTGCTGCGATACGGCCAGCCTTCTTCGCTGCGCCTGCAAGTCCTTTTTCACGTAAGAACTCAACGGCCTTGTCCATGTCGCCTTCGGTAGCTGCAAGAGCCTTCTTGCAGTCCATCATTCCGGCGCCTGTCATTTCTCTTAATTCTTTTACCATTGCGGCTGTTACTGCTGCCATGTTCGTTTCCTCCGATTTATGAATATACTCAAACGGCCGGATTCCCACGGAAACCCGGCCGGCACTGCTGAGATTTAAGCCTCTGCAGACTCTTCCTCTGCAGCCATCTCTTCAACTGCTTCTGCTTCGCCCTGGTTTGCCTCGATCACTGCGTCAGCCATCTTGGACACGATCAGCTTAACGGCTCTGATGGCGTCGTCGTTACCCGGGATCACATAATCCAGCTCTTCCGGATCGCAGTTTGTATCAGCGATACCGATCAGCGGGATTCCCAGAGTGTGGGCTTCCTGTACGCAGATTCTTTCCTTCTTCGGATCTACAACAAAGATCGCATCCGGGATCTTCTTCATTTCCTTGATGCCGCCCAGGTTCTTCTCTAACTTCTCCCACTCTTTCTTAAGAGCGATTACTTCCTTCTTGGGAAGTACGTCGAAGGTTCCGTCCTCAGCCATCTTCTCGATCGCTTTTAATCTTGCGATTCTGGACTGGATGGTCTTGAAGTTGGTGAGCATGCCGCCCAGCCATCTCTCGTTTACATAGAACATGTTGCAGCGCTCTGCCTCTGTCTTGATGGCATCCTGGGCCTGCTTCTTTGTTCCTACGAACAGGATGGTGCCGCCGTCTGCAGCGATGTCAGCGATGGCCTTGTAAGCCTCGTCAACCTTGCCTACGGATTTCTGAAGATCGATGATGTAGATACCATTTCTCTCAGTGTAGATGTACGGAGCCATTTTGGGGTTCCATCTTCTTGTCTGGTGGCCGAAATGTACGCCGGCTTCCAGAAGCTGCTTCATTGAAATAACGCTCATTTTCTTTCCTCCATATGGTTTTTTTCTTCCGCCTGCATCTGACTTCCTCAAAGACCGCCGGTTTCGGCAGCACCATTTTCAGAATCCGCAGACGTGCATATTGTCAGCTTTTCAAATATAACATAAGTATTCCCGGTGTGCAAGTGTTTTTTCACATTCTTTTGCAAAAAAGAAAGCGCCGTCCGATACCGGAAGCGCCCTCTTTTCCATATTCCGCAGGCAGATTACTTGTTGCCCGTCTTTTTCAGGTTCTTTAACTCGTCAAAGATCACGTCGTTGAGGACCTTGATATACGTTCCCTTCATACCGGAGGACCGGGACTCAATGACACCGGCGCTCTCAAATTTCCTCAAAGCGTTTACGATAACGGAACGGGTGATGCCCACACGGTCTGCGATCTTGCTGGCAACCAGGATCCCTTCATTTCCGTCCAGCTCGTCGAAAATATGCGTGATGGCTTCCAGCTCTGAAAACGAAAGCGTGCTGATGGCCGATTTCACGATCTGCACCTTTCTGGTCTCCTCCGCGTTCTCCTCGTTGACGGAGCGCATCATTTCCAGTCCGACTACGGTGGTGCCGTACTCGCATAAAATGATATCGTCAATGTCGTACTGTTCGTCCGCTTTATAGATGAACAGTGTTCCAAGACGCTCTCCGGCAATATCGATGGGAGTAATGATCGCCTGGTACTTCTTTACATTTTCTTCTGCAAATCCCAGTGTGGCGAGATTTACGTTTTCTTTTGTGGAAAGTACGCTTAACAGACGTTCATTGAGCATTTTATCAATATAGCCGCCCACCTTGTCCTCGATCAGCTCATGGATCTCATCCACCTCCGGACAGATGCTCACTCCAAGAACCTTTCCCTTCTTACTGATCACCAGGATATTTGACAGTAAGATCTCGCTCAGTACCTTACAGATATCGTTGAATACCACTTTGTGAGAATTGTTGTTATGAAGTAATTTGTTAATTTTTCGGGTCTTGTCCAATAATTCCACACTCATTATCCGAAAACCTCCTTCTCTTCACAATATCGTATAGCAAAAATGTTCTTTCACGAGAATTGTAACACGATATTTCATGAATATCAAGACTTTTTCGTTTAATTAAGAAATATTTATCCTTTATTTCATAAAGGTGTCACATTTCCCCCTATGAGTCTTGTCTATTTTTCACAAAACCGCACTGTTCATTGGAGCATGCCAGCTTATTTCCCTTTTCAACCATATAGCTTCCGCATTCCGGACACTTCTCTCTGGACGGCTTCTGCCAGGAGATAAAATCGCACTCCGGATTGCCCTCGCAGCCGTAAAATTTTCTTCCCTTTTTCGTCTTTTTGATGACCACTTCTTTTCCGCATTTGGGACAGGGGGTTCCCGTTTTTTCAAAATACGGCTTCGTGTTGCGGCATTCAGGGAAGCCGGGACAGGCCAGGAACTTCCCGTGGGGGCCATATTTGATGACCATGCGCCTTCCACAGAGTTCACACAGCTCATCGGACTCCTCGTCGGCAATATGAACGGTTTCCAGGGTCTCCTTTGCTTCCTCAACTGCTTCGCAGAGATCCGGATAAAAGTTTCTTACAACAGTCTTCCAGCTGGTATTTCCCTCCCCCACGCTGTCCAGGAGGAATTCCAGGTTCGCTGTGAAGGTAAGGTCCACAATGCTGGGGAAGCACTGCTTCATGATCCGGTTTACCACCTCGCCCAGCTCCGTCACATAGAGATTCTTATTTTCTTTGGTGATGTACCGTCTCGACAGGATCGTGGTGATGGTGGGAGCATAGGTACTGGGACGTCCGATGCCCTGCTCCTCCAGAGCCTTTACCAGGGAGGCCTCCGTATAATGGGCCGGCGGCTGGGTAAAGTGCTGTGCGTCCTCCAGGCTTACCAGCTCCAGCTCCTGGCCCTTTTCCAGCTTTGCCAGAAGCTGGTTCTTTTCTTCCTTATCGTCAGCCTCCATATAGACTGACATAAAGCCGTCAAACTTCACCCTGGAGGCCGTCATGGTGAACTGGACTCCTTCTGCACCGATCTTTACGGATGTGGTCTCATAAACGGCTGCTGCCATGCGGCTGGCGGCAAACCGCTTCCAGATCAGCTGGTATAAGCGGAACTGGTCCCTGGACAGGGACTCCTTCACCTGCGTCGGGGTCAGGGCAATATTGGTAGGACGGATGGCCTCATGGGCATCCTGGATCTTTCCCGATGCCTTTTTCTCGCTCTCCCGCTGGGAAACGTACTGGCTGCCGTACTGCTCTTCAATGAAGGCTCTGGCCGTCTTGTCTGCCTCCTCGGCCACGCGGGTGGAGTCGGTCCTCAGATAGGTGATAAGACCGATGGTGCCATGGCCCTTCACGTCCACGCCCTCATATAACTGCTGGGCGACCCGCATGGTCTTCTGAGTGGAGAAATTCAGGGCCTTGGAGGCCTCCTGCTGCATGGTGCTGGTGGTAAATGGGATCGGGGGCTTTTTGGTCCTCTCTCCGTTTTTGATCTCCTCCACCAGGAATTTCTTTCCCTCCAGAAAGCTCCGGATCTCCTCCATTTCAGCACGGCTCCGGATCTCGGTCCTTCCGTTCTGGTCGTGGTGGAACCTGGCAGTCATGGGCTTCCTGGCTCCCGGAGCCTTAAGTCCCGCCTCCAGGCTCCAGTACTCCTCGGGGATAAAGGCCGCGATCTCGTCCTCCCGATCGCAGATCATCCGCAGGGCCACCGACTGGACACGGCCGGCGCTTAATCCCCTTTTTACCTTTTCCCAGAGGATCGGGCTGATGCTGTATCCCACCATACGGTCCAGCATACGCCTGGCCTGCTGGGCGTCCACCAGATTCATATCGATGGCTCTGGGCTCCTTTAAGGATGTTTTCACCGCGTTTTTCGTGATCTCATTGAAGCTGATCCGATATACCTTTTTATCCTTCACCTCATCCAGCTTCAGCGCCTTTAACAGATGCCAGGAGATGGCTTCCCCCTCCCGGTCCGGGTCCGTTGCCAGATAGATCTTATCGGCCTTCTTGACTTCCTTTCTCAGCCTGGCAAGGACCTCGCCCTTTCCACGGATCGTAATATATTTCGGTTCAAAATCGTTGTTCACATCAATGCCGAACTGGCTTTTGGGAAAATCCCGTACATGACCGCCGGACGCGTCCACCTCATAGCTGGATCCTAAAAATTTCTTAATAGTTTTCACCTTTGCAGGAGACTCTACGATCACAAGATTACTGGCCATACCAACCTCACAACTTTCTGCAATAATATTGATCCCCGTTCCCCTGGACCATTCCCATCAATTCCAGTTTCAGCAAACATTCCATTGTTTCCGTGACGGATAAGCCGCACGCATCCATGATCTCTTCCAGGGTTCCGGACCGCGAATCTAAGAAACTATACACCATATTTTCATTCTTTGCAAGCCTCTTTTCTGTTTTTTTATCAGCCCTTGTCTTTTTTTCAAATTTTATCCCAAAGGCTTCCAGCACATCCTCCGGTCCCAGGCAGACGGCGGCTCCGTTCTGGATCAGCCGGTTGCAGCCGCGGCTTAGGGGATCTGTGATCCGCCCCGGGACGGCAAATACCTCTTTCCCCTGCTCCAGAGCCAGGTCGGCAGTGATCAGGGAGCCGCTTTTTTCCCTGGCCTCCACCAGGATGACTGCGTCCGAAAGGCCGCTGATGATCCGGTTCCTCATGGGAAAATTCATGGGAAGGGGGCTGGTCCCAGGCACAAATTCCGACAGGACGCCTCCCTGGAGCTCCATTTTTTTAAACAACCCGTAATTCTCCCGGGGATAGCACCGGTCGGCTCCGCAGCCCAGGACCGCAAAGGTCTTCCCTCCCGCCTCCAGCGCGCCCTTATGGGCCGCTCCGTCGATGCCCAGGGCCAGGCCGCTGATCACCTGGACGCCAGCCTCCGCCAGACGGAAGGCCAGCCGCTCTGCGGTCTGACGGCCCAGCTCCGTGCAGCTTCTGGCCCCTACGATGGCCGCCGTAAACCGGTCCTTTGCCGGAAGGGTTCCCCGGACGAACAGCCCTGCCGGACGGTCCCTGAAGGGAAGGAGCCGTCCGGGGTATCCCTCCTCCCACCAGGCAATAAACCGGAGCCCTCTTTTTTCCAGGGCTGCAAAGTCCTCCCGGAGCTCTTCTTCCCGCAGCCGGGCTTCCAGAAGCCCGGAAAGTCTTCCATGGCTTAAAAGCCCCGACCGCTCCAGCTCCCTTTTTTCCGCCTTCCATATGTGCTCATAGCTGCCAAAATGTTCATACAGCCTTTGGGCTGTGACTGCTCCGGTCCCGGCTGCGTGAAGGAGCAGATAAAGGTATTCTTTTTCTGTCATGATCCTCCCCCTAACCGTTTTTCCAGTACCGCTGCCGGATCCGCACATAGGATACGGCCTCGCTGAGATCCTTTGTGAGGATCTGCTCCCGGCCGTCCAGATCCGCCGCCGTCCGGGCCACCTTCAGGATCTTCCCGTACATCCGGATGGAAATTCCCAGGCTGAAAAAAATATGCTCCATGAATTCACTTTCTTCCTTATTAAGTGGGCAGAACCGGCGGATCTGTCCTCCTCCCATCTCCCCGTTGCACCGGATGGAAAGCCCCTTGAAACGCTCTCTCTGGATGGCCCGGGCCGCCTCTACCCTGGCGCGGATGGATGCCGAGCTCTCATTTTCCGCCTTCCCCTCCATCTCCTCATAGGTCACTGCCTGGGCCTCCACGCAGATATCCATCCGGTCCAGGAGCGGCCCGGAGATCTTTCCCAGATACCGGCTCACCTCCCCTGCGGTACAGGTGCATCTGGACAGGTCCGGATAGTGTCCGCACCTGCATGGATTCATGGCCGCCACAAGCTGGAAATCAGCCGGATAGCTGCACGTTCCGTAAACCCGGGAGATGGTGACCTGGCGCTCCTCCAGAGGCTGTCTCAGGGCCTCCAGGGCCCCCCGGCTCATTTCCGGAAGCTCGTCCAGAAACAGGATCCCTCCGGTGGCCAGAGATATCTCCCCGGGCTTTGGCCGGCTCCCCCCGCCGGTCAGGGCCTGGGCCGATACCGTATGATGGGGCGCCCGGAAGGGCCGTCTCCGGATCAGAGGCTCCTCCCCGCTAAGAAGGTTGCAGACACTGTATATTTTTGAAATTTCGATCCGTTCCTCCTGGGTCATTGCCGGAAGGATCGTCGCAAGCCTCCGGGCCACCATGGTCTTTCCAGATCCCGCCGGGCCGATCATCAGGAGATTGTGCATCCCGGCCACCGCCACCTCAGCCGCCCGCCGCAAAACCTTCTGCCCATTAACCTCTGAAAAATCCCCGGCGTATTTCTCCTGTCCCGGGTCTGTTCCCGGCCTTTCCCGGCGCTCATACTCCTTTATGGGACCCGCTCCCTTAAGGAGCTCCATAAGGCTCTTAAGATCCCCAGCTCCCACCAGGCCGATCCCCTGGATCATGGACGCCTCCTCCAGATTCTCTTCTGGCAGGAACAGCCGCGTAAACCCCAGCTCCCGGGCCCGGACCGTAAGGGTAAGGGCTCCCGGGATCCCCTTGATCCGGCCGTCCAGCCCCAGCTCCCCCAAAAACAGCCACGTTTCCTCCGGGGACGGGATGATCCCGTAGGCCGTCAGGATCGCCGCCGCAATGGCAAGATCAAAGCCCGTTCCCTCCTTTCTCAGATCCGCAGGGGAAAGGTTGATGGTCACCTTTCTGGGCGGCAGCTCCACTCCCAGGTTCCGGATGGCCGTCCGGACCCGGTCCTGGGCCTCCCGCACCTCAGAGGCCAGGTATCCCACAAAGGACCAGCCGGGAAGGCCTCCGCTCACATCTGCCTCCACAGACACCTGGGTCCCCCACATGCCCTGGAGATAAATACTATTCACTTTTCCAAACAAGTCTTATCTTCCCTTCTTTCCGAAATACGCCGCAGCTTTGCGGCATGCTCCATATTTTTGTCCTCTGGTCTTCATGGAAATTCTCTGATCGCTTTTGAAATGAATAAAGAGTTTATTTGAAATCATCTTAGAAAGCTTTTGTCTTATTCCTACTATACCGGATGCCGGCTGGAATTTCAAGCCTTATTTTAACCCGGGGCGGCTACAGCCCCGGGCCCGGTTTTAACTATTCTGTTCCTCCAGATGCCCCAGAATCCAGGAAAGAAGATCCTCCCGTACCTCCTCCCGGTTGGTCTCATTGAACAGCTCATGGCGGGCGTCCTTATAAAAGCCCAGGGTAATATCCCGGCAGCCTGCGTCTGAAAACCGCTTATACACCTTTCTGACGCCTCTTTCGTTTTCTCCCACCGGATCCCGGTCCCCGGAAAGCAGAAGAAGGGGCATGTCCGTCCGCATCCTTCCCAGCTGTTCTGCCCGCTGGTCCATGAGGATCACCCGGAAAAAATCCCGGTAGGCCCCGGCAGTAAAAAGGAACTGGCAGTACGGATCTGCTTCAAAGCTCCTGGCCTTTTCCATATCCCTGGTAAGCCAGTCGTGGTCCGTCTGTACCGGCCAGAATTTCCGGTTATAATTTCCCAGGGACAGCTCGTGGAGCAGACGGCTCCGGCTGCGGCTCCCCCTTATGGCGCTCACCAGAGACGCCAGACACCATCCGGCAAATACCATTCCCTCCGGCTGGGAGCCCGTCCCCATGAGGATCACGCCGTCGGGCCCGTCCTCATAGACGGTCAGGGTCCGCCTCACCATAAATGAGCCCATGCTGTGGCCCAGAAGGAACAGCCGCTTTCCTCTGTATCTCCTTTTTCCATAAAGCGTCAGCCTGCGCACGTCCTTCACCAGTGAAAGCTCCCCATCCCTGTCTCCAAAGTATCCCAGATCCTCTTTTTCCGCCGCAGTTCTTCCATGGCCCAGATGGTCGTGGCCATAGACGGCGATCCCCCGGTCTGCCAGCCATTCTGCCGTTTCCCGGTAGCGCCCCGTATGCTCCATCATCCCGTGGACGATCTGTACGGCTCCCAGGATCTCCCCGTCCGGCAGCCATTCCATACAATGGAGCCTGGAGTGTCCATCGCTGGACGGAAGGTAAAATTCCCGTTGATTCATTCCTTTTCTCCTCCTTTCAAAATGCCATCCTCCCTTTCTGGCTCCATGGCTGCCCTTCCTTCCTCCGCTGGAAGTACGCAGGTGAATACCGCTCCTCCGACAGCCCGGTTTTCAGCCATAAGTTCTCCGCTCATGCTTCTGGCCGCAGTACGCGCGATTGCCAGACCGATCCCGAAAATTCCGCCTTTTCCTTTATAGCATCTTTCGAAAATATGCGGAAAATCTTCTGGAGAAATCCCTTCTCCGTCATCTGCAACCCGGATCCGTACTGCTCCGCCCCCCTTCTGTACCTCCACCCCTACATTTTTCCTTGCATAGCGGATCGCATTGGTCAGAAGATTATCCATGATTGTTGCCAGAAGTTCCTCATCTGCCCATACCCTCATTTCATGATCAAACGAGAATAGCCGCAGTGTGACCCCCTTGTCCATCGCCAGTCCATTCACTCGATCCAGACAGTCTTCCACCGCTTCATCCACATATAAAAGTTCTGGGGAGGCAGTTTTTTCTCCATTTTCCATCCGTGACAAAGTCAAAAGACGATTGACAAGCTCCGTAAGTCGTCTGCTCTCTTCCAAAATAATATGGGCGGCGGATCCCGGTTCCTTCAAGAAGCCCTGTTCAATCCCCTGGGCATAGCCGCTGATGGACATCAGCGGATTTCTCAATTCATGGGACACATTCTGAAAAAATTCTCTCTGGACCCGGTCCGCCTTCTCCAGTTCAATAGCCATCCGGTTCATTGAAACACGAAGCCATTCCAGCTCTGTCAGTTCAAACGCACTGCCAATCCGGCAGAATTCTCCTTTTCCGATCATCTCCGCCCCTTTACAAAGATGATCCAGCTGTTTCGTAACATTCTTCACCGCAATCCAGATTCCCACCACCACAAACAGAGACAGGCCCAGAGAGATCGCCATTACCAGTCTTCCCGCCCCGTTGACCCAGCGGCTGATTCCAGAGGTCTGGCAGAAAAACACCAGATATCGGATCCTTGGAATCTCTTTGGGAAGCTCATATACGTTTACAAGAAACGTATCCCCTGCTTTTGTCAGTAATTCTTCCGTTCCTTCCCAGCTTCCTGCGGAAATGAATGCCTTACACTCCTGGGCAAGCTCTCTGACCTCTTCTCTCTCCTCTTCATGCTTCGGGTACACTACATTTAAACCAGGTTCAAGGATCAACATCCTGGCACTTCCTCCCATTTTCCTCACCAATGGGCTCACTGCCTTTAAAAATTCCTGCACCCGGATGTCTATTTCCTCGTTTGAGTTTCCATAAAGCCTGTTTTTTACCAGGGGCATCACGTTTTTTTTCAAATTCTCCAGTTCCTTCCCAGCTTCCTGATAGGCGTATTCCTTAGCCGTATATCGGAAAACCAGAAAAAATACAAGGGGGAGACATATCATCATGACCGCTGCCGGGATCAAGATTCCTTCCAGAATTGTCCTGCTATGTTTTATCTTTCTTTTTCTCATTTCTATTCCTCTGCAGATGAAAGGCGGAAACCATACCCCCATACCGTTTCTATCCGTATTGACCCCTGCCTCTGCCGGAGCTTTCTTCTCAATCTTTTTACAAGATCATCCACCGCCCTTGGGTCTGTCTGCCATTCCACCTGCCATAAAACCTTCAGCAGCTCTTCCCGGCTCACAGCCCGTTCTCGATTTTCTAATAGGTATACCAAAAAATCAAATTCTGTAGGAGTAAGCGGAAATTCCGCTCCATCCAGCTCAGCGATCCTCAGCCCTGGCGTGACCGAAAGGCCTCCAAAAACCAGCCTCTGTCCCTTCTCTTCCCTGGCCGGTCTGCTTCCATGACTTCTTCTCAGTATCGCGCGGATCCTGGCCACCAGCTCCAGCGGCAGAAATGGTTTAACCAGATAATCATCACTGCCCAGATTCAGACCTGTAACACGGTCATAGGGACTATCTTTCGCGGAAACAATAAGAATAGGGAGATCCGGAGCCTCTCTCCGAAGCACCGAGCATGCGCTGAATCCATCTGTTCCGGGCATCATCACATCCAGGATCACCAGATCCGGCATTTTTTCCCCGCATACATCCAGCAGCGTTTTCCCGTCCGGGAACGTTTTAACAGAAAACCCCTCTTCTGTAAGAGCCGCTTCCATCAGATCCCGGATATTTTTCTCATCATCTGCAAGATAGATCATCTGTGACATATTTATCCTCCCATTATGCCTGTTTATCTTTATATCATACCACCATCCAAATAAATAGGGTAGAGGGAGAATAAGTTTTCTCGCCCCTCCCATTGAACCGTACATACGGGTCTCGTATACGGCTCTACAACTTATATTCTAACTTTAACTAAGTAATAGGATAAAGGATTGAACAGACCAGCTCCATCTCTTATCCTATTTTCAAGTAAATCTTTGCTGATAATGAAATTCATTACGTTCATTCCACTTCTTCTGTACCATCCAAGTCTGGAATTAGCAACCTTAAATTCTTCCATGAACCGCTTCATCATTCCGATTCTGAAATAATTTATCCAGCAAGATTAGTGCCATGCTCAGCACACTTTGAAAAGAACTGCCGCAATTCTGCCGCAGTTCTCCCCTCGAAATGACCCCCTTTTATGAAGTATGATTACACCATCCGATGGGAAACAAAAATCAACCCACCGTGAAAGGAGATATTATTATGAAACAGATGAAGAATTTACGTACACTGACATTGGCCGCCGCAATGTGCCTTGGCCTCTCCTTCTCAGCCCTGGCCGCAGAAACACCTGCCGAAACCACCAAAACAGTTTCTGTATCCCGCCAGGAATTGGCGCCTTACCGCGATTCCATGAAGGAAAATTGTGATGTCCTTAAGAATCTCATGATTTCAAACCGCGAGCTGTCCACAAAAGTAAAGGAAGCCCAGAAGGAATTAAAGCAGTCTGGCGCTCTGACCGACGAGATAAACGCTGAATTAAAGGAAATGTCCCAGCTGATCCAGGCTCAGAGAGTCTCGCTTACAGAGAAAAGAGAAGCCGTGATTGCGCTCAGAGCCTCTGGAAAGGAAAGTGCGGCAGCAAAAGACACAGAAGCCACAAAAAGTGCACTGGAGCAGGTCATCGCACTTCAGGCCGACCAGATTTCACTCCAGGAAGACCTCTCCAAACTTCTGGAGGAAAAGCTCGCTCTGTTTACCGCAGAGTAGGTCTTCCCTACGCCGTATACCCATCCCTTTGGAATTCCTCGCGCAGTTTCTCCACCGCCCTTTTCTCGAGCCTTGAGACGTAGGACCTGGAGATCCCCAGCTGCCCGGCGATCTCCCTCTGGGTGTGCTCCTTAGAGCCGAAAAGGCCGTATCTCAGACGGATCACGGTCTTTTCGGTATCTTTCAGATTCTGTTCATAGGCCTCGTAAAGCTTTCTCACATCCTCCTTCAGGATGACCTGCTCCACTGCCTCCTTCCCTTCCATCTCCAGAATATCCATGAGGCTCACGGTCTCGCCGTCCTTGTCGGTACCGATGGGGTCATAAATAGAGACCTCTTTGGAAAATTTTTTCCCGGCCCTGAAAAGCATCAGGACCTCATTCTCTACACACCTGGCCGCGTAGGTGGCCAGTCTCGAGCCCTTCTCCATATTATAGGAATCCACCGCCTTGATGAGGCCGATGGTCCCCACAGACAGAAGATCCTCGGTCTCATAGCCGGAGTTCTGGTATTTTTTTATGACATGGGCCACCAGACGCATGTTCCGGCTGATCAGCACGTTCCTTGCCTCCCGGTCACCCTCTTTGTACTGCCGGAGGTACTCTCTTTCTTCCCTGGCTGTTAATGGCTGCAAAAACGTCTTCAAAGAAAGCCACCTTAGAGCATTATTAATCTATCTTATGCTCAGGCGGCTTTCCAGGTGCTTTTACATATTTTTATTTTCCATATAAGGAATGTTTCCCGGCAGAAGAGTCGTTCCCATGACCGTTTATAAGCGTTCCAGGAGGTTCTTCAGAACCTCAAAGGTCTGGTCAAAGGACTTCAGGTTCATCTGCTCCTGGGGCGTATGGGCGCCGTCGGTCTCGGCTCCCAGGGTCACCACATCAAGGCCCGGGATCATGTCGCAGAACACTCCGCACTCCAGGCCGCCGTGGGTGGCCAGAAGCTCCATCTCCGTCCCCTTCACCTCTTTATATGCCTTTAAAAGCGTATTTCTGAGGGCTGAATCCGGATTGAATTCCCAGGACGGGAACTTGCTGTATACGTCCACGGTCATATCGTAGATACCGGCCAGGATGCACAGTTCCTTTTCCATCTGGTCCCGCCAGGACATTTTTTCTGCCCGGAGGGAATACTGGAACTCCACATAATCCTCCTTACACCGTACAGACGCCAGGTTTTCTGACGCCACCGGAAGGTTCTCGATCTGAAGGCTCCTGTGGCGGAGTCCCGTGGGCAGGAGGTACATAAGATCCACCAGGTCTGCGCTGGTCTCTTCGCTCATGGCCCTGGTGCAGGCAGCCGTCTCCAGTGTCACTGAAAGCTCCGACTCCTGGAATTTCAGCTCATTCCGGATCTCAGCCGTTATGGACTCCATGGCCCTTTCGATCTGCTCCCTGGGCGCTCCGCTGGCAAACACAGCCTCGCATTCCCTGGGAATGGCGTTGTTCTTTAAGCCGCCGTCCAGGCTTACGATCCGAAGATCCGAGCTTCCGGAGATCTCCTTTAAGATCCGTCCGCAAATCTTTAAGGAATTGCCCAGCTCCAGGATGATGCAGCTTCCGGAATGGCCTCCCTTTAAGCCTGTGATGAACAGACGGTAGGCCGGAAGGGCACAGTCCTCATATTCCACAGGCTTTTTAAGGCCCACCATCTCGCCTCCGGCGCTGGTGGTGCACGTTCCCTTTCCGCGTCCGCCGAAATCCAGGTTCACATATTTTTTCGCCGTAAAATACTCCGGCTTTAACGCAAAGGCCCCGTTTAAGCCTACCTCCTCCTGGACTGTAAAGGCACATTCCAGGGCCGGGTGGGGAGTATCCATATCCAGAAGCGCCAGCATGTAGGCGCAGCCCATGCCGTCGTCGGCTCCCAGGGTCGTGCCTCTGGCCTTTAAGATCCCGTTTTCAATGTAAAGATCAATGGGATCCCGGTCAAAATCATGGGTGCAGTCCGCATTCTTTTCGCAGACCATGTCTGTATGTGCCTGGAGGATCACCGCGCCGTGGTCCTCATAGCCCGCAGACGCCGGCTTATAGATCACCACATTGCCGATGGTATCTCTTTTATAGTCCAGGCCTCTGGTCCTGGCAAAGTCCTCCAGGTAGTCTGATACCCGTTCCTCCTTAAAGGAAGCCCTGGGGATCCTGGAGAGTTCCTCAAAATATTTCTGATGCAGCTTTTCATGATCCAGTACGTTCATATGGTTTCTCCCTTCCGCCTACATGGCTTCCTTAAAGATCTGGAGGATCTCATCCTTCGTCAGCTCCACATACGTTCCCTTCATGCGGGATGCGGACTTTTCTGCCATGATCTCCAGATATTTTTCGTCGATCCCCACCTCGGACAGCCTTGACGGAAGCCCCAGGGCCTTAAAATAATCGGCCGTCCGTTTGATGGCCAGCTCTGCCGCCTCCATAGACGGCAGATCCGCCGGCACGTCCCAGACGTTGACGCCGTAGGTACGGAACTTTTCCACCGTCCTGGTGTTTAATACATGGCGCATCCAGTGGGGCGTCAGGATCGCCAGACCAGCTCCATGGGTGATATCGTAATACGCCGACAGCTCATGCTCCATGGGGTGGACCGACCAGGGAACCAGCTTTCCCAGCTTCAGAAAATCGTTAATGGCCCAGCTTCCAGCCCACATGAGATTGGCCCGGGCCTCATAATCATCGGGATGCTCCACCGCCCGGATCCCGAACTGGATACAGGTCTTAAGGAGCCCCTCGGCCATGCGGTCCTGCATATATCCCTCGGCATTGGAGAAATACGATTCCAGGATATGGGACATGATATCCGCCGTGCCCGCGGCTGTATGCCAGGCGTTGACGGTCTCTGTGTAGGAGGGGTCCATAATGGCCGCCTTTGGACGGATATGCTCGCTCTTGGTTCCCAGCTTATTGTTGGAGGCCATATCGGAGATCACGGCCGCCGTGTCCATTTCCGAGCCGGTGGCCGCCAGGGTAAGGACCGCAACGATAGGAAGGGCTGCCTGGATCTTCTTCCCGTCCAGTACCAGGTCCCAGGCGTCGCCGTCATAAAGGGCACCGGCGGCAATGATCTTGGCACAGTCGATGGTGGAGCCGCCGCCGATGGGGAGAACGACTTCGATATTTCCAGCCTTGCAGAACTCTGCGCCCTTTCTCACTGTTTCGATCCTGGGATTGGGCTCCACGCCCCCCAGTTCTTCCCATGCAATGCCTTCATGCTCAAGGATCTCTGTCACACGGTCAAAAATACCGTTCTTTTTCACGCTTCCCCCGCCATAGACGATCAGCGCCTTCTTCCCGTAGGGACGCACTGCCTGGGACACATGTTCGATCTGCCCCTTCCCAAAATAAATGGTGGTGGGGATGGAATAAATAAAATTCTCCATAGATGCCTCCTTTTCCTGCCTATTCGTTTCTGATGGCTGCCAGAGGGCTCAGCTTCATGGCCCTTAAGGCCGGGAACAGTCCTGCCAGCATACCGATGACAATGGCAAAGCCCACAGCCGCCGCCGAAAGCCACATGGGGATGCGGGAAATATCCCCGCCGCCTCCGCCCATGCCCATGAGCCCGGAACCGAGAAATTTATTGATCAGGCTGGAAACGCCGTAGCTTAACAAAAGCCCGGCCGCTCCGCCCATGAGCCCGATGAATCCGGCTTCAATGAGGAACATGCTGCGGATGTCTCCCAGGGCGCACCCCAGCACCTTCAGAACGCCGATCTCCCTGGTCCTTTCGTAGATGGACATCATCATGGTATTGGCGATACCGATGGCCGCCACAAAAAGGGATACGGCTCCGATGCCTCCCAGCACCGCCTGGATCATATCCATCTGCTCCTGGGCCTGCTCCAGCCACTGCATGCTGCTGTGGGCCTCATATCCCATATCCGTTACAGCCGCCTGCACCTCCATGACGTTGTTCATATCGTCCACATAGACATACGCGTTGTCATAAACGTAATAGTTATAGGGCTTTCCCTTTTTATTGACGGGCTGCCCGGGGATCGGGTTCTTTTTATAGATACGCTTTAACTGGGTCTTCAGGATCTCCACGTCCGTGTATATGCCATAGCTGTATTCATTATACATCGGATTTCCGTTTTCGTCAGTATCACTTTTTACAAGTCCGCTGACAGGAAACACATATTTTTTCTGCTTGCCGCTTTCCTCGGCTCCGGAACTCTGGAACATGGTAAAAAACGGCTTTCCGTAAAGATCCACCGCCGGCTGCTCTCCCGTCTCCCAGAAGCCCCTGCCTGTTTTGGCCTCCCAGAAGTTCTGGGCGACCATGGGACCCACCACCAGCTCCATGGTGCCGGAGGACGGATCCGGAAGCCGTCCCTCCCCCAGCTCGATCTCCTCCAGGGCCTCGCGGCTTAAGCCCTCGATCCTGGAGGAGCCTTCGTACGCGCCCTGGCGCATCTGCACATAGGTGGAGAGCACCGGGGAGACGGCCTTCACATGGGGGATCGCTTTAAAGCTTTCGATGGTCTTATCGGTAATAAAGCCGTCCTCCTCGTTTTCCGAGCCGCCCATGCCATAATTCCGGTACACCTGGATCTTTGTAAGGCTTCCCGAGGACTCGTACTGCTCCACCGTGATCTCCTTAAGGCCGATGCCCAGGGAGACCATGACCACGATGGAGGCAGTTCCGATAACGACGCCAAGGACCGTAAGACCGGTCCTCAGCTTTCTTCGTCTCAGATTGTTAATGCTCATCCGGAGCAGATCAGAGAATTTCATCGTCCATTCCCGCTTTCTTCTTTTTCCGCTTGATAAGAACAACGACCAGTATCAGAAGGACGGCGGCTGCGGCTCCCAGGGGAACGGCATATTTTTTAAGAAGCTCCATTTTCGTGGGCTCCGGCTCCGGGATGTCCATATTTCCCACGTCCATGGACGGATCGTCCATGATCACCGGCTCTGTCACAAAGAGCTGGACCTCCTTTTCCACCGGCGTCACCACGCCGTTTTCGTCCTCGTATGTAATGGTAAGGCGGATCTTCCCTTCGTCCATGGTCGGGGCAGCTCCGGCGACCATGACATCCACGTTGCCGCTCTCTCCGGGCTTTATATTGCCCACATAGCTCTCCGCCCGCTGGATGGAATCCGCCTCAAAAATGGCGGTCACGTTATAAAGGGTCACCTTTCCCGTGTTGTTGATGGGGAACATGATGTTGGTCTCGGTCCCCACCTCGATAGAATCGGGCATGACCTCGATGGTTCCCGTATTGAGCCTGGCCTCCTGCTTTAAGGCCACGGCGATCTTCACCGTCTCCTTGGCATTTTTAAACTCCGGGCTGTCGTACTGCTCTGTAATGGTGATGTTATAGGCCCGCTGCTCGGCGCTGGGGCTGGAGGTGAATTTCATGGTCAGCACTTCCGACGCTCCGGGAGCCAGGCTGTTGACCACCACAGAGTTGGAGCCGTTGGCCGTGGTGAACACAGGGCTGTTTTCCACTGCCTCCGGTTCAAAGGTGAAAAGGATATTGGAGGCCGTAATGTCGCTGGATGCGTTTTTCATCTTCACCTTCAGCGTAAAATCCTGGCCCGCCAGGATCCTGGCCGGATCCGTCTCAAAGCTGTCCACGATGATACGGGCCTTAGTCCTTTCGTTTTCTCCGGCGTCGTCAGAAAGCTCGTCCTCCTCGTCCTTTCCGATGACCCGCACATAAAAGGTATCCTCCACCGGCGTTAAGAACGCCCCGTTTTCCTCTTCCCTGTACCGGATCTTAAATTTAATGGGATAATAGCCGCTCTTTGCCTCCTCCCGGATGGCCATGCTGTACGGCACCTCCACGGTCTGGTCCGGGTTTATATTGTTCATCCAGCGGTCATAGTTTCCATCGTTGATCTCAAAGGGGAACTTGGTGATATCCTCGGAAAGCTCCATTTCCACCCGCACGTCATAGGCGGTCTTGTAGCCTGTGTTCCTGAGGTTCATATTAAAATTCATGACCTCATTGTAGTTTGCCTGGGGTGTGGACTGGTTCTCTCCCAGGGCAAAGCCGATGGGCTCGGTGCTGGACTCGTCGGATTCAGAGGTGGAAGACGCCTCCTTTGTCTCTGCCCATACCATGACGGTCTTCTGGAACTCGCCCGACATACCGTCCTCGCCTCTGGAACGCTTGGAAATATACAGCTTTACAGGATAATAGCCTTCCTTCAGGTTCTTTTTTACATTGACCCGCAGGTTTACGGTCTTTTTAGCCCCTGCGTTGATGTGGCCGATCTTATAGTGCTTATTCAGGCTGTCGGTGATCTCAAAGGGGTAGGTGGCGTTCATGGTCTTGATGATCTCGCCGTCCTCGTCCTCGATCTCGTCGTAATATCCCTGGTAATCGGCCTCCGGCGCGATCCAGATCTCACTCTCCAGCCAGTCTGTATCGGTGGTATTTTTTACGGCAATGGAGATAGTGGAAGATTTTCCGATGGTGATGGAGGGAGTTTTCCCGATCACGATGCGCACCACCTCATTATCGTCATCCTTATGGAAGACCTTGGGGATCTCCAGATCCTCGTTCTCCGTCTCCTTCTCGTCTGCCAGGGCTGTAAAGGCTGTGGAGGGCGCTGCCCCCAGAAGCACCGCCGCTGCCATAAATAAAATAAATATCCGCTTTAACCGCTCTCTCATAGATTTTCCCCGCTTTCTTTTTCCTCTGTCATTTTCTTCTGGGGCGTTTCCTCCCGGGCCGCCTCCTTACAGTCCTTATTTTTCTGGGCCCCTTCCTCCCGGGCCGCTTCCAGGTCCGCTTCTTTATGGTTTTCTTCAATGCTGACGATCTTTCCGTCAATGATCTTGATGATCCTGTCCGCATAGGTGGCCAGATTGTTGTCATGGGTCACCATCACCAGAGTCTGGTTCCGTTCCCGCACAATGGTCTGCATCAGCTTTAAGACCTCCATGGTGGTTTTGGAATCCAGGTTCCCTGTGGGCTCGTCTGCAAAAATGATCTGGGGATCCACCGCCAGGGCTCTGGCGATGCCCACCCGCTGCTGCTGGCCGCCGGACATCTGGTTGGGCATATGGGTCATAAATCTTTCCAGGCCCACCAGCTTCAGATATTCCTTGGCCCGCTTGGCCCGCTTGGCCTTTCCCATTCCTCGGAAGGACAGGGGAAGGGCCACATTCTCCACTGCGTCCATGGTGGCGATCAGGTTATAGGACTGGAAGATAAAACCCACCCGCTCCCGCCGGAACGTCACAAGCTGCTTCTCGTTCAGCTTTTCTATGTGCTTTCCGGCAATGACGATCTCTCCCTTAGAAGGGTGCTCCAGACCGGCCAGCATGTTCAGCAGTGTGGATTTTCCAGAACCCGAGGGGCCTGTAATGGCACAGAATTCTCCCCGGCGGATATCCAGATCCACACCGTTTAACGCATAGACCTTCGTATCGCCCATGCGGTATACCTTATAGAGATCCCGTACCCGGATCACCACTTCCCGCTTTTTCTCCGCTTCCACGCGCATCCCTCTCCTTATATTTCTTTCTATATGCCTATTATCATTATATAAAAACCATGTCCCATTGGATATAGAGAATTGCTTAACAATTCTTACAAATTTTTGCGCCCTCCGTGCGTCTCTGGAATTCCCGCAGGTATTCCTCCAGGGATACGTACTGGCCGTTGTTGACCCGGTACGCCGGGTTCCACATGCGGATCACCTGTATATCGGCCTGGGCCAGATCCTTTACAGGCTTAAACCGGCGGTCTGCCGGCAGGATATCGCCAGCCACCACGTCCTTCCATTTCATATAGGTCTCCTGGTTCTTCTTCGTTTTTTTATTCTGGAACACCTCCATGGCCACCAGGCGGAAAATGTCCTCGCCGCAGCAGATGATGGTCCTGGGCTCCAGGAGCTGGATCTGCCGCTTCAGAAATTCCGAATAATAAAATCCGTAATCCATGCTGATATCATCGGCTGCGCCCTTTCCTCCCCTCTTATTCACGTAGATCACCGCCGTTTTCAAAAGAGGGGCTTTATCGCCGGACGCGGATCCTCCGTCCAGGATCCTTTTCATCCCCCTCAGATAAGGCAGGTACTCCACTTCCCCCGACGGGCTCCTGCCTGTCCGCAGGTCTCTCCGGACATCGGAGACCACCGGCATGGTCTGGCCCTTTCTGATCTGCTTTTTCATGCTGGTCTCCTTCAGTATGAAAAGAGTCCCATCGTAATGCTCCGGGGACACAGCGCCGTCTATATGAAAGCTCCTGGGGTCGATCTCCTCATAGCACGTGCTCCCAAAGGGCTCCTCCTCCATCTGCTGCATCATCTGCCATAAAAGATACAGCTCCTCCAGGCTCCCGCATCTGGCAGCCTGGCCTTCTATTACGATCTGCTCCATGGTTTTTCTCATTGGTCTCTCCATCCACTTAAATTTTCATTTGAGGATATTATAACATATTTTTGAAAAAAATGTAGAATTTCCCCTGGCTATCCGTTATAATGAGGGTACCAGGGCCAGAATGCCAAGGACCCGGCGCGGCCTTGTCCGCCGGCAGCTTTCCGGCCCGGGATCAATGAAAGGAGAATATTTCATGAGACATTTACTGAGTCCTCTGGATCTTTCCGTCGAAGAGACTGATCAGTTATTATCCCTGGCATCTGACATCGAAAAGAATCGCTCCAAATATGCCCACGTATGTGACGGCAAAAAGCTGGCGACTCTTTTTTTTGAGCCCAGCACCAGAACACGGCTGAGCTTTGAATCCGCCATGCTGAGCCTGGGCGGCAGCGTCCTCGGCGTTTCTTCGGCTGATTCCAGCTCTGCGGCCAAAGGCGAGAGTGTTTCCGATACGATCCGCGTGATCTCCTGCTACGCTGACATCTGCGCCATGCGCCACCCCAAAGAGGGATCCGCATACGTGGCGGCCTCCAAATCTTCCATCCCTGTGATCAATGCCGGAGACGGCGGCCACCAGCATCCCACCCAGACCCTGACCGACCTTCTGACCATTAAAAGCTTAAAGGGACGCCTGGGGGACATGACTGTGGGCCTCTGCGGCGATCTGAAATTTGGCCGTACGGTCCACTCCCTGATCCACGCCCTGGTACGCTACCCGGGGATCCGTTTCGTACTGATCTCTCCGCCGGAGCTTAAGGTGCCCGATTACATCAAGGAAAACGTCCTGGACGCCAACCACATCCCCTACCGTGAGACCACCAACCTGGATGACGCTATGGAGGAGTTAGATATCCTGTACATGACCAGAGTCCAGAGAGAGCGTTTCTTCAACGAAGAGGATTACATCCGCATGAAGGACTGCTATATCCTTGACCAGGAAAAAATGAAGCTGGCAAAACCCGATATGTTCGTACTCCACCCCCTTCCCAGGGTCAACGAGATCTCCGTGGAGGTGGACGACGATCCCAGAGCCGCCTATTTTAAGCAGGCCCAGTACGGCGTTTATGTACGTATGGCTCTGATCATGACTTTACTGGAGGTGGAAAAACCATGTTAAATATCAGCGGCATCAAAGAAGGCGTTGTTTTAGATCACATCCAGGCCGGAAAGAGCATGGAGATCTATAAATATCTGGGACTGGGAAAAATGGACTGCACCGTGGCCATCATCAAAAACGCCCGGAGCAGCAAGATGGGGAGAAAAGACATCATAAAGATCGAGGGACCCCTGGATTCCCTGGACCTGGATGTATTGGGCTATATCGACCACACCATCACCGTCAACATCATCCGGGACGAGCGGATCGTGGAAAAGCGCTGCTTAAGCCTTCCCGACCGTCTTGTCAACGTGATCCACTGCAAGAATCCCCGGTGCATCACATCCGTGGAGCAGGAGCTTCCCCATATCTTCTATCTGGCTGATAAAGAAAAGGAAGTCTACCGCTGCCAGTACTGTGACGAGAAGCACAGCTAGGCCATGCTGACCATCCCTGTTTTTCTGGCCGTCACGGCGGCCTATATGGTAAAAGGCATGTGCGGCTTTGCCAACACCCTGGTCTTCGGCACCCTGGCAGGATTTTTCACTGACAATGTGAATATTTCTCCAGTGGATCTTCTGTTGGGCTATCCCTCCAATCTGTGGATCGCCTGGACGGAATGGAAGGGGATCCGGCCAAAGATCTGGATCCCTCTGAGCCTCCTGGTGATCGCTGGCTCCATACCAGGGGTGTTCCTTCTGAAGACCGGAGATGCCAGGACCATTAAGATCCTTTTCGGCTTTGTGGTGGTATTCTTAGGTCTGGAAATGTTTTTAAGGGAGCGGAAAGCCTCTGGATCCGGAACCCCCGGCTCTGAAAAAAGCGCGTCCCCGGCTCTTCTGGTGATCATAGGACTCCTCTCCGGTATCCTCTGCGGGCTTTTTGGCGTCAGCGCCCTTCTTGTGGCCTATGTGAGCCGTACCGCCGGAGACCAGAGCCAGTTCCGGGCCAACAACTGTATGGTTTTTCTGGCAGAAAACACCTTCCGCCTGTTCCTCTATGGATCCACAGGGATCCTGACCCTGGAGGCTGCAAAAACAGCCCTCTGTCTGGCTCCCTTTATGGTCCTGGGACTCTTTATCGGGATCTTTTTCCACAGACGGCTGCCGGAGCGGACAGCCAGGCTGTCAGTGACTGTCCTTCTGATGGTCTCCGGACTCTCTCTGATCCTGGATCACTTATAAGCCGGCTGTCCTATGACAAAAAAGACGTTTTCCTCCATTTTCATGGAACAGAAAACGTCTTTTCTTTATTTACTGGCCATTGATCTCGCGGATCTTTTCAATATCCACTGTTTCATTGGTACCTGTGGCCCTGGCGTCAAACTGGACTGCAAAGGTGGTGCCCTCCGGAAGTGTCTTGTTCCGCAGGGATTCCCTGTACTCCTCCGCATCCTTTACCACCACGCCGTCTCCGGCCAGGCTCTGGCCCGGGAATACCCAGATCACCATATCGCCCATACCAAGCTCATAGGTGGATTCCTCCAGGATCCACTGGACCTGCATCCCATACTGGCTCATGCATTTATAAACATCATTTAAGGTGAGGCTTACGCCTTCTGCGCCGGAGAACAGCTCTTCCTTTTTGACCGCATAGGCTCCGCTTCCCTCCCTGGCTTTATTTAAAAGCTCCGGATTCAGTTTGAGACTGCCGCTGTGGGTTCCGGAACCAGAACCGGACGGCTTCGTCTCCTGGGAGGTCTCCTCCTGGCCTTCGCTCTCCTGGCCGCTCTCAGTCTCTTCTTCTGCCTCCGGCTCGGTCTCCTCCTCTGTCTCCTCTTCTGTGGGGACCGTTCCGATCTTCTTTCCGTCCGGACCCACCATGAATCCGTCCGGAGTCTCCTCATTGGTCAGCAGACGGCCGTCATCCATGAAATAATATTCGCTGCCGTCCAGGTTCTGCCATCCCATGACAGAACAGCCGTAGGCCGCTCCCTGGGCAGGATTAAAGTAATAAATATCGCCGTCTCCCGCGTCGTACCAGCCGGTCCGGAAGGTACCGTCCTCATTGAGGTAATACGTTCCGTTTTCATTGGATAAAAAGCCCGGAACGATGCTGGCAGGCGATAAAACATAGGCCCTCTTGAAATAAGACATGGCTCCGGGCCCGTCTCCGTTCTCCAGGAGCTCTCCAGCCTTCATGGCCGCCTCGTCGGCTGCCGTGGCCCTGTAATTTTCCAGCTCGCCCTTGTAGCTTTCATCATCCGGCTTTAAGGCCACCGCCTTCTCCCAGAAGCTTAAGCCTGCGGCCATATCCTCTGTTTCCGAATAATAACCGGAGATCTCGTAAAGCAGATCGTCAAACCGCTCGTTTGCCGCAGCGTCTGCATTCATGAACTTGGCCACTGCCTCATCCACCACGGTCTTTGCTGCCGCCAGATCACCGGAATCCATATGAAGGGCGATCATGGTCACATAAATATCCATGGTATCCGGGGACAGCTCCCTGGCTTTTGTCAGGTATGTAACTGCCTCCTCCGTATTTCCCTCATTAAAGCACTGCTCTCCATAACGGGCATAGGCCGTGGCAAGGCTGCTCTGTATGGACGGATCCTCTTTGTTTTCCAGATTCTCCAGGATCTCGATGGATTTCTTATATTCCTCCATCATCGCATAGGCATTGCTTAAGGCAAGGCGGGTATTGTCATCGCCCCGTCCTGCCTCCAGGAGGTTTTCCAGACAGGGAATGGCATACTCGTAATTCTCCTCCTCCACAAATTTCTGCCCCAGCTCCGTCAGGCTCTTGAACCGGATCTCCTCCAGCTCCTTATCGCCGGTAACCAGACAGCCTTCCTCCAGCACCACGTCGGCGCTGTCGTACTCCTCCAGATACAGGTAGACCTGGTGGAGTCCCAGATACGCTTTTTTGCAGGTCTCATCTGCGGCAATGGCCCGGTCGTAGGCTTCAATGGCGCTGTCAAACTCCTCGTCATTAAAATACTTCTCCGCATATTCCGTACACACTTCCACGTACCGGTCCCGCAGGGCCTCGTCCTGGGATGCCTCCCAGCCCTGTTCCAGGATATCCATGGCTTCCATATCCATTTCCTGGTCCGCATAGATCTCGCTCAGCTTCAGATAGACGTCCACATCCTCCGGATCCAGCTCCACTGCCTCAAGAAGCGCCTCGATGGCCTCATCAAACTTCTGCTCGCCCAGATACTTTTCTGCCAGGGCCATCTGCTCCCGGATCTTGGGATTCTCTTCTTTTGCCGTTTCCTCCTTTCTGCTGCACCCTGCACAGAGAACAGCAAAGGCCAGCAGAAGGAAAAGCGCCCGTTTTATTTTTGTACTCATTGAATGCTCTCCTGTAAAAATGTTGCTTTTGTTGGATAAAAATAGAATCCCGGAAACGGGATTCTCCGCCGGTCTGACACCGGTCTTTTATAAGGCTCTGAGCAAGACTGTAAGCCGGGTTATGTCCTGGATGGTCATCTATCTAGGCTGTCTGTCGCCAGACAGCTCAAGCGGCCTACCCGGGAGCAGACGGGCCGCCTTATGCTCCCTGTTCGGCCTTGCTTCGGATGGGGTTTACATGTGCCCTCTCTGTTACCAGCGAGGCGGTAGTCTCTTACACTGCCTTTCCACCCTTACACGGCAAGCCGTGCGGTTTATTTCTGTTGCACTGTCCCTGGAGTCGCCTCCGCCAGACGTTATCTGGCACCCTGCCCTTTGAAGCCCGGACTTTCCTCTCCTGCATCCTTTCGGTCATGCAGCAGCGACCATCTGTCTTACTCAGAACCTCCTTACTATACCACAATTTTTTTCGTATGTCCATACCGCCGTTCTGGCATTTTCTTCTATCCCTTTATACCTTCAGGCAGCTTCCTCCGATAAACTCCCGGATAATGGAGTTTTTGGGGATGATCTCGCTGTCGATCCCCAGGAAATAATCCAGGAATTTCAGCAGCCGCTTTGCCTCGTCGTACTCCGGCACATCCCTGGGGATGCTGAATAAAAGGGGCTCCGCATACAGCTTCAGCACCGCCAGCTCATAGACCAGCGCTGAGTTGAACATCACATCTGCCTGCTCCTGGAAGGGGAAGATATTCTTATCCTCGCCCCGGCGCACCGACGACCAGCGGCGGATGGTCTCCAGAGCCGAGGTCCCCCTGGTCCTGGCATCCCGCACCATGCGGCGGATGATCCGCCCGTCTGCCGTGGGGATCCGGTTATGCTCGTCCACGTTCAGCTGGGTCAGGGCGCTGATATAGATCTTAAACCGGCTTTCTGCCGGAAGGGAATAGCTGAGCTTATCATTGAGGCAGTGGATCCCCTCGATGATGAGCACATCGTTCTTTCCCAGCTTTAAAAAATCTCCATTGTATTCCCTGGTCCCGGTCACAAAGTTAAATCTGGGGATCTCCACCAGCCTGCCGTTTAAAAGACCATTCATGTCCTCATTGAATTTCTCAATGTCCACACATTCCAGGGCCTCCATGTCCAGTTTCCCGTTTTCATCCCTGGGATAATCCTCCCGGTTCTTGAAATAGTTATCCACAGCAATGGGATGGGGCGTATAGCCCAGGGCCCGGAACTGGGTAGCCAGCCGGTGGCTGAAGGTGGTCTTTCCAGAGGAGGACGGTCCGGCGATCATCACCAGCCTCTTGTCCCCGGCCTTTGCCGCCTGCTCGGCAATATTGCCGATGGTCTTTTCCTGGAGTGCTTCCTGCATCAGGATCAGATCCGCCGCTTTTCCTTCAGAGATCAGCCGGTTTAAGGTTCCCACATTGGGGACCTCCAGGCAATCGCTCCAGCGGTAGGAATCCCTCAGCACCTGGAACAGCTTTTCATGGTTTCCGCTTTTCTCCACCTTCCGGGGAGCTTTCGTTTCCGGGAGCAGGAGCAGAAAACCGGAGTGATATGGGATCAGGTCAAAATATTTCACATACCCCGTATTCTGTACCATGTATCCATAAAAATAATCCTCAAATTTTTCAATGCTGTAAATATTGACCCTGGACGCCCGCCGGTACATGAAGAGCTGCTCCTTATCATGCATCCCGTGGCGGCCGAACAGCTCCACTGCCTCATCGGTGTTGACGCTGCGCTTTACGATCGGCAGCTTTTTCTCCACCAGAACGTGCATCTCCTCCTTCACCCGGTCCAGGAGCTCTTCCGTCAGGGCCACGTCGCCCTCCAGTTCTCCATAGATCCCGTTTCCCAGGGCGAAATCCATCTGGACCTTTTTGATCTTCTCCCTGGGGATCACATCATAAAAGGCCTTCAGCATTACAAAAACTGCGCTCCGCTCATACGTCTTTTTCCCCACCGGATCCTGAAAGGTCAGAAATTCGATCTGGGACTCCTTCGTCAGCGTCTTGTGGAGCTCCTTCAGCTTCCCGTTGACCCGGGCCAGCAGGATATCCTCCTGGAACTCCGGCTGGAACTCCTCCGCCACTGTAAAGAGCGGCGTCCCCTCCGGGTATTCTCTGGTCTTTCCGCATGCATGAACCTTGATCATCATAAGCAGACCTCCTATCCTACACCACTGCCGCCGGGAAATGAACCGGCATTTTTAAAATCTGTATCTGGTCTCCCAGTCTTTGTCTCAGGTATCCCTCCATATAGTCCATAAAAATATGCTCCAGGCCGTAATGGCCGGCATCAATGATCATCAGTCCCTGGGCTGCCGCGTCGATGCCTGCATGGTGGCCGATGTCCCCGGTGATCAGCGCTTGGGCCCCTTTTTCCAGGGCCGCCTGGATGGTGCTGCCTCCAGAGCCCGGGCAGACAGCCGCCCGTACCACCAGCTCCTTTTCCCACAGCCCCTCTCCGTAAACCGTCACAAAGGGCAGGCCGAAGGTCTCCTTTACCCGGCGGGCCAGCTCCATTCCCGTCACAGGAGTCTCAAGGCTGCCTGTCTTTCCGATCCCATAAAGGACCCCATTCTCCTCTCCCATGGCTTCCAGCGGCTCTCCGCCGCAGATCCCGATCCGTTCTGCCGCCAGGTCCGCCATGCAGCCGGGGGCAGAATCAAAATTGGTGTGCATGGCAAAATAGGAAAGATCCGACTGGATCATCTCCACCAGCCGCCGGCCGATGAAGTCCTCATCGGTCACCCGCTTTATGGATCTGAAGATCAGCGGATGATGGCTTACGATCATATCTGCCCCCTGCCGGACAGCCAGAGCCACTGCCTCATCATCGGCATCCACACAGAGAAGGAGCTTCTTTACTTTCTTCTCCTTCCTTCCCGCCAGAAGCCCCGGGTTGTCCCACTCACAGGCCATACGATGGGGCGCCAGCTCCTCCAGTATATTTATGATCTCACTGCATCTCATTCTGTACCTCCCGGTTATACCGCAGATCCTCCTCTGCTTCCCGCTTCTTTGCAGCGGCCCGCTCCGAGTGTGCGCCCAGAGGACCCAGGCTTTCTGCCAGGGAGCAGAGCTTTTCTTCCTCTTCCTTTAAATATTTCAGAAAAACAGGATCCTTTGCATCAATCAGATATTGGCTGTAATAAAAAAATCGTTCCGGCCGCTCCTTCCGATCATCCTCTCTCTTCCTGCCCACAGAAAGGATCGTATAAAATTTCCCGTCCTCAAAGACCATCTCTTCTTTTTCCACCGGGAAACCGTTGTCCCAGAGCCATTTCCGCATTTTCGGGATCTCCGACTGGGGCGACAGGATCCATTGTCCCACAGAGTCCCACATGTGGCGTCCCTGCTCCAGGATATGTATCATCAGCTCTCCGCCCATCCCGGCAATGACCACTGCTTCCGCCTCTCCGGGAGACAGCTTTTCCAGTCCATCGGAGAGCCTGGTCTCGATCCTGTTTTCCAGACCCGCCATGGCCACCGATTCCTCTGCCCGGGACAGCGGGCCTTTCCGCACGTCCATGGCCAGGGCCCGCTTTACGGTCCCCCTTCTCACCAGCTCCACCGGCACATGGCCGTGGTCTGTGCCGATATCTGCCGCCGACTCTGCCGGCCTTACCATGGAAACTACCGTTTCCAGACGGTCTGATAATCTCATCGTTGTTCCATTCCTTCCAGTCTGTATTTTCTATTCGTCCAGATAATCCTTTAATTTTTTGCTGCGGCTGGGATGACGGAGCTTTCTCAGGGCCTTGGCCTCGATCTGACGGATCCGCTCCCTGGTGACGTTGAACTCCCGTCCCACCTCCTCCAGGGTCCTTGGCCGCCCGTCGTCCAGGCCGAACCGGAGCCTCAGCACCTTCTGCTCCCGTTCCGTCAATGTATCCAGGACCTCCATCAGCTGTTCATGGAGCAGGGTAAAGGTGGCCGCATCTGCCGGTACAGTCACCTGATCGTCCTGGATGAAATCGCCCAGATGGCTGTCCTCCTCCTCACCGATGGGCGTTTCCAGGGACACCGGATCCTGGGAGATCTTCATGATCTCCCGCACCCGTTCCACCGGAAGCTCCATTTCCTTTGCCACCTCCTCCGGAGACGGCTCCCGTCCCAGGGTCTGGAGAAGCTGTCTCTGGGCCCGTACCAGGCGGTTGATGGTCTCCACCATATGGACCGGGATCCGTATGGTCCTGGCCTGGTCCGCGATGGCCCTGGTAATGGCCTGGCGGATCCACCAGGTGGCATAGGTACTGAACTTATAGCCCTTCCGGTATTCAAATTTTTCCACTGCCTTTATGAGTCCCAGATTCCCCTCCTGGATCAGATCCAGGAACTGCATCCCGCGGCCCACATACCGTTTGGCGATGCTGACCACCAGACGGAGGTTGGCCTCTGCCAGCTTCTTTTTTGCCTCCTCGTCGCCCAGCTCCATGCGTTTTGCCAGCTCGATCTCCTCCTCAGAGGTCAGCAGCGGCACCTTTCCGATCTCTTTCAGGTACATACGCACCGGATCCTCGATCCCCACGCCCTCAGGCACCGAAAGATCCAGATTTTCCATATTTTCTTCTCCGGCCTCTTCTTCTGCAAACAGGTCCGGATCCATGTCGTCATCCGACGATATCTTAAGGACATCCACCTTCTTATTGTCCAGGAAGTCGTAAATTTGGTCCAGCTTTTCCGGTGTCAGCTCTTCTTTGGCAAATACATCGAGGATCTCCTGCTCTTCCAGGACATTCTTCTTCTTTTTTGCCGTTTCCAGGAGCTTGTCCAGTTTCTCTTCAAACGTAAGCATCTTTTCTTCCATAATTCCCATCCTTCCCGGCGTCTGGATCTAATCCAGTGAAATCTGCAGTGATGCCAGTTCTGACTGCATCTTTATGATTTTTTGCAGCTGTGTGATGTCCGTTGCTTTTCTGCTCTGTATCTCCAGACTGTTTTTCTTGATCTTCTTCACAGTCTCGGAAAACGCCTTCTTTTGTTCCTCATTATTTAAGGATTCAGAAAGACTGGCGTGAAAAAGCGCTGCCACCTCCCTGTATTGTTCCTCTCCCCCGATAAAATGATTCAGGATCTGGGCTGGATTCATATTTCCTTTTTTATGCTCCTCAAAGACCATAGCCGCTGCCTCCTTATAAAGGCCGTCTGAAAAGTCCTCGGGGCCGATGATCCTTTCGATCTTATCAAAAAGCTCTGGCTTCTCGATGAGCCAGGTAAGCAGGAGGCGCTGGGACCTGCGGATCCCGTCCTCCTTCTCTTTTCTGGGTTTTCTCTCCCGTTCCGGATCCGAAGCTTTGATGCCCGTTCCGTACTGTCCTCCCAGGGAAGACACCAGCCGCTTTAAGTCTTCCTGGGGGATCATGTATTCCCTGGCCACGGCCTCGGTGTAGGCGTCCCGCTCCAGCTTTTCCGGAAACTCCAGAAGCTTTCTTGCGGCCGCATTATAAAAAGCCGTCTTGGATTCGGGATCCTGCATATTGTACTGGCTCCGGATCACCGAGATCTCAAACATGAAGCTGCCCACAGCGCTGTCAATGCGCTTCTGGAACTCTTCCCTTCCCAGGTTCTTCATAAATTCATCCGGGTCCTTATAGGGCTTCATATCCAGAACCTTCACTGAGATCCCTGCTTCTTTTAAAATGGGGATCGCCCGCAAAGCCGCCTTGGTCCCGGCTCCATCGCTGTCATAGGTTAAGACTGCCTGGTCCGTATACCGCTTTAAAAGGGAAGCATGCTGGGAAGTAAAGGCCGTTCCCAGAGATGCCACGGCATTGGTGAAGCCTGCCTGGTGCATGGCGATCACATCCATATAGCCCTCGCAGACCAGCATATACCCGGCCCGGGATGTTCTTGCGAAGTTTAATCCGTACAGGTTCCGGCTCTTATCAAAAAGCTTCGTTTCCGGGGAGTTTAAATATTTGGGCTCTCCCTCGCCCATGACACGGCCTCCGAAGCCGATGAGCCGGTTATTGACATCCAGGATCGGGAACATGACCCGGTTCCAGAACTTGTCCCTGGATCCCCGTTCTTCAATATAGAACAGTCCGGTCTCTTTCAGGATCCCGTCTCCGTAGCCCTTGGACCGCATATACCGGTACAGGTCATCCGGTGTCTTCAGGGAATAGCCCAGGCCGAAGCGGCGGATGGTCTCGTCACTTAGGCCCCGGTTTCTGAAATACTCATATCCGACCCGTCCCTGGGGCTGCTTCAGCTGGTAATAAAAATAGTTTCCTGCCAGGCGGTTGATCTCCAGGAGCGTATTCTTAAGATCCGCCTGGGCCCTGGCCTCCTTGGAATACTCCACCTCCGGCAGGGTGATCCCAGCCCGGTCTGCCAGATATTTCACCGCCTCCACAAAGGAATAGTTTTCATATTCCATTACAAAGGTAATGACGTTTCCTCCGGCTCCGCAGCCAAAGCAGTAATACATCTGCTTCCCCGGCGATACGGAAAACGAAGGGGACTTCTCATTATGGAAGGGACACAGGCCAAAATAATTGGCCCCCTTCTTTTTCAGATTGACATACTGGGAGATCACGTCCACAATGTCATTTCTCGTTCGTACTTCTTCGATCACATCATCCGGGTAATACATCCATATCCTCCAACGCCTCAGCCTTTCCAGGCCTTTGGCACAAATAATTCTTCAAAAAGGTCGATGGCAAAGCGGTCGCTCATACCGGCAATGTAGTCGCAGACCACCCGCTCCCTCGTTTCATGATTTTTTTCGATCATAATAAAATATTCCTCCGGAAGCCGGTCCACATGCTCCATATAATATTCATACAGCCTTACGATCAGCTGCTGGGCCTTCCCCTCCTCCGCCTTTGCCGCCGGATTTTTATATACGTTTTCAAACATCCACTGGCGGAGGCTCACCATGGTATCCAGCACGTCCTGGGACATGACGATCTCCGGACGGTCCAGACTGTTCATGATAATGTCATGGACCATGATGTTGAGACGCTCCTTCACAGAATTTCCCAGCACCTCCGTATACCTTCCGGGGATATCATGCTCGGTGATGATCCGTCCCCGTATGGCGTCGTCGATGTCGTGGTTGATATAAGCGATCTTATCAGAAAAGCGGACGATCTTTCCCTCCAGGGTGGACGGGTTCCCGGCTGTCCGGTGGTTCAGGATGCCGTCCCGGACCTCCTTTGTCAGGTTCAGTCCCCTTCCCTTTTTCTCCACCACCTCCACCACCCGGACGCTCTGCTTATAATGGGAAAAGCCCTCCGGACAGATCTCATTCAATATGTACTCTCCTGCATGGCCAAAGGGCGTGTGGCCCAGGTCATGGCCCAGGGCAATGGCCTCCGTCAGGCTTTCGTTCATCTTAAGGGCCCTGGCGATGGTCCTGGCGATCTGGGCGACCTCCAGAGTGTGGGTGAGCCTGGTCCGGTAATGGTCTCCTTCCGGAGCCAGGAACACCTGGGTCTTATGCTTTAAACGGCGGAACGACTTGCTGTGGAGGATCCGGTCCCGGTCCCTCTGGTAGGCCGGGCGGATATCACAGGGCTCCTCCTCCCGGTCCCGTCCCAGGGTCTCACTGCTTAAGGAGGCATAGGGACTTAAGTTTTCCCGCTCCCACTGTTCCATGGATTCTCTGATATTGATACAGACCGCCTCCTTTGCAAAGGCCGGGGCTGCAGACGCGCAGACCTGGAGAATATTTTTGGCGATGATACTATTATATCACAAAGACTGCCATTTTAGAACACTTATTTATTAACATTCTCCTACAAAATCCGCAAATTTTCAGAAAAGACATCTAAATAATCCATAAACCGGGTTAGTTCCTTCTTTTTCGACAGGTTGAAAACCGGCAGCCGGCACAGCAGGATCACTTCCAGAACTGGAACCAGAATTTCCTTTTCTTCCCTGGCTTTTCCATCTTTTCAGAGCCGCCTTCATATTCCTCCGCTTTCCCGGTATGAGGTTCGTTTTTTACGTTCCGGGGCATCTCCTGAACCGCCCTGTGATCATGATATTTTTTTATCATTCCCTTTGTGACCGTCCTGGTCACGGCATCCAGAAAGGAGGCCCGGTCCGGAATTTCAATTTCATAAGCCGTATTATCCCGCGTGTTCCACAGGATTCCTTTCGGCAGATCCAGGGCAGCCATATAGACTGCACACTGTAGGAAATGCTCATGCCTCAGCTCCGATACAAATTTCAGCTCGTATACCGTATCCCCCTTCACTGCATCTGCAAATCCATTGGCAGAAAACAGGGGTTCTCCGGCCTCCTGGCCATAAAACCGGAGCCGGCATTCCACCTGTGCTTTTTCATCCGTATGCAGCCGTGTTTTTAAACGGGCAGTGATCCTCTCCCTCTGCTCCCCATTGACAAACGGCGCAGCCACCTGCTTCCTGTACCGTTTCTGTCTTGTTTCCAGAGAAACCAGAAACAGTATTTTCTGATCCAGAGGACTTCTCCGCTCCTCCCCGGTATACAGGCCCTTAAGCTCCGGATTCAATGCGATCCTCAGTTGTATGTCCGCGTCTATGTCATAATTCTCAAAAAATACAGCCTCCTGGTATATCCCGATACAGGGAGACAGATCAATGAGCCCGTCCGTGCTCTTTATGTCTATGGGGGACGGGTCCAAAGTTTCCAGCTTTTTCAGCTTCAGCTTTGAAAAGCAGGCCTCCACATCCTCCTTATACTTAAAATCGAACATCTCACTTATGCCTGTATCTTTAAATTTCTGGTTTGTCTCCACAAATGTTGAAAGCGTTTTCTCCGAAAGCACGGCTTCTTCTGACTTCACAAAAATAATATGTTTTTTTCCTCTGCTGGCTGCAACGCAGAAAATATTCCGCAGAACCGAATACGACTGCTGCGGTTTGGATATCCTCACATTCCAGTAGCTTTCTGTAAAATCAAAGATCACACATATTTTTCTCTCCAGGCCCTTGCTGCTGTCATACGTCGTAAAGATCGCAGAATCTGCTTTCGGTTCCGTTTTTCCTGCCGAATCATGGTCTGAGATCGTAGCGTAGACCGTTGTCTTATTGAACGTATGAGGGTATGCCTCTTCTAAAGCATTCAGTGTACCTGCCATGGCCCCGGTCCTTGCTCCCAGGCATAAAATATCTCCCGGTTCCTGCTGTGCCAGGAAATCCATCACCTCCTCCTTCGTCATTTCTTCCACCCTGCAGCTTTCGTTGACGCCCCGGATCTCCTTTTTCCACACCCTTCCAAGCATGGCCGCCAGATCCTCAGAAAGCCGGAAGCACTGGGTAAACCTGAGCCTGAGGTGGTCCTCAAGAAATCCCTTCATAAACGATTCCACATCCAGGGTCGTCTTATCGTATATTTTTTGCTCCATGTCCCCGACCGCGATGATCTGCATCCCCGGCTTACGATCCTTTATCATCTGTAAGAGCTCTGCCAGCTCCTGCTCGATATCCTGGTACTCATCAATGATCAGGATATCATAGGCGCCGATGGCCGGTTTCTCCTGGATAAACCGCTGGATCAGATCAGAGACCCCTGCGGAGATCCCATTTGCCTTTAAAGCCGCGTATGCAAATCCATGATAATTTGTCACTGTGACATTTCTCTTTTGTATCTTTGCTCTTGCATCCAGCTTCAGAAGTCTGTTATACGTCAGATAAAGGACCTTTTTTGTATCAGGAAGCCGATTGCACAGCACCTGGATCGCTGTGGTCTTTCCGCTGCCGATGCATGCGTCCACTAAAATATTTTTTCCCTCCAATGCCTTGCATATAAAAAGCTCCTGCTCCTCTGACAGCTTCAGATCCAGTCGTGTATCCATATATGATCCTTTCGTATTCTTTTATATTTTTCCTTCCCTGCGCCAGCCGCCCCTTCCTGCTGCCGGCTCTCTCCCGTCTTTTCTTCACTCATCATACCATTTTCCCGACAGGATTTACATTTATTTTTTATGAATTTTCTGTTTGCCAGATCGTATGAAAATTTAGACCGGCAGGCTCTCCCTCACGCATTCCCAGGGATTCCAGGATATTGTCATGAAAAAATCTGTCCACCAGGCAGATCTTGACACACATGCAGAAAAATATGCAGCTTTTGCCGCTAAAAACGGCCGAAAGCTGCATATTTGCATAAAAAAGGGGTTATATATCTGTTATAAAACAGGCTGGAAGAGTGTACGATCATCACAAGTCTCTGCCATTTTTATCTGCTCAGCAGTACTTAATATATTGAGCTGATATTCTGCAATTTCTTTTAGTACTTCAAACCGTTCTTCCTTATTCTTTCCTTCTCGTATCATATGGGCATTATGCGTCTCCAGGTTAGAAAGTACTGTCAATTCATGAATTGTCGCAAAATCTCTGACATTATTTTTCTTTGCAAGTTCCGGATTCATTTCTCTCCATGCTTTTGCTGTAAAGCCAAACAAAGCAACATTCACTATATCTGCTTCTTCTGCATATGCGATCCATTGTGGATCCTTTTTTAAATCTCTATGAGGGATGATATAATTCTTCACTGCATCTGTCTGGATCAGATAATTATTTTTACTAAGAAAACGTTTCGCATTCCATTCCATTTGTCTTAAATTATTTTCTTCCTCCTTCAAACGCTGGAATTCTTTTATAAGAAATAATTTAAAAACTGGATTGATCGCAGATGCAAATTCAAAAGCAATGTCTTTATGGGCATAGGTTCCTCCATATTTTCCACGCTTTACATAAAGACCAGCCGCATTCGTTTTCTCTATCCATTCAGAAACACTGGGTGTAAAAGTTAATAACCCCGCCTGCTTTTTAAAGTGTTCAGATTCGAACACTTTAAACGCCGGATTATACAGTTGTTCCCATACAGATAAATACTCCAATGTTCCACGATTTCTCAGCCAGTTTCTCACCACGTCGGCTGCTCTGGCGGAATTCGATTTTACCTTAGCAATATCCGTAATGCAAATATAGTCATCGGATTCTTCTTTTGAAATAGTAATTTTCACATTTTGAACATCTATGATCCTATTCTTCATGCTTTATCTCCATTTTTCATACATATATCAAAATAACCTCCAAAAGAACGCCTGCAGCCATACTGACAAGGATTCCGCCCAGAACAGTGCAAAGTACGATTCCCGTTATTGGATGTCTCCTCTCCCATTCTTTCAGTCCACCATAAATTTTTTGTTCCCATTTGCTTTCTTTATCCCAAAATATATTTATGAGCTGGTTTTTCCCGTATCTTTCATCGTATTCTTTTTTCTCAGACACCAGTGTCTGAAGATGTATATAATATATTAATAATCTGATTTTTTGATCGTCCTGTAAATTTCTTCCTTTCAGCTGTAGGCCATTATACATGTACTCCATTGTAGATCCCCCTCTTACAATTCCCTTTTTATCTGTAGTTTTTCTGCATATTTCAATAACCGGTCATACAAGCACGCATTTCTCTTTATCTGGTCCACTATCTCTATTTCTATTTCTCCCCCCAGGCGGTACAGATCACAAACCGAACGTTCAATATCATAAATATTATACCTTCCAAATTCCGTTTCTTTTTTTCTTATTCCAACATTAAAATTTCCCTTTGAAAAGTAATGCCTTTGTACCATAAAATTCATTTTCATCATACTGCGGTCCGTCCGTTCTGTAGCAACAGATAAGTGATCCGGCTCGGCTGGTAATACTCCCTGATAGTAAAGTGCGCTATCCATACAAATAACCGCGCCGGGATTACTCAGACACACTTCGATGCATTTATAATCTGACGGTTTTCTGTATTGCCTGCCCGCTATCCAGTAATGTCCATGGCATATTTTTTCTAAATATCCTTCTTCCACTAAAACAGAAATCTGCCGGTTAGAAAATCCCTCTGACAGCAGATCTTGTGTCCCTACGTAACCTCTGTATCTGCTGTACAATGCTCCGATTTTAATATATGTATTCTCTCTCATGTTTTCTCCATTGCATTTTTTATTACACATATTATTGCATTTTTCATTACATATGTCAAGGTTATTTTTTAAAACGGCAGGCTCTCCCTCACGCACAATGCCCCATACCCTACCCGGGGATTGGGATAGCTCTGCTCCCCAGGCAGCTTTTTCGCCCCCTTCCGCAGATACGCCTTCACCTTATCTCCATACAGGTACGGATCATTCCCCCGCACGATCCCCCACTCCATTAAAAGCGCCGCCGCTCCCGTCACAAAGGGCGCGGCAAAGGAGGTTCCCGTCACAGGAGCATAGCCGCCTCCGGAACGGGCAGCGACGATCCCCACTCCCGGCGCTGCCAGATCCGGCTTCTGGATCCCGTACTGTCTCGTATCTCCCCGGCCGGAAAAGGGCGCGTACGTCATGGAGGTATCGTCATAAGCGCCCACAGAGACCGGGCGCATGGCGGTGGAGGGGATCGTCAGTGTGGTTTCCGGGGCCGGCCTTAAAAACCGGGTGGAACGGTTCAGTACGCCGCCGGACGGCAGCCAGAGATCATACCGGCCGTCCACGGTCTCCGCCGCCTTCAGGGTAATTTCCCATATTCCGCTCTCCACATACCGGCCAGCCTCTCCATTCCCCGGCGGCAGGAAATCAAAGTAGATCTCCTGGGCCAGACTGAAGGGGCCCGGCTCTCCATAGTAAAGAAGCACCCTGGCCCCTCCCATGTCGATCTCATAAGGGCCCAGGCGGCTGCTGATCCGCTCCGTCACGGTCTTCCCAGGATTCGACAGGGTGATCTCAAAGGCATCCTCATAGCTTTTCCAGAGCTGCAGCCCAAATCCCGCCTCATAGGGAGCCACTGAAAGCTGGATTCGTGCCTCGCTGCCGTCCAATGGCCCCCCTGGCCCGGCAGACAGCCTCCCCGATGTATGCCCCCCAGTGTCTCCTTCATTTCCCATGCCCACGACAAATACCGTTCTCCCCATGAGGGCCAGGGAATCCATGAACCGCTCCAGAAGGCCCGTTCCATCATGGGAGCCATAGGAGTTTCCGAAGCTCACGTTCACCGCCATGGGACGTGCCAGCTCCATGGATTTTTTTACCAGAAAATCCAGCCCCTCCATCACCTGTGTGGTCCTGGGAAAGCCATCTGGATCCGGCGTCCCCAGACGGACCACCACCAGATCACTCTCATAGGCCACGCCCCGGTACCTGCCTCCGCTTTCCCTTCCATTCCCTGCGGCGATCCCAGCCACCGCCGTTCCATGTCCTCCCGGATCTGCTGACGGAACCAGAGCTCTGGCGGCCTCCCGGCTTCCGGTCACCAATGCCTCGTCGATCTCTTCTTTTGTATACACGTCCCCGGTCACCTGGTCGTTTAAAAACAGGATCCGGCTGGTGCCGTCCTCATGACGGAAGTCTCCATGGAAATAATCAATGCCGGAATCCAGGATCCCCACCAGAACTCCCCGGCCCGTAAGCCCCTTCGGCCCCTGCTGCACCAGAGTAAGACAAGAGGCTGCCTTTGCCTGGTTTATGGCAAAGAACAGCCTCTTTGGTTTTTCTGCATATTCAATTTCTTTAAGCCCAAGGATCCCCGGAACTTCTTCCTCCGGTACCGTAAGAATTCCAAAGCCGCCGGACAGCTCCTTAAGCTCCGCTTCTGGAAACTGCTCCCTGACAATTCCCGCCAGGTCTCCGCTGTACTTTACGATCAGCTCCCAGGTCCTGGTCTCCCGGTCATAGCCCACATCCAGCTCCCCAGTCTGTTTCCGTTCCTCCTCGGGCACTGACAGCGCCAGGTTCAGCAGATTTTCCGCTTTCTGGTCCTTCATATGAACGCCGCCTTATTATCCATTTCCTTATGATATGAGGCCTCCGCCCATATGGTCCGGCCCCGGATCAGGCAAAAAATGCAAACTGCTGCATTAACAGCATGAATACAGGGATCGTCACCATGCTGATCAGGGTAGTGACCGTGATCACCGTACAGGCAAATTCATAGTCACTGTCATACTGTCTGGCCATAATGCCCATCTGGGCCATGGCCGGCATGGAGGACAGCATGAAAAATACCTCTTTCATCTCCTTCGGCATCGGAACCAGATTTAAAAATACCACGCAGGCCGCAGGCACCACCACAAACCGCATGGCCAGGGCCGCGTAAAGGTCCCGTCCCAGGGTTATGGTCTTCAGATCCATATTGCGGATCACGCTGCCAATGAACACAAGGGCCAGGGGCGAGGTCACCTGGGAGATCATGGACAGTGGCTTTAATACGAAATCCGGCACCTGGATCTCAAAAAATACTGCCGCCATGCCAAGGGCCATGCCGATGATCGGCGGGGACGCCAGCTTCTTTAATCCTGCCAGGGCGCTCCCCTCTCTGGCCGCCTCTGACTTCCCATCCTTTCTCAAGAGCCAGATCCCCACGGTCCAGAACAGCAGTGTGCTGGCGATATAATAGATCACGCCGATGGAGGTGATCCCCTGGCCCCACAGGGCCTGGATCACAGGAAAGCCGATGAACACCACATTGGGGAAGCCGGACGCTGCCACAAAGGTATATCTCCTTTTGCCGTCCACCTTCAAAAGCGCCCCCATAAACGCTGCCAGGGCCAGGCACAGAAGGATCAGTCCAAAGGTCACCGGAAGCTTTGACACCAGGGAGATCAGCGACTCTCTGGTCCCCACATCCTTATATATGTTATAGAACATGTAAAACGGGATCGTAGCCTCCACAGTAAATCTGGATAAGAAATCCATTCCCTGCTTTCCAAACCACGGTTTCCCGGCAAAATAAAAGCCCGAAGCGATCAGCGCCATCAGGGCAAATACACTTTTTATCGAATCCAGTACCATGCTTTCCCCCCTAAAGACTTTATCTGCTGTGTTTCCTTCCCCTATTTCAGGAATCCATTGACGATCTGGGCTTCCGCCTCCTCCTCTGTCAGTCCCAGAGTCATCAGCTTAATAATCTGGTCTCCGGCGATCTTTCCGATGGCCGCCTCGTGGATCAGGGCCGCATCCGGATGGTTTGCCGTGATCTCCGGAAGAGAGCTGATCTTTGCTTCGTCCATGATGATCGCATCGCATTCCGTATGACCAGCACACAGGCTATTGCCCTGAAGATTGGAGTAGAAGGACTGGTGGGACTGATCCCTGGCCACAGACCGGGAAATGATGTTGGCGCTGGAATTTTCCCCATCCAGACAGACATCAAACCGGCTCTCCGCATCCTGGTGCCCATGGGTCATGAGACGCTCCTGGACCACCAGCTTGGCCCCGGCTGCCAGATGGGCCACCGTATCCCTCTTTGTGGAGTCCACGCCCTTGATCTGGACGCTCTCCATCTCCATATAGCTTCCCTCATCCATGGTGATCTCCGTCCGGGGATTCATGACCCGTTCCCCTTTTCCATCTCCATCACCGTAATGCTTTTCCACATATTTAAGCTTCGCGTTCTTTCCCACAAAAAAACGGTGGATGCCGTCGTGGCGGGATTCCATATCGCCGCCGTTGTGGATCCCGCAGCCGGCGATGATGGTCACATCCGCATCGTCTCCCACAAAAAAGTCGTTGCACACCGTTTCATTTAAGCCCGTCTGGCTTAAGATCACCGGAATATGCACACTCTCCTTTTTCGTTCCCGGCTTAATGTGTACGTCGATGCCCTTTCCGTCCTCTCTTGTGACGATATCGATGTTGGCCGTCGTATTTCTTCCAGCCATCTGGCCGTTGGCCCGGATATTATAGGCCCCCTCCGGTACCCCGTGCAGGTCGGCCACCTTTTCTAAAAGCGTCTGTAAGATCTTATCCATGTTTATGCCTCCCTCCTGTAAAACTGACATCCGGAAGGCGCAGAGGCCGTTCCCAGAATCTCCGGCAGGATCTCATCCCTGGTCCCATGCTTTAAGATAGAGCCGTCAGAGATCACCACGATCTCGTCCGCGATCTCCAGGATCCGTTCCTGGTGGGAGATGATCACGATGGAGCCATTGGTGGTCTCCCGCATTTTCTCAAACACCTGGATCAGGTTCTGGAAGCTCCAGAGATCGATACCGGCCTCCGGCTCGTCAAACACAGAAAGCTTTGTGCCCCGGGCCAGGACGGTGGCGATCTCGATCCGCTTTAATTCTCCTCCGGACAGACTTCCATTGACCTCCCGGTTGATATAATCCTTGGCGCATAATCCCACCTCGGACAGATATTTACAGGCGTCTGCGGCAGAAAGGTCCTTTCTGGCCGCCAGGCGGATCAGATCCAGCACATGGACCCCCTTGAAGCGCACCGGCTGCTGAAGGGCAAAGCTGATCCCCAGGTTGGCTCTTTCTGTGATGGTCTTCTCTGTAATATCCTGGCCGTCAAACAGGATCTTCCCGGAGCGGGGCTTCTCGATCCCCATGATCATCTTAGCCAGGGTCGATTTTCCGCCGCCGTTGGGCCCCGTGATCACAACAAATTTATTTTCACCGACCGTCAGGCTGATATCCTTTAAAATCTCCTTTTTCCCCTGGCTTTCCAACACGCCAAAGGAAATATTCTGCAATTCTAACATAATTCCTCCAGATTGTATGTTTCCGTATTTTTACACGCCTGTTTATTATAAACCATTTTCCATGGAAATACTATCCCATATGGAAAATTTTGCAGTCGTAAGAAGGAAGCCTGCCTGCGGGGTCTCTGTCTGCTGCAGGCCGCCTTTGCATCAGGACTCTCTTCCGCCGCAAGACGATCCCCGCGGAGCGTTTATACGCCGCAGGACGCATTCCCCATAACGTAAAAACGCCCCGGGGAATCTCCCGGAGCGTCCATATCATTTTTCCTGTTACTGGGCTGCTGTGATCGTATTTACGATATCCGCCATAGCGCCTGCATCAGACATGGTGCAGCTGGTGGCTAAGATCACCATAAAGCTCTCATGCTTTCTGCAGTAGAAGGAAGTCTGGTTCTGTTTGCCCTTCTTATTTGTTCTGGTGATGGAAACCTTGGAATAGTTCTGGCCGCCTACGGTAACGGTCTCAACGGCGCCCACCTGGCCAGTCTTGCCTTTTTCAGCGTTTCCTAACTGTGCTGCGAATGTGGCCGCATCCATCTCCGGCATTTTCGCCATATTGGCGTAGTAGATCTCCAGCTCACCGAAATCTGTGCTCATGGAGAAATCATAAGTCACCTTAGGATTTCCAATGGTGCCGTAAATATCGTCGGAGAACAGTTCCTCTGCTTCCACATCTGTATTGGCGGAGCCGATCACCTGGGGAATGCGGATATTGGACCATGTGTTTGTAAACACGCCGCCGCTTAATTTTCCCTTGGGTGCTGTGGGAACAGGGGCTACCCAGCTTCCGTCCTCATTGAAGGAATAGGATACGCCGTCGATCACTCTTGTCTGGTTGGCTACCATAAGGCCCGTCTCCGGATCTGTGTAGAACCATACCTCGTTTCCGCGGCCGTCTCCGCCCTCTGCCTTGATCCAGCCCTTTATGGTATTTCCCTTTCCATCATAATACACCCAGTTGGAGCCCTGCTCGGTCCAGCCGTATAACATGGATTCCGTATCTGCGGCTCCCTCTGTGGTCTCCTCCGGAGCAGAGTTCCGGATGCTTCCATCCTCTTCCACAACCACTGCGTCTGCAAATGCAGAGATCACGTTCATGCTCCCGAGGGCAGCCGTTGCTGCTGTCAGTAATAATACCTTTCTTAATTTCATATAAACCTCACTCCTAATTTTTATTTTCATTTCTGTTCTGATTATACTAGAAGTTTCCGGATAACGCAAGCCGGAACCGTTGGAAATACAGGGAATTAAACGAATCTTAAGATTCCTTACCCTTTCTTTTCATTTTTGATCTTCTCTTGAAACTCTGCGCCCATATCCAGTATAATATCTCTATAAAAAACAGGAGGGGATACTATGGAATTTACCACCGCCACCGATTATGACATGAAGACTCTGACCGCTATGGCCAAAGCCCTGCGGAAAACCGTAAGGAAAAGGAAAAGCCGCCGCGCCCATATCTTTGGATGGATCGTGGTCCTTCTGGGAACCCTTCTTCTCCTTCCTCCGGCGGGCAGCTCCTTTTCCATCAGCGGAAAGACGCTCCTTACTCTGGCGGCCGTTCTCGCCATCCTCTTAACCTTTATCTTTGAGGACAGGCTCAACGGCTATTTCGCCAGAAAGCGGCTGCTTCCCGGTACTGAATCAGCCGTCTCCGTCTTTAAGGAGGACTCCTACCATACGGAAACCAGAAGCGGGCAGACAGACTGGCCCTATGACCGGATCGTGGCCATGGCAGAGCTCCCAGACTGCTTCATCCTAATCCTGGGTGAAAACCATGCCCAGGCGTATGACAAAGCCAGGCTCAAGGGCGGGAGTCCGGAGGAATTTGCTCGTTTTCTCGAAGCCAGGACCGGACTTTCCATTGTCCGGATCTCCTAATACAAAAACAGCCTCCCTTTCTGGGAGGCTGTTCAGACTGTAGACAAAGTTGGTGCTGGGATTATTCCCAGCACCACTTTTCTACATATAGCGATTCTTCTATCAAAAATCTTAAAAAACTCAAGATTTCCGATGTTTTAGAGGCCCTGT
>JACRTJ010000011.1 GCA_014385265.1 Enterocloster hominis (ex Liu et al. 2021)
TGGCGATAGACATTATACCAGAAAAGGGAGGTCAATGCTCTTTTTATTTGAAACTTCCCGTAAAATCGAGGTTTTTAATAGATTTAAACAATAAAAAGTAGGTAGTTTTTGACACTACCAGCTGTATATAGGAGAAAATGATATGAAAATATTTGCAATAAAGATGATATTGTCTTAATGCAGGATTATGGAGTGGCTGCAATGGTTCTTGGAAAAGGAGCTTTTGCAATCCATCAATCTGGTAAATGGTATACCAATGATAATATAGACCGGATGCTCATGGAATGATATTTGAACAAGAAAGCTAGGAGGGCGTCTTCAAAGAATCATGTAAAAGATCCAAGAAAGAGAATCGCAGAGGATGATGTGCAATTTAGACAATCCTTTGGAAAGTTGCTTTGTAAGGTAATGGAATTAAAATGTCTGTGATAGTAAACCATCATATATGGAGTATAAAGTTTTCTCGGAAAGCCCTGGCGGAAAAATCCTAAATTAACTTGATTATATGGATTTATGTACAGCTATTTGCTGCAAGATGACATCATCAGATATATTCAAGGAAACGGTGGTTCTTGAGGATGAAGGGGTATTACACAAATAATGGTTGGTTACACCAATAAAGCTATAGATCTATTTGTAAACAGGACGATTACAAAGAGTGTTCGGAAGATTAAGTCTTCATCAAAGCGGTGGAGCACAAAGAAAAATGTTATATGTTTGTTGTATACGAAGTAAGATAAGATTTTGAGAATGGTGGCTCGAATCCGAATTGTTACAATCTTTAATGGGAGGGAAATTATAATGGGAAAAATTTATTTTACACTGACAGGAACTAAATATTATTACGGAAAAGAATTTCTGAAGCCGGGTATGACACTGCAGTTGGAGAAGGAGCCAGATAACCAATACGATAAGGAAGCAATCGTGGTAAAAATGGAAGGCCTTGGAGATATTGGTTATGTGGCAAATAGTACATATACGGTTATTGGTGAGAGTATGAGTGCCGGAAGAATCTATGATAAAATTGGCGATACAGCAAAGGCAAAGGTAGTATTGATAACAGATCGTGGAATTATTTGTAAAATCAGCAAAAAGAGCCTGAGTAATTTGGAACAATAGAATACTGAAATAGATGGAAAATAACTCTCAATTACCTATGAAAAAGAGTGCAGTTATTCTTACTCCTGGGCTGAAAGCACTTAAATTTCATCCCAGGCTGTATTATAGGCTGCTATATTAATGACACAGGATGTTTGCCTTAAATACAATTTTACTGAAAGCGCGGATGTCAGTTTTAGCATAGTAAGCAAGTTTTGCATATACTAATATATATTCGATACAGTGGGCATCTGGAAAGATATATCAGGAATGAGCCATATTAACAGGTGTGAGATCATTGGACCAAAGCGTTTTAGAGATGAGATCCAGTGGGAAATAATGAAAGCATATAAAAAATATTGTACATAATACAGTTTTCTGGACATGAGAGGCTTCCGGCAGGCCAGGACCCTGACTTAGGATCCCCGGCCTGCTGGCAGCCTCATTTCCTAATACTGATACTTTTTCCTGTATTTTATAAACATAACAGCGGACAGTAAGAACGCCGCGGCTTCAGCAGCCGGAGTCGCCAGCCATGCGCCTGTGACACCGAGTATGGCCGGAAGGATCAGCATGGCGGCCACCATGAACACAAAGGAGCGGGAAAAGGCCAGGACTGCGGAAACCAGGCCGTTGGACAGGGCCGTGAACATGCCGCTGGCAAATACGTTAAAGCCGATGAAGACCAGAGCGGAGGAGCAGATGCGGTTTCCTGTTACCGCCAGATCATAAACAGGATTGTCCGGCCGGGCGAAGATGGCCACCAGGGGCTCTGTGACCGCCAGGGAGACCATCAGAGCAGCCGCTCCAATGAAACCGATGATCTTCATGCTGAGACGGATCAGCTTCTTTAATTTATCCTGGTTCTGCTCGCCATAATAGAAGCTGATCATGGGTGCTACGCCATAGGAATAGCCGGTATACAGGGATGTGGCGAACATCAGGACATACATGATGATGGTTATGGCCGCCACACCGTTTTCTCCCACATATTTCAGCATGGTCCAGTTGAACATCATGGTGACGATGCCAGTCACCAGAGCTGCTGCCATTTCCGAGCTTCCGTTGGAAGCAGCGCTTACCAGGGTCCGGATCCTGCACACGGGCTTTACAAAATGGAGCAGGCAGTCTTTTTTGGAAAAGATCACAAGACCGGCCACTGCTGTCACGGAGTACCCCAGCCCTGTGGCAATGGCTGCCCCGGCGATCCCCATATCCAATATGGAGATGAAGACATAGTCCAGGACTATATTCAAAATTCCTCCCGTAATGGAACAGACCATGGAAAGAGCGGACTTTCCGGCGGCGATCATGTACAAGGTGAAATTGTTCATCAGAAGGATCGGAACCGTAAAGATCAGATAACGGCTCAGATAGATACGGCAGTAGCCGGCCACGGCAGGGGACAGGCTCATGCGTTCAAAAAGGCGGTCCATGATCAGATATCCCAGGCCGGACATGATGAGTCCCACCGCCACGTTTACAGCGATCAGAAAAGTGAAGTCTTCGTTGGCTTCCTGGGCTTTCTGCTGTCCGGCCTTCCGCATGATGACGGCGCTCCCTCCAGTGGCCAGCATGGTGGAGATGGCTGTGACCAGTGAGATCACAGGCGCTGTCAGATTGACGGCGGATAAGGCATCGGTTCCTATGAGGTTAGATACAAACAGGCCGTCCACCATGGTATAAAAGGACATGAACACGGTCATAACGATGGTAGGGACGGAAAACATCAGCACGTTTTTCAGGGTAACGGGCTGTCGATATGCATTTTCACCGGACATAAATAAAAATCCTCCTTGCATGTTACGGTATGTTTTTATCATAAACCGTACAGTAACAGTATAGTCAAGGGGGATTTTGAATATTTTTTGATTTAAGGAACCAGGATCAGCTCACAGGTGCATTCCTGGAATTTTTCCCGGGCCTTTTCATTTAAGGAATCCAGGGCGTCGGACAGGTCCTGGACCTTCAGGCTGCCGGTGTCGATCTTAAAATATACGGCGACCCACAGGTGCCGTCCGGTCCGTGTGATATCGAAGAAAACCGGGGAGAAGCGATACTGCTCCAGGACCGGTCCGCAGAGGGCCTTGACCTCATTTATAAATTCCTCATCCGGCGAGAACAGGAATATATCCCGGACGGCGCTCCAGAGAACCTTGATGCTTTCTGGAAGCATGAATACCATAACAAGGACGGCCACGATCTGGTCAAAATATGGGGTGATAAATCCCAGGGGAGTTTTTTCCAGATAACGGGACAGGAAAAAGGCCAGGGACATGCCCAGACTGTATACAATATCCAGTTTCCATCCCAGAAGCTCTGCGGTGATGGTGGGCGAGGACAGGTTCCGGTTCAGCCGCTTCATCAGAAGAAAAATGATGATGCTGGCTGCGCCGAGGCAGAACTGGAAAAGGGAGACCTGGGCATTGTTTATGGGATTACCGCCGGATAAAGCGGAATCCAGAACCTCGGCGGACACGCCCATGGTCACGGACAGCATCATAACGCCCTTGATTATGACAAATATGGATTCCAGCTGGAAATACCCATAGGGATGCTTTTCCGATACGGGCTTATGGAACAGGGGCGTCAGGAATAGGAGCAGGGCAATGAAGACCAGCTCCGACGCATCATATACAGCGTCCGTCAGTGCAGACTGGGAATGGCTGTATATGGCAAAAATAAATTCTGCGATGGCAAACAGGAGTCCCGAAAAAAAGGACATCATTAAAATCTGTTTTTCTTTCTTTTCTGTGATCATACGACACCTCTTTGAATGTAATTTTCTGTGTTCAGGCTTATACAGGCAAGGTATCATCTCATTTCTCAAAGGTTTAAAGAGCATTATACCAAATGCTGGAAGAAATGTACAGTTATTGAAGAACGCTTCTGTGATACGATCCGGCGGGGACTGGAGGAAAGTTTGCTTTAAAACGGTGGAAAAACTGCCGGTTATGATTTAAAATAGTGGATAAGAGAAATCACAAGGAGGGATCTGCAATGCTGGAAACAGGAACAAAAGCGCCGGCGTTTGAGCTGCCGGACCAGAACGGAGTCATGCACAGACTGGAGGATTACAAAGGAAAAAAGGTGATCCTGTATTTTTATCCCAAGGACAATACTCCGGGATGTACGAAGCAGGCCTGCGGCTATTCGGAGCGCTATCCGCAGTTTATGGAGAAGGGCGCGGTGATACTGGGAGTCAGCAAGGACTCTGTGGCCTCCCATAAAAGGTTTGAGGAGAAATACGGCCTTGCGTTCACGCTGCTTTCCGATCCGGAGCGGACGGTCATCGAGGCCTATGATGTGTGGAAGGAAAAGAAGAATTACGGGAAGGTGTCCATGGGCGTGGTCCGCACCACCTATCTCATCGATGAGGACGGCATCATCATCCGCGCCAACGATAAGGTAAAGGCAGCGGATGATGCGGAGAAGATGCTGGGAGAGATGGAATAGGCTGAGTTTGTGCAGCATCATTCGCTAGGAAAGGAGTCCCCCAAATGAAAGAAATAAAGATCCAGGAGCTGGAAAACATAAAGATCGGAAGCGCAGAAAACAAAGACGCCGCCACCGGCTGCACGGTGATCCTCTGTGAGCAGGGCATGGCAGCGGGGCTGGATGTCCGGGGAGGCGGTCCGGCGTCCCGGGAAACGGAGCTCTTGAAGCCCACAGCGGCGGCAGAGTCGATCCATGCGGTGCTGCTGTCCGGAGGCAGCGCCTTTGGGTTGGATGCGGCCGGAGGCGTAATGGAGTATCTGGAGGAGCGGAATATCGGCTTCGATGTGGGGATCACAAAGGTTCCCCTGGTGTGCGAATCCTGCCTGTTCGATCTGATGGTGGGAGATCACCGGGTCCGGCCGGACAAGGCTATGGGCTATGCGGCCTGTGAGAATGCGGAAAAGGGCAATTACCGGGACGGGAATTTCGGTGCCGGGACCGGAGCCACTGTGGGAAAGTTTTACGGACCGGAGTTCTGTATGAAGTCGGGGATCGGAAGCTACGCGGTACAGATCGGAGAACTGCAGGTGGGAGCCATTGTGGCGGTCAACGCTTTGGGAGATATTTATGACTGGAAAAATGGTAAGAAGGTTGCCGGACTTCTGGCAAAGGATAAAAAATCCTTCCTTTGTACCGAGGACGAGGTCTATAAGAGCTATGAGGTGGTAAAAAATAAGTTTGTGGCCAACACCACCATCGGCGCGGTCATCACCAATGCGGCCTTCCACAAGACCCAGCTTTGTAAGATCGCGTCCATGACCCACAACGGCTATGCCCGCTCCATCCGCCCGGTCCATACGACGGCAGATGGTGACAGTATCTACGCCCTGTCCACAGGGACGCTGGAGGCGGATCTGGACATGGTGGGTACTCTGGCGGCTCAGGTCATGTCGGAAGCCATTCTCCGGGCTGTTATGAGTGCGGAGACGGCCTATGGTTTTCCGGCGGCCAGGGATCTATAAAAAAGAAGAACGCTCCGGGACAAAGGCGCCGCAAGGGTAGCCAGATCCCGGAGCGCTTTTTATGGAAATTTTACTGCTGTTTCTGGTAGACCACATTTCCTTCAATGAGGACTGTGGCAGCCGATGTATAGAAGTTAAAGGGATCGCCGTCCCAGATGACGATGTCGGCGTCCTTACCGGGCTCTAAGCTTCCCACCCGGTCCTCCAGGCCGCAGGCGCGGGCTGCGTTGATGGTCACGGCCTCCAGGGCTGTCATGGGATTTAATCCCTTTTTCACCATCAGCGTCATCTGGACCATGGAGAGCTCCACGTTCATTTCCGGATGGCCGGTGGTGGCGGCAAATTCGATGCCGTTTTCTTCCAGAACAGAGCCTGCAATGGGATCCCGGTAACGGTTTTCACTGTTCTTTTCTCCGTAGACCGGTCCCAGCACGCAGCGGACGTTGTGCTTCTTCAGATCCTTTGTGATCCTCCAGGCATCCACACAGTTCTCTACTGTATAGGTGAAGCCGAATTCCTCGGCGATGCGCACGGCAGTCATCATGTCATGGCCGCGCTTGGCGATGAATTTTACGGGCATTCCGTCGAATACGCGCATCAGGGAGTGGAGCTTCATATCGAATTTCGGCGGCTTATTTGCCGGATCCTTCTGGGAAGCGGTCCACTGGTCATGATAGCGTTTCGCCTTCATCAGAGCCTCGCGGATCAGGGCTGCCGTGCCAAGTCTTGTCATGGGCGATCTCTTTCCGCCGTATGTATTTTTCACTCCGTCAGTGAGGCACATTTTAATGGCGATCTCAGGCACCATGACCATTTCCTCCACCGTATTGCCAGTGGTTTTGATGGCTGCGCAGGTTCCGCCGATGGGGTTTGCGTTGCCCGGACAGGTAACGGCTGTGGTCACGCCTCCGGCCAGAGCCATTTTAAAGCCCTCGTCCCTGGGATTGATGGCGTCCATGGCCCGCACCTGGGGTACAATGGGATTGGTGGTCTCGTCGGCGTCGTTGCCCTCAAACCGGAAGACCTCTTCTTTGACGCCAAGGGAGCAGTGGGGCTCGACGATACCGGGAGTCACATAGTTTCCGCAGGCGTCGATGATCACGTTGCCCTGGCCGTATTTCTGGCAGGCGTCGTCACAGATATCAAGGACCTTTCCGTCCTTTACCACCAGATCCTTTTTCTCTTTGTAGATTCCGGCCATGTTGATCAGATTACAGTTTTTGATAATCAACATTGCGTTCACCTGCCTTTCTTTCATATGCGATCTTTCCGTCGATGAGGACGATACCGGCCTGGTACATGGTGTCTAACGGTTCCACATCCCAGATGACGATGTCAGCGTCCTTACCGGGCTCGATGCTTCCGACTCTGGAGTCGATATCTGTGATCTTTGCAGCGTTTAAGGTCACGCTGCGGATTCCCATTTCCCTGGACATTCCGTTTTTCACATAAAGGATGACCTGGAGCAGCTGGTCCTCAATGGGAACGAAGGGAGCGTCGGTGATCAGGGCGAAGGTGACTCCGGCCTCCTCCAGGATCCGTCCGGCTTCATAGGAGCGGTTCTGGCATTCGATCTTGCTCTTGCCGCCGACGGTGGGGCCCAGCAGGCACTCGGCGTTGTTTTTCTTTAAGAATTCCGGGATCATCCATCCTTCGGTACAATGCTCGATGGAGTAATGAAGGCCGAATTCATTGGCCACGCGGACAGCAGTCTGGATATCGTCCGCCTGATGGGCATGGATCTTGACCCGCATTCCTTCAAATACCCGCATTAAGGAGTGCAGGTGGAAGTCGAACGGGAAATCCGGCTCCTGGCCATGGAGCTTATAGTTTTCATAATATTCCTTTGCCTTAAAAAGCTCCTCCCGCATAAGGGCGGCGCTCATCATCCGTGTTCTGGGAGCCTTTCCACGGTTTCCGAAGGTCATCTTTGGGTTCTCTCCCAGAGCCATTTTCATGGCCAGCTCCGGGCAGATGACACGGGACTCCATATCTTCGCCGGCGGTCTTGATGGCTAAGAAGGTTCCGCCGACGATGTTGGAGCTTCCGGGACCGGTCACAACGGTGGTGATCCCCTGGCGGAGAGCCGCGTCAAAGGTGGCATCCTCTGGGTTGATGGCATCTAAGCCCCGCAGTCCCGGAAGGACCGGCTCCGTATACTCATTTCCGTCCATTTCCTCGCGGCAGGCGGTTCCCCATAGACCTGCATGGCAGTGGGGGTCCACAAGACCGGGAGTGACGGTGCGTCCGGCGGCATCGATGATCTGGCAGTCCTCCGGCACCTCTCCCACCTGGCCGACCTTTACGATCTTTCCGTCGTCGATCAGGATATCGCCGGTCTGCTCATACATACCGGCCATGGTGATTAAATTTCCATTTTTGATCAGCAGCAATTGAAAAGCACGCTCCTTTCTTAGATCATAGCTCTAAATCAGTACTATTGTACAAATTTTTTGTGAAAATGTCAAAGAAATTATGGAACATAGGGAGGAAAAACAAAAAAATATATAGGACTGGGAGATCTGGTTGTTTTTCTGTATATGAGCGACTATAATGGAATTGAATGAAAAATACAGGGGGGGGGGTATAAGGTGGAAAAGCCCACAATGCTGATCGTATCTCAGAGCTCAACGACAAATGTAGGAATGCGGTCCTATTTAAATCATATATTTAGTAAATATATCCATCTGGAAACCTGCCTTGCGGCAGATGTGGATACGGAACGGATGGAAAAGGCGGATCTGGTACTGTTCAGCTCCAGATCCGCGGCCAGGATGGCAGAGCCTCTCATGACGCCGAAGATCCGGTATCTGATCTGTATCCGGACCTTTAACCATACGTATTTAAACAGGATCCTTTCGATCCCGTCCAATTCGGAGGTGTATCTGGTCAATGATTCGGAATGCTCGGCAAAGGACAGCATACAGCTTCTATACACACTTGGGATCACCCAATACCGTTTCATTCCATACTATCCGGACTGTCCGGAGACGGATCCCAGGATCCAGTATGCGGTGACGGTGGGAGAAAATAAGCTGGCTCCCAGGAACGTCCAGACGCTGGTGGACATCGGGATCCGGATCGCCGATATTTCGACGATCTCGGAGATCGCCTCATTTTTCCATCTGCCTTTAAGCCTGGCGGATGTGGTGTCCTTAAATTATATCAACCAGTTTGTGCAGCTTTTGAAAATATCCAATCACCAGCTGAGCCAGGCCACTAACACGAAGTTCATTACCCAGAGCATCATCAGCAACATTGATACGGGCATCTGTATCATAGACGATGAGGGGAAGATCCAGATGATCAATAAGCAGTTTAAGGAGGCCCTGGATATTCCCAGATCCCACCTGGTGGGTACGCTCCTTAAGGAGGCGGTACCGGAGCTGGACGGCATTGCGAAAAGGTCCCAGGACCAGCGTTCCCCATTTTTCCTGGTCTGTAGGGGTAAGGAGGAGCCTCTGAAGCTGACAGTCCAGGAGATCCGGGACATGAACCACCGGAGACTGACCATGATCCACTGCCATATGGACCAGCCGGCCCTGGAAAGACCGGCTCCAGAGGGGGATACGGAAGGAAACGTTATAAAGAGAGAAGGGGCCTACTTCCGCTTTGATGATTACCGGACGGCCAACAGCCGCTCTCTGCGCATGGTGGAGGCGGCCAGACGGATCTCCTTAACGGATTACCGGGTGCTGATCTCCGGGGAGCCGGGTACGGGAAGAGAGGTGCTGGCCCAGGCCATCCACAATAATTCCAGGAGAAGTGCAGAGCCCTTTATGAAGCTGAATCTGACGGTTTTGAGTGAAGGGCAGATCATGGAGGAGCTGTTTCCCGGAGACGGCCGGGAGGGGATCTTAAATCGGGCAGAGGGCGGGACCCTGTATCTGAATGGCATTCACTGTATGTCGATATCGATGCAGAAGGAATTTTTAAATATGATGGACCAGATGCCCGACGTGCGGTTTATCGCATCCACGGAAGAGGATCTTTATACCATGTGCCAGGAGGGGAGGTTTTTAAAGTCTCTTTTTTATATGATCGGCGAGGTATCCCTGGAGACATTTCCCATCCGCCAGAGACCCGAGGATATTCCGCTTTTATTTGAGTACTTTATACGGAATATCTACAACAATTCAGCTCTGCGCTGGACCGATATGTGCAGCGAGGAGCTGTGGAACAGCCTGACGGCGTATTCATGGCCGGGCAACGGAAAGGAGATCGAAAACCTCTGTAAGTATGTTTACTGTTTTCATTCGGAGGGAAAGCTGACCATCCGGGATCTTCCGGCTTACATAAGGCTTCAGATGGCGAAAAAAACGTCGCTGCTTTCTCCCCTGGAAAAACGGGTCTTACAGACGGTGGCCCAGAATCCGAAGACCGGGCGGGCCGGTCTCCAGGAAATTTTGGAGAATGAAGGGATCCAGGTGGCGGAGGGAAAGATCCGGAGCATCCTTCAGAGTCTTTCGGAGCAGGGACTCATAAAGGTGAACCGCACCAGAGGAGGCTGTGAGATCACAGAAACAGGAGAGCTCCAGTTAGAGTAAAATACAAAAGGGATTAGGTTGTTTAAACGAAGGAGAAAACTTCTTTAAAAACCTAATCCCTTTATTTTGTCTGACAATTTACGATGTGGACGAAAAATAACAGTTTCTGCTTTGACACACAATATATGTATTTGTATAATAAACACAATGAATCTCAAGTAAATATCTCAAATATATACAGAATACACATAAATGAGTCATGCACATTTAGTAAAATGCAATGGTCAAAAACAGGGAGGCCAGGATAAAGACGCCTCCGGCCAGAAGCGGCTCCTTATAGGTGGCAGCCGGTTTCTTCTGGGTCAGATAGTCGGAATAGGACCCGAGCTGTTCGGGAGCAGGAGCGGCAGAACCATTGGAATCCTTTTCATCCTGTGCAAGATCGGAGTTTTTCCCCGAGCGCGCCAGCTTTTTGTGGGAGTAGACCAGCAGATCAAAGGAGCCGGCATATTTGGCCAGGCGGAAACAGCCCAGAATCATTGGGAGCATGCCGCCGATGAAGAGGCCGTCGATGAGCCGGTAGAGGAAGATCTGGTCCTTCTGGAAAAAAATGTAGGCAGCAGCCACGGCGATCCCCAGGACCACGTAGTTTTTCAGATTTTTGACTGAAAGTGAAGACATAGATGCACCGTCCTTTGTTTCTAAAAATGATTATGAGTCCTATTATACCTGGATTGGAAAGAAAGTCAAGAAACGCCAGTCGTTATTTATGGGCAGAAGCCCTGCAATAAAAAAGGAGGAATGAGTGAATGAAGAAAAGAGTATTAGCAGCAATGATGGCATGTGCCATGGCAGCCGGCCTGCTTTCCGGGTGCAGCAGCGAACCGAAGAATCCCGGGGATTCCAATGAGCCGGTTACCACAGCCGCAGCTGGGACCTCCGGAGAGAGCCAGGCCGGAGAGATAGCCTCGGCGGAAGAGTCCGGGCTGAAGATCTTCCATGACTATATGACGACGGATGTGGATACCATCAATCCGCATATTTATACCATGAGCGTATCCGGCGACGTGATCGCCAGGACTTCCCTCCAGCTTTACCGCCAGTATCCCAACGCGGAGGGGACCAGTTTCGAGTACCTCCCGGAGCTGGCAGAAAAAGAGCCGGAACAGACGGATGAGGAAGGAAAGGTATGGCATATCAAGATCCGTGAAAATGCCAAGTGGGAAAATGGAGACGCCATTGACGTAGACGATGTGATCTACTCCTTTAAGATGTGTCTGGATCCTATTATGGTCAACAGCCGTGCCTCCCAGCTTGCCAGCGACTATATCACTATTACCAAAGCATCGGATTATTCTCTCCAGGGGAACGCCGGAACTGTTGCCTGGGAGGACGTAGGAATTAAAAAAGCCGACGACTATACCCTGGAGCTCCAGCTGGACGCTCCCGTGACGGCTGAAGACATTAAGTCACATTTTAACTATGTATGGACCTGCCTGGTTCATGAGCCTACTTATGAGGCATGTATGAGCGAGGACCGGAGCACAAACACTTACGGATCCACCAGGGAAAAATACATGAGCTGCGGCGCATTTATCCTGGACCAGTGGATCGCAGGCTCCCAGTTCGATATGAAGAAGAACCCGGATTTCGTTCTGGGCGATAAGATCAAGCTGGATGGCTACAACTATAAGATCGTGGGCGACCGGAATACAGCCCTGGAGCTTTACTTAAACGGCGAACTGGACGCGGTTTCCTTAAGCCCGGAATCCATCGAGCAGTATATCGATGATCCTAGCATCAAGAAAGCCCCGGCCACTTCGATTCAGACCCTTACCATCAACCATGGAAATACCAATAACAATGGAATTCTTGGAAATTTAAATTTCCGCAAGGCCTTATTCTATGCTGTCGATCGTGAGAGCATTGCAAAGATGACAAACGGGATCCCGGCCAATTATCTGGTTGCCAGCAAGTGTCTTGGCTTAGACGGAAAGACTTACCGGGATATGGAAGAGTCCCAGGCTCTCTTAGAGCCCAACCTGGGCTACGATCCGGCAAAGGCAAAGGAATATTATGAGAAGGCCCTGGAAGAATGCGGCCTTACAAGTCTGACCCTGACCTTACAGTATAACGAGACCAGCGCCAATAATAAAGCAGCTTCTGAATTTCTGCACAAATCTCTGCCAGAGGTATTTGGCGACAGCTTTACTCTGGAATTGATGGCTGGCTCCACTTCCGTATTAAACAGCTATATCAAGGGCTGGAAGGAAGGCGATCCCAACAGCTTCGAGCTTCAGTGGAGAGGCTGGAACACCAGTACTCCGGCTCCGTGGAACGGACTTAAGGTTTACAGCAGCATGTATTCCAATAAGAACGAGCCATATTATAACGACGAATTTGACGCCCTTTGGGAAAAGGCCAACTACGATATCGAAGCGAAGCTGGATCCTGCATACCGCATGGACCTCACAAGACAGATGGAAAAGATCGTTCTGGATGAAGTGGCGGCCTGCCCGGTCTATGAGGCTCCGTCCTACAATCTGATCAGCTCTAAGATCCATCTTGTATGCGACGAATATATCCCCGGCTATGGCTTTGGATACATTCTCAGTACAAAGGACTGATCGTTTGCAGAATAACTGACAGGAACCAGGATGGGGATGCTGCAAGGCTGCTGTTTTGCGGCATCCCCATTTTCTAATCTGATGTGGAAAGGAACATGTCTTATGGCGAAGTATACGATCCAGCGAATTTTAGCCATGCTGCTGACCATGTTTATCATACTGACCGTGGGATTCATGGTGATCCGCCTCATGCCTGGGGGGATTTTTGACGATGCGGTGGATATGACCCATGAGCAGAGGGCGGCCCTGGAGGCAAAATATAACCTTGATAAGCCGATCATCGTCCAGTACGGCCTGTTTTTAAAGGGTCTGATCTTAGAGGGAGACTGGGGGACATCCCTTAAGATGAACATTAACGTGCCGGTCTGGGATATTATAAAGACCAAGATCCCGGTGACGTTATATATTAATTTCTTCTCGCTGCTGATCTCCCTGCCGCTGGGAATCGGCCTGGGGATCGTGGCGGCCATACGGAAAAACTCCATCACCGACTACCTGATCTCGTTTCTGGTGGTCATCTTTATCTCCGTGCCGTCGTTTATCTTTGCGACGCTGCTCCAGTATTTCGTGGCGTTTAAGGGTGGGCTGTTCCCGATCATCTTCGATGCCACATCCACTGGCTGGGCCAGGTTCCATGGTCTGGCACTTCCCATCATCGCCCTGTCCTTAGGCCCCATTGCCCGCGTCACCAGGTATTTGAGGGCAGAGCTGGCCGAGACCATCAATTCGGACTTCATGCTCCTTGCCAAGACCAAGGGGCTTACGGAGCGGCAGGCTACCTTGAACCATGGGATCCGCAATTCCCTGCTTCCGTTAATGAACATCATCGTTCCCATGTTCACGAGCATCATGGGCGGAAGTCTGGTGATCGAGACGATCTTTTCGATTCCCGGCATGGGTGGTATCATGGTCAAATCCGTCAACGCGCCGGATTATACAGTGACCCTTGCAGTACTGATTTTTTACTCGCTGGTTTCTCTGATCACGGTTCTGATCGTGGATCTGTCTTACGGCATTGTTGACCCGCGTGTGAGGATGGGAGGGAAGAAGTAATGGCAAAATTTTATTCTTCCGATTTGCCTGAATACCAGGTGGAGCCGGAAAGCTTTGAGTTTGTCCAGATGGAGGGCGAGATCGCTGATGAAAAGTTCCAGGATAAGCCCATCGGCTTCTTTAAGGACGCCATGCTGCGCTTCTGCCGCAGTAAGGTTTCCATCATCGCCTTCATAGGGATCGTGATCGTTCTTCTGTTCGCTGTGTTTGCCCCGGCCCTCAGCCGCTGGGACTACAACGACCAGGATCTGAACCGCATCAATCTTCCGCCCAAGGTGCCGGTGCTGGAAAACTATGGGATCCTGGACGGGACCCGGTGGCTCACCAACCGGCGGGTGGACTCTCTGGAGGATACCTCCCGGTATCCGGAGGGCAGTATCTTAAAGGTCATCAATCACCGCACGGTCCAGGGCGTGGAAATGTGCGATATTAAGGTGGATTATTATAAGTACTCCGGCGTGGAGGACGGAACGTATTTCTGGATGGGGACCGACTATCTGGGCCGGGATCTCTGGGTGCGCATGTGGCGCGGCGCCAGGGTCTCCCTGCTGATCGCCTTTATTTCTGTGATCTGCAACGTGTGCATCGGCATTGTATACGGCTCCATCGCAGGCTATTACGGCGGAAAGGTGGATATGATCATGATGCGTATCACCGAGATCATCGGCGCGTTCCCGGAAATCGTGGTGGTGACTCTGTTCATCCTGTTTTTTGGTACGGGGATCCTTTCCATCATCCTCTGCCTGGTGGTCCAGAACTGGATCGGAACGGCCAGGATGATCCGCTCTCAGTTTTACCGCTATAAGGGCAGCGAGTACGTGCTGGCGGCCAGGACCCTGGGCGTCAGGGACATGGCTCTGATCTTCCGCCATATCCTGCCCAACTCCATCGGCCCCATCATTACCAGGGCCATGATCGCCATTCCGGGCGCTATCTTCACCGAGTCCTTCTTAGCTTACATTGGACTGGGGATCCGTGCTCCGGAAAGCTCCATTGGCGTTCTCTTATCCCAGGGCCAGAAGGTGATGCAGCAGTATCCCAACCAGGTATTTTTCCCGGCGGTGGTGATCTCCCTGTTAATGATCGCCTTCAACATGCTATCCAACGGCCTGCGCGACGCCTTTGATCCGACCCAGCGGGGCGCATAAGGAAAGGAGAGAAAAGTATGGAACCAATTTTAAGCGTAAAAGATCTTTCCGTATCCTTCAATGCCTTTGCAGGAAAGGTGCATGCGGTGCGGGATGTGAATTTTGACCTGTATAAGGGCGAGACCCTGGCCATCGTGGGGGAGTCCGGTTCTGGAAAATCCGTGACTACCAAGGCGATCTTAGGGATCCTGGCCAAAAACGGCCATATCGACAGCGGCACTATTATGTACCAGGGCCAGGATATGGCGAAGTATAAGGAGGCCGATTTTTATAAGATCCGCGGAAAACGGATCTCCCTGGTATTCCAGGACCCGCTTTCGGCCTTAAATCCCATTATGAAGATCGGAAAGCAGATCACCGAGGCTCTGATCTTAAGCAAGGCCATTGAAAAGTCCAAAGCCAAGGCCCGGGCCATCGAGCTTATGGAGGCTGTGGGGATCCCCAACGCCGCCGAGCGGTATGACGCTTATCCTTTCCAGTTTTCCGGCGGTATGCGCCAGAGGATCGTCATCGCCATCGCTCTGGCCAGCAACCCGGAGATCCTGATCTGTGATGAGCCGACAACAGCACTGGATGTGACCATCCAGGCCAGGATCCTGGAGCTGATCAACGATATGAAGCGGGAAAGGGATCTTTCGGTGATCTTCATCACCCACGATCTGGGCGTGGTGGCCAACATGGCGGACCGGATCTGCGTGATGTATGCAGGACGCATTGTGGAAGTGGGGACCTGCGAGGATATTTTCTATCGGCCGGCCCATCCTTATACCTGGGCGCTCCTTTCGGCTATGCCGGACCTTCACACGGAGGAGACACTGTTTGCTATCCCCGGTGCGCCGCCCAACATGCTGCATCCGCCCAAGGGAGATGCCTTTGCGGCCAGAAATAAGTATGCCATGAAGATCGATTTTGAAAAGGAGCCGCCGTATTTTAAGATCTCTGATACCCATTATGCCGCCACCTGGCTGCTTCATCCCGACGCGCCCAAGGTGGAGATGCCGGATATCTTAAAGCACAGGATCGCCAGGATGAGGGAGGAGGCAGGATATGAAATCGGATAACAGAAAAGAGCGTGACCATATCCTGGATGTGGATCACTTAAGTATGCACTTTACCACGAAAAAGCGCGGGAAAACCTCGGTGGTGAAGGCGGTGGACGATGTTTCCTTTTATGTGGAGCGGGGAGAGACCTTCGGGCTGGTGGGGGAATCCGGCTGCGGAAAGACCACCACAGGCCGCACCATCATCCGTCTGTACGATCCCACCAGCGGGACCGTGTCCTTTGACGGAAAAGAGATCAGCGGGAAGATGGATAAGAGCCTGAGAAAGTATATCACCGACAACATCGCCATGATCTTCCAGGATCCCATTGCCTCTTTAAACCCCAGAATGACAGTCCAGGAGATCATTGCCGAGGGCTTAAAGATCCGCGGGGTAAAGGATCCGGAGGAGCTGCATCGGCAGGTGGTGGCCATGCTGGAGCACGTGGGGCTTCAGGCGGAGCATGCCTCCCGGTACCCCCACGAATTCTCCGGCGGCCAGAGGCAGAGGATCGGCATTGCCAGGGCGCTGATCGTGAAGCCCCAGATGGTGATCGCCGATGAGCCTGTGTCGGCCCTGGACGTTTCGGTCCAGGCCCAGGTCATCAATCTGTTAAACAAGCTGAAGGAGGAGATGGGGCTGACCATTCTCTTCATTGCCCATAACCTGTCGGTGGTCAAGTACTTTTCTGACCGGATCGGCGTGATGTATTATGGAAAGCTGGTGGAGATGGCGGATTCCGACGAATTATTTAAGAATCCCATGCATCCGTACACCCGGGCTTTGCTTTCTGCTATCCCAGAGCCGGATCCCATCAATGAAAAGAAGCGGAAGAAGATCCATTATGATCCGGAAATGCACCGGTATGGGGATGGGAACCAGCCTTCTTACCATGAGATCGCTCCCGGGCATACCATTTACTGTTCGGACGGTGAATTTGAAGAGATAAAGAAGCAGTGGAAGGCGTAAGAAAATAGAAGTAAGAAATGGAAGATGCTGCAAAGGGCAGGCTTTATATTCCCTTTGCAGCATCTTTTATGCCATAGGAAAGTGCCGTCCTACGACATAAAAAACGCTCCGCGGGGATCGCCATGCGGTGAAAGGGAATTATAAAACAAAAATAAAGATTGTCATCCAGATATCGCTATTATATAATACCAATATGGGAAACCACAGAGCCAGGGCGGCTTACCCTCTGATGATTCGGAGGGCCTATAACCCCTCCAGACCAAAGAGGAAAGGAGGGCGTTGCTTATGTATATTACATATTCTGATATGGTTCAGACGGGAATATTCATATGCGCCCTTGTGGGACTGTGCTATACAGTCTTTAAGGGAAAAAAGTAGCCGCCAACTACCGCAAATAGTTGACGGCTGAAAGATACAGCTGCTAACTGTCTGAGGGTAAGCCGCTTCTGTGGCTTTCCCTTTTTCTATATTTAGTATATCATATCTGAAAGAAATTACAAGTATCAGATATCGCGGATAAAAATAAAGATTGTCATCCAGATATCGCTATTATATAATACCAATATGGGAAACCACAGAGCCAGGGCGGCTTACCCTCTGATGATTCGGAGGGCCTATAACCCCTCCAGACCAAAGAGGAAAGGAGGGCGTTGCTTATGTATATTACATATTCTGATATGGTTCAGACGGGAATATTCATATGCGCCCTTGTGGGACTGTGCTATACAGTCTTTAAGGGAAAAAAGTAGCCGCCAACTACCGCAAATAGTTGACGGCTGAAAGATACAGCTGCTAACTGTCTGAGGGTAAGCCGCTTCTGTGGCTTTCCCTTTTTCTATATTTAGTATATCATATCTGAAAGAAATTACAAGTATCAGATATCGCGGATAAAAATAAAGATTGTCATCCAGATATCGCTATTATATAATACCAATATGGGAAACCACAGAGCCAGGGCGGCTTACCCTCTGATGATTCGGAGGGCCTATAACCCCTCCGGACCAAAGAGGAAAGGAGGGCGTTGCTTATGTATATTACATATTCTGATATGATTCAGACGGGAATATTCATATGCGCCCTTGTGGGACTGTGCTATACAGTCTTTAAGGGAAAAAAGTAGCCGCCACATCTCGCACATGTGACGGCCGCCCGTTAGGGTAGTAATTCATTGTTCGGGGTAAGCCGCTTCTGTGGCTTTCCCTTTTTCTATATTTAGTATATCATATCTGAAAGAAATTACAAGTATCAGACTTCCGTTTTATTCCCCATCCTGTTTTGTGAGCTTTAAGTACAGAGCCAGCTCCATTTCCAGGGCAATGGCCAGTCCGCGTTCATCCAGCTGGAAGCTGCAGTTGTGATGGGGGCTGGAGGTGATGGGACGGTCCGGATCGGCCATACCCACATGGAAATATGCGCCGGGCTTTTCCATCAGGAAGTAGGCGAAGTCCTCCCCGCCCAGGGAACCGGATTCCTCCACCGGTGTGTACCCCATGGTATCTGCCGCATCTGCGATCACATCTGCGTATTCCGGCGTATTGATGGTGGCCGGGTATCCCAGGGTGGTGGTCACGTCGCAGGTCATTCCGTGGGCCTCGCAGATGCCGTGGCTGATGGAATCAATGTGGCCGAAGATCTGCTGGATCAGGTCATTGTCCTGGGTACGGATGTTGCCGCCCAGGGTAACGGTATCTGTGATGATATTGGGGTACTGGCCGCCGTTTATGTAGGAGACGGTGAATACTCCGGTATCTGCGGGGGCCTTCTTTTCTGCCAGGATCTGGTTTAAGGCAGAGGCCAGGAGACAGGCCACAGGAACCGGGTTTTTCGCGTTGTGGGGAGCGCTTCCGTGTCCTCCCTTGCCGTGGATAGCCACTTCATAAATACCGATGGCCGCGGAGCTGGAGCTGTGGCTTAAGGTGATGGTCCCCAGGGGATGGTTGGAGGAGCTGTGCATTCCGAATACCATGTCCACGCCGTCTAAGGCATGATCTGCGCAGAGGGCCTTTGCTCCGCCGGGAAGCTTTTCCTCCGCTGCCTGGAAGATGAATTTTACAGTTCCTTTTACCAGCTCCGGATGCTCAGATAAGATCCGGGCCAATACTAAGAGACAGGCGGCATGGGTGTCATGGCCGCAGGCGTGCATGATGCCGGGCGTTTTGGATTTATAGGGGAGATCGTTATTTTCTTCCACAGGAAGAGCGTCGATATCTGCCCGGAAGGCGATGCAGGGACCAGCCTCCCGGCCCTTCAGGATTCCCACCGTGCTGGTGCCGGTGATCCCGTCCTGGAGGGCAATCCCCATGGAGCCAAGGGCCTTGCGGATGTATTCTGCGGTCCTGTATTCCTCAAAGGAAAGCTCCGGGTTTTCATGGAGATGGTGGCGGATCTCTTTTAACGGTTCTTCATAGGAGTGGACCAGGTCTTTGACAAATTGTTTCATTTGTGTGTTCCTTTCTTATATTTTATGTTTTCTGATAAAATAAAGTATATAAAGAATTCACAGATTTTACAATAGCGGAGAAGGAAAAAGGATGATATAATGAATTTAGACAGGAGGCGGGGAATATGATCGATCTGGATGGGATGATCTCCATCCCATATTTGAAAAAAACCACGTTTACGGGAAGTGAGAAAGAAATGAATTTCATGATACGGAAGGAAGCGGGAGAGAATGGCGACGTTCTTCAGGCCGCTGCCTGGCCAGGACCCTATATTTTTTCTGTGACAGAGGATGAAAAAAAGACGTTTCAGGAATTTTCCTTCGATAACGAGGGGATCCGGAATGCAGTGGACTGGCTGAACCGATTTTATGGAGAGAACTACGGAACGGATGAGGAAAAGGCGGATACAGAAAAAAGGCAGCTCTGATGGATTTCAGACTGCCTTTGCTGTATCTGTTTTTTATATGGTCACAGACCGGGCGGAAAGATCCAGGAGTACCTGGGAGAAATCTGGTTTTAAAAGCTCCAGGACCTCCAGCCGTTTTCCGGCCAGAAGGTAAAACTGGGATTCCGTAAGCTGGAGCCTGGCATTCCAGGAATCCTGGCCTGCGGGATCCTTCCAGACGCGGACGCGGAAATCAGAAAAGCCAAGCCTGGTGAGGCCGGTCTCTGCCCGCTCGATCTTTTTTAGGATCTCCGGGTCGATGGAGCAGCCAGTGGGGACTCTGGTGGCAAGGCAGGCATAGGCCGGCTTGTTCCAGGTAAAGAGTCCCGCGTTCCGGGAATATTCCCGAAGGGCCTTTTTGGTGACGCCGCAGACCCGCAGGGGGGAAAGGACCCGGAGCTCCCGAAGGGCCCGCATCCCGGGCCGGTCTCCGGCGTCGTCGGAGGCGTTGGTACCGTCCATGACCTCCAGGAAGCCGTCTTTTTCTGCCGCCTCCAGGATCCTTGAAAAGATGGCGTTTTTACAGTGATAGCAGCGGTCGGAGGGGTTTTCCCGGACTGCGGACAGCTCCAGGACGTTTAAGGGGAGTATGGTCATCTCGGCTTTCAGGGAAACGGCCAGTTTTTTTGCGTCCTCCAGTTCAAAGGCCGGCTGGAAGGGGGAAGCTGCATAATAAGCCCGGACATGGCAGTCGCAGGCCCTGGCCGCGTATAGGAGATAGGCGGAGTCAGTCCCACCGGAAAACGCCAGAGCCATCTTCGGGTGGTCCTGGAAAAATTCCCGGAGAGCGTCGGGAATGGTCTGTCCGAAGGTCTCCATGTACAGGTCCACCGTTCCCAGAGCTTCGTGGACCAGGGCTCTGGCAGCAGGGTTCTTAAAATCCGTCCGCTCAAAGGGCTTTCTATAATACCCCTGCTCCTTTACGATCTGGATGCTTTCCCGGTAGTTTAAGTCGAATACAAAGCATAAAAAGCCGATCCACTGGTCCAGGTGGGTCTTCCTGGCACGCCGGTCCACGGAAACATGGTCCCGGAGAGCTTCCATGACCTCTGGGGTTATGGTTTCCCGGGAGATCTCTTCCTCGGAGGCCCCCACCACATCGGTCATGTCGTCGGTGGCAAAGACACGGAAAATGTCGCATTTATCGGCGTCCCGGATGAGGCGGCACAGCTCCAGGACCTCTCCGGCGGAGCAGCAGGGCCCCGGCGCTCTTAAACTCTGGGCGTCATCGGGACAGGAAGAGGCTGCGGCCGTCACGGTGGGATCGATCCTCAGCTTGTTATGGTTTTCGATGGCAGTGAGAACGGCTTCCCTGTCTGTCTCAGGCAGCCGGTCCAGCACATGGTTTTCCCGCAGGACCCGGCAGCTTAAGGATGCGTGGTCCACGCTTTTATGGTCCAGGAAGGTGTCGTACTGTTTTAACTGCTCAAACCGGCCGATATCATGAAAAAGGGCGCATAAAAGGGCCAGTCCGGCGGTGTGGGGCGGCAGAAGGCGCTTCTGGCACAGATTTTCCATGACAGAGACAACGGCATAGGTATGGACGATCTTAAGGGCAACACGGCCGTCTGTGTGATCATAGCGGGCTGCATAATCGTCAAAGTATTTTTTATATTCATTGAAATCGATCATTGGCAGGAAATTCCTTTCTTGGGGGATCCGTATCCCTCCGGGAGAATGAAGCGCCGGATTTTGGCGGCGATCGGATCTGTTTGTAACGCATTATATCATGACCGGTCTGGTTTCACAATATGGGGGCTGGCGGACTTCCTGGGGATTTTCACATTTGGATTTTCTGAGAGGAAACCCTTGGAAGAATCCGGCTCAGAGTGCTATAATGAAACTGTCAGGCTCCTGGCCAGGCTCTGGCATCAGCCAGAAAAAACAGATAGAAAGAGTGGAAAACCATGCCGGCAAATCAGACAGCAAAAAAGAAGAGATACGACATGCTGACAGATCATCCAGGGAAGGCGCTTTTATTTTTTGCCCTCCCCATGATCTTCGGCAACCTGTTCCAACAGCTTTACAATATCACAGACTCGGTGATCGTGGGCCGCTTCGTCGGGGAAAATGCCCTGGCGGCCGTGGGCGCGTCCTACGCCATCACCAACGTGTTCATCGCCATTGCCATCGGCGGCGGAATCGGGAGCTCGGTGATCATCTCCCAGTTTCTGGGAGCGGGAAAGATAGGGAAAATGAAGACAGCCGTATTTACGACCATGATCAATTTCCTGGTGATCTCTGTGATCCTGGGGACCGTTGGTGCTGTTTTTAACCATCAGATCCTTTCGTGGGTCAATACGCCGGAGGACATTTTTTCCGATGCAGCCCTGTATCTGGCCATTTATTTTCTGGGTCTTCCGTTTTTGTTCATGTACAATGTCCAGGCATCCATTTTTAATTCCCTGGGAGATTCCAAAAGACCGCTGTATCTTCTGATCTTCTCCTCCCTGTTAAACATTGCGCTGGATATGGTGTTCGTGATCTGCTTCCATCAGGGAGTCCGTGGAGTGGCGGTGGCAACGCTGATCGCCCAGGGCGTCTCGGCGGTACTCTCCTTTTTCCTTCTGATGCGGAAGCTGAAGGGGTATGAGGAAGAGGAAAAATATGGCTGTTATGATTTCGGGATGATGCGGTCCATGGTGAAGATCGCCGTTCCCTCCACGCTCCAGCAGTCCATCGTCCACATGGGCATCCTTCTGGTCCAGTCCGTGGTCAACAGCTTCGGCTCCGCGGCCCTGGCAGGCTATTCGGCAGGAAGCCGGATCGAGTCCTTAAGCATCGTTCCCATGCTGGCCATGGGAAATGCCATGTCCACCTTTACGGCCCAGAATATTGGCGCTGGAAAGCTGGACCGGGTGAAGGAGGGCTATAAGATGTGCTATGTGACCGTGCTCACTGTGGGCGCGGGCCTGTGCATCATGTACCAGCTGTTCGGCGGCGCGTTTGTGTCCATGTTTTTGGAGAGCGGCGGCAGCACTGCCTATTCTGTGGGCGTTTCTTACGTGAAATTTCTTTCCTTTTTCTATGCCTTCATCGGCCTTAAGGCCACTACCGATGGTCTTCTCCGGGGAGCTGGGGATGTGGCGGCATTTACGGCGGCCAATCTGGTGAATTTGTCCATCCGGGTCATCGTCACCAACGTGTTTGCCCCTGTTTACGGGATCCAGGTGGCATGGATGGCCGTTCCCATGGGCTGGGCGGCCAACTATATCATTTCCTTTGGCTGGTATCTGACGGGAAAATGGAAGCGGGTGAAGGTAATATCTGCAGACCAGGGAGAAAAGCGTAAAAATTAAATATATAGGGAGGGATCCATATGGAGGAGAGACTTTTAAAGTATTTCAGGGATCACGAGGCGGAGATCTTTGGGGATCTGGAGCGGCTGGTGAAGGCAGAGGCCAGCACATCGGATCTGGAGGCTCTGGCCGAAACCAGGAAGGTCCTGGAGGCTTTGATCCGGGAGCGGACGGGAGAGGAGCCGCTGGTCTATGAGCGGGAGGGAGGACATGATCTGGTGCGGTTTGAGCTCGGACAGGGAGAGGAAAAACTCCTGATCATTGGCCATTATGATACCGTACATCTGATCGGCGCCATTCAGTACCGCACAGAGGGAGACCGGCTGTATGGCCCTGGTGTTTCGGATATGAAAAGTGGTCTTATCTCGGCCATATGGACGGCCAGAGCCTATAAGGAGCTGGGGATCGATCCGGGGAGAAAGCTGGTCTTTATTTTCAATGGAGACGAGGAGACGGGAAGCCATGAATCCTCGGACATTATCTGCGGACTGGCAGAAAACGCCCGGGCGGCCCTGGTCTGCGAGCCCTGTGTGGGAAACGGGGATCTTAAGACAGGAAGAAAGGGAAATATAAAATTCAATGTGACGATCCATGGGAAGGCCTCCCATGCGGGAAATGCCCATAAGGAAGGAATCAACGCCATCCAGGAGATGGCTGCGGAGATCCTGAAGATCCAGGCACTGACGGATTATGAGGCCGGCACTACGGTCAATGTGGGCATATGCCAGGGAGGAACGAAGGTCAATGTGGTACCGGCTGCGGCCAGCTTTTCCGTGGACTGCCGCTATAAATCTATGGAGGAGGGCCAGAGGATCCGACGGGAGATCCTGGAATTGCCGATATCTGTTCCTGGTGCGTCCAGGGAGGTGGAGATCGTGGAAGGGAAGCTTCCCATGGAGGAGACCCAGGGGAACATGGAGCTGTTTGTGGCTGCGAAGGAATGCGGCAGGAAGCTGGGACTTTCGTTTTCCCACCAGTTCGTAGGCGGAGGCAGCGACGGAAACGCTGTGTCAGCCATGGGAATCCCCACCCTGGACGGCCTGGGAGGCTGGGGGGACGGGGCTCATTCCGAAAGCGAATACCTGCGGATCAGCCAGTATATTCCGCGGATCGCGCTGCTGGCTTCGCTGATTCTGGATATCCGGTAGAACAATATAGAAGAGAGCTGCTGCGGCAGGGGGATTTTGAAGATCCTCTGCTGGCAGCAGCTCTTTTTTTGAAATACAGATACAGATCCGGCTAGTTTTTAATGGCAAATGTCAGCTCTGCCTTAAACAGATCCCCGTCAATGGTGATCTCGAACCGGCCGCCCTGGAGCTGGGTCAGGTCCTTGGCAATGGAAAGGCCCAGTCCGCTTCCCTCGGTGGTACGGGACGTATCGCCGCGGACGAAGCGCTCGGTCAGCTCGTCGGGGCTGATGTTTAACGGCGTGGCAGAAACGTTTTTAATGGAGAATACGACCTCGGAATCCCGGTCCTCGATGCCCACGTAGACGCGGGTGCCTTCCATGGCGTATTTAAAGGCGTTGTTGTACAGGTTTTCCAGTACGCGCCACAGCCGTCTGCCGTCGGCCTCAATGAGGATCACCTCATTGGGGAGGGTCGTAACGATGTCCAGATGACGGATGGCGTATTTTTCCTCAAATTCACCATTGGTCTGCTGGACCAGCTCCACGATGTCGATATTGGCCATATCCAGCTTGATATTTCCGGAGCTGGCCCTGGAGGCCTCCACCAGATCCTCGGTCAGCGTCTTAAGGCGCTGGGATTTCTGGTCCAGGACCTCAAGATATTTCTGGATCGTGGGATCCTGGGGCTTTTCGCGCTTGATGAGATCTACATAGTTGATGATGGAGGTCAGCGGCGTCTTAATATCGTGGGATACGTTGGTGATCAGGTCTGCCTTTAAGCGCTCGCTTTTTACCTGCTCGGCCAGAGCCGTTTCCAGACCGTCGCTGATGCGGTTTAAGCCCTCAGCCAGCTGCGCCTCCAGGCTGGAAAACTGGGAAACGTCCACCTTGTAGCTGGTCTCTCCGGAAGCCAGCTTGTCGATGGCCTGGTGGAGCTTATCGGTCTGGACTGCGTTGCGGTACAGGAAATAGAATACGACCAGATTGCCCACCACCCAGAAGGAGAGACCGGCCAGGAAGGGAACAGAGGTAAACCCGCTCCCATCGCTCTGGATGAGGTAAAATGCCCCCAGGGTGATCGTAAACACATTGGCCGCCAGATAAAGCGCAAAGCTTAAGGTCAGACGGTATTTGAAGGTGCTTTCGGAAAGGGTCTCCGTCAGATCATGGAGGAGGCTGTTGGTCCAGAGGCTTTCTGCCTTATAACGGCGGACCAGGCTGAAAAAGGTCAGGATCCCAACCATATACAGGCTTCCGAACATCATGAGACGGCTGGCGCGGTCCCAGTAGCCTTCCGTCACCAGAAGGTGAAGGAGCTTTGATGCCAGAGGGGCCAGAAAGGCGGCGCTTATGTAAGCGGCAAAGGCCATTAACAGAAGCATCAGATCCGTTTTGATCTTATCAAAGGGATAAAGGACCACGGACCGGTCCCCAAGAGCCGGATGGCCCGAGGCAAACATAAGGAAAACAAAGGTCAGAAGGCAGCCGGCCAGGCCGATGGAGGCCAGGTAGAGCCCGTTTACGAAGGTCTTCCTGGAGCTGTTGTACTGGGTATATGCATGGGCATAGTCGTCCAGGGCCTTGTAGGTGGTGTCCAGGCCGATGACCACATAGTTGTTGGAGCTGTTGTAGGGATTGGCCTTGGCCATGAGGGCCGGAACACTGGGGAAGGTGGAATTAAAGTTCGTCCTTACGGCCAGGTCATTGGAATCCCCGGAATAATAGATATATTTTCCCATGGCCATCATGTCGTCGATGGTCATTTCCGGCGCATTGGTGTGGATTTCATAGATGGCGTCATTTTTGGAATAAAAAGCCACACGGAAATAAAAGTTGGTGAAATCCGACATGAGCCGGGAATATATGGAGTAATAGGAAGAGAACCGCTTCAGGATCTCATAGGTCAGCTCCGGCAGGGTGGCAAAGGACTGGTCGGGTCCCGTCAGCTCCTCCTCGGACTGATAGCAGCGCCAGCGCACATAATACTGCTCCTCATCCTCTGCGCTGAGGTTTTCGGGCCCGCCCTTTAAGGCATAGTTGTCGGCCTCATCCATATAATAGCCCAGGGACTTTCCGTATAGGATGATGTCGTTGAGGGTATAGCTCTTGTCTCCGCCGGGGCCGGAAGAGACGTCCAGGACCATTTTATTGTAGTCCACCTCTCCATTGGTCTCAAAAAGCTCCTGGTACTGGATATAGTCGAAAATACTGGCGATGTCGGCCTGCACCTTCTTATTAAAATCCGGAGACTGGTCGAAGGTCTCATCCTCGATCCAGTCCAGTCCGCGGCCGTAGTTGCTGTTCAGATACATGAACCCGACTCCGGTGAGCGCGATCAGGGCAAAGATAAAGTGCAGAAAACCGGAAAAACGCTTCAGAAAAAAACTCGGTGTATTCTGGTTCATCTGGATTCTCCTTACTGTTTCTCGATCTTATAGCCCACGCCCCAGACCACCTTTAAGTAGCGGGGTTCCTTGGGGTTGATCTCAATTTTTTCGCGGATATGGCGGATGTGGACGGCTACGGTATTGTCGGCGCCGATGGCATCCTCATTCCAGATCTTTTCGTAGATCTGGTCAATGGAGAATACCTTTCCGGCATTCTTTACAAGGAGCAGCAGGATGTTATACTCAATGGGCGTGAGCTTGATGGGCTCGCCGTCCACCGTCACCTCTTTATTTTCATCATTGATCATGAGACCGCCGCACTTATAGACCTGGGAGCTGTTCTGCTGGTTCAGGTTTCCAAGCTGGGTGTAGCGGCGGAGCTGGGATTTGACCCGGGCCACCAGCTCCAGGGGATTAAAGGGCTTTGTGATATAATCGTCCGCCCCGATGTTTAAGCCCAGAATCTTATCGGTATCCTCGGATTTGGCCGACAGGATGATAATGGGGATGCTGCTGGTCTCGCGCACCTTTAAGGTGGTGCGGATCCCGTCCAATCCCGGCATCATCACATCCACGATCATCAGGTTCACCTCGTGGTCCTCCAGGTATTCCAGGGCCTCGTAGCCGTCATAGGCCTTGATGACCTCAAAGCCCTCTCCCGTAAGATAAATATTAATAGCTTCAACAATCTGTTTATCGTCATCGCATACAAGAATCGTCTGCATAAGTTCCCTCCTTGAAAGTTTTATCCAGGTAAAAATACGTTCACCACATCCAGTATAACATAAAAATGCGGTGAACGTATTAAAAATTCCTGTCAATTAATTAAAACGGAAAACAGCGGTTCCATAAGCCGGCAGCGGGTAGGCAAAGGAATATGGCTGGCCGTCGCATTCAGATTTTACGGAGCGTTTTGAGAAGGCATGCTCCCCGCGCTTATAGAGGCCGTGCTCATTGTCCAGGATCAGCGTATAGGTTCCGGATTTGGGAACGCCCACCCGGTAATCGTCCCGGGCCATGGGAGTGAAGTTGATGACGAACAGGAGGTTCTTTTTCCCCGTTTCATCCCGGCGGATGAAGCTGAAGATGCTCCGGTCGCCGTCGTTGGCGTTGATCCACTGGAAACCGTTCCAGTCGCTGTCCAGCCGGTAAAGGGCCGGATATTTCTGGTAGATATGGAGCAGGTCGCTGTAATATTTTAGCAGGTCCCTGTGCTGGGGCTCCTCTGCCAGATACCAGTCCAGGGCTGTTTTTTCGTCCCACTCATGGTACTGGCCGAAATCCTGGCCCATGAATAAGAGCTTTTTGCCCGGATGGCCCATCATGAAGGTATAGCCGGCCTTCAGGTTCGCAAATTTATCGTCCGGGAAGCCGGGCATTTTATTGATCATGGAGCATTTTAAATGGACCACCTCGTCATGGGACAGGGTCAGGATGTAGTTTTCGCTGGTGGCGTAGGTGATCCCGAAGGTCATCTTGTTATGGTTGAATTTTCGGAAATATGGATCCAATTTCATATATTCCAGAAAGTCATGCATCCATCCCATATTCCACTTGAAGGTAAAGCCCAAGCCGCCCTCCTCCGGTGCCTTTGTGACGCCGGGCCATGCGGTGGATTCCTCGGCGATCATGATGGCTCCGGTCATATGGCCTGTAAGGACGCTGTTCAAATGGCGGAAGAATTCGATGGCCTCCAGATTTTTATTTTCTCCGTACTGGTTGGGGACCCAGTTCCCGTCGCTGCGCCCGTAGTCCAGATACAGCATGGAGGCCACGGCGTCCACCCGGAGCCCGTCCACATGGAAATTCTCTACCCAGTAAAGGGCGTTGGCGATTAGGAAGTTTTTCACCTCGTTTTTCCCGTAATCAAAGACCTTTGTTCCCCAGTCGGGATGCTCGCCTTTTCTGGGATCTGCGTACTCATAAAGCGGTTCCCCGTCAAAATCCGCCAGGCCATGGGCGTCTTTTGGAAAATGGGCCGGGACCCAGTCTAAGATCACGCCGATCCCCTTTTTGTGGAGATAATTGACGAAGTACATGAAATCCTTGGGACCTCCATAGCGGGAGGTGGGAGCGTAGTAGCCGGTCACCTGGTAGCCCCAGGAGCCGTCGTAGGGATGCTCCGCGATGCCCATGAGCTCCACATGGGTGTAGCCCATTTTTACCACATAGTCGGCCAGCTCGTGGGCCGCCTCCTTATATGTATAATAGCCATCCTTTTCCGGCCGGCTGGCCTTTCTCCAGGAGCCCAGATGGACCTCATAAATGGCCATGGGAGCTTTTTCCGGCTCTGTGTGCTTCCGCTTCTCCATCCATTTCTCATCGCTCCAGGAAAAGCCGGAGATATCGGTGGTGATGGAGGCGGTTCCTGGCCGGAACTCGGCGCTGAACGCATAGGGATCCGCTTTAAAAAGGATCTTGTCATCCTTTGTGGTGATGGCAAATTTATAAAGCTCGCCAGTTCCAAGGCCTGGTATGAAGGCTTCGTAGATGCCGGAATCCTCCAGGGGCTTCATGGGAGACGCCTCCGGATCCCATCCATTGAAGTCCCCAACGACGCCCACAGACTTCGCATGGGGCGCCCAGACGGCAAAGTACATACCCGGCTTTCCGCCATAGGTGCGGGGATGGGCCCCCAGCTTTTCAAAGATCTTATAGTGGGTACCCTGACCGAACAGGTAGCGGTCCAGTTCTGTAATGAAGCCGGTACCGGCCGGTCTTCCGGCCTTTTTTGCTGTGGTTTTACTGCTTTTTCCTGAATTTTTCATACTCTTATGCCTCCCGAAGTTTAAAGATCGCGCCGCCTGACGGCGGAAGGGTCACAGAAAGCCTTCCGTTTTCCACCGGTATAGAAGGAGCTTCCGCGTCCAGAAGGTTTATGGCCTGGGACGCCGGGAACGGGACCGGTATGGAAAGGACTGCGGGCTGGCTGTCATTGTTGACTGCCGAAAGGATCATTGTATTTTCTCCCAGCCGGCCAAACGCATACTGGCGGTTGGTCAGAAGAAGTTCTTTATACGTTCCGTCATGGAGCTCCGGATTATCCCGGTGGATCCGGGCCAGGGCGGCGATATGGTCCGTGATGGGGCCGGTCTTCTGTTCCATATCCTTTAAGGAGAGGGCTGGGCGGAGCGCCTCGTCAGATTCCCGGGTGCGCGCTCCCTGGATCCCCCATTCGCTTCCGTAGTACACGGACGGGATCCCGGGAAGGGTGAATAAAAGCTGGTATACGGGGAACAGGTGGTCTGGTTCCCGCAGCTTGCTGGCGATCCTGTCCTCGTCGTGGTTATCCGTAAAGGTATACAGAGCCCTTCCCACAGATTCCAGCCGCTTCACATTGTGGGCGATCTCAAAATAGTTATGGTCGTTGTGACCGGAGTAAAGAGCCTTATGGAGCTCATAATTGGTAACAGAGTGAAGCATTTCTCCATTGACCCATCTTCCGTATTCTCCGTGGATCACCTCGCCCATGAGCCAGAAATCTTCCTTCATGGAGGCGGTGCGGCTGCGCAGCTCCTTCATGAAGGCAAAATCTAAAATATTGGCGCAGTCCAGGCGGAGGCCGTCGATGTGGAAGGTATCGATCCAGAATTTTACGGTATCCATCAGATACTCTCTGACCGCCGGGTTCTGCAGGTTCAGGCACGGGAGCTCATAGTGGCCCTGCCATGCCTCGTATCCGAAGGAGTCGCCCATGGGGCTTCCCCAGCCGAAGTTTACTCCGCGGTACCAGTCCTTATAGGGAGAGGCTTCTCTCTTTTCCTGGATATCGTGGAAGGCGGGAAATTCCCGTCCGGTGTGGTTGAACACGGCGTCAACTGCCACACGGATCCCATGTTCGTGACACTGGTCCACGAAATTTGTAAAATCTTCATTTGTCCCCAGTCTCCGGTCCACCAGGCGCAGATCCCTGGTGTCATAGCCGTGGCCTGTGGATTCAAAGACCGGACCGATATAAAGGGCGGTGCAGCCCAGATCCCGTATGTGGGGGATCCATTGGAGCAGCTCATCAAAACGACAGGCTGCAGAGGTTTCATGATTTGTCTTAGGAGCTCCCAGGAGCCCCAAAGGGTAGATGTGATAAAAAACTGCTTTCTGATACCAGGGCTTCATAGCCGGTCAGACCTCCTGTAATTCCCGCTTTTTAAGGCTCTGGAGAAGGAACTGGTAGCGGAGCTGGGCTGCGTTCAGTTCATAAATGTAGCAGTCGATCAGCGCGGGGTCCACCACCTGCTCAAACTGGTTCTGGGCGGAAAGGATCGCAGTCTGGCTGGCCATGATCTGCTTTTTCAGCTCCAGAAGCTCCTTCGTCCGTTCCTTATTTGGCGCGGATTTTTTGTTTATGAATCGCATACTTCCATTTTCCTTTCTTCTGGTATTGGTCTTTTCCAGTATCCGGCCTCCCGGCAGCCCGCAGCTTCGTTTGCTGGAGGCTGTTTTTCCGGTTTCCGGAAGCTTCGGAACCTCCGGCTTCTGACTGGTTTGACTTCCGGTGCTGTGCGGCGCGTTCCGGAGCATTACAAAGGTTAATGGTAGTATTGTCTTTTTATGGGCGAGATATTCATTTACTGGAATTCTGCTGCAGCGCCTCGTTTAATCTGAGAAGCCGGTCGATGGCAGACTGGCTGGTCAGATGGTAATAATTGCAGACGCCGCGTTTTTCCACAGCGATCAGCCCCGAATCCTTCAGGATCTTCAGATGATGGGAGACAGCCGGACGGGAAAGACTGGTTTTTTCTGTGATTTCTTTCACGTTGAGACCCGGAGCGCGGCGTTTTTCGGATACGCTGCGGCCGCCTTTCTGCTCCGTCTCCAGGGATCTGCGGTCCTCCTCCACCTCATAAAGCTGCTGGATGATGGCTAGGCGGGTACTGTCGCCCAGGGCGATGAAAAGGGGGATACACTCCCTGAATGAAGTTTTTAACCGGCTTTCATCCGGCGTATATTCTCTGTCGTCCGGTTCCTGCGGCATAGGATGGCCCTCCTGTCTGTGTGTTCTGATTCCATTGGTTTAAAAATATAAACTAAATATATTCTAGCATTTTTTGAAAGGTACGTCAATGTTTTGGATAAAACTTAGTAAAGTTATTATTTTGTATGAAATTTTTTGTAGAATATTGCTGAAAATATAGAGGGCGATTTTACGGTTTTGAAATTGACTTTTTTTCCTGTTTGGCCGATAATAGGAGCACATTCAGAAATGAGCTTCTTCATTTCCAGATCATTTCCAACCGGGCGTCCGCCCGGGACAGGACCGGCAGTTTCGCCGGAAGCCCCAGGATCGGGGCAGGATTCCAGAAAACAACAAAAATAAAGATGGGAGGTGTCTGCCCTTGGCAGTTTTATTTGTCGTACTGCTTTCAGCCGCTGTGACGGACTGAAGGTATGGGAAGGTGTTCCACTGGCAGATCCTTCTGGGGCTGGCAGGCGGGATTGTGGGAGCCATATGGGGAGCCGGGACCGGCGGAGATGTGTTTATATTGCTGGCGGGACTGGCGGCCCGGGTCATTGGTACATGTGCTGTATTTTATACCCTGTTTTTATGCAGGATGCTGGGAGCCGGGGACATTAAGCTGATGGCTCTCTGTACAGGTCTTCTGGGTATGGGGCCGGGGCTCCTGGTGATCTTCACCGGGCTTTTTCTGGCCGCCCTCCGGGCGGCGGGGATGATCTGGCAGCAGGGCTCGCTGTGGATGCGGATGGAGCGGATCGGAACCTTTATCATCCGCTCCGGAAGGGAGGGGAAGCTCCTGGAATATCCGGGAAGGGAGGATAAACGGAATATCCTGCGGCTGGGTCCCTGGCTGTTCCTGGGATATTGTATATGGCTGGCTGGAAGATATCTCTGAGGAGGTGAGGGAAGATGAAAAAGATCATGGCAGTTTACGACGAGGATCCGTTTTATGCGGAACGGCTTTCTGATTATATCAACCGGAGGGAGGACGGGATCTTTTCCGCCCGGGCCTTTACATCCAGGAAGCGGCTGGAGGAGTTTGCCAGGGACCATGGGATCGATGTGCTCCTTACGGGAACGCTGTCCGAAGGAGGCTTTCCAGGCCTCCCGTCGGTCCAGCGGATTCTTCTCACAGAGGAGGAAGTCCGGGCAGGGGAGGGAGGCGGGCATGGGATCTATAAATACCAGTCCGGCGACGATATCCTGCGGGAGGTGATGGCGGCCTACTGTGAAACGCCGGAAGGGAAAACGGATTTTCCGGGGCTTCCGGCTTCGGGGAAACGGATCATCGGCGTGTATTCCCCGGTGGGAAGATGCGGAAAAACGTCATTGGCCCTGGCAATGGGCCAGCTTCTGGCCAGAGAGGAAAAGCTGCTGTTCATTACGCTGGATACGTTTACCGGTTTTTCCGGTCTTCTGGACGAGCAGTGGAAGCGGGATCTTTCAGATCTGATCTATTATTATAAGCAGGGCCGGTTCCACGGCCTTCAGCTTAATTCGGTCATTTACTATCTGGGAGATATGGCCTGGCTTCCTCCGATCCGTTTTCCGGATGATTATAACCAGATCACTTCAGAGGAAATGGCGGATTTCCTGTTAAAGATCCTGGAGGAGGGAGGATATGGGACCCTGGTCCTGGATATTGGGAACTATGGGAGACAGGTCATGCCGCTTCTGGAGATCTGCCAGGCGGTCTATATGCCCATCCGGGAAGATGCCGTTTCCAGGGCCAAGCTCCAGGAGTTTGAGCAGTATGTGGAAAAAAGCGGGAAAAAGACGGTGGCGGGAAAATTCCATAAGATCCATGTTCCCATGGTCACAGGAATGAAGCGGATGGAGCATTTTCCGCAGGAGCTTTTGTGGGGGGATCTGGGAGATTTCGTCCGAGGGATGTTAAAGGGGCAGAGAGGGATATGGGAGAGCTGATACAGGATCTGAAACGGGAGCTGCGGGAGGAGATCCTCCAGGGAATGTCCTATGAGCGCCAGATGACGGATGAGGAGCTGTCCCAGGTCATCGACGGGAAGATCCTGGAGCAGATGGAGCGGGAACCCATGGCTCTCAGGGACAGGCTGAGACTTCAGAAGGAGCTGTTCGATTCCTTCCGGAGGCTGGATATCCTGCAGGAGCTGGTGGATGACCCGGGAATCACGGAGATCATGGTCAACGGCCCGGAGGAGGTGTTTGTGGAGACAGAAGGGAGGATCCGGAGATGGGAAAAATCCTTTGAATCCCGGGAACAGCTTCTGGAGCTGATCCGGCAGATCGTCAGCCGGGTCAACCGGACGGTCAATACGGCGTCCCCCATTGTGGATGCCAGGCTGGAGGACGGTTCGAGGGTCCATGTGGTGCTGGAGCCGGTGGCACTAAACGGACCGATCCTCACGATCCGGAAATTCCCGGATCCGATCACCATGGACCGGCTTCTGGAATACGGGAGCGTCACAAGGGAGGCGGCGGACCTTTTAAAAATACTGGCGGCGGCCCGATACAATATTTTTGTCAGCGGAGGCACGGGGGCGGGAAAGACGACCTTTTTAAACGCTCTTTCGGAGTTTATCCCTCCAGAAGAGCGGGTGATCACCATTGAGGATTCAGCGGAATTGAAGCTGGCCCACATTGAGAACCTGGTACGGCTGGAAACAAGAAACGCCAACGGGGAGGGCCAGGGAGCCATCGGGATCGGGATGCTGATACGGGCGGCTTTGCGTATGAGACCGGACCGTATAGTGATCGGGGAGGTCCGGGGCCAGGAGGCCGTAGACCTGCTCCAGGCCATGAATACCGGCCATGACGGGAGCTTTTGCACCGGCCATGCCAATAGCTGCCGGGATATGCTGGCCAGGCTGGAGACGATGGTCCTTATGGGGATGGAGCTTCCCCTGCCGGCCATAAGGAGCCAGATCGCGTCAGCCCTGGATGTGATGGTCCATGTGGCAAGAATGAGGAACAGGAGCCGGAAGGTGACGGCAATCGAGGAGGTGGTGGGAATTGAAAATGGTGAGATCGTCCTCAGGCCTTTGTTTTCCCTTGACGGGGAGGGAGAGCTCAGAAAGGCCGGAGACCTCAGATGCCAGGAAAAGCTCAGAAGGGCAGGGTATGGATTATGAGGTATACCGGCTGAGCAAAAAGGAGTGGCTGCTGTATGGAAGCCAGGGAATTGGGTATCTGGCGCTTCTTGACTTCGTATTTTACAGAAGCGTGGCGCTGTTTGCGGTGCTGGTGCCTATGGGGATCTGCTATCCGCTTATCTTGAGAAAGGATCTGAAGCGGCGGCGGAAAGAGGCCTTAAAGCTCCAGTTCAAGGATGCGATCCTTTCGGCTGCCTCCGGACTCAACGCAGGGTATTCGGTGGAAAATGCCTTTGCCGCTGCATTGGAGGAAATGGACCGGCTTTATGGGAAGGATTCTATGATATCCCAGGAGCTGCGCCTGATCCTCGCCAAGACCCGGATGAACCGGGCTTTCGGGGAGGCCCTGGGGGACTTTGCCAGGAGGAGCGGCCTGGAGGATATCCAGAGCTTTTCCGAGGTGTTTCTGGCAGCCCGGAAAAGCGGAGGGGAGTTGGTAAGGATCATTGCCAGGACAGCGGAGATCATCGCGGAAAAGATACGGATCCAGGAGGACATTATGACGGCCACAGCAGCCAGGCGGATGGAGCAGAGGATCATGAGCGCCATTCCGCTGCTGATCGTTTTTTATATCGAGCTTACGTCCCCGGGCTTTTTTGACCTTCTTTATGGGACGGCAGCCGGACGGGTGGTGATGACAGTATGTCTTGGAATTTATTTAGGGGCCTGCAGCCTTTCAAAAAGGATCCTGGAGATTCGTATATGAGGGGAACGGTATACAGATATCTCCGGTATGGGGGATGCGCTGCCCTGGGAATCGTTTTCTTTTTGGGAGCTGAAGCGGCGGATACAGACCGGCAGACTGTGGATAAAGGGATCTTAAAACGGAACCCATGGGGACAAAGGGATGCAGTATACGAATTTTATGCGGAAGGACTGGAGGAGGGAGCTGTTGAACTGGCAGTAACGGTTCCGCCCCGGAGACTTTCCCCAAAGGAATTCCACCAGCGTATGCCAGAGATTTCGGAGATCCTCCTGTCCGGTATCCTGGGAAGCAATGTGTCTTTGGACCAGATCCGCACAGATCTGGAGCTGCCGGAGGAGCTTCCGGGATATGGGATCCAGGTGGAATGGGAATCGGAGAGGCCGGAGCTTCTGAGCAGCATGGGGCTTTTAAACCAGGAAGGGCTCCGGGGGGTGGACCCGTCCAGGGGGGAAACGTTCTCTTTGATGGCGGAGCTTTCATGCGGAGAGGAGAAGGAGCTGGTGACGGTCCCGGTCACCGTCCTTCCGGAGGAGATGACCCAGGGAGAGCGCCTGGCGGAAAGGATAGACAGTCTGGCGCTGGAGGATATGGAAAATGAGACGGTCCGGCTTATGGAAGAATTTGAAGGAGTCCCCATTACATACCGGAGAAAGGGACGGTTTCAGAATGCGGTCCTTCTGGTTCTGGGAGGCGTTCTGGCGGCCTGTCTCTGGATGAAGGAAAAAAATGACGAACAGGTCCAGAAAAAGAGAAGGGAGGAGAGCCTGACGGCAGCTTATCCGGACCTGGTCTCAGGCTTTCTGGTACTGACAGGGGCCGGTTATTCCATCCGCCAGGCCTGGAAAAAGACAGTCCAGGACCGGAAACAGTCGGAGACGCTTCCGTTTTCAGAGGTTTACCAGGAAATGCAGGTCACGTTGAACCAGATGGAGACGGGGACGCCGGAGGCTTTTGCATACGTCCGGTTTGGAAAACGCTGCGGACTCCGGTGTTACACGAGATTTTCCGGTATTCTGGAGAGCTCTCTGCGCACAGGTGGAAGCAGCCTCAGAAGCCTTCTGGAGCCGGAAATGGAAGAAGCCTTTAAGATACAGGCGGACCTGGCCCGGAGAAAGGGGGAGGAGGCGTCCACAAAGCTGCTGCTTCCCATGTTTGGGATGCTCGGAATCGTTATGGTAATGGTAACTGCGCCGGCGTTTTTCTCGCTGGGCTGAAAGGAGGGACCGTATGAGGATCATGGAGTTTTTAAAGGAAGAAGACGGTGTTGGCGTGATCGAGGTGGTGCTGATCCTGGTGGTACTGATCGGATTGGTGATCATCTTTAAAAAACAGATCAATCAGCTTTTGAACAATATTTTTTCGGAGATCAGCAAGCAGTCAAAAGAGGTGTACTGATCATGAAAAAAAGGGGAGAGATTACTGTGTTTCTGAGCCTTACGCTGGTGTGTATCCTGTCGCTTTTTATGGGACTTCTGGAATCGGCCCGGACGGCGGGAGCCAGACTGTACCTTACGATGGCCGCCAATTCAGCCATGGCCTCTGTTATGAGCCAGTATAACCGGAATCTGTGGGATATGTACCATCTTTTGTTCCTGGAGTATGAGTCTCCAGAGGCCATTGGGCGTTCCTTCGATACGTATCTGGATTTTTATCTGGAACAGGAGAACCTGTATCCGATGAAGCGGAAGAGCCGGGAGGTCACAGCCATTCTGAATATGCAGGACCATGCGGGAAAGCCTCTGGAGGACGGGATCCTCTCCTATGTCCGGTACCGACTGCCGGATATTGCCGGAGATCTGTCCGGGGTCTCGGAGAGCGCAAGGGACGCTTCCCGGGCAGGAGACTTCAGGACTGTATTTAAGGTATGCCGCCAGGCCGGAAGGCATACAAGGCGGCTTGAAAAGGCCAGGAGGGAGGTGGAGGCTGCACTGGAGGATATGGAGCGGTCAAGGATACGGGCAGCAGAGGCGGCTGCGGATGAAAGGGCCGGAAAAATGGAAACGGAGATAAAGAGACTTTTGAAAAAGATCGGAAAGTTTCCTGCTCTGGCGGATTGGTATCAAAAGGAGGTGGAGGCTCTTTCTGAGGACAGCCGATCTGCCAGAGGGGAAGAAAGAAGGGAAGGGATGGAGCCGCAGGCGTCGGAAACCATGGATATGGAGCTGGCGGCGTATCAGAGTGTGGAAGAGGCCGCCAGGGAATTTCAGGGGCGCTGTCAGGAGATGAAAGATCAGCTGGAGGCGGAGGCTGTCCGTCTGGAGGAAATTTCAGAGCTTCTGGAGGAAGGAGGAGATGGGGAGCATGAGGAAAATGGGGAAGAAGATGAGACGGGGCCGGACTGGGATCAGATCCAGGAGCTTATGGATATGGTCCAGATACCGGAAGCAGCAGTGCAGGAGCCTGTGGACCAGGAAAAATCCAGCGCTCTGGACCGGCTGGAGGAGATGCTGAGCGGAGACCTTCTGAAGCTGGTAATACCAAAGGGAGTAAAGCTTTCAGAAAAAAGAGTCAGAGCCGGACAGAATGGTCCTTCAAAAGAACAGTCTGAAGAAAAAACAGAGTCCAACGGGCTGGCAGCCCAGCTTCTGGTGAACGAATACATACTCCTGTATTTTGACTCCTTTCTGAAAAAAAGCGAAAGCCGTGAGGAGCTGGCGGATCAGGCCCTGGATTATGAACAGGAATATCTTCTCTGCGGAAAAGGCTCTGACCGGGATAACCTGGCCCAGACCGTGGAACAGCTCCTTATGATCCGGGCGGCCATGAACCTTTTGTATCTCCTTAATGCGGCAGATAAGAAAGCCCAGGCAGACGGCCTGGCAGCAGCGGTTTCCGGGGGAAATGCGGCGGCAGGACTGATCGTTGGTTTTCTGATCTTAAGCCTCTGGGCTCTGGGAGAGGCCGTCTGGGATGTGCGTGGGCTTCTGGACGGCGGGAAGACCGGATTCTGGAAAACGGACAGCACATGGCATCTGAGTCTGGACGGGCTGCTGGCCATGGAGTTTCTGGAGGGGAGGCCGGATATGGAAGCTTCCGGCAGCGGATATGAGGATTATATCAGGATCCTGCTGTTCCTGGAGGATAAGGCTGTGAGAAATTACAGGATGATGGATGTGATCCAGTGGAATGTAAGAAAAAAACAGAAGGACTTTTCGACGGATGCCTGTGCCTGTGAGGTGGAGATCCGCACAGAGATATCCCAACGGCATTTGTTTCTTATGAAGGGTGAGTACTGGCAGACTGTGGAGACAGCCTGGGCGTATTAAGAACGGAGGTGAATGGCGGTGCCCTCTTTTTCAGATTTTCATTCTCATATGCTGAAAGGCACATTTCTAAAATCCAAATTGCATTACCAGTGTGCAATGTCTCTCCAAGTACCTTGCATTCTCCCCTTAATAAATATTGTTTTTATCCTGGGAAAGAGGGTACTGCCATTCATCTCCGGACATTCCCGGCGCGTCTCTGCCAGTATGACAGTGGAAGCCGCCCTTTGTCTTCCGCTCTGGCTGTTTTTTGCAGCTGCGCTCATGGAGCCTGTGCGGTGGCTGGACCGGCAGAGACAGGTCCAGACGGCGCTGGAATGCTTTAGCGAAGAATTAAGTCAGGCTGTGTATCTGAAGGAACTGGAACCTGGGAGCGGTGAGGGGACTGGAAATGGATCCGGCTCCGCAGGTGGAGCTGTGGACGGGGAAGGCGGTCTATCCAGTGGATATGTGGAGCTTCTTTCTGGAGCAGCAGCCGGACTGTGGATCCAGGGAAAAGCAGAAAAGCTTGTGGACCATGTGACTGTGAAGGATGCAAAGGCTCCGGATCCATCGGGAAATATCTGCCTGGAAGTGGAATATACGGAAAGGATCCCATTCTTTCCTGTATACAGACAGGGAATTACCATGAAGGCAGCTTCCAGAAGGAGGGGATGGATCGGTCTGGAAGGAAAGCTGATGGAGTCGGGAGAGCATACGACAGAAGCCGGTGAGGGAAACGGACATGCCGTGTATGTGGGAGCAGGTATGGGCAGGTACCACTTGTATAGGGACTGCCATTATATTTCCAATGCATATGAAGCTGTATCCTTAAATCAGGCAGAAAAAATGACAAACCAGTTCGGAGAGCGTTACCGCCCCTGCTCCCGGTGTGCGGACTCCGGGCATGGGGACCGGACGGTGTATGTGACCGCAGGAGGCGGGCATTATCATTTTAACCGGGCCTGCAGCTCCATGGTCTCCTACGTCCGGAAAGTGGATCTGGAGGATGTGGGACACCTGGGCGTATGCTCTTACTGTGCATCCAGAAAGAAAGCAGAGGGAGGCGGTTAACTGAATGGGAAAATGGATATTTCTGATATTTCTGGTGTGGGCGGTCTGGCAGGATCTCCGGAGCAGGACAGTGGGGCAGGGGTTCCTGGCGGCGGCAGGGAGCCTTGGCGCAGCCGTTTCATTGCTTTCCGGGCGCAGTGTACTTGGGCTGCTGTCATCAGCAGCGGTAGGGATCTTTCTTCTGATACTGGGACAGATCACGGATGGAGGAATCGGGGAGGGAGACGGATGGTTTTTTATTGTGACCGGTTTTTTTCTGGAGCCAGCAGAAAATTTTATGCTTTTTTTATCGGGGCTCATTTTTTGCAGTGTGTACAGCCTTGCATATATGGCCGCATCCTTCATCGGAGGTGTCGGCGTCCGGCAGAAAAGGCTTCCGTTCCTCCCCTTTCTGCTTCCAGTGGGACTCTGGCTGGTGCTTTCCTGAAAAAAGAACGGCGGCTTGCGGCCAGCTTTACGGTGGAGGCGGCGCTGGTCCTTGGTCTGGTCTTTATGGTTATGGGAATGACCATAAAAGAGGCCTATACGATCCATGATGAGATAACCGGTTCTATGATCCTGGAAGAGGCTCTGGAACGGGCCTCCTATAACAGGGATGAAAAGAAAGAGGATACTTATTTTACCGGGCAGGCAGAGGAACAGGGAAATCCCAGGCTCTGGCTGGGGAAATACAGCGCCAGGCTTAAAAGAAAAACAGGAAAGATTTCGGGATATGCGTCTGCTGGAGCGTGGGCGCTGGAAATAGAAAGGGGAGCGTTCCGTCCGGAGCTATTTTTACGGAGGACAGCGGCCCTGACAGAAATGGGGAATGGCCAGGATGATGGGGGAAGTGGAGTTCAGACGGGAAATGAACCGGAATTATATGGTCCTGAAGCCGGGACCGGGAAAAAATGAAGAATATACGGTGCGGATGCTGACAGAAAACAGGATCCCGGGCTTTCTTCCATTTCGAGAAAAGCAGGTGGATGGGGAGCGGTGGTTCTATTATGATGTTACGTCCAGACAGCCGCTGGGGAGGATCCTGGAACACAGAAATTTAAGGGGAAAAGAACTGGAACGGCTGGCGGCAGATCTTTTATTTTCTCTGAAGCAGACAGAGAGATACCTTTTAGACGAAAAATCCATGGATCTGACCCCGGAAATGATCTATGTGGATCCAGATTCCTTCCAATGCTCGTTCTGCCTGGTACCTGGGGGCATATGGGATTTTTCCCATGGATTCCGTGAACTGTCTCAATATCTGCTGGATCACGTGGACCACAGGGACGGGGAGGCCGTGGTGCTGGCATTTGCCATTTTCCGTGAGTCCAGAAAAGAGAATTTCGGACTTGAGGAGATTGGAAAGTGTCTGGAAAAGGCCAGGGCAGAGTCAGAGGCTGGAAAAAACGGCGAAGCGGAAGAAAAAGAGGTCTCCAGGAACCGTACAGGCGGGCAGACCGGAACGGAGGAGGAAAAAAGGCAGGATCCATGGAAAATGGATACAGAAAACGGAGCGCGGGGATCTGGGGAATGGATGAATGAGAGAAGGACAGAAAAATCCTCTTCAAGGGTCTGCGGATCAGACCATGGAAGGGGAGGGGAGAGGGATAAGGTCTTAAAGACAGTGGCCATAGCCGTCGGAATACTTATGGCAGTTCTTCCGGCGGCTGCAGCTGCTCTTTTTGGAATCCATGGCCTGTTTCAGTATAAATGGATCCTGGGGGCTGCAGAGATGGTCCTTTTGGCAGTGGAAGTGTTTCTGTTGTCGGGGGTGAAGGCCGGAACTGGGAAAGGGAAGGCGGATTCCAGGCGGCAGGAGGAGCGTGGTCCAGAGGGGGAGGACCGGGAAAAGACAGAACCATGGGAGGTATATTTTAGGGAAGAGGAGGCGGATGCGGGGAGAATTTCCAGCCGGCCTGCTGCAGAACAGAGGGAAGAAAAGGAAGAGGAGTTCCAGACGATCCTTCTGGCAGCCAGGCCTTTGGAAATAGAAAGCCGGAAGCTGACAGCATTTTCCGGAAACCTGGAGATCCCTCTGACATATTTTCCATTCCTGATCGGGAAAAGCCGGGAAATGGCAGATTTTTGTCTGAATGAGCCGGGCGTCAGCCGGCTTCATGTAAAAATAGAAGAGAAGGACGGAGCCTATACCATTACAGACCTGAATTCTACTAATGGAACAAAAGTAAATGGAAGACTTCTGGAGGCCAATGAGACGTGCAGCCTTGAGTCGGGCAGCGAAGTGGAGATCGCTGGAAGAAGGTTCCGGTTCCGGTAAGACCCGAGTGATCGTCCTTTCTCGGAACCAGATACGCAGAGCATGCGGGCGGCGGACTAAAAATTTTCATTTTATAATTCCAATGTGCACCAAAAGAATAGGGATTTATGATATAATGAAAAAAATATATCCGCGTGAAGCGGGCGAGAGGAGGAATGACATGCCATTCAAATTACCAGAATACCATCACCCGGACTTTTCGCTCCCTCAGTTTGTGAGCGCGCCAGAGGTAAAATGGGAGCTTGTGGAAAAAGATGGAGTTGCACCGGAATATTTCCACAGTACATCCATGTATCCGGAATATTTTAAGATCGGCGGCCGGTGGGTGCTGGCGGAAGAAAGCCGCATGGATTCCAGCGTGGTGATCTGTGAGGATGGACACCTGGAGGTGGTGGAAAACAGAAACCTGAAACAAGGGCAGAAGGTGATCCTGGGCCGCAGCGAACAGTGCCAGGAGGGAATTTATGTCCATAATACAGGCTTTGAGACCGAAGAAACGTCTGAAAAGGAAAAGTTCGTGTTCCGGCAGGGGCGCAGCAGAGAAACGTCCTATGCCAGAGATTACGATAATCTCCTGGAGCTCTTGAAATATGAGAAGGAGCATGGAAATATCTTATGGGTCATGGGACCGGCATTTTCCTTTGATCATAATGTCAGAAAAGCGATGCAGGCGCTTGTGGAGAATGGGTATGCCCATGGACTGATGGCTGGAAATGCGTTGGCGACCCATGATCTGGAGGGGGCTCTCCTCCATACGGCCCTGGGACAGGATATCTATACCCAGGTTTCCATGCCCAATGGCCATTATAACCATCTGGACGTGATCAACCGGGTCCGCAGGAGCGGATCGATCCCCCAGTTCATTGAAGATTACAAAATCGACAATGGGATCATATACAGCTGTGTAAAGAAGCAGGTTCCTTTTGTACTGACGGGATCGATCCGTGATGACGGTCCGATGCCGGAGGTGATCGGAGACGCTTATGCAGGCCAGAGGGCCATGAGACAGCTTGTAAAAAAATCCACCTGTGTTATCTGTCTGGCTACCATGCTCCATACCATTGCCACAGGCAATATGACGCCGTCGTTCAGGGTCCTGGAAGATGGCACCATACGGCCGCTGTATCTTTATACAGTAGATGCAGACGAATTTGTAGTCAATAAGCTTCTGGACAGAGGAAGCCTGTCAGCCACTACCATGGTGACCAATGTTCAGGATTTTATCACGATTGTGGCGAGGGGCCTGGGTATCATGGACTAGGCTTATCCAGTTACGTTCCATTGCGGGACTGTAAAAGGTATGATATTATGACGGCAGGAAAGGGCTGAGGGAATGGAAGGTACCGCCGGGAAAAAGTCATATATAAACTGGATACTGATGGCGGTGAACGCTCTGGTTTTTTTATACCTGGAGGTGGCCGGATCCTCTGAGGATGCATATTTTATGTATACGAAAGGGGCAATGCTGAAGGCGGCAGTCATGGAAGACGGGGAATATTACCGTCTTCTAACGGCCATGTTCATGCATTTTGGAATCAGCCACCTGGTGAATAACATGATCGTTCTGTTTGCTCTGGGGGATAACCTGGAAAGGGCCCTGGGACATGTAAAATATCTGATCCTGTACCTGTTCAGCGGAATCGGAGCCAACTGGATCTCCATGATGATAGGAAATAAGGACCCTATGGTGGTATCTGCCGGAGCATCAGGGGCGATCTTTGGAGTGATCGGCGGACTGTTTTATGCGGTGGCTGTCAATAAGGGACGTCTGGAGGATCTGCAGACGAAGCAGTTAGCCGTTATGATCGTTCTTTCCCTGTATATGGGGCTCACCAGTTCGGGTGTAGATAATGCAGCCCATGTGGCCGGATTGATCCTGGGAATCCTTCTGGGGATCCTTTTATATCGAAAACCAAAGAAAAAAATGGATGATGGAGGAGTTTGGAATGAAAGATAAGGATTGTATTTTTTGTAAAATTGCCAATGGTGAGATTCCATCGGCTACGATCTACGAGGATGAGGATTTTCGTGTGATCCTTGATCTGGGACCGGCATCCAGAGGGCATGCCCTGATCCTTCCAAAGGAACATTTTAAGGACGTCTGCGAACTGGACGAGAAGGTGGCGGCCAGGGTCCTTCCGCTGGCAGCTAAAATCGGGGCGGCAATGAAGGAGGCGCTTGGCTGTGCCGGATTTAATCTGGTCCAGAATAACGGAGCGGAAGCGGGACAGACGGTCTTTCATTTCCATGTACACGTGATCCCCCGTTACGCAGGAGGACCGGAAATGGTGACCTGGGAGCCGGGAAAAATGGCTTCAGAGGAACTGGCAGAGACGGCAGCAAGGATTGAAGCGGCCTTATAAGGGATGGTTTACTTAGGGAGAAGATATGCCGCAGAATAGCATTGAACTGCTGCAAAAGCTAATGGAAAAGTATTCAAGGGTGTTCATGAGCTTTGCTGGAAAACAGGGCGTTCCATATGATGATGTGGAAGATATCGTAATGGCATCATTCTGGTCTTGTTATAAGGGTGGTTACCTGGAAAAGATGACAGAGCCAGAAATAAAAAAGGTGCTGGTCAGGATTGTATACAATAAATGCATGGATTATCACAGAAAAGCGGCCCCGACGGATATCGCCGCCATTGAGGATTGTGAGACAGAGCTGGATAAGATCAGCTATCGTGCTGGCAATGCAGTGGACAAAACGGTAGTCAGCAATGAAAACTGCCAATATATCCGCGACACGATCGACGGTCTGAAGGATATCTGGAGAGAGCCGGTGAGGATGTATTTTATTGAAGAACGTTCTATCCCAGAAATAAGCAGGGCTCTTGGAATCACGGAGGAGGTCTGTCGTTCCAGGATTTCAAGAGCCAGAAAGTGTTTAAAAGAAAAGCTGAAGGGGCTGTGGGAACAGTTCCAGTAGCGTCTGCAGCCTTACTGGACGGCCTGGATCAGTTCCATAATAGTATGAACGGCATTGTTCAGGTGGCTTTTTTCCATGGCCTCTACGAACTTACGCCGGTTTTCGTAGGTATCCGTGATGGCGTTTAACAGAGTATCATCGGTCATCTGTTCCTCTTCAAGGACCTCAGAGAATCCCTGTCCGGCAAAGGACCGGGCATTGAGGATCTGATCGCCCCGGCTGGCGGCAGCAGACAGAGGGATCAGGACATTGGGTTTCCTTAAAGCCAGGATCTCGCAGATGGAGTTGGCGCCTGCACGGGATACGATCAGATCGGCAGCCGCAAAAAGGTGCTTTAAGGGACTGTCAACGTATTCATACTGGACATAACCGGCTGTGCCGATGAGGGATTCGTCCAGGTTCCCCTTTCCGCATATGTGGATCACCTGGAATTTCTCTAGGAGCCGTGGGAGAATACTGCGTACAGCCTGGTTTACCTTTACGGAGCCAAGGCTGCCGCCGATGACCAGGATGATCGGCCTGGCTGCTGAAAGATGGGTATACTGGAGACCGGCCAGACGGTCCCCTTTCAGCAGCTCGGCGCGGATCGGAGATCCGGTAAGCACCGCCTTATCCTCGGGAAGATACTTAAGGGTTTCCGGGAAGTTACAGCAGACCTTTTTTGCTGAGGGAATGCAAAGCTTATTGGCAAGACCCGGAGTCATATCGGATTCATGGATAATAGTGGGAACATGATAATGCTTTGCTGCCAGGACCACAGGAACCGCAACAAAGCCGCCTTTGGAAAAAAGTACGTCCGGTTTATATTTTTTAATGAGCTTCCGTGCCTCTCCGTATCCTTTCAGGACGCGGAAGGGATCGGAAAAATTTTTAAGATCGAAATAACGGCGCAGCTTTCCGGAAGAAATACCATCATAGGGAATCCCTGCGTTTTCGATCAGCTTTCGTTCGATCCCATTGTAGGAGCCAATATAACGGATCTCATATCCGGCCTCCTTCAGGGAAGGGATCAGAGCCAGATTTGGGGTAACATGACCGGCAGTGCCGCCGCCGGTGAGTATAATGGTTTTCATAAATCATTGCCTCCATGGATTTTTCATGCACATTGATTGTTTTATGGCTGCCGGATGTCTGGGATACAGCGTCAGACAGTCACAGCTATTTTAATAGTAACGATTGGGGAAGAATTGTCAACCCCAAAAAAGAAATCGCCAATGGAAAGCAAAGGGGTCAGAGTCATGACAGACAAAGAAAGACAGGAAGATGAAAAACTGAAAAAATGTATTCAGACAGCATATGGGGCAACCGACGAGCAGCTTTTAAAGGAGCTGGAAGAAGCGGAGGCTTCTCTGGATGCTTCAGAGTTCCCCGGAGCCGAAGAGCGTATGTTCCGGCGGTTCATGGAAATGGAGAGGGAAGAGCGGGAAAAGGAAAATCTGTCTGAGGATGCGGTACAGGACAATATGACTGTGCCTGGTATGGATGCCGCCGGAGGCGGAATGGGTGCAGATGGAACGGATAAAAATAAGAAAAAGATACGGCGACTTGGGAAAAAGAAGGTATTTCTTGTGGCCGCGCTGGTGGCTGTGTTTGTCGGAGCACTGGGCGTGACGGCAGTGGGGGAGAAGAATTATTTTTTTAGGGGATGGAAAGGGAACGTCGATGACCTTATTTTCAATAATGATAGAAACAAGGTGGAGATGAGCCAGCTAGAAGAGGCATATATACGAATTAATGAAGAATTAGATATTACAATGGTAAAGTTAGGGTATGTTCCTTCGAATCTTGTATTGCGGGACCTTATAATTAGCCAAAATCGAGCAGTTCTTCAATTCGAATATAATGGGGGTAAAGTATATTTTGTACAGGGAAAGAAGGATAAATCTTCCTCTGTTATAGTAAAGTCAGATCGAAAGCGAGAAACCAAAAAAGTAGTAAATGAATGGATAAATCAAGAAATTGAAATTAAGGAAAATCAATTAGGAAAAGCGGAGACGGAGTACGAGGCAAAATTTTATTATGAAGATACATATTATTTACTGAGTGGGAAAATTCCACAGGAGGAATTCGAGAAAATAGTAAAAAATATAATTTATTTTTAAATTTTGGTCACAAATAGATTCCTTTAAACGTTATCATTAATATAGACAATACAAAGGAGGAAAATAATGAAGAAAGGTGTATTTTTAATTATGCTCGTTTTAACTGCTGTGTTGGGGATTACATCCATATCATATGCGGCAGAACTGACATGGGATACCGTACCAGGACATCATAACCAGAGTATATTGCTAGGCCCAGACGAAAAGTTTTCTAAAGATGTCATCTGGTATCCATCAAGGGGAGAGTTCCTTTCAAATGGTATTTTAGAAATAACAAACCAAGAGAATGGAAGCATCTATATTTGTGTAGATACATTTGCACATGTAAATGTAGATCGAATTCGCCATACTGTTTTCTTGGATCAATGGGATGAGGGAAGACAGGATTGGGTTCAAGTTGATTACTGGGAGTTTGAACGTACTAAAGAGGAAGAGGGCGGAGAACTCTCAATGATGACAGATACTATCACCATTAAAAATGTTGCGACTAACCGCTATTACCGCGCCCGCGGCCTTCACATGGTAGAAATCGGAGATGAGATTGAGGGCTGTGCAACTGAAACCCACGGCGTTCTCATCACCAAAGACTAATTCCAATTAATCCTGTATATAATTTAGGCCTAATTATATAAATACATATTTTTGAAGGGAGATGATCTATGGGGATCATTACGATACGACAATACAAAAATATATTTCTCATCAACAGAACGGACAAGGGATTGGCGTTTTGGAAGGTCATGCCGGAATGACAATCCCTCTCTAAAAAATGAACTGGAAAAAAAGCCTGGAGAAATGGGACTCCAGGCTTTTGACATTTCTAAATCCTTATTGTCAGATGCCGCAAAGCTTTCCTGGTTTAGGAATTCTGCTGGGCTTTGTACTGCTTTAATGCCCTGGCGAGCTGATCGGGGCAAGAAGTGGGGCGGGCGCCGCAAAGGATGCCGTCGGTTCTTTTAATCACTTCGTCGATATCCATGCCCTCTACCAGCTTGGAAACTCCCTGGGTATTGCCGGAGCAGCCGCCGAGAAAGCGGACATTGGTCAGCTTATTGTCTACAACATCAAAAGTAATCTGGCGGGAACATGTGCCCTGGGTCGTATAAACCATTGGAAATACCTCCTGAATATAAATAAGGGGAATGAAAAATTTCCCATGACTGTCTGCAAATCCGATTATACTCAGCCATGGGGCGTCCTGTCAAGCAAAGAAATCTATTCCTGCTGAACGGCTGTAATTTCCCTGGCAAACCTGCCAAAATGAACTCCGCCTTGATTTTCCAGATCTGATTCCGTATAATAAGGACAATTAATAACAGTTCATCCATGCATCTTCTTGACCGCTTACAGCGGCCAAGAAGCGCCGGGCGTCTGCCCTATGGAGATATTAACGGGAAAATGCTGATGAAAACAAGTTTTCAACGCATTTTCCCGTTAATATCTCCGCATGGCTGAACGGTTACGACAAGTATTACGTATAAAGTTTACAGGAGGACAAGGAAGATGCTGGGAATTATTGGAGCAATGGATGTGGAAGTGAAAAAACTCCGTGAGATGATGGAGGATCCGGAGATCCAGACCGTGGCAGGGATGACATTTTACCAGGGAACCATTAAAGGAAAGGCTGTGGTCGTGGTCCGCTCCGGGATCGGCAAGGTGAACGCCGGCCTATGCAGCCAGATTTTAGTGGACCGGTATCATGTGAGCGGGATCATAAATACTGGAATTGCAGGTTCTCTTAGAAATGAGGTCAATGTGGGGGATATCGTCCTGGCCACGGATGCGGTCCAGCATGATGTGGATGCCGCAGGCTTTGGGTATCAGCCGGGAGAGATCCCGCAGATGGGGATCAAGGAGTTTCCGGCAGATGCCCATTTAAGGGAGGTGGCCGTCAGGTGCTGCCAGAGGGCCAATCCCGATATCCAGACCTTCTGCGGCCGCGTGGCCAGCGGCGATCAGTTTATCAACAGCCGTGAAAAAAAGAACTGGATCCGGGATACCTTTGACGCCTACTGTACGGAGATGGAGGGAGCGGCGATCGCCCAGGCGGCATATCTGAATCAGATCCCTTATCTGATCGTCCGTGCCATTTCCGATAAGGCGGATGACAGCGCGAATGTGGATTACAGTGAGTTTGAGGCAAAGGCCGTGGAGCATTCGGTCCGCCTTATGGCAGCAATGCTGGAAGAACTTTAAAATACAGGGCTTAAGAGGCTTCTCAACCTCTTAAGCCCCGAATTTTCCCGGAATTTGACGAACGATTTTCGGCTTCTCAATCTTCTCAAAAAGTTTCTAAGTGGTTATAATGGGAACCATCATCTGGAAACATCTGGACGAAGAAAGGGGAGCTTTTTATGTTACAATTTTTACAGACTGGGAAAGTGCTTTATGTTCTGGCAGCCGTATGTGCGCTGGGAATCATAAGCAAGCTTGTGACAGGGAACCTCTACAAAAGATTAATAAAAGAAACCGGAAACATGGCGCTGACGAAGAACCGGAATCTGAGGGCGCTGAAGCAGAAGACGGAAAATATGTTCCTTCTGAGCCATGGACTCCGCAATCCGGCTGCGTACATAGAAAAACAGGTCTACGGATTCCGTTTTATGAAGATCTCTCTGGATGACTGGGACAATTTTTCCGTGCAGACCATGATCCTGTGCTTTCTGATCGGCGGCGTGGCTGCGTTCGGGTCCTACTGGTACAGGTGCGATTCCTATTATATCGTGCTTTATGGGACCATGGGGATCCTGTCGGGGCTGTTCATGGTGCTGGTGGACAACGGGGTCAACATTGGCGTAAAACGCCAGCAGCTGATGGACTGTCTGGTGGATTATGTGGAAAACTCTCCGCATTTTTATAAAAATGTGGATAAGGCAGCAGAGGGAGAACGGGCAGACAGGAAAAACCGGATCGTCCCGGCAGCGGGTCCCGGCTTCAGGGACCTGGGAAGAAGGGGATTAAAGGCTGTGGAGGAAACCGCAGCCAGCAATGAGACCGGCCCGAAGGAAGAAAAGGAAGAGCTGCGTGACAGGACCTGCCATTCCCGTACAGAAAAACCAGCGGGAGCGCCTGGGGGAAAAAATGGAGCCGCCCAGGGAGAGAGGACTGGAGCCCGGTTTTCTGTTTTATCCAGGAAAAAGGGGGAGGACCGGAAGGAAGAAGGATCCGGGGAGAGCAGCCCCAGGGAGGAACGGGACAAGGACCGGAATGGGGACGAGCTGGCGCGCAGCATTGAATATCTGAGGGAGAGCCTGGATCAGATCGCTGCTGGACGAGAAGGCGGAAAGCGGGAGGAGCCATCCTCCAGGCAGACAGAAAAGGAGGGGCTTCAGAGAGCCAAAAAGGAGCTGAAGCCGGAGGATCTGAAGCTGCTGGGAGATATTTTGCAGGAGTATCTTACATAAGAGGCGTACATGGCGGAGAGATCCGGCGGGAAGTCCGTAGGAATCCTGCCGGGCCTTAGACCCTGCGGTGTGCCTTCAGGCGCTTAACAGCCCCCAGGCTTTATGAGGCTCTATGACATCCTCCGGGCAGATTTTTCCTGGAGGAACATGGGAAAATCCGCCAGAAAATCCGGCGGCAGGATTGTCAAGGCTTTAACTCAATGGTATAATTAAAATATATGTATGAAATTTATCTCACGCAAGAAAAGGAGAATGAGGCTATGAGCAGAGAACTGGTATTTGATTATTCCAAAACAGCCGGTTTTATCCGTGAAGAAGAGATTGTAAATATGAAGAAAGCCGTTCTTGGGGCGAAAGAGGTTCTTACGGAAAAGACCGGAGCCGGAAATGATTTCCTTGGATGGATTGATCTGCCGGTGGATTATGATAAGGACGAATTTGACAGGATCAAAAAGGCGGCAGAAAAGATCAAGGGCGATTCCGATGTGCTGCTGGTGATCGGCATTGGAGGCTCTTACCTGGGCGCCCGGGCGGCGATTGAATTTTTATCCCACAGCTTTTATAATGTGCTGCCCAAGGGAGAAAGAAAGACTCCGGAGATCTATTTTGTGGGAAACAGCATCAGTAGCAAATATATCAAGGACCTTCAGGATGTTTTGGAAGGAAAAGATTTCTCCATCAATATCATCTCCAAATCCGGTACGACAACGGAACCGGCCATTGCCTTCCGCGTGTTCAAGGATATGCTGATCAAAAAGTACGGCAGGGAAGAGGCCAATAAGAGGATCTATGCAACAACAGACAAGGCGAAGGGAGCCTTAAAGAACCTGGCCACTGAAGAGGGCTATGAATCCTTCGTAGTACCGGACGATGTGGGAGGCCGTTTCTCCGTTCTCACGGCAGTGGGACTCCTGCCCATCGCAGTCAGCGGCGCAGACATCGACCAGTTAATGGAAGGCGCGGCAGCGGCCAGAAAGACGGCTCTGGAAGCTGAATATGAAAAGAACCCGGCCCTTCTTTACGCCGCAGTCCGCAATATCCTCTTAAGAAAAGGGAAGCAGGTGGAGATCGTGGCCAACTATGAGCCCAGCCTGCATTACGTTTCTGAATGGTGGAAGCAGCTTTACGGCGAGAGCGAGGGCAAGGACCAGCGCGGTATCTTCCCGGCCGCCGTGGATCTGACCACAGACCTCCATTCCATGGGCCAGTTTATCCAGGACGGAGCCCGTATCATGTTTGAGACAGTATTAAGCGTAGAGGAATCTCCGGCGGAGATCGTGCTCCAGAAGGAGGACGTGGATACAGACGGAATGAATTATCTGGCGGGCCAGACTGTGGATTTCGTCAATAAGAGCGCCATGAATGGCACCATCCTGGCCCATACCGACGGAAACGTTCCAAACCTTATGGTAAAGATCCCGTCCCAGGATGCATACAGCCTTGGCCAGCTTTTCTACTTCTTTGAATTTGCCTGCGGCGTCAGCGGATATCTTCTGGGTGTGAACCCGTTCAACCAGCCGGGTGTGGAGAGCTACAAGAAAAATATGTTTGCTCTTCTTGGAAAGCCTGGCTATGAGGAAGCCAGGGAAGCTCTTTTAAAGAGACTGTAAGTAGGAGCATGAACGCATAAAAAAATACTGGCGTCAGCCTGGGGGAAATCTCCTGCAGCTGCCGCCAGTATTTTTTCATTTGTCCCACCGCAGGTGAAGAAGCCCGCAAATGAGCCTCTTTTTCACCAGGTCCCGGGAAAACTGCCAGTCCCAGGCTTTCCGGGAAGCTGCTTCCCGGCTACTCTTCGATCACATGGATCTCCAGGTAATCAAAATCGATCTCCTCGATGAAGCTGTCCCTTGTGAACCTGGTCTTATCGTGGAGCTTAAAGTCTTTTATATTGGAATCCAGCCAGATGGGCTGGCCCAGGTCAAATTCGCGGCAGATCTCATCCAAAGCCTGAAAGACCATGGCAGTGCGGGACATGGAGTAGTCCCCGTTGGCGGCCACGGTATCCCGGAGCAGATGATTGTCCTTCCAGAGCTTTCCCCACATACGGAACATAAAAGGTCTCCTTTCTACGTCGGGCAGGAATAAGAGCCCATGTCAATGGTGATACAGGCAATTATAACAAGGGATCCGGTGATTTTAAAGTGTTTTTTGATGATATTACCTTGTACGAACCGAAAAGATGTAGTAATCTATATGTATGCAGGTTCCTGCGGTTCAATAAGGACGCACGGAAACAAAAACAAACGATCCAGGAGGACAAAAGATGGCATTGCCGATCACGGATTACACTGCCTTTTTTGCCGGTGCAAAGCAGGCTGTACAGGAACTGGAACAATTAAGAGAAAGGGAACTCTGCCTGGAGGAAAGCGAGAAGACGCTGGAGGACCAGCTGAGGACCAGGGAAAAGGCTGTGGCGGATACCATTGCCAGAACAGTGAAGGCCCGCGGCGAGGAGATCGCCCGGAGCTATGACGCGGAGATTGGAAAAACGGAGGATCAGCTGAAAAAGGTTAAGGCAAAGCGGGAAAAGGCGAGGAACCAGGGCGTAAAGGGCCGGATCGCCGAAGATACCCAGAGCCTGTCAAAGGAAAACGAAGAGCTGAAGGGGCGGATCCGGACCTTGTTCCGGGCCAATCATGTACCGGGGTACTGTGCCGGAGGTTTATACTATTCCCTTTATTTTACCAGGGGCCTGAAGGAAATGGGGATCCTGCTCCTGGCGCTGCTGATATTTTTCCTGGCGGTTCCCTGCGGCATTTATTTTGCGGTCCCAGAACGGAAGACCTGGTATCTGATCCTGATCTATCTGGCAGATATCCTGATCTTCGGCGGAGTTTATGTGAAGATAGGAAATTCCACCAAGATGAAGCATATGGATGCCCTCCGGGAGGGACGCAGCATAAGGAACCGGATCCAGGCCAATAAAAAGCAGATGAAAGCCATTGCAAGGACCATCCGCAGAGATAAAAACGATGCGGTCTACAACCTGGAAAAGTTCGACGACGAGATCGCCCAGCTGGACCAGGACCTGCTCCAGACCAATAAAAAGAAAAAGGAGGCCCTGGCAGCCTTTGACACAGTCACAAAGACGATCCTTTCGGATGAGATCATGGAAAGCAACAAACCGGAGATCGACCGCCTTCAGGGAGAGCTGGCAAAGGCCGTGGAGGAGCTTAAGGCCGTGAGAACGGAGCTGAAGGAAAAAACATTGTATACAGCGGAGAATTTTGAAGCCTATACAGGAAAAGAATTTATGACCATGGAGCGGCTGGAGGCCCTGGAGGGCTTTATCCGCGCCGGAGAGGCGAGAAATATCAGCGAGGCAGTCACTGTGTTCAAAAGCCGGGACCGCCAGGGGACACCGCAGTAAAAGTGAGGATGAAAATACAAAGGTAAAAGCTACGGAGGCAGAAGGATGAAAGTGGATACGGTACGGATGATGACAATGACGGCTCTCATGGCGGCGGCCATGAGCACAACGGCGTTTGCCGGAAGCTGGAGGACCGACGGGGGCGGCAGATGGTATCAGAACGATGATGGAAGCTGTACGAAGAACGGATGGCAGTGGATCGACAGCGACAATGACGGATATTCGGAATGCTTCTATTTTGATTCCAACGGGTATGTGCTGACCAATACCAGAACGCCCGACGGGAGCCAGGTAAACGGCATTGGCGCATGGGTAAAGGACGGCCATGTCCAGAGCCAGGCCGGTGGAAGCGGATCCTCTGGCGGAAACAGCGGCTCCTCGTGGGACAGTTCCTTCTGGGGAGATTCTTCCGGAACAGGAGGAAGCTCCTATGACGACTGGGGCTGGCTTTTTGACTATGAATATGATCCTTACTGGTATGAGAACGATCCGGAGCTGTCAGAGGGAGAGAAAGCCGGATATCATTACTCAGCTGTGCACCAGGATTACAGTCTCAGAACAGAGGAGCGTTGGAACCAGGTAAACGCACAGTATGACCGGATCGCGGCAAATCCCACGCCGGAGGCAGCCCAGGCAGAAATGGTATGGGTGGAGATCCCGGTATGGAGGCTGAAAAACGGCCAGAAGACGGCTGGCACAGATAAGGTTCAGGTCCTCAGCAGCATCGCGGACGAGGTGAAGGCCATTTTTACAGAGATCTACAATGGACCGGAGCAGTTCCCCATCCAGAGCATCGGCGCTTACAGCTGGCGCGGCAACGGGCTGGGCAGCTATCACAGCGCGGGAATGGCCATCGACATCAATCCGGACCAGAATCCCCAGGTGCGGATGGACGGCACGGTCCTGGTGGGAAATAAATGGGAGCCTGGCGTAAACCCGTATTCCATCGGCCGTGACAGCGATGTGGTAAAGGCATTTGGAAAATATGGATGGACATGGGGAGCTATGTTTTCCACCAAGGATTATATGCACTTTGAGTGGTAAGAGCGAAAACTTCCGGCGGGAGGCAGATAAATTTCTGCCTCCGCTTTTTTATTGTATATTCCTCCCCATGTCCGCCTATAATAGCGTATAAGACCAGGAAGGAAAAGGAAGAAGAGCATGAGATTTCGCAGGCATGAGATTTATTACTATAATACAAAGGCCGGGTTTGAGACGGAAAAGTTTGCGGGCCGTCTTCTGATGATGATCCTGGAGGGAATGCAGGAAAAAAGGAAAACAGAGATCCTGTTTCTGTGCATCGGGACGGACCGGTCCACCGGCGACAGCCTGGGACCTCTGATCGGATATAAATTGAAGGAAAATGGCATGAGAAACGCCAGGGTCCTGGGAACGCTGGAGGAGCCGATCCATGCCATGAACCTGGAGCCGTGTATGGAGCAGCTGCGTGAAAAATGCCCCGACGCCCTGGTGGTGGCTGTGGACGCGTCGGTGGGCAGCGCGGATCATGTGGGCTATGTGACCCTGGGACGGGGGCCCCTAAAGCCCGGGCTGGGCGTCAGTAAGGACCTGGATGCGGTAGGGGATCTTTTCATCACCGGTATCGTAGGCTCTGTGAGGAACGGGGACCCGCTGATGCTCCAGAGCGTCCGGCTGTCTGTGGTCATGCGTCTGGCAGACTGCATCAGCCGCAGCATCTGCCTGGGCATGAATCTTCTGGGAAAACGTGTCGAAAACTTTTTCGGACAGCCGGCCCCGTTTTGACAGGTTTTGCAAAAGGCCCATGGTATACTTCCACCTGAATCATAAGGGGAAGACCGGAGGACAGGCCCGGCCTTCCCGTGGAAGAATATAGCGAGGTGAGACCATGGGAGACTTATACAATCCGTTTCCAAAACTGCCGAAAAATATCCGCCAGATCGGAGATCCGGACCAGGTGATCCGTTTTTATATGGAGGATTATGTCAATACATACTTAAAACGCCTGTACCCGTCTGGGAGCCAGACGCTGCGGGTGGGACTTTTGCTGGGAAGCGTGGAACAGTACGACGGGACTCCGTATGTGTTTGTGGACGGGGCCATGGAGATGGAGGATGTGGAGACCGACGGGGAAAAGATCGTCTTTACAGAAAGCGGATGGAAAAAGGCGTACCAGGCCATGGAGGAAGCGTTTCCCAAGCGCACGATCCAGGGGTGGTTTCTCTGCGGAGGGCCCGGAAGCCAGTTAAGCCCGCTGAATTACTGGAAGCAACACTGCCAGTATTTTGCAGGAAAGAACCAGCTCATGTATCTGAACCATGGCCTGGAGGGCGAGGAGGTCATCTATGTGACCTCAGAGGACGGATTTTACCGTCTGAAGGGCCACTGTGTATATTATGAACGGAACCAGATGATGCAGGATTACATGATCACCAGAAAGGACGTCCGCCGGGTAGAGACAGGCTCCCATGAGAAGGTGATCCGGGATTTCCGCCAGCGGATGGTGGTAAAAAAGGAACAGGCGGATATGGAGAGCCATAAGACCAGCGCCCTGGGAATGCTGTGCGGTGCCCTTTCGGTGGCCGTCCTGGCCGGAGGCGTGGTCATGGTCAATAATTATTCAAAAATGCGGGAAATGGAAAGCGTCCTTACCTCGGTGCTTCCCGCCGGTATCACGGACTGGGACGAGTACCGGAAGGAAAAGGCCAAGGAGCCGGATTTTGTGATCGAGGAAATGACCGGGAGCGTGTATCCCACAGAGGCTTTGCCGGGAGAGACCGGGGAGACCTATGAGGGCGAGACCATGGCAGAAACGCCTCCTGCCAAAGAAGGCTCCTCCGTAGAGGAGAGCGGGGCTCTGGCAGATTCCGATCTTGTTGAAGAGGCTGTGCAGGAAACGGCTTCTTCGGACTCCTCTGCCCCGGAATCGGCTCTGTCTTCTCCGGAAGCGCCCCAGAGGCTGACTGGAATGGACAAGGAGGCACATCCGTCCGGCAGTCCGGAGACAGCCCCGGCTTCAGAGACAGCTCCGTCCGCAGAAGCCCCCACAGAATCCGGCCAGGGAGACGCTTCCTCTGGGGACTGTCCTGCCATCGACTTTGAAGCTGCCAGGGCCAACGGATATGAGATCTACCAGGTGGGGGAGGGAGAGACGCTTTATGGGATCTGCTTCAAAGAATATGGCACCCTGAGCCGTCTTTCGGAGCTCTGCCGCCTCAACGGCCTGGAGGATGAGAACCGGATCCTGGCGGGGCAGAAGCTGATCCTGCCGTCAAAGGAGTGACTGGAGAAGGAATAATTTAAGAAAGAATTTAATGCGAATCTCCCCGAAATGGTGTATACTAAAAATATATGGGCATTTCCGGGAGATTTAATATATGAATGATATGGGTTTTATGGACAGAGAATCAAAAAAACGGCAGCTCCGCAGAAACATTGTCCAGCCGCCGCAGGAGGAACGCCCGTCCCGGTATGAAGAGGAGTACAGCGAAGAGGTGATCCGCCAGGTCCATCGGGAAAGGCGGAAAAAGCGGATCCTGACGACGGTCATGACAGTCCTGTTTCTTGCAGTGACCGGTTTTTGTTTCTATAAATATCAGAGCGAGTATGAGTATACCGGCTACGATGTGGCCTGGGAGAGACCGATGCGCTATACGGGCGCTGAAAACAGTGCAGAAAACGCCCCGGAGGCCGGAGAAAACGGAACACCGGAAAATGGGGATCCGGAGGCGGCCAACGCCCCGGAAGGGGCTGGGGAGGATGATGGCCAGCCGCCCCAGATCACACCCAGTAAGAGCGTCAGCGAAAGCGGATTTGTGAAATATGCGTATTTTGGCGAGAATATGATCCGCTATACCAAGGACGGAGCTTCTTATATTGACGGAGCGGGAAAGACCGTCTGGACCCAGAGCTTTGAGATGAAGACTCCGGTCATCAACGTCAACGGAGACTATGCGGTGATCGCAGATCAGCAGGGAAACCAGCTCTATATATGCAGCACGGCCGGCTGTACCGGCGTTGCCAAGACCCAGCTTCCCATTACAAAGGCGGCTGTGTCCTCCCGGGGGATCACGGCGGCTGTGGTGGAGGACAGCTCGGCGTGCTACATCTTCTATTTTAAAAAGGATGGGGAAGAGCTGGGCATCAATATCAAAATGCTTTTGTCGGGAGACGGCTATCCAGTGGATATCGCCCTGTCGCCGGATGGAAAGCAGATCGTCATGTCGGTCATGTACATGAAAAACGGGACTTTAAAAAATAAAGTCGTTTTTTATGATTTCTCAGAAATCGGAAAAAACGTGAATAATCGTTTTATCGGAGGCTTTGAAGAGGAATTTGATGATAAAATGGCGGCACGGGTCGTTTACCTGAACCAGGAAACGGTCTGCGCGTTTTCGGACAAGGGGCTGACCTTTATTTCAGTGAAAAACGTGATCCCGGACAGTACGGTGGTGACGGTCCCGGTGGAGGAGGAGATCAAAAGCATCTTTTACTCGGACAAGTACGCCGGAGTCGTGGTGGAGAACGGGTCCGGCAACCCCAGCCGCCTGGATGTGTATACGACTGATGGAAAGCTGGCCGGGACCGTGGACTTTGACTACGATTATGCCGGAGTTGAAATTGACGGCGACCGGGTTATCCTGTATAATGAGGAATCGTGCAGGGTATACAGCCTGGACGGCCATCTGAAATTCCAGGGCCAGTTCGATTTTTCCGTTTCCTGTGTGCGCTCGGGGAAAAACCATGGAAATTCCCTGATCGTGGCCGGGAGCGAGGTAATGAAAGAGATAAAATTAAAATGATATCAGGGTCAAAAGGTCAATAAATCCGACGCAAGCCTGCTTGCGGGAGGATGTTTGAACTTGAGACCCGCCAAAACACCGAAAAGCAGCCATTTTTCATAGAAAAATGAGCGGATTTGAGGGTTTTGAGGATTGCGGGAGCACATAGTGCGGAGCAATCCGATATCAGAGGGGTCAAAAAGCTTTTGACCCTAACATCAATAAAACAAATGTAAAAACAAGCACAGTTCTTAGGAGGAAGAGACATGAAAGCAATCGATGCACTGTCCGTCAATTCTATCAGAGTTTTAGCCGCTGATGCGATCCAGAAGGCCAATTCCGGCCATCCGGGCCTGCCCCTGGGAAGCGCTCCCATGGCATATGAGCTCTGGGCCAATCACATGAATCACAATCCGGCCAACCCCAAATGGGAGAACCGGGACCGCTTCATCCTTTCCGGCGGCCATGGCTCCATGCTTTTGTATTCCCTTTTACACCTGTTCGGATACGGGCTTACCAAGGAGGATATCATGAATTTCCGCCAGCTGGGCTCTCTGACGCCGGGACATCCCGAGTACGGCCACACCGTCGGCGTGGAAGCGACCACAGGCCCTCTGGGCGCGGGAATGGGCATGGCAGTGGGTATGGCCCTGGCTGAAAAGCATCTGGCTGCCGTATTTAATAAGGAAAATTATCCGGTGGTGGATCACTACACCTATGTGCTGGGCGGCGACGGCTGCATGATGGAGGGGATCTCCTCCGAGGCGTTCTCCCTGGCCGGGACCATGGGCCTTTCCAAGCTCATCGTTCTTTATGACTCCAACCGGATCTCCATTGAGGGAAGCACAGACCTGGCCTTCAGGGAGAACGTGGAGGAGCGCATGAAGGCCTTCGGCTTCCAGACCATCACCGTAGAGGACGGCACCAACTTAGACGCCATCGGTCTGGCCATCGAGGCGGCAAAGGCAGATACGGAACGTCCGTCCTTCATCACCATTAAAACAGAGATCGGTTACGGCTGTCCGGCCAAGCAGGGCAAGGCCAGCGCCCACGGCGAGCCTCTGGGCGTGGACAATGTAAAGGCCATGCGGGAGACCCTGGGCTGGCCCTATGAGGAGCCGTTCTTCGTACCGGACGAGGTATATGCCCACTTTGCAAAGCTGGCAGAGGAAAAGGCAGAGACAGAGGCAGCCTGGAACGTGATGTTTGCAGCCTACTGCCAGGAATATCCGGAGATGGAAGCGCTCTGGGAGAAGTACCACAGCGGAGTGGATGCGGATTCTCTTATGAACAATGAAAAATTATGGCTGGAGCAGGAAAAGCCGGAGGCCACCAGATCCTTATCCGGAAAGATGATCAATCTCCTGAAGGATGAGATCCCGGGCATGATCGGCGGATCCGCGGACCTGGGTCCCTCCAATAAAACGGAGATGAAGGGCGAGGGCGATTTCTCCGCAGAGAACTCGGCAGGAAGAAACATCCATTTTGGCGTGAGAGAGCTGGCCATGGCCGCCATCGGAAACGGTATCATGCTCCACGGCGGTTTACGGGCCTATGTCGCCACGTTCTTTGTATTCAGTGACTATGTGAAGCCCATGGCGAGACTTTCTGCTCTTATGGGCGTTCCGCTGACCTTTGTACTGACCCATGACAGCATCGGCGTCGGCGAGGATGGACCAACCCATGAGCCCATCGAGCAGCTGGCCATGCTGCGGGCCATGCCCAACCTGCGGGTATTCCGCCCCTGCGATGCAATGGAGACATCTGCCGCATGGCTGACCGCCGCATCCTCTGAGAAGACGCCCACAGCTCTGGTGCTCACAAGACAGAACCTGGCTCCCATCACGGGCAGCAGCAGGGAGGCCTTAAAGGGCGGCTATGTGATCGACGACTGCGAGGGCACGCCGGAGGTGATCCTCATTGCCAGCGGCTCCGAGGTGGAGCTGGCAGTGAAGGCCAAGGCAGAGCTGGAGGCAGAAGGAACGAAGGTACGCGTGGTTTCCATGCCGTGTATGGAGCTTTTCGAGGAGCAGAGCGCAGAGTACAGGGAGACAGTCCTTCCGAGGGCCGTAAGAAAGAGAGTCGCCATCGAAGCGCTTTCCGATTTCGGATGGGGAAAATATGTGGGCCTGGACGGAGCGTATGTATGCATGAAGAGCTTCGGAGCCAGCGCTCCGGCAGCAAAGCTGTTTGAAAAATTTGGTTTTACGGTAGAGAACGTGGTCAATACTGTAAAAGCGCTGTAATACAGAGTATGGGACCGGGGCCGGATGATGTGGAAATCCGGTCCCGGAATCTTTTTATGGAAGGAACAGAAAAAACATGGAAAAAGGCCGCAGGAGCGGGAGGAAGGAATGCGGGCGGCCAGGAGAAAGGGAGGATCAGTCATGAGCCGGAAATGCATTGGAATCGATATCGGAGGCACGACCGTAAAGCTCGGTATGTTTGAGCAGGACGGAACGCTCCTGGAGAAGTGGGAGATCCCCACGAGAAAGGAAAACGGAGGGGCACATATCCTGGAGGATATTGCGGCGGCCATAAAGAAAAAGGCAGCGGAAAGGGGACTTTCGACGGCAGATTTTGAAGGAGCCGGCATGGGACTTCCGGGGCCGGTCCTGGAGGACGGCCACGTGGAATTCTGCGTGAACCTGGGCTGGAAGGCTATGAACCCCCAGAAGATCCTAAGCGGCCTTCTGGACGGGATGCCGGTAAAGAGCGCCAATGATGCCAATGTGGCTGCCCTGGGTGAGCTGTGGCAGGGAGGCGGCCGCGGCTATAAAAATATGGTCATGATCACCCTGGGAACGGGCGTCGGCGGCGGTATTATCCTCAATGAAAAGATCTGGTCCGGTATGCAGGGCGTCGGCGGCGAGATCGGCCATATCCATGTGATCGAGGGAGAGACAGAGCAGTGCAACTGCGGCGGATACGGATGTCTGGAGCAGGCAGCTTCGGCCACGGGAATCGCCCGTCTGGCCAGGAAACTCCTGGAGGCAGATCCGGCACGGCCCTCATCTCTGCGGGAAGTGAAAAATCTGTCGGCTAAGAGCGTGCTGGACGCAGCCAGGGCAGGGGATCCTCTGGCCCTGGAGTCAGTGGAGACCTCCTGCCGGTATCTGGGCTGGGCCATGGCCGGGATCACCATGGTGGTGGATCCGGAGGCTTATCTGATCGGGGGCGGCGTTTCCAGGGCTGGGACCTTTCTGACCGAAAAGATCCAGAGATACCACGACCAGTTATCGCCCATGGCCACAAAGAAGGCAAAGGTTCTCCTGGCTACACTGGGAAACGATGCGGGGATCTATGGGGCTGCGAAGCTGGTATTGGGATAAAATGAGGAGACCCCGGCTGCGACAGCCGGGGCAATTATGAAAAATCTATGTGCAATTTGTCATATTGGCGATGAGAAATAAATTTTTTCTATGCAATTAGTATAAAAAATATATGTGAACAAAATATGAATAAATTGTAAATAGATTATGAAACTATTGTAAGTGGCTTTTGTAAGTTTTGTTCACGGGGTGCTGCTGGGAAAAATGCATAGAAAGAATGTTACGAATATTACTTTTTTATTACATTTTTACATTTTTCATACGTTTTCTTACGTCTTTTCCAATCTGTTGAAATCATGGAAATTTTATACTATAATCCAGATATAAAGAAGAAAAAAATCGTGAAATCAGATAAAAGGAGGACATCATATGAGAAAGAGAAATGTAAAGGGATTATTATTCGCAGCAGCTTTTATGATCGCAGGTACCCAGCTGACGAGCATTGAGGCCCTGGCCAGAGACTGGGACGATAAGTGGGAAGATAAATGGGAAGACAAGTGGGAAGACCGCTGGGATGATGACGACGATGACGATGATGACCGTTGGGATGACGACGACCGCTGGGATGACGATGACCGTTGGGATGATGACGACTGGGACGATGATGATGACGACCGCTGGCCGGGCAATGGCCATCACCATGGCCATCAGAACGGAAACGGCCATCATAACGGGCACCACAATGGAAACAACAATGGAAACGGAAACAACAATGACCAGGAGAAAAAAGGCGGCTGGGTCAATGTAGTATATTTCTGCGAGGAAGACAATACCGTGTGGGCCCCCGGAGAGATCTGGGCCAAGGGTCTTGTGAACGGAAAAGGAAATGTGAACTCCAGTGAAATGACCACAGTGCCCGAGGGCTATAAGCTGAGGGTCGTGGGCGATTACTACTATAACGGCGGCGATGAGCTCCGGGTGGAGGTCATTAAGGAGAAGACCCAGGGCGGAAGAGTCAACGTGGTATATTACTGTGAGGAGGACAACACCGTGTGGGCCCCCGGAGAGATCTGGGCCAAGGGCCTTGTGAATGGAAAAGGAAATGTAAACTCCAGTGAAATGACCACAGTACCCAAGGGCTATCACCTGAAGGTCGTTGGAGATTACTATTACGACGGCGGCAACGAGCTGCGTGTCCGTATCGTAAAGGACGACACCAAGACCGGCGGCTGGGTCAATGTGGTATACTACTGTAAGGAAGACAATACGGTATGGGCGCCCGGACAGATCTGGGCCGAAGGCCTTGTGGACGGCAAGGGCACCATCAACTGTACAGAGATGACGACGGTTCCGGCGGGCTACCGCTTAAAGATCGTGGGCGATTATTATTACGATGGCACCGGCGATTTCCGGGTACAGATCGTGAAAAAGTAACAGTTCAAAAAACTAGATAAATATCCGGGGGCATGTCTGATTATGCCCCCGTTTTGCTTTGTTTTTTGTACAAATTCCCGGGTGTACGGTTTTTGCCCTGTGTGCTATACTTAAGAAAGAACTGGAATGTGACCATGAAATCATTGGAAAGGACGAAGACCATTTATGATAAATACCGAAAAGCAGAAGACGCTGGTCATCGGACACAGGAACCCGGACACGGATTCCATCTGCTCTGCCATCTGCTACGCCAGTCTGAAGCGGAAGCTGACAGGGAAGGACTATGAACCGTGCCGCGCTGGAAATGTGAATCCGGAGACGCAGTTTGTACTGGATTTTTTCCAGGTGGAAGCGCCCCGTCTGGTGGAAAGCGTGAAGACCCAGGTAAAGGATATCGAGATCCGCAAGACCAAAGGCGTGGACCGGGGCATCTCCCTGAAGACCGCATGGAGCCTCATGCAGGAAAACAATGTGGTGACGATCCCCTGCGTCACAGAGGAAGGCGTTTTAGAGGGCGTCATCACCATCGGAGATATCACCAAATCCTACATGAACCTGTATGACAGCAGTATCATTTCCAAGGCCAATACCAAGTATTCCAACATCCTGGATACCTTGGAGGGCAGCATTGTGGTGGGAGACGCGGAGGCATATTTTGATAAGGGAAAGGTCCTGATCGCCGCCGCAAATCCGGATCTGATGGAGAATTATATTGAAAAGCATGACCTGGTGATCCTGGGAAACCGGTACGAGTCCCAGCTCTGCGCCATTGAGATGGAGGCAGGCTGCATCATTGTCTGCGAGGGCGCGGGTGTTTCCCTGACCATCCGGAAGCTGGCCCAGGAACGGGGCTGCACGGTGATCACCACGCCCTATGATACATATACCACGGCAAGACTGATCAACCAGTCCATGCCCATCAGCTATTTTATGACCATGGAAAATATCATCGGTTTCTCCGATGAGGACCCCATCGACGATATCCGGGACATCATGGCCAACAAGCGTCACCGTGATTTCCCGATCCTGGATTCTGACGGAAAATATCTGGGCATGATCTCCCGCCGGAACCTGCTGGGAGCCAAGGGAAAACATATCATCCTGGTGGATCACAACGAGCGGACCCAGGCCGTCGAGGGCATTGAGACGGCGGATATCCGGGAGATCATCGACCATCACCGTCTTGGAACGGTGCAGACCATGTCTCCGGTATTTTTCAGAAACCAGCCTCTGGGCTGTACGGCTACCATCATTTACCAGATGTACCAGGAAAATAACGTGAAGATCGATAAGACCACAGCGGGACTTTTATGCAGCGCCATTATTTCAGACACGCTGCTGTTCCGTTCCCCCACCTGTACAGCGGTGGATAAGGAGGCGGCCCTGGCTCTGGCAGAGATCGCGGGGATCCATGCTGAGGAGTATGCAAAAAAGATGTTTGCGGCTGGCAGCAATCTGAAGGGGAAATCGGACGAGGACATTTTCTATCAGGACTTCAAGCGGTTCACGGTGGGAAATTCTGTGTTCGGGATCGGCCAGATCACCTCTCTGGATTCAGAGGAGCTGGAGAATCTGAAGCCCCGGATGCTGGCTTATACGGAGAAGGCCAGAGAGCAGCATGACGCGGATATGATGTTCTTCATGCTGACCAATATCCTGACAGAGTCCACGGACCTGATCTGCGTGGGCCAGGGAGCCGAGCAGCTTGTTTCCACAGCCTTCCATATGGCAGATGAGTATGGCTCTGGAGACGAGGAGATGGAAGAGATGGACGGCATCGTCAGCCTTCCGGGCGTGGTTTCCAGAAAGAAGCAGCTGGCCCCCCAGATCATGATGGCGCTGCAGCAGTAAGCGGCGGGAGCTGGAGGAATTTTATGGGAAAAAGACAGTTTAAGCCAGGGAACATGCTGTACCCCGTTCCCGCGGTCATGGTCTCTGTGGCCGATAAAGAGGGAAACGCCAATATCATCACCGTGGCCTGGGCGGGAACGGTGTGCACCAATCCGCCGATGCTGACCATCAGCATCCGGCCGGAGCGGTATTCCTACCATATGATCCGGGAGACCGGGGAGTTTGTGGTAAACCTGACCACAGAGGAGCTGGCCCGGGCTACGGACTACTGCGGCGTCCGGTCGGGCCGGGATACGGATAAATGGGCAGATATGGGGCTCACGAAGGAAAAAGCCAGCAAGGTGTCAGTGCCGCTGATCCGGGAATGTCCGGTGAACCTGGAGTGCCGGGTGGTGCGGGTGGATGAGCTGGGAAGCCATCATATGTTTCTGGCCCAGGTGGTGGCGGTGGATGTGGATGAAGCCTATATGGATGAAAAGGACACCTTCCACCTGTCAGCGGCCAGGCCCATGGCCTACTCCCACGGGCGGTATTACGGCCTGGGGGAATGCCTGGGAACCTTTGGATATAGTGTGAAGAAGACGGCTGAAAAGCGCGGATCCGGGAAGGGGAAGGCTGCGCCGGAAGCAGGAAATAGTTCCGGAAGGCGGAAGGATGGGGCCGGTCTGGGAAAGGACGCCGGAAAACGGCAGACCGGGGGAGGTCCCGGGAGGATCCCTGGAAGGAACAGGACCGGGAGCGGTCTGGGAGAGCTTACCGGGAGGCAGAGGCCTGGGGACAGACCAGGAAGGGGCGCTGGGAGACAGAGGCCCGGGACCCGGCAGGGAAAGGCCGTTGGCCGTCCCCAGTCCGGCCCTCCCGGTATAAGAAAGTAAGAGAAGGCTGGTGAAAAGAGGGGCTGCTGTAAAAGGAAAGCGGGACAGCTTTCTCTTTGCAGCAACCCTTTTTGGAAAAAACATATTGACAAAATTCTATATGAAATTCATAATGCAAACATAGAAAAAAATCTATATGTAAAAGGGGATATGTAAATTTGGACTATACAGAATATGCCAGGCTGTTTAAAGCTCTTTCAGATCCCAAGCGGCTGAAGATCGTCCACATGCTGGCAGGAGGCGAGCTCTGTGCCTGTAAGATTCTGGAGGAATTTCATATTACGCAGCCGACTCTGTCCCACGATATGAAGCTTTTGACCGACGCGGGGCTTGTGATCCCGCGGCGGGAGGGAAAATGGACCCATTATTCCCTGAATAAGACCAGAGTGGGAGAGATCTGCCGGGCGGCGGAGGGGCTGATGATCCCGGAGGCGGGGACAAGGGTCTGCGGCTGCGGGAAGGAAGAGAGAAAAAAGGAGGACATGGAAAAAATGGAAACTGTGAATACAAAGCTGTACGTTCTGACCGGCTTTCTGGGCTCTGGAAAGACCACGGCGTTATTAAAGCTTCTGGAGAGACTGAAGGGCAGCCGGATCGGGGTCATCCAGAATGAATTCGGGAAGCTGGGGATCGATGGAACGATCCTGCGGAATGACGATATCCAGATGGTGGAGATCAACCGGGGCTCTATTTTCTGCACCTGCCAGAAGCTAAATTTTGTCAAGGCCCTGGCGGACATGGCCCAGCAGGATTTCGACTATCTTTTTGTGGAAAGCTCCGGCTGGGGAGATCCCTCCAATGTCCAGGAGATCCTGGATGCGGCGCGGATCGCTTCGGAAAAGGAATACGATTTTAAGGGCGTGATCTGCTTTGTGGATGCGGTGAACTTCCTGGAACAGGTTAAGGATGAGGAGACGGCCTTCCGCCAGCTGAAGCACTGCAACCTGGCGGTTATTACAAAAACAGATCTGGCGGATACGGGTCTGATGGAGCAGGTGGCAGAAAAGATCCGGGAGATCAATCCGGTATGCGAGATCATCGAGAGCGTCAATGGGGAAATGGACCATTCCTTTTTACAGAAGGATCTGAGGATCTTCCAGTGGGCTGAAAACGAGGAGACCACCAACTCAGTGGAAACAAAGCCCAAGTCCCTGTTCATGGAATATGAGGGCCAGGTGGGAAAAGAAAAGCTCCACAAATTTTTAGCAGCGGTGGCTCCGGATGTACACCGGATCAAGGGCTTCTGTGATCTTGAAGAAACGGGCTGGACCCAGGTGGACGTGGTTGGCTCCCTGATCGACTATAAAGCGTGCGGGGCCTTTGAACGGTCCCAGCTGGTGTTTATTTCAAAGATCGGTCCCATGGTCATAAAAAGGATCTTCTCCGCCTGGGAGGAGCATGTGGGCAGCGAGATGAAGCTTAAGAATTAAAGGAGGATAACATGGTCATAAAGGTGATCGGTATGGGATGTGAAAACTGCGATAAGCTGTATGAAAATGTGATGGAGGCCGTAAAGGAGACTGGCAGCGATGCAGTGGTGGAAAAGGTCGGAGACCTGATGGAGATCGTGAAGCTGGGCGTCATGGCGGCACCGTCGCTGATGATCGATGGTAAGCTGGTGATTGCGGGACGGACGGCAAAGACATCGGAGATTGTCCGTCTGCTGAAGAAATGATGGAGGCAGGAAAGGGGCTGTGGAGCCTGATCCAGGACCAGATCCTCGGCATGAAATGGCTGAAGGACGCGGTGGGAGCGGGCCTTACGGCCATGGGAACCGATATTTCCTCCAGACTTGGCGGCAGCGTACATTTTTTTATCTATGATATCATTAAGATCACGATCTTATTATGCACGCTGATCTTTGTGATCTCTTATATCCAGAGCTATTTTCCGCCGGAGCGCAGCAAAAGGATCCTGGGCCGGTTCCATGGGCTGGGAGCCAGGATCGCGGCGGCCCTTCTGGGAACGGTGACCCCGTTCTGCTCCTGCTCCTCCATCCCCCTGTTCATGGGATTTACGGGGGCGGGCCTCCCTTTGGGCGTGACCTTTTCCTTCCTGATCTCCTCCCCCATGGTGGATCTGGGGAGCCTGGTGCTCCTGACGAGTATTTTCGGTGTGAAGATCGCAGCCGTATACGTTCTTCTGGGACTTTTTGTGGCGGTCCTTGGGGGAACGCTGATCGAAAAGCTGCACATGGAGACGCAGGTGGAGGAATTTATCCGGATGGCGGGCCGGGTGGACCTTGAAGGCCCGGCGCTTACGGTCCGGGACCGGCTGGTCTATGCCAGGGAACAGGTGGAGTCCACCTTCCGGAAGGTATTTCCATATATCCTCGCAGGCGTGGGGATCGGGGCTGTGATCCACAACTGGATCCCTGAGGCCTGGATCGAGACGGCCCTGGGAAGCGGGAATCCCTTTGGAGTCGTTCTGGCCGTTCTGGTGGGCGTCCCCATGTACGCGGATATTTTCGGGACCATCCCGGTGGCGGAGGCACTTTTGGCCAAGGGAGCCCAGCTGGGAACCATCTTAAGCTTCATGATGGCAGTCACCACCTTGAGCCTCCCGTCCATGATCATGCTGGGAAAGGCGGTGAAGCCGCGGCTTTTGGGAACGTTTGCGGCAATCTGTACCGCCGGTATCATCTGTGTGGGATATATTTTTAATGCGTTCCAGTATCTCTTCATTTAGGGGAAGCGGGATCCGGAAGAATGTACCGGAGTGGAAAAGATCGGGGCGGGTGCGGCTTATATGGGCTGCACCCGCCCCTGTTTGAATGAATTGGCCTTCTGCTGTTATCTCTGACAGAAATCCAGGGTAACGGTGCCGTCCTCGTTGTAGATGACGGCGTCCTTGTCCATGGTCAGATTGTCAATGGCAGCCAGATATTCCTCTTTGGACTTAAAGTATGGTTTCGCCTCGGCGAGGACCTTCTTTGCCCTGGCGGCGTCGTTTTCCAGGAGCATGGAGGCAGCTACGGTCAGGCACTGGGCCGGATACAGGCAGCCGGCCTTCTTATCGGCCACATAGTAGTCCTTGCCGTGTCCGGTGCCGATGGAGCCGCTGGCATGGGGATGGATGGCCGGCATGATGGCGGAAACATCGCCCATATCGGTGCAGCCGGTTCCCCAGGCGCCGCGGGTCACCGTGCCGGGCCCGGTCACTGCTTCCATGGCCTCTGTCAGGATCTCCGTCATGTTGGTGTCGTTATTTAAGGGGAAGTAGCCCGGATGGTCGTCCAGCTCCACATTGCAGCCCAGAGAGGCGGCCGCTCCGGCCAGGGCCAGGTTTACCTTTTTGTTATAATCACGGATGCTGTCAAAGGAAGCGCCGCGCACATAAGATTCCACCTTGGCTGTCTCCGGGATGGCGTTTACGGCCGCTCCGCCCTCGGTGATGATGGGATGGAAACGGATGTGCTCGCCGTCCACAAAGGTCTCGCGGATGGCGTTGACCGCATTGAGTCCACAGGTGGCCGCATAAAGCGCATTTTTTCCGGCCTCCGGAGAACCGCCGGCATGGGAGGCCACGCCCTTGAAGGTGATATTTTTGGTGATACAGCCATTGCAGCCCTGGCCGACGGACAGGGTCTTTCCTTCGGGGAGTTTTCCGGAATGGATCATCATGGCCATGTCAACGCCGTCAAAGTAGCCTCTGGAAATGAATTCCACCTTTCCGCCGAAATACCGGATCACGCCCTGCTTCCGTAATTCCTCCCGGAAGCCCAGCTCGATCAGCTCCTCGGCCGGTACAGCCATGAAACGGATGGAGCCGCAGAGACCGTCCAGCGCGCCCGGCTCCTTCATGGCGGCGGCAACTCCCAGAAGGATGGCACACTGGGCGTTATGGCCGCAGGCATGGACCGCATGGGTCTCGGGATCTGCGTCCGGGTGGTTTCCAACGATCAGGGAATCCAGCTCTCCTAAGATGGCGATCTTCGGTCCGGGTCTTCCGGTGTCCAGATCGGCATAGAAGCCGGGGATGTTTCCGGCTTTGGTGAGGGTGTAGCCCAGGGCCTCAAAATGCTCCTCCATATATGCGGAGGTCTTCCACTCCCGGTATCCGGTCTCCGGGTTCTTCCAGATGTAGTCGGCGGTATCGTAGATCAGGGATTCATACTTTGCGACCATTTCCATTAACTGCTTTGCTTGTTCCATAAGAGTTTCTCCTTTCTGGGCTCCATGGAAACTGACAGGACCGCGGCCAGTTTCCATGCATGTTCGCTTCTTCTATTATAGCGCAGAATTGCGCCATAAGAAATCAGAAAATGAAAAAATTATCTGTCGGCTTTGGAAATGGACTGGAGCCGTATGCAATTACAGCTTGCCCAGCTTCATAATGGTAAGGGCCAGGCGTGAGCCGCAGGGGACCATGGTACTGATCTCAAGAAACTCCTCTGGAGAGCACATCATACCGCCAGTCGGCCCCATTCCGTCTATGGTAGGAGTTCCTTCTGCTGATACAAAGTTTCCGTCGCTGACGCCTCCGGGCTGGGATGTTAGCCATGGAATACCCAGCTCCCTGCTGGATTCTTTTACGGTTTTATGCAGTTTATCTGTGCCGTTTACCAGAGTCAGCGGCGGGCGGTTTAGGGTCAGCTCATAGCTTAACTGGATCCCCTCTATGTCCGGCTTGGAAAGGATCTGTTCCAGAGAGGATTTCAGGCGTTTCCACTCATCCATGGTATAGAATCTCATATCAGCATAAAAACTGGCGTCCTCTGGAACGATGATACGGTTTTGTCCACCGGAGATCGTCGTAACTGTAAAGGTCGTTCCGGTATCGTAGTTATTCAGTCCCCTTAACCGGGCAATTTTAAGGGCAAGCTCTTCAATGGCGTTTCTCCCGGCCTGGGGTTCATTTCCAGCGTGTACGGCTCTTCCATGGGCATGTACATGGATATAGGCGTTTCCTTTCCTCTGGGTAACGACGGCCATGCCTGGCCGGGAGCCCTCAGTTACCAGGCACCAGTCCGCATCTCGTCCTTCCTCGCGGATCCTGTCAAGAACAGATAAGCTTCCCTTTTCTTCATCACCGCTCATGAAAACCGTAATACCAGGAAGATCGGGAACATCCAGATCATGCAGGGCTTTCAGTGCATAAAGGCAGTTTACAAGACAGGCCTTCATATCAACAACACCATTTCCGTAAGCGCGGTCTCCTTCTATTTTAAAGCTCTCAATGCAGTCAGTTCCTCGGGCAAAAACGGAGTCCAGGTGACAGATTAATAACACTCTTGATCCATTTCCCTCTGACCGGGCGATCACACTGTTTCCGCAGTTGTCATTATAGAGTGTTTCTGTACTGTATCCAATTTTTTCAAATTCCCTTGCAAGCTTTTCTCCTACGGCGTCAATACCAGGTTTGAAATCAGAGCTTGTATTACAGTTTACCAGTTCCTTTAGAAGCTCCATCATATCAGATAGATGCAGTTGAAGATAGTCTTTGATTTGATTTGCCAGCATAAGATCATGACCTCCTTTTTTGGTTGCTTTTTTTCTCATCATCCAGACTCAGAATACCATATCCGGTAATGGCACAGATAAGAGCCATCAGAACACTGAAGAATCCAAAGAATGAGTATGGAAGGTACTCCAGGGTCGATACTCCTAAAACACCTGCACAGTAAGCACCAGCTGCGGACCAGGGGATAAGAGCCACTACACATGTACCACAGTCCTCTAAAGTACGGGAAAGATTGCGGGAGGCCAGCCCCATTTTTTTATAAGCATCTGCAAAAAGCTCACCTGGGATCAGAATAGTAAGAAAATCGCTTCCGGTGGTAATGGCCATCAGAATCGTAGAAGCCATGGTTGAAATGATCAGACCAGCACGATTTTTTACATACTCCAATAGTTTTTGAAGAATTACATCCAGGCAGCCAGATTTTGTGATAATGCCAGCGAAGGAAAATGCGCAGAGGATCATCCGGATCGTTTCCATCATACTATTGATTCCGCCGCGGTTTAAAAGCTTGGAGATTTCTGGAAGAATCTGACTCGTGTCAATTCCCCTGGCTGCAACCAGATCAAGAGAAAAGCCATTTACAGTAACATTTAAAAAATCCTGTATGGAAAATCCCTGGAAAACCACAGCGATAATTCCGGCAGACAAACTAGAAAGAAGCATGACAGGAATCGTGGGCTTCCGAGTGATGGAGCCGATCAGAATAATAATGACCGGAATAAAAAGGACCACCACGTTCAGATTGAAAATAGAAGAGATATTGTCCAGCATTCCCTCGATCGTTTCTGTACCGGTTAGAACTTCAGCATTTGTACGAAAGCCTAAAACGGCATAAATTGCAAGTGTTGCGAGCGAGGCGGGGAGGGTTGTATAAAACATGTGGCGTATATGGTCAAAAATGTTTGCACCAGCTGCCAGAGGGGCCAGATTTGTGGTATCTGACAGGGGAGACATTTTATCGCCAAAATACGAACCTCCTACAACGGCAGCAGCTGTGATAGGGAGAGGGATTCCCAGTCCCTGGGCGATTACGATCAAAACAACACCAATGGTGGCACATGAACCCCAGGAGGTTCCGGTACAGGTGGAGAGGATCGCGCAGATAATAAAGGCAGTTACAAAGAAAAACTTTGGATTTACGATCTGGATCCCATAATAGATCAGCATGGGAATGGTTCCGGACAACATCCAGGTACCGACCACGATGCCAACAGCTATTAAGATCAGAATGGCAGGCATTGCCTTCGCGATTTTTTCAGAGACGCCTTCAATCATATCATCCCAGGTTAGTCCGACGCGCCATGCAATAAAGGCGGCAATGGAGGAGGATATGATCAGGAGGGTTTCAATCGGAGCTCCGTAGATTCCGCGGCCAACCAATAGAATAAAAAACATGGAAACAATGGGAGTGACTGCTTCAGTAAAAGTAGGCTTACGAATGGATTTCATAGGAATCCCCCTTTCAGAAAAAAATGTAAATTATACAATGCGCATTGCTTTTGAATATATATTTATGATATACTGGTACAAATTTAAAATCAAATGCAAAAAATACAGGCTGTTATAGTACAGATTCGGAGGGCATATGTACAAATACGAAAGCATTGCGGAACAGATCCGGGAAAATATTCAGAGTAAAACATTGCTTCCAAACCAGCAGCTCCCTTCTTTAAGAGAAATGGCAGATGCGTTTTCTACAAGCGTAGGGACAGTGAAAGAGGCATATGACTATCTGGAACGGGAAAATTTTATATATTCAGTTCCGAAGCGGGGATTTTTTGTTTTGGGAGGGAAACTTCTGCCCACATCTTCGCAGATGCTGGTCGATTTCTATTCGGGTGCGCCGGATATCCGGTATATTCCGTACCAGGATTTTAAAAAATGCATCAACAAGGCAACAAATCTGTATTATAAGCGGCTGTTTTCGTATTCAGATACGAAGGGAATACCAGAGCTCATATCAGCCCTTCAGAGGCACTTGATGGAGTACCAGATTTACACAAAAAAGGAAAATATTGTGGTTGTCTCCGGTTCCCAGCAGGTATTGGATATCCTGTGCAGGATGCCGTTTCCCAATGGAAAGCAGACAGTCCTAGTGGAGCAGCCGGCGTATTATGGAATGATAAAGAATCTGGAGATCACACAAACCCCCAGAGTAGGGATTATGAGGGGGCCTGGCGGGATCGATTTTGATGAATTGGGAAAACAGTTCCAATATGGGAATATTAAGTTTTTTTATACAGTATCCAGATATCATAATCCGACAGGGCAAAGCTATACGAAAAAGGAGAGAGAGGAGCTTGTGCGCCTGGCAGATAAATATAATGTATATATTGTTGAGGATGATATAGCCGCTGATTTTGAGACTGACACAAAGAGAGATCCTGTCTATTTTTCGGATATCTATGATAAGGTGATCTATATAAAAAGTTTTTCTAAAATATTGATGCCGGGACTACGCTTGGCAGCAGTGGTCCTTCCTCCCCTTCTGTTAAATGTATTTCTGGACTATAAACAGTGGACAGATACATACAGTGCGATTCTTTCCCAGGGGGCACTTACGATTTTTCTGGAGAGCGGTATGTACCAGAAAAACAGGAAAGAGATCAGAAGAATTTATATGGATAGAATGAAAAAGCTAAAGGACACGGCTGCGGGTATTGACACGGGAGGAGAGATTGCATGGGACATTCCAGATTCTGGATTTTTTGCCTGTCTGAGACTTAAACAGGGGATTCCCTTTGAACGGGTCCAGCCGGATTTTTACAAAAATAATATCCGGATGATGGATACAAGGGGATTCTTTCTGGATGAATTTAAAAATGATAATTATTACAGACTGAGTCTGGGTCATGCCAATGAAGAGGAGATAGAGTCCGGTGTAAAGAAATTGACTGCAATTCTCTTAGGACAGGGGAAAAAGAGAAATCAATTTTTTATCAGAAATATTAATTGAGGCATCCGTCAGCAAACCGTAAGACTTTTTATGAAAAAGTAAATAGAAAATATCTGTAAAATATAATATAATTTAAATAGATAACAGACAATAAAGAAAACGATGACAGAATATATGCTGGAAGGGAGGCGTCTTATGAAGGGAATGCCATTGATATTTTTATCGGATATTATGAGGGAACAGATGGTACGGGAAAGTGCTCCCATGGTAACGAATATGGTGCTGAATTTTTTCCTTATTGCCATCGGAGCCATGGTGATCTTATATGGCGGAGGCTGGCTCCTGGATAAGATCGCCGAATGGCGGAAGAGGAGAAAAAACAGATAATAAAGAAATAAGAAGTGACCACGTTGGGGCTGTCTCAAAAGAGGCAGTCTCTTTTTGCACAGAATGACAAAACTACTAAAAAAGTCTGACCAAAATCCCTTTCTCTTTCGTATAGTAGATAGAAGATGATCATCTTTAGTAAAAATATAAGGACTTGTTTATGAAAAGCAACTTTGATTTTGAAACGCTGATTGACCAGCACAGCAGGCTTCTATGGTCAATTTCTTCCGGTATTCTTGGCGAATATGCTGCAAAGGAAGTAATCGAGGATATCCTGTCGGATGTATTTGCAGAGCTTTATCAGTTCCCTGAGCATTTTGATGAGAAGAGAGGAAGTCTGAAGACCTGGCTCTGTATGAGGACCCGCAGTCTAAGTCTCGATTATCTGAAAAAATCTTATATTAAGGATGTGAGCTGGTCACCTGATGAGAATGCTCAGGTACAGAATGGCTTCCGGGAAGCCGACCTGATATCCCTGGACAACATGGATCCGCTTGAGATTGTGATCCAACATGAAATGACAGAGAAAATTCTTGACTGCATCCATCAGCAGGAAAGTCCACTTCAGGATATCATGAGATTAAGATTCTTATATGAGTGTAAGCCTGTGGAAATCGCAGATGCCCTGAAACTGTCTGTGCGTCTTGTTTATCAGTTTATCCGAAAAGGCAAAAAAATCCTTATAAAGACATTAAAGGAGGAGCATCATGAGTAAAAACTGGCCTGGTGAGATTGAAGAAAAACTCATTCTGACCGATGATCCGCATCATAAAATCCCGTATTCAGGCTCTGATGGGATTAAAGAAAAATTCTATGCAAAAACAAAAAACAGGAAAAAGGTTCCTAAGAGGGTACTGATTCTTGCCGCCACCTTGCTGATTGCCAGTATAAGTGCTTTTGCCGGCAGAAATCTCTGGCATGTCACAAATCCCGGCACCTATGAAGGTGATTATCTGAAGGTGGAAGAGACAAAACATATAAGTTTCGATGAAAGTATCAATGATCCTACGGTAAATGAATCTGTCGCTTCTGCTGCTAATCCTGATGAGAGCCAGGCATCTGACGAGACCCAGGTATTTGACGACCGATATTTTCTGGCGCAGACAGCAAGGACCGTCCAGATTCTGTCATGCGGAAAAAATGATCTGAATGGTCGGGATATGACCATCCGGTATCAGACCAATGAAATCTACGAAAGAGCAGAAGCAGAAGTATCATTCCAGTTAGAGGAAAAGCCTGTAAATGTAAGATTTGACAGAGAATCCGGCTATTTGATCGGGATTTCTTACTGGCCCGGAGAGGCAATAGAGGACAAAGAGCAAATGTCAGAATCTGATGTGGTTTTTACTGCCATGGACTGGTATGAAAAGCTTCATTTTCCGCAGGGCTATCTCTATAATAATCTAACGAAGATGGATGACCATATGTGGTTTTTGGATTTCTCACGCCAGGTAGAGATTGAAGTGGAGGGCGAGAAGCTTTCTCTGTCAAATCCTTATGAAACAGTAAGACTTGGCATTGACCCCTGCAATGGTGCCCTGGTTTTGGCAAATGTTTTCTATATACCTCTTTTAGATGACCACGAAGAAGACATGAAAGTTCTAACGAAAGAGGAAGCAATGCGAATCGCCATCTGGTATTACGGCAAGCTTCGGGCTTATACCGATGCTGAGATCAAAGGCTTATTAGCTCATGCGGAGAATGCGGAAGAAAATCTTAAGAATATTACCATTTTTGCTGATGTCTGCATCGCCCTTCCCAGGTACGAAAGCCTTATGGATCCTGCTGGAGCGAGTGTATTGAAGGAGACAAATGCTGCAGGGGCAGAAGAAACAGATGCTGGAAGTACAGAAGAGACAGACAATACAGTCACTGTAAGAACAAACGATAAAATGCTAAGCTATCGTAATTCCAAGGTCTCCAGACTTGCATGGAAGGTTTCTTTTGAGAAGGTAAATAATCTTTTCACGGATCGATGTGATATAGCCGTGGATTTATACACCGGAGAAGTAATAGCCGTAGAAAGTACAAAGTAAAAAGTGCCCCTTTCTGTGCCCAAAATTAGTTTACCAATTTGGGACAAGTATTCAGTCAGATTTCTACGTCCCCATTGACTGAAAAAGAGCTGCCACACATGATGTGCGACAGCCCTTTTTTTATCTTCGGAAAATAAAAAGTATGAAATCGAATAATTTAATTAGTATTCCAGCTTCCACATGTATCTTCTCATGGTCAGTGGATGCTCACGAAGGATGGAGATTTCTTCTCCGAGAAGTCTGGTAAGACCTCCGATCATCAGTGGGTTGAAGTATTCAACTACGGATGCTGGTACATTGCTGCTTAAGCCGTAGTCTTTTGCGTCGATGAGGGTGTACTTTGCATGCATACGCTGTACAAAGGTGAGTGCACGGACGTCCATTGGACGGGTCGGGCCGTCGTTCATCATGAGTACGTAATGTGCATTTTCGTCTGCCATTTCAAATGGTCCGTGGAAGAATTCTCCTGAATGGAAGGTGGTTGCGTTTAACCACTGCATTTCCATCATCAGGAACATAGAGAATCCGTATGCGGTGTACTGGGTTGCTCCGGAGCTCATTACATAGAGAATTGGTGCATTGTAATTCTCTTCTGCAAATTTCTTTGCTACTGGACGGAACATTGGTACTGCTGCATTGATGAGGTCGGTGATTTTTGCAAGACCAACGTGCATATCATCGTAATGAGCATATCCTTCATATTCATTTAACAGTTCACATGCAAGTTCAAGTGCTCTTGCAGGCTTTTCCATCTTAGCGCCATATGACTCATAGAAGCCGTGAAGGATGCAGTATTCTGCTTCTACGTCTAATGGGGAGCCTGCTTTATTTGTAATAGAGATTACATGTGCTCCGAGTTTTCTAGCTAATTTGGTTGCAGCTACGGTTTCTGGAGTTCCACCACTTAATGAGCAGGTGATAACTACAGAGGTATTGTCAACAGCTGCTGGAGTTGAGTAATTGAAGTTGTTTGCTGTATAGATGCTGGTACGCAGTTTCTTTGCATTGTTCTCCAGGAAATACTTTGCTGGGAAAAGATCAGACATGGATGCTCCACATCCTACAAAGTATACGGTTTTAATTTCAGGCTGCTTGTTCTTAATAGCAGCAACGATTTCTTGGATAGACATATTATTCATTTCAAGTAACCTCCTTGTGTCTTTGCTTATATAAGATAATATATAACAACTGGTATAATCAGTCAATACAAATTTTATAAAAATTTATAAGATTTGACATGTTGTAATAATACATCTTCTTTTGTATAATAGCATTATAATTTTCACAGACAAGGAGAGTTTTCTATGAAACTGATTGAAGCTAATCAATTAGCAGGAATGAATATTCACTATCGTTACTTTTCTTTTGAATATTTTCTCGAGTCCCAGCTTAGGGCGGGATTTCAGAATATAGAGCTTTGGGCTGGGTCACCTCATTTCTTCTTAAGTAATCTGGAATATGATGATTGTCGTAAATTCAGTCGTATGGCCAGAGAACGTGGATTGAATATTAAAGTGATCACTCCGGAGAATTGCAGCGTTCCTTATCATTTTGCTGCTGCAGACCCTGACCTTTATCGCAGAAGTTTTGAATATTTCAAAAAAGGACTGGATGCCGGTGAAGAGCTCGGATGCCAGATCATGGCTGTTCATTCCGGCAGAGGAAATCTTGATCAGGATCGTGAGGAAGCATGGAAACGCGGCTGTGACATGCTTGCCCGTCTTGCTGAATATGCTAACGGTAAGGGAATCACACTTGCCATGGAATCCCTTCGTCCACAGGAAACAAACCTTGGTGTTACTCTTGCAGATGTAAAACGAATGATGGACGAGATCAATCATCCAAACTTCAAGGCTATGATCGACACCTGTGCAATGGGTGTATCCGGTGAAACTCCGGAGCAATGGTTTAACTGTCTTGGCGATGAAAATATCATTCATATGCATTTCATCGATGGAACACCATACGGACATCTGATCTGGGGAGATGGAAAGCACAATCTGGAGAACTGGCTGAAGACTCTGAAAAAGCACAATTATAAAGGCCTGCTGAGTCAGGAAATTACCGCAATTGAATATTGTTTCGATCCTGCTGCTGCTGATATCAGAAATTATCAGCAGTTCAAACCATTCATGGAGTAAATACCATGATAAAAGCTGTTTTATTTGATATGGATGGTCTGATGTTTGATACGGAACGTCTGACCTCTGATATCTGGATTTCAATCGGTCAAAAATATGGTTATCCTATTACCATGGAAATGATGAACCGAATGCGTGGTCTTCCTCTGCAGGGATATCTGAAAATTTTTTATGATGAACTGGGGGATGACTTTGATTATTGGAAATATAGAAAGATTCGTGAACAGGAAACGAACCTATATATCGATACGTACGGTGTTCCGGTCAAAAAAGGATTAAGAGAACTTCTGCAATGGTTAAAGGAAAATAACTATGCCGTTGTTCTTGCAACTTCCACACACCAGGATGCAGCCTGTAAACTATTACAAAAAGCAGATGTCTATCAATACTTTGATGCCTTTGTATTTGGTAATATGGTAGAAAAGGGAAAACCGAATGGAGAAATCTTTGAAACTGCTGCAAAGGCAGCCGGAATAAAGGTTGAGGAAGCGCTTGTTCTGGAAGACTCCTATGCAGGTGTGGAAGCCGGATGGCGAGCTGGGTGTCATGTAATCATGATTCCGGATATGCTACCTTGCCGTGATATAGAGCGCGAACGAATTGATGATTGTGCAGAATCATTATTAGAAATAATATCTTTTTTAAAAAATAACCGAGCAGAAGCACAATTATGCTCTGCGGGGGGGGAGAGAAAAAATGAGTAGACAAGCTAAAATTATTGCCATTGGAGATAACGTAGTTGACATGTATTTATCCCGGGGAAAAATGTACCCAGGCGGCCAGTGCCTGAACACCTGTGTATATTCTCAGATGAATGGTGGAAAAACTGCATATCTTGGAAAATTTGGAGATGATGCGGCTGCCATCCATAATTGCAAAGTTATTGACGAGATCGGTATTGACAACAGCCACTCCAGACATTATCACGGAGAGAACGGTGCAGCCCGGGTTACTCTGATCAATGGAGACCGCGTATTTTTAGGTTCCAACAAGGGAGGCGTTGCCAAAGAGCATCCTTTTGACTTTACGAAAGAGGATCTGGACTACATCAAAACCTTCGATCTTATTTATACCAATGGCAACAGCTATACACTGCAGGATCTCCCACTTCTGAAAGCAACCGGACTTCCAATTGCCTATGATTTTTCTGACAACTGGGATCAGGATACCCTTGCAGAGATTTGTCCTTATCTGCAGATAGCATTACTTTCCTGCTCTCATTTAAATGATGAAGAACGCACAGCTGCCATGAAAAAAGTAGCTTCTTATGGGGTTCGTCTTGTGATCGGAACTGTTGGTTCAAAGGGATCTTATGCTCTTTATGAAGATCATATTTCCTATGCCCAGGCACAGATGGCAGAAAATATCATGGATACCATGGGGGCGGGTGATTCCTATTTTTCAACCCTGCTCACTACACTTCTTCAGTATGATGGTTCTCTTTTTGCTGATGATAAGGAGGAAATGCAAAGACGCTTACAAATTGCCATGGAAAAAGGAGCGGCTTTTGCAGCAAAAGTCGTATGTATGGAGGGTGCATTTGGCTATTCGGCGCCAATTCCAAAGCAATAACTTTATATAAGATGAATTGTTCTGCTTTTTTTTCTGATGAGACTTGAAGAAAATCACCCACGGTGGTATTATAACAACATATGTAGTTATATAGAACAATATATACAAGAGGTAAAACATGAACAAAAACTCTATGATTCCACTGTATCAACAGCTGGCAGAGGAAATTAAAGAACAGATTGTATCTGGTAAGTTAATGCCCAGAGAGCGTATGTTGACTGAAAGTGAATTCAGTAAAGAATACGAACTTAGCCGTATTACCGTACGAAAAGCAATCGAATACCTTGTGGATGAAGGATATGTTGTCCGCAAACAGGGCATCGGTACCTTTGTTGCAGACAAAAAACTGCGCCGCGTGCTAAATAATCAGATCAACAGTTTTACCGAGATCAGTGAGCAAAGCGGTGGTATTGCCTCTGCGGATCTTGTTTCTGTGGAATGGATTACAGCGGACGGAAATGTAATAAAACGACTGGGTGTTGAAGACGGCTCACGAGTTCTAAAGATTGTTCGTGTACGTAATCATGATGGAGAACCCGTCATGATCGAGGAAAACTACTATCCGGAGACCATGTCTTTCCTTTTACAAGAAAATCTTTCCGGCTCTACCTATCGCGTTTTCCGTGATCGTGGAATTATCCCTAGTCATGCTACCAAAACCTTTGATATTTGTTATGCTACCAAAAATGAAGCAAAACTGCTCCATGTAAAGGAGCATCAGGCATTACTTCTGCAGAAAGATGTTGTATATGATCAGAATCAGGAACCTGTTCATTACACAAAAATGCTGATTAATTCCGAGCGCTACCAGACAACAGTATCTGTGTAAATGTTTCACCTATTTAAATAATCATGTGCATCAATAAGGGGCTGTCTCAAATCTAAAGAGGCAGTCCTTTTCTTTGTGTAAAATAACGAAAGGCCGACATCTTCAAAAATGTCGGCCTTCGGTATATAATTTAGGTGTGAAACAAAACAATATACCTCTAAATTATACCGAATATGGGACAGGTTATCAACTGTGTCTTCCAATTAATCAGGAAATCCAGATTCCTGCGGATGATCCGGTACGTTTACTTAGCGCAGTTGTTGAAAGGATGGATTTATCTGCGTTGTACTCTACTTATTCTGAAGAAGGTAGAAATCAGTATTCACCGTCGGTTCTTCTGAAAATCTGTATTCTGGGATATTCCAGAAAAGCAATCTCCTCCCGCGCCATCGAACAGGCCTGCCGGGAAAATATCAAATACATGTATCTTCTGAATGGTGAAAACCCGCCGGATCACAATACGATTGCCCGCTTCCGTTCAAAGCATCTTGCCGAATGTCAGGACCAGATTCTCGCGGAGATGACCAGGGTTCTTATGGACATGGGCGAGGTTTCCTTTGCGGAATCTGCAGTATTTATTGACGGTACAAAAATAGAATCCGTTGGAAACAAGTATAAATTCGTCTGGAAAAAATCCGCAGAAAAGAATCTGAACAGACTGCAGGATACTATGCGCAAAGAGCTCCCTGATATGCTGAAAAGTCTTGGCCTGAAACCGCGTGCAGGTGATGTGATCAAGGCAAAACATCTCAAAAAGGCAAGAAAACAGATATGTGCCTTGATGGAGAAGGAAGGGATCCAGAAGGTCAGCGGGACCGGAAAAAGGCAGTCTCTTCATCAGAAGACACTGAAAAAAATCGAAGACTGGATCGGACGCATTGAACGTTACACCAGCCAGATATATCTCTGCGGTGACCGTAGCAGCTACTGTAAAACGGACACAGAGGCAACTTTTATGCGTATGAAGGAAGATCATATGCTGAACGGACAGCTCAAACCCGGCTATAACGTGAACGTTGCAACTGTCAGTGAATATATTGTAGGCACATATGTATCTTCCGACAGAACCGATACAAAGACAACGATTCCTTTCATGGAAAAACTCATGAAGAGTTATACTGCCATAGAGCGCGTTGTATATGATTCCGGATATGAAAGTGAAGAGAATTACCGCTTCTTTGACGAACATCCTTCACTGGATCTTTATGTAAAGCCTGCGAATCATGAACAGAAAAAGAAGAAAAAGTATAGAACTGATATCAGCCGCAGAGAGAACATGGACTACAACGAAAAGGATGATACCTACACCTGTGCAGAAGGCAAAGTGCTTATAAAGACCGGTACCAGGAAATCAAAACATCAACCGGTTATGTCAGTGAAAAGACAATATATGAATGCTCTGCCTGCAAAGGCTGCCCAAGGAAAGCAGAATGTATCAGATCAAAAAGCAAAACTCCTCTGGAAGAACGAAGCAAGCGTATTGAAGTCGCAAAATATTTCAACGAAAAGCGTGACAGTATGGAATCCAAGATCATGACAGGGGAGGGAAAACAGCTGAGAATGAACAGGTCAATCCAGGCCGAAGGTGTGTTTGCGTATGTAAAGACTGATCTGTCATTCCGGAGATTTCTAACAAAGGGGATAAAGAAGGTCGGGGCAGAATGGACACTTCTTGCCATGGCATACAATATCCTCCGGATGCATCATAAAGGACAAAACGGACGGTTGGGAACACATCTGTACTCATTAGCGGCATAAATCAGTAATTGTAGTAACAAACAAGCAGATATAATCATGAAAAAGTAAAATGAACGCCAAATTTAAGGGGGATTTTTGCCCTCTTAGTTAAGTGCGCTCATTTTTTTGCTTTGGTCTAATTGTATAGAAAAACGCTGCCTCAATGATGTTTTGAGACAGCGCCCCCATAAAGATCCCCGCCGGGACCGCCGCAGAACAGGGAGGTTCAAATCCCTCTTTACAGCGTTTCCCGGCGGGGTTTTATGTGCTATTTTACATACACGACTTTCCCGGTGCGTTCCTTGGGCTCCACCGGTACGGATGGATCCGCATAGCCCAGGGCAGCTACGCCGTAGATCACATGGTCTGCGGGAACGCCGATCTCGTCTAACAGGGCGCGGACTGCCGGACGGTCGTTGATGTTCTGCATCTGGTTGATCCATACGGAGCCGACGCCGTAAGAGCGGGCAGCCAGGAAGATATTTTCCATGGCGCAGGCGTTGTCCTCTTTCCCCCATGGGCTTTCCTTTTCATTGGAGGGGATGATCACAGCGGCAGGACCGTACATGTCGTAGCCTTCCCGGCCCAGTTCAGTCCCGATGAGGCCGCAGAGACGATGGATGATCTCCTGGTTTGTGACCACGGTAAACTGCCAGGTCTGCTTTCCCATGCCGCTGGGAGCGTGGAGGGCGGCCTTTACAAGGTCCTCCAGGACCTCGGCGGGAATGGGGTCTGCGGTGAATTTCCGGATGCTTCTCCGGGTCAGGATGGCGTTCATTACTTCATTCATATTCATTTCTCCTTTACATGGAAACTGACAGGTCTGCGGGCTTCGCCCATACATTTTTGCTTCTTCCATTATAGCGCAGAATTGCGGTATAAGAAATCAGAAAATGAAAAAATGATCCGCGGCTTAAAGCTCCCAGGAAAATTCCCGGTACCGCTCGGGGCCTTCCAGGCGGTTGTCCCAGGAGGTGGCAAAACGGATAGTCACAGAGGTTATCCCACATTTTTTTAAATATTCCAGATTTTCATTATTTTCCGTAATTACATGGAAAAATTCCTGGCCGCGGGCTTCAAGGCTGTCGGCAAAGGCGGCCATGTCCTGGTCAAAGGGCGGAGCGTAGATGGGGAGTTCCAGGTAAAGAACGGAGGAATCTCTGGGGGATCCGAACCGCTTTAAGGTCACATTCTGTCCGCGGTAGCGTTCATCGGAAAAGAACTCCTGGTTGAATGCCTCCACCTGTTCCAGGACCGCTTTCTGGATCGCCAGCTCTTCTGGCTCCTGGGGAAGGGAAAAGGCAGAATCTGTAAGGAAGAAGCTGCCTTCCTGCTCCGAGGTTAGGATCCAGTCGGGGTCGCTGCTGGCGGTTATCTTTAAGGTATGGAGCTTATAGGCCCCGTAGGGAGTGCTTCGCAGTGCATCTGCCGCCTGGCGGTAGATGGCGGCTGCATCGGGGAGATCGTATTTGGACTTCTCATCTCCGGCCAGCTGGATATTTACAGATACGGTCCAGTTGTTATACAGCTTTTCCTTCCTCTGCTCATCCATCAGCAGAGGATCTTCAGAAAATTTCATAGAGGTATCGGTGATCTCATAATCGGTCTGTGTATCCGCCCAGGAAGCCAGGGAATCGTTAAAGATCTGGCAGAGCTCCTCATAAGAGGTATTGTCGATGACTGCCTGGATCTCCTTTAATTTTTTCTCATACTCTTCCTGGGAGTGGGACTGGGAATAGGCCAGGAGCTCCTCCATGTCCGGCATCGTATCGGCAGAAACCGGAGCGGACGATTTATGGGAGCAGGCAGAGAGAGGGAAAACAAAAAGTAAAATCAGAAAAAGGATGGATCTGCCCATAAAACACCTCCTTGAACAGAAATTATAAATTAGTGTCTGTAAATATTATAATATATAAAATATAGACAGTAAATATAATTCTGACAGGCCCGCAGCCTGTCAGACCTGTTCCTCCAGCCAGGCCATAAACCGGGGGCGGATCACAGAAAAGGGCACAGGCCCCAGATCCAGGAGGAGCTTGTGGAAGTCCAGGGGAGAAAAACGGCTTCCCAGGGCGGCCTCCGCCTGCTCTCTCATGTCCATGTATTCAATATATCCTCCGCAGTACTCCAGATAATTGGCGGGGTTATCGATCATCACCTGCCACAGCTCCCGGACCGTCTGGTCGTCGGCCTGGAAGCAGGAGCGGATGAATTCCCCGGCTCTGGCCTCGTCCCAGCCGTCGTAATTGATCCCGATATCCAGCAGGCCATGGACGCAGAGGGACAGGGAGCGCATATGGGCCCGGTATTCCCCGGCGGCCCTGGAAAGGCCGTTGTCAAAGGTACAGGCGATATTTTCCACATAGGTGGCCCAGCCCTCGTTGGCTCCGGAGCAGCTTAATAGAGTGGACAGCGGCGTTTTCGCGTGGGTCCGGCTGTATACGGTCTGGTAGAGATGGCCGGGGAAGCCCTCGTGGGCCAGGGTGGTGTAGAGGTCCTTCCGGCTGTCGGTGGAGCCGCCGTTGATGTAGATGACGTTCTGGTCCCTGTCGTCCACAGGAGCCGTCAGATAAAAGGCGGGGCTTAAGGAACCCTCCAGACAGGATGGCACCTGGCGGACCTCATAGCCGCATTGGGAAAGCTCCGGGAAAAGCCCCTTCATCTGTTCCTGGAGATCCAGAAGGATAGCCTGGGGATCGGTCAGGGAAAAGGAGGCGTTTTCCAGATCGGCAGCGGGAGTCTCCTGGAGGATCCGGCCCAGGGCCTCATAGTCCTTTTGGATCCTGGCTTTTAAGGCCTCCTTAAGCTCCGGGACCGTATAGGAGAGTCCGGGCCCGGTTTTTACCAGGTATTCATAATACTGCTTCCCGTCCTTGGCTCCGGCCAGGCCGCCGTCGTTGATCCCGCGTCCTTTAAGAGCGGTCATGCCCTGGATCATGGTCTCGTAGGCCGGGATGAAATGTCCTTGTATGGCGGACAGATGGCGGGAGTGGAGGTCCGCCTTCTGCTCTGCGGTCAGAGGGATCTCTTGTTCCAGGGCCGCCAGCCTGGCGGCAAAGGTTTCGGTGAGAAAGTTCTGGTCCGGATCGATCCGGTAGCTCTCACAGGATTCCAGGATCCGGTCGATGGAAGCGTCCGAGGGGCCCAGGCCCGCATCGGCCTTCTGGTTTTCAAACTCCAGGATCTGGGTGTAATAAGCATCGGTCTGGGATAAAAGGGCCAGGTAGTCCTCCACATCCTTTAAGGAGTGGAAGGAATATTCTGCCAGGAGAATGGGAAGCTGGGCCTGGACGCCGATGGTGGGAGCCAGGGGCTGCTCATAAAGCTCCAGTCCCCGGCCCATGAGGGAGGCCTGGAGGGTCTCTGAAAGGGCGTCGTACACCAGGGCCTGGTCTTCGGTGAGCAGGGAGCGGTCGAAAGCTGCCAGCCGGTCTGCCAGCTCCTGGACCGCCGCCCCGGACTGGATCATGTCCTCCAGGGTGCAGACGCCCAGCTTTGGTTCCCCGGGAGAGATCCCGAAGGCTTCAGGCCGGAGCAGCGTATAGTGGAGATCCAGGGTACCGGCCTGGGCCATCTCCTCCTGGAAGACCTGGGTGCAGAAGGCGTGGAAGGCAGCCTGGGCAGCGGCAATGTCCTCCTGGGACGGACACCCCGGAGCCCCGCCGGACTCCGAAGCCGCGCCGTTTCCCGGGGCGGTGCTGTTTTCAAAGGCCGCGCCGCTTTCTCCGGGCTGCCGGATCCTCTGACGGCCGCAGGAGGTGAGAAGAAGGGCCAGGGCCAGGAGCCCCCATAGAAGTATGTACGGATATTTTCGGGAAAAGCCATGTTCAGGCCGCATGACGATACCTCCTTGAAAAGCCGGGCCAGAGCCGGGGAGAGCGCCCGGAGACCGGCTGTATACCGCCAGTATATGACAGGGACAGAAGGGGTATGCGCCGGTTCTTTTTTCAAAGCCTTCGCAGATGCCCGCCGTTTTTGCCCGCAGGCGTTTTCCCAGTCTTGACAAAACCGCTGGAACAGGATAGACTAGGGGTATAATAGGGAAAAGGCTGTGAAGGGAAGAGTACGCAAAAAGGGAAGCTTTCAGAGACCCCGGATGGTGCGAGCGGGGAGCGGAGCTTTTGCAGAAGATGGTCCCGGAGCTGCGCGGCTGAAGGAGCTGCCGGTAAAAGGGCAGAGAGTTGAGGCCGCGACGGAAACGCCCGTTAGCGCGTCAGGCTGTTTAAGGCAGCCGGTGAGGGGGATCCTGTGAGGGATCTCTGAATTAAAGTGGTAACACGAGGGAGAACTCGTCTTTAAGAGAAGACGGGTCTTTTTTTGTCTTAAAGGAGGATTTTTTATGTGCAAGAATTGTAAGAAGCCGTATTATATTTCCACGGCCATTGCCTACACATCCGGAAAACCGCATATCGGAAATACGTATGAAATCGTGCTGGCAGACGCCATTGCGCGGTACAAAAGAGAACAGGGTTATGACGTATATTTCCAGACCGGAACCGACGAGCACGGCCAGAAGATCGAGTTAAAGGCCCAGGACGCCGGCGTGACGCCCAAGGAGTTTGTGGACAACGTGGCGGGAGAGATCAAAAATATCTGGGATCTGATGAACACATCCTATGATAAATTCATCCGCACCACTGACGAGTACCATGAAAAGCAGGTGCAGAAGATCTTTAAGAAGCTCTACGAAAAAGGCGATATCTATAAGGGCCATTATGAGGGCCTTTACTGTACTCCCTGCGAGTCCTTCTGGACCCCGTCCCAGGTGGTGGATGGAAAGTGTCCCGACTGCGGCCGTCCGGTACAGCCCGCAAAGGAGGAGGCTTACTTCTTCCGTATGAGCAAATATGCCCAGAAGCTCATCGACCATATCAACAGCCATCCGGAATTTATCCAGCCGGTATCCAGGAAAAATGAGATGATGAACAACTTCCTGCTGCCGGGCTTACAGGATCTCTGCGTATCCAGGACCTCCTTTAAGTGGGGGATCCCGGTGGATTTCGATCCGAAGCATGTGACCTATGTATGGCTGGACGCCCTGACCAACTATATCACAGGGATCGGCTATGACTGCGATGGGAACCATGATGAAAAATTCAATAAGTTCTGGCCGGCAGATCTCCATCTGATCGGTAAGGATATCATCCGGTTCCATACCATTTACTGGCCCATCTTCTTAATGGCCCTGGATCTGCCCCTTCCCAAGCAGGTATTCGGCCATCCGTGGCTCCTCCAGGGCGACGGAAAGATGAGCAAGTCCAAAGGAAACGTGCTGTACGCCGATACGCTGGTGGACTTCTTCGGCGTGGACGCAGTCCGTTACTTTGTACTCCATGAGATGCCCTTTGAGAACGACGGCGTGATCTCCTGGGAATTAATGGTGGAGCGGATGAACTCCGATCTGGCCAATATCCTGGGCAACCTGGTGAACCGTACCGTTTCCATGACCAATAAATATTTCGGCGGCGTTGTGGAGAACAAAAACGTCTGCGAGGACGTGGATGGTGACTTAAAGGCCGCTGTTTTAGAGGCTGTGAAGAAGGCAGACGAGAAGATGGAGAAGCTGCGCGTGGCCGATGCCATCACAGAGATCTTCAATATCTTCCGCCGCAGCAATAAATATATCGACGAGACCACTCCGTGGACTCTGGCAAAGGATGAGGAGAAGAAGGACCGTCTGGCTACGGTGCTTTACAACCTGACTGAGGCCATCACCATCGGCGCGTCTCTCCTGTCCTCCTTTATGCCGGAGACGTCTGAAAAGATCCTGGCCCAGTTCAATACAGAAAAGAGGACTCTGGAGGCCATGGACCAGTTCGGACTGTATCCCAATGGAAATAAGGTAACGGAGAAGCCGGAGATCCTGTTCGCCCGTATGGACGTGAAGGAGGTCCAGGAGAAGGTGGAAGCCATGAAGGCAGAAGAAGCCAAGGCCGCCGGAGAAGAAGAGAATGTTCAGGAGGAAAGCGTTGTGGATGTGGAGAAAAAGCCGGAGATCACCTACGATGACTTTGCAAAGCTCCAATTCCAGATCGGCCAGATCGTAAAATGCGAGGAAGTGCCCAAGTCCAAAAAGCTGCTCTGCTCCCAGGTGAAGATCGGCTCTGAGACAAGACAGATCGTCAGCGGCATCAAGGCCTGGTACAAGCCGGACCAGATGGTGGGGAAAAAGGTCATGGTCGTTACCAACTTAAAGCCGGCAAAGCTGGCGGGAATGCTTTCTGAGGGCATGATCCTGTGCGCCGAGGATGATGAGGGAAATCTGGCCCTGATGGTTCCGGAAAAGGACATCAAGCCCGGCTCTGAAGTATGCTAGTCCGGCAGAGGACGTATTCTGCATCAGACCTTAAGCTGATCGCCATGGGGACCATGGTCCTGGACCATCTGGCGTTCCATTTGATGGAACGCGGCGGCATGGACCTCCCTATGGCCTGGTATATAGTGGGAACAGCCATGCGCCTTGCGGGGCGGGTGGCTTTTCCTCTTTATGGTTTTTTTCTGGTCCAGGGCTTTTTCCACACAGGAGACTGGGGAAAGTATATGAAGCGCATGGTCCTTCTGGCCCTGGTTTCAGAGATCCCATTTAACCTTATATGCAGCGGAAGGCCGATGTATCCGGTGCAGAATACGCTGGTGACCCTTTCCATCAGCCTTCTGGCGTTAAAGGGGATCCGGGCCGTCCAGACCTGGGAACCGGAGGAAGGGGCCTTTGGAGGCCGTGCGGGGGCTGTGTGGCTTAAAACGGCGGCCATTGTCCTTACAGCAACTGCTTCCATGGCGGCGGCCGGACTTTTAAACTCCGATTACGGCCCACTGGGTGTGCTTTTTATCCTGACCCTGTATTTTTATAATGGAAATTTCCAGGCCCAGAGCCTGGCGGGAGGCGCGGTGCTGATCCTTCTGGAGGGAATCGTCTGGGGCGGCTTCGGATGCATTGCATTTTTCTTCATCAGCCGTTACAATGGAACCAGAGGAAGGCGGCTGGGATATCTGCCTTATGTGTTTTACCCGGCCCATCTGCTCATCATTTACTTCATAGGAGTGCTGATCTATGGAATACATTTTTGATACCCACGCCCATTACGACGATGAGGCGTTTGACGAGGACAGGGAGAGCCTGATCGGGAGCCTCAGGGAGAAAGGGATCGGGAACGTCTGCAACATCGGCGCCAGTATGGAGTCCTGCCGGACCACCCTGGCCCTGGCGGAAAAATATCCCTTTTTTTACGGGGCTCTGGGGGTCCATCCCAATGAGACAAAGGATCTGACCGAGGAAGACATGGACTGGCTCCGGAAGGCCTCCGGATCGGAAAAGATCGTGGCCATCGGAGAGATCGGCCTGGATTATTACTGGGACGAGCCGGACCGGGAGACCCAGAAAAAATGGTTTGTCCGCCAGCTCTCCATCGCAAAGGACACGGGGCTTCCTGTGGTGATCCACAGCCGGGACGCGGCAAAGGACACCATGGACATTATAAAAGCGGAGCACAAAGGGACCACCGGCGGCGTGATCCACTGCTTTTCCTACGGCGCGGACCAGGCCCGGGAATATCTGGACATGGGATATTTCTTAGGGATCGGCGGTGTCCTGACCTTTAAGAACGCCAAAAAGCTGAAGGAGGTGGCGGAATACGCGCCCATGGACCGGCTGGTCCTGGAGACCGACTGTCCCTATCTGACGCCCGTTCCCTACCGGGGAAAGAGAAATTCCTCCCTGTATCTTTCCTATGTGGCAGAGGCCCTGGCAGAGATTAAGGGCATGGAGAAGGACGAAGTGATCCGCGTCACCGCAGAGAATGCCAGACGGCTTTACAGGCTTTAAGAAAAGTGAGAATCGTATATGAAAGAATATCTGGGAAATCCCAAGAACACCATTGAGATCATACAGAAGTATGAATTTATGTTCCAGAAAAAATTCGGACAGAACTTTCTGATCGATACCCATGTGCTGGAAAAGATCATAAACGCCGCCGGAGTCACAAAGGACGACTGTGTGCTGGAGATCGGTCCCGGCATCGGCACCATGACCCAGTACCTGGCGGAAAACGCCAGGCAGGTGGTGGCCGTGGAGATCGACCGGAACCTGATCCCCATCCTGGGGGAGACTCTGGCGGCCTGGGACAACGTGACCATCATCAACGAGGATATTTTAAAGGTGGATATCCGGGAGCTGGCGGACCGGTATAACGGCGGCCGTCCCATTAAGGTGGTGGCAAATCTTCCGTATTACATCACCACGCCCATCATCATGGGGCTGTTTGAAAGCGGCGTGCCCATTGACAACATCACGGTCATGGTCCAGAAGGAGGTGGCCGACCGGATGAAGGAGGGGCCTGGCTCCAAGGATTACGGGGCCCTATCCCTGGCGGTCCAGTATTACGCCAGGCCGGAGATCGTGGCCAATGTGCCGCCCAACTGCTTTATTCCCAGGCCCAATGTGGGATCTGCGGTGATCCGGCTCACAAGGCATACGGATCCGCCGGTGACGGTCCGGGATGAGAAGCTGATGTTTAAGCTGATCCGGGCGTCCTTTAACCAGAGGAGAAAGACTTTGCAGAACGGATTAAATAATGCTCCGGAGCTGCCGTTTTCCAAGGAAAAGGTGGCTGCGGCCATTGCGCGCATGGGCCTTCCGGCGTCGGTCCGGGGCGAGGCGCTGACGCTTTCCCAGTTTGCAGAGCTTTCCGATATTTTAGGGGAATCGTAGACAAAGGTTCAGAAAGGGGAGTTTTTATGGGATTTAATGAGATGACACACGCGTTCCTGGCGGCCAGGTACTATATCCGTCTTACGGAGCAGTTCGGGGACCGGGGACGGGAGGCTTTTATCCATGGGATCCAGTATTATGGGAGCCAGAGGGGCCGCCGCATGGCCCAGAGAGCCATCCGGGACGGAAAGCCCCTGACCTACGAGAACTACTGCCGGTACGGCGAGTGGGTCAATACAGAGGAGATCAAGGCCATGGGAGCCGCAAACCGGGTGGAGATCGGCGGCTATGATCCCGATTATATCATGAATATTTATTCATGTCCGTGGTTTGCCCAGTTCCAGAAAATGGGAGCCGGTGAGGCGGGAAAAGCCTATTGTAGCGTCCTGGATGCGTCCATTTCCCGGGGCTTTAATCCGGACATCCGGTATGAGGTGCCCCAGACCCTCCACACCCACGACCACTGTGTCCAGATCGTCCGGAACGCCGGGCTCACTCCGGAAAAGAAGATCGAAAAATATATGCCCGGAGTAAGATCCTTCGAGTACCACTGCGCCCATACCTTCTGGTCCCTGAGAGAGGTCTCCGAAGGGATCTTCGGGGACGAGGGCGTAAAGGCCAGCGACGCAGTCTTAGAGGACTTTGCAAAAGAATACGGCCGGGAGATGGCGGATACCATTGCCGACTATAAGGATACAAATTTTAATATGGCATGAGGAGATTATGAAACAGAACCGTTTACTTGAAGATCCAGTCCGCAGTGTATTCCTAAGCTATCTTGTGCCGTCGGTCAGCGCCACCCTGGTAACGTCCATCTATATCCTGGCGGATACCATGATGATCGGCCGCGGCATCGGTTCTGTGGGAATTGCGGCTCTTAACATTCTGCTGCCCCTTTACAGCACCTTTTTCGGCTTTGGCATGATGTGCGGCATCGGCGGCAGCGTCCTGTTCGGCTTTTCCAGAGGAAAGGGAAATGAGCGGGAGGCCAGGGGGTATTTTACCACCGGCCTCCTGATGGCGCTGGTGTTTGCAGCCCTGTCCCTGACCCTCTGCAACGTGTTTTTTGACCCTCTTTTAAAGCTCCTGGGCGTTACCCCGGCTATGCATGACCACGCTGTGGCCTATGGGCGGGTGCTGGTGACCGTGTCGCCCATGTGTATCATGTCCTCATTTTTACAGGCTTTTGTAAGAAATGACGGAGCGCCGAAGTTAGCCATGGCCGGAGTCATCAGCGGCGGCGTCACCAATGTGATCCTGGATTATGTGTTTATCTTCATCATGAAATGGGGCATGGGCGGTGCCATGCTGGCCACGGCCACCGGCACGACCCTGACTGTCCTGATCTTAAGCAGCCACTTCCTTTCAAAGGAAAACCATTTAAAGCCCATCTGGAATGTGAGCCTTAAAAAGGTGCTGGAGATCTTTGGAAACGGCCTGGCAAGCTTTATCCTGGAGGTCTCCAACGGCTTTGTAACGCTCCTGTTCAACCGTCAGCTTTTAGCCTATGTGGGCGACCTGGGCGTGGTGGTCTATGGGATCATCAGCAACACGGCCCTGGTGGTGATCTCCATCTCCAACGGCATGGCTCAGGCGGTGCAGCCTCTCCTTTCGGCCAACTACGGAGCCGGAAAGAAAGACCGGGTCCGTCAGGGACTGGGGCTGGGGATCCGGGTGTCCCTAGCCGCTGGCCTTATTTTCACGGCATTGGGCTTTTTCTTCCCAACCCAGCTTGCCTACCTGTTCTTAGAGCCCACGGAGGAGATCCTTTCCATGGCAGTCACAGCCATCCGGCTGTATTTTCTGGCATTCTTAGTGAGTGAGTGGAACATCATGTGCAGCACCTATTTCCAGTCGGTGGTGCAGCCAAAGCGTTCCCTTGCCATTACTCTGTTAAGGGGAGTAGTCTTAAATACAGTGCTGGTGCTGGTGCTCCCGGCCATCCTGGGCGTCAACGGCATCTGGCTGGTGGTGACGGTCTCTGAGTTTATCACAGCGGCAGTGGCTTTCTTCTTTATCCGCAGAGAAACGCATTGACATGGAAAAGCCATATTGCTAAAATGAAAAAAGACCGGGAGATCCTGTCCTGGTCTGAAGAGACTGTGAACCAGAGCCGGACCTGCGGCGGGATTTCCGCCCGGAGCCGGCCGCAGAACGGAGGAATGAGATCTATGACAATTCGAGTAGGAATCATGGGATACGGAAATCTTGGGCGCGGTGTGGAATGTGCGCTGAAGCAGAATCCCGATATGGAATTAACGGCAGTATTTACAAGAAGAGATCCCGGAAGCGTGAAGATCCTGACAGAGGGAGTGAACGTATATCCGGCGAAGGATGCCAAAGACCTGGCAGACCAGGTGGACGTCCTGATCCTCTGCGGAGGCAGCGCTACGGATCTTCCGGAGCAGACCCCGGAATATGCGAAATATTTTAACGTGGTGGACAGCTTTGATACCCACGCAAAGATCCCGGAGCACTTTGCGGCTGTGGATAAGGCCGCAAGAGAGGCTGGAAACACAGCGGTGATTTCCGCCGGCTGGGATCCAGGGATGTTCTCCTTAAACCGCCTGTACGGAAGCGCAGTGCTTCCGGACGGAAAGGACTATACGTTTTGGGGCAGAGGCGTGAGCCAGGGCCATTCCGACGCCATCCGCCGCATTGCGGGCGTGAAGGATGCAAGGCAGTATACGATCCCGGTGGAAAGCGCACTGGAGGCCATCCGCAGCGGGGAAACGCCGGAGCTGACCACAAGACAGAAGCACACAAGAGAGTGCTTTGTGGTGGCAGAGGAGGGCGCAGACCTGGCGGCCATCGAAAAAGAGATCGTGACAATGCCCAACTATTTTGCCGACTATGACACCACCGTACACTTTATCTCCCAGGAGGAGATGGAGCGGGACCACAGAAGCCTGCCCCACGGCGGCTTTGTGATCCGCAGCGGAAAAACGGGCTGGGATCTGGAGCATAATCATGTGATCGAGTACAGCCTGAAGCTGGATTCCAATCCGGAATTCACCTCTTCCGTGATCGTGGCCTGTGCCAGGGCTGCGTACCGCATGAAGCAGGAGGGCATGACCGGCTGCAAGACGATCCTGGATCTTCCGCCGGCATACTTATCCTCAAAGAGCGGAGAGGAACTGAGAAAGGAACTTTTGTAAAAAAACATTTTTTTAAAACAATAGGTGAAACTGATGCAGCGAAAGAAAAATGAGACCGTACAGTATAATGGGATCACGGAGGGCGTGATCTGGCAGCAGCTTTTGATCTTCTTCTTCCCCATCCTGTTTGGAACCTTTTTCCAGCAGCTTTACAACACGGCGGATGCCATGATCGTGGGAAAATTCGTTGGAAAGGAGGCCTTGTCTGCCGTAGGCGGAACCACAGGAAACCTGATCAACCTTCTGGTGGGCTTTTTCGTGGGCCTGTCCTCCGGTGCGGCCGTGATCGTTTCCCAGCATTACGGAGCGCGCCAGGATGACCAGGTACGGACCTCGGTCCATACCTCCTTCTGTCTGGCCCTGGCCGGCGGCGTGTTTCTGATGATCGTGGGCGAGGCCTGCGCCAGAGTGGCTGTAAAGGCCATGGGCGCTCCGGAAGAGATCATGGACTATTCTGTTACATATATGCGGATCTACTTCCTGGGAGTGATCCCCAACCTGGTCTACAATATGGGCGCGGCTATTTTAAGGGCCGTGGGAGACTCCAGGCGGCCGCTGTATTATCTGATCGTCTGTTGTTTTGTGAACATCGGACTGGACCTGCTGTTCGTTGTGGTACTGAAAATGGAGGTGGCGGGAGCCGCTCTGGCGACGATCCTGTCCCAGCTCCTTTCCGCCGCCCTGGTGATGTGGACGCTGATGCGCACGAAGGAATCCTTCCGGTTTGAACTGAAGCATCTGAAGGTGGATAAGCCCATGCTGAGAAAGATCATCCAGATCGGCTTTCCGGCAGGACTCCAGTCGGTGCTCTACTCCATTTCCAACGTGGTGATCCAGGCCAACATCAACAGCTTCGGTACCAACGTCATTGCGGCCTGGGCCGTTTACGGCAAGGTGGACGGACTGTTCTGGATGATCATGGACGCCATGGGCATCGCCATTACCACCTTTGCAGGCCAGAACTTTGGAGCGCGCAAATACGAGCGGATGCAGAAGGGCCATTACGTGGGTCTGGGGATCACCACGATCCTGACGGCCATCCTGGCCGCAGGCGTCATGCTTTTTGGCAGCATCCTGGGGTCGCTTTTTACCAGCGATCCGGACGTGCTGGCGGAAAGTATGACCATCATCCGGTTCGTAACGCCGTTCTGGTTCAGCTATATCTGTGTAAACGTATTTTCCAGTACCCTCCGGGGCATCGGCGACACGTTTATCCCCATGCTGCTGATCTGCTTCGGCACCTGCGGCTTAAGAGTCCTCTGGATCTTTACCGCAGGAGTGATATATCCGGGCCTTTATACCAGCCTGGCCAGCTATCCCTTAAGCTGGACTGTCACATCCGTTGCGTTTATCATTTATTACTATAAATTCAGTGATATGCGCCGGATCAACAAGCTCATAAAGAAAGAGAAGAAAGAACGGCAGTAATGGAGCATATGGAAGTACAATTTGATTTTGTGGAAAAAAACGGAGGCGCCTGTGTGACAAAGATTTTGTCGCCGGGCGCCGCCTGTGTTATACCGGAAACCCTTTCCGGGCTTCCGGTGACTGATCTGGGAGATAAGGCACTCGCCCAGACCGGGGTGGAGGAGGTGTTCCTTCCAAGGACTTTGAGGCGGTTGGGGCGGTACTGCTTTTATGGCTGCGAGAGGCTTTCCCATATCCATTTTTATGGAGGTCCCCTGGAGACGGGAGGCGGCTTTTTAACGGCCTGCGGCTGTCTGCGGGAGCTGACGGTCCACATGGATCCGTCGGAGCGGTCGGCGCTCAGGGATTTTGTGACCGAGGCCAGCGGACGGCTTCTGGTCCATTACCTGCTGCCAGGACCGGACGGGGAGGAGCATGAGGCGGCCAGGCTGCTGTTTCCGGTCTATTACGACGAGGCGGTGGAGAACACGCCGGCCCGGATCACCGTGTCCAACATCCACGGCACCGGGCAGAAATACAGATACTGCTTTGAGGATAAAAGGGTCCGGTTTGATAAGTATGACCGGCTGTTCGTTTATGAGACGGCGGAGGAATCCGTAACAGCAGCGGCCGAGATCGCCGTGTCCCGCCTCATGTATCCCCATGGCCTTTGGGCGGAGGCACGGAGCGCCTACGGGGACTTTCTAAAGGAGCACCGGATGGAGGTCTTTCTGGACAGCCTGGGGAAAATGGAAGTCTTTAAGTGGCTGATGGCCCATGGACCCGACGGGGAGCCGGGCTCTCTGGCAGACGGACTGACCCGGGAGGAGACGGAGACCCTGCTCCTGGAGGCCTCCCGGAGGAAAATGGGAGAGATTTCCGGAATGCTTATGGAATTTAAATATCATAAATTTCCAGAAAAAAAGAAGAAGTTTGAATTTTAGTTCAGCAGAAAGGGGAGAATGCAGTGGAGCCATATGAACAGAAGACGCCGGGGGACCGGGGAAACGGCATCATGCGGACGGAGGCCGGAGCGCCTTCGCCCATCTGGCTGGAGCAGGCGGCGGCAGAGGAGCTGGCAGGAGTCTGTATGGAGATCCTTGGAAACGCCAGGAACGAGCTGTATCTTTCCATGCACTTTCTGGACGTGGCCTTAAGCTCTCTGTACTTTGCCCCGGATCCGGCGGTCCGGGGGCTGGGGACCGACGGCACCACCCTGTTTTTCCAGATGGAGTCCCTGGCGGCCATGTATAAAAAGAACAGGATCCTGGTGAACCGGACCTATCTCCACGGAGTGCTCCACTGTCTGTTCTGCCATCTGTGGAACCGGAAAAAGCGGGACAGGGAGTACTGGGATCTGGCCTGTGACATTGCGGCAGAGTCGGTGATCGACAGTCTTCTGCGGCCCTGTATCCGTATTTCCCCTTCTGCGTTCAGACGGGAGTTCTATATGCGGCTGGAGAGCCGGTGCCGGGTTCTCAATGCGGAGAGCGTGTACCGGGCGCTCCGGGACATGGACCTTTCCGGGCGGGAGCTCCAGCGGCTGGCGGCGGAATTTTATGCAGACGACCACCGGTTCTGGGAGCAGGAGCAGAAGCCTCCGCATCCCAATATGGCCAGAAACCGGAAAGAGGACTGGGATCAGAAGCGGGAAAAGATGCAGGTGGAGATGGAGGCGTTTTCTGAGGAAATGTCGGAGGATGAAAAGGACCTGCACAGCCAGCTGGCGGTGGAAAACCGGGAGCGGTACGATTACAGGAAATTCCTGCGGAAGTTTGCGGTCCTTAAGGAAACCGTCCAGGTGGATCCGGATTCCTTTGACTATGTATTTTATCATTACGGCATGGAGCTTTACGGCAATATGCCCCTGATCGAGCCTCTGGAGACGAAGGAACTCCGGAGGGTGGAGGATTTCGTCATTGTCATCGACACCTCCATGTCCTGCTCCGGGGAGTTGGTGCAGCAGTTCTTAGAGGAAACGTATTCGGTGCTGACCCAGTCGGAGACGTATTTTAAAAAAGTGAACATCCACATCATCCAGTGCGATGACCAGGTGCGGGAGGACGTGACCATCGCCAGCGCAGAGGCGCTGAAGGCGTATATGGAGCGGATCACCCTGAACGGCTGCGGCGGGACCGATTTCCGGCCGGCTTTCCAATACGTGGATAAGCTGGTGAGAAAACAGCAGTTTTCCAGGCTTAAGGGGCTTTTGTATTTCACCGACGGGCGGGGGATATACCCGGTGAGACGGCCGGTCTATGATACGGCTTTCGTGTTCATGGAGCAGGATTTCCTGGACGTGGACGTGCCTCCCTGGGCCATCAAGATCATCCTGTCCCCGGAGGACCTGGGCAGGGATGTGGAGGAGAAAGGATAGAGCATGAACATCAAACGGGCGAAGGAAGAAATAAAAAATACCATCCGGGCATACCTGGCAAGAAACAGCTATGGTGAGTATGAGATCCCGGTCATGGGCCAGAGGCCAGTGCTTTTAATGGGCCCTCCGGGGATCGGAAAGACCCAGATCATGGAGCAGGTGGCCAGGGAATGCGGCATCGGCCTGGTGGCGTATACCATTACCCATCACACGAGGCAGAGCGCCATCGGGCTTCCGTTTATATCAGAGCAGACCTATGGGGAAAAGGCGGTCTCAGTGACCCAGTACACCATGAGCGAGATCGTGGCAGCCATTTACAATAAGATGGAGGAGACCGGGCTTAAAGAGGGGATCCTGTTCATCGACGAGATCAACTGCGTGTCGGAGACCCTGGCTCCGGCCATGCTGCAGTTTTTACAGTATAAGACCTTTGGAAACCATAAGATCCCAGACGGCTGGATTATTGCGGCGGCGGGAAACCCGCCGGAATTCAATAAATCCGTCCGGGAGTTTGACATTGCGACCTTGGACCGGGTGAAGCGCATTGACGTGGAGCCGGATTTTTCCGTGTGGAAGGAGTATGCGGTGCGGATGGAGGTCCATCCGGCCATCCTGTCCTACCTTACGGCCAGGCCCCAGAATTTCTGCCAGGTGGAGACCACAGTGGACGGGCCGGTTTTTGCGACGCCCAGAGGCTGGGAGGATCTGTCCAGATTTCTGACGGTTTACGAAAAGCTGGGGCTTTCCTGCGACCGGGAGGTAGTGGCCCAGTACATCCCCCATGGGCGGATCGCCAGGGATTTTGCCAGCTATCTGGAGCTTTATTATAAATACCAGGCCCATTACCAGATCGACGAGGCTCTTTCTGGCCGCAGGAGCGAGGCCCTTCTGGAGCAGGCGGCCAGGGCTCCCTTTGATGAGAAGCTTTCTGTCATCAGCCTGGTGCTGGCGAAGCTCAATGTGGAGTTCCGGAAGACCGGGAAAATGGAGGACGGCCTGGAGCTGCTGTTTGAGAAGCTGAAGGCGTTCAAGGAACAGCTGGCAGAGGCCGGGGACGGGACTCCTGTGCAGAGGCTCACAGCCTTTACCAGAGAGGTCCGGGAGGAATATGAAGGGAAGAAACAGGCGGGTCTTCTCACAAGGGCCCAGATCCACCGGTATGAGGACATCTGCGGGACCCTGGACCAGTATCTTCTGGCGGCAGGAGAGGCGGAAGCCCAGGATGGAGAGACATTGTTCGGGATGCTGGCGGCCAGGTTCGGAGAAGGACGGGAGCAGTACGAGGACCAGTGCAGGGCCGTCCTTCAGATGGTGGAGTACGCCTTCGATCTTATGGAGGGCGCCTTTGGGGACAGCCAGGAAATGGTCATTTTCATCACAGAGCTGAACACCAGCTATGATGCGGTCCGGTTCCTGGAGGAGAATCCGTGTGAACGGTATCACCAGTATAACAGGAAGCTGCTTTTCGAGGACCGGGAGGCGGATATTAAAAGAAAGCTGGAACGGCTTTTATAAAGAACTGAAAACCAAAAGAAAATGGAGGAGAGCAATATGCAGTATGAAGGAACCTTATACAGACCCCCCAGCGAGGCCAGAAGCCTCATTATCCAGGTCACCATCGGGTGCGCCCATAACCGGTGTACCTTCTGCAACATGTACCGGGAGAAGAAGTTCCGGGTACGGGAAAAAGAGGAGATCATGCGGGATCTGGACGAGTGCCGGGCGTACTACGGGCCCATGGTGCGGCGGGTGTTCTTCGCCGATGGCGACGCCCTGGTGGTGAAAACAGAGCTGCTTTTAGAGCTTCTGGACTACGTCCATAAAAATTTCCCGGCGGTGGAGCGGATCGCTGCCTACGGAACGGCCAAGGACGTATTAAAAAAGTCTGAGGAGGATCTGAAGGCCCTGGCAGCAGCGGGACTGGAGCTGATCTATCTGGGAGCTGAATCCGGCGATGACCGGGTATTGGAGCATATCAAAAAGGATGTGAAGGCGGCGGACATCATTGCAGCAGGCCAGAAATTAAAGCGGTGTGGCTTACAGACATCGGTGACGCTGATCTCCGGCCTGGGCGGCCGGAAGGGGATCCGGGACCATGCCATAAAGTCTGCGGAGCTGATCACAGGAATGAACCCGGAATATGCCTCCTTTTTAACGCTCCGTCTTTACGAGGGGACGGAGATGAACGAGGAGGTGAAGCGCGGCGACATGGAGCTGATCACGCCAGATGAGATCGTGGAGGAAATGGAGCTGTTCTTAAAGAATGTGGATTCTCCAGGAACCGTATTCCGTACCAACCACGCCTCCAACTATGTGGTGCTGGCGGGAAATCTCAACGAGGATATCCCGCGGATGTTAGGAGAGCTGGAGGAGGCAAAGGAAGAGCAGAGATACCGTCTGGAGGAGTGGCGGAGACATATCTAAAAGACAGGGGAGCTGCTGGAAAAGGGAGGCGGACGCCTGGAAACCCTTTTGCAGCAGCCCCGGGCCGTTACAGACTTAAAACGGCGGTCTGGGCCGGTGTGTCTTTTTCAAGGACCATGGAAGCAGAGGCGTATGTGACCACGTCCCGGCACAGCTTCGTATAATCCTCCAGACGGCCGATGACATCATAGCCGAAGGTCTCGGAGCGGTAGTGCATGGGGATCACGATCCTGGGCTTTACCGCCTCCACCAGGGCTCTGGCCTGGGCCGCATCGATGGTATAATATCCGCCTACGGGGATCATAATGGCGTCCAGATCCTTTAAAAGCTCCATCTGGCCGGGCTCCAGAGTACACCCCAGGTCGCCCAGATGGGCGATCCGGAGACCGTCTGCCTCCAGGATATGGATCCGGTTTTCCCCGCGGAGTGATCCGTTTTGATCGTCGTGGAAGGTCTGGATCACCGTGACTGTAAAGGGAGAGCCCTGTTTTCTGGCGGAAAGGTCCACCGCGTCCGTATAGCCGTGGTCACTGTGGCCATGGCTGCACAGCACCTGGCTGGCGGAAAGAGAAAGGGGAGGAAGTCCCGGGACGGAATCCGGGGCGTAGGGATCAAGGACAATGGAATAGCCGTCTGCTGAGACGGAAAAACAGGAATGTCCGTGCCATGTGATGGTAATGCTCATAAGATCGCTCCTTTCAGATTGGATACCTTGATTTTACCACACCATGGACAGAGAGGAAAGAAAAAGAGAGATGAAACGAAATCGTAAAGGCCTGCTGCTTGCCGCCGCCCTGTTTTTTGCCGCAATGGCCGCCGTTTCCGGGTATCAGCTTTATAAGATCTCAAAAGAGTATAAGGCCGGGGACGAGGATCTGCGGCAGATGTATGCGGCCATGGAAAGCGCCGGGGAGCGGGCAAAGGAGAAGACGCCGGAAATGTCCGTGGGAGACGGACAGGACGAAAGCCGGGAAGAAGGAGAGACAGCAGAGGCCGGGGAAGACAAAGAGGCGTCTGATGTCCGGAAGAAAGAAGAGGAAGCCAGGCTTTTGCAGTACAGGGAGCTTAAAAAGGCCAACAGCGACGTGACGGGCTGGATCCACGTGGACGGGACCGTCATCGACTATCCGGTGATGCAGACCCCGGAGACCCCGGATTTTTACCTGAAACGGGGGTTCGATAAAAAATATTCCGCTTATGGGATGATCTATATGGATGAGGACTGCGATCTGGATGCAGGATGTCCGAACTTTGTGCTCTACGGCCATCACATGAAAAACGGCTCCATGTTCGCGGCCCTGGAAAAATATACGTCAGAGGAATTTTACAGGGAGCACCCGGAGATCCTCTTTGATACCCTGGAAGAGACCGGCAGGTATCAGGTGGCGGCGGTGTTTAAGATACCAGGGGCCCAGATCACCGAAGCGTTTGCCGGAACGCTCCTGGCGGCCACGGAGGAGGACTACAACGCGTTCATCGCCTATGCAAAGGAGCACAGTCTGTATGATACGGGGGTCACGCCCCAGTGGCCGGAGCAGCTTCTCACCCTGGGGACCTGCGAATACACCTATGAGGACGGGAGGCTGTTTGTGGTGGGGAGGAAGGTGGATCACGATGGCCCGTGAAGATCCTCTCCAGCGTTTCTCTCATAATAAAAAATATACTGCTGCATGACTCCGGCAAAGCCGCGGTACCGGGAAAAATGTTTCTGTATCAGAGCCTCGCAGACCCTGGACTGGGGAAGATCTTTTGGAAGACGGCTTTTGGGGGCGTACCGGTTCATGAGGATCTTCCGGATCCATGTGTCCACAGGGAAGGCGTCGATGTGGTGGAGGCCGAAAAGGCAGATGCAGTTGGCTACCTTCTCGCCAATGCCGTAAAAGCCGGTGAGATAGTCCATGGCGTCTTCGTAGGACAGGGATCCAAGATAGGAAAGATCCAGCCGTCCGCTGCATGCGTCCTCGCAGGCCCGTTTGATATATTTGGCCCGGTAGCCCAGCTTCATGGCAAGCAGATCCTCCAGAGAAGCGGCAGAGAGCTGTTCCGGCGACGGGAAGGAGTAAAATGTGCCGGGAACGGGAAGGCGGCTTCCGTATGCATGGCTTAAATCCTCTACCCGGCGGCGGATGGACGGGATGGTCTGCTGCTGGGAGATGATGAAGGTAATGATCATTTCCCACAGATCCTGGCGGAGGATGCGGACCCCCTGGCCGAAATCGGCAGCCTGCTTTAAATAGGCGTCCCTGGGATTTATGGCCTTCCGGAAGGCATCGTAATCTGTGTCCAGGTCAAAATAGCGTTCCCAGAACGGAAGCTCCTCCGGTTCACAGAAGAAGGTCACGGTCTGGCCGTCCTGGGCGGCCTTTAGAAAGTGCGGTCCGCTGATGACGGTATATGTATTGGCTTCCTCAGCCGGGAGCATACGGAAGCACTGGCCGGAATCGGCGATCTGTTTCAGGTCAAAGCTGGTAAGGGTCTTCTGGATCATGGATCCTCCTTGGATGCGGTTTTATGATCATGGAATACTTGGGGGGCATAGGGGCTCTGCAGACGGAAGATGTCTGACCTTTTGCATCTGGTATTATTTTACCACAGGCAGACTTCCTGGGGAAGCTTTCTTTTTATAAGATTCTATTGTATAATTATAAATATTCAGACTGAAAAATACCACTACAAAAAATTGGGAAAGGGGTTATATTTATGCGTGAAGATGTATACAGAAAAATGGCAGAGCATGTGATCGAAGGCTTAAAAAAGAGAAATATGGAAGGGATCTACTGTGAAACTGGGGAAGAGGCGGCCAGGGCAGTGGTGGATATGGTCGGCCCGGGAGACCTGGTGACCTGGGGCGGTTCTGCTACCGTAAACGAGCTGGGGATCCTGGATCTTCTCAGGGAAAAGGGAGCAAGACTCCTGGAGTACCCGGAAGAGGAGAGGAAAGCTCCGGGAAGCCCCATATTCCAGGAGGCAGCCGGAGCCGATTATTTTCTTATGGGTACCAATGCCATCACCATAAACGGTGAGCTGGTGAACATTGACGGAGCCAGCAACCGGGTCTCCAGCCTGCTCCACGGGCCGAAGCATGTGGTCATCGTGGCCGGGATCAATAAGATCGTAAAGACTGTGGAGGACGGGATCCACCGGATCCAGACTCAGACGTGCCCGGTGATCGCAGATAAGACAGGGAGAAAGACTCCGTGCGGGACAGCTGGCTTCTGTACAGACTGCCAGTCCCCGGACTGCATGTGCTGCAATATCGTGGTCACCAGGCGTTCCCGGTATACGGGCCGGATCCGGGTCATTTTAGTGGGAGAGACCCTGGGGATCTAAGAGCTCCGGAGCCATTCCTATTTCTGGGCCTTTTTATCGGCCTTGGCCTGGAATTTTTCATTGGGTACGATAAAGCGTTCGTGGCTGCCCCCGCCGATCTTTCCTGTTTCGTCGAAGGCGGCCACGGAGAATACCAGTCTGCGGCCGTCGATCTCCGTCAGCTCGCTTTCACACCACACCTTCATGCCCAGGGGAGTGGGGGCATCGTGGGTGACGTTCAGGAGCGTGCCCACAGTGCCGCAGCCCTCCTCCAGATAAGGAGCCACGCTTTTCCATGCGGTCTTTTCCATCAGGGCGATCATAGCCGGGGTAGCGAATACATCCAGGGTGCCGCTGCCCATGGTCTTTGCGGAATTTGCATCTGTTACGACAATTTCTTCTTTTCCTTTTATTCCAACTGTCAGCATAATTTTTCTTCCTCCATCGGTGGTTTTATTTCCAAATGCAGCAGACATGTATCTTCCTGCCTGCCGGCAGCGGACAAGAAGCATCGGGCGTCTGCTTTTCCGATTATAAAATAATTCCCCAGGAATTGCAAGAAGGGCGGAGGTCATGGTACAATAAGATACATGGCTGAACGGCTGCAGTAAGAGAGACATTATATCATCAAGCATCTGGTTTTCCCATTTTCTGCGAAGATCCGGACGCTTAATCCTCCCGGAGGGGTACTGAAATCCAGGCACTTCAGTTTCCGAAGGGATGTTATGGAAAGACTTATAGCCGGATCTTCCCTGAATGGAGGTTCTATGAAGATCACTTATATCCATCACAGCGCATTCCTGGCGGAAACGGAGCACGCATGCCTGCTGTTCGACTATTTCAAAGGCAGTCTGCCAAAGCTTCCGGAAGGGAAAAGGCTTTATATATTTGCCAGCCACCGCCATCCCGACCATTTTTCCAAAGTGATATTTGACATTGCGGCAGAGCATGGAGATACGGTCCTCCTCCTGTCGTCAGATATCTGGAGAAAGCGGGTGCCGGAGGAGCTTAAGGGGGCTGCTGTGTTCCTGAAGCCCGATACGGTCTGGGAGGACGACGTACTGAAGGCGGAAACCTTCCGGTCCACCGATGAGGGCGTGGCATTCTGGTGTACGGTGGACGGCCACACCCTTTACCATGCGGGAGACCTGAACCACTGGTACTGGGACGGGGAGGATTCCCAGTGGAATGAAAACATGACCAGGAATTACCGGAAGGAGATCGGGAAGATGGAGGGCCGCCATGCGGATGCGGCGTTCCTGCCGCTGGATCCCAGGCTTGGCGAGTATTTTTATCTGGGGATCGATGATTTTATGAAGGCAGCGGACGCAGACTGGATCTTTCCCATGCATTTCTGGGGCGAGTTTGATGTGGGAGCACGGCTTAAGGCTCTGGACTGCTCCAGGGGCTATCGGGAACGGGTCGTGGAAATATCCAGACAGGGTCAGGAATTTTCCATCTGAGAATATGAATAAAAATACACAGGAGGGATGGGATTTGAAGTTTAAGTTTGCCCACAACAATTTTAATGTAACGGATCTGGACAGGTCCCTGCGCTTTTATGAGGAAGCGCTGGGCCTTAAGGAGGTGCGGAGAAAGGAAGCGGAGGACGGGAGCTTTATCATCGTATACCTGGGAGACGGGGAGACTGGCCATCTTCTGGAGCTGACATGGCTCAGAGACTGGGAGAAGGACCACTACGACCTGGGAGACAATGAATTCCACCTGGCATTTACGGTGGACGATTTTGAAGCGGCCCATGCAAAGCACCAGGAAATGGGCTGCATCTGCTTTGAAAACGAAAAAATGGGGATCTATTTTATTACAGATCCCGACGAATACTGGCTGGAGATCGTGCCAGTGAGAAAATAGCGGCGGCGTGCCAGGAAACAGAAGGAGGAAATAAAAATGATCCTGATCAAAAACGGAAGAGTCATTGACCCGGCAAAGGGGACCGATGATGTGATGGATATGGTCATCGACGGAGGAAAGATCAAGGCCATGGGCCATTACCCGGAAAATGGAGAGTACGAAACGGTCATCGATGCCAGCGGCCTTACGGTGGGACCGGGACTCATCGACGTCCACGTCCATTTCCGCGATCCGGGCCTTACCTATAAGGAGGATATCGGGACCGGAGCGGCAGCGGCGAAAAAGGGAGGCTTCACCACAGTGGTGACCATGGCCAATACGAAGCCTCCGGTGGACAGCGAAGAGACCGTAAGATATGTGCTGGAGGAAGGGAAAAAGACAGGGATCCATGTGCTTCCTGCGGCCTGCGTTTCCGTGGGCATGAAGGGGCAGGAGCTGACGGATATGGACGCGTTAAAGGCAGCGGGTGCTGTGGGCTTCACCGATGACGGGATCCCGCTGATGGATCAGAAGCTGGTGCGCCAGGCCATGCTGAAGGCGAAGGAGCTGGATGTTCCCCTAAGCTTCCATGAGGAGGACCCGGCCTTTATTTCAGAAAACGGCATCCACGCGGGTGAGGCTGCGAAGGCGCTGGGGATCCAGGGCTCTCCGGCCCTGGCAGAGGATGCACTGGTGGCCCGGGACTGCATGCTGGCCCTTCACACAGGCGCGTCTGTGAACATCCAGCATATCAGCTCTGCCAATTCTGTGCGCATGGTGAAGCTGGCGAAGGAGCTGGGGGCCGACGTGACGGCAGAGGTGACTCCCCATCATTTCACTCTCACCGAGAGCGCTGTGCTGGAGCATGGAGCCATGGCGAAAATGAACCCGCCGCTGCGTACAGAAAAGGACAGACTGGGAATTATCGAGGGGATCAGGGACGGCTCCATTGATATGATCGCCACAGACCATGCGCCCCACAGCGCGGAGGAAAAGGCAGTGGAGCCTGTATGGAAAGCTCCCAGCGGGATCATCGGCCTGGAAACGGCCCTGGCCCTGGCTGTGACCAATCTGGTAAAGCCCGGCCATCTGACCATGGTGCAGCTTATGGAAAAAATGAGCTTAAATCCGGCGAAGCTGTACCGCTTTGACAAGGGAAGTGTTGCCGAAGGCGCTGACGCGGATCTGGTGATCTTTGATGAAAATGAGAGGTGGACGGTTACAGAGGACGACATCGCCTCTAAATCCCACAATACGCCGTTTATCGGAGCTGAACTTTACGGGCGCGTAAAATATACCATCTGCGGCGGCAGGATCGTATATGAGGACAAAAAGACACAGGCTTAGGAAGGGATCTGGAACCATATGAAGAAATATGACGTGCTGCTGTTTGACGTGGACGGAACGCTCCTGGACTTTGACCGGGCGGAGGAAATGGGCATTGAGGGCCTTCTGGAGCACTACGGTGTCCCTGTGACAGCGGAGAATAAGGAAAAGTACCATCATCTCAATAAAAGCTACTGGGAGCGCCTGGAGCGCGGCGAGATCACCCGGGACCAGGTCTTAAGCCTGCGGTTTGAGGAGTTCTTCGGGGACTTTGGGATCTCCGTGGACGGAATGGACACGGACCGGCTGTACCGGGAATACTTAAACGAGGGCGCATTTCTCATTGACGGCGCCAGGGAGCTCCTGGAGGGCTTAAAGGGCCAGTATGAGCTTTATATCATAACCAACGGCGTTGCGGCCACCCAGTACCACCGTCTGGGCAAGTCGGGCCTGGACCGGTATTTTAAGGACATTTTTATTTCCGAGGAGGCCGCGAGCCAGAAGCCGCAGCCGGAGTATTTTGAATACTGCTTCAAGAAAATGGGCCGCCGGGATGTGGAAAACATGCTGGTGATCGGAGATTCCCTGACCTCGGATATCAAGGGCGGAAATAACGTCGGGATCGATACTCTGTGGTTCAATCCCCACAGGCAGGAAAACACAAAAGGGGTTCATGTGGAATATGAGGCAGATTCCCTGGAAAAGATCGGGAAGATGCTGATTTAAAAAAATGATACAGAACAAGAGCCTGGAGCACAGCGGGATATTCCGCAGTGTTCCAGGCTTTTTGCATGCAGGTGAAGACGGACAGATCCTGTAAGATAAAAATGTCTGTGTGCGAGTTAAGGACGTGATAAGGACATAAAGCAAGTTTTGGACTCATAAAACGAGTATAAGACCCGAATAGTTAGAAAAATACAGGGGAAAGACTTGAAAAGTTATAAAGAATTTACGAAAATGGAGCAATTGTTCTGCAAATATTGACATTTAATTTGTGGAATATTATTATTTTAACAGAAAATAAAGATTTTATAAAAGAAATAATAAAACATTATAAAGAGGAGGAGTAAAGGTTTGGATAAGCAGAAAATTTTTTTCTACCTGGAAAGCCAGAAGGAATTTCTGGCAGGTGTCAGCGATTCTGTCTGGGACACGCCCGAAACGTGTTATGAAGAGAACGTTTCGGCAGAAACTGTATGCAGAGCCCTGGAGGAGGCCGGGTTTACAGTAGAGAGGAATGTGGCTGGCATTTCTACGGCGTTCATGGGGACTTACGGACATGGAAAACCGGTGATCGGTTTCCTGGGAGAGTTCGACGCGCTGTCGGGACTCAGCCAGACTGCCGGGATCGCAGAAAAATGTCCTCTGGTACCGGGAGGAAACGGACATGGCTGCGGCCATAACCTTCTTGGGGCCGGGTGCCTTGCCGGAGCCATGGGAATGAAAAAATACCTGGAAGAGACAGGAAAGGAAGGAACGGTTATTTTTTACGGATGTCCGGCGGAAGAAGGCGGATCCGGAAAGGCGTTTATGGCAAGAGAGGGCTGCTTTGACGTTCTGGATGCAGCCCTGGCATGGCACCCGGGATGTACATATGGCGCCACTGGCGGAGGAATGTTAGCCAACTGCCAGATCTATTTCCGATACAAAGGGATCAGTTCCCATGCGGCTATGTCGCCGCATCTTGGAAGGAGCGCCCTGGATGCGGTCACATTATTTAATGTGGGGATCCAGTTCCTGCGGGAGCATGTTCTTCCGACCGTGAGAATGCACTATGCGGTAACAGATACAGGAGGTTTTTCTCCCAATGTGGTCCAGCCAACAGCAGAAGTCCTTTGTCTGCTGCGCGCGCCGGAAAATGGGATCCTGGCAGATGTGCGGTCCAGAGTGGAGGACATTGCCAGAGGTGCGGCTCTTATGACCGGAACAGAACTGGAGATCGATTTTGTAAAGGCGTGCTCCAACGTGGTCCCCAATAATGTACTGGGCTATGCAGCGGTTGAAAACCTGCGGCTGCTGAAGCTTCCGGAATATTCAAAAGAAGAGATGGAATTTTATTCAAAGATAGCAGCCACAAATGCAGGCGGGGATCCAGAACATCCGGTGGCAGAAGAAATTCCGGATTTCATGCCCACGGATATGGTATTTCCGGCATCGTCGGATGTGGGCGACGTAAGCTGGGTTGTGCCGACGGTGTCGCTGAGTACGCCCACATGGCCCTCTGGAACACCGGCTCATTCCTGGCAGGCGGTGGCAGTGGGAAAAAGTGCTCTTGCCCATAATGGAACACTTCTGGCCGGACAGGCCATGGCTGGACTTGCCATTGATCTTATAGAAAAGCCGGAGCTTCTGAAGGAAGCAAAAGAGGAGCACCAGAAGAGGTTAAAGGGCGGTAAATATGAGTGCCCGATCCCCAAGGGTGTAAAGCCCAGGATCATTTCAGCGAAAAAATAGCAGAAAGGAGATGCTTTTATGCCTGCACAAACAATCATATGTCTGACCGTATTTGTAATAACTCTGATCCTTTATATGTCAAATAAATTCCCGCTGCCGCTGGTTTCCATGACGGCCATGGGCGTGTACGTGATCACAGGATGCCTGGCCCCGGCGGATGCCCTTAGCTGCTTTTCAAACTCATCTGTGATCATCATGGGCTCCATGTTTATTGTGGCAGGAGGATTAAACCGCACACAGATGGTCCATAAGGTAACAGACCTGGCCTATAAGATTTCTGGGGGCAGCTTCCAGAAAGGCATGATCCTTTATTGCCTGGTAACCTTAGCCATTGCCCAGGTTGCTCCGTCGGCGATCCTGATTTTTTCCATCTGCTATCCTCTGGTAGCTGATTTCTGCCGAAAGAATAACCAGAGCCCCTCCAAGGCCATGTTCTCCATTGTTTTGATCTCGATCTGTACTGTAACTTCCCTTCCCATCGGTTCTGGCGCTACCTCTTATATCACCGCAAATTCCCTGTGGGAAACGTATGGGATTACCTTTAAGGAGGGGATGTTCGATCCGATGCTCGTTTATCTTCCTACGATCATCCTGTCTGTGCTTTTTGCCATGTTTTACTGTCCCAAGGTTGCTCCGGATTATGGTTCTCTGTATACAGATGTCCAGCTTAAGCAGATGAAGGAACAGAAGCCTCTGGATCCGTTCCGTGAGTTTATGGGATACGGTATTTTCGTAGCAGTTGTGATCGCGATCCTGTTTTCAGAGAAGCTGCCGGCAACGATCCCGACCTGGATGATCTGCTTTATTGGCGCGGTATTAACGATCCTCACAGGCGTATTATCCGAAAAAGAAGCTATGCAGGCGCTGACCATGCCGCCGATCTTTTTGTACATTGGCTCCCTGGCAGTTGGAAACGCCCTGGTAGCTTCTGGTGCAGGAACATTTCTGGCAGAAGCGATTCAGTCGATCCTGGGTGATAACCCGTCTAAATGGGTCGTCATCATTCTGTTCTGGGTGGTCGGTTTCATCGTTACACAGTTTATGTCAAACATGGCGCTGTATTCAGCGCTGACACCAGTGGTGCTTTTAATGTGCGCGACCTATGGATGGAATCCCACCGGATTATCCAATATGCTGTTTAAGGCAACCTTTACCTCTTATCTGACTCCGCTGTCCACCGTGGCTATTCCGCTTTGTATGGCTGTGGGCGGCTATAAGCAGAAGGATCTTCTCCGAATGGGACTCATACCGGCTCTGACCATATCGGTGGCCAACATATTATGGGTTGGTTTTATGTTCCCGCCGTGCTGATCCTGAAACGGAAAAACGGGCGGTATCCTTAAGAGGGTGCCGCCTGGATTTTATTTCATGGGGGAAAGGAATGTTCCGCACATGATTTTTAAAGGAGATGCATTATGATCGGGAAGAAATTTAACTACGGATGGGTAATTGTAGGATATGGTGTGCTGTGTATGCTGCTCCTTCATTATGGGACAGTGGGAAGCCAGGCCATATTCCTTCTGCCTGTCACACAGGATCTGGGAGTCAGTACCACGACGCTTACCATGGCCTCCACCTATGGCACCATAGTAAGCATGATCGTTACGCCCTGGGCCGGAAAGCTGATGGATAAAAAGAGCATCCGCCGGCTGATGTTTTTTGGGATCCTGGGAACGGGGCTCACCATGGTGGCCCAGAGCTATGTGGCCTCTGTTTATACGTATTATGCGATCATTCTGGTCCGGACAGCGCTGAACCCGTTTGCCCTAATGATGCCGTTTGCGGCACTGGCGGCCCGGTGGTTCACAAAGGAAAACCGTTCCTTTGCCACGAGCATTATCTTTGTAGGGATCAGTCTGGGAGGCGTGCTGCTTTCAAATCCGCTGGCCGCTCTTATTGAGACTGTGGGATGGAGACTGACGTACAGGTACTATGGCCTGGCAGCAGTGGTCCTTCTGTCTCCTTTGACCCTGGCCCTGGTCCGGGATTATCCGGATGGATATGAAGAGATGATCCAGGAGGAAACTGTCGGAAGAGGAGAACAGAAGGCAGACCTTGTTTCCCTTTTGAAGGATCGGAGATTCATCCTGGTATGTGCAGGGATGAGCTGTATTTCATTTATTGGGTGCTCTCTGTATCATATTTCCTCCTATGTACAGTCGCTGGGATATGATGCACGGTTTGGGGCCACAGTGATCTCCATTTATAACTTTGTATGTATTTTTTCTAAAATGATCATGGGACGGCTTTTTGACAGAAAGGGCTTGAAGGCAGGGATCCTGTTTGGTGCGCTGGGAATATGCGGATCTTATTTCCTTATGGCGCTTTCGGTATTCTGGTCCAGCGCCTGGTTCCTTGTGGTGATCGCGTTATTTTATGGAATCGGGAATACATGCCAAAGTATTACTGCGCCGTCGCTGGTTTCTGGTGTCTTTGGGGTGAGAAATTACAGCGAGGTTTACGCAAAGATATCTACGGTTACGATGGTTGTAGGGGCGGTCAGCACTCCGGTCCTGTCCGCGATCTACGAGGCGTCTGGAAGTTATCTGACAGCCTGGATCGTGTGTCTGGTATTGTCGTTTGTTTCAACGGTCTGTCTTATGGCAGCCTGTATGGGACATGACCGGGTAAAAGATTGAAAATGAGAAGTAGAGGGTATCCATTCCCTTAATCGCATCACAAACAAGCCATCTTTCGGTGGCTGCTTTAAAAATTGAATATTGTGTATGTTAAGGTTATGCAGTTGCTGA
>JACRTJ010000001.1 GCA_014385265.1 Enterocloster hominis (ex Liu et al. 2021)
CTTTTGCGTGCTGTCAAGGGTGGCGGAAGTCTGCCCCAGACTAAAATATCTGCAATTTTCAAGGTTCATCTGAGTCTTTTTCTTTTGACTCAGTTTTTCATAGTTTACTTGACACTACCCTGAACATATACTGCTTTCATTATAATAGAAGAAAAAACAGAAGTAAAGAATAACAATATTTCTTTGTGGATAGCAAACAGATACATTGTTTGCTATTGTCATAATTCTGTCTTACAATGAAACCAGATCAAGGAGCTGCGGCTCCCGGCACAGAAAAAAAGAGCTTTCAGACAAGGAGAAAATGATATGGCAGTAGGAAAGAGAATCTATTTAAAAAGAAACATGCCGGATCCGGAAGTAATGGAACAGTTTAAAACGATTCCCGCTTCCAACACCTGCGACGTAATGGGAAGAAACGCGGCCATGAATCCGCGGATCCATCTGGTGAGCAGCCCCAAGGCCCAGATGATGGTGGGACCGGCTCTTACGGTCAAGGCAAGAGGCGGAGACAACCTGGCCCTTCATGCGGCTTTAAACATTGCAGAGGCTGGAGATGTGGTCGTGGTTTCCAATGAAGAGGACAACACCCGTTCTCTGATCGGCGAGATCATGATGGCCTATCTTCGCCATGACAGAAAGGTAGCCGGCATCGTCATTGACGGACCTATCCGTGATATCGACGAGATCGGCCAGTGGGATTTCCCGGTATATGCCACAGGGACAACACCCGGCGGCCCTTATAAAGAGGGACCGGGCGAGGTGAACGTACCTGTTGCCTGCGGCGGTATCAGCGTAAATCCGGGCGACATCATTCTGGGGGACCCGGATGGCGTGATCGTCATCCCGAGAAAGGACGCAGCACAGATCCTGGAGGACGCTAAGAAGTTCCAGGAGGCGGATGAGAAGAAGCTGGAGGCTGCAAAGAACGGCACCGCCAACAGAGCATGGGTGGAAAAGACCCTGGCTGCAAAGGAATTTGAGATCATCGACGGCGTATACGAGCCATAATAGTACATACAAAACCTTCCTAGAAAACGGACTGCGGCAGATTCTGTAAAGGATCCTGCCGCAGTCTGTTTTTATGGTTTTATATGTTAAAAGATATTGACTTTTTTTTTCATTTAGATTATATTACAAATGCCCGTACAGGGGCATTTGTTTTACCGAATAGTTAGATAATGCTAATCAAAAAGAACCATGAAATGGATAAAAGGAGATACAAATGAAGCTGAGCAGACTGCCGATCGGAAGCACGGCTACGATCCTCTCTGTGGGCGGAAGCGGAGCGCTCCGCCAGCATTTCCTGGATATGGGACTGATCCAGGGGACAGAGGTGACAGTTGTAAAATACGCGCCAATGGGGGATCCCATTGAGCTGAGGATCCATGGATATGAGCTGACCATCCGGCTGGAGGATGCGGAGAACATTGAGATCAGCGAGCCCCACCAGCCGGTGGATGTACAGAAGAAATCACAGAAAACAGAAAAACATCATCCGGGCTATGGAGAGGGAGGAAAATTCCATAACCGGAAGGAGGAAAATCCTCTGCCGGAGGGAGAGACCCTGACCTTTGCCCTGGTGGGGAATCAGAACTGCGGAAAGACCACGCTGTTCAACCAGCTGACTGGATCCCGGCAGCATGTGGGCAATTTCCCAGGTGTTACAGTAGACCGGAAGGACGGTGTGATCCGCGGCTATGACAATACGCTGATCACAGACCTTCCCGGGATCTATTCCATGTCTCCGTACAGCAGCGAGGAGATCGTCACCAGGGAATTTGTGATCCAGACAAGGCCCAAGGGGATCATCAATATCGTGGATGCCACCAACATCGAGAGGAACCTGTATCTGACCATGCAGCTGCTGGAGCTGGGGATCCCCATGGTGGTAGCCCTAAATATGATGGATGAGCTCTGGGAAAACGGCGGTTCGGTGCTGGTCAACGAAATGGAGGAGGCCCTGGGAGTTCCGGTGATCCCCATTTCCGCCGCCAAGGGAGAGGGGATCGAGGAGCTGGTCCGCCATGCGGTCCATGTGGCCAGATACCAGGAAAAGCCTCTGGAGATGGACTTCTGTAAAAAGGAGGAAGGGATCCACCGGGGGATCCATGCAGTCATGCACTTGATCGAGGACCATGCGGCCCAGGCACAGATCCCGGTGCGGTTTGCGGCCAGCAAGGTGATGGAGGGCGATGAAAAGATCCTGGAGCGGCTGAAGCTGACGGACAATGAGAAACGGATCCTGGATGAGATCGCCAGACAGACTGAGGAGGAGACTGGAATGGACCGGGCGGCCGCAGTGGCCCAGATGCGGTTCGACTACATCGGAGAGGTCTGTTCCGAGACAGTGATCAAGCCCAGGGAGAGCAAGGAGCGTACCAGAAGCCGCCAGATCGACCGGTTCCTGACGGGAAAATATACGGGGATCCCGGCCTTTATCGGGATCATGGGGCTGGTATTCTGGCTGACCTTCAATGTGGTCGGCGCGTTTTTACAGGGGATCCTGGAGACGGGGATCGAAGGGCTGACCGCCATGGCAGACACGGCTATGACAGCCGCAGGCGTCAACAGCGTGGTCCAGTCCCTGGTCATCGACGGGATCTTTGGCGGCGTGGGCGGCGTTCTGAGCTTCCTTCCCATTATCGTAACACTGTTTTTCTTCCTGTCGCTGCTGGAGGACAGCGGCTATATGGCCAGAGTCGCCTTTATCATGGATAAGCTCTTAAGAAAGCTGGGCCTTTCCGGACGGAGCATCGTCCCCATGCTGGTGGGCTTCGGCTGCACGGTGCCGGGAGTCATGGCCAGCCGGACCCTTCCGTCGGAGCGGGACAGGAAGATGACCATTCTCCTGACGCCGTTTATGAGCTGTACGGCCAAGCTTCCGATCTACGCCTTCTTTACAGAGGCCTTTTTCCCGGAGCACCAGGCTCTGGTGATGATCGGGCTTTATGTGCTTGGGATCTTCATGGGGATCCTCATGGCACTGATCTTTAAAAAGACCTCCTTTAAGGGAGAGGCCGTGCCCTTTGTGATGGAACTTCCCAACTACCGGATGCCGGGAGCAGCCAATGTGGGCCATCTTCTGTGGGACAAGGCGAAGGATTTTCTCCAGCGTGCCTTTACGGTGATCTTCCTGGCTACCATTGCCATCTGGTTCCTTCAGAACTTTGACACGGGCTTTAACATGGTGGCGGACTCACAGGACAGCATCCTGGCTCTTCTGGCGGGCGTGCTGGCCCCGGTATTCCTGCCGGTGGGCTTTGGGGACTGGCGGATCGTCACAGCCCTGATCTCCGGCTTCATGGCCAAGGAGAGCGTGGTCTCGTCCCTGACGGTGCTGTTTGGAAGCATGGAGGCGCTTCAGGGAACCCTTACGGTTCCGGGAGCCGTTTCCCTGCTGGTTTTCTGCCTTCTTTATACGCCCTGCGTGGCGGCCATCGCCTCGGTGAAGCGGGAGCTGGGCGGAAAATGGGCGGCTGCTATGGCGGCCGGCCAGTGCGTGCTGGCGTGGATCGTGGCCTTTATCGTATACCAGGCGGCATTGTTCCTTTAATATCATAAAAAGCCCTCTCCGAAAGCCGACAGGAATGCGGCGGACGGAGGGGGCTTTTGGCTTTAAGCGGGCTTTATTCCGGGACCAGGAGGCGCTGACAGGCCAGCTCACAGCGTTTTTTGTCATGGGCCAGGCCGATACAGAGGATCTCTCCTTTTAATGGGGCGTAATACTTCTTTTCCAGTATCTGCTCCAGAGCCTCATTTTTCAGCCGTTCCAGGTCGGTTCCCTGTTTAAATTCAATGATCACATGAGGATTTTTTCGATGGAGCGATTCCAGAGTGATATCGCTCCGGCCGTATCCGTTTTCCAGATTGCTCGTTACTTTATAGCTTCCGCGCATGGTCATGCACATACCCAGGAAAAGCATGTGGTAGGCATTTTCTTTGGCATCCAGGTAACTGGTACAGGAAATGACGATTTTTCGGTAAAGTTCCAGAAAACGGTCTGTATCCCTGTGGAGAAGACAGGAGAACATCTGCTGAAGCTCCAGACCATCCATTCCTCCAAGTTCAGTGATCAGGACCTGGAACTCGGACATTACCTCATCATTGGGGATGCGGACGATCACGGTATTTTCGTCCAGCCGTTCCAGCGCCGTTAAATATCCGGAATTTACTAAAAGTCCCCATAGACTGTACGTGCTTCCGCGTTCGATATAAGAGGTTTCCAGGGTAAGCCAGACAGGAATCTGGTTTCCTGAGGCCAGGCGGTCAAAGTCAGTCCAGAAATTCTTATCAGCCTCAGACAAAGTCCTTTTAATAAGGTAATTGGAGGATGTATTGACCCAGTATCCATGAAGCTCGCCAGAATCGGCATAGTTTAAAAGAGACCATGGATTATAAATTTCGATTCCGCCAAACAGATAGCCGTCATATTTACTCTTTACCTTCTGATTTAGAGAAAGGCTAAAATCTTTTAAAAGCTTTTCCGTTTCGGACGATGTAAATCCGAAATAGGAAGCGTACTGACGATGCAGGACTGTATAGACGCGGACGTTATTAAACTGGGAAAATATACTTTCTTTTGCAACCCTCTGGACTCCGGTCAGAAGGGCCTGTCCCAGATCGGGGTTTCCTTTCATAGCGCTTCCAAAGAGATTGGAAAAAAAGTTTCCAACAGAGTCATGATACCCGTATTCATAGCTGGACATGACGGGCTGATCGTATTCATCGATCAGAAGGAGAGGGGGTACTCTGTACTGTTCCCGAATGATCTGGCAGAGCAGCCGGATGGAATCTGTAAACAGGGCGGGCAGGGAAGCAGGATCCCTGAGGACATCGATCATTGCACGGAAGTCCTGGGCCAGCAGACTGGCCTCATCCAGTTTTCCTTTCATATTTTTTTCATATCTCATATATTCCAGATAAATCTGCTTTTTCATAAGAAGCAGCATTTCCTGGGCGGTCGTTCCCTTGCAGTCTTTCAGCGTAAGAAAAATAACAGGGCGTGAATTGATCTGGCTGGCATATTCCGTATCCATAATGGAAAGTCCCTGGAACAGCTGGCGGCTATCCTTTGTAATATCAAAAAATTCACGAAGCATGGTCATGTTCAGAGTCTTTCCAAAACGTCTGGGCCGGGTGATCAGGGTCACTTTATCTCCAGTGTCCAGAAAATCCCGGATCATCAAACTCTTGTCTATGAAATAAAGATTCTGTCTCCGTACTTCGGCAAAATCATCATTTCCAATGGGAAGTCTTTTTTTCATAAGGGTCCGCCTCCTTTTCTAGGAATAGTTTAGCACAGATGGGGGTGTTTTTGGAAGATGTAATTGATGGCCACAGCTATTTCGTGCAGTCCTTCGAGAGCTCGAGGAGAATTCCAGGAGATTTATCGACCTGACCAGAGAAGTTGGGAAAGCGATCCAGGGCGGATAAAAAAGTCAGAATTTCGTAAGAGAAAATGCCGGAAATGCCGGAGTTTCGCCGGACTCTGTTTCTTGACAGCCGTTCTCCCAGACGATATAATGTCTCTGTATATAACGGCGGCGGGGCAGAAAGAGCGATTGGTTCCGGCGGCGTGTAAATAAAGAAGACAGAAGGGGAATCAATATGGATCAGGGCAAGCAGACCAAGGAAAAAGCGGAGAAACTGGCAGTGATGAAGAAACTCAGCACATCGAAGGAGCTTTTTGTGCTCATGTCCCTCTGCACGAAGATGCCGTTTGTAATGTGTGACCCGGAAACCTTTGACGATGAGGTTTTCTTATATGAGAAAGAGGAAGATATCAAGCGTGAGGGACAGCGGTTCCTGGATCAGAAGATCCCGCTCCAGATTGCAAAGATCGATAACAAGCAGTTCCTGCATTTTTACAGCAACCTGTTTACCATGGGCGTCAACTGCCTGGTATTCAACGGCTATATGGAGGACGAGTATAAGCTGCAGCTGGCGGATCTGGTGAACCGTCCGGGACAGAATTTAAAGGAGGGGCAGATCTGGGTGGAGAATCCGGGCCTGCATCTGACGGCGCTTTATTTTATGCAGGAGGTCCGCAGACAGAAATTTGAAAAGCTCCCCAAAGAGCTCCAGGAGCTCCAGGAGGAGATCCTGGCAGATTATGGAAAGGGAACCTACCTGGCTCCGTTCAATGAGGAAAACGGCGTGCCGCTGTTAAAGCAGCAGAACGGGGATTCCTATCAGCCGATCTTTACGGACATGCTGGAATTCAATAAGTTCAACCGGGAAAATTTCTTTAAGGCGTCGGTGATGACGGCGGATAAGATCACAGGAGCCCTGGCCAAGGGTGCCAGGGGCGTGGTGGTGAACCCCATGGGAGTAAACCTCCAGCTTCCGATTACAAAGAGAGCCGCATCGGGTCCGGCAAAGCCTCTGGACCCGGCAAAGCTGGCTGAGGCGGCAGTGGCCGAGGCGCTGAGGGAGCCGGAAAAGCCCGAGGTTCCGCTGGGGGACCTGGGAAACAGCGGGGAATGATCTCCCGCAGAAGGGAAGGATTTTAATGAGGAGAAATGAAAAGTTTCTGACCGCCATGGCGGCGGCCTTTATGACCACGGCAGCCGTGTCCTTTTCATCGATGGCGGCTGTGGACACGGATTTCCACCGGTTCGTGGTGGGGACCATTATCAACGGCGTACCAGTGTCTGGAATGACCACGGCTGACGCCGAGGCGTACATAGAGGGGTATTTTAATGGCGGCTATACCCTGGAGATCGAGGATACTGAGGGAGTCCGGGAGGCGATCACCGATACATCCATTGGCTATACCGTGGACGTGACCGGGGACCTGGAGGCCATTTTGAAGGAGGAGAACGACGGCGGCAGAGTCAGCGGTCCCGGCGTGGAGCACCGGTATACGGTGGACGCAGAGCTTAAGTACGACGAGGCAGCCCTCAGGGCGCTTCTGGAGAACATGGCATTTGTAAAGAACGCCTCTCCCACCAGCGACGCCTATATTACTCCTTATGAGGAGGGAAAAGCCTTTTCCATCGTTCCGGAGGTCCAGGGAACGGAGATCGATATGGATAAGCTCATGGCAGCGGTAAAGGATGCCTTGAATTCCCAGACCCGGCTTTTGAAGGTGGAGAATCTGGACTGCTATAAGACGATCCAGGTCACTGCGGACAATGCGGATCTGAACCAGATGTGCGCCAATTTAAACCGGTATAAGGACATCAATATCACCTATGTATTCGGCGACCAGCAGGAGATCCTGCCGGGACTGGAGGCAGTCAAATGGATCGACGGCGTTTCCGGGTCCACAGTCCAGGTGAACCAGCAGAAGGTGGCGGAGTATGTGAAATACCTGGCTGATAAATACGATACCTATGGAAAGCCCCATACGTTTACCAGCACGTCCGGACGCCAGGTGTCTGTAAATGGCGACTACGGCTGGCAGATCAACCAGGCAGAGGAAGCGGTGGCTCTGACCAGGATGGTGCAGAACGGCACCAACCAGACCAGGGAACCGGCATACAGCCGCACAGCGGCCAGCCGGACCGGGAACGATTTCGGGACCACATATGTGGAGGTGGATATGGGCCTCCAGCACATCTACATGTATGAGAATGGGACTCTGATCGCAGAAGCGCCCATTGTCACGGGAAACGTGGCCAAGGGCTGGACCACGCCGGAGGGGCTTTATACCCTTTATTATAAGGAAAGGGACCGGGTGCTGCGCGGGCCGAAGCGGGCGGACGGAACGTATTCCTACGAGAGCCCTGTGTCCTACTGGATGCCCTTTAACGGCGGCATCGGACTCCATGATGCCAGCTGGCGCGGTAAGTTCGGCGGCGAGATCTATAAGAATAACGGCTCCCATGGCTGTATCAATATACCGCCGAAAACGGCAGCCGTGATCTATGAGCATGTATACAAAGGAATACCGATCCTCTGCTTTTATTAGGCGGGAATAAGAGGGTGTCCGCAGGAAACTGCGGGCACCCTCTGTTGCAGAAAATACGGGAAGAGGGAAGATTTCCCGGATGACAGGATCGAAGGAGGCAGCAAGGTGAACGAAAAGGAAAAAGAGCAGGAGCAAAAATATCTGGAGGCAGTGGACGTTTCTTATTCTTATGGTCTGGCCAAGGCCATGGAGAGGATAAAGAGTAACCCGGTACTGGGGTTCCGTACCGCTGGATCCAGGGCTGAGTATGAGACTGGAGAAATGCTGAGGCAGGAGATGGAGCGCATCGGCTTAGAGGATATCCATAAGGACCGGCTGTGTCTGGACGGGTGGGAATTTGAAAAGGCGGTACTGCGCTTTCGGGACGCAGAGGGAGCGGAACATGTCTTTCAGCTGGGGGCCTATCAGACCCAGTTTTTGACCGGGGGCTTTCAGAAATTTCCGCTGGTCTATGTGGGGCGGGGAGGAGCCCAGGACTATGCAGGCCGGGACGTGCGCGGCTGTCTGGTTCTGGTGGACATTAACCAGAGGGACGAGTGGTGGATCAACTTCCCTGTGTACCAGGCCCATTTAAAAGGAGCGGCAGCAGTGATCGCGGTCCAGGACAACGGCTATGGGGAGATCGACGGAGAGGCGCTGAACGCCCAGGACATTGCTGGTCCTAAGGATGCTCCGGCGTTTTCCATTTCCCAGAAGGACGCGGCTGTGTTAAAAGAGGCGCTTCAGAAGGAAGAACGGCTTACGGTGGAATTTGACGCCAGTTCCCGGATCCTGGAGCAGACAGAGTCCTACAATATCTGGGGAACGATCCCTGGGAGAGAGGAGGACATGATCCTTTTAAGCGCCCATTATGATTCTTATTATGACGGGTTCCAGGACGATAACTGTGCGGTGGCCATGATGCTGGGGATCGCCAGGGCTCTTCTGGAAACCGGATATCGGCCCAGAAAGACTCTGGTGTTCTGCGCCATGGCGGCGGAGGAATGGGGGATCGTCAATTCCAAATACGATTGGTCCACGGGAGCCTGGCAGCAGGTCTTCAAGCTGCGGCCTGACTGGCCGGGGAAGGTCATTGCGGATCTGAATTTTGAGCTTCCGGCCTACGCTCACAATGCCTGGGACGCCATCCGTTCTACTTATGAATATGAGGACTTTTTAAAGGAATTTGTGGAAAAGCTGCCGGTGGATCCCACGAACGTATATCCCCAGGGGCTGCGGGTCCACTGCCCCATCGAGACCTGGTCCGACGATTTTTCCATGGCTATTTCCGGGATCCCGTCCATGGTCAATGAATTCAGCAGCGCCGGATTTATGGAGACCCATTATCATTCCCAGTTCGACCGGGACGAGTTTTACGACGAGGCGGCATACCGGTTCCATCACGAGCTTTACGGACTTCTTTTGATGGCCCTGGACCGGGTGAACGTGGCTCCGGTGAACCTGGAACGGACCTTCCGGGCCTTGAGAGAAAGTGTCCGCCCGGTGACCGGGCGGGAAGACGAAAATGCATTAAAGACCCTGATGGAGAAGCTGGAGGAGGGAGAGAGGCTGGCCCGGGAGGTCTACGAGGCTGTGCGGACGGCCAATGCCGGAAATGGGGAGCCGGAGCGGGACAGAAGGCTCCAGAGCCAGCTTCTGTATCTCTTTAAAAAGGCCCAGGGATATTTTGTGCGGCTCAACTGGCACGATGAGGTTTTATTCCCCCACGAGGCGTCCCAGACCAATCTGCGGTATCTGGGTGAGGCGGTCCGGCAGCTGGAGGACAAAAACGTCCGGGGCGCCCTGGAGGCCCTGTACCAGGTGGATAACAACAAATATGCCTTCCAGTTTGACGATCAGGTATACCGCTATTTCACTGAATATGTGATGAACCAGGAGAAGGAACGGCTTCAGTGGGGAGCCGGAAGGATCGTCCATCATCTGGATCTGTCAAAACAGATCCGCAGCCTTATGGAAAAGGAACGGACCAGGAATACAGGGGTGGAGCCAGAGCTGGAGGCATTGAAGGCCATGGAGCGCCAGGCACTGGGCTGCTTTGACGACGATATCCGGTATATGATCCAGGCTGTGGATACGCTGACAGAGGGCTTGAGAAAGGCGAAAGAGGAGTAGGAAAGAATTATGGAAACCAGTGCGTTGTATCGAGTACAGAGAGAGGATCTGCCCAGACTCCAGAAAATGCTGACAGAGTGCTTTGCGGAGGATCCGCTGTATCATACGCTGATCCCGGATCCGGAAACCAGGAAGCGGCTGATGCCGGAGCTGTTTGAGTGCGATCTGAATGAATTTTATGAGACCTGTGAAATCTATGCGGAGAGCCCGGAGTTAAAGGGTCTTCTGGTGGTCTCTGACGAGGCGGAGGAGTACGATCCCATCCGCTTTTATCTGACAGAGGCCTGGGCCTCCTTAAAGACAGACGAGTATCTGATCAAAGAAGACAGGAGCCTAAAGACCCTCTGGAATTTCATCCGGGGACGGGACTATCTGAATTCCCGGTGGACAGCCCAGCTCCACCAGGAAAACCGCCTGCACATCATTTATCTGGCAGTGAGCCCCGGGGCCAGGCATACGGGGGTAGCGGAGATCCTCATGGACGAGGTGATCCGCTACTCAGAGAGCCACCGGATGCTGATCTCCCTGGAGACCCACAATGAAAAGAACCTGTCCTTTTACAGCCATTTTGGCTTTAAGACCTTTGGGATCGTGGAAAAGGATATGGGACTGAAGCAGTACTGCCTGGTGCGGGAGCCGCAGCAGGCGCAGACTGGAGACCTGCCCTGGGCAGACACAAGGAAGGGATAGAAAACGGAAAACCTCCGGGGCTGGCAGGCCCCGGAGGTTTTCAGGTATATATTGAGGAATAAACTTGCCCTTACTGGCAAATGGGCAGCAAAGTAAGGAAATTATCTCTGAACACGGCCGGATCCGTCGCCGCCGGCTAATTTTGTAACCTCGTCCACGGAAACCATGTTCATGTCTCCCTCGATGGAGTGCTTTAAGCAGGATGCGGCAACTGCAAATTCGATGGTGCTCTGGGCGTCATAGCCGTTTAAGCATGCATAGATCAGGCCGCCGCCAAAGCTGTCGCCGCCGCCTACGCGGTCAACGATGTGCATCTTGTATTTTTTGCTGAAGTAGTAATCGGTTCCGTCATATAACATGGCAGACCAGTTGTTGTCGTTGGCGGAAAGGGACTCGCGGAGTGTGATGGCGACCTTTGTGAAGCCGAAGCGGTCGGCTAACTGCTTTGCCACGTCCTTGTAGCCCTCATGGTTTACAGTACCAGTGGTCACGTCAGTATTGGCAGCCTTGATGCCGAATACGTCGGAAGCATCCTCCTCGTTGGCGATGCAGACGTCCACATATTTGCACAGCTCGCCCATTACCTCGCCGGCTTTGGCCTTGGACCACAGCTTATTTCTGTAATTTAAGTCGCAGGAAACGGTAAGTCCCAGCTCCTTGGCTTTTTTGCAGGCCTCTAAGCAGATACCGGCAACGGTGTCGTTGAGGGCCGGGGTGATGCCTGTGAAGTGGAACCAGTCGGCGCCTTCAAAGATCTTTGCCCAGTCGAAGTCCTCCGGGGAAGCCTCGGAGATGGCGGAATGGGCACGGTCATAGATGACCTTGGACGGTCTCTGGGAAGCGCCCTTTTCCAGGAAGTAGATACCCACACGGTCGCCGCCGCGGGCGATGTCCTTTGTGTCTACGCCGTATTTTCTTAACTCGTTGACAGCAGCCTGGCCGATCTCATGCTTCGGAAGCTTTGTAACAAAAGCGGCGTCCATGCCATAGTTTGCCAGGGAAACAGCCACGTTGGCCTCTCCGCCGCCGTAGGTGGCGCCAAAGCTGTTGGCCTGAACGAAACGGTAGTAGCCCTCGGGAGCGAGACGGAGCATGATCTCACCAAATGTAATAACTTTCTTTGCCATGATAAAATTCTCCTTTACTTCTGAACTAAATGTACTGCGAATCCGCCGATCTCATCCTCCAGATAAATGGCGGTCAGCTTGTCGCCTTTGAATTTTGCGGTTTCTTCTTTGAATTTATAGCCCATCATTTCCAGATAATTTTTCGCACGCGCAACGGAGTTGGTGGAAACTGCGATGTGGCCCTTTGCGCCAAGGCCCGGCGCTTTCATACATTCTACGGCTGTTCCGGCAAATACGGAGCTGTTTCCGGACTTCTTTGTGAAGCCGAAGAGGCCGTCGAAGGCAGAGGCTGTCTGGTCTGCCTGCTCCTCGTTCTCGCAGTTGATGCCGATATGGGCCAATTCAAAGCCCAGCATGGTCTGGACGGCCTCCTTTGTCAGATCGCGGATCTTATCGAATTCTCCGGCTGCAACCAGATCTTTTTTCACCATCCAGCTTCCGCCGCAGGCCAGGATCTTATCGAAGGCCAGGTAGGAATTGATGTTCTTTGCGTTGATGCCGCCGGTGGGCATGAATTTCATCTGTGTATAGGGAGCGGCCATGGCCTTGATCATGTTGATGCCGCCGGCCTGTTCAGCCGGGAAGAACTTTACCACATCAAGACCGAGAGAGATGGCCATTTCCACGTCGCTGGGATTGGAGGTGCCGGGGGTTACCGGGATCCCCTTATCGACACAGTATTTTACTACTGTGGGGTTCAGACCGGGGCTTACGATGAATTTTGCTCCGGCATTCACTGCGCGGTCCACCTGCTCAGTGGTGAGGACTGTGCCTGCGCCCACTAACATGTCCGGGAATTCCTTTGCCATGATACGGATGGATTCCTCAGCGGCAGCGGTACGGAAGGTAACCTCTGCACAGGGCAGTCCGCCTTCGCAGAGAGCCTTAGCCAGGGGGGCAGCGTCCTTGGCGTCATCAAGGACCACCACCGGAACGATACCGATCTTCTGGATCTTTTCTAAAACTTCGTTCATATTTCGTTTCTCCTTTGCTTTATTTAATGGAAAGGGATATAAAAATTCGGGTCACAATTCTGTCATGCGGTACAAGGTTTCACAATATGAAACTCAGTTCCGTATTGCGATATTTACTAAAATAAATTATACTCGCCGGCCTTTAAAAGTCAATAGGAAAAAGTAATTTTGTTATCCTTCCCTTACACAGAAAAATGTGATAAAATGAACGCTGAGATAACCGGGAGGACGGGGTCGCCGCCGCGCCCGGAATATGCGGATGCCGGGGAAGGAGACCCGGCGCCGGGGATATATGGAGCTGCGGGCCGGACTGGCCGGACGCCTGGGGCCGCAGCTGTCATGAAAGGACGATTATGGATCTGAAATTTGAGAATTTCCGTGCGGAGCATGTGGAAACGCTGGCAGGATATTATGGAAAGCGCCATGACCGGACCTGCGACAGCACGATCATGGACAATTTTCTCTGGGGAGGCTATTACCACATCCGTTTCTGTGAACGGGATGGAAAAGCTGTCCTCTGGATCATGAACATCGACGGAAAGGACTACGCTGCCCTTCCGGTCTGCGGCCTGGAGGACCTGCCCCATTATTTTAAAGAGCTGGAGCAGTATTTTAATGAGGAGCTCCATCTGCCGCTGGAGATCTTTCTGGCGGATGAGGAGGCGGTGGAGTATTTAAGGCTCCCAGAAGACCGGTATTCGGTGGAAGAACTTCCGGATGCCAGGGATTATATTTATAGTGCGGAGTCACTGAAGGTTTTATCCGGGAAAAAGCTGGGGAAGAAGAAAAACCACATCAACTATTTAAAAAGAGAGTACGCCGGCCGGTATGAGTACAGGACCCTGTGCTGCTCCGACGGTCTGGATGTGTGGCAGTTCCTGGATAAATGGAGAGCCCAGAAGGGACAGGAGGTGGAGGGCCACCTGGACTATGAGGTGGAAGGGATCCACGATATATTAAGAAACTGCAGTGCGTTCCATGTACACATGGGCGGCATTTACATCGACGGCCGGCTGGAGGCCTTTGCCATCGGCAGCTACAACGAAAAAGAAAAAATGGCCATTATCCATATCGAAAAGGCGAATCCGGAGATCCGGGGGCTTTATCAGTTCATCAACCAGCAGTTCCTGATCCATGAATTTCCCGAGGCGGAGATCGTGAACCGGGAGGACGACATGGGGCTTCCGGCGCTGCGCCAGGCCAAGCTGTCCTATGAGCCCATGGAATTCGCCAGAAAATTCAGGATCCGGCAGCTGTGGCCGGAGGAGGGCCGGGGGAAGGAAGAAAACAGGTTATGATCCGATATCTGGAAGCAGAAGAAAAAGGAAGGACAAGAGCGCTCTGGAACGAGGCGTTTCCAGAGGATTCCGTATCCTTCGGAGACTATTATTATAAGGAAAAAACAAAGGACAACCGGATCCTGGTCTGTGAGGAGGAGGGGCGGATCGTGGCCATGCTCCAGAGGAATCCCTACGCGGTCTCCATGCGGGGGGATGTGAGGACCTGCGACTATATCGTAGGCGTGGCAACGGCGGTCAGCGAGCGTCACAAGGGCCATATGAGGAGCCTGCTGCTGACCATGCTGCGGGACATGCAGGAGGAGCGGATGCCCTTTGCATTTCTGATGCCTGCCCGGGAATCCTTGTATTATCCGTATGATTTCCGGTTTGTTTTCGACCAGCCCCGGTGGGTCCTGGGCTACAATAAGGATCTTCGGAGGACGCCTCTGGAGGGGAGCGCCCTGTATAAGGAGCTGGCCGACTGGCAGAATGCCTGGCTGAAGCGCCAGTATGAGGTGTTTGCCGTCCGGGATCCGGCTTACCTGGAACGGATGGAAAAGGAGCTGAAGAGTGAGAACGGCTTTGTGAACCTGATCTATGAGGACGACTGGTTCATCGGCATGGAAAGCGAATGGGGGCTTAAGGAACGGGAGCTGCGGTATCTGTATACAGGGGAGCGCTACCGGACCCTGGCGGGTACAAAGCCGGCCATCATGGCCCGGATCGTATGTATGCCGGAATTTGTAAAAAATATCCGCCTTTCAGAGGCATGTCCGGAGGATGAGGTGACCGTTGAGATCGGGATCCATGACCTGTTTATTCCCCAGAACCAGGGTGCATGGATCTGGAAGTTAAATAAGAGCGGCTCTGAGATCATCCAGGAATCCCGGTTCATTGCCAAGGGAAAACTGGAGGTGTTCACCATCGCAGAGCTGACCCAGTGGCTGTTCGGGTATGCCCTGCCTGAGCAGGTGGAAAACGTTCCTTACGGCCAGTATATCGAGCCGTTCCACGGAGTTTTTCTGGACGAGGTGGTTTAGGGGCCGTTCCGGGGCCGGGGGGATCCATTTCGGGTGTTCAGCCCGGGGAAAGGAGTGCCAGAGATGACAGAACGCGAAACTTTGAAGCAGTGGCTTTCTGAGAGTGAGAATATCGTATTTTTTGGCGGTGCAGGCGTGTCCACCGAGAGTAAGATCCCGGATTTCCGGAGTACTGACGGTCTGTATAACCAGCAGTATGCATACCCGCCGGAGACCATTCTGAGCCACACCTTCTATATGGGAAGAACCGAGGAATTTTACCGGTTTTACCGGAATAAGATGCTGTTCCCCGATGCGGAGCCCAACCGGGCCCATAAGGCCCTGGCAAAGCTGGAGCAGGAGGGAAGGCTCCGGGCAGTGATCACCCAGAATATCGACGGCCTCCATCAGAAGGCCGGGAGCCGGGAGGTGCTGGAGCTGCACGGCTCGGTGCTCAGGAATTACTGTACAAAATGCGGAAAATTTTATGGCCTGGAGGCGGTCCTGGAGTCAGAGGGCGTTCCCAGATGTACCTGCGGCGGCGTCATCAAGCCGGATGTGGTCCTCTATGAAGAGGGGCTGGACCAGCATACGCTCCAGAAGGCCGTTTATTATATTTCCAATGCCGATGTCCTGATCATCGGAGGAACCTCCTTAACGGTGTATCCGGCGGCCGGGCTCATCGACTACTATGGGGGGAAAAAGCTGGTGCTGATCAATAAATCCGTGACGCCCATGGACAGCCGGGCGGATCTGGTGATCAGCGGTCCCATTGGAGAGATCCTGGGAGACGCGGCCGGAGTTTAAGCTCCGGGACAGAAAGGAGTGACCGGGTATGTATCAGCCGTCAGAACGGCGTTATGAAGGAATGGAATATAAGCGCTGCGGAAGGAGCGGCCTTAAGCTCCCTGCCATGTCCCTGGGACTGTGGCAGAATTTCGGGACTGAAAAGACTCTTAAGGAGCAGGAGGAGATCCTGTGCCATGCGTTCGACCGGGGCATCACCCACTTTGATCTGGCCAACAATTACGGCCATCCGGCCAGGGGACTGGCAGAGGAGAACTTTGGCCGGGCCTTAAAGGATTGTCTGGGACCGTACCGGGACGAGCTGGCCGTCTCCACCAAGGCCGGGTACGATATGTGGCAGGGGCCCTATGGAAACTGGGGCTCCAGGAAATATCTCATGGCCAGCCTGGATCAGAGCTTAAGGCGCATGGGCCTGGATTACGTGGATATTTTTTACCATCACCGGCCGGATCCGGAAACACCCCTGGAAGAGACCATGGAGGCCTTAAGCGATATGGTGCGCCAGGGAAAGGCTCTGTATGTGGGAATCTCCAATTATAATGCGGAGCAGACCGCTGCGGCAGTGAAGCTTTTAAGGGAGAACCATACGCCGTGCCTGATCCATCAGGTGCGCTACAACCTTCTGGAGCGCCAGGCGGAGGACGGCCTGTTTCACGTCCTTTCAGAGAATGGCGTGGGCTGCATCTGCTTTTCGCCTCTGGCCCAGGGTGCGCTGACGGACAAATACCTCCGGGGGATCCCGGCCGGTTCCCGGGCGGCCCGGGAGGGGAGCACCGTGGCAGCCAGATATCTGGATGCGGAGACGCTGGGAAAAATAAAGAAGTTAAACGACATTGCCAGAGCGGGCGGCATGACCCTGGCCCAGATGGCCCTGGCCTGGATCTTACGGAGGCCGGAGGTGACTTCTGTTCTGGTCGGGGCCAGCAGTACGGCCCAGCTGGACAGCAGCCTGGCAGCTCTGAAGCTCCCGCCTCTGGGAGAAGATGTGCGGAAGGAGATCCGTGCAGCGCTCGGGCAGTAAAGGACGGGCAGGAAACATAGGGAGGGATCCGATGGAGTATGAAGTAGGAGATATCGTCAAATTAAAAAAGCCCCATCCCTGCGGAAGCCAGGAATGGGAGATCCTGAGGGTGGGCGCAGACTTCCGGCTGAAATGCCTGGGCTGCGGCCATATGGTCATGGTGACCAGGCGGCTGGTGGAGAAAAATACCAGGGGCCTGCGTAAGCCCGAGAAAAAGGAATAAAAAAGAGGGGCTGTTGTAAAAGCGCGGATTCGGCTTTACAACAGCCCCTTTTGCATTAGGCTTTTTTCTTCTTTTCCTTTGGAGTCATCTTAATGATCCCGGCCTTATAGAGCACAACGGCGCAGAGTACCGTGAGGACCATACAGATCAGCACCACAAAGCCCTCCATTCCTGCCAGAGGGAACACGGCGTTGACGCCGAACACCACTAAGAGCGGGAGGATCATGGTCAGCGGCTTTCCTTTGGCAACATAGTCGCCGCAGTCGTTGTTCACGAAGCTTAAAAAGATGCCGCCGAACAGAGCCGGGAGCAGATAGGTGGTGGCCGTCTGCACCGTGGGGCTGGTGAGGATGGGACGTAAGGGCACCAGGAGCAGCACGCCGCCGGCGATGATCAGGGTGGTGACGATGGAGGACACGGCTACGCCGATGGTGGCCACTGCGTCTCCTTCTTCTGTACCGGAGGCTGTGTCGGACATGATCTGGGCATTTACCACAACGGGGACCTTCAGGTTCATGACATTGCCTGTCAGAAAGGTGATATACGCGGAGGAGCCCAGGATCGGGGTATAGCTGAATACCTCGGCGATACAGGTGGGAATGAACACGGCCAGCAGGCCGCTGCCTGCGGTGATGACCTGGGCCGCGCTTTCCGGCCATACGTCGTATACGCTGGAAATGACCGCCGGGATCCCCAGCATGAGTATGATCCCGATGATGATGCCGATCCGTCCGGTCCGGTGAATACTGTCTTCGTATTTTTTATCCATATTGTGTTCCTCCTAAATTAACCAAGTATCCTGATCCAGACCAGCGAGGACGCCATGCCCAGGAGCAGGGTATTTGCCATGACAAAGTTCCTGAGCCACAGGCATTTGAACCGCTTGATGATCTGTAAATGGATCAGAACGATGATGCAGGACGTAAATACAACGGCCAGGTGTACCTTGCCCTTCATTAACTGCATGGGAAGGAAGGCCTCGATGATGGCCAGGGAAAGAACGCCGGTGATCAGGGCCCCCAGTTCTCCGTGCTTGCTTCTGGCCTTGGTCAGCCCCATCTGGATCCGCTTGCCGAATAAAAGGATGGCAATGAGGCCGCCCATGATGCAGATGCTCATAACGAACATAACGGTGCCGACCACAGAGGCGTCTCCGGCGGCGTTTAAGGCTGCCACGGACTCATAGCCGGTTCCGGTGGCCACCATGTCGGCTGCCATCAGCTCGTATGTGACAGAGCCCACCACGGAAAGGCGGAACCAGGACCAGGGCACGCCCAGGACCGACGCCAGGCTGAAAAGGCCGATGACGATGGAAATGGACGGAACGACAGAATAAATGGCGGAGGAGGTGATCACCAGTTTGAGCTTTTCTCTGGTGATCCCCAGCTCCAGGGCGTGTTTGTAGGCTTTTTTCAGCGTGATCAGACAAAACAGGATAATATAGGCGATTCCCAGCCCCACTAGTCCGTAGAGCAGGGGACTGTTCATGATTTCATTAAAGGTCATCTGTGTTCCTCCTTCATTACATGGCGTCCACATAGGTAAGGTCGTCGGGGATCGGGGATACGTAAACGCCGCCGGTCTCCTCCAGCAGCTCCTTTTTGGCCTGGTCAGCCAGGGCCGGGTCGTCAAAGATCCTGGTGCAGGCCAGTCCAATGGCCTTTGCGGCTGCAAGACAGGCTTTTCCGCCGATGGAGGTGCCCACCTGAGCGGTGTACTGCCAGGTGTGGTGGCCGGTGCCGGGGATGGCTGCGGAGGCGGTAAGCTGGGCGGTGGGAACCAGGTAGCTTACATCGCCCACGTCGCTGGAGGCGGTCAGCACCTTCTGGCGCATCAGGGGGCTGTAAGGGATCACAACGGAATTTAAGGGCCGCTTTTCAAACTCCTCTGGCGTCATTTTGTGGAGGACAGCCATCTTCTGTACCATAGCCTTTTTGGCGTCCTCCGGCAGGATGGCCAGGAATTTTCTGGCAATGGCGTAATCCTCCTCGTCAAATTCGGGGCCTCCCATTTCCACATAGGCATTGGAAAGCACCTGGAAGGCGGTGGGGTTGGGGATCACGTCGCTTAAGCCGTCCAGGACTCTGACCTTGACCTCGGTCTCAGTCATAAGAGCCGCTCCCTGGGCGATCTTTTTGATCCGGGCCAGGATCTCGCTGCTCTGGGCCAGCTTAGGAGCTCGCATAAAATACAGCAGGGAGGCATGGTCCTGGACCACATTGGGAGCTTCGCCGCCGTTGTCCAGATAGGCGTAATGGATCCTGGCATCGCTGATCACATGCTCTCTCATGTAATTGACGCCCACATTCATCAGCTCGCAGGCATCCAGAGCGCTCCGGCCTTTTTCCGGGGCTGCGCCCGCATGGGCGGAAATGCCGGTGAAGTCAAAGCGGACCTTATAGTTGGCTACCATGCGGGTCCCCATGGGAACGTTCTGGTCTGCCGGATGCCAGGTGAACATCATGTCCACTCCGTCAAAGCAGCGGGCCTTGGCCATAAAGCCCTTTCCGAAGCCCTGCTCCTCCGCCGGACAGCCGAAAAATACCAGAGTGCCGGTTTTTCCGCTCTGCTCCAGGTACGCCTTTGCAGCCATGGCGGCTCCTGCGGCTCCGGCTCCCAGGGCGCAGTGGCCGCAGCCGTGTCCGGTGGTATGCCCCTCATCCGGCTCCGGCGCGGCAACGCCGGCCTTCTGGCTCAGGCCAGGAAGGGCGTCATATTCGCCCAGGATGCCGACCACAGGAGAACCGCTTCCCCAGACAGCCTTAAATGCCGTAGGGATCCCGGCCAGCTCCTTAGTTACTGTAAAGCCGTCGTCCTCCAGGGCTTTTATGATGGCCGCCGCGCTTTTCGTTTCCTGGTAGCCCAGCTCGGCGTATTCCCATACGGCCCGGTTGAGCCCGGTGATAATCTGTGCTTTTTCACGGACGGAATCGCGTATGATTTGTGCATTATCCATAAGAATAACCTCCTATTCCTGTAAAACATTGTATCATTTTGAAAATAAGTATACTGTCTGGATGGATAGATCACAAATATGTTTTATTTATAGGCGGCTATAAATTCCAGCGATGGACTTTAAAGTGAAGAAGAGATATAATAGAGAACAGCAAAAAGGAGGGGGAATGCATCATGACCATACAGCAGCTTCAATACGTTCTGGAGATCGCCCGGTGCGGCTCGGCGTCCAGGGCAGCAAAAAATCTGTTCCTGTCCCAGCCAAACCTGAGCAGCGCCATAAAAAACCTGGAACAGGAGCTGGGCTTCCCGATCTTTGAGCGGACTTCTGCCGGAATGAAGCTGACGCCTGCCGGAGCCAGGCTGGAGAAGGAAGCGTCGGTGATCATGGGACACTTAAAGGGGATCGCTGACGCGGGAAAAGAGGAAGGGACCTCCTGCCGGTTCCGGCTGGTCTATCCCATGTACCATCCGGCCTTTGAAGCCTTCCAGGATCTATGCCGGGATTACCAGGGGTATGATAAGATCGATCTGTCCTGTGCGGCAGGCACCGGGAGAAAGATGCTGGAGCTTTTGCACCAGGATCTCTGCGATCTGGTGGTCACCATCGATACCAGGGGCCATTACGCGGATTTCAACCGGTACTGCAGTCTGTTCCACCTGGAGTATCGGGATGTGGCAAAGGCGGTCTTTGCCGTACAGCTGTCCAAGGACCATCCCCTTTTAAAGGAAACTCCCTTTGACTTTTCAAAATTGAAAAACTATCCCTATGCAGCCTATATAGATGGAAACGGGGGAAACCTGAACTGGACGCCCTGGTCCAGTGTGGTGAATCCGGATAAGCTGATCCTGGTGGAATCCAGCGTTTCCAGGCTTTCTCTTGTGGCCAGTACCAATGCCTTCAGCCTGGTGTTCCCCCATTCCAGGGAGTACAATGAGGCCAACGGCGTGGTAACGGTGCCTCTGCCTTTTGATCCGCTGGTCTTAAGCTATATATACTCCCGGGACCGGGGATTAGGAGAAACAGGCGAGGCGTATGTGCGGCATCTGAAGGAGCGGATACGGGAGCATTTTGGGGAGGATGGCTGAAGTTGACGAGAAAAAAGGTAATAATTGCATGTACCCGCAGGCGGGTATCGGAAACCATAAGGATTCAATTGACCGAATTGATTGGGGAATATGCGGACGTAAGCCTGCTGGTAGTCAGTGAGAATTCCATTAGTGGAATCAACTGTGATTTGGTGGTTGCGATCAGCGATGAGGTTGCCAAGTGGATTGCCCCATTCCTTATGGAGGGGACGGAGATCATCGTTTTAAATCTGACAATCCCGAGGGATACTTATGACCGTTTAAAGGGAACAGAAGGGGAGTCAAGGGCGATTGTTGTAAATCACACACGCGAATTTGCAATGGAGACGGTGGCCCTTTTGTATGCCCTGGATGTGAAGAATATTGAACTGATTCCGTATTATCCAGGCTGTGCAGAGGACTATTCGGATATTACTCTGGCAATTACCCCCAACGAATTAGCCATTGTACCGCCGTATATAAAAAGAATCATTGATATAGGAGAACGTCGCCCGGATCCTTTGACACTTATTGAGATTTTTAGCCGTCTGGACTGTCTTCAGAGTGAGACGATTGAAAGGATTTTTGCATATGGAAAAAATGTGATCTCTGTAAACCGGGGAATCGCGGAACTCACAAGGAATGGACACGGATCAGGATTAAATCTCAGGCAGTTTCTTGAGGGAATACCAGAAGCGGCTTTTTTTCTGGATGAGAAAAAGGAAATTGTCCTGCTGAATTCGATGGCCCAGGAGTTTTCGGGGAGGTCATATACATACACACTTCAGAGAAATATTTATAACCTGATCCCGGAACTGGAGATGGTGTCCAGAACTAAACAGGATATAGAAGATGTGCTTCTGCTGAGAGGTGGGAAAAAATATCTGGTTACATGGAGATATTTTTCTAAAGGAGCCTTGGAAAGCAGCCTTCTGACTATTAAAAATTTTGAAAGAATCCGGGTTCTTTATGCAAAATATGGGGGAGAGAAAAGTGGCAGAAGTGAATTAAAATACAGCTTCAGCGATATAATAGGTTCCAGCAAGGCGATGGAGGCTTTGAAAAACAAGGCAGCAAGGTTTGCCAATACAGACTTCCCAGTACTGATCCAGGGAGAAAGTGGAACGGGAAAGGAGTTGCTGGCCCAGGCGGTCCATCAAGCATCCCAAAGAAAAAATGGCCCCTTTATTGCGTTTAATTGTGCTGCTCTGGCAGATTCACTTCTGGAAAGCGAGTTATTTGGATACCAGGAGGGAGCTTTCACAGGAGCCAGTAAAAAAGGCCGGGCTGGGATTTTTGAGATGGCAAGTGGAGGAACTTTATTCATGGATGAGATCGGAGATATTTCGCTGAATCTCCAGGCTAAAATTCTTAGGGTACTTTAGGAACAGGAGGTGGTACGGGTTGGAGGAAGTCAGGTGATTCCTATTGATGTACGGATCATATCCGCAACCAACTGTAATCTTCAAAAGCTGGTAGAGGAGAAAAAATTCCGATTAGATCTTTATTACCGTTTGAATACCCTGATTCTCCAGACAGTTCCGCTGCGGGAAAGACCTGGGGATATATCGGACATGCTTCTTCACTTTTTTAAAAAGAACAGGATTAAAAAAAATATTCACCAGGACGCAATGCGGTTTATGGAACAATATGACTGGCCTGGAAATGTTCGGGAACTCCAGAACGTGGTTTCTTATCTTTCTATCCTGGAAGGGGAGAATATTCATGCTTCTGATTTTCCAGAATATATGATGAGAAATGGAAAGAAGAGTGGAGATGATCCGGTTGCCGGAGTGGAAACAGAAACAGTGATCCTTGAATGTCTGGACTGGTATAGAAAAGAGGGGAAAAAGATTGGAAGGAAAGGGCTGGCAGAGAAAATAAAGGAGTATGGGGTTTTTCTGACAGAAGCAGAGCTTCGCCAGTGTCTGGAACAAATGAAATCAGCAGGGCTTGTTGAGATATATAAAGGTCGTGGAGGCACACAGATTTCAGAAGGTGGAAGAGAGAAACTGGGAAGGAAAAAGATATAAATAGACATAAATGGATTAATAAAATGGTTTAATTGGTTTTTGCAATCAATTAAACCATTTTTTGCGCGTAAAAATATCTGAAAATGTCGAAAATAAAGATAGAGGCAGGAAACAGATATAATGAAAATGGCTTGGCATGGGAATTGCTGTATTTTAGATTAGCAGCAGGCACTATAAAGCAGGTGGAAAAAGGAGGACATCTGTATTGTCTGACAATGGGAAGGATTCAAAAGAAAGGATGGGTTACTATGCAGGAAGCAAAAGAGAAGGTAAGTGTACAAAAGGCGCTGCTTATGGTAGGAGTGGCCTTACTAGTGATCATTATAGGAAAGCTGTTTTTGAAGCTGGATACGACGCTGGTTTTATTTATTTCATCAACAGCAGTCAGCATAATTGCGGTTCTTTTCTGCGGAACCAGCTGGAACAAAATTGAAGAGCAGATCTCCATAGGAATTAGACAGATGGGAGTTCCTGTAATCATTCTGATGGAGATTGGAATGCTGGTGGGGGCCTGGATGATCTCAGGAACGATACCAACGATCATGTACTATGGTATGAAGATCATGAACCCCAGATTTTTTCTGGTGCTCACATGTATCACCTGTTCTGTTATGTCTGTGGCTTCTGGAACATCGTGGGGAACATTGTCTACTCTTGGAGTAGCGCTTATGGGCGTAGCCCTCGGTCTTGGTATTCCCCTTCCTTATGTGGCAGGGGCGATTGTAGTGGGATCCTTTTTTGGAGATAAGATGTCCCCGTTATCAGATTCTACAATCGTGGCAGCAGCCTCCTGCAACGTAGAATTAACAGAACATATCCGCCACATGCTATATACAACAGTTCCAGGTTATATCGTATCCCTGGTTCTTTATCTGATTTTAGGAATGCAGTTTGGCGGCGGTACGATCCAGAACGAAGAATATACAGTTATTTTAGATACTCTTCAGGCAAACTTTGTAATAAACCCGATCATGGTTATTCCTCCGATCATTGTTCTAATTTTAATATTAATGAAAAAACCATGTTTGCCTACATTTGCAGCTGGAATTGCATCTGCAATTGTCCTGGCAATCGTATGTCAGGGGACAGATCTTTCTTCGGCTATGGCAGCAGTTGTTTCTGGTTATAAACAGGAAACAGGAACAGCACTGGTAGATGGACTTTTAAACCGCGGAGGAATCAGCAGTATGCTTTCTACCGTGGGCCTGGTTCTGGCAGCAGGCGTATTTGGCGCTCCCATTAAGGCCACAGGGGCAGTAGAGGTGATTTTTTCAAAGGTAAAAAGCTTTGCAAAGACACCCAGACAACTGATGATCCTTTGCACGATCATGCATCCTGTATTTATTCTGATCGCGGTAACTTATTATGTAACGTACCCCGTTATGGGAGAAATGGTAGGTCCGATCTACGAAGAATATGGCCTGCATAAAAAGAATCTTACCAGGACCTTTGAGGATACAGGAACGATCAGTGCTCCGCTGATCCCATGGGGAATGGCGGGAGCGTTTATTACAACTACTCTGGGTATAACGCCAGGAGAATACTGGATGTACATGCCTCTGACGTGGATGTGCGCCCTGACAGGAATTGTACTGGCAATTACCGGAATTGGTGTTGCGCGTACAGACGGAACCATGATAACGCCACTCTTTAGGAAAAAAGCGAAAAAATAGAAGGGGGACAGATGGAACATGACCAGCGAGGGAATGACATGGATCAAAGCAAATGAGAAATTTCTTGGAGAAATCAGCGACACGATATGGGGATACGCGGAAACTGGATTAAAAGAATACAGATCTTCGGCATACCTGGAGGACATATTTGAAAAAGCCGGTTTTACAGTCAGAAGAGGCGTGGCAGGGATGGAGACCGCTTTTGTGGCAGAATATGGATGCGGTCACCCTCATATCGGGCTGTTGGCAGAGTATGACGCCCTGCCTGGACTAAGCCAGGCAGTATCCCATGAGCAGAAGATCTATGAAAAAGTCCCCTGCGCTGGCCATGGATGCGGTCATAATGCCCTGGCTGCCGCTGTGACAGGAGGTGGCCTTGCGATTGCACAGGATATACAAAAGGGACAGGTTAAAGGAAAAGTCACTGTTTTTGGGTGTCCCGCAGAAGAGCTTCTGATCGGAAAGGGACGGATGGCGGAAGCCGGACTCTTTGATGAATGTGATGTCCTTTTGTCCTGCCATCCGAATGACGTGAATTATGTATGGGCAAGAACCAGTAATGCGGTATGGTCGGGGAAGTTTTCGTTTACGGGAAGAACTGCCCACGCCGCTATTGATCCCTACAATGGCCGGAGCGCTCTGGATGCGGTAGAACTGATGAATGTTGGAGCCAATTATTTAAGAGAGCATGTTACTCCGGATGTGCGTATCCATTATGTTATTACCAACGGCGGTGAAGTGCCCAATGTGGTTCCAAAGAGCGCCCAGGTCTGGTATACCATACGTGCCCAAAACAGAGAAAGTGTTCAGACTTTAAAGGCGAGGATACAGAATCTGGCGTTGGGAGCGTCGATTATGACAGAAACCACTTTTGAAACAGAGACAGTTTCGGACTGCTCGGATGTGCTTCGGAACAAGGTCCTGGAACAAGTCCTTCTGGAATCCATGAAAGAGACGGGAGCACCTGTCTGGACGGAAGAGGAGTATCGGTTTGCAGAAAGAATTTCTGAAAATGTAGCAGAGGGATTAAAGAGAAAGGCGCATTCGGAGTATCATCTGGATGGACAGGTGTACCGGGGACTCCATACAGGAATTTACGATGGGTTCTACCGGGAAGGAGAGACAATGGCAGTTTCTACGGATGTGGGGGATGCTAGCTGGCGCGTGCCCACGGGCGTATTTTCATTTGCATCTACGGTGATAGGGTCACCGGGCCATTCATGGCTGTACACATCCTGCTGCGGTTCTTCTATCGCCCGGAAAGGTGTCAGCATGGCTGCACAGGTACTTTTGAGAACGGCAGAAAAACTGTATGAAGACCATAAACGGATCATCATGGCAGCAGAGGAGTTTAAGAAAGAACAGACGGTACGGGAGGAGATGTTCTAAATGGTAACGATTAAAGAAAAAGTTTTTACAGATGTATTGGTGATCGGCGGTGGAGGAGCTGCCTGTACAGCGGCGGTGGCTTCTGCCCGGAAAGGTGCAGATACGGTTCTGGTTTCCAAGGGAAAGATTGGAAACAGCGGAAATACAATTATGATCGGCGGCTCTTACGGCATGGACGGAGAAAGTGCTTTTTATGAATATCATATTCCAGAGGCGGATCCATCCTTCACAAAGGAAGACTTATTCCGGTCCATCTGTAATGATGGATTTAATTTAAGCGACCAGAATATGGTGGAACAGTTTGTGGAGGAAAGTCCCCGTATTGTGTACGAGGTGAGGGAGTGGGGGCGAGAGGCTGGACAGCATTATAAGTTTTACCGCCCGGGGAACTGGGATGTATCGGGAAGAGGCATGGGACGTTCTCTTTTAAAGGGAGTAGAGAAAGAAGGCTCCATTCGTCTGTATGAAGATGTTATGATCATAGGACTTTTGAAAAATGGAGACAGGGTGACCGGGGCTGTGGGAATGGATTTATATGAGGGATGCCTTCTGCAGTTTGAAGCTAAGGAAGTAGTCCTTGGAACAGGTGGGTATCAGCCCTATTCCCTGAAAAATACGAATTCCGATATGACTGGAGACGGTCAGGCCATGGCTTATCGGGCAGGAGCCCGGCTGGCAGATATGGAATTTATGCTGTTTCTGATCACTGCTGTGGAGCCCAATGAGATGCGTGGCTCAATCCTTCCAGTTATATGCACATTCAGGGATGCGTTTGATTATGATCCCGTGGACCGGTTCGGCCAAAAAATAGAAATTCCCAATCAGTTGAGAGAAATGGAAAAAACGAGCGAGATGTGCAAGCTGGTACATATTTATTATTACGGAAAGGCTATAAGGGAAGGACGGGGAACGGAGAATGGAGGCATCTATTTCGATTTCCATCGTTTTACAGACCAGGAAATTGATCGGATGTTTGATGCTCTGATGGATCACTTTGACGGTTTTTATCCCAGGGGAAAGTACCATGGAAACGATATTCTGGAATATAAAAGGCTGGTAAAAGAAAAGAGACGCATTGAGGTGGGACTTTCCAGTGAATATAGCGTGGGAGGGATTCTGGTAGACGAAAATATGGATACGGGTGTTCCAGGTCTTTTTGCGGCAGGCGAATGTGCCAGCGGTGTCTTCGGCGCAAACCGCGTAGCTGATGCGGTGACGGAGATGCTGGTGCAGGGATATAAGGCTGGCACCGTGGCGGCAGAACGCGCGGCTCTGGAAGAAAAAGTGGAGAGCAGCCGAGATTCGGTAAGCATGATAACGGAGGGGATAAAAAGAAGGCTGGAGCAAAAGGGGGGATGCCGTCTGGGGGACCTTATTGCGCAGATGGAAAGTGTTTCCGATAAGACTCTGGGGCTTTGGCGGAATGAAGAGAGCCTGAATACAGGACTCCAGGCATATGACAGACTGGAAAAAGATCTGGAAAGCGTGGAAATCGCGGATAAAACCCTGGTGTATAACAGAGAGCTGATCCGTATGCTGCAGGCGGAAAATACTCTTTTATGTTCCCGTGTGGCGTCTGGAATGGCCCGAATGAGAAAGGAAAGCCGTGGACTTCATTTACGGGAGGATTACAGCTATATTGACAATGAGCACTGGCAGAAGCGGATCATCAGCCATCTGGACAGTGGAAAGGATGTTCTGGAGACAAGAACTCCGATCGTAACAAGGGTACCACTGCGTCCGGAAAAAAAGGTAGATTACGAAACGTTTATCCTGGAAGAGGATCTTGGAATGGCAAATATGGAGGAGAAATAGATGGAAGTAAAAATTTACCGGTGGAATCCAGAGACAGATATGAGTCCCCATTACGATACGTTTCATGTGGAATTTCATAAAGAAGCGAGGAAAACGGTCATGAACCTTCTGGAGGAAATCGGGGATACCCAGGATGGAAGCCTGAGCTTTTATATGCATAGTGCATGTGGACAGGGGATTTGCGGACGATGTGCTGTTAAGGTTAACGGGAAGGTACGTCTTGCCTGCAACACAGTTCTGACAGGGGAAGACATTGTGCTGGAACCGGCCAATGAAAAAGTAGTGAAAGACCTGGTGGTAGAAAATTGACAGATGTGGAGGAAAACCTATGCATAGCGAAAATGAACTTGGATATCAGACTAGGTCTGATGGGTTTGGAATTTTGTATGGGGAAATAGCTGGTGCTCTGATCGAGCGATGCGGCAGAAATGGAATGGGGATCGTGCGCAAAGCGGTAGCAGCTTATGGAAAGAAAAAGGGAAAGAGGCTTCGGGAGCAGTATATGGGAAGTGGAGTGAGGACGGATCTCCATAATCTTATGGCAGCTGAGGATGGGTGCTGGAAGGATCCCCGGACCTTAAAGACAACTGTAAGGGATACGCCAGAAGCACAGCTATGGGAAATATACAGCTGTCCTTTAGAGAAAAACTGGAGAGACAGGGGCAGAGAGGAAGCCGGGCGGCTTTATTGCGAGGAGTATCTGCATGCTCTTATGGATGGATACGGAGAAGGGGCTGGCCAGGCGAATGTTTCAAACAGCAAAACGTGCAGGAGAGATGACAGATGTGTTATGGCTATGTATTGCCGTACAGCCAACCAGAATGAAACACAAAAGGGAACTGGCGATGGGAATGGTATCATAAGAGAAATTCCAGTTGAAGAAAGCACTCTTTTATTATACAGGTGCTTTATAGAGGTAATGAAAGAGGAAAAGGACGCAGAGGTGGTGGCTGCTGTCACGTATGGAATAAAAAATGGCGCAGAGATCATGGCGGAAACCTTAATAAAAAAGGCGGATCATGTGGGGAGAAGTCTGGATGAGGATTTCCTTATGGAATTTTTTCCGTTTTGCCGGATGGAGGAGCTGAGGGAAGATCGGATCCTCAGACAGTGTTTCCTGCATGTATTTGACGAATGTCTGCAAAAGGGAGGCTGGTTATGAAGTATACATTGAACGAAATGCAGATTATGAATCTGGCAGATCATTATACATTGCTATATGCATTTCTGGGCAAAAGTCTTTTGGAACAGTGCGGAGAAAAAGGAGAACGGGCATTAAGGGAGGGAACACGCCGGTTTGGAAGAGACCGGGCAGAGGCCTTAAGAGCACGCCATCTGGATGCGAATGTAAAGATCAATATGCATAGTCTGTTTGCCGTAGGAGCAGATCTTCCTCCAGATCCCCGTTTTAAACGTGAACTCCAGGAATTGAATCCCCAGGAGAGGGTATCGCATACGCTGTACTGCCCGATGGCTGCCCTGTGGAAGGAATATGGGGTAATGGAAATCGGACGTATTTACTGTGAGGAATTCCATCGGGCCTGTTACGGACATTATGCATTTGGATACACGAAAGTAAATCTGGCGAAGACACAGACTCAGCCGGAAGATGAATATTGTGCATTTAATGTGGTACTTCGGCCGGAGACACTGCCGGAGGAACTTCGGGCAGTATGTTTTGAGGAGTATGATCCGGAATATTCCGGGCCAGTGAAGCAACTGGCCCAGGCACAGGGTAAATCCGGATTCGGAACATTATTTATTAAATTGTATTTTCATATTGCCCAGGCAGCGGAGGATATTCTGGGAGATATGGGAAGGTCTGCGGTCTGTAAAGGGCTGGAGGACATGGCAGAAGAATGCGCAGATCGGCTCCTTTGTGCTGCAAGGGAGCAGGGGAAAGAGATGAGTCTGGACTTTATAGAAGCAAATTATCCGCTTAGAATGGATATGGATGGTGAGCCGCTCTGGAGTATTTATGGGAGTGGCGGGTGGAAAGAGGAAATGAAGAATCATTTCTGCAATAAGGTACAGAGAATATGTTTGGATAATGGGCAGCGCTTATTTTAAGGCTGCCTGTTTTCTGTGACGGGAAATGGAAGATCAGCTTAAAATGAAGAAAAAACAAAGAAAATACTTGCATTTTCCTCATATATTTGCTATGATGATTACCTGTGACATATTAATTCCTTGCTCTCGTTACTGAAAAGCGGGGGCCAGAGACCACAAGGAGGGAAAGAAACTATGAACAAATACGAATTAGCAGTTGTTCTGAGCGCAAAGCTTGAGGACGATGAGAGAACAGCCGCTCTGGAGAAGGTGAAAGGCTATATCACCCGTTTCGGCGGAACTGTTACAGATGTGGATGAATGGGGCAAGAAAAAGCTTGCTTACGAGATCCAGAAAATGAAAGAGGGATTCTACTACTTCATTCATTTTGAAGGTGATTCCAACTGCCCGAACGAGGTAGAGGCACATGTCCGCATCATGGAGTCTGTGATCCGTTACCTTTGCGTAAGACAGGACGCTTAATAAAGAAAGTGTGATTATATGAATAAAGTTATCCTTATGGGTAGATTGACCAGAGATCCCGAAGTGCGTTATTCCCAGGGCGAGCGTTCCATGGCCATTGCCAGATATACGCTGGCCGTTGACCGGAGAGGCAGGAGAAGCCAGGATGGAGACCAGGGTCAGACTGCGGATTTTATCAATATCGTAGCCTTTGACCGCGCCGGCGAATTTGCTGAAAAGTATTTCCGCCAGGGCATGCGCGTGCTGGTGTCCGGCAGGATCCAGACCGGCAGCTATGTAAATAAGGATGGCCAGAAGGTCTATACGACCGATGTGATCGTAGAGGACCAGGAGTTTGCCGACAGCAAGAACCAGGGCGGCGACAGCGGCTTTGGCGGCGGAAGCTATGGCGGGAACAATAACCGCAGCAGCTACCAGCAGGGGACAAGACCTGCTCCGTCCAGTGCCATCGGTGACGGATTTATGAATATTCCTGATGGAGTCGAGGACGAAGGACTTCCATTCAATTAATTCTGACAGGAGGTAATTAAAAATGGCATTTAATAAAGACGGCAAATCCGATTCTTCCAGAGTAAGAAGAGGCGGCATGCATAGAAGAAAAAAAGTCTGCGTATTCTGCGGCGATAAGAACGGCGAGATCGATTACAAGGACGTAAACAAGTTAAAGAGATACGTATCTGAGAGAGGTAAGATCCTTCCCAGAAGAATCACCGGCAACTGTGCAAAGCACCAGAGAGCTTTAACTGTTGCGATCAAGAGAGCAAGACACTTAGCTCTTATGCCCTATACATGTGAATAATATTTGACATGCAGCAGCCCTGGAAACCTAGTGTTTCCGGGGCTTTTTTTAGCAGATCAAAGCTGGAGAGCCATGTTTTTCCGGAAATGCAGATATTTTCTGTCTTTTTGCAAAAAATCTGCCTTGCCAAGTGAAAAGAAAAGTATTATACTCTCCATGTATCAGTACAAAAGTATTAGAAGGAGGAACTGTTCATGCAGGTGACGAAAGAAACACTTATGGGTGAGCTGCTTCGCTATGATATTGATACCGCACAGATTCTGATGGGTGCAGGGATGCACTGTATTGGATGACCGTCTTCACAGATGGAGTCTCTGGAAGAGGCCTGTATGGTACATGGAATTAACTGCGATCAGCTTGTGAATATTCTGAATGAATACCTTACAAAGAAAAACGCGTAGTTTTATGCCATAAAAAGGCTGCCGGTTCATATTCCGGCAGCCTTTTGCATATTTTTTTATTTATGCTCAGATCTTTGCTAAAGCTGCCAGGGTGTTCTGCTTCACGATCACCTCATAATGCTCGGCATAATAGGCCTCGGCCGCCGGGTCCTGGCGGAGCCGGGTCCCGTACTCGGAAAGAAGATTACAGGTACGGCTGAAGGAAAGCTCATCGGAGCTTTCTTTTTTTAATACCAGATAATACCTTCCGCTCTGCGGGTTTTTATAGAGGACGCTGGAACCGGAAAAAACGGATCCGGTTTCTCTGGCGGCGGCACAGACCTGGTCTAAGGAGTCAAACTGATAGAAGCGGATGTATCGGGCGGGATCCGGAAGCTCTCCGTCGGGAGCCTTGGCGGCCTTCTGGGCCTGTGCATTTTTATCAGATACAGCCGGGGCGGCTTTTGCTCCTTCACCCTGGCCGGGGTTCTGGCTTCCCAGGAGGCTTAAAAGGGCATCCGCGCCGTCCAGGAGCTCTGCGGTCAGATTTCCCACAGAGGGATCGTCGTCCTCATCGGCTGCGGAAAATTTAGAGAAGCGGGTGTCCAGCTCCTCGGGATCCTCGATCTTTGTGATGATGAGCATGACGCTGTCGTTGGCCATGGGGATGGCCTCCACCATCAGCGGGATATCCTCTGCCTCAAAGCCCACCTCCCTGGAGGCGCGCTGGATCATTTCGCGGAACAGGTTTCTGGCCTTTTCACTTCCGTAAGCCAGCTCATTCAGATTGACGTTCCGCACACTTAAGTCAAAATTGCTGAGGGTACAGCGGATCTGGTTTTCATTGATACGTTCTATTTTCATTGGATCACTTCCTGTCTGTATAGATATATGTGAATGGCGAAAAGATACACTTTTACGTTTATAATATACTATATCCTATTCCGATTTGGCAATGATATGTGGAAAAATTATTAAAATTTTAAGGAATAGAAGAATCCTGTTGTAAAAGGTCAGATCTTGTATTAAAATAAAGATCAGAGATTGTATTGCCGAAGGGAGGTGCAAAGATCGGAGAACACGTTCTGTTTGGTAAATACCGTCTGTGCAGGAAGCTGGGCGCTGGCCGCTCCGGGAATGTCTTTCTGGCCTGGCATACAGAGCTGGAGGAATACCGTGCGGTGAAGATCGTTCCAAAGACCATGGCCGACTATGAAACCTTCAGAAAGGAGGCCCTGTTCTTAAAAACGCTCCGCCATCCTGGGATCCCTCTTGTATACGACGTGGAAGAGGACCTGACAAACAGTTATCTTATCGAAGAATATCTGGAAGGCGAATCTTTATATGCCCTGGTGAAACGCCTGGGCAGTCTGTCAATGAAAACGGCGGCTGAAATCGGAATTCAGGTGTGCCGTTTGATCCAGTTCATGAATACAGCAGATAATCCCATTTTATATCTTGACCTTCAGCCAAAGAACCTTCTGGTCTGTAATGGAGCAGTGAGGCTTATTGATTTTGACCACGCGCAGTATGCAGAGGATGTGACCGCTTTCGGGGAACGTTATGGGACCATAGGGTTTGCAGCGCCGGAGCAGTACCGGGGAGAGCCCCTGGACTGCCGGACGGACGTTTACGCCATTGGTGCGCTCTTATATTATATGTGCCGGGGAGAACCGCCCGGGAACGGCTTTTGTCTCGGGGACAGAAGCGGTACCTGGGAGCTGGACCGGATCATCCGCGGGTGTATGGCCGCAGAAAAGGATGGGCGCTACCAGAACGCAGGGAAAGTGGAGCAGGCGCTTTGTGAATTAAAGACCGTTCTATCAGAAAAACATGCAATAGAATCTCTGACCATCGTATTTGCCGGGGCCAGGCCTGGGATCGGAACGACCCATGCAGCCTTTGGCATATCAACTTTCTTGACCCGAAACGGGTATCCAGCATTGTATCAGGAAGAATACGATACGGATGCTGTCCGGCTGTTCATGAGAAATACAAAAGCAAGACCGGACGGCGCCGGCGTATTCCACATCGGATCCTTACATATCCGTCCATACTATGGCAGAACAGTAAAAATGCCATATCGTTATTTTCCAATTATCATTAAGGACATAGGAACGGCCTGGCAGGGACAGGAGACGCTGCCGGAGGCGGACTTTTTTGTACTGGTATGCGGAGGGAAGTGGTGGGAGACTGCCCGCACACTGGCTGCATCCAGATACTTTTTAAGCCGCGGAAGGTGCATCCTCCTGTTTAATCATATGTCGGAGGACCTCCGCATGAAGCTGCCGGACGACCTTAAGGGGGTTCCATGTTTTTATCTGCCGTTTTTTGCAAATCCACTGAAGGAAGATCGGGATGCTGCGGCCTGTTTTAGGGAGATCATGACCACTGGAACAGGAGGAATGAAAACATGGGAAAGAAAAAAGAGACGCAGGGGCTTCTGGACCAGAAGACCAGGCTCATAGGGATCGCGGCGGCAGGACACAGCGTGGGCTGTACGCATTTTTCCATTATGCTGCTCAATTATCTGGCCGGTTACAGGAGAAGACGGGCGGCTCTTATGGAGTGGAACAGCACAGGCGACCTGGAACGGCTGGAGAAGGTCTGCACGGGAATGGTGCGGGAGAGCTCTGCCTACCGGGTCCTGGAGGCAGATTATTTTAAGCATGCCGGTCCCAGGGAGCTTGCCATGGCCCTGGGAGCCGGGTACGACGATATTCTGATCGATTTCGGCGTGCTGGAGGAGGGAGATACCGCAGAGTTTCTGCGCTGTGAAAAACAGTTCGTGGTGGCCTCCTTCAGCGAATGGCAGCAGGAAAATCTCCGGGAGTTCGCCATGGAAAGGGAGCGGACGGAAAAAGAGAGCTGGCAGTATCTGGCCGTTTTTGGCAGCGATGAGACCAGAAAAGAGTTTTGGAGACGTTTTGGCATCCTTTCCAGACGGATTCCGTTTTCAGCGGACGCTTTTTCTGTTACAGAGGAATGCGGAATATTTTTTGAAAAGCTGGTCTGACCAGGAAGAATACGCCGGCGGCGGGGAATATGTCACAGAAGCCCTCCAAAGGGTCCGCCGGCAGGAAAAGGGGAAGGGAATATGGAAAAAGATGTACGCGAGCATACGGAGGAGAAGGCAGGCTGCCAGGGGGCAGGCGAAGGAACAGAGGACTGGAAAGAGAAAGAAAAGCAGCAGTATCTGGGCGGGCTGAGGCGGCTTTCAGAAAAAGGGATCGCCATTTATGTGGACGGCCGGGTCTCCGGTCCGCCGGAATGGGAAAAGCTGTTTGAAATACGCGACGATAATATGTTTTATATGGGAGATTATGTACAGGCAGAATCCGGAGGGCTGAAGGAGGTACGGTTCGACAAGGTGTATCTCAGCCGGGAGGATCTGAAAAAGCCGGAGGAATAAAAATACTTAAGGAAGGAAAAGGGGGGATGGGAAGAAAAGGGAGGAGCCTGCGTGGCCGGAAGATGCTGTTCTGCCGAATATGATGCTTTTGGATGCGCAGGCGGCGGGAGGGATCTGATACAAAATCGTTACAAAAAATTAATAAACAAAACCATACCCCTATGATATAATCGGGGATATCAGAAGAAAACCAACCCATGGAAGCCGCCGTACACGGCGCGGGTCATCGGAAAGGAAAGAGAGCGCAAATGAAAAAAATAATGCCAGTGATCGCGGCCCTGGGGCTGATCGCAGTGTGTGTACTGGGATTTTTCGGGTACAGGGCGGCCAGAAAGTATATCCCCACAAAGGAAATGGCAGATCTTAAGAGCTTTTATGGGGTGAGCGGGGAGGATACGGCGATCCTTTATAACCAGGAGCTCCAGGAGGCCAGGGGACTTTATATGAACGGCCAGACCTACCTGCCCATTTCCTGGGTCAACGAGCACATAAATAAGCGGTTCTACTGGGACGGTACGGAAAATATGCTGGTCTACGCCCTGCCGGACCAGATCGTTTATGCCGATGGGGAAACCCAGGGGGCCAATGGGAAACCGCTCCTTCTGGACAGGGAGGACGGCGTCTGGCTGGCCCTGGGGCTGGTCAATAATTATACGGACGTGGAGATCCTGGCCTTTGACAGCGGGGACGTGAAGCGGGTATTTGTCACAGACTGGGGAACCCGGAATATGGCCGCAGTGAAAAAGTCTGGAAAGGTCCGGGTCCGGGGAGGGGTAAAGAGTCCCATTGTGACAGAAGTGGAGAGGGATATGCAGGTCGCTGTCCTGGAATCCATGGAAAAGTGGTCAAAGGTGCAGACCCCCGACGGCCACCTGGGCTATATCCAGAATAAATGTCTGGATACGCCGGAGCCCCAGGCCTTTGAAGGGACGGCCGAGCTTCCGGAGTATTACGGCACGCCCATGGATGAAAAGGTAGTCATGGCCTGGCACCAGGTGACCAGCCGGGAGGGCAATGCCGGGCTAAACAAGCTCCTGGAAAAGACAAGGGGCGTCAATGTGGTGTCTCCCACCTGGTTTGCATTAACGGATAACGAAGGAAATTACAGCTCCCTGGCAGACCAGGATTATGTAAAGGCGGCCCATGATAAGGGGATCCAGGTCTGGGCGCTCCTGGACAATTTCAGCGGCGATGTCCAGTCGGAGAAGCTCCTGGCCTCCACCTCCACCCGGAAAAAGCTCATTGACAGCCTAATGGCGGATGTGGAAAAATATGATCTGGACGGCCTCAATATGGATTTTGAGGGACTGAAGCAGGAGGCGGGCGTCCATTATGTGCAGTTTTTAAGGGAGCTTTCCATCCCCTGCCGTCAGAAGGGCATCGTGCTGTCGGTGGATAATACGGTCCCGGCAGAATTTAACAAGTTTTATGACCGTAAGGAACAGGGGATCGTGGCAGATTATGTGGTCATCATGGGCTATGACGAGCACTACAATGGCGGCGCCCCCGGCTCGGTGGCGTCCCTGGGATACGTGCGGGACGGGATCGAGAATACCTTAAAGCTGGTTCCCAGGGAAAAGGTGATCCTTGGAGTTCCCTTCTATACAAGGGTATGGACGGAAACGGATGAAGGCGTAAAATCCTCGGCCCTGGGGATCGAAGAGGCAAAAGCATGGATCGAGGCCAATCATGTGGACCTTTACTGGCAGAAGGAGCTGGGGCAGTATTACGGAGAGCTTCCTCTGGAAAACGGGATCAAGATGGTCTGGATGGAGGATGAGGAATCCTTAAAGCTGAAAATGAACCTGGCCCGGGAGAATGACCTGGCCGGTGTTGCCTGCTGGAAGCTGGGCCTGGAGGACGAAGAGGCCTGGACCGCCATTGGCTGGGATTGATCCCCGGCCCTGAAAAACAGTTCTTTTTTCGTCTCCCTGCGGATATACTATTAAAAAACGCATTTGGGGACAGGTGGAATGAAGAGACTGGCCATGGAGGAGCTCTGCGGGCTCATCCTTCTGCTCATGGTATTTCTGGCGGCAAAATATGGGAGCGTCCAGGTGGTCTCCGCCCAGGCGCAGAAAAAGGAACAGCCGGTGGTCGTGGTGGACGTGGGCCATGGCGGCAGGGATCCCGGAAAGGTGGGGATCGACGGAAGTCTGGAAAAGGACGTGAACCTGGCTATCGCTCTGAAGTTAAAAACATATCTGGAGCAGTCGGATGTAAAGGTGGTCATGACCCGGGAAACGGACACGGCTCTTTATGGGAAAGAGGACTCCAGAAAAAAGATGGCGGATATGAGGGAGCGGTGCCGGATCATCGAGGAAAGCGGCGCGGATCTGGTGGTCAGCATCCACCAGAACAGCTATCACCAGGAGGAGGTTTCCGGCGGCCAGGTCTTTTACTATAAGTCGTCGGAGAAGGGAAAACGGCTGGCAGAGATCATCCAGAAACGGTTTGACTATGTACTTGGGGAGCAGAACCGCCGCCTGGCCAGGGCCAACGGCAATTATTATCTTCTGCTTCATGTGAAATGCCCCATTGTGATCGTGGAGTGCGGCTTTTTAAGCAACCGGAAGGAGGCGGCCCTGCTGCAGGATCCGGAATACCAGGACCGGATGGCCTGGACGGTCCACATGGGGATCATGGAATATCTGGGAGGAAGTGCGTAATGGCGCAGATGGAACTTGCAGTTTTAGATTTTATCCAGGAGCTTTTCCGGAATCCGTTCATGGATTCCCTGATGCCGGCGGTCACCAGTCTGGGAGATGCCGGCTTTCTCTGGATCCTTCTGGGACTGGCTCTTTTATGCAGCAGGAAATACAGGAGGACCGGGGCGGCAGTACTGCTGTCCCTGGCGGCGGATCTGGTGATCTGCAATCTGCTTCTTAAAAATATGGTGGCCAGGGTCCGGCCCTGCGACTTAAACCCGGCAGTCCAGCTGCTGATCGCCCGTCCGTCGGACTTTTCTTTCCCGTCGGGCCATACGGCGGCAGCCTTTACGTCGGTCTTTTCCCTTTACCGGGAAAACAACTGGCTGTGGAAGCCGGTCCTGGTCCTGGCGGCGGTCATTGCGTTCTCCAGAATGTACCTGTACGTCCATTTTCCCACGGACATCCTGGGAGGCGTGGCCGTGGGCTGGGTATGCGCCCTGGCGGGACAGGCCGTATCCAGGCATTTATTTCCTTCAGTATGACCAGGAAATAGTCCTTGCTTTTTTATTTCCCCTGCACTATAATAGCCTTGTAATTAAATATGTTCTTCGGGGCGGGGTGAGATTCCCCACCGGCGGTGACAGTCCGCGACCTGCCAAATGCAGCTGATCTGGTGAAATTCCAGAACCGACAGTATAGTCTGGATGAGAGAAGAAATTGTGTGACTTGGAGTTTATGGCCCCGGACTTATTTTATTGGTCCGGGACTTTTTTATTTACGCGGTCAGCGAGCCGGAGGCAGCCAGTCCCCGGTCCTGCCGGAAAACTCCATAGGTTGCAGCAATTCCTCTGTACACGGGCAGGCCTTTACAGTCCGGCCTGGCAGCTGAAAGAAGGACAAAAACAGTACAAGGAGGAACTACATTTATGAACCAGAAAAAGAGATTATCTGTAAAAACTGTGGTGCTGATCGGCATGTTCGGCGCCCTGGCGGCCGTTCTGGAGACCTTCCAGATCCCGGTGCCCTTTGCACCGCCGTTTTATAAGCTGGATTTCGCCGAGACTCCGATCATGATCGGCGCCTTTGCCCTGGGACCGGTCCCTGCTATCCTCATGGAGCTGGTGAAGAACCTGCTGAAGATCCTGATCAACGGTACGACGACCATGTACGTGGGAGACCTGGGGAACTTCATCGGCGGCTGCGCCTTTGTGCTTCCAGCCTCCATCCTGTACCAGAAGCACCGCACCAGGAAGATGGCCATGGCAGGCCTGGGACTTTCCGTTCTTACTGGCGTTCTTACGGCCATTGTGGTGAACTGCTTCTTAACGCTTCCGCTGTACGCCAACCTGATGTTCGGCGGGATCGAAAATATCATCTCCATGGGAACGGCCATTAACCCGGCCATCACCAACCTGCCCACCTTCGCCGTGTTTGCCATCGTTCCCTTTAACCTGTTAAAGCTGGGAATGAACGCAGGGATCACGGCCCTGGTGTATAAAAAGGTCAGCGTGATCCTCCATGTGGGCGCGCCTGTACGGGAACCGCGGACATCCGTGGAGAAGGGATGATCCTATGGTACGGTATTACAGAGAGCTGACGCGGCTTGAAATGGAAGCTGTGGATAAAGAGGAGACCGTAGTACTGATCCCCATCGGGGCCCTGGAGCAGCATGGAAACCAGTGTCCCCTGGGTACTGACGAGATCATTTCCGAGGCCGTGGCCAGGCGGATCAGGGAGACCCTGGACCGGGAGATCCCCGACTATCCCATGCTGATCTTCCCCCCGGTTCCTGTGGGCCTCAGCACAGAGCATGTGAATTTCTGCGGCTCCATCACTTTAAAGCCGGATACCTTTTACCATGTGCTGGAGGATATCTGCCGGGGGCTTTTCCGCCACGGCTTTAAAAAGATCGCCATGCTGAACTGCCACGGCGGAAATACTCCCATCATCCAGGTGCTGAGCCGGGAGCTGCGGAGCGAGCTGGGGCTGGCGGTCTTTATGATCAACTGCGGCGTGTTTTTCGGGAACCAGGCGGTGAAGGACACGGTGACGCCTGGAAACGTGTGGGACTTCCATGGAGGCGAGATGGAAACGTCCATGATCTTAGCGGAGCGGCCGGAGCTGGTGAAAATGGAGACGGCCCAGGCGGGGATCCCGAGAAAATTCATGGGAAATAGAAGCCTTACGGTCTACGGCCCCATTACCCTGGGCTGGGTATCCGAGGAGTGGGAGACAGAGGACGGAACGCCCATCGGCATCGGCGGGGACCCCAGAGGGGCCACGGCAGAAAAGGGCGAGCAGATATACCAGAGCTTTGTGGGATCCATCGTGGACGGATTAAAGGAGATCCGGCGGTGGAAGGACCAGTAGGCACAGGCCGGAGAGGTTTTCTCTCTCCGGTCTCTTTTTATTTCATGGGAAATGTGATAAAATGCCCATAGCGGAGAGACAGGAGGAAGAAAACGATGGACGACGAGAAAGCATTATGGAAAAAATGTGCCGAGTTCCACGGCCATGAGTGCGGCGGGCTGACCATTGGCTATAAAGCGGCCCTGTACGCAAAGGAGCTGCTGGATCTGGATTTTTCTGAGGACGAGCAGGTGGTGTGTATTTCGGAAAACGACGCCTGCGGGGTGGACGCCATCCAGGTGATCCTGGGGTGCAGTGTGGGAAAAGGGAATCTTTTGTTCCATATCTGTGGAAAACAGGCGTTTTCCTTTTATGACCGGGGATCCGGAAGGTCCGTGCGGCTGGTATTAAAAGAAAAGCCCAGAGAGATGACAAAGGCCGAGTCCTTTGCCTATTACCAGGCCTGTGAGCCCAGGGAGATGTTCGATGTGAAGGAGACCTTCCTTGCGCTGCCCCGGAAGGCGGAGATCTTCGGATCCGCCCGGTGCGGCTGCTGCGGAGAGATGACCGGGGAAAAATGGCTCCGGGAGGCAGGCGGGAAAAAGCTGTGTCCGGACTGTCTGGCACGTCTTTCCGGGAAATAAGCATAAGAAAAACATCCGGACACAGTCCGGCTGATCTTGGGAGCAGAAAATGAAAACAAAGGTGATTAAAATAAAAGATAAAACAAGACCGGAGGACGGGGAGCTTCTGGAGGCAGCAGAGATATTGAGAAGCGGCGGCCTGGTGGCCTTCCCCACCGAGACGGTCTACGGCCTGGGAGCCAACGCCCTGGACGAGGCGGCGGCAAAAAAGATCTATGCGGCCAAGGGGCGTCCGTCGGATAATCCGCTGATCGCCCATATCTCGTCCATGGAGGAGCTTCCGGCCCTGGTGCGGGAGATCCCGGAGGCGGGAAGGAAGCTGGCGGAAAAATACTGGCCGGGCCCGCTGACCATGATCTTTCCGAAAAAGGATGTGGTGCCCTATGGGACCACAGGCGGGCTGGATACGGTGGCGGTCCGGATGCCGTCGGATCCGGTGGCGAACCGGCTCATAAAGCTGGCTGGTATTCCGGTGGCAGCGCCCAGCGCCAATACCTCCGGGCGGCCGAGTCCCACCCGGGCGGAGCATGTGATCGAGGACATGGACGGGAAGATCGAGATGATCCTGGACGGCGGCCAGGTGGGCATCGGCGTGGAATCCACCATTGTGGACGTGTCCGGCCCGGTTCCCACTCTTTTAAGGCCGGGAGCCGTCACTCTGGAGATGCTCCGGGAGACCCTGGGCCAGGTGGAGGTGGATCCGGCGATCCTGGGGCCGGTGAAGGGCGATGTGAAGCCCAAGGCGCCGGGGATGAAATACCGGCACTATGCTCCGAAAGCGGATATGGTCCTGGTGGAGGGAGCCATGGAGGACGTGGTGGACTACATCAACCGGGAGGCGGCGAAAGCCATGGGAGCCGGAAAGAGAGTGGGGATCATCTGCACCAGGGAGAGCAGGGACCTGTATCCCCAGGGACTTCTGGAGGTCATCGGCAGCAGGAGCCAGGAGGAGACGGTGGCCCACAACCTGTTCGCGGTGCTGCGGGATTTCGATGACCGCCAGGTGGACTGTATTTTTTCCGAGAGCTTTTCCGAGGACCAGCTGGGCCAGGCCATCATGAACCGGCTCTGCAAGGCAGCGGGATATCATATTGTGAAATGCGGCGGGCCGTCGGAGGAATAGGCGGCATACCGGTAAAAATGGAGGGCATCATGTCAGAAAAAAGAAAAGGCTATATTACATGGGACGAATATTTCATGGGCGTCGCAAAGCTGTCGGCCATGCGTTCCAAGGATCCCAGCACCCAGGTGGGGGCCTGTATCGTCAGCGAGGACAATAAGATCCTGTCCATGGGCTACAACGGCTTTCCCAAGGGCTGCTCCGATGATGAATTTCCCTGGGGAAAGGGCGACCCGGACGATTACAACGATAAATATTTATATGTGACCCACAGCGAGCTGAACGCTATTTTAAATTACCGGGGCGGGAGCCTGGAGGGGAGCAAGCTGTACGTGACCCTGTTCCCCTGCAACGAGTGTGCCAAGGCTATCATCCAGGCCGGGATCCGGACCATTATCTACGAAAGCGACAAGTATGCCGATACCCCCGCCACCCGGGCGTCCAAGCGGATGCTAAATGCGGCGGGAGTCCGGTATTACCAGTACAGCCCCACGGGAAGAAAGATCGAGTATTATGTGTAAAAAATTTCTGCTGGCGGCAGTGAACGCCAGATATATCCACTCCAATCCGGGCGTTTACAGCCTGCGGGCCTTTGCAAAGGAACGGCTTCCGGAGGCGGAGATCCAGATTGCGGAGTATACCATCAACCATCAGATGGATCGGATCTTACAGGACATTTACAGGAAAAAGCCGGATTTTGTCGGCTTTTCCTGTTATATATGGAACATTTCCCAGGTGTATGAGCTGGTCAGGGACTTAAAACAGGTATTGCCGGAAACGGAGATCTGGTTGGGCGGGCCGGAGGTGTCCTATGACAGCGGCAGGATCCTTTCCCAGGAGCCGGAGATCCGTGGGATCATGCGCGGAGAGGGGGAGCTGACCTTCTCCCAGGTGGCGGAAGCGTACCTGGCAGCGGAGGACCGTCTGGCGGCAGAGGATCCAGAGGACAGGCTCCTGGCCCGCCTGGAGGGGATCCTGGGGATCACCTACCGGGACGGCTCCGGAGAGATCCGTGAAAACGGTCCCCAGCGCCTCCTTTCTATAGATGAGATCCCATTTTATTATAAGGATATGGCAGGCTTTGAAAACAGGATCGTTTATTATGAGAGCAGCCGCGGCTGTCCCTTTTCCTGCAGCTACTGCCTGTCCTCCATCGACAAGTCGGTGCGGTTCAGGAGCCTTTCTCTGGTGAAAAAGGAGCTGGATTTCTTTCTGGAAAGGAAGGTCCCCCAGGTAAAATTCGTGGACCGGACCTTTAACTGCCGGAGGGAGCATACCCTGGGGATCTGGAAGCATATCCTGGATCATGACAACGGTGTCACCAACTTTCATTTTGAGGTGTCGGCGGATCTGTTCGACCAGGAGGAGCTGGAAATGATCGGCCGGATGCGGCCCGGACTCATTCAGCTGGAGATCGGCGTCCAGTCCACCAATCCGGATACCATCCGGGAGATCCGGAGGAAAATGGACCTTACGAAGCTTGAGGCCGCTGTGGACAGGGTCCATGGATACCGGAATACCCACCAGCATCTGGATCTGATTGCCGGACTGCCCTGGGAGGGGCTGGATTCCTTTTTACAATCCTTTGACGACGTGTACCGTATGGAGCCGGACCAGCTCCAGCTGGGCTTTTTAAAGGTGCTGAAGGGCTCTTATATGGCATCCCAGGCCGGGGCCTACGGCCTCCGTTACCGGATGACGCCGCCCTATGAGGTATTGTCCACCCGCTGGCTCTCCTATGGGGATGTGATCCGGTTAAAGGCCATGGAGGAAATGGTGGAGGTCTATTATAACAGCGGCCAGTTTTCCAATACCTTAAAGCTTCTGGAGCAGGAATATCCCTCTCCGTCGGAGCTGTTCCTGGATCTGGCCGCGTATTATGAGGACCATGGCTTTGCCGGCCTGAGCCACAGCCGAATGGCCAGATATGAGATCCTTTATGGGTTTATAAAGGAGAGGGAGGAAAGGAAAACGGGCCATGGACAGACCGGGGAGGCCGCTTCGGACACATGCCTTTCAGCCTTTCGGGACCGGCTCATGGAGGATCTGTATTTAAGAGAAAATGCCAAAAGCCGTCCGTCCTTTGCCATGGACCAGGGGCCCTTTAAGGACAGGATCCGGGAGTTTTTCCAGACCGAGGAGCAGGAAAGAAGGTGGCTTCCGGCTTATAAGGATCATGACAGCCGCCAGATGGCGAACATGGCCCATTTAGAGGCCATGGAGGACGGGAGCTTCCTCCTGTTTGATTACAAGGAACGGGATCCTTTATGGAAAAATGCCCGGACCTTGCGGTTCACATATGAAGAAACATGTGCAGGCACAGAAAGAGGAGAGTATGAGAGAATCAAAGAAGGCCAGAGCAGAACGGGTGGACGCCATCCTGGCGCGGCTGGACGCGGAGTATGGCACCGAGTACCGCTGCTATCTGGATCATGAAACGCCCTGGCAGCTCCTGATCGCCGTGATCTTAAGCGCCCAGTGTACCGACGCCCGGGTCAACATCGTCACAAAGGAACTGTTTAAAAAATACAGGAGCCTGGAGGATTTTGCGGCGGCAGAGCTTTCGGAGCTGGAGCAGGACATCCACTCCACGGGCTTTTATCACATGAAGGCAAAAAATATCATTTCCTGCTGTAAGGATCTGGTGGAAAAGCACGGAGGCACCGTTCCCAGGGAGCTTTCGGAGCTGACGGCCCTGGCGGGAGTGGGAAGAAAGACGGCCAACGTGATCCGGGGCAATGTATACGACGATCCAAGCATCGTGGTGGATACCCATGTGAAGCGGATCTCAAAAAAGCTGGGGCTCACAAAGGCTGATGATCCGGAGAAGGTGGAATATGAGCTGATGGAGGTGCTGCCAAAGGATCACTGGATCCTATGGAATATCCATATCATCACCCTGGGCCGCACCATCTGTACTGCCAGAAATCCCAAATGCAGCCAGTGCTTCTTACGGGAGCTGTGTCCGTCGGCAGGAGGTATGAAGGGATGATGGCAGAGCGGGAGAGGAATATAGTGAATGCGGCAGACTCCTATGTGGCCATTGATCTGGAGACCACAGGGATCGGGGCAAAGCGGGAAAAGATCACGGAGATCGGCATGGTGAAGGTGGAAAACGGAGCGGTGACAGATACGTACCATACCCTGGTGAACCCAGGCCGTCCCATACCGGAGCACATTACGGAGCTGACCGGGATCGACGACGATATGGTAAAGGACGCTCCCATGATCCAGGACGTGATCGGGGAGGTCATCGCCTTCTGCGGAACGCTTCCGGTCCTGGGCCACCAGATCATGTTTGACTATGGCTTTCTGGTCCAGGCGGCGGTCAATGGGAAGCTACGGTTTGAGCGGTCCGGCATCGACACCTTAAAGCTCTGCCGGAAATTCATGCCGCCGGAGGAAAAGAAGAACCTGGCGGCGGCCTGCGCCTATTTCCATGCGGCCCAGGACACGGCTCATCGGGCCCTTTCAGACGCCATGGCGGCCCACGAGCTGTACCAGGCCATGAAGCGGCTGCATCTGTCCGGCAATGAGGATGCTTTTGCGCCCAAGGTCCTCCAGTACAAGGCAAAAAAGGAAAGGCAGGCTACCCAGAGGCAAAAACAACACTTGCATGATCTGCTAAAATATCATAAAATAGAGTTGACTGTCCCCATAGATTCCATGTCGGGAAATGAGATCTCCAGAGTGACCGACCGAATTATCTTTACCCATGGAAGGATTCCGGAAAATGAGAGGGGCAGGGATAAGAAACCGGAATAAAGATAAAATGAAATAAAAGAGGTGAAAGTCATGATAAATATGAATAATAAAAAAACAAAGAAGATCATCTCCACCATCGTTGTGGTCCTGGTGGTTGCGGCTATGGTGATCCCCATGATCCTGGGCTCCTTAATGTCTATGATGTAAAAGGAGAGGGATATGAGAAAATATGTATGGAGTACAGGTACGGCTGCGATGATGGCGGCCGGCCTGTTTTTTGCAGAGCCATTTCCTGCCCAGGCTGCGGAACCCATGCCGGCGGGAGTCTCCGTGGACGGAGAGAGCCTGGAGGGGCTCACTGAGGCCGAGGCGGAGGAGCAGGTGCAGAGCCGGGTGGACGAGAAGCTGGCCCGGGAGGTCGCGCTGACCATCGGGGAAATGTCCTTTGCGGCCAGCTCCGGCGATCTGGGCATCGCCTGGAAAAATGAGGACCAGGTGAGGCAGGCCTTAAAGGATGCAGAGGTCAAAGGCAATCTGATCCAGAGATATATGAAGAAAAAGGATCTGGAAGCGGAGCCGGTGGATCTGGAGCTGGAATTTTCCGCAGATCCGGAGAAGATCTCTGCGTTTGTGGATGCGGAATGTAAGGACGCGGTCCGGGAGGCCTCTGATGCCTCCATTACCAGGGAAAACGGTGAATTTGTACTTACCCCGTCAGTGGTGGGGACCACCGTGGATCCGGAGGCCACAGGGGCAGCCATCGGAGAGGCTGTGAGCCAGGCAGACGGCGTTTCGGGAACGGTCTCTGCTGCTGCAGTGGTGACAGAAAAGCAGCCGGAGATCACCACAGAGGAGCTGTCCTCTATTAAGGACGTGCTGGGGACCTTTTCCACCAGCTTTAAGACCAGCGGCGCTTCCCGTTCCACCAATCTCCAGGTGGGAGCGGCCAAGATAAATGGCCGGGTGCTGATGCCGGGGGAGGTGCTGTCGGGATATGAGTGCATGCAGCCCTTTACGGTCGCCAATGGCTACCGGGCGGCCACGGCCTATGAGAACGGGCGGTCTGTGGACAGCATCGGCGGCGGCGTATGCCAGATATCCACGACCCTTTATAACGCTTCTCTGCTGGCGGAGCTGGAGATCGTCCAGAGGCAGAACCATTCCATGACCGTGGGATATGTGAAGCCGTCCATGGACGCGGCCATTGCCGGAACGTATAAGGATATCAAGATCCGGAATCCATACGATACGCCCATTTATGTGGAAGGGGTCACCTCCGGAAAGACGCTGACCTTTACCATTTATGGAAAAGAAACAAGACCGGCAAACCGGACCCTGAAATTTGAGTCTGTGACGCTCCAGGTCATGGGAGCCGGAGCGCCCATTGAGCAGGTGGACAATTCCCTGGCCCCGGGAGCCAGGGTCAAGGTGGACTCCGGCCATACGGGTCTTAAGTCGGAGCTTTATAAGTGCGTATATGTGGACGGAGAGCTGAAGGAGCGGACCCTTTTAAATAAGGATACGTATAACGCCTCCAGGCCCATTTACCGGGTGGGACCGGCGGCTCCGGCAGTAACGGATCCAGGTGCAGCGGTGCCTGGAGCGGATCCGGCGGCTCCGTCCGGCGGGACTTCAGAAACGCCTGCGGGAACCACACCTCCGGCAGTGCCGGAGACCCCGGCGGCGGAAAATACGCCTCCGTCGGAGGTTCCGCAGGGGCCGGGCTATACGCCTGGTCCAGGGATGCCCGGAGACCCGGCTGGAAACAGCAGTCCGGGAGGAAATGAAGGACCCGGCCAGAATGCGGGTCCTGGAGGTCCTGGAGCAGAGAACGGCGGCGGAGCGCCTGGCCCCGGCGGTGAGCCGGGACCTGGGAATCCAGCCGGACCGGGAGCATAGGAGAGTCGGAATGAGAAAGATCGAGCGGGAACCCCATGGCAGGGGACGCTTTGTGCCGGGCCAGGATCTGGTGGTGGCCGGATGCATCGGCAAGGCGGGAGCTCTGGCTGCCATGGAAAAGAAAAAAGAAGCGCTGGAGGCCAGATTCCATGGCGTATTTCTGGACCGTCTTAAAACGGCGGCGGAGAGATCTCTGGATCTGCCCCAGGAATTTTTTGAGGATCCTGGCGTAACTGAATGGGAATATGTGGAGGAGGGCGGCATTCTGGCCGCCCTCTGGAATATATCGGGGGCCTATGAGCAGGGGATCTCATTTTCCCTTCTGAAGATCCCGGTGAGCCAGGAGATCATAGAGGTATGCGAACTATTTGATTTAAATCCCTACCGTCTCCGTTCGGGCCATTGTATGCTGATGGTCTCAGACCATGGATGGGATCTGGCGGAACGGCTCAGGGAAATGGGAGCCGAGGCGGCGGTCATCGGAAAGGTGGAGCGGGGGATCGCCAGAAAAATGACGGGTCTTGGCAGCACCGGGTTTCTGGAGCGGCCTCAGCCGGACGAGGTATTAAAACTGGGATAAAAAAGCTGTCCGGAGGAAGATACGGGGAAGGCCTTCGGAAAATATGTGATGGATCGGGGACGGGGAAACCTGAGGATATAAGGAGGCGCGTTATGCGTGAAAAGATTCTGACCATTATGGAAAAAAACAGCCGGATCGATCTGGCGGACCTGGCCGCTCTCCTGGGAGAGAGCGAGATCGCGGTGGCCAATGAGATCGCCGATATGGAGAAGGAAAATATCATCTGCGGCTACCATACGATGATCAACTGGGACAAGACCGGGGAGGAGCTGGTGACTGCCCTGATCGAGGTAAAGGTGACGCCACAGAGGAATATGGGATTTGAAAAGATCGCGGAGCGGATCTACCAGTACAGTGAGGTGAATTCCGTTTATCTCATGTCCGGAGCGTATGATTTTACGGTGATCGTAGAGGGAAAGACCATGCGCCAGATCGCCCAGTTCGTTTCGGAAAAGCTGTCCACCATGAATTCTGTCTTGAGCACAGCAACCCATTTCATCCTGAAAAAATATAAGGACCATGGAACCGTCATGTGCGAAAGACCAGAAGATGAAAGGATGATGATCACCCCGTGAGAAACCCGTTATCAGAAACCATCACAGCCATCCCCCCGTCGGGGATCCGTAAATTTTTTGACATCGTAAGCGAGATGAAGGACGCCATATCCCTGGGCGTAGGTGAACCGGATTTTGACACGCCCTGGCACATCCGGGATGAAGGGATCTATTCCCTGGAGAAGGGGCGGACCTTTTATACGTCCAACGCAGGACTGAAGGAGCTGAAGCTGGAGATCAGCCGGTATTTAGAGCGGCGGTTTGACGTGGGCTATGACCCGGACCGTGAGATCATGGTCACTGTGGGAGGAAGCGAGGCCATCGATATTGCTCTCCGGGCCATGCTGGATCCGGGAGACGAGGTGCTGATCCCTCAGCCAAGCTACGTTTCCTATGTGCCGTGTACCATTCTGGCCGGAGGCGTTCCGGTGACGGTTGAGCTGGAAGAAAAGGACCGGTTCCGCCTCACAAAGGAAAAGGTGCTGGAAAAGCTCACACCTAAAACAAAGATCCTGGTGCTTCCATTTCCCAACAATCCCACCGGCTCTATCCTGGAGAAGGAGGATCTGGAGGCGATCGCCGACGTGGTCCGCGAGAAGGACCTGTTCGTGATCTCAGATGAGATCTATTCGGAGCTGACCTATGGGAGACATCACTGTACCATCGCGGCTCTTCCTGGGATGAAAGAGAGGACTGTACTGATCAATGGCTTTTCCAAATCCTATGCCATGACTGGCTGGCGGCTGGGCTACGCCTGCGCTCCGGAGGCGATCCTGAGGCAGATGCTGAAGATCCACCAGTATGCCATCATGTGCGCGCCCACCACCAGCCAGTATGCGGCGGTGGAGGCCTTAAGAAACGGAGACCGGGACGTGGAGGAGATGCGGGAGGCCTATGACCAGAGACGGAGGTTCCTGGTCAAGGCTCTGAGAGACATGGGCCTTGACTGCTATGAGCCCCAGGGGGCTTTTTACGTATTCCCCTGCATTAAAAAGTTTGGTATGAGCTCCGATACGTTTGCGTTGCGGCTTTTGGAGCAGGAGAAGGTGGCTGTGGTGCCTGGGACTGCCTTTGGAGACTGCGGAGAGGGATATCTGAGGATTTCTTACGCGTATTCGCTCCAGGACCTTAAGCGGGCCCTGGAGCGTATGGGCCGGTTTGTGGCCAGCCTGGAGGAAATGTAGAATGAATATTGTATTATACGAGCCGGAGATGCCGGCCAACACGGGAAACATTGGGAGGACCTGCGTGGCGACCAACACCAGGCTCCATCTGATCGAGCCCCTGGGCTTTAAGCTGAGTGAAAAGCATCTGGTACGGGCCGGTCTGGATTACTGGGACAAGCTGGATGTGACAGTATACAGTGATTTTGCGGATTTTTTAAAGAGAAATCCCGGTGCAAAGCTTTATATGGCCACCACCAAAGCACCGGCGGTCTATACAGATGTGAAGTATGAGCCGGACTGTTATCTGATGTTCGGCCCGGAAAGCCGCGGCATTCCGGAGGAGATCCTGGTGGAGTATCAGGAAACGTGCGTCCGGATCCCCATGTGGGGGGACATCCGGTCCCTGAACCTGTCCAATTCCGTGGCTGTCCTCCTTTACGAGGCGCTGCGGCAGAACGGGTTTGAGAAGATGACCATGGAGGGCCATCTCCACCGGCTGGAATGGAAGGAATAGGATTCTATATTTTAGGGGAGGTGCCGTATGCGTTACAGAAGACTGGGAAAGACGGAGCTGATGGTCAGCGAGATCGGCCTGGGAGCCGAATGGCTGGAGCGTCACAACGCGGAGGAATGCCGGGCAGTCATTGACCGGTGCGGGGAGCAGGGGATCAATATCCTGGACTGCTGGATGCCAGAGCCCAACGTGCGGAGCAACATCGGGGCAGCCATCCGGGGAAAGAGGGAGCGCTGGTTCATCCAGGGCCACCTGGGCTCCACCTGGCAGAACGGCCAGTATGTGCGGACCCGGGACATGGAGAAGGTGAAGGAGGCTTTTGCGGATCTCCTGGAGCGTCTGGGAACGGACTACATCGACCTGGGCATGATCCACTATGTGGACCGGGAGGACGAGCTGGACGCCATCGTAAACGGTCCGTTTTACGCTTATGCAAAGGAATTGAAGGAAAAGGGCGTGATCCGTCATATCGGTCTCAGCACCCACAACCCCAGAGTGGCGAAAAAGGCTGTGGAGCTGGGGATCGTGGAAATGATGCTGTTCAGCATCAACCCGGCCTTTGATCTGCTCCCGGCATCTGAGGACATGAATACATACTTTGCTGAGGAGTACGATAAGGCTCTGGGCGGCATTGATAAAGAGCGGGCAGAGCTTTACCGGCTCTGCGAGAAGAACGACGTGGGCCTTACGGTCATGAAGGGCTTTGCGGGAGGGCGGCTGTTTGATGCAAAGCGTTCGCCCTTTGGCGTGGCGCTGACTCCGGTCCAGTGTATCCATTACGCCCTTACAAGGCCGGCAGTGGCCTCCATCCTGGCGGGATATGATACGCCGGAGCATGTGGATGAGGCTGTTTCTTATGAAACAGCAACGGAGACGGAAAAGGATTATGCCAGCGTTCTGGCCTCTGCCCCCCGCCACGCCTACGACGGCCAGTGTACCTATTGCGGCCACTGTAAGCCGTGTCCTGCGGGCATCGATATCGCCATGGTCAATAAGCTCTATGATCTGGCCTCCATGCAGCCGGAGGTCCCGGCTTCGGTCCGTGCCCATTATGAGGCGCTGGAACGGACGGCTTCTGACTGTATCGGCTGCCGTGGCTGCGAGACCCGCTGTCCCTTCCATGTTCCCGTGGCAGAGCGGATGGAGAAGGCCAGGGCGCTGTTTGCGGAAGGGGAATAAAGCGGTATCCCTTTTAGACACAAAAGAAAGCTCCGGAGATGGGAACTCCGGGGCTTTTTGTGTGCAGCCATGATATTAAAATTTCATGCCAGCCTGCTGTGCTTTTCTATGATCCAATGCAAGCCCCATCAGCCGGTCTGTCTGATCGGCCATAAATAGAGGGATGTTCAGTACGTCATCGTCCAGCCGCAGGTTATCCAGGAAGAAACGGATGCGGAGTTTGACTTTATCCGGGAACAGCTCCTTGGATTCACGGGCTCTGGCCCTGCTTTCATCAAAGTTAAAATAAGCAGTATTTTCAAAGTAACGTCTGCCGGACTCTTTGAGGAACCAGGTCCTGTCTATCTGCTGGACTCCCTTCAGAATATAAAAATAATGATTGCCAGACAGGGAACCCTGCAATATAATGTCGATATGGGAAACCACAGAGCCAGGCGGCTTACCCTCTGATTTTTCGGAGGGGCTAACCCTCCAGACGAAAGAAAGGAGGGCCTGCCAATGTATGTTACATACTCTGACCTGATTCAGATTGGAATATTCATTGTTGCCCTTGTCGGTCTCATTTATGAGATTTTCAAGGGAAGAAAATAGCCGCCATTACTCGCAATAATGACGGCTGACCCTTTTCAGAGGGAATAAAGCATATTGTTGAGGGTAGGCCGTTTCTGTGGCTTTCCCTTTTTCTGTCTTCAATATAGCACATCTTAAAAAGGATTACAAGAGAAAATAAGCTGTTGTTATCACCAGGTCACTTTCATAAACAATAATATATAGGGCAGGGGACCGCCCGGATCAATACCTATGAAGGAGGAAGGCCGCAAAGGCTGTGAAAGAAGAAAGCTATGGTATTAAAATTTCATGCCAGCCTGCTGTACTTTTCTCTGATCCAATGCAAGCCTCATCAGCCGGTCTATCTGATCGGCCATAAACAGAGGGATGTTCAGTACGTCATCGTCCAGCTATTGCAGGGCATCCCCGCTGTCAATCAGGAATTCTGGGAACGCCATTGGACCGTTCTGCATGAAACTGACGACCTTAGGACATACTCATGCAACTATTTTTGTCCTTTATTGACGGGCATTTGTCCTGAATTTCCGATATACTCCCATATTTTTTGCACTATAAACATAAAAAATCATCACAAACAGGCTGAAAGGGTGGTCAAACATAGTTTTAGTGTCAAATTCATGTAAGCGGATAGACTCTAACTAAAATCATGAAAATAGATTTATAAGAGCAAAATATTTGTTAGCATGAATATCAAAATAGCAGAACAAGGACAACGCGGTGCGGACCGGACAGTGTACATCGCCTTAACGCGGTCCGTGCTCTGAAAAAACATTCCAAAATAATGGCTCATCAGCAATGACCATTTGCGGATTGGGCGTCAGGAAAATGGAGATATTTCCTTTTTGATGGAGACCACTAGTGATTTGATGATGAAAAAAGAATGTGGCAGAATAAAGACGATTATTTCATACTATTATTAATAATTCGTTATAATAAATCATATTAAGTTTTTTAAAACATATAAAACATCATACACACAAACAAAGATAAATATTTGGCGATTTTGTTGAAAAATACCAGCCATATATGATAGTATATGTACATATTTAGGAAAAGTAAGGAGGCAAAACCATATGGACAAAGCAAAACAGCAGATCGTGGAAACTGTCGATGCGGCCCGGGAGGACCTGCTTGCCCTGTCAAAAAACATCCATGACAACCCGGAGCTGGGATTCCAGGAGTTTAAGGCCATGGGCTTTATCAGCAATACCCTGGAAAAGCATGGCTTTACGGTGCAGAGAGGCTACGGCGGCCTGGAAACGTCCTTCCGCGCAGATCTTTGCGGAAGCGGTGAGGGGCCGACGGTGGCGTTCCTGGCGGAGTATGATGCCTTAAACGGAATTGGCCACGGGTGCGGCCATAACCTGATCGCCACCTGTTCCGTAGGCGCATTTCTGGGACTGGCGCCTTTGATGAAGGAGCTGCCGGGGCGGATCTCCATCATCGGTACACCGGCGGAAGAGGGCGGAGCCGGAAAGGTGAAGCTCCTGGCCAACGGAGCCTTTGACGATGTGGATTTTGCTTTGATGATGCATCCCTCGGGCGGTGGCTCCAACCTGGTAGGCCGGGGAGGCCGGGCGGCATGTACCGTAAGAGTGGACTTTACGGGAAAAGGAGCCCACTCCTCCGCTCCGCAGAACGGGATCAATGCGCTTAGCGCGGTGATCAGTGTGTTTAACCAGATCGACATGATGCGCCCCACATTTGATCCCCAGGATAATATCAATGGGATCGTTACCAACGGCGGTGCGGCGGCCAATATTATCCCGGCCAGCGCTGGCTGCGCTTTCTGTCTCCGGGCAGATACCATGAAGAGGATTGAGGTTCTGATCGACCTGATCAAAACGTGTGTAGCCAACGCGGAAAAGCTGACGGGAGCCAAAGGACAGGTGGCCTGGGACGATATTTCTGCTGAACGGTATCCCAGCCGGCCCATGTGCCAGGCGTTTAAGGACAATATGCATGAGCTGGGGATCGAAATGACCTGGCCGGATCCGAAAAAACAGTACGGCTCTTCGGATATTGGAAATGTGTCCATTAAGATCCCGGCGATCCATGATTATCTGTCCATCACGGATGATAAGACCATTCAGGCCCATACGGTGGAGTATACGGCTGCATCTGGTACGCCGGAGGCCAACGAGGTATGTCTGAAGGGTGCCAAGGGACTGGCTATGACTGGATACGATATTTTATCGGATCCGGATTTCCAGAAGGAGATCAAAGAGTATCACGATAAACAGATCCCGGATTTTTACAAACATTAACAAAAAGTAATGCAGACCAGGGGCGGAACAGGGTTTCTGCCTCTGGTCTTTGAGAAAGAGAGGGGCAGGGTATGGAGCTTTACCAACTGAGATATTTTGCGAGGGCGGCAGCTTATGAGAACATATCCATGGCGGCCCAGGATCTTCATGTGACCCAGCCGTCCATCAGCAAAGCGGTGAAGGCATTGGAAAAGGAGCTCCAGGTGGAGCTGATGCGGAGGAACGGAAAATATTGTGAGCTGACCCATGAGGGCCGCCGGTTTCAGGCCAGGATCCTGCCAGTGCTGGCTGAGTTGGATGAAATCCCGGCAGAGATCCAGAACCGGAGAGCCAGAAAACAGATCCGGATCAATGTATTGTCGGCCTCCTTTATGATGCCGTCCCTTATAAAAAAATACAGAGAAACTCATCCGGACGTTTTTTTCACTCTTCTGGACCGGAGGGAGGCGATCAACTGGGACATCTGTATCCGCAGTACGCTTCCAGAGGTATTTTTCAGTAATGCTGTTAAACTCATGGATGAAAGACTGCTTTTTGCATGTAAAAAGGGGACAGAGCTGGCAGAGAAGGAGCGTATCTCTTTAAGAGATCTGACAGATGTGGATTTTATTGTATTAAAAAAGGGAGGGAGTATCCGGGCCGTTTCGGATAAAAAGTTCAAAGAACGTGGATTTATACCAAGAATTTCGTACGAGTGTGACAATCATTATATATTGAAACGAATGGTGGAGGAGGGGCTGGGAGTAGCTATATGGCCAGAATATTCCTGGAGAAGAAAACTTGAAGAAGAGGATGATGGATCCGGTATATGCTTAAAACCATTAGATATTGCGGAATTTACCCGATCTTTATATTTGATACGGCAAAAAGATGTGAAATTAACGGAAAATATAGAAGAATTTATTGAGTTTACCATTGATTATTTTGATATGATAAAAAAATAACGGGTAAACTTTTAAAAATCAGAAAATATTCCCGTTAAGAATGGATTGTATTCTCAAGAATTATTGGACAAACGAAGCATTCAAAATTATAATGAACTTATTAAAAAGCGCTTTTAAAAGGTCGAACCAGTAAAATGGCCGGGGTGTACGAACTCCCCCTTTCTTTTGAAGGCGTTTTTGCGCGTTTTTAAAACAGAAGGGATGTGAGGGCAGTCGGCGGTGCAGTAAAAGGAGGCTCGTGAAAAGTATGATGAAAAAGAGATTTCGTGTAATGGCAGCGTTGATGGCAATGGCAGTTATGGCAGGAAGCCTGACCGGATGTGGTGGAAACAAAAATGCTCCAGCAGAAACGGGAAGTGCATCTTTAGGGACTGCGGCAGAAGGAAACAGCGGCGGAGCAGCAGGATCAAGTGAAATTAACGCTGCAAAACCGGCGGAAGGAATGGCATTAAAAGAAGATATCGTGATTGGAATGCAGTCCAAACACACAACTGTGGATGCTATGGATGCCAGCAATACCCAGCATAACTATATGTACCGTATGGTATATGATACACCGGTTCATTTTAATAATACAACAAAGGAACTGGAACCCTCTCTGGCAGAAGAGTGGTCCACAGAGGATGGTGGAAAAACATACATTTTCAAACTTCGGGATGGTGTAAAATTCCATAATGGAGAGATATTAAAGGCTTCAGACTTTGTTTTTACCTTTAACCGGATGGAGGGAACTACTTCCTGTAATGGTGTATTTCTAAAGGTAGAGAGCGTGGAAGCGGTAGACGATCTGACTGTAAAAATGACACTGGTAGATCCGAACCTGGACTGGCCGTACATGATGACTCTCCCAACTGCCAGCATTATGAACGAAAAGGCAGTTACAGACGATCCGGAGAAAGGACCGGCCGTAGGCACTGGTCCATGGATGGTTGATTCTTATGAGTTTGGAAACTATACAAAGCTTGTAGCATTTGAAGACAGCTGGAGAGGAGCTCCCAATGCAAAGAGCTTTACCTTCCGTTATATTCCTGAGGATTCGGCCCGCCTGATCGCACTCCAGAATGGAGAAATCGATATCTGTCAGACGCCGGCTGCCATTGAGCTTGGAAGGATTGAAGAGGACCCGGCTCTGGATCTGATTTCTTACAAAGGTGGATCTTTGACATATATGGCTTTCAATACCCAGAAAGATCCTGCCAAAGACGAAAATTTACGTAAAGCAGTTGCCCATGCCATTGATATTGATTCCATCATCGCTGTTGCAGCGGAAGGCCGTGGAGAAAAGGCTACATCCTTCTGGGGATGGGATGAATTTGGATTCTATGATTGCGGCGGATATACAAGAGATCTGGATAAGGCAAAAGAATATCTTGCAAAAGCATTCCCCAACGGAAATGCTGCCCTGGATATTTCTGTTGGAGCAGACCGTAAAACGATTGCTGAGATGATCCAGAGCCAGTGTAAAGAAATTGGCCTGACCATAAACATTGTTGAACTGGATTCTGCCGGAATCAGTACCACGACTACCAACGGTGAGCACCAGTCCTGTCTCTATGGTATGGGATTCAATATCTTCGGCGACGATGCAAGACGTATCTTACAGCCGGGTTCCGCAGTGAACAAAGCCCATTACGACAGCCCGGAGGTTATGGAATTATTAGATAAAGCAGTTGCAGAAGAGGATGAAGCAAAGAGACTGGATTATTATAAGCAGATCCAGGAAAATGTTTACGAACACGTTCCATATATTCCGATCTATTATGCAGACGGATTCATCGGCGTTAAAAAAGGAACTGGCGGAATCGATATCTATCCGACCAGCCACCATGATTTCTCCAACATTTTTGTTCCAGCCGAATAATTTCCGGATATAATATGTAAATTTCTCGGAAAGAAGCGGCTCTTCAAAGAGCCGCTTCTTTTTAAAAAGCATTTTCCAGAACAGGAGGATGATGTATGCACCGATATATAATTAAAAGACTTTTATTAATGATTCCCGTTATCATTGGAGTTTCATTCCTTGTGTTTTTTATCATGGATCTGGCTCCCGGAGATGCGGTAGATATCCTGGCTCCAGAGGGGGCGACAGCAGAGGACCTGGAGGCGATCCGTCATGATCTGGGTCTGGATCAGCCGGTCATTGTACGGTATGTGAAATATATGGGCGGTATGCTTCATGGAGATATGGGAGTTTCCTATGTATCAAAGACAGACGTATTCGATACATACATGGAAAAGCTCCCGGCAACGATCAAGCTTTCATTTGCATCGATCCTGGTTTCGATCCTGTTGTCGGTACCATTGGGAATTTATTCAGCTACCAGGCAGGGAACGGTCCAGGATAATATCAGTATGATCGTGGCTATGATCGGACTCTCTATGCCGAACTTCTGGCTAGGGCTGCTCCTTATCATTGTCTTTTCACTAAACCTGGGCTGGTTCCCGTCTGGCGGCGATCAGACCCTGTCCTCCATCGTACTTCCGGCAATTACCATAGGAACCGGGCTCATGGCTACCTTGACGAGAACGACCCGTTCTTCTATGCTGGATGTTTTAAAACAGGAGTATTTACGAACCGCAAGGGCAAAGGGAATCCCGGAAAAAATTGTAATCACATCCCATGCCTTGAGAAATGCGCTGATTCCGATCATCACGATTATTGGAACGCAGCTGGCCGGCGTATTGGGCGGAAGCGTTCTTACAGAAACAGTATTTGCTTGGCCGGGAGTCGGCCGCCTGATCGTGGACTCTCTGAATATGAGGGATACCCCGCTGGTTACAGGCAGCATTATTATGACAACAATTCTCCTTAGTATTATTCTGCTTCTCGTTGACCTGCTTTATGCAGTTGTGGATCCTCGGATCAAAGCACAGTATGTGGCAAAAAGGGGGAAAAAGAAACATGGCTAAAACCGTTGAAGCAAATGTTCCCAGAAAAGCACGCAGCCAGATGGGAGAGGTATGGCATCAGTTTAGAAGAAATAAAGGCGCTATGGTCGGTTCTGCCATTGTACTGATCATCGTATTCGTTGCACTGTTTGCAGATGTCTTCCTGGATTATGATACCCAGGTAGTAGGACAGAATGTTGCAGAGCGTCTTCAGTGGCCCAGCGCAAGGCACTGGTTTGGAACAGATGAGCTGGGACGGGATATCTTTTTCCGCGTACTTTATGGAACAAGATTTTCATGCTCCGTGGGACTGGTGGCTGTTACCATTGGTCTGGTGATCGGCGTAACCCTGGGAGCCATTGCAGGCTTTTATGGAGGAACCCTGGAGGAAGTGATCATGCGAAGCACAGATATCCTGGGAGCTGTTCCCAATATGCTGATGGCGATCGTTATCGTATCCGTTCTCGGACAGAGTATCTGGAATCTGATGCTGGCAGTGGGAATTACGAGCGTGCCGCAGTTTGTACGTATTACAAGGGCTGCGGTACTGACTGTGAGGAACCAGGAATATGTAGAAGCGTCGAAGGCCATAGGGTTATCAAACAGAAGGATTATTTTTAAGCACATTCTTCCCAATTGCCTGTCTCCGATCATCGTCCAGGCAACGCTCCGTGTGGCATCTGCTATTATTTCTGCTTCCAGTTTAAGCTTCCTGGGACTGGGTGTTCCTGCTCCGTCTCCAGAATGGGGAGCTCTTCTTTCCGGAGGAAGAAAATATATCCGTGATTATTCCTACATGACGCTGTTCCCAGGTCTTGCCATTATGATCACTGTACTGGCGCTGAATATGATGGGAGACGGCCTTAGGGACTCTCTGGATCCGAAACTTAAGAAATAGGAGGGCGGCAGAATGGAAGAACAGAAAGATATGGTCCTTGAGGTTGAGAACCTTAATGTAAAATTTGTAATGGAAGAAGAGACTGTGGAGGCAGTTAATAATATAAGTCTTCATATTAAAAAAGGGGAAACCCTGGGACTGGTGGGAGAGACCGGTGCAGGAAAAACCACAACAGCATTGTCCATTATGAGATTGGTGGACTCGCCCCCCGGAGTTCTGGAATGTGATAAGCTGGAGGTGTGCGGCCAGGACGTGATGGGAATGTCCATCACCGAGCTGGAGCATATCCGGGGAGGCCTGGTATCCATGATCTTCCAGGATCCGATGACCTCTCTGAACCCGGTATTTACTGTGGGACAGCAGATCGCAGAAAGTCTGGAGCGTCATGAGCACCTTAATAAGAATGACGCATGGAAAAAGGCAGAGGATATGCTGGAGCTGGTTGGTATTCCAAGAGAGAGAGCCATCGAATATCCGCACCAGTTTTCGGGCGGCATGAAGCAGAGGGTGATCATTGCCATTGCCCTGGCGTGCAGTCCGCAGCTCTTAATTGCAGATGAGCCCACAACTGCCCTGGATGTGACGATCCAGGCCCAGATCCTTCAGCTGATGCGGGAATTAAAGCAGAAAAAGGATACGTCCATGATCATGATTACCCACGACCTGGGAATCGTGGCAGAGACATGTGACCGGGTAGCAGTCATGTATGCTGGAAAGATCATTGAAGAGGGAAATCTGGAAGAAGTTTTCAATCACACACTGCATCCGTATACCGAGGGGCTTTTCAACTCTCTTCCAAATATCAAAAATAGACGGAGCAAGTTGGAGCCGATCCGCGGTCTGATGCCGGATCCCACAAATCTGCCCAGGGGCTGTGCCTTTGCTCCAAGATGCAATTACGCGACAGATGCGTGCAGGGAAAGAAGACCGGAGCTGGTGTCCTTCGGAGGAACTCATAAAGCGGCATGTCTGGCGTATGAGAATCCGGACTTCCATATTGAGAGGGGGAAAAAGAATGGCTGAAAATATACTGGAAGTAAAGCATCTGAAAAAATATTTTAAAACAGCCCGTGGAACCCTCCATGCGGTGGATGATGTGAGTTTTACCATTGAAAAGGGAAAAACACTGGGAATTGTTGGAGAGTCCGGATGTGGAAAATCGACGACTGGACGTGCGATTTTAAGACTTTTGGAACCAACTGACGGCCAGGTGATCTTTAATGGCCAGGACATCACGGCTTTGAGCAGCAGTAAGATGCGGCAGATGCGCCGGGATATGCAGATCATCTTTCAGGATCCGTTTTCTTCTCTGGATCCTAAGAAGACTGTGAGTCAGACCATTGCGGAGCCCATTATTGAAAACAAGATCTTGAAGGATAAAAAGGCGATCGATGCCAGAGTCCGTGAGCTGATGGCTACGGTAGGACTGGCGGAGCGGCTTGTAAATGCGTATCCCCATGAGTTGGATGGCGGGCGCAGACAGCGTATCGGGATTGCCCGTGCTCTGGCTATGGAGCCCAAGTTTATTGTATGTGACGAGCCAGTATCAGCCCTGGACGTTTCCATCCAGGCTCAGATCCTGAACCTGCTGCAGGAATTAAAAGAACAGATGGGGCTTACTTTTATTTTCATTACCCATGATCTCTCAGTGGTGAACCACTTTGCTGACGAGATTGCTGTAATGTATCTGGGACAGCTGATTGAAAAGGCTCCGACAGAGGAGCTGTTTGACCATCCGGTCCATCCGTACACAAGGGCCCTTCTTTCAGCAATCCCGATTCCAGAAGTGGGAATAGAAAGGCCTGAGAGAATTCTTCTCCGGGGAGAGATTAGTTCGCCGATCGATCCGCCAGATGAGTGCCGGTTTGCGAAACGATGCAATTATGTATGCGACCAGTGTCATAAATCCTGCCCACAGCTGGTGGAGATATCAGAAGGTCATTTTGTATCATGCCATTTATGGGAAAATTTTAAATAAAAATGTAATGTATTCAGGAGGGTTTACACCATGTATCAGGTATCAGATCATACCAGATCCCAGTTTGAAAAGATGCTGGGGCTTGCCAGCGTAAAGGAAGCGCTGGCCTTCATCGAGGCCAATCAGCCGGAGGCCATTGAGGAGCAGAAGGAGCTGGTGCTCATCGAGGCTCCCACCGGCCATGAGGAAAACCGCGCCAAGGTATTCGCTGAGAAATTCAAGGCGCTGGGACTGGAGGACGTCCACACAGACCGGGGCGGCAATGTGATCGGCATCCGCCGCGGAACAGGAAAGGGGCCGAAGGTGCTGATCGAGGGCCATATGGATACCGTATTCCCCTTTGGGACTGTGAAAGGCGTGGAGGAAAAGGACGGCTTTCTGTATGCTCCCGGGATCGGCGATGATACAAGAGCGCTGGCTATGCTCCTGTGCCTGATCCGTACCCTCAATAAAACAGGGATCCAGACTGCCGGAGATATCGTATTTGTGGGAACCACCCGGGAAGAGGGAATGGGCGGTCTTGGCGGAATGAAGGATTTCCTTGCAGATAATGATGACATCGACATTTCCCTCAGCCTGGACAACAACGACATGAGCCTTCTGGTGTTCGAGGCCACCGGCGGCGAGACGTACGAGGTAAACTTTTACGGAATCGGCGGCCATGCCTTTGGCTGCTTCGGAAAGATGGCCCAGCCGGTCCATGCAGCTGCAAGAGCAGTGGCAAAGATCGCTGATTTTGTGGTTCCGTCGGATCCTAAGACCAGCTTCTGTGTGTCAAACTTCCATGGCGGAAACGATGCAGGCGTCCATGCGATCGCGCCCAAGGCCACGATCAAATTCAACTTCCGGTCCAATTCCCAGGAGGAGCTGGCGAAATTAAGGACCAATATCTTCAACGCCATTGAAGAGGCCTGCCAGGAGGAGACCGCAAAATGGGGCCAGGATACGATCACCTGGGATAAAAAGCTCATCAGCAGCGTACCGGGAGGAACCCAGGACATGCATGCTCCTCTGGTAGAAACTGCATACATGGGCCTGAGCCATCTGGGCGTGGAGCCGGTGATCCACAGAGGCGGCTGCACCAACGCCAACGTAGCCGTTGCCAAAGGCCTTCCGGCGCTTTGCATGGGCCGAGCCTATGCTCCGGATGAAAATTCCAAGAATATCATGAACCACAGCATCCATGAAAAGTTCCCGATCACTGGTTCTTATAAGGCGATCCAGCAGGCATTCATGGTACTGATGATGGCAGCAGGCATTGATGGGGAGTTTGATTCCATCACAGGCATCGGAGCAGAAAAATAGTCGGAAAAGAGGACATGGATCTTATGAAAAAGACAAGCTTTATTGCCACTGGAGACGCATTTATCACGCGCCGGTTCCCGGAGGGCGGATATGAGGGGTTCGAGGCCGTCCGGGACTGCATCATGCAGCACGATGTGAAATTTTCCAATCTGGAGATGACCTTCCATGACCATGAGGGGTATCCGGCCGCCTTTTCCGGCGGCACCTGGGCCATGGCGGATCCCAGGACCCTGGACGATATGAAGTCCTTTGGGTTTAACCTTTACAATACAGCCAACAACCACTCCCATGATTACAGCCATGGCGGCGTTCTGGCCACCATCGAGCATTTACGGGAACGGGATATGATCTTTGCCGGAACGGGAAAGAACCTGGGAGATGCGTCCAGACCGTGCTATCTGGAAACAAAGAAGGCCAGAGTGGCCATGATCGGTGTCACCTCGTCCTTCCATGAATCTGGTATGGCAGGCGGCCAGAGCGCAGATATGTGCGGCCGTCCGGGACTGAATCCTCTGCGCTTCGAGACCGTTTACCATGTGACCCAGGAGTATTATGACCAGGTTGCAGGGCTGGCGGCTCTTACAAAGGTCAACGCTTCCATGGAAAACTCCGTGAAGAATGGATATAAGAATCCGCCGCCGGAGGGGACCTTCCTGTTTGGAAAGTATAAATTCAAGCTGGATGAAACCAACTGGATCGAGAGCATCCCCAACGAAACGGATATGGCCCGGATCGAGGGAGAGATCCGGGAGGCCGGAAAGCAGGCGGACGTGGTGCTGGTGAGCATCCATGCCCATGAGACCGATGCGGGCGATACAAAGGTGCCGGCCATGTTCCTGGAGACCTTTGCCAGACGCTGTGTGGATGCTGGTGCAGATGTTATCATCGGCCATGGTCCTCATGAGCTTCGGGGGATCGAGATCTATAAGGGGAAACCCATTTTTTACAGCCTGGGGAATTTCCTGTTTGAAACGGAGACCGTGGATCTCCAGCCTTATGATGCGTATTTAAATAAGAAGCTTCCCCTGGATACAAAGGTGGGGGCATATATGGATGACCGGAGCAAGATGGGAACCGTGGGGTACGGAGTCCTGCCGGAGATCTGGTTTTCTGTTATGGCTGCCTGGGACATGGAAGATGGGAAGACCACGGAGATCCGCCTGTACCCCATTTCCCTGGGTATGGAACGGGTACGCTCCCAGAAGGGCGTGCCGGTAATGACTGGAGACGAAAAGGTCCTGGAGTATCTGGCGGAGCTTTCGGCTCCCTACGGAACCGCCATGGAGATCCGGGATGGCGTAGGTTATATCCGACTGAAATAATGCATTGACAGATTCTGGAGACGGCTGCAAAAACTCTCTCACTCCACTTGGCGCCGTCTCCTGTTTGCTTTTTATTTTGTACAAAATTTTTATACGTTTCTTTTTTCAGGTATATTTTTGTTAGAAAAAATATGTTATAATAAGGGAATCAAGCGACATCATTGGGAGGGATTACACATGAATCGAATCAACGCGGCCAACCAGGCCCTGTTTGAGGAGCTTGTAAAGCAGATCCAGATACAGGGAAACGCAGCGGGCATTGCCGTTGCCATTGTGGATGAAGAGGGAAAGACCCAGTATGAACAGTACTTCGGGTACAGGGATACGGAGCAGAAGCTGCCCATGGACGAAAATACGATCTTTGGTCTGGCATCTGTGACAAAGTCCTTTGTGGCTTTATCCATCATGCAGCTGGCAGAAAAAGGCCTCCTGGACCTAAACGATCCTGTGAGCCGGTATATTCCGGAGTTTACCAATAAGAATCAGGAAACGGTACGGATCCATCATTTCCTGAGCCACAGCGGCGGCTTTTATCCGGTACACAGGACTGTGGTAAAGGAGATCGCAGAGAAGCTGGGGATCTCCGAGGAGACAGAGGGCGACCTGGGTTACAGCGTGAAGCTGGCGGAGGCAGGAGCAAAGGCAGTGGCAGAGCAGCTGGATGCCCAGACTCCGGGCCACGGTCTCATTGGAAGACCGGGCGAATACATGAGCTACTGCAACGACGGCTATGGACTTCTTTCCGAGATCGTCCGCCGGGTCGGAGGAGAGGCTTCCTTTGCAGACTATGTGAAAAAGAATATCCTGGATCCTCTGGGAATGGAGCGCAGCGGCTGCGATTACCTGCGGCCCAGACTGGATGAAAACAGCGCCGTATTATATAAGAAGGAGAATGGAGTCATGACCGGCTGCAAGGACTATTACGACAACGCCTTTGTCCTGGGCGGGGCCGGATCCATGAAGTCCACCATTTCCGATATGAAGAAGATCCTGTATATGTATCTGAACCATGGAAAGACGGCGGCCGGCGGCCGTATCCTTTCAATGGAAGGGATCCGGTCCATGTGCCGTCCGCGCATGGAGTACCGCCCGGAGAGCTGGTACTGCTTCGGACTGGCTACAAAGAAGATCGACGATGTGACCGTGGTGGAGCACGGGGGAAGCCTTACAGGCGTTTCCTCCAACATGTCCTGGTCCTATGATGCCGGCTGCGGAGTCATCGTTCTCTGCAACACCTCCGACGTACCGGTGAGTGCCATTGCCGATGCGGCCATGCGTATGTACCATGGCCGGAATCCGCTGGAGGACCGGGGACTTTACCAGGAAAATCCATGGTCAGAAAAGACCAGAAAGGCCGCAGTGGGCTGCTACCTTTCCAGCGAGGACTCCGAGGTGGAGATCCGGGAGAACGGAGACGGAGTTCTGGCAGTGGTAGAGGGCAGAGAGAAAAATCTGGTCATGGTCCAGGAAAACCTGGGGATCATCCGCGGCTATGCAAAGGACGCGTATCTGAAGCTCTTTAAGGATGAAAACGGCGGAGTGTTCGCCATCGGCTTTGGCGGACGGATGCTGCCGAGAAAATAAAATGGAGGTATTCAGCATGGACATTTATGAACAGATCACCAAAATGGCAGATGAGATCGCACCGGAGCTGGTAGCCCAGCGCCGCGATTTCCACAAGTTCGCAGAAAAAGGCTGGTTCGAGATGAGGACCTCCTCCATCATTGCCAGAAAATTGACAGAGATGGGGTATGAGGTCTCAGTGGGCGACCAGGTCTGCAAAAAAGACGCCAGAATGGGCGTTCCGTCGGATGAGGAGCTGGAGGAGCAGTACGAGAGAGCCGTGGCCCAGGGGGCAGATCCGGAGTTTGTAAAGTACACCAAGGGCGGTATGACCGGAGTGATCGGCATCCTGCGCTGCGGAGAGGGCCCCACAGTAGCCATGCGTTTCGACATCGACGCACTGGGCGTATTTGAGGAAAAGGACAAATCCCACCGGCCTGCCTGCGAGGGCTTCGGCTCCGTCAACGAGGGCTTTATGCATGCCTGCGGCCATGACGGCCATGCCACCATCGGCCTGGGCGTGGCGAAGGTGCTGATGTCCATTAAGGATTCCCTTCACGGGACCATGAAGCTGATCTTCCAGCCGGCAGAGGAGGGCGTCCGCGGTGCCAAGTCCATCGTGGAGAACGGCCATCTGGACGGTGTGGATTATCTCATCGGTTCCCACGTTTCCGATAAGGCTGCCGACGATCCGGCGGTGGTGATCCCGGGAAGCCATGGCTCTCTGGCCACCACCAAGTACGATGTCTTCTTCCACGGCGTTTCTGCCCATGCAGGCGGATCCCCGGAGAAGGGCAAGAACGTAATGCCGGCTGTGGCTACGGCTATCTTAAACCTGTACGGGATCCCGAGGAACTCCGCTGGAATGAGCCGGATCAATGTGGGAACCGTTGTGGCTGGAAGCGGCCGGAACGTGATCGCGGATGTGGCAAAGATGGAGATCGAGGTCCGCGGAGAGACCACAGAAATCAACCAGTATATGGAAGAATATGCAAAGAACATCATTGAGGGAGCGGCGAAGATGCACGGCTGCACCAGCGAGATGAAGGTCATGGGCTCTGCGTATTCCCTGACCAGCGACCAGGCCCTTATGGACCGGGTAAGACGGGTATGCGAGGAGAAGCTGCATCTTCCGGTTTCTGAGACCACCAGCAGCCGCAACGGTGGCAGCGAGGACGTTTCCTACATGATGCGCCGGGTACAGGAGCAGGGCGGTCAGGCCACCTTTATGCGGATCCTCACAAAGGAATCTGCGCCGGGCCATAACCGGAGATTCGATTTTGACGAGCAGGCGCTTCCCAATGCGGTGAAGGTATTCTGCGGAACTGTATACGATATCCTTGGATAAAGGATGAGGAGAGGACCCGGACGGGTCCTCTTTTTTCGCGGGCAGCGGGCTAAGGTCCGTGCCTGCACGAGACCCTGGCACTTGCCGCGGGAACCATGAGAAATTCGCGCAGAGTGTTTCTTATGGCTGGCCGGGAACGGCCGGTCCGGCTCTGGAATGGGCCCGGAATGGGGAGGGAACTGTCGGTTATCGGAAGAAACCTGTGGAAATGTTATAATATGTCATAATATGTACAAAAATGACGTTTAACTTGAGAAAAATTTGTTCACATTTTCTAAAAAATATGGTATAATAAAAGAACCATTTAATTAACCCAAAGATGGACAAAATGAAACAGCAAGAGGTGATATCGTGGTAAGAAAAGAAATGATAGCAATGCTGTTGGCAGGAGGACAGGGCAGCCGCCTTGGAGTTTTAACGCAAAAAGTGGCAAAGCCGGCAGTATCATTCGGCGGCAAGTACCGGATCATCGACTTTCCGCTCAGCAACTGCATTAATTCTGGCGTCGATACAGTCGGCGTCCTGACCCAGTACCAGCCATTGCGTTTAAATACGCATATCGGAATTGGTATCCCGTGGGATCTGGACCGGAACGTGGGCGGTGTGACCGTTCTTCCTCCCTATGAAAGAAGCAAGGGCAGCGACTGGTATACAGGAACTGCCAACGCCATTTACCAGAACCTGGAGTATATGGAATCCTATAATCCGGAATACGTTCTGATCCTGTCCGGCGACCACATCTACAAAATGGACTATGAGGTGATGTTGGAGTACCACAAGGCCAACAACGCCGACGTGACCATCGCCGCCATGCCGGTGCCCATGGAGGAGGCCAGCCGTTTCGGTATCCTGATCACCGACGATGCCAACCGCATCACGGAGTTCGAGGAGAAGCCGGCAAACCCCAGGAGCAACCTGGCTTCCATGGGAATCTATATCTTCAGCTGGAAGGTATTAAAAGAGGCGCTCATTAAATTAAAGGATGAGCCGGGCTGTGACTTCGGAAAGCACATTATCCCCTACTGCCACAACGACGGCAGGCGGATCTTCGCATATGAGTATAACGGCTACTGGAAGGATGTGGGAACCTTAGGCTCTTACTGGGAAGCCAATATGGAGCTGATCGACATTATCCCGGAGTTCAACCTGTATGAGGAGTACTGGAAGATCTATACAAAAAGCGAGAAGATCCCGCCCCAGTTCATTTCCGCAGAAGCGAAGGTAGGAAAGAGCATCATCGGAGAGGGAACGGAGATCTATGGAGAGGTCACCAATTCCGTCATCGGCTCCGGCGTTGTGATCGAAAAGGGCGCTGTGGTCAGGGATTCCATCATTATGCAGGATTCCGTGATCGAGGCAGACGCCGTAGTGGACAAGGCCATTGTGGCCGAGGACGTAAGGATCGGCGCAGGCGCCCGTCTGGGCGTTGGAGAATACGCGCCCAGCAAATACGATCCCAAGGTATACCAGTTCGACCTGGTGACCGTCGGAGAGCATTCAGTGATCCCGGCGGGCGTGGAGATCGGAAAGAACACAGCGGTCTCCGGTGTGACAGAAGCTTCGGACTATCCGGACGGCAAACTTGAAAGCGGCGGCTACATAGTAAAGGCAGGTGGAAACGTATGAGAGCAATCGGTATTGTTTTAGCGGGAGGCAACAGCAAGCGGATGCGGGAGCTTTCCAGAAAAAGGGCGATCGCGGCAATGCCCATCGCCGGAAGCTTCCGGAGCGTTGACTTTGCTCTTAGCAATATGAGCAACTCTCATATCCAGAGTGTTGCAGTTCTGACCCAGTATAATTCCAGATCCTTAAATGAGCATTTAAGCTCTTCCAAATGGTGGGATTTCGGAAGAAAGCAGGGGGGCATGTATGTATTTACCCCCACCATCACCGCAGAGCACAGCGACTGGTACCGCGGCACCGCAGACGCCCTTTACCAGAACCTGGATTTCCTGAAGAGAAGCCACGAGCCCTATGTGGTACTGGCCTCCGGCGACGGGATCTATAAGCTGGATTACAATAAGGTGCTGGAATACCACATCGAAAAGAAGGCTGATATCACAGTGGTCTGCAAGGATATGCCGGCGGATGTGGATGTGACCCGGTTCGGTATGGTAAAGACCAACGCCGACGGCCGCATCACAGAATTTGAGGAGAAGCCCATGGTCAACGATTCCACGACCATCTCCTGCGGGATCTACGTGATCCGCCGCCGCCAGCTCATCGAGCTCATCGAGCGCTGCGCCAACGAGGACCGGTATGACTTCGTCCAGGACATCCTGGTACGCTATAAGAATCTGAAACGGATCTATGCCTACAAGCTGGATACATATTGGAGCAACATCGCTTCCGTGGAGGCCTATTACCAGACCAATATGGATTTCTTAAAGCCAGAGGTCCGCAGCTACTTCTTTAAGGAATATCCGGATATTTATTCCAAGATTGACGATCTGCCTCCGGCAAAATATAATCCGGGTGCAGTTGTAAAGAACAGCCTGGTTTCCAGCGGCTGTATCTTAAACGGATCAGTGGAAAATTCCGTTCTGTTTAAAAAGGTATATATCGGAAATAACTGTGTGATCAAAAACTCGATCATCATGAATGACGTTTATATTGGAGACAATACGGTCATTGAGAACTGCATTGTGGAGAGCCGCGATACGATCCGTGCCAATACCACATACATCGGGCAGCCTGATGACGTGAAGATCGTCATCGAAAAGAACGAAAGATATACATTATAATGGCCCATATGGAAGGCTGATATGGACCGGGGAGGTTATTATGCAGGTAACAGATGTACGTGTGAGAAAGATTGAAAAAGAAGGCAAAATGAAAGCGATCGTATCCATTACACTGGACAACGAGTTCGTGATCCACGATATCAAAGTGATCGAAGGGGAAAAGGGGCTTTTCATTGCAATGCCCAGCAGAAAAGCCGCAGATGGTGAATACAGGGACATTGCCCATCCCATAAATTCAGAGACCAGGGACATGATCCAGAACGTGATCCTCCATAAATATGAGATGACCACGCTGGAGGCGGCCCAGGAGGCGTTGGAGGGCTGATAACTGCATAGAAAGAGAGTGGGGATGGACCGGGAGCTAATCCTGGCCCATGACCCACTCTTTTTTTATGCACCACAGCCCGGCCTGGACACCGGAAAGGGGCTGGTTTTCAGAAATGGCTTTACGGATGGCCTGGTCATGGGAGAAGAGCCGGTGCCAGCTGTCCATGACCTGGCGCTTCAGCTCTGGATAGAAGTTAGTCAGGATGAGATCGCTTTCCCTCCGGATCCCATATTCCAGAAGCGTCTGGCGGAACTCTTTCTCTTCTTTTTCCGTCTTTCCCATATAGGACAGGCATAAAATCTTATTCCAGTCGTAGAGGCTGAAAAAGACTGCTTCGTCTAGAGGAACACGCAGTACCAGGATCCGGCCTCCGGCAGACGGGTCCACATTTTCCGGGCTTTTGAAGGCCCAGTAGGGGTATTCCGCACCCTGGGGCTTTGGAACATGGGCTTCCGCAGCCTTTACGAACCAGTCGTAGGCGGAAAGAAACACCGGAGCGCTTTCTTCATATTTTTTCTGGACATATTCCCGCCTGGAAAAGCAGATCCCATCCCGGTCTAAGACGTCCAGGACGATCTGGGCCTGGGGGGAATATAAGGTTACCGAAGTACGTCTGTGATCCATTCTCTTTTTATCTCCCATATATTTCCATAGCAGTCCGGGTTCCCCATATCTACCCGGGCGTCAAAGAGCCGGTCCCAGCTTTTTATGATCTCCCGTTTGATCTCCGGGTAGAACTGGGACATATATGCTCTGCTGTCGCTGACCCGGTATTCCTCCAGGAGCTTTCTGTGGCGGGCGGCGTCCTCCCGGTCAGCCGGAATATACGAATAGTCCAGGACCGCTCCCCATTTCATGATGTTTACCGGCACGATCCGGGACGGATCCAGGGTCAGCTCCAGGATCACGGTTCCCGGGCTCTTCAGCATGGTGGCCTCTGATTTTAAGGACACCCATACGGGATAATCGGCGTCTGCGGGCCGGTCCGCCGCCGCAGGCGTGTGCTTTACCAGCCAGTCGTAGGCCTCCAGCACCAGAGGGGCGTGCTCCCCGAGATCTGCCTGGATGTATTCCCGTCTGGCCACGTAGCGGCCTTTGGTCTCCAGCTCCCGGAGGACGTTTTCATGCTGCTTGGTCCAGACGCGGACGGCGTTTCCGTTCATTCTATTTTCCATGGGACCACCTGTCCTTTCTTTGTTTCTGGCTTGTATTGTAAGCCAGTCTGGCGGAGGAAGTCAAGAGAAGAGCAGACAGAAACAGAGTTTTTTCTGTAAGGTTTTGTTTGGGCTGACGATCTGGAAACAAAGCGCATCTTTTTGACTTTGAGACAAAGATAAGGTAGAATGGAGTTGTGAAAAATATAGTGCCTGGCAGCCCGGAGGAAAAGATGGAGCGGCGGGCAGAAAGGGGTATAGACATGGAAACATGGGGATTTTACGTATCGGGAGTCCGGTACGGAACATGCAGAAAAGAGGGAGAACGGGTTTTCCACAGTCCGCTGGACGTGACATCTGGAGAATTTCTTCCGGAAAGGGAGCTGGCTCCAGAGGACGACCGGTATGTGGTCCTGGGAAAAATGAACGTGCGGGAGGCACTCCTGCATCTGGAACCGTGCCAGGAGGGGATCCGCCTGGGAGACGACAGGTTTACGGCTTCCTCCGGGGAGATCTATGAGAAAAAGGATAAGGGCGCGTATGTGCAGAGGCACATCAAATTCCCCAGAGACCTGGTGGTGAAGGATGGTCAGATCGTGGCGTTCATTACCCCGGCCAGGGAGCTTTGCAGCGTTCTGGTGAAGGATGGGTACGAGGATGAGACGGTCTTACGCCAGTGGAAGGAGATGGGCTTTGGCCTTCCATACCTGGTCCATGGTCCCGAGACCTTCATGGTTCCCATGCGGGATGGCGTGAAGCTGGCTGCGGACGTGTATCTGCCAGTGAAAAGAGAGAGAGCCGGCCAGGAGATGGCCGTTGCAGGACCCGCAGGAAAGGTCCCCACTGTGCTGGTGCGGACGCCCTACGGAAAACGGGTCGGAGCAGAAACGTATTACCGGTATGTGCAGAGGGGCTACGCTGTGGTGATCCAGGATGTGCGGGGACGGGAGGACAGCGAAGGCGAGTGGCTTCCCATGCACTATGAGGTGGAGGACGGCGACGATACCCTCAACTGGATCGCAGATCAGAAGTGGAGCGACGGGAAGGTGGCCATGACCGGAGGCTCTTACCTGGGCTACGTCCAGTGGGCGGCTGCGGCCAGCGAAAATCCCCATCTGACGGCCATGTTAAGCAGTGTGTGCGCTGGAAGTCCCTTTGTGGATCTGCCCAGGAGAGGCGGCTGCTTCAACTCCGGGTCCATGTCCTGGGCCTTTATGGTATCCGGACAGAGATCGGACGCATCCCTCATGGACCGGGACGACTGGGACGAGCTTCTGGATATCCGTCCCCTGGAGGACATCGCGCCCAGAGCCCTGGGCCATCAGGTGCCGTTCTTAAAGAAATGGCTGGATCATCCCGATTACGACGATTTCTGGAAAATGGGCAACTGGAAGGAGCGGACGGGGGCCCACCGGGTTCCGGCGCTGATCATGTCCGGGTGGTTCGACGATAACGGCATGGGAACAACAGAGGCCCTGGATCTGTATGAGGATTACACAGAGAAAAAGGTGATCCTGGGACCGTGGAAGCACAGCGGAAATGCCGATTACGATATCCACGGCTTTGCCCTGGCGCCCAATGCCCTGCGGTACGACATCGACCTGGTGTGCTTCCAGTGGATCGAACATTATTTAAAGGGCGTGGAAAACGGGATCGAAAAGACTCCCGTGGTGGAATACTATACCATGGGAAGCGGCCAGTGGAAGACGGCTGAGAACTGGCCTCTGCCCGATGGAGAGAAGGTGACCTTCTACCTGGACGGCAAAGCTGCGGATATGGCAGTTGGAAGCGGCAGCGAGGCAGGCCATGGAACCCTCAGCCTCGCGGCTCCGGAAAATGAATGTGGGGATCATTTTACATACGATCCGGAAAATCCGTCCACCCATATCATCGATATGTCTGAAAATGAACTGGAGGTGCCGGAAAACTACACAGACGAGGAGAAGCGGACCGATATACTCAGCTACTCCACTGGTGTTCTGGAGAAGGAATTTACCATCACCGGAGACGCCCAGGCTGTGATCTATCTCTCCTCCGACTGCGAAGATACGGATCTGATGGTGCGGATCACCGATGTGGATGAAAACGGGTGTTCCATGAAGCTGGCAGACGGAGTCATGAGCGTGCGCTACCGGAACCAGTTCGAGCATCCGGAATTCATGGAGCCGGGCAAGGTATATCCGGTGACGATCCGGACCACAAAGCTGTCCCATACATTCCGGAAAGGACATCAGATGCGTGTGACCGTGACGTCCAGTGCGAAGAACTTCATCTTCCCCAACAGCAACACCAGGGACGGCTTCAACAGCCAGGAGATCCGCCTGGCCCACAACTGCGTCCATCACGGCGGCCGGTATCGGTCGGCGGTGACGGTGATGCAGGAGAAATAGTATAAAAGTGATAGAATAGAAGTAATAGAAAGAATGGAGTCTGGATTCCCAGAAGCTGCTGGAAATCCGGGGGCCAGTGATAGAATGGAATAAAATAAGAATAAGCGGACGCGGTCCATGATGTTTTTTGATATCATGGGCCGCGTTTTTTGTTTACGTGGGCAGCGCGCCAAAGTCCGTGCTTGCATGAGACACTGGTGACGGTCGCGATAACCATGAGAAATTCGCGCAGCAAGTTTCGTATGGATATAGGAAAATATGTTCTGCGACAAAAAAGCGCCGCGGGAATTGCTTGGGGTGGAAGGGGCTTTTGTCACTGAAGCGGCCTGCCGCAGGCGGGAAAGCGCGCCGATGGGTTTCTTTCATATGTTATAGAAAGAATGTCTTATGTCAAAAAGCGCGCTGCGGGGATCGCTATCGGGCGAAAAAAGTTTGCCACTGAAGCGGCCTGCCACAGGTGGGGAGGTGGAAGGGGAGGCAGAGAGAGGCGGATGAATATATTTGCAGCTTGGGGGGGGGGTTCAATGAAGACAGGAGTGGGAGGAAAATGTGGAGAGAATATTTTGAAAATATAAAATATACATACTATACATCATTTATACTATAAGAATTTTGAATAGTTTCGAGATAAAAAATAGGTACTTCCGACAAGGACGATTATGGGAAGTAAAACCATGATTGGGGACTGGAAAGAGGCAGATCAATTTCAAGAATCTATAAAAATATTTAGGAGTACGGATAGATAATGAAAAACTATGAACAATACAAGAGAATGATCCGGTTCTTGACGTCAGTAACGATCCTGGCGGCAGAAATCGGTATCTACTGGTTAGTATGGGAAACAAGCATTTCGGAGATGGCAGGAACACCTTTCTTCCGAAAAGGAGATTGGCTTATGATCGCAGTCTACGGACTGCTTCTTTTATTTTTTTCGAAAATGTACGGTGGGCTAAAAATAGGATACCTGGAACGGGGAAATGTATTATATTCCCAGATACTTGCGGTGGTCCTGGTCAATGGTTTTACATATCTGCAGGCGGCCCTTCTCGCAAAACACTTTTTGAATTTTACCCCTTTTATGCTGATGCTTGTGCTGCAGGTGGTCGCTATCAGTATTTGGACCGTTGGTGCCAGTATTCTGTTTCAGAAATTATTTCCACCCAGACAGATGCTCCTGGTTTACGGAAATCGTCCCTCCTTATCCTTAATGCATAAGATGAATCTCAGGAAGGACAGATACCAGATCAAAACAGTGGTTCATGTAGATGAGGGATTAGAAAAGATCTTACGGATGATTTCCTCCTATGATGCGGTGGTGATTTGTGACGTACCATCTCCCATGAGGAACCAGATTTTAAAAGCATGTTATACAGAGGAAATCCGGGTTTACATGACGCCAAAGATTTCCGATATCCTAATTCGCAGCGCCGAGGAAATCACTCTTTTTGATACACCTCTGATCATGGCAAGAAACGGGCGGATGCCGATTGAGCAAGCTTTTTTCAAGCGACTGATGGATATTGTGATTTCTGGCATAGCCTGTATTGTAGTACTGCCATTTATGGCTGGAACAGCTCTGGCGGTGAAATTGGAGGATGGAGGACCAGTTCTTTATAAGCAGAAGCGGCTGACTATCGGAGGAAGAGAGTTTTATGTTTATAAATTCCGCAGTATGCGTATAGATGCAGAAAAAGATGGTGTAGCCCGTCTGGCCAGTGCGGGAGACAACCGTATCACCCGAGTGGGAAATTTTATCCGGAAGGTACGTCTGGACGAACTGCCGCAGCTTTTCAATATCTTAAAGGGTGATATGAGTATCGTGGGACCAAGACCGGAGCGGCCGGAAATCGCAAAGCAGTATGAGACAGAGATGCCCGAATTTTCCTATCGTCTGCGGGTTAAGGCGGGACTGACCGGCTACGCCCAGATTTTCGGAAAATACAATACAACACCCTATGACAAACTGAAACTGGATCTGCACTATATTCAGAATTATTCCCTAATGCTGGATGTGAAGCTAATGATACAGACGGTGAAGATTTTGTTTATGAAAGAGAGCACGGAAGGGATAGCTGCCGGACAGACAACGGCGGCGTTGGATATAGACAAAGAGTAGAGGAAATAAGATGTTAGTTAGTGTAATCATGCCCACTTATAATTGTGGTAATTATATTCAGATGTCATTGGACTCTGTGTTAGCACAAACAGTAACAGACTGGGAAATTCAGATAGTAGATGATTGTAGTACAGACAATACGGCAGATTTATTAAAACCATATCTGGAAAAATATTCAAACATTCATTACCATGTGCTTTCTCAAAACGGTGGTCCGGCAGTAGCTAGGACAGAGGCTCTAAAATATGCAACGGGAAAATATATTGCATTTCTTGATAGCGATGATTTGTGGATGTCAGATAAACTGGAGAAGCAAATTGCTTTTATGGAGAGGACGGGGGCAAAGTTCAGTGCAACGGGCTATCAATGGATGGATGAGAACGGAAATGATTTACATACTGTTTTGATACCACCAAAGAAAACGGATTATAAGAAGATGATTCGCCTGTCCAATCCGATTGGCAATTTGTCTGTAATGTATGATCAAGATGCTCTTGGCAAGTTTGAAGTGCCGCCAATAAAAAAAAGAAATGACTTTGCATTGTGGTTGCAGATTCTAAAAAAGACGGATTATTGTTATGGCATGGAAGATGTGCTTGGTGTTTATCGTATAGGTCGAACAGGATCGGTTTCCAGCAATAAATTGAAACAGGCAAAATATCATTGGCAACTCTATCATGAAATTGAAGGGCATAGCGTATTTAGAAGTTTACATGAGCTTGGGTGTTGGGCATTTGTGAAAGGCACGGGAATCGGAATAGATAAAAGGAAAGTGTAATTGAGGGGTAAAATGAAAATAGCAGTAGCTGGAACGGGATATGTGGGATTGTCAATCGCAATTTTGTTATCTCAAAACCACGAAGTAATGGCCGTGGATATCATTCCTGAAAAGGTAAAGATGATCAATCAAAGGAAGTCACCTATTCAAGATGAGTATATTGAAAAGTATTTGGCAGAAAAGGAATTACATTTAACAGCAACTTTAGATGCAGAAGAGGCATACGGGGGGGCTGATTTTGTTATTATAGCGACACCAACGAATTATGATCCGGAAAAGAATTATTTTGATACGTCTGCGGTAGAAGCTGTCATTGCTCAGGCGATGGCAAGTAATCCGGAGGCTATGATGGTGATTAAATCTACGATTCCGGTAGGATATACGGAATCTGTCCGTAAGAAATTTCAAACAGAAAATATTTTGTTTAGTCCTGAGTTTTTAAGAGAAAGCAAGGCATTGTATGACAATTTATATCCCTCAAGGATCATTGTGGGGACGGACATGAACAATGCGAGATTGCAGGAAGCAGCAAAAGTATTTGCCCGCCTTTTGCAGGAAGGGGCAGAGAAAGCTAACATCGAAACACTCTTTATGGGCTTCACGGAAGCAGAAGCTGTAAAGCTGTTTGCAAATACTTATTTAGCATTGAGAGTTTCTTATTTTAACGAATTGGATACTTATGCAGAGTTAAAAGGACTGGATACAAAAGCAATTATTGATGGTGTATGTTTGGATCCGAGAATCGGAAACCATTATAACAATCCCAGCTTTGGTTATGGTGGATATTGTCTCCCTAAAGATACGAAGCAGTTATTGGCCAATTATGAGGATGTGCCGGAGAACTTGATTGAGGCTATTGTGGAGAGCAATCGGACCAGAAAGGATTTTATTGCAGAGCAGGTTTTGAAAAAAGCAGGATATTATAGTTTTGAAGAAGATTTTCCAAAGCAAAAACCGGTGATTGGTGTATATCGTTTGACAATGAAATCCAATTCCGATAATTTTCGTCAGAGTTCCATTCAGGGAGTGATGAAACGAATTAAGGCGGAGGGAGCTTCGGTCGTAATTTATGAGCCTACGCTGGAGGGCGGAAGTCTATTTTATGGAAATCGGGTAGAGAATGATTTGGAGTTATTTAAGAAACAGGCGGATGCGATCATAGCCAATCGGTATGAAAAAAGTTTGGATGATGTAAAAGATAAGGTTTATACACGGGATTTGTTTCAGAGAGATTAAAATTCGGAGGGGAAAGAATTTTGCGAATTCAGATATTAGTAGCAGCAATGAACCAGAAGGATCATAACTTACTGAAAAAGTTAAATATTCGCTCAGATGTGATCGTAGGGAATCAATGTGGGTATGATTCAGTGGAACATTTTGAATATAACGGAAAGGCAGCTACATATCTTAATTTTAATGAGAAAGGTGTTGGGTTAAATAGAAATAATACATTGATGCGAGCAGATGGAGATATTTGTTTGTTTTCAGATGATGATATGGTCTATATGAATGACTATGTAGAAAAAGTAGAAAATGCGTTTCTGCATTACCCTAATGCAGATGTGATTATTTTTAATTTGTTTGAGAAGAATCCAACTAGATATGTGATAAAGAAACCTATGAAAGTTGGATATTTTAATTTTTTGCGTTATGGAACTGCACGAGTGGCAGTAAAACTTAAAAGTATTCGGGAGAACGGAATATATTTTAACCAATGCTTTGGAGGCGGAACAGAACATTGTCATGGAGAAGATAATTTGTTTTTAGCAGAATGCTTGAAAAAAGGCTTGAAAATTTATGCGGTTCCGGATTTTATTGCATCATTGACGGAAGAACGGGAATCAAGTTGGAATATTGGATACGGAGAAAAATATTTGATTGATCAAGGTATTTTGTATAAAACAATGAGCAGGAGATGGTATAAAATTTTATGTTTGCAGGATGCGATAAGGCATAGAAAAACATATGATGTGAGATGGTGGACAGCATATCACATGATGGTGGAAAAGTAGTTAATAAGTAACAAAGTATGTTGATTATTAATATAATAAGAGGCGGGTGAAATAAAATTAAAAGTTTGAAAATACATAAAAAACTAATAATATGCAGCGTTGTATTTTTGCTTTTGACACGTATATTTAATTATGCGATATTTGATCAATTTGCATTATTGAAATTAGTATATGCACGTAGTTCTCAATTTGTCGCACTTACCGTTTGTTTTCTATATGTTTTCCATTATAAAAAAATATCACTAAGTATTATTTGGGGTTTTATATATACCGTTGTTTTGTTTATTGCTACTATATTAGGGAGTGGTAATTATTATAGTATTATTCAACGGATTTATCCACTTGTAAGTTTTTTAATGTTTATAGAAATTCAAATAAAATGTGGATGTGCACGAATTTTAATGAAAGCAATTGCAAATGTATGTTTCGTGTTGACGCTTGTGGAATTTATGCTGTTACCATTATCGGAATTATATTGGGGAGAGTATATATATTTTCTTTCTGGCCGAAATCAAATGTACATTGTTTTTGCAATAGGATTGCTTTCCATCTGCTTTTATTATGGTGTACACGATATACGCTATAAACTGTATCTGGGAATGTCAATTATATGCATATTATATGGAGAATCAAGTAGTAATTTGTTAGCTATAACATTTTTTGTTTTGCTTGCCATTGTTGGTTTTGAAAGAAAATGTTTAAGAAAAATATTGAGTGTAGCTGTTTTGGTGCTGTATCCCTTGCTAAATATGGGGATTGTGATTTTTAGAATTCATGAGCATTTTGCTTTTTTTATAGAAACCATTTTGCATAAAAATATTACTTTGACTTCGAGAACATATATTTGGGATACTGCGCTAGAACTAATTAAACAATCTCCATTTTGGGGATATGGAATTGCTGTAACTAGTAATGTATTTCATGTAATAGCAGATCGAATCGATGCACCTGATATCGATGCGTGGTATTCTGGACACAATCAGTATATTCAAATGTTATATGAAAGTGGCTTGGTTTCATTATTGTTGTTGATATTTTTAATTACGTACGGAGTAAAAAAATTAAATAGGTTTATGTCAAATGTAGATGCTTCTTTGACATTAACTATTATTTTTTCGTTACTCATTGTGATGGTGGCAGAAGCGCCTGGGTGGGATAGCATTTTTATTGTACTATTCTTAAGTCATCTTCAAATTAGTTGTTATGAAGAGCGGAGGTTGAATTGTAAATATGCAGATACAACCTAAAATATCTATAATTGTTCCGGTATATAAAGTTGAACCATATTTAGGTACTTGCCTAGAGTCTGTTTTGTCACAGACATATCAGAATCTAGAAATTATTTTAGTTGACGACGGTTCACCGGATCAGTGTGGAACTATTTGTGATCAATATGCCTTAAAAGATAATCGGATTCGAGTTATTCATCAAGAAAACCAAGGCCTTTCTGGAGCGAGAAATTCAGGTATTGATTTGGTAACAGGAGAATATATTACCTTTATTGATAGCGATGATTTTATTGATATTTGTATGATAGAATTAATGGTTGAGCAGTTGGATGATATGACAGATATTGTTGCTTGTGGAACGGTTTACTGTGATGAGAGCGGACAAAAATTGTCGGAAGAGAAAAATTCTCAACTAGCTATATTTGAGTTTAAAGAGCAAATGGTTCAGTTTTTTAAAAATAAAAATTACACGACTACAGCATGGGGAAAGTTGTACTCCAGAAAATTATTTGAGAGTATTCGTTATCCGGTTGGAAAATATCATGAAGATGTTTTTACAACATATCAATTGGTTGCACTATCAAGAAGAACGGTTTTGTTGAACCGTTCTTTTTATTGGTATCGACAGGTTGCATCCAGTATCATACATCAAAGTTTTTCACTAAAGCATTTGGATAGCATAGAAGCATCTCTGCAACGGTATGAGTTTATGAAATCATATGATTTACAATTAAGCAAAATTGCAGAGGGGAGTATTGTATATAGTTGTTGTCGCTGTATGGAAAAAATGGTACAGGCGGATTATTATGACGAAATTACGGAGCAATACATATGTAATATGATTCGTAAGCATTTATTTTCATTTTTATGTTTTTCACGAAATTCTTTGAAAACAAAGGGGTTTGCGTGTATGAATGCACTTAGTTCAGAAATAGTGCGTTCTGTATATAAATTATTGTTTGTGAGGTGAGAAAAGATTGAGTATACCTAAAGTTATTCATTATTGCTGGTTTGGAGGCAATCCGCTTCCGCCGCTTGCACAGAAATGTATTGCCAGTTGGAAAGAATATTGCCCGGATTATGAAATCATAGAATGGAATGAAACGAATTTTGATTTGAATTTTAATGCCTATGTTCAGGAAGCGTATCAGGCGCAAAAATGGGCGTTTATTACAGATGTTGTACGTCTGTATGTATTGTGTCATTATGGTGGAATTTATATGGATACAGATGTTGAAGTTTTGAAATCATTGGATCCAATTTTATCCTATAATGGTGTGTCGGGATTTGAGTCCGAAACTCAAATCCCGACAGGCCTCATGGCCTGTCGGGCTGGTCATCCGTTATTTCAGGAGTTACTGAATGATTATGAAAATGATCACTTTGTGAAAGCGGACGGGAGCTTTGATTTAACGACAAATGTAACGAGAATCACAAATACCTTATTAAAATATGGCTTGGTACAAAATAATACCAAGCAAACGGTAGCAGATTTTACATTGTTTCCCAGTGACTATTTTTGTCCCAAAGATCCAGTTACGAAAAAGCTGCATTTAACGTCGAATACTTATACGATTCATCATTTTGATGGCTCTTGGATTCCGAAAAAAATAAAATATAAATATATGATTTTGAATAAGCTTGGGCCGAATATAAGCCAGTTGCTTGTTAAAATGAAAAGAGCGTTTCGAAAATATTGTTAAAAAGAGAGAGTATGTCTGTATGCCTTGTTCATTGAAAATATCTGTGATTGTTCCCGTTCATAACTCTGCGACAACAATAGATAGGTGTATAAAAAGCATAGTAGATCAGCCATATAAAAATTTTGAGTGCATTTTGATTGAAAATGGATCAAGTGACGATTCGAAAGAAATCTGTCAAAAATATGTTGAAGCATATGAATGCGTAAAATTTGCAGTGAGTCCGAAGATAGGTGTTTCTGCAGCCCGTAATTTAGGATTATTAATGGCAACAGGGGATATTATTGGTTTTTGTGATGCGGATGATTTTTTAGAACCGAATTCAATGCAAAAAGTCCTTTCGGCTTTTTTAGATAACCCCGATATTATTGGCGTTTTGAGCGCTTTTTATGTAGGGAGAGAGAACCAAAGCGGTATACAAAAAGAGTATAAAGGGTTGAAAAAAGAACGGCTGACAATAGAAGATGCTATTATGCGAACCCTAGGTGACAATAGTACGATGGGAAGTGTGTGGAATAGGTATTACCGGGCAGATGTGGCTCAAAAAATATCCTTTGATACAATGCTATCTTACTGTGAAGATACTCATTATAATATAAAGCTTTTATCAAATATACAAGATGCAGAATTGGCATATGTTCAGGAACCTCTTTATTGCTATATGTTGAATGATAGAAGTGTAACGCATCAATTAGACAAATTATATGATGAAAATGGAGAGTTAAAATATATTACTGCATTGAAGAAGATTATGCAGGAGTGTAATCTTAATAAAAAGTGTTTGAGAATTGCAAAAATGAAGATTGTGATTCTTGCAATAGATTCTTTGTGGTGTGGGGGGGGGAATAATCAACAGAAAAACAACTTAAAGAACGAAATAAGACAAAATTTAAAGCATTTTTTATATAACATATATAGATTTGGTTTTGTTCGGAACATGAAAAGACTGATTAAACTTTTATTGGTTTGGACAAAATAATGTATCGATTTTACGAATGTTCTATTGTGTGGGGGAAGAATGAAAGTTATAAAACAACAAGTAAAGAAATTAATTGTGTGGGGATTAAGACGATATGTGAAGGTTGTTTACATGTTAGAAAAACGGGGGGGGGGAAAACGCAAATCGTTAAATATTGAAGATATTATCAAAAAAGCTGCTGATGCGGGATATGATTATAAATTTCCGTATGATTATTCGTCCAAAAAGCTTGTGGTTGATTCTTTTGTAGATTTATCTATTATTATACCGGTATATAAAGTTGAGGATTATTTAGATGAATGCATTTGCTCCGTTTTGAGACAGGCAACCAATTATAGTTATGAGGTTATTTTAGTGGATGATGGAAGTCCGGATAAATGCGGTATAATTTGCGATGGATATGCTTTGAAGAACGATAAAATTAAAGTGATCCATCAGAAAAATAGGGGCGTATCTTCTGCTCGAAATGCTGGTTTAGAGCAGGCAACTGGAAAATACATTACTTTTTTGGATGCAGATGATTTCTTAGAGCCAACATATATTCAACTCTTAATAGACAGGGCTTTGGAAACAGATGCAGATATGGTAAAGTGTAATTTTTATAAAGTGTATTCTGACGGGAAGAAGACGGTTGAGCATCGGTATGACAATATAAAGAAAGAATATCAGAATGGCTTGGGAGAGGATATGTTATATTTGGCATTTCCTTGGGGGAGCGTTTTTAAAAGAAAAATGTGGGTGTCTGTTCGTTTTCCAGAAGGATATAAACATGAAGATATGATGATGGCACATCTTATTTTCCATGAAGTTCGAGTTGGGGCGTATGTAGGGTTGCCGTTGTATAATTATAGGCAAGATAATGTAAATTCGTTAACGAAAGAGTATGGACGGAATATTGCTTTACCCAGACAATTAGATCAGGTATTTTTGGCATATGCTACATTGGAATTTATGTATCATGAGAATATGAAAGTTGATGCCAATATTTTAAAGGTAACTCTTAGAGAAATGGGGATGATGACTTTTTGTAGACTTAATAAAAGATATCATTTGGTTGCATTTCAATTAGCATCTTACACTCTTCATAGGCTTATAGATAAAATGCCGAAAGGTTACGAGAAGGAACTTACCCAGATAGAAATAATGTACATTTATTCATTTCAAAATGCCAGGTATGATATTTGGAAGGCATTGATTTGTATGGAATATTATGAAAATAGTTTAAAAAGTCGGTAGTGGAGAAATGTGATGGAACGTAAAGAACATGATAAGAGAAAAGTTATGTTGGTCTTTGGCACTCGCCCCGAAGCGATTAAAATGTGCCCATTGGTGAATGAACTAAAAACGAGAGAAAATCTTCAAACAGTTGTTTGTGTTACCGGACAACATCGCCAGATGTTGGATCAGGTATTAGAAACCTTCCAGGTGATACCGGATTATGATTTGTCCATTATGAAGGAACGTCAGACGCTGTTTGATGTGACAACGAATATTTTGAACCGATTTAAAGAGGTTTTAGAAATTGAAAAGCCAGATGTTGTACTTGTTCATGGAGATACTTCCACGACGTTTGTCACAGCATTGACTTGTTTTTATTTGCAGATTCCGGTGGGGCATGTAGAAGCGGGACTACGAACCTATAATATCTATTCTCCTTATCCGGAAGAATTTAACCGTCAGGCGGTTAGTATTATAGCATCTTATAATTTTGCCCCGACAGAATTGTCGAGACAAAATTTGATTCAAGAGGGAAAAAAGCCGGAATCTATTTATGTAACGGGAAATACGGCAATCGATGCATTGAAAACCACAGTTCGTAATGATTATCGACATGAGCAGCTTGATTGGGCAGAAGGAAGCAGACTTATTATGATCACAGCTCATCGTCGGGAAAATCTTGGTGAGCCGATGAAGCATATGTTCCGGGCCATTCGCAGGGTCTGCGATGAACATCCAGACGTAAAAGCCATTTATCCGATCCATATGAATCCAGTGGTACGTGAAACGGCCAATGCAATTTTGGGTGGGGATGAGCGAATCCGTATCATTGAACCCCTTGACGTACTTGACTTTCATAATTTCCTTGCTCATTCCTATATGATTTTGACAGATTCCGGTGGAATTCAGGAAGAAGCTCCATCTTTTGGAAAACCGGTACTTGTGATGCGAGATACCACAGAGCGTCCAGAAGGAATCGCAGCAGGAACATTGAAGCTTGTGGGAACGGAAGAAGAGACAATTTATTATGCATTTAAGCAACTGTTGGAAGACAAAGATGAGTATGAACGCATGAGCAAGGCCAGTAATCCCTATGGAGATGGTTTTGCATGTAAGAGAATTGCAGATATTTTAGATGAAAGGGGGACGGAAAAAGATAAATAAGGGATAATAATATGAAGACAAGAAATTCTTTTTATAATTCGTTGGCGGGCTTATTATATTACTTCATCACGATTTTACTGGGTATTGTGAATCGTAAGGCTGTCATAGCTTTTTTGGGAATTGAATATCAAGGCATCAATAGTTTGTTTGGTAACATACTGTCTATGCTTTCTATTGCGGAGCTTGGAATAGGTACAGCCATCATTTATCATTTGTACCGTCCGTTATCAGAGGGAAACTTACAAGCCGTTAAATCGCTTATGAATTTTTATCGGAAATGTTATTATGCGATTGCAATGGCAGTTTTGATATTCGGATTATTAGTAATACCATTTTTGAATATGTTTATTCAGGGATATACTCTTTTGTATCCTTTATGGTTTTTGTATATCTGGTTTTTGGCAGATGTAGTATTATCGTATCTGTTTACATTCAAACGTTCTATTTTAATTGCGGATCAAAAGAATTATTTAGTGCTGTTGTGTGATTTACTATACCAGTTTTTTTCAAAAATTGGCCAGATTGTTGTACTTTTCTGCACACGAGATTTTATTTGCTATCTTGCTGTGATGGTGATAAGTCGATTGGCTGAGAATTTCTTAATTAATGGATTGGCTAATCGTAAGTATCCATTTTTGAAGGGAAATGATTCGATTTCGCTGGAAAAAGAAATACTTGACGATATAAAACAAAAGGTAAAGGGTGCTGTTTTCCATAAAATAGGTGGTTTTATTGTTTTGGGGACCGATAATATTCTGATTTCGAAGTTTTTTGGATTAATGACAGTTGGAATTTATTCAAATTATTCTCTAATCATCAATTCAATTAAGAATATTTGTAATCAAATTATGTCGGCAACTACAGCGAGCGTTGGTCACATGTTGGCAGAGCATAATGAAGAAAAAAGTCGTAGTATTTTCAAAGAAATGCAAATACTCAACGTATTTATTCATCATTGTGCCGGAGTTGGTATATACTGTGTGGCGACGCCCTTGGTGTCACTTTTGTTTGGCAAAGAATATATTGTTTCGGAATTCACCTTGTTTGTGTTAGCCTGTAATTTTTTTATTCAGGGAATGCGATGTGTTTTTGGGATTTTTAAGGATGCGGCAGGCATATTATACGAGGATCGTTTTATTCCGCTTATTGAATCAGCTGTAAATATTGCTGCTTCTATTATCTTGTTGAAGCGATATGGCTTAGCTGGAATTTTTATGGGGACGATTCTTAGTTCTATGATTCTTTTTGGCTATACGTATCCGTTTTTGGTGGTTAAAAGAGTATTGAAGGGGAATGTAAAAGTATATTTTTGCGAACAAATATGGTTAGTTGTGTTGAATTTGGGAAGTTTAGTGAGTGCAAAATGGATGTGCGGCTTAGCAGTAATGGAGAGTTTGATGTTGCAGATTCTTTGGAATTGTGTAATTTCAGTTGTGGTAGCATTCCTGATTTATTTTTTAGGATATGCGATTTGGAAAAAGGAAACAAAACTTTTGCTCTATAAACTTAAAAGTTTATTGTGTGATTTATTGAATATTTGAAAATAGAACTAGTAATTATAGTCTGTATCACTAATTGTCAGCGGTTTTATTGCTTTGTCTGCGATTCTCTTATTTTTTGCGAGATTGCTTTTGACTACTATGGTGGAAAAGAACAGGCAGGATTTTGAATTTCGTCCTCAGATGATTCGGGAGTGGAAGAATGGAATTTGAGTTTTTGTTTCCTAAGTTTATGAAACTCTTTTCATATATTAGTTGAATGTTCTGTGAAAAACTGTTAGAATCATCTTAGATGATTATTATGGAACAGGCTATTGTAAAGCAATTGGATAAGAATTTAAAATGTAGCAAAAGTATTATAAAGAATGAAAAGATTTTATTAAAGATTTATTCTACCAAGGGATCGATTAGATGTCCGGATTGTGAACAGAAATCTACCAAGGTTCATTCCGGATACCAACGAGAGTTTTAGGATATTCCAATACAAGAAAAAGCAGAAGGAAAAAGATACATATGGGAAAAAAATATTGTTAACAATTGTAAATATCCTAATAATTGGGTTGCCATTTTACTTTATTTGGGGAATTAAGTTTTATTTCTTAGTAGTCCTATTTCAGCTAATCTTAATCGGAGTATCGTTTTGGAATGGGAGATTTTCTTGTATTACGCTTTGTTTTTGCAGGCAATCCTCTTCCCAATAACGCCGAGATTAAAATTGCAATAGATAATTATATAAAGCATATATATTTTAAAAAAAATGGGAAATATCCTTATAAGGCAAAAATTGTATGGGTTGATAGTGAGTTGCCATTTTTTGTTCCTGTTAGTAGGAGGGCTTTTGTAGTATCAGTTGCTTTACAGGATTCTATAATTGATTTTGGAGAAGTGTTTTTGTTGCGTAACTTTCCAGAAAATTCTTATAATCAAGCTATATTATATTCCAGGAAATGTTTACTGTTGACTTTTATAGGTTATAAAATTAGTTTGCGATTTTTAGAACTATGGGCAGTATTTTTTTGATCGCTTTGAAAACTATTATGTCTCTTGTAATGCTCATTGTGACAGGCGCATTATTTGGGTCTTTCCAAGAAATTTTAAATGCGTTGGCATGGGGGGCTTCTTTGGAAAAATAATTAACATCGGAAATAATATGCTTAGTTATATTCAAGACAGATTAGTTGAAATGATGGTCAGAGAAACTGTTTGTAGAAATATAGAGTCCGTAAGTAGAGAATTATTGATTAAGTAAAAAATAGCCAACTGATGGTCCCCATAACGCTGGGGCGAGTGGAGTGCGGAAATTTTTTAGCGAGGGGATATTCTTATAATACGTCGAAATCTATTTTCCCTAAATGCGTAAAAACAAGCCTATTTTGTTAAACTTTCTTTTTATGCATAATTCCAAAACTGAAGCATAATCAACATGTCACCATTCCCCCCTAATGATCATTGGTGGTACAGGCTCATTCGGCAATGCAGTCCTGGTCCTGGGGGACACTAACTCCTGTTTATCGGTCATCGGTGCCAAGCGGCTCCACATTCCCATCTTCCACATGGAGGCGGGAAACCGGTGCAAGGACGAGTGCCTGCCAGAGGAGACCAACCGCAGGATCGTGGACATTATTTCGGACGTGAACATGGCGTATTCCGAGCATGCCCGCCGGTACCTGGCGGACTGCGGCCTCCCGAAGGAGCGGACGTATGTGACCGGCTCTCCCATGGCGGAGGTCCTAAATAATAATCTGGCAGAGATCGAAGCCTCGGATATCCATGAACGGCTGAAGCTGGAAAAGGGCAGATATATCCTTCTTTCCGCCCACCGGGAGGAGAACATCGACACGGAGAAAAATTTCACCTCGCTATTTACAGCCATCAACAGGATGGCGGAAAAGTATGACATGCCGGTGCTCTACTCCTGTCACCCCAGGTCCAGAAAGCGCCTGGAGGCGTCCGGCTTTGCCCTGGATCCCCGGGTGATCCGCCATGAGCCCCTGGGCTTCCATGATTATAACTGTTTACAGATGAACGCCTTCTGTGTGGTTTCCGACTCTGGGACGCTGCCGGAGGAATCCTCATTCTTTACCTCCATCGGCCATCCGTTCCCTGCGGTGTGCATCCGCACCTCCACAGAGCGCCCAGAGGCGCTGGACAAAGCGTGCTTTATCCTGGCCGGGATCGATGAAAAGAGTCTCTTACAGGCCGTGGATACGGCAGTGACTATGAACCAGAATGGAGATCATGGGATCCCTGTGCCGGATTACGTGGAGGAAAACGTATCCGCCAAGGTGGTAAAGATCATCCAGTCCTATACAGGCGTGGTGGATAAAATGGTGTGGAGGAAGTTCTAATCCTTTTTCTGGTCAAAAATAGTTTTCTCTTGCGTCCCAATGCCTGTTTTTATATAATAGGGATTGTAGCATCATTTCTCAAAGGAGGGCGAAAATATGGGAACTATACTTGAAGATGTTTTTCTTGGGACCGCAGAAAAATACAATCAGAAATTGGAAATGCTTGCCCGGATGGCCCAGCCGGAAAAGTGGACATACAAAAGAATTCAGGATAAAGATCCATACCGTATCTTGAGAAATTACATACAGTATACGTACAACCGCTTAGACGAGGAAGGGAAGATCATTTCCTCAGCGGACGGAAAATACAGGTGCATGAATACAGGTCTTCTGACGGTTTATAACCAGGAAATTGTTGCAATTTTTGCTGTCAATGAAATGTCTGGAAAACAGCCGTGGTTTTTCAATGGCTTTTTTAAGGAGACGGATAAGTTTTTTACAACGAACTTTTCTGAGCTTCCTCCATTGGCTGATTACTGCAACAATGTTAAGGATCTGATCTATGATAATACGCTTGAATTAAATATGAGAAAAGAGCATATTATCGATGATAACTTTGACCGTTTTATTGAAGCTGGTTACAGCAGCAAAGAGCTGATCAATGTGCTTCTGGATGCAGCAAAAGTGACTTTGGAAAAGAAGCTGAAGAGGAATTTTAAGCTGGCTCTGCCTTTTTATTACCATAACACAGAAACTGGTGAAAATAAGATCCAGCTTCTGGCTCCTTTATATTTTCCAGGTGCACCGGTTAAACTGGCTCTTGTATTAAATAAGATAAAAAGCAGCGCCAAGGAATACTATGAGGGCGTCACAGTTCTTCCTGTTGAGTGGGCGTATATGAATTCCCGCCTTATTGTAAAGCCAGATGAAGAATGGGCAAAGATCATGGACGAAATTACCTCTGCCGATGAGGCGGAATCGATCCGGGAAGCGGTTGACATGGCTGAATAGATATGATAGTATTAAGCCATCCATTACAATTAATTATTACAACTACCTTTTAAAATCTTTTTACAACCAAAACTTACAACTACCATCTTATGGGGAGACGATTTTTCGTCTCCCTAATTCATTGCAGGCAGATCTGCTTATAAATCACAGGAGACGATAAATGAATATATTAGTCACAGGCTCCAGCGGTTTCGTTGGACGGAACCTGGTGGAGAATTTAAAGAATATCCGGGATGGAAAGGACCACACACGGCCCGGCATAAAAATAGATGCGATCTATGAGTATGATGTCCAGAACACCCGGGAGGAACTGGACATGTTCTGCGCTTCGGCTGATTTTGTATTTAATCTGGCCGGAGTCAACCGCCCCAAGGACCAGACGGAATTTATGGAGGGAAATTTTGGCTTTGCATCGGAGCTTCTTGACGCACTCCGGAGCCATGGAAATACGGCTCCGGTGATGCTGGCCTCCTCGATCCAGGCCACGCTCTCAGGCCGCTTCGGAGACAGTGAGTACGGCCGGTCCAAGAAGGCCGGGGAGGAGCTGTTCTTCCGGTATGCGGAGGAAACGGGAGCGAAGGTACTGGTCTACCGGTTCCCGAATCTCTTTGGAAAATGGTGCCGCCCCAATTACAACAGCGCTGTGGCCACCTTCTGCCACAATATGGCCAACGGCCTGCCGATCCATGTCAACGATCCGTCCACAGAGCTGGAGCTGCTTTATATTGACGATCTGGTGAACGAGCTGCTGGACGCCCTGGAGGGCCATGAGCACCGCTGCGGGTTCGACGGTGTGACCACAATATTTAAGGAGCAGGGAGCATACTGCGCGGCCCCTGTCTCCCATCATGTGACCCTGGGGGAGATCGTGGAGCTTTTAGAGAAGTTTACGTCCCAGCCGTCCACGCTCTTGATGCCAGAGATTCCGGCTGGAAGCTTTGCAAAGAAGCTGTATTCCACTTATCTTTCCTATCTTCCGGTGGAAAAGACCATCTTTCCGCTGAAAATGAACGTCGACGACCGCGGCAGCTTCACGGAGCTTTTAAAAACCCCGGGCTGCGGTCAGTTTTCCGTCAACATCAGTAAGCCCGGGATCACTAAGGGCCAGCACTGGCATAATTCCAAGTGGGAGTTTTTTATGGTGGTTTCCGGCCATGGCCTGATCCAGGAAAGGAAGATCGGCACGGACGAGATCCGGGAATTTGAGGTATCCGGGGAGCAGATCCAGGCCGTTCACATGCTGCCTGGCTATACCCACAACATCATCAACCTGTCCCAGACTGACGATCTGGTGACGGTCATGTGGGCCAACGAGGCCTTCGATCCGGAGCATCCGGATACATTTTACGAGGCTGTATAACTGAAGAGGGGAAGTATTTCCGGCGGGAATGGAATCCTTAAATGGGTCTGTTCCCGCCTTTCTGTATTCTATTCCACTTCGTCCCCCATCCCCTGGATCAGCGCCTTGATCGTCGTCTCATCCCGCTCCAGTTCGTCCGCGATCTGAGGGATGGATTTTCCCTTCCGGAGCTTGGTTCGGATGAGGCTTTTTATCTCATCCTCACGTCCTTCGTTATTCCCTTCCTTCCGCGCCTCGGAGGCGATGGCCTTCCGCATCAGCGCCAATTCGCGCTCTTCATCATACTCAAATATACTCACTGCGATCACCTCCACTCTGTTTTGGGAGAGGAAGTCCGAAAGGATCCCCTCTCGGATGCATTCTGTGACAGCCCGGTGTACTGCCGCCCCGACCGTCATAGTCTTTGCATGGAGCCGCACCCGTTCCACAAAGAGCATATACTCTTTTAAGGTCTGGCAGAAAAGCCACATCGTTTTTCATGTTCATGTACACGGCGTTTTCCAGGGTCACCACAGTCAGGTCCTCCGGGGAGCTGCAGGACGTTCCATTTACCGCATTGTAAAGGCTTAAAAGCCTGTTCCTGTCCCGGAACAGAAGCCGGAACAGAGTATCCTTGTAGTCGCGCCGGGGCTTGGGGAGCCGTGCCGGATCCTGGGCATGGTCGTTCATAAGATTCATTTGTCCTCCTTTCGCAGGAGAACGGAAAATCTCCTGCTTTTCATATTACAATTTGGGAAAAGCATAGATCTTCTGAAATGAATAAGAATCTCCAGACGGCCGGACCGGCCGGGAAAATAAGAAATATATGCTTTACGCCAGTGTAGCATATCTGGAATGGCAGCGCAAGGGCGTACGGGATAAAATCACACGAATTTCCGCCATTTTCATCTTGGCCGGAAGAGCCATTCCGCCTTGCATTCATCCAGGGATGATGATAAAATTAAGGACGGACTAAAAACAAAAGAGCATTGGGAGGAACATGAGCATGGAAATGGAACAGCGTCTGCGGGACATCTGCCGCAGCTTTCGGATCCAGGGAAGCTATGTGGAATCTGAGCTGATTCCTGTGGGAAATGTGAATAAGACGTACAAGGTTACATACAGACGAGAGGAAGGCACACTAAAGTCGTACATTGTCCAGCAGGTCAACACATTTGTATTCAGAAAGCCCGAGCAGGTCATGCACAATATCGACCTGGTTACGGAGCATATCCGGGCAAAAAGCACCGAGGGGATCCCTCTCCACTTTCACCATACTGCCGACCGGAAAACGTATATTTTCGCAGACGACGGCTTCTGGCGGCTGTATAATTATATCCCGTCTGTGACGTATAACACATGCGAAAACACAGAGGTGCTCCAGCATGCCGGAGAAGCCTTTGGCCGTTTCCAGAAAAATCTGGCGGATTTTAATGCAGAACAGCTTTATGAAACGATCCCCAATTTCCACAACACGCCGGAACGGCTGAGGACGCTGTTTGAGGACGCAGAAAAAGATCCTCTGGGCCTGGCCGGGTCTGTGAGGGAGGAGCTTTCTTATATCCGGTCCGTCAGCAGCCAGGCCTGTGAAATGGCCCGGATGCAGAGGGACGGCCGTCTCCCCATCCGGGTGACCCACAACGATACGAAGATCAACAATGTCCTTTTCGACCGGAACACCAACCGGGCTCTGACCATCATTGATCTGGATACGGTGATGCCCGGTCTTGTGGGCCATGATTTCGGCGACGCCATCCGGTTCGGCGCTAATTATGTGGCGGAGGACTCCAGGGAGTACGAAAAGGCTGGCTGCAGCATGGAGCTGTTCTCTGCCTTTACCAGAGGCTTTCTTTCCCAGACCCGAGATACCTTGACAACAGACGAGATCCGGACGCTGCCGCTCAGCGTGTTCACCCTGGCTGTGGAGCTGGCTTCCCGGTTCCTGGATGATTACCTTCTGGGAAACGTGTATTTCCGGACGGAATATCCGGAGCATAACCTGGTGCGGACCCGGTGCCAGTTAAACATGGCCAGGGATGTAATGAAAAAGATGGGGGAAATGGAACGGATCATCAAAAAGTGCGTACAGGGATAGAGCTTAGGCCACAGAAAGAACCGGCATATCTCTACGAAAATTGAATTGGAATGGTTTGAAAGGGACAGGATCTGTGAAAATGGGTTCTGTCCTTTTTGATTCATATGAAAGTTTTCTTTATTTTATTGACTTTTCTCGAATCTTTCTTTAAACTCATATTATATGGCAACATTAGACAAAAAAATCGAATGCAGAGGAAGGTCTATGAATATTCTGAAAAATCTGCTGTTTCTTTGGGATAACCGGTTTCAGACAGAGGAAAACCAGGGGATCATTTTAAGCGGAGCCTATAAAATATCCTATATCCAGTCCCGGAGTCGTCTGACGGTCCAGAAAAATACCGATTATCTGGAATCCTTCTGGGGCGGATCCATATGGGACCATGCATTGGACTGCTTTGCCATTGTCGGTGATAACGGGGCCGGGAAAACCAGACTCATGAATCTCATTCTGGATGATCTTCGGCGGTTTACAAATGGAGAAGAAACAGGATCATGCATCATGGTTTTTGAAGGAACCGATCACGAAGAACAGGAGCGGCTGTTTGTATTTTATAGCCAGGAACTTGAAAAACCGAAGATCGATGCAGAGCAGGAGCTGCTGTTTGAATATCTTCCAGCCAGCCCGGATCACCGGTCTGGCCGCGGCAGGACTTCTGAAAAAGCAGCTCTAAAAAATATGAAAACGGCATATTTCCATCACTCGCTCAGCTTTCATGATTTTGAAAACCTCAAAAAGTGCAGCTATGACTTCTCTCTTGGAAATCTTCTGTCAGGCCATTCCCAAATAGATTATGAAATGCACTATAACGGCCTGGATAAAAACCCGATCCGGATCTATTATGACAGGGAACTTTATAAAATCGTTCATCTGCTCTGCAATTACCATCCGGAAGAAGCTCCAGAGCTGGAAATCCCCATTCCAAAGTACATTCAGATCGGTGCTGCCGATGTGAGTTATTTAGAAAAGTATATTTTTCAGGAACTGAAGAGGCATACGGCGTCCGGTCTTCCAGATGCTGACGAAAGACTGAAGCAGATGAAACGCATATTTCAAAAGCTTCCCGGGCTTTTCAGGCATTCCTGGAGCGCTTACATAGTAAGGGCTGTGCTTTTGGGCTGTATCAGGGAAGCATGCATCCCTTCCGTGGTCCCGTCTCCTGCCAGAGTGGATCTGGAACGCTTGGCAGATGCGTATCTTTTATCGGAGGACTGCGCAGAGCGGTACGGAATCTTCGGATATGCGAAAAAATTTCTGGAAGAACTGGAGTGGGCTTTGACGGGACATTCGTTCATTACTGTCCCTGTCATTTATCAGACCCGGGACTTCATCTCCTGGCTGGAAGAAAACGAGTCTGTGATCCGGAAGCTGGAAAATAAGGGAACACCGGAGCTTTCGATCATACCTGGGCAGGAAAGCCGGTTATTTATGGAAAAGCTCCTGTTCCATTATGAGGAGCTGAGCTATGCCTTTCCATTTTTAAGCTTTTCCTTTGGTACTTCCTCCGGGGAAAATGCCCTTCTGTCGCTTTGGGCGGATCTGTATGGGATATGGGAAGATTTAAAGAAGGGAAACAGCAGAACCGGCGGGCAGGCTTCAGACTGCAATACATTGCTCCTGATCCTTGATGAGGCTGATCTGTCGCTGCATCCCAGATGGCAGCGGATGTATATGAAATGGCTGACCGCTTTCTGCCGCAGGTACTTTCTTCCTATGATAAATATAAAGCTCATCATAACGACCCATTCGCCGGTCATATTGTCGGATTTTCCTCCTAACAGCGTCTGTTATTTAAGGAAGGACGAGGACGGACATATATCCTCACGGACCGGCGGCATCCAGACCTTTGGAAACCACATCCATACACTCTACATGGACTCATTCTTTCTGGATGAATGCGGGACCATGGGGGCGTTTGCCCAGGAAAAGCTTGGGACCATCGCGGAGCTGCTGCTGACACAGAGAAACGGCAATAATGAAATCCGTGATATAAAAACGGTCATTTCCTATGTTGGAGAGGGACTTTTAAGAGAAAAGCTGGAGCATGCCCTGGAAGAAAGCAATGAAGGAATAAACTACACCATGAAAAAAACGCGGCGGACTGACCCGGCGCTTTCCTCTGCCCTTCAGCGGCTGAAGGCGCAGCGGAGGGAGCTGGACCAGACGATCCGGGAACTGGAGGAGATGATCAATGATCCGGATATGGATTTCTAACAAAAACAGAGATCGGATCGAGCGCGAGTTTCTTGCAGACGCCAGGAATGCCCCCACAGGCCTTTTCCATACACTGGCTAAGGAAGAGGTGCGGAACCTCCTGGATGAGGCGTGTCCGGCGCTTTACCGCTGTCTGTATCATGATGACACAGAGCATACGGTCAATGAAGCAGAGGTACAGCGGCTGCTTCTGGCAGACCGTTCTGCCCTTCAGGATTATATCTGGCAGTCCGGGATTATCAGAAAGCGTAAAAAGAAGCTTTTATCTGAGGCTTTCCAGTATGAAAATCTTTCTAAGCGGAAGGTCTTAAACACGATCCTCCAGCTCATGGATGTGCCAGTATGCCCGTATTGCAACCGCCAGTATACATTCACACTGGCCAGCGGAAAATCCAGGCCCCAGATGGACCATTATTATCCCAGGGACCTCTATCCGTATCTGGCCGTCTCCCTGTATAATCTGGTTCCCTGCTGCGCGGTCTGCAATACGGCCAAAGGACCGCTGGACACTAGGGAATATCCGATCCTATACCCGTATGATGAGGGCTTCAGCTATGATATGGGCTTCCAGATCGTGGCGAAGGACAGCGACGACTGGGTGAACATCCTCCACGACGGTACAGGAGAGTTTTCACTGACGGTGGAAAAAAAGCGCCAGATACCGCTAAAAAAGGAAGCTGTGGTAAAGAATCAGATGGAAGTCCTCCATCTGGATGAGCATTATGACATGCATAAGGACTATATCCGCGATATTCTGAGGCGGCAGGCCATGTACACGCCTGAAAGGATCCATGATCTTTACAGACAATTTGCTCACCTGTTCCGCAGCAGAGAGGAGCTGAAGCAGGTCCTGAGCGGTACGGATACCGATGAAAGGGGATGGGGAAAGCGGACCCTTTCCAAGCTTACCTATGATATTGTGAAGCAGCTGGAAAATGGCCATATCCGGATCGAAAAGCCCGGAGAGGAGGAGGGAGGGGCGAAATAGTCTGGAGATCTGAGGCCCGGAGCTTGCCCGGTGGGCTGTTTATTCCATGGTCCGGCGTTTCCCAGAGATTTTATCCCGTACACCCTTGCACTGCCGTTTTAAGTGTGCTACACTGGCACAAAGCATATATTTCTTATTTTCCCGGCCGCTCCGGCCGTCTGGAGAGTCTTATTCATTTCAGAAGATCTATGCTTTTCCCTTATTAAAATTTGAAAAGCAGGAGATCTCCAGTTCTCCTGCGAAAGGAGGACAAATGAATCCTATGAACGACCTTGTCCAGGCTCCGGCACGGCTCCCCAAGCCCCGGCGTGACTACAAAGACACCTTGTTCCGGCTTTTGTTTCAGGACAGGGACCGGCTTTTAAGCCTTTACAACGCGGTAAATGGAACATCTTACGATTCCCCAGAGGAACTGACTGTGGTGACCCTGGAAAATGCCGTGTACATGAACATGAAAAACGATGTGGCTTTTCTGGTGAACTTCCAGCTGAACCTTTACGAGCACCAGTCCACCTGGAACCCCAACATGCCGCTCCGTAACCTGTTCTACGCGGCAAAGGAATATCAGGTTCTTACCCGGGACCAATCTCTTTACGCGCCCCAGCTGGTAAAGATCCCCACCCCAAATTTTGTGGTGTTCTACAATGGGGATAAGGAGATCGGCGATTCCTGTGTCCTGAAGATCTCCGATTCCTTTGAACATCCCACCGAGGACCCCGGGCTGGAGCTGAAGGTAAAGGTTTTAAAGATCGCACCCGGGAAGAACAAGGAGCTTCTGGACACCTGCCAGACCTTAAAAGAGTACATGCTCTTTGTGGAGCGGGTGAGGCTTCATGCGAAGACCATGGCGGTCCAGGAGGCGGTGCACCGGGCTGTCACAGAATGCATCCGGGAGGGGATCCTTTCGGATTTCCTCTCCAGGAACCGAGCGGAGGTGATCGCAGTGAGTATATTTGAGTATGATGAGGAGCGTGAACTGGCGCTGATGCGGAAGGCCATCGCCTCCGAGGCGCGGAAGGAAGGGATCGCAGAAGGACACGCGGAGGGCCATGCCGCTGGGCGTACTGAGGGACGCAGGGAAGGAATCCTGGAAGGACGCGAGGATGAGATAAAAAGCCTTATCCGCACTAAGCTTCAGAAAGGAAAGTCCATCTCCCAGATCGCAGATGAGCTGGAGAGGGATGAGGAGACGATTGAGAGAGTGATTCGGGGGATGGAGTGTGAGGTGAGGCAGGGATAAAACAGCCACAAGGTGGTTTCTGTGTGTGAATCGATGAGACTGCTTTGGAGACGTGGTTCGAGATATGAAGGCTTGGTAAAATGCGAAAGCCCCGGCTGATCAGCGAAGTTGTGTGCTAAAAGACTGCTGATTGTCCGGGGCTTTGGAGAGATAGAAAATTTTATTTTGCAAAATACTCTTTGATATTCTCGACAACGATAATAATATCCTTTTCTTCCATATACGGATGCATGGGCAAGGATAGAACGGTCTGGCACAGCATTTCTGTTACCGGACACTCTTGATATACAGTAAGATCCGCAAAAGCCCTCTGTTTATGCATGGGTTTGGGGTAGTATATCATGGTCGGTATTCCCTTTTCCTTTAAAAATGCCTGAAGACCATCACGAGTTTCCCGATTCTCCAACTGAATCGTATACTGTGCCCAACTGGATAAATAACCATCAGGTATTACAGGCGTTTTTACAATATCCTTTAACAGCTCTGTATATTTTTCCGCTACATGATTTACAGCATCCAGTTCATATTCACAAAAAGCCTTGAATTTTGGCAGAAGAATGGCGGCCTGAAGTGTATCAAGTCTGGAATTCCAGCCGATACGTACATTGTCATACTTAAACGAGCCTTTTCCATGCACACGGATGGATTCCAGATAGGCAGCTGTTTCATCATCATTGACAAAAATAGCTCCCCCATCCCCGTAACATCCTAACGGCTTCGCCGGGAAGAAAGAGGTGGTAGCCATATCTCCAAAAATCCCGGCCCGTTTCTTTCCGATCATACCACCAAATCCCTGAGCACTGTCCTCCAGAATCTTAAGGCCATACCGGTCCGCTATTTCCCGGATTCTCGGATAGTTTGCCGGTAAACCAAACAGATCTACGGTGATAATTACACGCGGAATCAGTCTCCCTTCTTCCAGGACAAGCTTAATCGCCTCTTCCAGCCGATCTGGATCCATATTAAAAGTATCTTTGTCCACATCAACAAAAACAGGGGTAGCCCCCTCAAAGGACACGGTCTCACCACTGGCAAAGAAGGTGAAATCTGGTACAAATGCAGCATCCCCCTCCTTAATATCCCAAGCCATGAGGGCCATGGAAAGGGCATCCGTGCCGTTACCACAGGTAATGCAGTGCTTTACGCCTGTATATTCTGCAAGCTGGGTTTCCAGTTCCTTTACCTGGGGGCCGCTGATGAAGGAGGCGGAGGTGATGACACTCTGAATTTGGGCGTCAATGGAGGGGCCTAGGGCTTCGTATTGTTTTTTTAGGTCGCGAAATTGCATGGTTGGTTCCTTTCTATCCCATATATAAAAAAATTAATAATTGCTCAGCTTTACAATAGAAGAATATATGTATTTAATATCCTTTTTTTTGTGAATTATAAAAAAAATAAGATATATTATATACATACTCCATCCCAATATACCACCAAGATAAAAATGAAATAGTACAAAACATATTGGAAATAGGAACTCCAACAAACAAAAAGTATCATAGAGATTCAATTTTTTTTCAATCTCTTTTTTGCATAGATAGCATCGATAAAGCAACAAAAAAAGAACAGAAAGTATTGTTGGTAAAAGATTTTTCAACCAAAAGCAGAATATAAACGTTAAAACCGCACTAATAATTGTAACTTTTATATTAATATTCATCATTATTCTTTCCATACGTAAAGCTTTCATATAAGTATTATTAAGTAAAGCCATTTCTGACTCATAAAAAAGAATTGGACATAATAACGCCATATACTCAATGCTTTTTTTATATGCGGGGATCCAGGATATAAGCAATTTAGAAAATGGAAAATAAAATATTAAAATCGTGAAAATAAATATTTGTAGTATAAGCCGTACATTGGAGTATAAAACACCAAGATCCTTTTCATTAGTATTTCTTAACATTGGATAGATAATAATTCCTATCATATTAATGAAGGTAATCATAATTTGAGCTAAAGTCAAACTTAGAGATATTTCTCCAAAAACAGCAATGCTCCAGTTATATTCAATCCCCCATCTAATAATACCAGTAATTAACATGCTTGCCATATTAGAAAATAATAATTTTATTCCAATATGAATATTATTGAAAACAGCTTTAATATCAAAATCAAAATCGGAAATTCTTCTAAAAGCTATATCACGGCAGAAAAATATCAAGACTAATAACGATATAGTTTTACCAATAATATCTCCAATTAGTAAAATTTTATAGCTATTTCCCAACACAAACAAACCATATAAGGCAAAAAATAGATATGTAATCCTATCTGCAAAAATAGATACTGAAAATTCTTTGATTCTTGAGGTTGCTTGAAGTATATATTGAAAAAAAAGTCTTATATTGCTAATGACAAGAGAAATCGCAAGACAACAAAATATGTACTTTCTATTATAATCATATTCAAATAAATAGCTTCCCAAAATAATAAAATATGCAAAAATGATCTGTAGTCCCGAAAGCAAAATCAGCTGTGAAAAGAGCTCTTTTCGATTTAGCTCTTCATACTTTTTTCCTCCTATCTGGAGGTATATTCCATCATTCCATCCAAGATGAAATACACCTATATATCCTTGATAAAACATAAACAATTGCCAAAATCCATAGTCCGTTATGCGTAATAACTTAGGGACGAATACTGTTAGAATTGCACTAACTAGCATGGAAAATATCTGTACAAACGTAACATATGATAATTTTTTTATAAATATAGATACTCCTTGATACAATTAAGCTTACTCCCAATATACTTTTATTAACCTCTTCCGAATCCAACTATAAAATACATTAATTTGTTTTTCTATAACATTTTAACTCAAAGAATCTTGATATATTTCTTTATAAAAAGAGTTTATTCTATCCCAATCATACTTTATAGAAGCGTGTACACATTGATTTTGTATAATATTATAAGAATTAATTACCTTTTTAATGGCACACACCAAATCATTTGTATTTAATCTTGTGTGAAATCCTACAACTCCTTCAGGAAATTGCTTATCAAAGCCTTCTCCCTTAGTATAAATTATAGGCAAACCTTGGCTTAAAGCTTCTGCATAGACTAATCCAAAGGTTTCTGTCTTAGATGTTAAAACAAATATTGTTGCTTCGCGATACTTTTCGATTAATTGTTCCTTACTCATATAATCAAAGTAACTGACAAAGTCATATTTTTGTATTTTTTTTAGTAAATAAGGTTGAACACATGGACCTACAATATCCACATGGATTGGATACCCCTGATTAATTAACTGTTTAGTCGCTTTGCAAATTAATAACTGATTTTTATTTCTATTAATCCTTCCAACTGAAAGGATTCTAATATTTTTATCCATTTCCTTTCTATTCACATTTTTATGGGATGAATAAAAATTATCAATTCCGTATGGGACGATATGTATTTTCTCTTGGATTTCATTATGATATTTGGATGGTATATATTTTTTTAATAAAGTTTCCTCATAGCTTTTTGAAGAAATAATAATGGAAGATGCGTTACGAAGAATTTCAACACCAAGCTTTCGCAGGAATACTATATATTTAAAAAAAATATTTAAATCTGTATTTTGTATAGTAACTATATATGGAGTTCCCCACTCTTTTTTTATTGTGTATGCTACGTACCCATTGGTAAACAATGAATGAGAAAAATTCAAATCAAACTTATAGTTTACATATATCCTTTTATAATTCTTAATTGCTTTATTTTGCTTTACAAAAAAGAAAAATCTATCTATATAATTATAACATGGGCATCTATCTACATTTTCAGCATCACCATTAAAAAAAGAGTGTCCATAATATTGATAATAAAACACCCTTGAATTGGTAAATTCCTTTTGGTTCGCTACCAGATCACAAAAAATAGGAGTTTCGTAATAAGAACAAATATGGCAGATAGAATATTTTTTCACAGTTTCCTCCTTGGTGTCAATAACACATTTTAAACTGAATAACATATAGTAGTGGCATCATAATCCATAATAAAATACGCTTATTTTTATTAGATAGGGCAATATTACTGGAAATAATAGGAATAATAAATATAATAAAAAAATCATATGCTCTGTTTATTGCTCGTATAGGATATGCAATTCCGAGAATTATTAATCCAACTCCAACGATTGCTGACATTTTTTCGAAAAAAATGTTGTTAATATTGCAGATTAATATAATTATCCCAATTAATATAAGCATATACCAATCAGTTAAGCCTACTTGATAGTCAAATGTGGATAAATAGCTATCAAACCCTTGTATTCCCATATAACGAAAGAATGATAATGCTATTCCAGCTACTGTTGAAATAATTAATTGACTAGCATTTAAAAGAAGACCCAAAAACAATATTCCCCATTCGATAATAAAACCTTTAATATATCCCCTAATTTTTAGGCTACCTAGTATTAAAATACAAATAAATAATGTACCCATAGAATGCATACATATAGAACAAACCAACAGCAATATACTGCGTATTTTTTTCTTTTCATGCCAATCAGCAACTGCACATAAACCTAACGCTATACTTAGTCCACTTCTTATAGCAATTCCACAGTAATGCATACCACAATAAAACAGAAAAATAGTCCAGATGGTTATTAAATTAGAACTTTTTCTATGTGTAATAGCCTTTTCACACCGACTCATTCCGCTTATCATTAAATAGCATGTTAAGCTTGATATAATTCCAAAAAAAACTCTAAAATGGAAGCCTAATTTCTTAAAAATAGACATTAATTTGACGAAGCAATATTCTATTCCTTTGTAACGAAGTCCAAATCGGAAACTCAATTCATTAATAGCATCTGATTGTTCGTAAATCTCTACATATCCTAATGTATCAGCGACTTCTAATGGTCGTAGAGCCATTAAAAAACTTATTGTAAGTATGTTAAACAGAAGAAAAACTGTTTTTGTAGCACATGTAAAACGATATTCTTGAATGCAGATAAACCAGTTGAAGAATGCCACAAACGTATATATCAAAAAAAATAAAGTATACATATTTCTTTGCTTTCTACTTGAGGATTAAAAAACAATTTTGAATTGTCCGTTGTCGATTTCTTTTACTTTTGTTCTTAACCTTATATAATTTTCCTTAAAATCTGGATGGAAAAATGACTTCAAGAAAAAATTAGTTAACGTCAAGAATCTAATAGTATTAACTTGGTATTTGGAGGGATTGCAATATCTTTTAAAACAGTAATAAAGACTTGCGTATCTATGATAGTCAGAGAAACCATTACCGATTTTACGGGTTGAGGCGCCATGATTATGTACAATTATAGCCTCGGGGCAATAACATGCCATTAAATTTACATTTTGTAGTTTCTTACCTAAAATATATTCCTCTGCATATAAAAAGACATTATCGTCAAAAAGTCCTATTTGTTTAAACACATCCGATGAAATCAAAAAACAGCAACCTGAAACCATACCTTCAAACGTAATCGATGCATCCCAATTTTTGACTGAATAACAACTATCTAATTTGGGGAATATCTTCCTTACATAATAAAATGGTTTTTTATCTGTAAGAGCAGATGCAAATGTATAGTTTTTCCTAAGAAATTGTCCATTTTCTCGCATTGGTGTATATATTTTAGGTCCAACTATTGCCACCATTGAACTTAATTCCTTTTTCATGATACTCACAATATCATTTAAAATGATAACATCACTATTTAGAATTAGTATTTCAGATGCTCCTTCGTTGATTGCAGTGCTAATCCCAACATTGTTTCCTCCAGAATAGCCTAGATTTTTATCAAGAAAAATGGTATTTACATTGCAATTAGATGAATATTTATTTTTTAGTTTATCTTTACAGGACTCCTCTGATGCGTTATCTACTAAATATATTTTGTATTCACACTTAATTCGTTTTTCAATTGCACTGATGCATTCTATGGTTGCGTCATAGGTATTATAATTTAATACTACAATGCCTGTCATTTGGTTAATCTCCTCGTTTATAAGTATATTTTTATCTCACATAAACTTTTATTATCGGTCACATTAGATTCTGCTGTATGACTCGGCAGTAATACAAATAATAATATCCTACTGTTCCACAAAGTATTTACCGATCATACCGTATGAATACTATTCACAACAGATATAAAAAAATTTTTCATATGCTATACCCCCTATATCAAATTCCCTTTTTTATCTACCCTCCCAACCGCCTTTGCCGGCACTCCCGCCACTAACGTATAAGGCTCTATATTTTTTGTCACAACAGCCCCCGCAGCTACCATGGCATATTCCCCAATTGTGTTCCCACACACGATTGTTGCGTTCGCACCAATACTGGCACCATGCTTTACAAGCGTTTTCTTATAGCCTGTACTTCCCTTCGGAAACTCTGCCCGAGGTGTCAGATCATTCGTAAAAACACAGGAGGGGCCGCAAAAGACCCCATCCTCTAACTCTACACCTTCATAAACAGAAACATTGTTTTGAATTTTAACGTTATTTCCAATGATTACATGATTAGAAACATTCACATTTTGTCCCAGAGAACAGTTCTTTCCGATCCGGGCTCCTTTTTGGATATGACAGAAGTGCCAGATCTTTGTTCCTTCTCCGATTTCTACATCATCATCAATATAGCTGCTCTCGTGAACAAAATAATTCTTTCCCATTAAAACTCACCTTCCATATCTGTACTTGCAAAGTTTTCTAATGGCAGCCTTACAGCATGGCCTTCCTTCTGACTCTTATATATCGCCAGTACCAGCTCCAATGCATCCCGACCGGCATATGCATCTACATATGGCTTCCGGTCATTCTGGATCGCGTCGATCATGTCTGCAAACAGGCTGGTATGACCGTTTCCATATACGTTGCTGGTTTCCTCCTGAAGTCCTTTATTTTTTGTATCTGCCTCAGATTCGTCCGCAAAATCCCAGACATCAATATTATTTGTAGAGGTCCCACCAATTTTCACAGTGCCCTTTTCCCCGAAGATATACAGAGTTTCTTCCAGATTCTTTGGATATACATTGGTGGTTCCCTCAATTGTGGCAATTGCCCCATTTTTAAATTTTACGACTGCCATTCCCACATCCTCAGCTTCCAGATAATCATGGAACTGCTGGCGTGTCTGGCCATATACCTCCTCAATCTCACCGCCGAAGGTCCAGCGGAGAAGGTCGATCCCATGGATACACTGGTTCATCAGTGCACCGCCATCCTGCGCCCATGTTCCGCGCCAGGGAGCCTGATCATAATATCCCTGATTCCTGTTCCAGCGTACATGGATAGATCCATGAGATAAACGTCCAAAACGTCCTGCTTCTAACGCATGTCGCATTTCCTGTACAGCGATGTTGAACCGGTTCTGATGGCACGCGCTTACCTTCACATGCTTTTCTTCGGAATGCCGGATGATTTCATTGGCATCAGAAATACTCATAGCCATAGGCTTTTCAATGATCACATGAACTCCATGGTCGATACAGAAAAGAGCAATCTCTGCATGGATTCCGCTTTCTGTCGCAATACTGACCAGGTCCGGCTTTACTTCCTGTATCATGCTCTTATAGTCTGTATAGCGCAGGATAGACATATCGTTCTGTAACTCGTGCTTTGCAAGAAGTACTTCCATATGCTCTTGCACCACATCACAAACAGCTGAAATTTCTAACTGGTTATTTACCGCTGCCTTCATATGGTTTGTGGCAATCCGGCCACAGCCGATCAATGCGTATCTCATCTGTATGCTCCTCCCATTATTTATCATTTTCTTGCACCTGTCTTAAAACTTGTGCCGGATTTCCGACAACCACTGTATTGGGGACTACAGATTTTGTTACAACTGCTCCCATGCCAACTAAAGCATTTTCCCCAATCTCCAACTGATTCTTTACAATTCCTCCAGGTGCCACGTAACTCTTCTTTTTTAAAACAGCGCTCCCGCATATAACAGAACCGGCAATAACCATCACTGATTCCTCTAACTTGACGTTATGGGCAATATGAACAAGATTATCTATCTTACAATGATCCTTGATGACGGTATTATCAAGAGTTCCTCTGTCAATACAGCTGCATGCTCCAATTTCTACATCATTACCAATCTCAACCCCCCCGTAATGCCCTACTTTCTGAGGGATTCCATCATGGTCAATAAAATAGCCAAAACCATCCGATCCAATCACTGTTCCCGAATGAATCTGACAGTTACTACCAATCGTAACATGATTAAAAATGGAAACATTATGTCCGATGGACGTTCCCGGCCCAATACTCACATCCTTCCCTATAAAACTATGATGGCCAACGGATACCGTATCATCAAGATTCGAGGATTCAATTACTGCAGTATCTGCTCTTTCTGTAACTGGTGGTTTAGCCCAGAAATGCTCTAATACTCGAAAAAACACCGCTTTGGGTTCCGGTGTGAGAAAAAAACTGATTGTTTTATTGCTTAACTCAAAAGGAGATTTCACTATAACCAGGACATCTGCCACCGATTCCAGTACTGAAAGATTCTGATTTACAGGGTTTTTTATCCATGTAATGGAATTAGAACTTACATTTGAAAATGAACAAAAATGATCAATGGAAGTGTGGGGACTTCCAGAAAAATTTATCTGATAATCCGTGTTTGATTTGATAAATGTAAGGATCTCCTCTGCTGTTATTTGATACACAGTACTTCCCCTTTCATCATAATCGAGTCCATATCTGAGATATTATTTTTATATGTTAGGTAACGTTCCATGTTAGCAGAATTAACATACCTATAAACTGTATCATGGATGGATTGTTCCTGCTTGGAGTACCAAAAAGCATGTGTTAGGATATGGAGGCGTTCATATTGATTACTTCTGACAATTTCCTCAACTGGCTCACGCCAGTGCCTCCTTGAATCAGAGAGGTACTTAAACTCCTTGAAGAAAAGTCGGCTGTAACTATTAACCATTCCAGGAATCTCTAAATTAGTCTCCAATGTATTTTCGGATGGACGATGCATAGATACAGTCGTTATTGGCACTCCGATGGCTTCAGACAGGATAGAAGCCTCCTTTTTAATTAAGAAGGCATATTCCTCTGTATTCGCAATTTCATATTGAGTTTCATCAAAATGAATCCCCACTTCATGTCTGTATTTTCTAATAGTCCTTAAACACTCTATAGTTCTTTTGGAAAATATGTTATAAAAATCACTTGTTAACAGTACAAAATATGTACTCTGCACACCTTCTGAATACTCCAACATAGCCATCTCTAATGCCTTCTCAGGGGAGTTATCAATATCATGCCGGAGAATTACACAGCGCTGTTTTTCGCTCCAATTGTGGTAATCAGCAAATGAATACGCATTTTCTTTTAGAAGTGATAGAAGCTTCAGATAGCTTTGATAGTTAAACTGCATTTACAAAACCTCAATATTTTCTCTGGGATGGATATCCTTCATTACATTTTTTGTGTCAAAGATTGCCTTTGCATTTGCCTGTACCATGGCATAATCCACATTGCTGTGGGCAGTGGTAATCATAACCAGGTCATAAGAGGCAATGATCTCGGGTGAAATTTCTGTAAGACCTGCCATTACCTTCCCATTTTCTTTATACTCAGGAATCCAGGGATCATAGAAGTCAACTAATACCTGTTCCTTGTGTAACTCGTCAATCACACGGATTGCCGGACTCTCCCGATAATCGTCAATATCCTGTTTATAGGCCACACCGAGGACCAAGATTCTGCTGTTCTTTAACGATTTTTCGTGATTGTTTAGAATTTTTCCTGCTCGTTCTACACAATATTCGGGCATCCTGTCATTAATCATCATAGAGGTTTCAATCATTGATGTATGAAAACCATACTCACGGGCTTTCCAGGACAGGTAGTAGGGGTCCAAAGGAATGCAGTGACCTCCAAGCCCTGGGCCTGGATAAAAGGCTTGGAAACCGTAGGGCTTTGTTTTGGCAGCGTCCACAACTTCCCACATACTGATTCCCATTTTGTTACAGAGCATGGTCAATTCATTGACCAGACCGATATTGATATTGCGATATGTATTCTCCAAAATTTTTTCCATTTCCGCAATGGCTGGAGAAGACACCTCATATACATCCCCCTCCAAAACAGCCCGGTACATGGAGGCGATCACCTCGGTTGCATCCTTCCCGATTGCACCGACAACCTTGGGAGTATTCTTGGTTTTATAAATCAGATTGCCGGGATCAACGCGTTCTGGGGAAAATCCCAGGTAAAAATCTTTCCCACATTTCAAGCCGGAGCCTTCCTCCAGAATTGGTTTAATCAGTTCTTCGGTTGTTCCTGGATATGTGGTAGACTCCAAAACGACCATAGTTTCTCTTGTAAGATATTTGGCAACCTCTGTGGTAGAAGCTCTTACAAAGCTGATATCTGGCTGCTGGTGGGCATCTAGTGGGGTAGGAACGCAGATCGCAATGAAATCTACATCTTTTACAAAAGAAAAATCCGTAGTAGCAGAAAGGGTTCCTGCATCTACCAGTTTCTTTAAATCACTATCAACGACATCTCCAATATAATTATGACCAGTATTTACTAAATCCACTTTTTCCTTTTGGACATCGAAACCGATAGTTTTAAAACCGGCTTTTGCCTTTTCTACTGCCAGGGGAAGACCGACGTAACCTAAACCAATAACACCAACTATAATTTCTCTGTTTTCAATTTTATGAAGAAGTTTGCTTTTCATTATCATACACCCTCATTTTCTTTAAAATAATGCCTCAAAGTTTTTGGCAAGTTTTTTGTAAGTAAAATGTTCAAGAACAGCTTTTTTTCCGTTTGCTCCTAGTACACTTCGCTGTTCTAAGCTTAATTCTTTTATATCTTTTATAGAATGAACAATTCCCTCCGTATCTCCAGAATTTATTCTTAATCCACAATTATATTGTTCAACAGCAGTTTCTGGTGCTGTAAATGCAAAAATGATAGGTTTACCAGCCATCATAGAGTCAAATAATTTATTAGGGCATAAGCCAAATTGGTATAATGGAGAGTTGGCTCCTCCTATATATATACAGTCAATACTTTTTAGCAATTCTGGTATACTGGCTTTGGATACTGCCGGAAGGAAATGAACTTGATCTAATTTTTCTTCCTCTTTTCGTTTAAGTAGGTTTTTCTTTTCTACTCCATCTCCAACCAGTAAAAAGGATATTTGGGAATCATTTATTCTCTTTGCCACATCTAAAAGTATATCCAGTGCATTTGAAAGGGCATGTCCGCCAAAATATCCAACAATAAACTGACCTTTATGCTCCTCAAAAAAATTTTTGTGTATTTCTGGCAATGGAGCTGGATTTTCCCATTCACTTACTACCACACCGTTAGGAATACATACATATTTCTCTGCATCCATCCCGTGAGCTATCATATAAGATTTTGCATGTGGTAATAATGACACAACCCGGTCTGAATGCTGATATGCTGAGTTCTCTGCAAACTGCATTAAAACTACAAAAGGATGTCTCTTGGACATTCCCCCCACTTCATATAAAGTGGCTGGCCACATATCATGAACCTCATGTATAAGCTTAATATTCTTTAAGCAATATTTCCGTATCCTTTGTCCAGCATAGGTATCCAATGGATAGGTAGAGGAGGTGATGACCACATCCGGTTTCCATTCCCTCGCAATCACTTTTGCCTTCAGCCATATTTTTCCGACAAAACGGAACATCGTCAGCGCACGCCGCACTCCATTTCCGTCATAGTCTCCGGTCCGAAGCCAGTGATAACGGATCCCATCTATTTCTTCTATCTGCCAGTCCCTCTGTACTTTGGGATTTTTTCTACGCAGATGGGAATAATCGGCTGCAATGATATCAACCTCATGGCCTTGCCGGATCCATTCCTGGGCCATATAATAAGGCCGGAATTCCATTCCCATTTCCGGACTGCCAGCATAATGATTTATCAATAAGATTTTCATCTAAATATAAGTCCTTTCCGTCCATCGCGCAGAGAGCCTCTTAAATTACCGCCGCTACTGTTTTAAAAAGCACCTGTACGTCTCTTATGATAGACGTTTTCTTTAGCTCTATAAAATTCCATTTCATCTTCTCCGGCAGTATCTTCTCCACATAAACCCGGTCGGCCTCCTCTCCACAGACCCCCTGCAGCATCCGTTCCTCGTCTTTATAGCAGATACTGGCCATGGAGGTCACTCCTGCCGGCAGCAGCAGTGTGGCGTACATCTCATCCGTATATTCCTTAACAAATTTCGGTACCTCCGGCCGGGTCCCCACAAAAGTCATTTCGCCCTTCCAGATATTGATCAGCTGCGGAAGTTCGTCCAGGCGGCATCCCCTGAGAAAGGAACCGGCCCGTGTGATCCTGGGGTCCTTCCCGACCGTCACCTGGCTTCCGATCCGGTCTGCATTGACGACCATGGTCCGGAACTTATAGATCTCAAAGGGCCTTCCATACTGGGTGATCCGTTTCTGGCGATAGAATACAGGACCTTCCGAGTCCATCCGGATCCAGATCCCGAGTCCCAGCAGGACTGGGGAGAGGAGGATGAGCATGACACTGGACATGGAAAAGTCAAACAGCCGCTTTAGATACAGGCTGTACCGTTTTTTTTCCAGTGCCTTGTAGTAAGGACGCACCGCATCGGTCCTCATGAACTCCGGAAGCTCTTCCCAGCGCCTTAACATGTCCCCTTCTCCCTTTTCTGGATATACGGCTTCACAACGCTGGCGTAGGTTTCTGCCACATATGTAACCTCCGCATCCGACAGCTTTGTGTGGAGCGGAAGCGTGATCTCATTTACAAAGTGTCCATATGCATTGGGGTAATCCTTTATATCAAACCCCATATTTTTATATGCAGTCATCATCGGAAGCGGTTTGTAATGGACATTGCAGGCGACACCTGCCTCCGCCATCTTTACAATGATCTCCTGCCTCTGCTCCAGGCTGATCCCCGGGATCCATGTCAGATACAGATGACCGGACGATGTACAGCCGCTGGTGTAATGCTCCAGAGTGCCCACTCCCACAGGCCTTAAGACCTGGTCGTACTGCCGGATGATCTCCTTCCGCCTCATCAGCAGCCCCTCATATCTGCGCAGCTGGGCCAGGCCGATCGCAGCCATGATGTCTGTCATGTTGCATTTGTACCATGGCCCGGCAATGTCATATTCCCAGGCTCCCAGCTGGGTTTTTGCAAGGGCATCCTTGGACTGCCCATGAAGGGAATACAGCTGGAGCTGATGGTATATATCCTCATCCCCGATTCCTGGGATCGGGTTCCACGTAAGGGCTCCCCCCTCGGCTGTGGTCAGGTTCTTGACTGCATGGAAACTGAAGGATGAGAAATCCGCAATGCTTCCTGTCTTTTTTCCATGCCATTCTGCCCCAAAGGAGTGGGCAGCATCTGCACATACCGCGATCCTCCCCATGGCCTCCTGCAGCTGGTTTGCGGGCCGGAACAGAGCTTTTTTTCTTTCCGCGATCGAGAAGATACGGTCATAGTCGCAGGGGATCCCGCCGATATCCACCGGGATCACGGCCTTTGTATGCTCTGTAACTGCTTTCTCCAGTGCCTCATAATCCATTTCCAGGGAATCTGCCTGTGTATCCACCAGGACCGGACGGGCTCCTACATGGCAGATCACAGAGGCGGAAGCCGTATAGGTATATGCCGAGGTGATCACTTCGTCTCCCGGTCCGATCCCCAGAATACGCAGGGCCATTTCTGCACAGGCAGTCTGCGAGTTCAGGCATACCGCACGTTTCACTCCGCAGTAATCTGCGATCTTCCGTTCAAACTCCTTGGTCTTTGGTCCCGTGGTGATCCATCCGGAACGCAGAGCCTCTGCCACCTCCTGGATCTCTTCCTCTGTGATATCGGGCGGTGAAAATGGGATCTTCATCATAGCTTCTTCCCCCTTGAAATTCTGCAAATACAGTTTTTTAATGAAAAATCGCTGCCAGCTGTATCTGCTGGCAGCGACCGGTCTTCTCCTGCGGGTGGCTTTACAGCCACTCCTTTATCCTTTGACGTTTTTCGGTTCTTCCGGATATTCCTAGTTTCCACTTTGTCATGGTCAGGACTTTATCCCCGCCGGATGGTACGTCCCCACGATCCGCATCACATCCTCCCGGATCCCGTCCCCGTCCTCATTGGCAGTCACATAAAGTTCCTCCAGCTGCCCCTCAAACCGCTCCATATCGAACTCGATGGGTTTCCCGATATGAATTAACTTATTGGGCGTATCCTGCATCCCTTCCTCGTTCATGAGAAGCTCCTCATATAACTTCTCCCCGGGCCGCAGGCCCGTGAACACGATGGGGATATCCACATCCGGTGTGTACCCGGACAGCCGGATCAGGTTTTTCGCCAGGTCCAGGATCTTCATGGGCTCCCCCATGTCCAGGACGAAGATCTCCCCGCCCTTTGCATAGGCCCCGGCCTGTAATACCAGAGACACTGCCTCCGGGATCGTCATGAAATACCGGATGATATCCGGGTGGGTCACCGTCACCGGACCGCCCTGTTCGATCTGCTTTTTAAAGAGCGGGATCACGGACCCGTTGCTTCCCAGTACATTTCCGAACCGCACGGCCACAAAGTCCGTCTTCGACCTGGCGTTCATCATCTGCACCACCATCTCGCACATCCGCTTGGACGCCCCCATGATGTTGGTGGGGTTCACGGCCTTGTCCGTGGAGATCAGCACGAAGCGCTTAGTACCATATTTATCCGCTGCTTTCGCCGTCTTATATGTACCGAACACGTTGTTCTTGAT
>JACRTJ010000010.1 GCA_014385265.1 Enterocloster hominis (ex Liu et al. 2021)
AAGTGTTTGTCCAGTTCAAAAATTCGCTTGGCTAATCTTTAAACCGTTCTACTGTTGTTTAGGTTTTTGTTCTGAATGTTCTCATTCATGGCCGAAACCTTTTGGCCATTTTATAAGAATTTTCAGGGTTTTACATACTGTTCAGTTTTCAAGGTTCTGTGCTGTTCTTGTCTTTCTCAGCGACAGCTTCAATAGTATATCATGCTGCGTTCTGTTTGTCAAGAACTTTTTTAAATTTCTTTTTGATTTCTTTCCGAAACCCTTGGGTTTCTTTCAGAAGTCTGTCCCGGTCGCTTGGGACGGGTATTAGAATACCAGATGTTCTGCCAAATGTCAACATCTTTTTTCATTTTTTTTGCGTTTTTCACGTTTTTTTTTCTGTTCCTTTTATATATACAAGATAAGGCGGCACATCCTGTGCAGAACACAAGATATGCCGCCTGGACTTTTTACTGGCTGCTGCCGTCCAATGTAAACCAGAATTCCACTCCGTTTTCCCAGTTTTCCACGCCGCAGGATTCATGATGGGCATCCATGATGGCCTTCACAATGGAAAGACCGATGCCGGTCCCGCCGTATTCTCTGGTCCTCGCTTTATCCACCTTATAGAACTTCGTCCACAGGTTGGGAAGCGCCTCCTCGGGGATCGGCGTTCCCGTGTTAAATACAGATACCCGGACCTTATCTCCATCTCTCGTAATGCGGATCACGATTTTTTTCTCCCCTCCGGCGTGATGGATGGCATTGCTCAGATAGTTGGTCACCACTTCTTCGATCTTAAATTCATCTGCCCAGACCCACACCGGGCCGCTGCATTCAAACTTCACCTCTGCTTCCGCCTGCTGGACCATGATCCTCGCTGAATTGATGACTCCCTGGATCAGCTCAGTCAGGTCGAACCGTTCCATGACCGTCCGGTCGCTGCCGCTTTCCAGAGATGACAGGGTCAAAAGCTGTTTTACCATCTTATTCATCTTTCCGGCCTCATCCACGATCACGTCACAGTAATAATCCCGGCTCTCCTTATCCTCGCCCATGCCTTCCTGGAGGCCCTCTGCGTAGCCCTGGATCAAAGCAATGGGCGTTTTCAGCTCATGGGATACGTTGGCAATGAATTCCTTTCGCATCTCGTCGATCCGTGTCTTCTCCTCAATATCCTTCTGAAGCTGGTTATTGACAGATTTCAGCTCACCGATGGTCTCCCTGAGACGCATGGACAGCGTATTCATGTTCTTTCCCAGGACCCCGATCTCTGTATACTCCCCTTTTTCCGGTTCATACCGGGCGTCAAAATCCAGCTGGGACATTTTTTCCGAAAGACTGGAAAGCTGGTTAATGGGGCCCGTGAGCCGTCCTGCCACAAAATAGACCACGATCCCGCCGATCAGTACGGCAAAGATGCCCACATAGGCCAGAAACCGGTTGGAGAGCATGGTACTCTCGCTGATACTGGAAAGAGGGGTGCTCATAATGAAAGCTGTGCTGTTATCCGAAAAAAAGCCCCAGCTTTCCAGATAGCTGCCGTCTCTCCACGGGTCGAAGGTGACCTGGAGCGTATAGGCTTCATTCTCCTCCAGCACCTTTACGTCCATATGGTTTTTTCCAAAAATATACCGCTCCATCCGGTCCCTTAAAAATTTCGCGTCCCTGGCTGTGGAATAGACTGCCGACGAATCGGCGCTGTTGTCGATCATCAGCATGGAAACATTGGCCTTGTCGCTGAAATCCCGGAACAGCTTCTGGAGATTTCCTTCCTTTATGTTTCCGTCTGCATCCTGCTCCCGCTTCATGGCCTCCTGGATGGAGATCCCCCGCTCTGCGTTGGACTCCAGCTGCCAGTTGAACGCATCGTAGGCCGCTTCAATGGACTCCACCTTCTCAGTTATATAGTATTTTTCCAGATACCATTTGTTGATCCCCCAGATCACGGCGATCATGGCCATCATAAGGCCCACAAAGATCACCGTCATCCGCGTCCGTATGGATTTCATTATGCGTTCACCTCAAACTTATATCCCATGCCCCAGATGGTCTTTATGAACTCACCCTTTTCTCCTAACTTGCTGCGAAGCTTCTTTACATGGGTGTCGATGGTCCTGGCGTCACCGAAATAATCGTAATTCCACACGTTGTTCAGGATCTTTTCCCTGGACAGGGCCATCCCCTGGTTTTCCATAAAATATATCAGAAGCTCAAATTCCTTATTGCTCAGATCCACCGGCTGGCCGTCCACGCTGGCCTCGTGGGCGTCTTTATCCACCCGGATCCCGGCTGCCTCCAGGATCTCTCCCGTTCCGGCATTTCCCCGCCTTAAAATGGCCTCTATGCGGGCCACCAGGATCTTTGGACTGAAGGGCTTGGAAATATACTCGTCCACTCCCAGTTCAAACCCCAGAAGCTCGTCCCGTTCCTCAGACCGGGCCGTCAGCATGATGATCGGCACCTGGGAATAGCGGCGGAGGGTCCGGCATACCTCCCAGCCGTCCATTTTCGGCATCATCACATCCAGGATCACCAGACCGATATCCTTTTCTTTAAAAAAGATATCCACTGCCTGCTCCCCGTCCTCTGCTTCGATCACCCTGTATCCCTTGATGGCCAGGAAATCCTTTACCAGCTTCCGCATCCTGGCCTCGTCGTCCACCATCAGTACCTTAACAGAATCCATTGTTTCCACCTTCCTTGTTCATTTCCTTTTCTACCTGTATTCTAGCAGAACGGCCGGTAAAATACTATCAGTTCACTAAAGTTTCACAAAGCCAGGGGCCGTTTTGGGATGAGTGGGGTTCTCTCAGAAAGCTTTTTGAGTTTATCGCTTTAATCCATTGTTTTTTTCATATTTCGATGTATTATATATATTAGATAATCTTTTTCTCCTGTTGCATCCATATAAACAGTTTTTATTGATTCTTATAAAAATCTATAAAGGTACGAAGACACCAAAGTGATAAATTGTGGCCGTAAGTGGATATAGCGGATCCTAATACTGGGCTGGATGGACAAGAGAATGGTACTTTTTAATTTGACAGCCTTGCAAACAGCGAATTGCAGGAATAGGAGTTTTCAATGCAGCCAAAATATAAAAAAGCTTTTATAGCGGCCCTGGCCCTGGGGATCATTTCCTCTATTCACACAAGACCCCGATATCCTGTCTTCCCCCTCTCCATCCTTCCGACCGTTCTGGATGTGATACGCTATTTCCTCATGATATCCATCCAGATATATGTCCTGGAAAAGGTTCGCAATTCTAAACATAGTACACTTATATATAACAGTGTAAATATCGTATTCGTTTTGATGATCCTGTATTTTCTTTTCCGCTCCTTCTGACCTTCCATCCGGAAGTGTAACAGGACAGCTATTTCTTCCCACTAGCCAAATAAGAGGGCACCGCTGCTGCCGGTGCCCTCTTTATCTTATTCTTATTTATTCCTGTTCCTTCTCCTCCGGAACCACAGCGATATGAAGCTCTTCCAGCTGCTTCACATCCACCTCCGAAGGAGCCTCCATCATCAGACAGGAGGCGTCCTTTACCTTCGGGAAGGCGATCACGTCGCGGATACTGTCGGCTCCCACCATCAGCATGATCACACGGTCCAGGCCGTAGGCCAGGCCGGCATGGGGCGGAACGCCGTATTTAAAGGCATCCAGAAGGAAGCCGAACTGCTCGTTGGCCCGCTCCGGCGTAAAGCCCAGGACCTCAAACATCTTCTCCTGGATATCTCCCTGATGGATACGTACAGAACCGCCGCCCAGCTCTGTTCCGTTTAACACGATATCGTATGCTTTTGCACGCACTGCGCCCGGATCGCTGTCCAGAAGGGGGATATCCTCCTCCATGGGCATGGTGAACGGATGGTGCATGGCCACATACCGGTCCTCTTCCTCTGAGTACTCTAAAAGCGGGAATTCAGTCACCCACAGGAACTTAAAGTCATCCTTCTTAAGAAGATCCAGCTGTCTTGCCAGCTCCAGACGGAGGTTTCCGAGAACGTCGAATACCACCTTATCCTTGTCGGCGGCAAAGAATAACAGGTCTCCCGGCTTTCCGTCCATGGCCTTTACCAGGGCGTCCAGCTCCTCCTCCTTCATGAACTTTCCGAAGGAGCACTTATAGGAGCCATCCTCATGGATGGCCAGGTAGGCCAGTCCCTTGGCCCCAAAGCCCTTGGCGTATTCCACCAGAGCGTCGATCTTCTTTCTGGGCATGCCGGCCTGGCCGTCTGCGTTGATGCCGCGGACAGAACCGCCGTTTTCCAGGGCGCTCTTAAACACCACAAATTCGCAGTCCCTGACCACGTCGGACACATTTTTAAGCTCCATTCCAAACCGCAGATCCGGCTTATCCGAGCCGAAGCGGTCCATGGCCTCTCTCCAGGTCATTCTCTGGATGGGAAGCTGCACGTCAAAACCACAGATCTCCTTGAAGATCTTCTTTAAGAGTCTCTCATTTACATCCAGCACGTCCTCCACATCCACAAAGGACAGCTCCATGTCGATCTGGGTAAACTCCGGCTGGCGGTCAGCCCTAAGATCCTCGTCCCGGTAGCAGCGGGCCAGCTGGAAATAACGGTCAAATCCAGAACACATTAAAAGCTGCTTTAAGAGCTGCGGAGACTGGGGAAGGGCATAAAAGTTCCCCGGATGCACACGGCTGGGCACCAGATAGTCCCTGGCTCCCTCCGGCGTGCTCTTAATTAAGGTAGGGGTCTCGATCTCTAAAAATCCCTCATCTGCTAAAAACTGGCGCACCATGGTAGCCACACGGCTTCTGACCAGGATGTTTCTCTGGAGATCCGGACGGCGCAGGTCCAGATACCGATATTTTAAGCGCACCTCTTCCCTTGTCTTACTGTTTTCCTCAATGGGGAACGGCGGAACCTCGGATTCGGAAAGGATCCGCAAGGATTTTGCCCGTACCTCAATGGAACCGGTCTTTAAGTTTTCGTTGGCCGCGCCGGAACGCTTTTCCACCACGCCGGTCACCGCGATGGTAAACTCACTTCTTAAGCGCTCTGCCTTTGCAAAGCTCTCGGCTCCGCAGTCGCTCTCCTCAAAAATGATCTGGATGATCCCGGTGCGATCTCTCAGATCTGTAAAGATGATGCCGCCTTTATTTCTGCTCTTCTGGACCCAGCCCATAAGGGTCAGCTCCTGGCCCACGTTTGCCTCTGTAACCTCTGTACAGCGGCAGGAACGCTTTAAGCCTGCCATTGATTCTGCCATGATATTCTCCTCCTGCTAACGCTTTAATTCCTCTTTATAGAACTCCCTGAACTCCGTATAGCCCTCTTTTCCCAGCTGCTCCTTCTGGAACTTTTTATTCTTGTTCATCTGGGTCACCAGGACCGTTTTTCCCTCTGCGCGGGCAGCCATGGCCTCCTTGAGGATCTCAGAAAGACGCTCCATTCCCATGCCCTTTTCATACATCCAAGCCTCTCTGGCGTTCTTTTCCGGAACCACAAAGCCGGCGTCCATGAGGATCCCCACGATCCGCTCAAAGCCGATGGAAAAGCCGCAGGCCGGAGTATCCATGCCTGTGAATCTTCCCACCATCTTATCATATCTTCCGCCGCCGGCCACAGAGCCGCCAAAGCCTTCCATGGCCACCTCAAAGATCGTGCCGGTGTAATAGCCCATGCCACGGACCAGGGTGGGATCGAATTTCAGTCCGAAGCCTCCGCCGGACACGCTCATGACCGTATCCATGATCTCCGCCAGATTTTCGGCTGCGCCGTCCTCCAGTACGCCTGAAAGGATCTCTCCCATACGGCGGACTCCGTCGGCGTCACCCGTCACCTGTCCCATGAGCTCCAGGTATTTATCCGCCGTTTCTTCGGAATATCCGTTTTCCACCAGCTCCGCTCTCACGCCGTCCACACCGATCTTGTCCATCTTGTCCACAGTGATGAACACTTTTTCAATGTCCTCCTCCGGGAAGCCGCTGTAAACGGCCATGGCCCGCAGGATCTTCCTGTCGTTGATGCGGACCTCAAACTGGTTGTTGGGACAGATCTTCTTTAAAGCTGTTGTGGTCGCCAGCACCAGCTCGATCTCCGCCTGGCTGGTGGCGTCGCCGAAGATGTCGATGTCACACTGGACAAACTGGCGGTAACGGCCCTTCTGGGGGCGGTCTGCCCTCCATACGCTTCCGATCTGGAGCGCCTTAAAGGGAGACGGCAGATTGGCCGCGTTGTTGGAATAGTATCTGGACAGCGGGAGCGTCAGATCGTAGCGCAGGCCGCTGTCTGCCAGGTCGTTTTCTGTCTCTGCCGCCTCTAAATTTAATTTCTCGCCCCTCTTTAATACCTTAAAGATCAGCTTTTCATTGTCTCCCCCCTGCTTGCTTAACAGGTTTTCAATGTGCTCCACACAGGGAGTCTCAATGGAAGAGAATCCGAAGCCGCGGTACGTTTCCTTGATCTGGTTCAGAACATAATCGCGGATCTGCATTTCCTGGGGCAGGATATCCTTCATGCCGGTCACCGGCTTTTTCTTTAACGCCATACTCGTTCCTCCATATTTTATGTCTGATGGTAAGTTTACGACAGCCCATCCAGTTTTTCAAGCATCTTTTCTTTTCTTCCAATCATCTCGTCGATGCGGGCGATATACTGATCCACATCTTTGACGTTCTCCACCCGCTCCAGACGGTTTTCCGCAGGGAATACCACCTTCGTCGTGGTCCCGGCCCCGCAGGCAACGATGGTCTGCTTTTCCTCCATAATGAGGATGTTGTAGATACACGCCTTATCCGGGGCCGCGTAGCCCACATTTTCAAAATTGCCGGCCATATTTTTCTGGCGGTACAGATAATAGGGCACCAGTCCCATGGATCTGGCGTATTCTGCCGTCAGATCGATCATTTCCTGGGTGTTCTCGATCTTTAAGTCCGCATACCGTTCCTTAAAGATATTGAGTCTGGCAGCCCGCTTGATGGCCAGGGAATGGACCGTAACGCTGTCCGGGGCCAGCTCCTTTATCTCCTCCATGGTGGCCCGCACGTCGTTTATATCCTCCTCCGGCAGGCCGATGATCAGATCCATGTTGATGTTATCAAAGCCCAACTTTCTCGCCAGACGGTATTTTTCCTTCACCATCTCCACCGTATGGCGGCGGCCGATGAGATCCAGGGTGGACTGCTTCATGGTCTGGGGATTGATGGAGATCCTGGAGATCCCGTGGGCCCGCAGGGTCTTCAGCTTATCCTCAGTGATGCTGTCGGGCCGTCCGGCCTCCACTGTAAACTCCTTCACAGAAGAAAGATCGAACCGCTCCTCGATCCGGGTGAGGATGGCGTCCAGCTCCTCTGCCTTTAAGGCCGTTGGCGTTCCTCCTCCGAAGTAGACCGTATCCAGGGTGCGTCCCTTCATGGTCTCCGCCACATAATCCAGCTCCTTGAAAAGAGCGGCCAGGTACTGGTCCATTTTCTTTTCCCAGGCCCCGATGGGGTAGGAGGTAAAGGAGCAGTACAGGCAGGTGGTGGGACAGAACGGGATCCCCACATACAGGCTGTATCCGTTTTCATAGTCAATATGGCTCAGGAGCTCCTTTTCCCGCTCCGCGATCTCCAGGCTCAAGCCGATCTTCTCGCTGCTGGTCAGATAGGTCTTTTCCATGAATTCCCGGATCTCTTCCTCCGAAACGCCCTGGTCCAGCCGGCTTAAGGCGATCTTTGTGGGACGGATCCCGGTAAGGGTCCCCCATGGAAGAGTCTTTCCGGTACGGGCAGAAAGAAGGCCGTAAAGCTCCCGTTTGATGGCAGTCTTGGCTTCCAGACGGTTCTCATAAGAGATGGGAAATGCCGCTCCCGCCTTTTTCTCTTCATTTTCCAGGATATCCAGGGAAAATGTGCCGGACTCCAGCTCATACGTTCCTTCCACATAAAAGTCCACGCCCCCGGTCCTTTCATGGGCAAAGCCTTCTCCTGGATAGAACGCCATTAAAAGCTCCCGGATGTCCTGCTCATAGGAAGCATCATTCAGTAAAATTCCGATCATTTTTAGTACCTCGCAAGGGGATTGTGCTTCTTTTCATATTCGATGGAGGTAACGCCCATATGACCCGGATATACCTTCACCGTCTCCGGAAGCGTTAAAAGCTTCTTCACCGAAGCCAGCATGGACATGGCATCTCCGGTGGGAAGATCCACCCGGCCGTAGGAGGTGCGGAACAGGGTGTCGCCCGCAAACAGAAGATCCTCAGACTCGATATAGTAGCAGCAGGAGCCGATGGTATGGCCCGGGGTCTCGATCACCTTCCAGGTCACGCCTGCAGCCTCAAAGGTCTCTCCGTCACAGACCGTCAGATCCGGCTCCAGGGTATAATCCTTTCTGTAATAATCCATCATCAGGTTCTTTTTGCTGTCCCTTAAGACCTCCAGCTCCTTTTCGCAGGCACAGATCTTAATTCCCCATTCCTTCCGCAGTTCCTCTGCCGCCATAATGTGGTCAAAATGGCCGTGGGTCAGAAGGATCAGCTCCGGCGAAAGCTCCAGCTTCCGGCATTCCTCCCGGATCACATCTGCTGCATCGCCCGGATCCACGATCACCGCCTGTTTTGTCTCCTCATTATAGACCAGGCAGCAGTTGGTCTCTACCATTCCCACTGTCAGATTTTTTACACAAATTCCGCTCATTGTTTTCTTTCCCTTTCAAAGATGATGGAGTCCGCCGGCCGTTTGGCGTGGCAGACTCCCCGTATTTTTATCAGCCTGTGGTCCTCTCGATGTCTAAGACCCCGTCGATCTGGCGGATCTTGGCCATGAGAGTATTTAATTCTTCTGTTCCGTGGATATCAAAGGACATGGTAATGGTGGCCTTGCCCTGCTTATTGGTCCGGGCGTTCATATTGGTCACATCGATCTCCCGCTCTGTGAAGATCCTGGCAATATCCACATACATGCCGATCCGGTTATTGGCATAAATGGAGATCTCGGTGGCGTAGGTGGCTGTTCCCTTCTCATCCTCCTCCGCCTGCCATTCGGCATCGATCAGCCGGTTCCGCTCCATTTCCGGCAGGTTCAGCACATTGATGCAGTCGGTCCGGTGGATGGTAACGCCGCGGCCTCTGGTCACGAAGCCCACGATCTCGTCTCCCGGAACCGGGTTGCAGCATTTGGAGAAGCGCACTGCCAGGTCGTGGATCCCCTTGACCACGATGCCGCTCTTGCTCTTTCCGCGCATGGGCACCACAGCCGCCCGGTTGTTGTCTCCAATGGTGTCCAGGATCGTCGCGTCGGTCACTTCCCGCTTCAGCTTTTTCTCCCGCTCCTCCACCATCTTATTGATGACCTGGCCCTCTTTTAAGCCGCCGTGGCCCACAGAGGCCAGTACCGAATCCCAGTCCTGGAAGGCATAGCGCTTTAAGACCTTATCCATATATTCGGGCTTGCTGATATCGGCAAAGTTGATTCCCTTGGCCTTACAGTACCGGTCGATCAGCTCCCGGCCCTTGATGATGTTATCGGCCTTCCTCTCCTGCTTGAACCAGGAATTGATCTTATTTTTCGCCTGGCTGCTCTTGACCTGGTTTAACCAGTCTCTGCTGGGGCCCTTGGAGTTCTGGGAGGTCATGATCTCGATCCGGTCTCCGTTCTGGATCACATAGTTGATGTTCACCAGCTTCCCGTTGACCCGGGCGCCCACCATCTTATTTCCCACAGCCGTGTGGATGGCGTAGGCAAAATCAATGGCCGTGGAGCCGCTGGGCAGGGCCTTCACATCGCCGTTGGGCGTAAAGCAGTAAACGTTGTCGGAGAACATGTCCAGATCGCTCTTTAGCATGCTTAGGAATTCTTTGTTGTCCGACATATCCTGCTGCCACTCCAGGATCTGTCTCAGCCAGCTTAACTTCTTGGCCTCATCTCCGGCTGCAATGTGGCCGCTGCCGCTTTCCTTATACTTCCAGTGGGCCGCGATTCCGTACTCTGCCGTCCGGTGCATCTCGAAAGTCCGGATCTGGATCTCAAAGGGCTGGCCGTTGTTCCCGATCAGGGTCGTATGCAGGGACTGGTACATATTGGGCTTTGGCATGGCGATATAGTCCTTGAACCGGCCCGGGATGGGCTTATACATTTCATGGATCACGCCCAGGGCTGCATAACAGTCCTTCACCGTATCCACAATGATCCGCACTGCAAAAATATCATAGATCTGGTCCAGGGTCTTGTTCTGGTTCACCATTTTTTTATAGATGCTGAAAAAATGCTTCACGCGGCCGCTGACCTCGCATTCGATCTCCGCATGCTTCATGTGGGTGCTGATCTCCTGGATGATCTCGTCGATGAAATTCTGTCTGGCCTCGCTGGTCAGGGATATCTTTTCCTGGAGATCATTATAAACGTCCGGCTCCAGGTATTTCAGCGCCAGATCGTCCAGCTCGATCTTTATTTTGGAAATACCAAGACGGTCCGCCAGAGGCGCGTAGATCTCGATGGTCTCTCTGGCCTTTTCCTTCTGTTTCTCCGGCTTCATGTACTGAAGTGTCCGCATGTTGTGGAGGCGGTCCGCCAGCTTAATGAGGATGACCCGGATATCCTTGGCCATGGCCAGGAACATCTTTCTTAAGTTCTCCGCCTGCATCTCCACCTTATCGGCAGACCAGGACAGCTGGGTCAGCTTTGTGACGCCGTCCACCAGCAGGGCCACCTCTTTTCCGAAGATCGCCGCCAGCTCCTCCTCGGTCAGAACCGTATCCTCCACCACGTCATGGAGGATACCGGCGATGATGGATTCCTTATCCAGCTCCAGGTCCGCCAGGATGATCGCCACGCAGAGGGGATGGATGATATATGGCTCCCCGGATTTTCTCTTCTGGTCCTTGTGGGCATCCCGGGCGATCTGATACGCCTTTTCCACCATGCCCAGATCGTCAGACGGATGATATTTCCGTATGCTCTTTACCAGATCCTCATACAGCACGTCGGGACTGGTAAAATCCGCCGGAGCCTCCAGTTCCACTTCTATGCTTTTCAGTTTTTCTTCCATACGCTCACACCTTCCCTCACCCGGGCCTCCAGGATCTCCCAATTCCCCGTATCCACATCATGCCCATGATAATATTAAATTTTATTATAAAATTTTTTGTCGCAAATTGCAACAGGTTTCTGGCCCCGGGACGGCTCCCCCATGTTTCATGCAATTTGGATTGTATTTTCCCGCATTCTGTTTTAAAATAAAAACATGTTGGAAAATTCAAACGAAACAGGAGGAACTCCTATGGAAACCATGAAACTGGTCCTGCCATTGAATGAAGAAATGACCGCTATCCGCCGTCATATCCACCAGCATCCGGAGCTCAGCAATGAAGAATTTGAAACCACGAAGCTGATCCGGGAAAAGCTGACGGAATACGGCATTGAGATAGCCGAGATCGGCTTAAAGACCGGAGTGCTCGGCATCCTCCGCGGCAAAAAGCCCGGAAAGACCGTGGCCATCCGGGAGGATATCGACGCCCTGCCCATGCCGGAGCTGACAGAGCTCCCATTTGCATCCGAAATTCCCAATGTCTGCCATTCCTGTGGTCATGATATCCACACCACTGTGCTTTTATACTGTGCGCGGGTCCTTTCCCAGATCCGGGACGAGCTTTCTGGAACCGTCATGTTCCTTTTCCAGCCGGCCGAGGAAAAGGGCTGCGGTGCAAAGCAGTTCATCGACTGTGATTTTACAAGGGCCGCAAAGCCCGATGTGTTCATCGGCCTCCACGTGTCTCCGGAATACGACGCCGGGACCATTGCCTTAAAGAAAGGGCCTGGATGCGCCTCCAACGATTTCTTCCATATTAAGATCAGCGGAAAAGGCGGCCACGGGGCCCACCCGGAAAATTTCGTGGATCCGGTAATGATCAGCGCCTATGTGCTGACCCAGCTCCAGACCATCGTTTCCAGGGAAAACCATCCCATCTCCTCCGCCGTCCTCACCATCGGAAACATCCAGGGCGGCAAGGCGGCCAATATCGTACCGGATTTTGTGGAAATGCAGGGAACCCTCCGGACCCTGACGCCGGAGCTTCGGGAGTCCATGAAGCAGTCCGTGGAACGGATCGTGACCCTGGGAGCGGAGACCCTCCGCGGAAAGGGCGAGATCACCTGGGGCGACGGTATGCCGCCTCTGGTCAACGACGATACTGTCGTCGATCTGGTGGCAGCGGCCGCAGAAAAGACCATCGGCGCAGACCGGATCTTCACCTTCGACAGCCCCTCCCTGGGCTCCGAGGACTTCTCCTGCCTGTTCCCGGAATACGCTCCCGGCGCCCAGTTCCGCTTAGGCTCGGGAAACAGTGATCCCAATACCAGACATGGGATCCACAATTCCAAAAATACATTTGACGAAGACTGTATCGCCGCCGGAACCGCCGTGCTGGTACAGTTTGTAAGAGACTATCTCAATTAAGAAAGCGAGGAAATTTCATGGATCTTCATTTTGACCCGCTCCAGTACCGCTATCCGTCCCGCCGCCGTCTTGTCTACGGCCGCCGGGGAATGGTCTGCGCCTCCCAACCCCTGGCTGCCCAGGCAGGCCTGGATATGATCAAAAAAGGCGGAAACGCCTTTGACGCAGCCCTGGCCGCAGCCGCCTGTCTGGCTGTGGTGGAGCCCATGTCCTGCAATATGGGCGGCGACGGCTTTGCCCTGATCTGGCACGAAGGAAAGCTTTACGGCTTAAACGCCAGCGGCCCGGCTCCCGCTCTTTTAAGCGTAGATACCTTAAAACAGGCCGGATACACAGAAATGCCCAAATACGGCTGGGGAGCCGTTACAGTCCCCGGCGTCACCTCCGGCTGGGCGGAGATCAACAAACGCTTTGGAAAGCTGTCCCTCTCCCAGATCCTGGAGCCTGCCGCCTCCTATGCCCGGGACGGCTTCCCCGTATCTCCCGTGGTATCCGCACTCTGGAACCGTCTGGCCGAGTCCTTTAAAAAAGAGCTCTCCCCAGAATTTTACGAGGCCTGGGCAGCGGATTTCACCATCGGCGGCCGCGCTCCCAGAGCCGGTGAGATCTTTAAGTATAAGGGCATGGCCGAAACTCTGGAGGAGCTTGGAAGGACCAACTGCGAATCCTTCTACCGGGGAGCCATTGCCGACGCCATCGACAGCTATTCCAGAAAGACCGGCGGCTATCTGAGGAAAGAGGACCTGGCCGCCTACAAGGCCCAGTGGGTGGAACCCATCACCACCAATTACAGAGGCTATGACGTCTGGGAGATCCCGCCCAACGGCCACGGCATCGTTGTCCTCATGGCCTTAAATATCCTGGAGGGCATGGACCTTTCCGCAGGCCACGACGATCCGGAAACGGCCCATAAGATCATGGAGGCCTTAAAGCTTGCCTTCACTGACGGAAAACGGTATGTGGCCGATCCCAGAGCCATGAAGCCCACGGTGGAGCAGCTCTTATCCAGGGACTATGCGGCAAAACGCCGGGCCCTCATCGGGAGCACCGCCCTGGAGCCCAAGCCCGGAACTCCCTACTGCGGCGATACGGTCTACTTAAATGCAGCCGACGGCGACGGCAACATGATCAGCTACATACAGTCCATCTACTGCGGCTTTGGCTCCGGAACCGTCCTTCCGGGCACAGGCATCGTCTTCCACAACCGGGGCAATAACTTCACCATGGACGAGACCATGGAAAACTGTGTGGCTCCCGGCAAAAAGCCGTACCACACCATCATCCCCGGCTTCCTCTCCAAGGACGGAAAGGCCGTGGGCCCCTTCGGCGTCATGGGCGGCTTTATGCAGCCCCAGGGCCATGTGCAGGTGCTGACCAATATGATCGACTTCCATATGAATCCCCAGGAGGCCCTGGACGCCCCCAGATGGATGTGGACCGGAGAAAAGAAGATCTCCCTGGAGCGCCTTTATAACAGCGAGATGGCTGACAAGCTGACCCGTACCGGCCATGACATAACCATCCCGGTCAACAGCCTGGAATTCGGCCGCGGCCAGATCATCTTAAGAGACGACGATGGCACCCTCTGCGGAGCCACCGAGCCCAGGACCGACGGCACTGTGGCCGTGTGGTAGCGGCAGGCCCGCTGTCCGCATAAAAGAAAGATCCCCCGCATATCCTGTACTATCAGACCTGGATATGGGGGGATTTTTTTGAAACGACTGCCCGAGCACGCCGTCTTCTGGCTTCTATTGCTGCTCCTGGGACTGGGCTCTGCCGGTTCCCTATATAAAAAGGCCGCAGACCAGGCCGCCCTTAAGGCAGAGCTGCCGGAACGGATCCTGGCAGCTCCCGTCATAAGCGGACCGTCTGCGGTCTCTCATGCTCCCATTCTTTTTCCTATGGACGGAAGCTGTGATATACCTGTCCCGGCGTCATGCCGCCGCGTAACGATGCCATTTCACTGACCGTCACCAACTGGTAGCCCCGCTTTTTAAGCTCAGGGATCAGGACCACCGCTGCGTCAGCGGATGTACCGTAGAGATCGTGCATCAGGATGATGTCACCATCCTTTACGCTGCTTAACACCACATTGATGGTATTCTGGGCATTTTTCGTCTTCCAGTCCAGGGTGTCGATGGACCAGAGAATGGCGGGAACGCCCTTCTTTGCCAAATTCTGCTTTGCATTGTCGCTTACAAAGCCTCCCGGCGGGCGCATGGTCACGGTACGCACTCCGGCAATGGACTGGAGCGTGTCGTCCAGCCGGTTCAGATTGGCAAACAGCCCCTCCTGGGACAGCTTCGTGATATAGGTGTGGTCCCAGGTGTGGCTGCCCGGCTCGCAGCCCATATCCACCATGCGCTTTACTGTGGACTGGTAGGTTCCCATACGGTTTCCCACCATATAAAAGGTAGCTCTGGCATCGTTGGCCTCCAGGCAGTCTAAGATCCTGGCCGTATGGGCCGAGGGCCCGTCGTCAAAGGTCAGGGCCACCATGGGCTTCGATGGGTCGATATACCGGCCCATATGGGTCCCCTCCGGCGGCAGCCCTGCGTCCTTTCCGGTCACTGCAAGGCGGATACCGTCCACCCGGAGTCCCTGGCCCTCTGTTCCGGCGGTTTCGCCATTTTTTACCAGAGCTGTCCAGGCTCCATTCTGAAGGACGGAATAGTAAAGGTCATAATTTTCGGAAAGCTGGCCTGTGAGCTGCATCCGCACTGCCTCCAGGGGCTTGTCGGTGTCTGTGGCCCCGGCCTCTCCAAGGTTCTCCTGCCAGTCCATCCAGCCGGAGCCGCTTAAGTTCACCTGGTAGGCAATGGTGCCGGTCATGCCCTCGGGCTGGTTCTCCAGGGAGGCGGCGACTGCCGTCACATACGTATCCTTCGGGCCGTTTACATATGTATTATCCTTTGCCATATCTGTCCAGCCGCGGCCATGGATATGGGCCCTGTAAACGGCCCCCATGGCTCCGTCCGCATAGGCTGGAAAGGAGGCGGCCGCCGTTCCGGTCACGCCCAGGAACAGGGCGGCGGCTCCCAGTAAAAATTTCTTCAGTTTTCTCATTGGTCTTTTTCTTCCTCCTGGTCAAATATTCTGTGGAGCAGGGAGACAGATTCCTGATATGCCAGTTCTTCCTTCAGTTCCCCAAGCTGTTCAAATACGCCGCGGTAATACCATGCGTGCTCATTTTTATCTGTGACCCGGAATTTCTGCCAGACTCCATCGCCCCGGAGCAGCATGTCCGCGGCAGTGCTCCTTAGATTGCTCAGCTTGTCTCCCAGGCAGATGAGCTTTTCCGCCCGTCCTGCCGATCTGAGCTTTTCAATGGTGGCGCTTTTCCGCTCCTTCCAGGTCCTGGATTTGTCCTCGCTTTCTGCCAGCACCAGGTCGGCTACCCGGGACCCGAACTGCATTTTCAGCTCCTCATAGGAGATCCCGGCGTCCTCGATCACATCATGGAGGAGGGCGGCGCTGATGACCTCCGGATCGTCGGTCATCCCGGAAACGATCACAGCCGCCTCAAAGGGATGGACGATATACGGGACCATACTGCCCTTCCGAAGCTTCCCTTCATGTACCTTCCTGGCAAATTCTGCCGCCTTTTTTACCATAGCTGTTCCCTCCCCTGGAATCTCCGCCCGGCTGTCAGGCCTGGCCGGACTGTTTTTGTTTCTCAGTTAAATGAACATTCAGGTAATTGTACGGGATCTCGATCCCCTCCTCGTCAAAGGCCAGCTTCACCGCTTCCGTCAGCTCCCATCTGGCGGTCCAGTACTCCTCCGTCAGGGTCCAGCCCCGGACGCTTAAGTTTACGCTGCTCTCACCCAGGCTGTCCACCACCACCAGGATCCCGTCCTCCTTAAGGATGGCCGGATGCTCCTCAAACAGCCGTCTGAGGATCTCTTTTGCCTTTTTCAGATCGGCAGAATAGCCGATGCCGATGTTTAAGACCAGCTTCTTTTTTTCCTCTCCCGTGCTGTTGGTGATGGGAGAATTGGAGATACTGCTGTTGGGGATCACGATCCTTTTGTTTTCAATGGTCAGAAGGGTCGTATAGACCAGTCCGATGGACTCCACGGTCCCCTCCCCATCCTTAGTGACGATATAGTCTCCTGCCTTGAAGGGCTTTAAAAAGAGCACCAGAACGCCTCCGGCAAAGTTTGCCATGGTATTCTGAAGGGAAAGGCTCATGGCCAGGGTCACGGCTCCGGCAATGGTCACCAGGGAGGAGGATTTGATCCCCAGCTCCTCGGCCACCATGAACACCAGGAGCCCGATGAGCACGGCATATAAAAGCGCGTCCAGAAACTTCCTCAGTGTGACCTCCAGACCAGCCTTCTCCATGGACCTTCCGACGCCCTTTCTTATGGCGCGGATGACCTTATAGCCAATGACGGCGATCAAAACGGTGATCAGGAGCTTCCCGCCGGTCTTAAGAAGCCAGGGAAGCAGCATGTCCATGATCTGGATCTTCAGCATCAGCGTTCCTCCTTATGCACAGATTCTTTGTTCTCCTGCTGCCCTCCGGACTGGGCCGTCTTTTTGATCAGGCCGCCCACCTTCTGGGAGATCCTGTCCAGAGCATCTGCTGCCTTCTTTCCGGCGGCCTCCACCGGTCCGGGAGTCCGGGACGGCTTTTTCGCTGCCGCAGGCTTTTCCCCGGCAGTCTTTTTCCTGGCTGCTCCGGCGGTCTCCTTTTTCCCGGCAGCTTTTTTACCCGTCTCCTTCTTCGGCTCCTCCTTCACCGGCGTACACTGGAACACGCAGATGCCTAAAGGCGGCAGGGTAATGGAGATCGAATGCTCCCTGGCATCCCACTCCTCTTTTTTAGACGCCTTGACCCGGGGATTTGTTGCACCCGTTCCGCCAAATTTTACAGAATCACTGTTTAAGATCTCTTTATATTTTCCGGCAAAGGGCACGCCCACCCGGAATTTCTCATGAGCCACGGGAACAAAGTTGCAGACAAAGAGCAGGGTGTCCTCGGGCCGCTTCGTCTTCCGGATGAAGATGGCGATGTTTTCGTCATTGTAGGTACAGTTGATCCACTCGAAGCCCTCGGGCTCATAATCCATTTCGTAAAGAGCCGGCTGGGTCGTATATAAATGGTTTAACGCCTTCACATATTCCTGCATCTCCTTATGGACCGGATACTGCAAAAGCTCCCATTCCAGGCTCCGGTTTTCATTCCACTCGTCCATCTGTCCAAATTCCTGGCCCATGAACAAAAGCTTTTTCCCCGGATGGCCTGTCATAAAGCCGTAAGCGGCCCGCAGGTTTGCAAATTTCTTTTCCTGGGTATCTCCCGGCATCTTTCCCGCCATGGAGCCTTTTCCGTGGACCACCTCGTCATGGGAGAACACCAGGACGAAGTTCTCGCTGTATGCGTAGAGCATACTGAAGGTCAGCTCTCCGTAGTGCTGGTTCCGGAAATAGGGATCGCACTGCATATATCCCAGGAAATCGTTCATCCAGCCCATATTCCACTTATAATCAAAGCCCAGGCCGCCTTCCTTCACATTTCCCGTGATCTGGGGCCAGGCCGTGGATTCCTCTGCAATGAGGACCGCTCCCTTTGCCTCTTTATGGAATACAGAATTCAGATGCTTTAAGAACTCCACAGCCTCCAGGTTTTCATGGCCGCCGTACATGTTGGCCACCCATTCTCCGGCGTTCTTTCCGTAATCCAGATACAGCATGGAGGCCACCGCATCCATACGGATCCCGTCGGCATGGTACTCCTTTGCCCAGAACAGGGCGTTGGAGATCAGGAAGTTGGACACCTGGGGTCTCCCGTAATTGTAGATCAGCGTCCCCCAGTGGGGATGGGAACCCTGACGCGGATCCAGGTGCTCATACAGGCAGGTGCCGTCAAAGGAGGCCAGGCCATGGGCGTCCCTGGGGAAATGGGCCGGGACCCAGTCTAAGATCACGCCGATCCCCTCTTTGTGCATATGGTCCATGAAGGCCTTAAAATCGTCGGGGGTCCCGTAGCGGCTGGTGGGGGCATAATAGCCGGTTACCTGGTAGCCCCAGGAGGCATCCAGGGGGTGCTCCATCACCGGCAAAAGCTCCACATGGGTATAGCCCATTTCCTTCACATAGGAAGCCAGCTTTTCTGCGGTCTCCCGGTAATTATAAAACTGGCTGCCGTTCTTTTCCTCTCCGTTTTCATCCAGCTCCGCCGGCTTCCGCATCCAGGAGCCCAGATGTACCTCATAGACCGACATGGGCGCTGTCTTCGTATCGGTCTTTGCTCTTCGGTCCATCCACTCCTTATCGCTCCACTTATAACGGCCCAGGTCCCAGACCACTGACGCCGTATCGGGCCGCAGCTCCGCATAATTTGCGTAAGGGTCGGCCTTCAGCATGGGCTCTCCGGCCCTGGTCTTGACTTCATATTTATAAAGGTCTCCCGGCTTTACTCCAGGAATAAAAAGCTCATAGACGCCGGAGCCGCCCAGACGGATCATCTGGTGGCGTCTTCCGTCCCACATATTAAAGTCTCCCACCACGCTGACCCGCATGGCCCCGGGCGCCCAGACTGCAAAATGAACGCCTCTGACCCCGTTTTCAGACACTGGATGGGCTCCCAGCTTTTCATAGGAATCGTAATAGATCCCAGCCTCCAGCTTTTTAAGCTCCTCGTCCTTAAACCTGGAGCGGAACCGGAAGCTGTACGGGTCCTCGGTCTCGGCCACTGTCCCGTCCTCATATCCGGCTATGAGCCTGTATGGCTCCAGCTCCCTTTTATCCTCAAAAAGCACGGCAAACCAGCCGGCCTCGTCAGCCATTTCCATAGGAAATTTCTCTTTTCCAAGCTTCACAGCCGCGGTCCTTGCCCCCGGAAGAAACGCCTGGATCAGAAGCCCTTCCTTTACCACATGGGCCCCCAGGAGTCTTCCCGGATCGCTGCTCTCTGAATATACGATCTCCTCGATCCCCGCCCAGTCCATCTGATCATATAATATTTTTTCCATAAAACGCCCCCTGTTTCCAGAATATTTCATAATCCCTTTCCAGATATCTGTGAATCCGATACCCTCATTCTACCATTTTCCCGTTCCTGATACAAGCCATAACCCTCCTCCGCATATTTTTTTCTTATGTTTTTCTAAAAGTCCTTGCGAAACTTGAAAAAGTATTCTAAACTCAATATATTGCATTTTTGTGCACTGCATTATCAGGAATTCACGAGGTTGATCAATATGGAAAATGAAAACAAAGAATTAGACCAGAACAAAAGCCGGAAAAAGAAGGAGCCAAAAACCGGCTGGAAGGCGGAGCTCATAAGCTGGATCCAGGTGTTAGTATCCGCAGCTGTCATCGCCTTCGTGCTGACCACCTTCGTCATTGCCAACAGCGAGGTCCCCACCGGTTCCATGGAAAACACCATTATGGCCCACAGCCGCGTCATCGGCTCCAGGCTCCACTATAAGTTCGCCGATCCGGAACGCGGGGACGTGGCCATTTTCGTATTCGGCTGGCAGTGCCCCAGATGTACGGCCATTGGTGAGGGCGAGGACCCGGCGGTCTGCCCGGCCTGCGGCTATGAGCTGGGAAAACGGGCCAAGACCGTTTATTATGTGAAGCGGGTCATCGGCCTTCCCGGAGACGTCATCGACATCATCGATGATAAGGTGTATTTAAACGGGTCTGAAACGCCTCTGGAGGAGCCTTATCTGGCGGAAGAGATGAACCAGGGAGAGACCATGCACTTTGAGGTCCCCGAGGACTGCTATTTCATGATGGGAGACAACCGGAATTTTTCCGCAGATGCCAGATACTGGAAAAACCCCTACATTTCCAAAGACAAGCTGGTGGCCAAGGTTTTATTTGAATACTTCCCCACCCCCAAGATCATACATTAAGCCGACATATACAGGAGACAGAATCGATTATGAAAAAAGTAGTTAAATTCGGCGGCAGCTCTTTAGCCAGCGCCAGACAGTTCAAAAAAGTAAAAGCCATCATCGATGCAGATAAGGCCAGAGGCTATGTGGTCCCCTCTGCCCCTGGGAAACGGGACGGAAAGGATACAAAGGTCACAGACCTCCTATATCAGTGCTATGAGGCCTGCGCTGCGGGACAGAGCTATAAGCGGATCCTGGACCAGATCAAAAAGCGGTTCGACGATATCATAAACGGCCTGGATCTGGACCTTAACCTGGACTTTGAATTTGACACCATCGAAGAAAATTTTAAAAATAAAGCCGGAAGGGCCTACGCTGCATCCCGGGGCGAATATTTAAACGGCATCATCATGTCCCATTACCTGGGCTTCCCCTTTGTGGACGCCGCAGACGTGGTCTTTTTTGATGAAAACGGCGTATTTTTACCGGAAAAGACCAACGACGAGCTGGAGGCCCGGCTTGCTTCCATGAAGCAGGCGGTGATCCCCGGCTTTTACGGCTCAAAGCCCGACGGCTCCATCGCCACCTTTTCCAGAGGCGGCTCCGATGTGACCGGCTCTCTGGTGGCCCGCGCCCTCCACGCCGACCTTTATGAAAACTGGACCGACGTTTCCGGCTTCCTGGTGGCCGACCCCAGGATCGTGGAGGATCCCGCCCCCATTGAGACCATCACCTACCGGGAGCTCAGAGAGCTGTCCTACATGGGCGCCAACGTGCTCCACGAGGACGCCATCTTCCCGGTGCGCAAGGAAGGGATCCCCATCAATATCAAAAACACCAACCGCCCCTCGGATCCTGGGACCATGATCGTGGAGAGCACCAGCAAAAAGCCCTCCTACACCATCACCGGCGTGGCCGGAAAGAAGGGCTTCTGCTCCATCGTCATCGATAAGGCCATGATGAACTCAGAGATCGGATTCGGGAGAAAGGTCCTGGAGGTCCTTGAAAAAAACAATATCTCCTTTGAGCATCTGCCCTCTGGGATCGATACCATGACCGTATACGTCCATCAGAGCGAATTCCAGGAACGGGAGCAGGCCATCATCTCCGGCATCCACCGGGCAGTCCATCCAGATTCCATCGATCTGGAATCCGATCTGGCGCTGATCGCCATAGTAGGACGGGGCATGCGCTCCAATCTGGGCGTCGCCGCCAGGATCTTCGCAGCCCTCTCCCATGCCCGCATCAATGTGAAGATGATCGACCAGGGCTCCCGGGAAATGAACGTGATCATCGGGATCCGGGATGAGGATTTTGAAAACGCCATCCGGGCCATCTATGATGTTTTTGTGAAAACCGCTTTATAATCCAGTTGCTTTTTGTGCAAAATAACGGAAATATTTTTGGAAAAGCCCTTGAAAAAGCCATCTGGCTGTGCTATACTCGGTGTCAACATGATAAATTCATCTGACGAGAACAAGTAGTCGTCCGTGGATCTTCCAGAGAGGCAGTGGCTGGTGGAAACTGTCATTGAAGCGGAACGGTGAAATCATCTCTGAGAAGCAATCTGAACGAAGTAGGTGCGCCGGGGTTAAGCCACGTTATCGGTGATACGCATTGTCTGATGCGGTATAAGAGTCAAGCTGTGCTTGAGAATTAAGGTGGTACCACGATTTTAAAGTCGTCCTTTATGAGGACGGCTTTTTTTGTTTGATAGGAAATTCCTATCAAATAAAAAAGCACTTCGTGCAGAATCGCACTGCGGCGGTATGGAATTTCGTCGCAAATGCGACCCGCCGCAGGCGGAGAATCCTGCAAGAGCAGAATTCTTTCCTGTTTCATGGAAAAGCGCGCCATGGGCAGAAATGAGTATCCAGGAGGAAATGTTATGAAACTGAGTAAGAAAAAAATGGTCCTGATGAGCTTTATGCTGTTTTCCCTGTTTTTCGGAGCCGGAAATCTGATCTTCCCGCCGTTCCTGGGACAGAATGCCGGGGAAAAAATGCCCTTTGCCATCGCGGCCTTTCTGATCACCGCCGTGATCCTTCCAGTCCTCGGCGTCATCGTTGTGGCAAAATTTGACGGTCTGGATAAGCTGGCCCGTAAGGTAGACGCCCGCTTTGCTGTGGTGTTCACGATCCTGATCTACCTCTCCATCGGACCAGGCCTTGGGATCCCCCGCGCCGCCTCAGTCCCCTTTGAGATGGCCGTGGCTCCGTATCTTCCCTCTGGAGCCCCCCTCCCTGTATTTATGCTGCTGTACTCCCTGGTCTTTTTCCTGACCGCCGGATGGCTGGCCCTGACCCCCAGCAAGCTGATGGAAAGGATCGGCAGATTCCTGACTCCCAGCCTTCTGCTCCTTCTTCTTTTCCTGTTTGTCCAGTTTGTTCTCCGCGGCGACGCCGGAGTTGCCGCCGCCCAGGCGGACTACCAGGCGAACCCCATGGTCAAGGGCTTCCTGGAAGGCTACCAGACCATGGACACCATCGCAGCCTTAAACTTCGGCCTTGTGATCGCCACCACCCTGCGGTCCCTGGGCGTTGAGAAAAAGAACGATCTGATCCATTACACCACCCGCGCCGGTCTGGCTGCTGGAGCCATCCTTTCTGCAGTGTACCTGATGCTATCCTATATGGGAATGAAAAGCTCTGCCGTTTATGCCATCCCGGAAAACGGGGCTGTGGTGCTCCGCCTCATTGTAAAACAGCTGTTCGGAGACGTGGGTGCCGTGCTTCTGGCCGCCATCTTCACCCTGGCCTGCCTGACCACCTGCGTGGGGCTCATCACCTCCATCTCCCAGTTCTTCTCTTCCCTCACTGACCGTCTGAAATACAGACAGTGGGTGTACCTGATCGCCGGCTTCTCCTTTGTGGTCTGCAACCAGGGCTTAAATACGATCCTTGGGATCTCCGTACCGGTGTTAAACGCCATCTATCCGGTATCCATCGTCCTCATCATCCTGGGACTCCTGGATGAAAAGCTGGGAAAAAATCCGTATATGTACCCGGCTGTCATCACTGTCACCGGTATCGTAAGCTGCGTTTACTGCCTGGATTACAACATGCACATGCCTCTGGGCTTCCTCTCCGACCTCTGCCATACGTTCCCGCTTTATTCCCTGGGACTGGGCTGGGCCGGTGCAGCCGCTGCTGCGGCTCTGATGAGCCATCTGGCATACCGGCTCCGCAGCCGCCGTGTTTCCCAGAACGAAACGGAGGCCGCGGCGTAGGAAATACGCTGCGGCCCCTGGCCATGGCCCGCCCATAAGGCGGGCCGTATTTTTTATCTCTTCTTTAAGATCGCCGACCTCTCCAGGTATCCGGCCACAGCCAGATGCACCGCGCTGCAGGCGGCTGCCAGTAAGAACACATACTGTGGACCCCATACCTTCCAGATCACCCCGAAGCCGCCGGATACCGTCACTGCCAGCACATGATCCACACTTAAGCCCAGAGACAGATTTCCCATCACATCCTCCGGGCGCAGGCTCAGCTGCTTCATCATCACCGTATGGACAGTATTAAAATGATCTGTCAGCATCACCAGGATATAGGCCAGGAAAACCAGGACCGCTCCCAGTGGTCCGTCCCCGAACCGGCCGGAAGCCGCGCCCCAGGCTGCAAAGGCCGCAAAGAGAAACGCTCCGGCAAAGTATCCGCCTTCTATGGCCAGGGATCTGGAAACTCCCAGGTGGTCCAGCATCCGGCCGATGACTGGGGAAAAGCGGCTCCCGATCAGATGGGCAGCCATGCCTAAAAGCGCCAGGGTATCCGCTCCCATGGCTAAAAGCTCCACAATGAGCCAGGGCGCAAATACGATCCGCATCCGCTTCTGACAGCCGTAAACGGCGGTGATCAGATAATAGGGAATGTAGCGCTTCCGGATATGCAAGGTATCCCGGCGGCCGGTGTTCCTGGCCCGGGGCACATTGAGCTCCGGAGCTGTTTTTCTGAGCCGGACTGCAAAAAAGAGACCGGCGGCAGTAAAGAGAAGCCCCGCCACAAAGGACGGGATCACGCCGTTCCCGAACCAGAAGATCCCGGTTCGGTATCCAATAAAGACAGCCGCCGACGCGGCCATGGATGACAAGGTCATCCTTCCCTTAAGCTGTCCTAAAAAGGTTCCCGTTTTCCCCTCTCCCGACAGATCCATGGCAATGCTGTCCCGCAGGGGCATCATCATATGCTCTCCCAGGGAAAAGGAAAAAAGAAAGATCTGCATGATAAAATATGACGGCGATAAAAGGCCCAGAACTGCCAGTCCCAGGGTACAGAAGCCGTAGGCCATGACCATCAGGGACAGGTTTCCGAGCCCCGAAAGAGCCGTCAGGATCACCACGCACAGGATCCCAGGCGTCTCCCTGGGTATCTCTAAAAGCCCGCGCTGGACCGAATCGACGGCAAATACCTCCTTAAAGTAATTGGAAAAATACCCCGCTGCTTAAGCCCACGGCCAGCGACAGGCAGAGTATGGCGTACATAAAAAGCTTTTTTGTGTCGTGATTTATGTCCATGATCTATTCCTCCCTGGAATGTTTTCTCCGTTAAAAACCGCCCTCATAATACGCCCTGGCAATTACATAGGACGGCTCATAATATGCACTGCAGTTATAATTATCGATCACATCACAAATCTCATGATTATAAACCCGGATTATTCCGTCTACCTCGGATTCTCCCGGCTTCTTTGTATCGTGGATCAGTCTCTCATAAACTTTCCCCATTTGGAGAGGCCCAGGAATTTTTGTTACCAGCTCCGGGTCTACCCGATCCACATGAAATGTCCCCTCCGACAGTTGGTATGTTTCTATCCAGTCTTTTTCGACTGCCAGGGGATTTTCTGCATGGAGGACGTTTGCCACGCTGACCAGATGTTCCAGACTCTTTCTGCCAATCTGATTCACCACATAGCGGTTGCGCTGATGAAGTCTTCTTGCAACCCGTTCAATCATGTAACAGACAAAAAATATATCATTTCTGCTGATTTCCTCATCTGGGAAATAAATATTTGTCACAGAACTTCACTCCCCTCAAAATACAGAGTTTTTAAGGCCTCTTCCGTACAAAAAGCAATCTGGTGTGTTGGATATTTAAATCTGACCAGTTCCCAGAAAGCCACTTTAGAAATATTCCCCGATATATAGTCCTCTACATAATCCCAGATCTGGTCATCCGCCATAGGACCTTCTACAATATCAAATCTATGTTCTCTGTCTCTGCGGCAGTTCACTACAAATTCCAGCCATTCTTCTGTCATCTCTTTAAAGATACAAAGATTCAGGTCTCCATTCTGAACATAAGTATAGCAATTAACAATCGATTCTCCCCTTTTTGTCAACGCCCACCTCTTCGCCTGTTTTATGAGGCTGGTACAATAAAATCCATACCCAAAATCTTTATAGTAACCATTGACCAGAATTCTGGGTTCCTGTACAACCGCATTGCTTCCATGATAAACAAGCTTTTCTTTTCTCACATTTCTACCTCCTGTCCATGTCCCCATTTTACCAGTTTCCGGACGTCCCGGCAAGTACCTCCGCCCCAGTTCTCCCACCCTTTGCCGTATCCGGACAGAACCTCTCCTCTGCCAGCGGCTGCCTGTCCTGGAGCAAAGCGCAGAATGGATCCGTCTGTCCTTTTCGAGAAAATATCGTATGGGACAGAAATAAACCGGGGACAGGAGCGCCGCAATTTTACAACGTCCCTGTCCCCCAGGTGAGAACACAAAAAAAGATTTTTATCTGGATATTACCTTCACTGTCTCATACAAAAGGCTCACGCCGTAGCCGGTGGCGCCCTTGATCGAATAGTCTATATCCTTTGACTCCCAGCTGACTGGTGCAATATCCACATGGACCCAGGAATGATCCTCCACAAATTCCTGGAGGAAGAGTCCCGCTACAATGGCGCCGCCGCCCATGGTGCTTCCCTGGGCGCTGTTCTGGATGTCTGCCACCTCAGATTCGATCACAGGGAAAAGCTCCTTGTCCAGCGGAAGCCGCCAGATCTTTTCGCAGGCCCGCTCTGAAGCCTCTTCCACCTCTGCATAAAGCTCCTCATCATTGGAAAACACAGCCGAGCTCCTGACTCCCACAGCTCCCTGGGCAGCCCCTGTCAGAGTGGCGATGTCGATGATGGAGCCGGCGTTCTCCTTCCGGATCGCATAGGTCAATGCGTCCGCCAGGGTCAGACGGCCCTCTGCATCCGAATTGAGCATTTCGATCTTCTTTCCGTTCATGGAAAATAAAATATCACCGGGAACATATGCATCACCGGAGATCATGTTTTTGCATGCAGCAACCACTGCGATTACATTTACAGGAAGCTTTTCCAGCGCGATGGCACGGATCGCTCCGATCACTGCTGCCGCGCCTCCCATATCTCCATGCATGGTCTCCATCCTGGATTTCAGGCTGTATCCGCCGGAATCGAACATGATCCCCTTGCCCACCAGGGCCACCGGAGGCTCCTCCTCCTTTCCGCCTTTATAGCGGAGGACAATGAGCCTGGGCTCTGCCGCGGATCCTCTTCCAACGGCCAGGAACGCCCCCATATTCATCTCTTCTGCCTGTTTTTTATCATAAATCTGGACCTCGATGCCCAGATCTTCTGCCAGGGCCTCACACTCCTTTGCAAGCTGCTCCGGATCCATGAACATGGACGGATGGTTCACAAGATCCCTGGCAAGCAGGGTGCTTTCCGCCACATGGGCAGCCTCCCTGGCAAGCCTTTCCATACCGGCGGCGGAAGTCACTACCGCCGCTTCCTCCATCCCGTTTACCACTGGAACCGACCGGTAATGGTTAAACTGATAGGAAACCAGATGCGGGAGCTCCATGATCTTCTTGGCCATTTCCGGATCATGGGTGATTTCCGCCGCATTGTCCAGGAAGATCTCCGTCACGGCCGCAGACGCGTCCTTACAGCGCTTTAATGCCTTTGCAAAGGCCAGGAACACCTCCCGGTTGGTGGAGCTTCCATCTCCCAGTGAAACCAGGACTACCTTTTTAAAGGAACCATCCAGATACAGATTCAGATCATAGACCGAGCCGCAGGCGGCTGCCAGCTTGCCTGCAGAAAGGGCAGCCTTCACCGGACCGGAGATCACCTCCGGAAGCTCTGTATTTAGAAGCTGATCATCAGAAAACGGGATCACAGCTGCATCAAAGGACGGGACCGCTTCTTTATAGATTTTTACATTCATCGTTTTTTCTCCTGTTTTTATCCTGTTCCATTTTAAGTTCAGACATCCTCCCGCAGGCAGGCCTGCGTCGGATGGATCGATCTTTTGCCCCTGATATCATTTTAGTCTTCAATCATATATGCGCTTACGATCTGGCCATAAAAGGCGTAATGGTAATTCTCCAGGGAACCGCCAAAGGGAGTCGGCTTCTCACTGGGATAATGTTCCTTTAAGATCTCCTCCGGCATGGTATCTGTATTCTGTTTTTCCACGCAGACCACCCGGCACTCCAGTGTCAGCGGCAGCTCCTTGACCGCCGGAACAGAGATCACCTCCGGATCCACCAGCGTAAGTCCCAGCTCCTTTGCCTTATCCATATCCCGGCCGGATTTAGAGCCGCATACCCCAAGGATCTTCGGATCAAACGCTCCATAAGGAACATTCACGGTAAACTCCGGATTCTTCTCCAGCTGCTCTTTTGTGAAGCGGCTCTTTCTGATATAAGCCGTAAACACAGGGAGGGACCAGTCGATCCCCAGGGTCCCCCAGCCCAGGGTCATGGAATCCACCTTCCCGTCTGCCTTTGTGGTGATAAGGACTCCCTTATCCAGAGCCTTCATGATGTCTCCCGCATAGTCGAACACATTGATCTTTTTCTTCAAAACCATACCTCTCTTTCTTCTGGCTTTTGTCCCACAGACCAGTATATACTCCTCCCGGTCCAGGCAGGGACTGCAGCGTGTCATTATTTCTTCGGCCGCCCTATATACGGCGTCCGGAAGCTTAATCGTTATCCGGAAGAAGCTTGATCCGTACAGAGATCATTTTCACCAGCTGTCCCTCTTCCAGTTTTATATCCTCCACATGGGTAGAAAATGGAAGATCGCTGTCAAATTCCTCCATCTCCACGGTGATCCAGTTGCAGGCCGCATCCCTGGCGTTCTCGATGGCGTCCTCCAGATCCGGCCCGTCTGCCTCGCAGCACTCCAGGTCCGGGAAAAATGCATGGTAGCCCTTTCCGTTTTTATGGGGGGTAAATACCGCCGGGTAAGTAAATGTCATAGTTTTTGCTCCTTATTCCTGTAATATGGCACATCGCCTGTCCCCAGAACGGGCGGCAGGCGATGGCTGCATCTGTACTTATTATAATGAACAGAACCGGTTATGTCAAACCTTCTGATGATTTCTCATACCGCCCAGTCACTCTTTCAGGATCACTGCGTCCGGTATCCTCTCCGCCCACGCAAAGACCGGTTCCTTCTCTTTCCACACTTTTATGGCTCCGTCCAGCATTCCGAGCATCTTCTCCTTTTCCCCGGGAAGCCTTCCCCGGACCCGGAAGGTGATACAGTCGTGGAATCCATCGTAGGCCACGCGCTGGCCCTCCCACTCCATAAGCTGCAAAAGCCTCCGCTCCTCCTCCAGATTCTCCAGCTCGCTGGCCGGAAAAAACCGTCCGGCCTTCGCATCCTCATATAGCGGTGTTCCGGCTATCAGAAACAGAGAAAAGTTAATGATCCGCTCCGGTCTGGTCCGGTTAAAGAACTCCGCCGTGGCCTCTGCATTTTCCAGTCCTCTCCCTCTTCCGGCGATGCCTGTCATGATATGGGCGTCATAAATAAGCCCCGCAGCACGCAGCCGCTGGATCTGCTCATAGGCCTGTTCCAGGGTGTGGTCCTTTTCCATGGTCCCCAGAACGTCGTCCAGGCCGCTTTCAATGCCCAGATACAGATGACCCACTCCCGCCGCAGCCAGAGCCCTCAGCTCTTCATCGCTTTTCAGCCGGATATTGGTCACTGTCGCGTCCATGTTGATGGAACGGCAGGAAGGAAAGGAGCGCCGGATCTTCCCGGCAATTTCCAGCAGATGGCCTGTCTCCAGGCCAAAGGCGTTTCCATCCCCTAAAAATACGGTTTCCGGGTCGCCTCCCAGGGCCCGTACCCGGAGGATCTCCTCCTCCACCTGTTCCATGGGAAGCTGCCGGTATTTCAGATGCTTAAACAGGTTGCAGAACCGGCAGCGGTTATAGGAGCACCCCACAGCCACTGGCAGCATAAATGAGGACCGTTCCATGGGTCCCCGGCAGATCTGTCCCTCATAGATCATGATCCAGATTCCTCCCTTCCTTTGTATGCCCGATTTCTACAACACCATCAAAAGCGTTCCCGCACCGATCAGGACACAGCCCAGAACGGTCTTCGGCGTGACGCTCTCATGAAGAAACACAAACGCCAGGATCAGTGTGATCACAACGCTCATTTTATCAATGGGCACCACCTTGGACGCGTCTCCCATCTGGAGGGCTTTATAATAGCACAGCCAGGATGCCCCGGTGGCAAGGCCCGACAGGATCAGGAAGATCCAGCTCTTTTTCCCGATACTGGAAAGCCCGGACTGTCCGCCTGTGAGAAATACCATTCCCCAGGCCATGATGAGCACAACGACCGTCCGCACCGCCGTCGCCAGATTGGAATTCACTCCCTCGATCCCCACCTTGGCCAGAATGGAGGTCAGCGCCGCAAATATCGAAGAAAGCACTGCAAACAGCATCCACATAATGAACCGCCCCGATTCCCTGGATTTCCCAGAACTTTCTTTTATTATATTCCTTTTTCTACCCTTGTCAATTATAACCGTTCCGCCATCCAGCTTCCTCCGGCTCATCCCCATGGACAATCCCCTTTCCCTATGCTAAAATGATCCCAGCGGGTACCTGCCCTGCGGCGCAGGAGCTTTCCCTGGACCGGCGGCCGGCAAGGCGGCAAGACCTGGGCGCGTACAGGGTTCACGGATCCGTAAAAACTTTATAGAAGGAGCGGAGGATCATGCAGATTCAGATCAGGGCAGCCATGGCCCGGGACTACGAAGCAGCTGTAAAAATACTTTCACAGGTACAGGATATGCATGTGGAATGGAGACCGGATATTTACAGACATACCAGTCATCTGATGTCAATGGAAGAGTTTCAGCAGGCCGCAGAGGACCATACGTTCTTCGTTGCGGAAAACGAAAAGAACCAGGTGATCGGGATCCTCCAGATCATGTTTAAGCATGTGGAAGGTCCGTCGCATACCACCCGCGATTTTATTTTTGTGGACCGGATGGCTGTGGACGAAGCATACCGGGGAGCCGGTGTTGGACATAAAATGTTTGATTTTCTGAAAGGATTAAAGGCGGAAAAAAATATGGACGCCATTGAGCTGCAGGTCAATGCAAAAAATACGGCGGCGTATGAAATGTATAGAAAATACGGTTTTACAGAAAAATCCATCAATCTGGAGCTGCTGGAACCATAAAAAACACGGTTTCCGCGTAAATAACAGCCAAAGGGGCAGGCCCATGGCGGACCTGCCCCTCTCATTTTTATTTCTTTAAAACTCCAGGTATGCGCCCTTCATGGGACTTGCCGCGTGTTCGCTGAACAGCCGCAGCACTCCCTTCTGGTACTTCTTCTCCCTGGGCTTCCAGTTCTTTCTCCGTTCCTTTAGGATCTCGTCGATCTCCTCCATGGTCTTTCTCTCTCCATGGATCCCGATGATATTGAGCTTTCTCTCCATCACGTCGATCTCGATCAGATCCCCTTCCTCCACCAGTGCGATGGGACCGCCGTCCACAGCCTCGGGGCTGCAGTGGCCGATGACCGGACCAGTGGACGCGCCGGAAAACCGGCCGTCGGTGATGAGGGCAATGCTGCGGCCCAGCTCCTTATCGCTGCTGATGGCCTCGGAGGTATAGAACATCTCCGGCATTCCGCTGCCCTTGGGGCCCTCGTAGCGGATGAACACCGCGTCGCCCTTCTGGACCTTGTGCTTTAACACTGCATCCAGGCACTCCTCCTCGCTGTCAAAGGGCCTTGCGTTTAAAACAGCCTTGAACATTTCCTTGGGACAGGCGGTGTGCTTGATCACCGCTCCCTCCGGCGCTAAATTGCCCCGGAGAATGGCAATGCTTCCGTCGGTGCCGATGGCCTTATCATAGGGACGGATGATATCCTCCTTTGTCAGAGACACGCCATAGCGGCCATTGAACTCGGAAAGCCATTTTCCGCATCTCTCATAAAAGCCGTTCCGCTTCAGCTCCTCCAGATTCTCGCCCAGGGTCTTTCCTGTAACGGTCATCACATCCAGGTGGAGATGCGCCTTGATCTCCTCCATGATGGCCGGAACGCCGCCTGCATAATAGAACACCTCTGCCGGCCACCTTCCCGCCGGACGTACATCCAGAAGATAATGGGCGCCCCTGTGGAGACGGTCGAAGGTATCTCCTGTGATCTCGATCCCAAACTCATGGGCAATGGCCGGGATATGAAGAAGACAGTTGGTGCTTCCAGAAATAGCCGCATGGACCAGAATGGCGTTTTCAAAGCTCTCCAGAGTCACGATCTCGCTGGGCTTCATTCCCGGAGTCAGCGCCAGCTTCACGGCCTGACGGCCGGCTTCCCTGGCAAAATCCAGAAGATCCGGGCTGGTGGCCGGCATCAGGGCGCTTCCCGGAAGAGCCAGGCCCAGGGCCTCGGCCATGATCTGCATGGTGGAGGCTGTTCCGATAAAAGAGCAGGCTCCGCAGCTGGGACAGGCGTTGCATTTGGCCCAGTTTAATTTTTCCTCGTCGATCTCGCCCCGCTGGTATCTGGCGCTGTACATGCCTAACTGCTCTAAGGTCAGCATATCGGGACCGGCGTTCATGGTGCCGCCGGGGACCACGATGGCCGGAACGTCAGCCCGGGCCAGGCCCATGAGATTTCCCGGAAGCCCCTTATCACAGCTTGCCAGATATACGCCGGCATCAAAGGGCGTGGCATTGGCATGGATCTCGATCATGCTGGCGATCATCTCACGGCTCACAAGGCTGTAATTGATGCCGTCGGTCCCCTGGCTCTCGCCGTCGCAGATATCCGTGCAGAAATACCGGGCTCCGTGGCCTCCGGCCTCTTCCACGCCCTTTCTTACCTCTTCCACCAGGATATCCAGATGGCCGCTGCCCGGATGGCTGTCTCCAAAGGTGCTCTCGATCATTACCTGGGGCTTGGAAAGATCCTCCGGCTTCCAGCCCGTACCGATACGTAAGGGATCCAGCTCTGGAGCCAGCTCCCGCATTTCCTGACTTTTTAACTTCATAACTGCCGCTCCTTTTCTAATCTGAGAAAAACTGAACTATTTATGCAAAGAATGAAATGATCAGGGCCACAAGGAAGCCGGTTCCTCCCACCAGGGTCTCCATGATGGTCCATGTTTTAAGCGTTGTCTTTTCGTCCATTCCCACCAGGGATTTTACCAGCCAGAAGCCGGAATCGTTAAAGTGGGAGCAGACAGTGGCCCCTCCGGCAACAGCCGCCGTGGTGCAGGCCAGATATAAGGGGGACAGGCCCGCGATCTCCGGCATGGCCGCGATGATCCCGGCCGCCATGGTCATAGCCACAGTTGCGGAACCCACGCAGATCCTTACCAGGGCTGCCACCACAAAGGCCACCACAACGATGGGAAGGTTTGCAGAGGATACTGCCTGGCCGATGATATCTCCAAGGCCGGAATACTGGAGCATATAGCGGAGCACGCCGCCGCAGGCTGTTACCAGAAGGATCAGTCCTGTGGGCTCCAGGGATTTTGTCATGATCTTTTCCAGCTCCGGCATGGTATATCCATGTTTTACGCCCAGGATCACCATTGCCACAACGGTGGCGATCAGAAGGGCCACAAAGGGCTCACCCAGGAAGCCTAAGATCGGACGGAGGCTTTCCATGGCCGGGACCACTCCAGCCACAGAGTCCAGGATGATCAGTACCAGGGGGATCAGAATGATCCCGACGATGGTCCAGAAGCCAGGGAGCTTGGATTCATCCATATCTGCCTGGTTTGCCACATGCTCCGGGACCGGAACCATATATTTCTTTCCGCAGATGGAGCCCCATACTGGTCCTGCCACGATCATGGCAAAGATACCGCAGAAGATCCCGATGCCGATGACCCAGCCCAGGTCCACATTTAACATGTTGGCCACCAGGATCGGACCCGGTGTGGGCGGAATGAACGCATGGCCCACCGCAAGACCCGCTAAAAGCGGGATCGCATAAAACAGAGAGGAACGCTTCGTCCTCTTGGCCAGAGAGAAGGCCAGGGGGATCAGGATGATCAGGCCGGCGTCAAAGAATACCGGCATGGCGATCACAAGGCCTGTGATGCCCAGGGCCCAGGCGGCCTTCTGGTCTCCGAACCGCTTTACCATGGTCACAGCCAGGGTCTGGGCGCCGCCCGAGACCTCCAGGATCGCGCCGAACATGGATCCCAGGCCCACTAACAGGGCGATTCCTTTTAATGTGTTTCCGATACCGTCATTGACGGCTGTTACGATCTGCTCATAGGGCATTCCGGCCAGAAGACCGATGGCGATGGCGCCGATCAGGATCGCTACCATTGCCTGCACCTTAAATTTGATGATCAGGACCAGCAGCAGTACCAATCCGATCACAGCGGCGGCTACCAGCCTGCCGGGGTTTAAAGCTACAGCTTCCATAGTGAACATACCTCCCGTTTTTACATACCTCTTTGGATTCACTCTTAAATACATCAGATGTCTTATGACATCCTGGTTTCATTGTACTTATTTTGACTATTATTGTCAATACATCAGATGTTCTTCCTTGGTTTTCTCTTTTTCGCACAAAAAAACAGCGGTCTCTCCCGTCTGGGACCCGCTGTTTTCATTCATTCTGCACAATACGTCCGGCCGGGCATCTGCCGTCACTCATCAGACGTCTGCCCCCTGGCCCTATTCCCCTTCTTTCCGGCCTTCCAAGTCCTTTTCCTGGGCCTCCAGAAGCTCCAGGAGCTTCTGCCGGTTATAGGTCAGATGCATGATCATGGCGCACCTGGCCCCCACCGAATCTCCCTTCAGGATGGCATTGGTCACTGCCCGGTGGGTCTCAATGGTCTCCTTCATCAGCTGCCGGCGGGTCAGGGTCGCAAAGGTGGACACGCTGGAGTTGATAAGGGGGATCAGGATTTCCACCACCCGGTTCCGGCTGCACTTTGCAATGCAGGTATGGAATTCAATGTCTTTTTTAATATGGTTGATCCCGGCAGTATACTGGCGCTCCACCTGGTCGCAGAGAGACTCAAGCTGCGCCTTCTCCTCCTCTGACGCATACTCGCTGGCCAGGGCGGCGATCTCCGGCTCCAGCATGAGCCTCACCTCAAAAAGCTCCAGGGCCAGGTGGTATTTGTCCTCAAACCGGCCAAGCCCCAGAGGATCCTCCTCCAGGGAGCTGGTACTCACCACATACGTTCCCGAGCCCCTCCGCACCTCCAGGACGCCCTTTGATACCAGGCTTTTCACTGCCTCCCTTATGGTGCTCCGTCCCACGCCGAACTTTTCCGCCAGCTCAAATTCGTTGGGGAGCTTTTCACCGATGGCTACCGGCTCATTTAATATGTACTCCATCAGGGAATCCTCGATCTGGGAGCCCAGGAGCTTTTTTCCCACTTTTTCCAACTGATCCATGGTCCTCCTCCTACGAATTTTTCGCGTACAGATAGACGCCCGCCAGCACAACCGCAGCTCCCGCCACCTGGATCAGTCCCGGGATCTCCCCGAACAGAAGGATCGCGGAGATGGAGGCAAATACCGGCCCCGCCAGCTTCACTGTGCTCACATAGGTGGGCGTTAAGAACTTAAGGCTCCAGCTGAATACGCTGTGGCCCAAAAGGGTACAGAACACAGCCAGGCACAGGCTCATGATCCAGTTAATGGGCTCATAGCCGGTCATGGGCACGCCGGAAACGGCGTCGAAGACCAGCAGGGATAAAAAGCAGCCCCAGTAAAGGACGTATGTATACACCATGGTGCTCATATGGCTCCGTTCCCTGGTCCCGATCAGCGTATAGCAGGCCGAGAAAAAGGCCGCTAAAAGAGCCAGGATATCGCCTAAGACTGCGTTCTTTCCGGCTCCGCCTCCCGTATCGGCCATGGCGATGACCACGCTTCCAAGAAAGGCGATCCCGATGGCCAGGATCTCCTTTTTCCGGATCTTCTTTCCGAAAAAGATCAGGTATCCGAAGGCCGCAAAGGCCACCTCCGTATTGACTAACACCGTGGAGCTGGCAATGGACGTGTTGCTCAGGGACTCAAACCATACCACAAAGTGCATGGCCAGGAACAGGCCCGAAAGGCCGCAGAAAGCCAGATCCTTCCCTTTTAAGGAAAGCAGCTCTTTCCTGGTCTCCCTTTTGGAAAAAATAAGCGGCGTCAGCAAAAGCACCGTCCAGCCCAGCCGGTAGGTGGCTGCAATGGTACTGGGCGCTGTCATATACCGGAAAAACGCCGACGACATGGAACAGCTGAACACTCCGGCTAAGAGGATCAGCTTGGCCTTCAGATTCGATCCAGATCTCTCATTCATTTTCTTTCTCCCCCGCGTAAACAGATCGATGGTCCCCGGCTCCGGAAGCTCCGGCTGCCAGAGGACCCGGAATACGTCTATGATAATACGTCAGATGAGTAAAGTCAACGGCTTTCCCCATCCTCTCCGTAGAGCTTCACCAGATCCTCAATGATGAGCAAGCCCACAGGCCCTAAAAAAAAGCCGGACACGCCAAACAGTTCCAGGCCCACATACATGGAGAACAGGGTCTCCAGCGCCGAAAGGCCCATGCGGCTTCCCATGAGCTTTGCCTCCAGGAACTGCCGGATAAAATAGCAGAGGCCGTAGATAAAAAGGAGCACCGCCCCCCTCCACCACTGGCGCTCCAGGAGAAGGAAGGCTCCCCAGGGGACCAGCACCGCTCCGGTCCCGAACACCGGAAGGGCGTCCAGGAGCCCGATCCCCAGGCCCAGCAGCACCGAATACGGATTCCCCAGAAGGGTCAGTCCCAGGGTACAGATCATGGCCGTCACCGCCATGATCACAAGCTGGGTCTTAAACCATGCGCTGCCCGCCGACGCGATCCGTCTTCCCAGGACAGAAAATTCCCGGTGGAAGATGGATCCGCTCTTTTTCTCCCGGATCTCATCCATTTCCTCCAGGGTCATGACTGCGGCCACAAAAAAGAGCACCAGAAATACCACAGCCCGGACCGCCCAGGCCAGGACGCTGACAGAATTGGTCATAAGAAGAGGAAGGGATGCCTGACGCACAGCCTCTGACGCGTCGCGGACCAGCTCCCTGGCCAGGCCCACAAGGCTTTCCGGCATCAGCCCCATCTTCTCCTCCAGGCTTAAAAACAGGCCTGTAAGGATCCGGTCGGCCTCAGAAAGCCATTCCGGAAGACGGACCATGAAAAGCCTGGCCTGGGCCAGAAGCCGGCTGCTGCCAAGATAAAAAAGCCAGCCCAGGACTGCTCCCATAAAAAGAAGCTCCGCGCCGCCGATGACCGCCGCAGGGATCCTGCGCTCCTTCCCGCCCAGCCGGATCGTGAGCCTCCGCTCAAAATACCGGACCGACGGTCCCAGCCACAGGGCCGCCAGGTAGGCGCACAAAAAGGGAACCACCAGGGGCAGGAGGTATTTGAAGCCTCCGTAGACTGCCCCGGTAATTCCCAGTATCAGAAAGATCTTCTTCAGTTTTTTGCCCGGCTTACCCATGGAATCACCCGTTTCTGTTTTGTACTTCCTTTGTACACCACTTAGTATGGGCCGGATTCCTTTCCTTATGCGTCCTGGAAAAATTTAAATTTTGAAAATGCGCCGCCGGACGGAGGCACGGAAAAGGTCATGGGCTTTCCTGTGGACGGATGGACAAAGGAAAGGGACATGGCGCAGAGAGCTAGGGGCCCTGCTGCTGCGGCCGCTCCTGTTCCGTATTTCCGGTCCCCAAAAAGCGGCAGGCCCCTGGATGCAAACTGGACCCGGATCTGGTGGTGGCGTCCGGTCTCCAGACGGATCCGTAAAAGCGTCAGGATCCCGTTTCCCCCGTCCTCCAGGCTTTCCAGAGCCTCATAGGACAGTTCAGCCCGTTTTCCACATTTTCCACCATGATCCACAACATAGGATTCATTTCCATCCACGGATTTTTCCAGATAATCCACAAACTTATCCACATCTTTTTCCGGCTTTCCACATACAACAGCCCCATAGATCTTCTCCAGCTTCCGGTCCTGGACCTGTCTGCTCAAGGCTGCGGCAGCATTTTTAGACAATGCATACACCATTACCCCTGACACAGGCTTATCCAGTCTGTGGATAACTCCCACATAGGGCTCCTTTCCCGGCGTGCATAACTTGTGGATAACCAGATATTTCCGGATCTCGCTGACCATATCCGGCGCAAACCGCTTCGCCGCCTGGGATTCCACTCCCGCAGGCTTCACCGCCACCAGAATATCCTTATCTGCATATAATACCTGTACCATGGTCCTTCCTTTCCTTCTGTCCATTTACTTTGATGATAAAAATATTTTCCGAACCCCTTGCATATTTTAAGGCAAAGTGATATAGTATATAAAAAAGTTAGATGTAGTTTTTAAAGCTACATTATGTATTATTAAAAATTATATTCCATTTTCTGATTGGAGGTATGTGTATGAAACTCAGTGTTAAGGATCCCGGCAGCGCCCTTACCCATTTTATCGCAATGATCCTGGCGGTCCTGGCTGCGGCTCCCCTGCTTTTGAAGGCCGCGTTTTTCACCGACCGGCTCCACGTGGCGGCCCTGGCTGTATTTATCGTCAGTATGATCCTCTTATACGCTGCCAGCACCGTCTACCACACCTTCGATATTTCTGAAGGCGTCAACCGGCTCCTCCGGAAGATCGACCATATGATGATCTTTGTCCTGATCGCAGGAACGTATACGCCGGTATGCCTCATCGTTCTGGGAAATTCTGCCGGATACCGGCTCCTGGCCCTGGTGTGGGCCATTGCAGCCGTGGGCATCCTGATCAACGCCCTGTGGATCAGCTGTCCCAAGTGGTTTTCCTCCTGTATTTATATCGCCATGGGATGGATCTGTGTGACAGCCTTTGGACAGATCCTGTCCTCCCTGACTCCAGGTGCCTTCGGCTGGCTCCTGGCCGGAGGGATCATCTACACCGCCGGAGGCGTCATTTATGCATTAAAGCTCCCGCTTTTCAACTCCAGGCATAAAAATTTCGGGTCTCACGAGATCTTTCACCTGTTCGTCATGGGCGGGAGCTTCTGTCACTATATGATGATGTATGGCTATCTGGCCGCAGCCTGATCCAGGGAGCTAGCGCCGGTGTCCCCGGCCCTGGCTCCTGTTTTTCTTTTCTTCCAGCAGGCGGTTAAACTCTGCCGCTGCCTCCGGCCCCTCTTCCATCAGTCTTTGCCGGCGGCGTTCCCGTCTCCGGGCGGCTGCCTCCGCCTCTTCTTTCCTTCTCTTCCGGATCCAGACCATCCAGAGACCGGCCCCAAGGGCTGCCAGGACCGCCAGGATCACACCAGGGATCACAGCCTTCGGAAGCTTCATGGAAAACCTTCCGTCTGTTTTCTCCGGATCCACAGAGGCCGTCTCTGTGGGCTCCTCTGTATCCTCCGGTTCCTGGGCGGCGCTTCCGGTCTCCCCGCTTCCATCCTCTGTTCCAGGCTCTGCGGCGTCTCCGCCGGAAGGCTCCGTTTCAGCCGGTACCTGGATCGTCTTATCCAGGAGGTAGGCCTGTCCCACCTTTCTTTCATTATAAACGTACTGGAGGAGGGCCACCGCATTGGCAGGCGCTTCTTCCGGAAGGGCTTCCAGGGAAAGCTCTGCATCACCGAAGGAGGCCTCCTCTGGCAGAGTCACCACTTTTCCTTCCTCCACCATCAGATCTGCCGGGTTATAGGACGTGCCGCCGATGTCCACGGCCTCCTCCCCGGTCACATACCGGGTCTCGTTTTCTGCGATCCCCACATTCTGAAAGCGGTCGAAGCCGAACTGTAAAAGGGCCTTGCCGTCCAGGAAATACTGGCGGGGACTCCCCTTTAAGATCACAGACACCAGCCGTCTTCCGTCCTTTTCCCCATAGGTCACCAGCGTATTTCCTGCCTTTAAAAGATACCCGGTCTTTCCAGCCACCGCCTCAGGACAGTAAAACTCACTGGCCGTATCCTCGGTGATCACCAGACGGTGCTCCTGGCGCACGGTGAAGCCGTTGGGATTGTTAGTGGTGGGGCCGACCTCATGGGACACGGAGGAGCTGATCTCCAGGAGCTTTTCATTCTGGAACGCCGCGCAGGCGATCTTTGCCATATCATAGGCCGACACATTCTGGGTATCTCCGTTGAGACCCGACGGATTCTCAAAATGACTCTCATTGCAGCCCAGCTCCGCCAGCTTCTGGTTCATCATATCCACAAACGCCGGGATACTTCCCGCCACATGCTCTGCCAGGGCGTTGGCCGACTGATTCACCGACGAAAGAAGAAGGGCATACAGGCAGTCCTCCACCGTCATTGTATCGCCGATGGCCAGGCTGTATTTATTGCCGCTGTCCGCCTCCACGCTGTTCATGGCGGTCTCTGAATACGTCACTGTATCGGAAAGCTCCGCATGCTCCAGGACGATCAAGGCAGTCAGAAGCTTTGTGATGCTGGCAGGCGGATATTCCACATGGCTGTTCTGGCCAAAGATCATGGTCCCCGAATCCACGTCCATCAGGGCCCCGGCCTCGGCCTGGATCCCCGTATCCGACGGCCAGTCGGGCCGCGCAAAGGCCGTCATGGCAAAAAGCTGGCAGAATGCCAGCACGCTGCATAGTAATTTCTTTGTTTTATGTTTCACCTGGTTCCTCCTGCTGTCTTATCCTGTGTTCTCACAAGAGCTTCTTTTTCTTTTCTCGTCATCCGTTTAATGGCGGCTTCCCGGCTCATGGCCTCCCTTTTGGTCTCAAAGGCCTCATAATAGACCAGGACCACCGGCCTTCTGGGCTTCGTATACTTGGCCCCGCGTCCCATATTATGGGTATTCACACGCTTTTCCAGATCGTTGGTCCAGCCGCAGTAAAAGGTTTTATCCGCACATTCCAGCAGATATGTGTAGTTCATATCCATCCGTCCTCATGTTATGTAAACGGCAACGGCATCTTAAGGCTGCCATCGCCGCCCCGGCCAGGACAGCCCTTCGGGCGCTGGTTCCGGATCTATATCAAGCACCGGCCGGATGCGTTTTCCTGTGTGAGTCCGCTTTTGTCTTCCGGCTTATACTCTATTATATGGTATTTTGCCCGAAATGCAACCAGACATTCTTTCATTTTTCAGATCCCTGCCGCCTTATATGCGGCCTGACGGGGATACTGCCCGCCAGACCGGCACCGCCTAGGCCCGTTCCCCCACCGCCTTCACGATGATCAGCTTATCTCCAGGCTGGATGGACGGATCCGTAAGCCCGTTGTCTGCCATGACCGCATCCACACTGGTATGAAATTTTCTGGCGATCTTCCACAAAGAATCCCCCGGCTGTACCACATAACCCACGATCCCCGGGATCTGCTTCAGCCGTTCCGTATCCAGGGGCTCCTCCCGCACATTCAGGATCACCTGGCCGCAGACCTGGTTCAGCACCAGCACATCCATGGTCACCGACGCCTTGATCTCCACGCTGTCGCCGCCCAGCATCACGGCAGAGATCTGCTCCAGTCCCGGCTCCATCTGGTAAACACTGTCCTCTGTGATCCCCGGTACCTGGGCCGTCATATGGAACGGCAGCACCTCTGTGGACGCTCCCACCGGAGAGGAGTCGTCGGCAGTCAGATACAGAAGCTGCACCTCCAGAACGCCGTCCATGGACAGCTCTCCGTCCCGGATCTGTACCTCATCCAGCTTCACGTCTCCGTCGCTGTGGCAGATCTGCAGGATCCGCTGCCCCACCGGCAGATCCACCTTTTCCTGGAGCCTGGTCTTCAGCTGGTTCCTGGCGGCGATCTGGTCAAAGCACGCCTCTCCTGTATCCAGATCCAGCTCCCGGTCCAGGGCGTACAGATCGTTTAAGATCTCCAGCTCCTTCTCCTCATAAAGCCGCATATCCAGCTCCATGACCGCATCCACGGACAGCTCCCGCATCTCTCCGTCCGAATCCGGATTCACCTCCAGCTCCTTATGTACCAGACGCACCGTGATAAAGGGGATCATTTCCTCCACCGAGGGCTCCAGCTCCACCTCGCCGGAAAACGGCACCGTTTCCTCCAGGCACTGGACCGGCACCTGACCGGCCTCCCCGGAATAAATGGCGAACACCATCAGCTCCCCGTCCAGGCGTATCCTCCCGTCCAGGGGCCTCGTATTCACGCCCCGCAGGCGTATGTCCTGCCACAGAAGGGTGTCGATATCCGGCTTATTTCCCGAAAGGGACAGTACCTCCCGGACCCGGAACGTATCCTTCCGCCGGGCGCTTAAGGCCGCCACAGCTATGGTTTTCTTTAAGGTCTCCACGTCCCCGTCAAATCTCGCGTCCTCCGCCGCCTCGGCGTCGAAAAGGGTCTCCGCCTGGAGCTTTAAGGTCACCAGGGCCTTTACGTTCAGCTTCCGGGAATTGATGATCCCCAGCTTCAGATCGTCTAACTCCCAGCCGGCCTGGATATGATCGTTCTCCAGGAGACCCGGCATATTCACCCGCTCCTCAAAGGGAAGGTTTCCGGCCAGGGTCATGACCTGTCCGCCGGGCGTCCGGTACAGCACCCGGAAATCCAGCCGTCCCCGGACCTCCACCTTTTCCCCCTGGTTCTTCGCCGACTCGATCTGGATCTCTCCTCTTTCTAAGATCAGCTGCTCCACGTCCTCCATGGTATCCGGCACGTTAAAATCATCGTCCAGGGTCATCTGGGACGCAACGCTGCCGCTTCTCCGGTTCATATGGATATGCTTTTTCACCAGCTCCATCATAAAAACGCCACCACACCTTTCCAAAGCCTTTGCTTTACAAAAATGTATGATGGCGTCCTTCTTAATATTCCTCCAGGAAATGATGGCGCTCTCCCCGGCGTATATATCCGATGCAGGCGTCTGTATTGACATTTTCCACGCTGCGGAAAATATTCATGTCAATATACGGGCTGGTCTTCCGGAACTCCCCGATCAGCTTCTTCATTTCCTTCTTCTTGGACAGCTCCTCGTTCTGTCTCCGGCTGCTCTCCTCCGTAAACCGGCAGGCGCACTGTAAGAACTGAAGCTGATTATATTCCTTCCATGCCAGGATATCCGCCTCCTTCACCAGGTACAGGGGGCGGATCAGCTCCATGCCCTGGAAATTGGTGCTGTGGAGCTTGGGCATCATGGTATTGATCTGGGCCCCATAGAGCATGCTCATAAGGATCGTCTCGATCACATCGTCAAAATGGTGGCCCAGGGCGATCTTATTGCAGCCCAGCTCCCTGGCGTTGGCGTACAGGTTTCCCCGCCGCATCCTGGCGCAGAGGTAGCAGGGGGAGTCCTCCACATCCACCACCGTGTCAAAGATCTCCGTCTCGAACACGTGGATCGGGATCCCCAGGATCCTGGCGTTCTCATGGATCAGCTTCCGGTTTTCCTCCCGGTAGCCCGGATCCATCACCAGAAACTTTAACCCGAATTCCATCTTTCCGTGCCTTAAGATCTCCTGCATGCACTTGGCAAGGAGCATGGAATCCTTTCCGCCGGAAATACAGACTGCGATCTGATCGCCCTCCTGTATCATCTCATACTCGTTGAGTGCCTTCACAAAGGGCCTCCAGATCTCCTTCCGGAACCGTTTGATAATGCTTTTTTCGATCTCTCTGGTCCTTTCCTTAAGGCCCTCCTCCTCGTACCGTGTCTCCATCCTGTACCTCTCCTGTTTTCTTTTATCCGTATGTTTCCCCATTCTACCAGAAAATCCGGCCGCGGTAAAGCAGTTTCCGGCCAAAGGCTTCCATACGGCCCGGAGGACAGGCATCCCGGCGTCCCAGCTTCCCGGATGCCGGGACCCTTCCTGCATCCGCCTACTGGAATACCACCGGCTCCTCTAAAAACTCTGTTTTCACGATCAGCACCGGATAGGACGGATCCGTTCCCGTGGCCTCCCCCTTTTCCGGCCCCAGAAGCTCGGTCCGTATCACCACTGAATTTTCTGTCAAATACAGCTCCTTAACGGTAATGCTGTATCCGCCTCCGGTCTGGGGGCCCTCCCCGATGACGATGTACATATCCTGCCCGTCCGCATATGTAAGCTTAAAGGGCTTCTCCCTCTTTTTTCCGATGAGCTCTGCCAGGGCCTGGGGGACCTCCCCCTCTCCCGTCACTGTAAATTCCAGATCCCGGATCTTTTCCGTATCCCCGCTGCCGCCCCGGCAGCCCGTAAAGCCAATGCAGCCGGCGGCAAATACCGCCAGGATCCCCAAAAGCGCCAGGACGCGTTTTCCCGGCCGTTTCATTCTCACTGCCATAAAAAAGGCTCCCTATGAATTGGTCGTTACCATTCTATTCGGAAGCCGCTTTTATTATTCGTAACAGTCCAGCCGGGCATCTTCCCGCACGGCGGTCTGTTACGATTCTCCTGCGGTCTTTCCTGACCGCTCTGCATACTTAAAAAGATCTTCGTTTTCCTTCTCCCATACTCCAAAGCCCGTCCGGCAGCAGATCACCCTTTGGCACCGCCGGATCCATGCCCGGGCCTCCCTCACAGCCTCCTCCGGCACTGGCCCCAGGGGAACCTTCACCACATGGGCAGCCAGGGCCTCCGCCGCCGGGAGATCCAGATCATTTTCAAACAGGATCCCTGTGACAAAGGGCACGTTCTCCCTCTGGAGTTTCCGGAATACCTGCCGCCCCGAGCCGTTCCCCGCGATCACAAATACCGCATTTTCCGGGAGGTCCTCCGGCTTTACAGCGCCTCCAGGAACAGAAAACTCCACAGATCCCCCAGCCGCGTCAAATTTCCCGGCAGTCATCCCGAACAGCCCCTCCACATATCCCGGTGTAAAGACCTGCTCCGGCGTTCCGCACCGATCCATGCGTCCGTCCTTTATGCACACCACCCGGTCCGAGATCCTTTCTGCCAGATCCAGCTCGTGGAGGGACATGAGCACCGAAAGATCCTTTTTCCTGGCCATTTCCCGGAGCAGGGAAAGGAATTCCAGCTTATACTTCACATCCAGATGAGAGGTGGGCTCGTCCAGAAGGATCATCTCCGGCTCCTGGCAGAGCGCCCTGGCCAGCATGATCCGCTGGCGCTGCCCGTCGCTGATCCGGTCAAAGGGACGGTCCCCCAGGTCGGTTCCATGGACCAGCTCCAGGGCCTGATCCACGGCTCTCTGGTCCTTCTCTGATAAAAGTCCCAGCCGCCCGGTGTAGGGATACCGCCCCGCTGCCGTCACATCCCGGCAGGTCATAAGCTCCCCCTGGAGTTTTTCCGTAAACACCACCGCCAGCTTCCTGGCCCGTTCCTTCCTGGGGATCCGTTCCATGGGAACGCCGTCCAGCACCAGCTCCCCTCCCATCGGCGCAAGTCCGCCGGAGATCGTCTTAAGAATCGTGGACTTTCCGGCTCCGTTGGGGCCTATGAGGGTCACGATCTCTCCCCGGCCAGCATGAAAGGAAAGTCCCTCCGCCACTGGCCTTTTCCCATATCCGGCCGCCAGCCGGTCCGCATAAAAACAGCCGTTTCCCACCTTTATCCCCTCCTCTGGTATTTCTTCATCATAACGGCGATCACCACCGGAGCTCCCAGCACCGCGGTCACTGTGCTGATGCTGAACTCTGCCGGAGCCAGAAGAGTCCTGGCCAGAAGATCGCTGAACAGGCAGAACACGCCCCCTCCCAGAAAGCACGCCGGGATCAGCACCAGAGGCCGGGAGGTCCCAAACAGGCTCCTCACCAGATGGGGCACGGCGATCCCCACAAAGGACACCGGACCGGCAAAGGCCACGATACAGGCTGATAAAAGACTGGATAAGAGCACCATCCAGGCCCTGAGACGGCCCACATGAATCCCCATGCTTTTTGCATAGACCTCTCCCATCTGGTACGCAGCCACCGGCTTAGAGAGAAGGAATACGGCTGCCGAGGCGGGAAGCACCACCAGGCACATGACTGCCGTATTCTCCCAGGAAATGCCTGAAAAGCTACCCTGGGACCAGTTGTGCAGATTTACGATATCTGTATCGTCAGCAAAGGTCACCAGGATGTCCGTAGCTGCCGAGCAGATATAACCGATCATGGTGCCTCCAAGGATCAGCCCCGCCGTCTGCTCCACTCTTCCGGCCATAAGGAGCACCAATCCCATGGAGGCCAGGGCTCCAGCAAAGGCCGCCAGGATCATGGCCGCAGATGTCACCCGGACAGCATGGCCCAGAGAGAACACCATCAGACATGCCACCAGAAGCTTTGCCCCGGAGGAGATCCCCAGAACAAAGGGACCTGCAATGGGATTCCGGAAAAAGGTCTGGAGAAGATAGCCGGAAAGCCCCAGGGCTCCGCCTAAGAGGATGGCTGCCAGAGCCCGAGGGAACCGGATCTCCCAGACGATCCCGGCCGCAGACGAAGCGCCGGGAGCCGGAGCGCATCCCAGCTTCCAGGCAAATACTTCCGCCACCTCCTCCAACGGGATCTCCACACTTCCGGCGCACAGGCTCCAGCCCAGGAAAAGAAGAAGCAGCGCCAGGAGCGCCGCAAAAGCCAGTCCATATTTTAAATGCCCGTTCCGCTTTCTGTTCACTGCTCCTCCTCTCTTCCGGCCGGGAGCCGGTAAAGGTAGACCGTTTCCCCCTGGCCCGTCAGCATGGCCCGGATGTCCTCTGCAAAGGTCCCCAGAGCCATGGAGCTCTGATAAAGGTCCCTGGCCGTACACCACACATTTCCTTCCTTAACCGCCTTAAAGTCCGCCAGCAGCCCGCTCTTTCCCAAAAGCTCCTCCACCGTTTCCAGCCCGCCGTCCACGGCACTGTTATAAATAAGGAAGTCCGCGTCCTTTACTGAGGAATAAAATTCCTCCAGCTGCATGTTCACAGACGAGCTGCGGCTTTCTCCAGTCCCCAGATCCTTAAAAATATATTCTCCGCCCGCCTGCTCAATGAGCTTCGGCACATAATCCGAGGACTTTCTCACATTGACCATACCGGCGGCCGTAATATAAAAATACGCAACGGTCTTTTTTCTGCCCTCCTCCGGAACACGTCCCCCCTCTGCTCTGCGGGCCGGATCCACATCTGCGCCGTCTCCGGAAGCCGCCTCTTCGCTGCCTCCTGCCGCCGCCTCCATGGCTGCCTTCTGCTCGTCAAATGCAGCGGACGCCTGCTCCTCCTTTCCTGTGAGGGCTCCGTAAAACTTGATCCATTCCATGCGGCCCAGAGGCTCAGTCTCGTAGCTGGAATAATCCACTGCCACCGGGATCCCAAAGCTCTCCAGCTTTTCCCTTACCTCCGGCGCATGGCTGATCATGGTATTCTCCACAGCCAGGCTGCAGCCCTCCGCCAGGATCCGCTCATAATCCGGGGCGCTGTATTTTCCGGCATAAAGGATCTTCCCGCTTTTCATGGCCTCCCTGGCCTCTTTGATGTACCAGCCGTCTGCATCCGTCCCGGAAAGCCGGATCGTATCCAAAGCGTCCAGGGCCCGGAACATGTCCATGGCCGCCGAAGCCGCCAGATAGATATTTTTCACCGGCTGGTATACCACAGCCGTCTCCTCCGGCACATCCTCCGGGGCCTCCTTCCCTTCCGGCACCAGGAGCATACGGCTCCCGTCGGCCACAGTCAGCACCTGGAAGCCGTCCTGGTAAAGATCCACGGCAAACTGCTCTGCATACTCCAGCTCCAGCCGCCCTGTATATTCCAGGGAAGAAAGCTCCAGGGGACGGAGCCTGTTCCCGGCTCCGGATCCTCCGGCCGCTTTACAGCCCGTTAAAAGCGCTCCCGCCGCCGCCCAGATCCCCAGGATGACCGCCTGTTTTTTTATCCCTGCCTTCCAGCTCCTCTTCATGCCGCCCTCCTCTTTTTTCTTATCCAGAACCAGCCGCTGGCTCCCGCCGCCAGAAAAGCTGCTCCCGCCGCCATCCAGAAACCGGTCCCCGCCGTTTTTTTCATGGCTCTCACTGTGCTCCGGTCAAAGGTCAGGGTATACTGGATCTCATGGGGATCCCCCATGGCTGTGGTATCCGCGGCCACATGCATGGGGACGTCGAACACATAGACCGGGATCTGGAAGGCTGAATTGCCCTCCTCGCTGACCGGAAGGTACTTTTTCCCATATACCGCCATATAGTCATAGGCGGAGCTGCTCCATGTGATCCGCACCGATGCCTGGCCGTCCTTTACTGTAAGCTCCGCCGGAGACTCCACTGACGCCCGGCCGCTTCCTCCGGAAAGGGCTGCGTCGATCCAGTACCTCCCGTCCTCCAGTCCGGCCTCTGCCGGAAGGACCCAGGCTTCCTTTGGAAGGGTATCTCCTTTAAAAACGATCTGCCGGTCGTACCATTTCTGCTTTCTTTTACTGAAGGCCGCGCATTCCAGCCCCTGGTCCAGGGCCTCCACCGGAAGCTCATACGTATAGGCTCCGTCTGCTTCCTCCGAAAATCCTATGTACTGGGACGGATCAGCGTCCAGAGCCTCCTCTCCCGTTCCCATGAACAGCTTCAGATATCCCTTTCCGCCCAGGGTCACCGCTGCTTTCATACTCCCATCCTTCACCGTAAGCTCTGCCCGGACGATCCGGAACATGGAGGAGCTGGACTCTGCCTCAATGGGATACGTCCCGTCCTTCAGCGCATATCCGGGTACAGGGACGGCACTTTCCTGTCCAATGGCCTCTGCGGCCTCCCGGCCTTCTGACGCCCCATAAGCAGCAGCCGGCATGAAGACCATGCCGGCTGCTGCCGCAAGGAGAGCCGCCAGGCTGTTCCTTACATATTTCATCCGCCTCTCCCCGCTTCCTATCTGGCAAGGCTGTCCATGGCAGCCTTCGTGTGCTGTACATAGAGCTCCCGGATGGCCGGGATCTGTCCAAGCCCCTCCAGGACGCACTCCGTCTCGTATCCCTCTTTATTCAGGACCGATTTCCAGGAGTCCTCCTCGTCACCTGCCATATCGTTATTGGCATGATCGCCTGCCACCACCATCAGCGGCCGGAGCACCACCCGTTTATAACCGCCGGCTTCCTTTAAAGAAGCGGTCACATCCTCCAGAGACGGCTCTGCCTCCACTGTGCCGATGAAGTAATCTGTATATCCTGCCTCCTTAAGGGTTTCCTGGAGCCTGGGATATACCTGGTTGGAATCGGCCTCGGTTCCGTGTCCCATATAGCAGAACGCCGTTTCCCCGTCGTCGTACTCCGCCATGGCCTCTGTAATAGCCTTTGCCACAGCGTCAAAATCCGCATCGCTGGTCAGCAGCGGATCCGCCAGGACCACCTGTTCAAAGCTCCCTTCATACTCCTCCAGCTCCTCTGCCAGATCCATGTATTCAAAGCCGTCCATCAGATGGGTGGGCTGGACCACCAGCTCCGTGATCCCGTCTGCCGCCGCTCGGTCCAGGGCCTCCTTTACATTGTCGGTCTCCAGGCCGTCCCGTTCCTTTAATTTATCAATGATGATCTGGCTGGTAAAGGCCCGCCGTGTCTCTGTCTCCGGAAATGCCTCTGCGATGGCCTTCTCAATGGCGCCGATGGTAGCCTCCCGGCTTTCGTTGTAGCTGGTGCCGAAGCTCACCACCAGGATCGCTCTTTTTCCTGTTTCCTTATTTTCTGTCAATGCAGCCCCCTCCTTTTCCTTGTTCTCTTCTCCGGAAGCCTGGGATCCCTCTTTCTCCGCAGACGTTCCTGCCGTTTCTGTCCCCGTCTCCGCGCCTGCCGCCGCCGGCTTCGTTTCTGTACCTCCGTTTCCGGAACACCCGGTCATCCACAGGGCCGCCGCCAGCACACCTGCCATCAATCCTGCCATTTTGTTTTTCCTCATTCTTCATTCCTCCATTTTTATTTTCCGCGCGCCGGGCGTATTCCGGACGGAGGAAATGGAGCCGGAAAATACAGGGATCCCAGGCCTGCTGCCCATATGGTCCAGGGTCAGGCGCGCACATAAAGAAAACCCTCTGCTTATTAAAAATAAGTAAAGGGGCCCCTGCACAAAAATCACCGTACTACCAGTTACTCGTGGTCCGGAACTGCAAGTTCCCGTACAACAGCCGGGCAGGTCTCCTGGCTCATAGATCATCGCATCGGCCGCCTTCCCGGTTTCCCAGTGGCAGAACATGGCCTCCGCTCCCTAAATACAGTGACGAGTTCGTACAGGATTCACACCTGTTTCCCTTTTCACCAGACCCGGATCACATCCGGTCTGACACCCGCTGTTTTATTCAGTTTTTAACGTCCATTGCGTTTTATCCAGTATAGCATGGCGGTCCGTGGTTTGCAAATGTTATTTTTTTCACATTTTTCTTCCCTGGTACTTGACATTTGGCAAAAATATCGTTAAAATATTAACTATAAGGTAAACATATGAATTTCCGAATCTTTTAGGAGGGTATGCAGTTATGATGAGATTTACATTACCGAGAGACATGTACTACGGAAAAGGCGCTTTAGAGGACTTAAAGAACCTTTCCGGAAAAAAAGCCATCGTAGTTTCCGGCGGCAGCTCCATGAGAAAGGGCGGCTTCCTGGATCAGATCGAGGGCTACTTAAAAGAAGCCGGCATGGAAGTGAGATTCTTTGAAGGCGTTGAGCCGGATCCTTCCGTAGAGACCGTAATGCGCGGCGCAAAGGCCATGCAGGAATTCGAGCCCGACTGGATCGTAGCCATCGGCGGCGGCTCCCCCATCGATGCTGCCAAGGCAATGTGGGCCTTTTACGAGCATCCGGATACCACCTTCGAGGATCTGATCGTTCCCTTTAACTTCCCGAAGCTGCGCACGAAAGCGCATTTCTGCGCCATTCCCACCACATCCGGAACTGCCACAGAGGTAACTGCTTTCTCCGTTATCACAGATTACTCCAAGGGAATCAAGTATCCTCTGGCAGACTTTGAGATCACACCGGACGTTGCCATCCTGGATCCCGTGCTGGTTGCCTCCCTTCCGGCAAAGCAGGTGGCTTACACCGGTATGGACGCTCTGACCCATGCCATCGAGGCCTACGTTTCCACCTTAAACTCCCCGTTTACGGATCCGTTAGCCATCAAGGCCATCGAAATGGTACTGGATTTCCTTCCGGCCTCCTATAACGGCAACCAGGATGCCAGAGAACAGATGCACTATGCCCAGTGTCTTGCAGGCCAGGCGTTCTCCAACGCCCTCTTAGGAATCGTACATTCCATGGCCCACAAGACAGGCGCAGCCTTCTCCACAGGCCATATCCCCCACGGATGTGCCAACGCCATCTACCTGCCCTATGTGATCAAATACAATGCCCATGAGCCGGAAGCAAAACGCCGCTATGCAGACATTGCCAGAAGAGTGGGCCTTGGCGGGACCTCTGAGGAATCCCAGGTAAACGCTCTCTGCGAGAAGATCAAAGAATTCAACCGGACTTTAAATATCCCGTCCACTTTAAAAGAATTCGGCATCGACGAAGCAGAGTTCAAGTCCAAAGTGGCTGAGATCGCAGCAAACGCCGTGGGCGACGCCTGCACAGGCTCCAACCCCAGATCCATCACACCGGAGCAGATGGAAAAGCTCTTCGTCTGCACCTACTATGGAACAGAGGTAGATTTCTAAATCCCATAATTCCCCTTTATATAACTCCCTTTTATACTCACTCAAAAAGGACTGGTGCCCTCCCGGCTCCAGTCCTTTTTCAACCTTCTAGCGGTTTTCTATATCCATGATCATATCGACCCGTCTCTGATGGCGTCCGCCTTCAAACTCAGCGGCCAGCCACTCATCCACGATCATTTTTGCCAGCTCGCTTCCGACTACCCGCGCCCCAAAGGCCAGAACGTTGGAATTATTGTGCATTCTGGAAAGCTTTGCCGTATAGGGCTCGCTGCACACGCAGGCCCGGATCCCCTTTACCTTGTTGGCAGCCAGGGAGATCCCCACGCCGGTGCCGCAGATGGCAATGCCCAGGTCTGCTTCGCCGGAAGCCACGGCCCGGCCCACTTTTTCTCCATATACCGGGTAATCGCAGCTATCAGAGGTATCGGTCCCTACGTTCATGACCTCATAGCCCTTTTCCTCCAGATGCGCTTTGATGATGTTTTTCAGCTCCACTGCGGAGTGGTCGTTTCCAATGACGATCTTCATGCTCATTTCCTCCATTTTTTTATTCACCGGCCTCTGCCGTTTTCAGGACAGCCCCGTCTTCCGGGTTTCCGTCAATTCTCCAAAATCAATTCTCCTCTATGTCCGTTCCCTCCACGTTCTCCACCTGAAAGAACAGCTGAATCATATCCAGCCGGGAGCTCATGGACACCAGGAGCATGTCCATCACGGTCAGAGCGGCCATGGCCTCCACCACCACCACTGCCCGCGGCACCACCACAGGATCGTGGCGGCCTTTAATGGAAAGCTCTATGTTTTCCCCAGCGCGGCTTACGGTCTCCTGGCTCCTGGAAATGGACGGCGTGGGCTTAAAGGCCGCCCGGAATACCAGATCGCTGCCGTCGCTGATCCCTCCCAGAACGCCGCCGGAATGGTTGGCCGTCTTTACCACCGAGCCATCTGCCGCCATGCGGTAGCCGTCGTTATTTTCCGATCCACTGGATCTGGCGGCCGCGAACCCGTCTCCTATTTCAACCCCCTTTACAGCTCCGATGGAAAGGATGGCCCTGGCCAGGTTCGCGTCCAGCTTTTCAAACACCGGCTCTCCCAACCCCGCCGGGAGCCCCGACACCACGCACTCCACCACGCCTCCGGCAGAATCCTGGTCTGCCATCCGCTCCTCCAGATACCGGGCAGCCCGCTCTGCGGCCTCCGGATCCGGCATATATAAGGGATTTTCCTCCGCCGTCTTAAGCGCCTCCGCCCCCGGCGCCAGCGGCCCGGAGGATATCTCCACAGGACCGATGGAACGGGTGTAGGCGCAGACAGAAATATTCAGGGCTTTTAAAAATTTTTCTGCAATGGCTCCGGCCGCCACCCGGCCGATGGTTTCCCGGGCGGAGGACCGGCCGCCGCCCCGGTAATCCCGGAAGCCAAACTTCTCATCAAAGGTATAATCCGCGTGACCAGGCCGATAGCAGCCGGCGATCTCCGAATAGTCCCTGGAGCGCTGGTCCCGGTTCCACACGATCATGGAAATGGGCGTTCCCGTGGTCTTTCCTTCAAATACGCCGGATAAGATCTCCACCTGGTCGCCCTCGGACCGCTGGGTGGTAAATCTGCTCTGGCCCGGTTTTCTCCGGTCCAGGAGAGCCTGTATATCTGCCTCACATAGGGCCAGTCCCGCAGGACAGCCGTCGGCCACCACGCCGATGGCCTTTCCATGGGATTCTCCCCAGGTGGTCACTTTAAATAATGTTCCAATGGTCGATCCAGCCGCCATATCTACATCTCCTAACCTATTTTTACAATTTCACAGCAGTTGGGCTCATTGACCGCAACGCTCCGGTCGCTCATGACCAGAAGCCCCTTCTCATAGTCGATATGGAAGAAGGAAATATTTCCCCCGTGGTTGATGGCTGCCAAATGCTGGCCGTCCGGGAAAATGGCGATGTCCTTGGGATATTCCCCGCTGATGGGCAGACAGAACTTCAGCGTGAGCATTCCCGTTTCTGTGTCCCTCTCATACATGGATACCGAATTGTCCCCGGCGTTGGAGCAGAACAGATAATTCTCATCCGGAGAAAGACGGATGGCGCAGGCTGCCGTAAGCTGGTTGGGATCGTCGCCGGTGGTGGCAATAGTCTGGACCTTCTCCACCTGAGGCGTCCTGTCTCCGGTCTGGTATGAATATACGTCGATCACGTTTTTTAATTCATGCAGCAGATAGAAAAATTTTCCATCGCTGCTGAAGACAAAATGACGGGGCGCCGACTCCAGCTCACTCCTTATGGTGTCCACCTGGGCAATGCGGCCCTCTCCTCTGTCAAACCGGTACACCTTGACCTGGTCGATCCCCAGATCCGCCACCATTAAAAACTTCTCGTCCGGCGTCATACGGCTGCAGCTCACATGAGGACGGAAATTCCGTTCTGCCACGCTCCCCAGCCCCTTATGGAATACGCCGTCGGTGATATGGCCCACAGAACCGTCCGGGTTCAGCCGGAGCACCGTCACCTTTCCATCGTGGTAGCCGGACACGAAAATGTAGTCGTTTTCGGGGCTTGTGGAGATCTGGCACCCCCGCATTCCCTTGATATTTGCGCTGTTCACCCTGGACAGGCTGCCGTTCTGCAGGATGCGGAACGAGACCACGCCCTCGTCGGCAATGGAGTACAGCATTTTTTTATCCCTGGATACGGTCAGGTAAGAGGAATTATCCACCTCCACCTCGCAGCGGTAGATGAATTTTCCCTTTTCCACGTCCACATCGTAGACCGTGATCCCCTTGGCCTTTCCCGTATAAGAATAAGAACCAACATAAGCCATGTATTTTCCAGTCATAGATCGTTCCTCCCGGATCTTGCTTTAGATATTTCCCCCGCATGGGACGAAATCCCTGTTCGGTTTTTTTTGCACAAAACTGTAAAGCCGCCGGACAGTTATGTATATTTTACCATATTCCAGGATATTTGTGAACGAAAATTTATACAAAATATAGAAAATACCCTATTTCCGGTTGGCGATCTCCACCCGGACGTTCTTTCCGCGGATCTTCACCTGCTTCATGGCCTCCATGACCATTTCCGCCTGGTTTTTGGGAACCTCCACAAAGGTATATTTATCATACATGTCGATGCTCCCCACCATACGGCCCGGGATCCCGGTCTCTCCCGCAATGGCTCCCAGGATATCTCCCGGCTTCACATTCTGGTTCTTTCCCAGGTTGATAAAGAGGCTTGCCATGCCGCTCCTGCCCGACCGGCGGCCTTCGTACTCGTCCAGATCGTCAAAGCGTCCTCCCCGTCCTCCCCGGTAATTTCCGCGGCCGTCTCTCTGGCCCCGGCCGTCGCGGCCCCGGGATCCGCCTCTCCTGCCCAGATCCTCCAGATCCCTCAGAGGTCTCACATCCTCGGCAATATCCTCATAATCGTCGCCCATGGACATTTTAAGGAAGGCGGCTGCCAGCTCCAGAGAGGAATAATCCTCAGCCAGAAGACGCTTTTCGATGATGGCCGTCATCCGCTCCAGCTCTCCGTCATTCATGATCTCCTGGACCTCATCCAGGATCTTTTCCGCCTTGATGGCCGTCACATCGTTTAAGGACGGGATGGACTGGGGCACGATCTTCGTCTTGCAGAACCGCTGGATATCCCTGAGCTTATAGACCTCGCTGCCCACAGCCAGACTGAAGGCGCGGCCTTCCCTTCCTGCACGGCCGGTCCGGCCGATCCGGTGGACGTAATACTCGTCGTCCTGGGGGATGTCATAGTTGAACACTGCCTCCACATCATCCACATCGATGCCCCGGGCCGCCACATCCGTGGCCACCAGGATCTCTGTGGCTCCGTTCCGGAAGCTGTCCATGACACGGTCCCTCTGCTCCTGCTTCAGATCCCCGTGAAGGCCCTCGGCGAAATAGCCGCGGCCCTGGAGGGCCTGCACCAGCTCATCCACCTGCTTCTTCGTATTACAGAAGGCCACAGACAGCTTAGGGGAATACAGGTCCAGCAGACGGCACATGACCTCCACCTTATTCCTGGGCTTCACCTCGTAATAATACTGGGTCACCTTGGGAACGGTCAGCTCCTTTTTTACCACCCGCACCATCACCGGATCCTTCTGGAACTTCTTTGCAATGTCTGCAATGGCCTGGGGCATGGTGGCAGAGAACATCACCGTCTGCCGTTCCTCGGGAAGAGCGCTTAAGATGGTCTCCATATCCTCCAGAAAGCCCATGTTTAACATCTCGTCGGCCTCGTCCAGCACCACGGTCCGGATCTCATCGGTGCGGATGGTCTTTCTCCTCATGTGATCCATGACGCGTCCCGGAGTTCCCACGATGATCTGGACTCCGCCCTTTAAGGAACGGATCTGTTTTACGATCTCCTGGCCTCCGTAGACCGGAAGGACCTTGATCCCGGACATATATTTCGCCAGGCGGCGGATCTCCTCAGCCACCTGGATGGCCAGCTCCCTGGTGGGGCATAAGACCATGGCCTGGGTCTTTCTGCTTTCCGGATCCATCTTCTCCAGCAGCGGGATACCGAAGGCCGCCGTCTTTCCCGTACCGGTCTGGGCCTGGCCGATCATGTCGAGGCCCTCTGCCTGGACGGGGATAGACTGGGCCTGGATCGGGGAGGCAGCCTCAAAGCCCATGTCTGTCACTGCGCGCAGAATGCGCTCATCTAAATTTAATTCGTCAAATCTTACTGTTTCCATTGTCTGATTTCCTTTTCTTTGTTTAACTTCCATATATATGGCTCCCCGCCGTCCAGGGCGGTTTTGCCAGCAAAAAAGAGAAGATCCAGGCCTTCCCCGAATCTTCCCCAGTTTCATTCGTATGATACTATAACAGTTCTGCCGCCATGTGTCAAGCGGCATCTTTTCATATGGAACAACAGCGTTTCCATCGGCGGCTGTCCGTCCTTACTCTGCCGCGTTTTTTCCTCCCCTGTATCTCATATATCCAATGGCTGCCAGCATTCCAAAGCCATAGATCACAAAGGTACAGAAAAACGGGAGCTTTGCATGGACCGAATAGATAAATCCGGCTGTCAGGGAACCGGCAATGCTGCCCAGAGACTGGGTGGCGTTGAAAAATCCCATGACCAGGTTTTTCTGCTCCGGTCTGGACTGGACGGTGATCATGCTCTGGAGCACCGGCACGCTGACGGAATATCCCGCATAAACGATCACGCCCAGGGCGATGAAGATCCCGATATTGGGCACCAGGGCTGTTCCCAGGGCCGATACTGTGCAGACGGCAATGATCACTGCCATGGACCGGCGGATCTTTGTCTTTGTGATGATCCAGATACAGAGCGTCGTATTGGCCACAAAGGATACCAGACCCACAGCCGCCTTGATGATCCCGTTATAGGACGAGGTCAGCCCCAGCACATCCTTTAAGTAGTAGTTGAATGCCTGGTCAAAGGCCGTGTTTCCAAAGTTGATCAGGATATTCACTGCAAACAGCATGGCAAAGGCCACGCTCATGAATTTCCGGCTGTCAGCAAAGGCCTGGAAGGGATTGGCCTCCTTCATCAGCTGCTTTTTCGGCACCTGCTTTAAGCTGGTCTTTCCGTCCGGCAGACAGATCAGATAAAAGCCCACAGCCACGGCGATCAAAAGGGCCGCCTGGGCCAGGAACGCCAGCTTCACAGAAAATTCCCCCAGGAAGCCACCGATCATATAGCCGAAGGCGCTGGCCACGCTTTTTATGGTGGCGTTGATGGTCAGATATTTTCCCTGGTCCTCCGGAGCCGCCGTATTTACAATGTATGTCAGGAAGCTCACAAAAATACCGCCGGTAAAAAGTCCGGCGAACATCCTGGCCAGGACGATCTGAAGCTCTGTGGTGGCGTAGGCGAACCAGATCTGGGCGACGCCGTAGCCCATGCAGCAGATCAGAAGAGACATTCTGGAGGATATGTATTCGTTGATCTTTCCCCAGAAGGGCGACAGAAGGAAGTTGGTGAGCATCATGGCCGCCAGGGCCAGTCCGAACATGTAATCATGGAGATTCAGATCCTGGATCACCGTCGGAGTCACCGGATGGGCGAAATTTGCCGCCAGATTAAACAGTACCATCACAAAAAAGAATAGAAAGAACCGCGTTTTGTACTTCATAATCCCCTTTTCCTTTTCCAAAAAATTCTCACTGTTCTTATTATAATTCTTTCAGGCAGAATGTTCAACCGATATTTATATTTTTGCATAAAATACAGAAAAATTCCATTGGAATACAGAGTTTCTGATCTCATATCAAGTCAGGTATTTATACCTGCACTCCACCAAAAAACGGACTGGTCTGATCGCAGCAGATCTGATCCTGTCCGTTTCGTCTGTCCATCAACGCCCTTCTGTCATTAAGATATTTTTACTTTATATTTATGTCTTAATGAATTCAGCTCCCAGTCATCATATCTGACCAGTCCGTCTTTTTGCAGCCTTCCCAGAACGATCCCTGGATCCCTGTCGATCAGATCTGCAAATTCCCTGATCTTTGTTAAAGTAAACATATTTCCTCTGACAAACTGCTGGTACTCATCCGGTTCGATCAGCAGATCGGCAGCAAACCGATCTGCGGTCTCCTCCTTCTCCCCAGTTTCTTTCTCAAACGAAATTCCATAATCTCCATGAATGATATGGCCTATTTCATGGAACAGCGTAAACCAGAATGTATCTGCATTTAACCGTCTGTCATTTACCATAAGCATCACATTTTTTTCAAGTCTTTTTGTTGCCCCATTGATCTTAGAGCCTGGCAGATTGGGCAGGATGACCAGGATCACACCTGCTTCAAAAAAGGCTTTTCTGATCAATGGGTAAAAATCTTCATGATTCCGTGTTAGCGATAACGCATAGCGAACCATCTGCTTAAATTTGCTTTTGTTGTATTTAGGGGCATTCGTATTCAACGCCTTATTAATAGCGATCTGAACCATAGCGTTTGCCTTGATTATATTGGTATTGGACAGTTCGACCGATGCGCTTCTGAAACTTACAGCCATATCTCTTTTTGCAAATACAGACAATGTGGAAACATGTAAAAACCTTCTTACCTCGACGATCTGGTCATCTATTTTTCTGGGCAGATCGGGCAGGCCAAAATTTTCCCGGAAATATCTGTAATCCAGAGCCTTGAAAATTTCTCTTTCCTGTTCTAATTCCTTTTCTGATTTAAATTCTGCGATTAAAGCATCATAGGAATTCTGGAGATTCAGCCAGTACGAAACCGTAGTTCCAATCATACGCGACAGTTTCATTGCAATATCAATTGAAAGGCTCTGTTCTCCTCTAATAAGAAGACTGAGGTTTTTAGGGGTCGTATCCAGTCTTTTCGCAAAATCTTCCTGGGTCAATCCACTTTCATCTACTATTTCTTTAATATAATAGCCCGGGTGAAACGCAATTTTGTCATTATACTCAATATAATTATTCATAATGTCTGCTCACCTCCGAAATTTCTATTATTCTGACTTTTCCTGCTATCTGATCGATATTACACGGAACGTAGGGAGTTCCATTTTCATCCAGCGGCTGTAACAGGATCCTCCATGGATCTCTTCTGGATCTGACATCGATCGCAAAATATCCTTCCAGATCTCTTCCACTTTTATGTTTAAGTTTATGAAAATGGAACGCCGGCTGAACCACGATATCTTTTAGTACATCTGCCTGCTCAAGAGCATTGATTCTGGATAGTAAGCTCACTGATAACTGTAAATCTCCATGAAACAATTTCTTAGCAGCTTTTACATTCGTACATTGTGATCTAAGTGCTTCCGATGCATATACCAGTTCCAAGCCATTCCTCCCGTTTTTATTCAAATTACCTGTCGGGTAATTTAATTGTATCATCATTTTCAGTCCCTGTCAACGTCTCCGCTCTGTCAGAACACTTTTCCATATAAAACAGGATCTCCCTGCAAATACAAGGAAATCCTGTCTTTAAACTGTATTTATACCTTAAACCGGTACCCCACGCCCCAGATCGTCTCAATGTACTGGGGCTTGGCTGTATTCATCTCGATCTTCTCACGGATCTTTTTGATATGCACCGTGACCGTGGCGATATCGCCGATGGACTCCATATCCCAGATCTTGGAGAACAGCTCCTCCTTGGTGAACACGTGGTTGGGATTCTGGGCCAGGAAGGTCAGAAGATCAAATTCCTTGGTGGTAAAATTCTTTTCCTCCCCATTTACATAGACCCGTCTGGCTGTTTTGTCGATCTTAAGGCCCCGGATCTCGATGATATCGTTGGCCGGCATCCCGCTGCCGATGAGGCGCTCATACCGGGACATATGGGCCTTTACCCGGGCCACCATCTCGCTGGGGCTGAAGGGCTTTGTGATATAATCGTCGGCTCCCAGTCCCAGACCGCGGATCTTGTCGATGTCGTCCTTCTTGGCCGACACCATAATGATCGGGGTGTTCTTATTTTCCCGGATCCTCTTGCAGATCTCAAAGCCGTCCACGCCGGGCAGCATCAGATCCAGGATGAAAAGATCAAATTCCTCCTCCAGGGCTCTCTTAAGCCCGGATTCCCCGTCGTTCTCGATCTCCACCTCAAAGCCCGAAAGCTCCAGATAATCCTTCTCCAGCTCCGCAATGCTCTCTTCGTCTTCTACGATCAAAATTCTGCTCATAACCTTCTCCTTTTACACGCTTGTCTTCCTCAGTACAAAATGGATCTCTGTGCCGATCCCTTCTTTACTGGTGGCCCAGATCCTGCCTCCATGGTCCTCCACGATCTTCTTTACGATGGAAAGTCCGATGCCGCTTCCTCCCTTGGCTGAATTTCTCGAGGAATCCGTCCGGTAGAACCGGTCAAAGATATACGGCAGCTCTCTGGGACCGATGCCCTTTCCGTTGTCCTCGATCTCCACCTGAACGAAATCGCCCACATCCAGGATCCGGATATTGATGATCCCTTTTTTCTTGTCCATGTATTTCAGGGAATTTCCAATGATATTGTTGATGACCCGCTTCATCTGCTCGGCATCGGCGATGACGTATACGTCCTCATCCACATAATTGAAATATCCCAGCTCCACGCCCCTGGCCTCCAGCTCCAGCCCCACCTCGTCGATGCAGTCCCGGAAGTAGTTGGCCACATTGATCCTGGAAAACGTATAGGGGATCTTGTTGGTGTCGATCTTGGAATAAAACGTCAGCTCGTCGATGAGCCGGTCCATGTCGTTGGCCTTATGGTAGATGGTACGTATATATTTGTCCAGCTTTTCCGGCGACGAGGCCACGCCGTCCATGATCCCCTCCACATACCCCTTGATGGCCGTGATGGGAGTCTTCAGATCATGGGAGATGTTGCTGATCAGCTCCTTGCTCTCCTTGTCGTACTGGACCTTTTCCTCCGTGCTCTCCTTTAACCGGATCCGCATTTCCTCAAAATTCTGGCAGAGCTGTCCGATCTCATCGTCATCCTCCACCTCCAGGGTAAAGTCCAGGTTTCCGTCCCGGATCTTCTTGGTGGCCTCCTGGAGCTTTCCAATGGGCCGGAGAATGGACTGGTATACCCAGACCGTCAGCACCGCCCCTGTGATGAACAGGATCATCACGCTGGTGACCAGCATCTCAAAGATCATGGACTTGGCCTCCGGCACCATATCCATTACATTGGTCACCAGATAGACGCCGCCGTCATCTCCGTCCGGAAAGGTGAACTCCCGGATCTTTAAAAGATGCTCCGTATCCTTATCCAGGAAATTTCTCCAGGACGACGGGGCTGCTGCGTCCTCGTAACCGAAAAACTCCTGCTTCAGCTCCTCCACAGTGGCTGTATCGCCCACAAAGAGCAGATTCTCCGCCTTCCGCACCACCAGGAACGAGTGCTTCATGGAAAGCCTCCCGTTCAGATCCGCCAGGTACGTCTCATTGCTGAACTTCCCCGTATCCGACTCCAGTACCTTATCGATCTCCTTCTGGATGGACTCCGTTAAGTGGCTGAAGACCCGGATGGATGCGCCGGAAAACAGATCCACATCCTCTGAAACGCCGTAGGTCTCGCTGAATACCCTGGCCTGGTAATTGTTGAGCCCGATGATGGCCATATAGATCAGCGTGATGGGAACGACTGTGATGGTGAGGAATGCGATGGCAAGCTTTGTACGGATCTTCATAAACGCCGCTCCCCCTTTTTCACATGTTTTTTTTATTATACCATACTTTCCCACCTTATTTATAAAACTATTATAAAAAATGGCAGAAAGAAGGCCCCGGGACGCGGAAAAAGCGCCCGGGGTCTCCAATTTTTTTAATATTCGTATTTTTACACCAGATCCCTGGTCAGTGCGGAAAGCTCCATGACCGCCTTTTCACCGTCCATGGCCGCCTTTTCAAGCTCTGCCACCTTCGCCGCCATACGGGCCACAAATTCCTCGTCCTTGATGGAGCCCAGGTTGATCTTTACGTTAAGGAGGGCGCTGAGGACCGCGGTCCTGGCCATCATGGAAGCCACCAGACCGTCTGTAACGGCGTTGGCGTTTCCTCGCTCTACCACAGCCCCAGCCACATGGAAGATCTTAAGGGCCGTTTCTGCAACTGCCAGAGGCACCTCTGCGGCCTCCTTTAAGCCGTTCTGCATGGCCTCTTTTCTGGCCGCCTTTTCCTCATCGGTATTTTTCGGCATACCCAGGGCGTTCATATACGCGGTGAAGGATTCCGTATCCTTCTGGATGGAATCGATCAGCTCTTTTCTGAGAGCCGCTCCCTCTGCCGCCAGACCCTTCATCTCCTCTTCCACATCTGCATATTTCGCTTTCCCGATGGTCAGGTTCGCCACCATTTCTGCCAAGGCGGCTCCCAGGCCGCCGGCTAAGGCTGCAACACTTCCGCCGCCCGGAGCCGGAGCGTCAGAGCCTGTCACTGCCGCAAATTCTTCCACAGATAAATTTTTTAAGTCTGCCACGGTTTATTCCTCCTCTAAAAGACGGTTTTCCATGATCTGGGACGGATCAAAGCCTGCCACCTGGAGATAATACTCGGCGCAGTCCACCAGAGCCTGCATGGGAAGGAGTCCCACGATCTCGCTTTCCAGCACTGGAACGCCGTAGCGCTTTGCCTCCATTTTCACAGCCTCGAAGGCACGGTATACGGCCGTCTTTGTATAGTCAGTCAGGTTCATGGATACCTGGGCCAGATTTCTGTCCTCCAGCATCACGCCGATGGCCTTGATGTAATGGTAGCCGCCGTTGATATTCCTTACGCGTCTTGCGATCTGGTTTGCGATCTCCAGATTATCGGTGCCCAGATTTACGTTATAGGCCACCAACGGCATCCTGGCTCCCACTGCGCTGACGCCTGCTGTGGGATGGGGAGCGGCCGGTCCGAAATCCGGAGCCCATTTTTCTGTATCCTGCATCTTCTCTGCCATTCCCTCAAACTGGCCCTTGCGGATGCTGGCCAGGTTCGCTCTGTGGGGAGCCGTCGCGGAAGACTCGTATAAGAAGCAGGGGATCCCGTACTGCTCGCCCACGGTCTTTGCCACTTCCTTGGCCAGAGCATCGGCCTCCTCCAGGGTCGCGTTGCGGCACGGAATGAACGGAACCACGTCCACGGCTCCCATTCTGGGATGCTGGCCCTCATGCTTTGTCATATCGATCAGCTCCACAGCCCTTCCAAAGGAAGCTACCACCGCATCGCGGAGGGGCTCTGGCTCACCGATCACAGTGACCACCAGACGGTTGTGGTTGGGGTCGGTCTGGTAATCCAGAAGCCGCACGCCTTTTTTTGCACGGAAGCACTCTACGATTTTTTCGATCTTTTCCAGATCGCGGCCTTCACTATAATTGGGTACGCATTCGATCAGCTTATTTCCCATTGATCCCATCCTCCAGTTTTTCTGTTATTGTGATTGTTTTAATTTTTATCATTTTCATGTTTTTCATGGATCTCTGCTTTCACAGCCCGGGTCCCTGGCTTTATCTCATAGGCGATCCGGCTCCCGGACGGCAGTCCCCGCAGCAGGAGCCCCTGGCCTTCATCCAGGATCACTGGCTCCGGTCCGGAAACCAGGACCTCCATCCGGCCCTCATGGCAGTAAAAGAACAGGGTCCTGTACACATCCTCTGTCTGTTCACTTCCAGAACCGGAAAGGACCTCCAGGTCCCCTGTACAGGCTCCCTTCCTTAACATCAGATTAAAGTCCGTCACCTGCCCCCGGCTTCTGGTCTCACTGGCCCCGTCAAACCGATGGGGCGAAAACTCCTCCAGATGGATCCATGGTCCCCCGTCGTGGCATATGTCCATCTCCCCTTCAAGGGTCAGGATGATCCGGTCAAAATCCGGGAGAGACGTAAAGGTGCTCTCCTCCAGCTCCACGGTGGCGGAGCTTAAGCGCCACAGAAAGTCCCGGCTCTGGTAATTCCCGTTTTCCGGCGCGATGGAAAACTCGGTGGTGGTCCCGCCGGACCAGGAAGAGACGCGGCATGCATCTCTTCCGATCTTTTTTATCTCCATGTTCATATTTAATACTCGATTTCTGCTCCCAGGGCTTCCTCAACGGCACGGATCAGAGAGCCGTCCTCGATGATCTTTTCGCAGTAGTTGATGTCCTCATAAAGCTCCCGGTCCTCATCCAGACGGGCCACACATTTGCGCACAAGATCATAGGCCGCCTGGGTCCCCTTTCCAAGTCCCTTGTTTCCTCTCATGTCGATGCCCTGGCAGGCTACCATCAACTCCATAGCCAGCACACGGCGCACATTGCGGCCGATCTCGCCGGCCTGCCTTGCGGCGATGGTCCCCATGCTCACATGGTCTTCCTGGCCTGCGGAAGACGGGATGCTGTCCACGCTGGCCGGATGGGCCAGGACTTTATTTTCAGAAACCAGGGCGGCAGCCGAATACTGGACGATCATAAAGCCGGAGTTTACGCCGCCGTTGGGTGTCAGGAATGCGGGAAGGCCGCTGTACGCCGGGTTCACCAGACGTTCGATCCGGCGCTCGGAAACGTCGGCCAGCTCGGATTCTGCGATCTTTAAGAAGTCAAAGCTTAAAGCCATGGGCTGTCCGTGGAAGTTTCCTCCGGAAATTCCGCTTCTGTCCTCCCTGAAGATCAGCGGGTTATCCGTAACGGCATTGATCTCGATGTCCACACGGCCGCCCACATAGTTGACCGCGTCCTTGCTGGCTCCGTGGATCTGCGGACAGCAGCGCAGGGAATAAGCGTCCTGTACACGGATCTCTCCCTGGCGGCTGGCGTTTTTGCTTCCCTCCAGGAGCTTTAATAAGTTCCTGGCTGTGGCCATCTGGCCTGCATGGGGACGTACCTGGTGGACTCTTGCATCCAGGGCGTCCACAACGCCGTTCTGGGCCTCAAAGGATAAGGCAGCGGCGATGTCGGCGGTCTTTAAGAGCGTAATGGCGTCATGAAGAGCGTGGGCGCCCACAGAGGTCATGGCCTGGGTCCCGTTATTTAAGGCAAGCCCCTCTTTGGCAGACAGCTCGATCACCGGGATCCCGGCCCGCTCCATGGCCTCAGCGCCCGGAAGCAGCTCGCCCTTATACCAGGCCATTCCAAGACCGATCATGGGAAGGACCATATGGGACAGGGGAGCCAGATCTCCGGATGCGCCCAGGGAGCCCTTTTCCGGGATAAACGGAGTCACACCCTTATTTAACATGGCGATCATGGTCTCCACAGTCTCCAGGCAGATGCCGGAAAAGCCGTTGGAAAGGCTGTTGACACGAAGTAACAGGATCCCCCTGGCAATGTCCTCTTTAAAGGGATCCCCCGCGCCTACCGCATGGGTGATGATCAGGTTCTTCTGCAGCAGCTTACACTCATCCTGGGAAATGACCACATCGCTGAACTTACCGAAGCCAGTGGTGATCCCGTATACGACCTTTCTCTCCTCCACCAGCTCGTTGACCACCTGTCTGGAGGCCAGGATCTTTTCTCTGCTCTCATCCGATAAAACGACTTCTGCGCCTTCGCGGCATACGGCGATGATCTGGTCCACGGTCAGGTCATGGCCTGTGATTACAACTTTCTGCATATGCTACCTCTCCTTATGTGATTTTGCTGAAATTTTTACCAGTTCCAGTCGGATATGGATCCATTATACACAAAAAACGTCCAAAAAGCGTCAAACTCTTTCACTTTATCATGCTAATATGTCAGACGATTCTCCAATCGTTTCTCTACCTCGGAAAGCAGCCGTTCCGTCTCCGGATTCCGGATCTTATCGGAGATCTCCCTCCCCTTCCTGTAATGCTCCCTGGCGCTCTTTAGGTCGCCCGTCTTTATGCAGGTGAGAGCGAGCCAGCCCTCGGCCCGTTCCAGGCCCCAGCGGTAGCCGTTCCGTTCCAGGCATTCCACAGCCTTTTCCAGAAGCGCCATGGCCTCCTTATACTGGCCTCTGAGACAGTGGACCTGGCCCATGCTGGAGTAGATCTGGCCCAGGCCGTTCATAAAGGACAGGCTCTCGCCCACCGCCAGGGCGCGGCCATAATAGGCCATGGCCTCGTCCAGATGATCCTGCTTCCTGTATACATCTCCCAGATAATTGTAGCAGGCCGCCACGCCCGCGCCGTAGATCTCATGGTCCAGCTCCTCAAACAGGGACAAGGCCTGGAGCAGCATGGTCTCCGCCACATCGTACTTTCCCTTCTGCATATAGCAGAGCCCCTTTAAGCGCATGAGGGTGGCATACTCGTCCTTTTTCTCTCCGCCCCGGCACCGGAGCCCGTGCTCCACCAGCTCCTCCACCAGCTCTGTGTTCCCGGTCTGGATCCCGCAGAAGATCTGCTGTTTTAAGCATGCCAGGTAAACCTCGTCGTCCCCCAGCCCCAGGGCCAGGGCCATGCTGCAGTTAATGTCAGAATTTCCCCGGTCATACTCGCCCATGGCGATCTCATACCGTCCCTTGATATAGCGCATTTCCATTTTCATCTGTCGGATCATGGGGGAATCGTCCTTTAATCCAATGACCTGCTCCGCCAGCTCCAGCATCCGCTCCGCCCCGGTCATGACGCCGAAATCGTCTCCCTGCTCCGGCATCGGGCTGTGGAGCACCGGGAAATTCTCGTTGATGACCGTGTAAAATTCCTTCAGATAGTAGATCTGATAGCGGTACGCCTGGACCTGGTCATGGCACTTATCATAGTGGTAGGCTGCCAGGGCCAGGGTCCGGAAGCCCCGGTCCGGCTGGCTCCCATAATATTCCGCCAGCATCCGGTGGTACTGGAGGGTCTTTCCGTTACTCTGCTTTTCATACACATATTCCTGGAACAGGCGGTGGCTGAACTTATAATACACGTTCCAGCCCACCAGCACCTCCTGGATCAGAAAGGCCTCGGAAAGCCTCTCCAGACGCTTTAAGAGCGTCAGCCGGTCCGTCCCCTTCATCAGATATTCCAGCTCCTCGATACCGATCTTTTCCGGGAACACGGACATACATTCCAGGATCTCCCGCTCCCTGGCTCCCACCGATGACAGCCGGGTCTGGATGGCCAGATTGGTCTTGGCGGATTTTTCCAGGGTAAAGCCCTTTTTCCGGATCAGATTGATCATCTCCCGAAGGAAAAAGGCGTTCCCCTCGGTGGTCTTATAGATGGACCGGCACTTTCCCGCCTCCTTTGCCACATCGGGAAGCTCCCGCCGCAGGATCTCCTCTGTCTCTTCCTCTGTAAATGGCTCCAGGCGGACCACGGTGATCCTGTCCTCCCGCACCAGGGGCTCCAGAGATGTCATCACATCCATTTCCCCATTTTTGCTGCAGGTACACAATACTGCTGTCCCGGCCCCGGAGGCGCTTCCCAGAAGCCGGTTTAAAAGCTGGAGGCTCATCCGGTCCATCCACTGGACATCGTCAAAGGCCAGCAGGACCCGGAAGCGGCGGGTAAGGCCGGAAAACAGTTCCATGATCTCTCGCTCGATCATGGAATAGGTGAGACGGCGGCTGTCGGGCCCTCCGGCGTTTTCCAGCTTAAGGATCATGGACAGGCGCTCCTCATCCCCGGTCTTTAAAAATCCCGGGCCTCCGTTTTCCTGGATCTGGCGCAGCTCCTGTAAAATATCGCTCCAGGGGTTCAGAAAAAAATCCGTTCCCTGGCGGTAGCAGGAGCTTTTTAAGGTCACCATCTGCCTGGAGGCGGCCAGCCGGAGGCTGTTTTCCAGAAACGCCGTTTTTCCGACCCCCTCCTCTCCCACCACCACCAGGCAGTTCACCGGATCGGAGGGATCCCATTCCAGAAATTCACTGACAGAAAATAATTCCTTTTTCCTCCCCACAAAGGGCAGGTCCGCCGGGCCTCCCACGGCCTTCATATGCTCCTTCACATGGAACACCCGCTGGAACAGCTCCCGGATCTTCCGGGACGGCTCCACCCCCATCTCCTCCTTCAGGCACTTTTCCAGATCATAGTACAGGCGGATGGCCATGATATAATCGCCATGTTCTGCATAAATGCTCATCAGCTCATAATAGATCTCTTCATCATATGGATCCTCTTTTATAAGAAGGGAGCCGTATTTCTGGACCGCCTCCATGTCTCCCTTCTCTCTGGCCTCCCGGAATTTCCCAGAGGCATTTTTTACAGACTCCTCGCTCTGCATGGCCCGGATCCCGCCGACCCACTCTTCAAATTCCAGACATTTTTTTATGTAAAAATATTCCAGGAACGGCTTCTGCTCTCCCAGATGGCCCTTTTTTACATGATCCCAGTCAATGGACACGGGACAGGCCGGATTTAGGGCGATCCCCGTATGGCCCGCAGTCAGGATAATGTCCTTATCCAGCTTTTTCCGTACCTGGTAGATGGCGTCCCGGAGCTTTTTCCTTCCGCTGGCCTCGTCCTCATCCCCCCATAAAAGACAGATGGCCTCCTCTCTGGTGATCTCCTTTTTCACACAGAGATAATAAAGAAAGCCCTCCACCTTTTTATATGGAAAGCCCACCGGTTCCCCGTCTGCCAGGATGGCCGGAGTCCCGAACAGGCGTATTTCAATTTTTTTCACCGTATCCCCTCACTTTCGCTTGCGGCCGTACTGCCGCAGTTCCCTCACGGATGCTGGTTTCTTCTGCCTTTAAGTATACAAAACGTCCAAAAAACTGTCAACTATTCCAGCTTATTGACGTTTTTTTGACTCTCTGGTGATATACTCTAAGTAACTGAATAGTTCCGCAGATTTTAGAAAGACTAAGACGTTTCTGTTATAAAGAGAAAGGATGAGAATGCATATGACCAACAAAGAAATCGGCGCTGCCATGACCATCAAGCTGGATCCGGTGCTTCCGGAGTATCCTGTATTTAAGGAAGGGATCCGCCGTGCCCCCATGCGCGACCTGACCCTCTCCGACCATGAAAAGAAGCTGGCAGTGAAAAACGCCCTCCGCTATGTGCCCGAGGAGCTCCACGAGGCTCTGGCCCCCGAATTTATGGAAGAGCTCCTGACCCGCGGCCGGATCTACGGATACCGTTTTATGCCAAAGGAAAGGATCTACGGAAAGCCCATCGACGAATATAAGGGAAACTGCGTCCAGGGCAAGGCCTTCCAGGTAATGATCGACAACAACTTAAACCATGATGTGGCCCTTTATCCTTATGAGCTTGTGACCTACGGCGAGACCGGACAGGTATGCCAGAACTGGATGCAGTACCAGCTCCTGAAAAAATATCTGGAGGTCCTCACCGACGAGCAGACCCTTGTGGTGATGTCCGGCCATCCCCTGGGCCTTTTCCACTCCCATAAGCAGGCCCCCAGAGTGGTCATCACCAACGGCCTTATGGTGGGCGAGGGCGATAATCCGGAGACCTGGGCAAAGGCAACGGCCATGGGCTGCTCCTCCTACGGCCAGATGACAGCCGGAGGCTGGATGTACATCGGCCCCCAGGGCATCGTCCACGGTACCTTCAATACCATCTTAAACGCAGGCCGTAAGTTCTTAGGCGTTCCCGCAGAAGGAAACCTGGCCGGCCACTTATTCGTCACCAGCGGACTGGGCGGCATGAGCGGCGCACAGCCCAAGGCCATCGAGATCGCCGGAGGCGTGGGCATCATCGCCGAGGTGGATTCCTCCCGGATCGAGACCCGCCACAGCCAGGGCTGGGTAAAAATGATCTGCGAGTCTCCGGAGGAGGCCTTCCGTACAGCCCGGACCTATATGGACAGGAAAGAGCCCATGTCCATCGCCTTCCACGGAAATATCGTGGACCTGCTGGAATATGCTGTAAACAACAACATCCATATCGACCTGCTCTCCGACCAGACCTCCTGTCACGTTCCCTACGACGGCGGCTACTGCCCCCAGGGCCTGACCTTTGAGGAAAGAACTGAGATGCTGGACCATGACCATGAAAAATTCTGTGAGCTGGTCAACCGTTCCCTGACCACCCACTTCCATATGATCCGGACTCTGGTGGAAAGAGGCTCCTATTTCTTTGATTACGGCAACGCCTTCATGAAGGCTGTATTTGACGCCGGAAACAAGGAGATCTCCAAAAACGGCGTGGACACCTCCGAGGGCTTCATCTTCCCGTCCTATGTGGAGGACATCCTTGGACCGGAGTTATTCGACTACGGCTACGGCCCGTTCCGCTGGTGCTGCCTGTCCGGAAAGCATGAGGACCTTATTAAGACCGACCATGCGGCCATGGAGATCATCGATCCCAACCGCCGCTTCCAGGACCGGGACAACTGGATCTGGATCCGTGATGCTGAAAAGAACCAGCTGGTGGTGGGGACCCAGTGCCGGATCCTCTACCAGGATGCTCTGGGAAGACGCGACATCGCTTTAAAATTCAATGAAATGGTAAGAAATGGAGAGATCGGACCGGTGATGCTGGGCCGCGACCACCACGATACCGGCGGCACCGATTCCCCGTACCGCGAGACCTCCAATATCTATGACGGCTCCAACTTCACGGCCGACATGGCGACCCACTGCTATGCAGGAAACGCAGCCCGCGGCATGACCCTTGTGGCTCTCCACAACGGCGGCGGCACCGGCATCGGAAAGGCCATCAACGGCGGCTTCGGCCTTGTCTTAGACGGCTCCGAGCTCACGGACCAGATCATCCGCGAAGCCATCCCGTGGGATACCATGGTGGGCGTTTCCAGAAGAAGCTGGGCAAGAAACGAGCACTCCATTGCGACCGTTGCCGAATATAATAAGAAATTTGCCGGCTCTGACGCTATCACGATGCCCTATATCGCCGACGATGAGCTGATCGAGCGCGTATTTAACAACGCATGTAAATAAACCATACTGCCCCGGCCTGAGCAGCCTTCTGCCCAGGCCGGAACCGCCTGGAAACGCATCCGGCGGTTCCTTTGCAGAGAAAGTAGGAGACTATATGAAAAAACTTTATATCCGCCGCGCCTCCGAGCTGGTGACCTGCCGGGGCTCCGCTCCCAAAAAAGGCGCGGAAATGGCCGATATCGGTCTTATAAAAAACGGGGGCGTTCTGATCCATGACGACCAGATCTTTGCCGTCGGCACCACCGAGGAGCTGGATCTCCTGGCAGGCTTTGAAGAGGGCTCCGGTCAGGCTGACGCATGTACGGAAACTGCCTCTGGCTATACGGTCCTGGACGCCTCCGGAAAGACCGTTCTTCCTGGCTTCGTGGATTCCCACACCCACTTTATCTTCGGCGGCTACCGGGCCGAGGAGTTTTCCTGGCGCTTAAAGGGCGATACCTATATGTCCATCATGGAGCGGGGAGGCGGCATCAACGCCACCGTCGGCCCCACCAGGGACGCCTCCATCCAGGAGCTGGTTTCTGTCGGAAGAGAACGGATGAACCGGATGCTGGAGTTCGGCGTGACCACCGTTGAGGGAAAAAGCGGCTACGGCATGGACCGGAATACGGAATTAAAGCAGCTCCGGGCCATGAAGGAGCTGGACGCCTCCCATCCGGTGGATATCGTGACTACCTTCCTGGGCCCCCACAGCGTCCTGCCCCAGTATAAGGGAAAGGAGCGGGAATTCATCGATATGCTCTTACAGGACGTAATGCCTGTGGTCAAGGAGGAGGGACTGGCAGAGTTTGCCGATATCTTCTGCGAAAAGGGCGTGTTCGGCATTGAAGATTCTGAATACTATCTGACCAGGGCAAAGGAAATGGGCTTCAAGCTGAAGGTCCATGCCGATGAAATGAACTCTCTGGGAGGCGCAGAGCTGGCCGCCCGCACAGGCGCGTATTCCGCTGACCACCTTTTAAAGGCCTCCGACGAGGGGATCCGCCAGATGGCAAAGGCGGGCGTCATCAGTACGCTGCTGCCGGCCACCGCTTTCTGCTTAAAAGAGCCCTTCGCCCCGGCGAGAAAGATGATCGATTCCGGCTGTGCCGTGGCCCTGGCTTCGGATCTGAACCCCGGAAGCTGCTTTACCAACAGCATCCCCCTTCTCATAGCCCTGGGCTGCATCTATATGAATATGTCCATTGAGGAGGTGATCACTGCCCTCACCATCAACGGGGCCGCAGCCCTTGGGCGCGCTGATTCCATCGGAAGCCTGGAAAAGGGCAAAAAAGCCGATGTGGTCATCTTAAAATACCCGTCCATCCACTTTATGCCCTACCATACGGGGATCAACCTGGTGGAGACTGTCATAAAGAATGGAGACGTGGCCTACCAGAAGGAATGGGAAAGGCTCCCGGAATTGAAAAGAGAGAATTAACGAAAATGATTGAAATAACTGAATTTATTAAAAAATATATGGCTGCCCTGGATCAGGCCTTTCCGGACCGCGTCTGGTTTGCCGGACTCCAGGGCAGCTACGGCCGCGGGGAGGCCACAGAAGCCAGCGACATTGATATGGTGGTGATCCTGGACCAGCTCTCCGCCAGCGATATCCATACCTATGACGCCATGCTGGATACCCTTCCCTGCCGGGAGCTTATCTGCGGCTTCCTGTCCGGAAGACAGGAGCTGGAAAACTGGGAGCCCTCGGAGCTTTTCCAGTTCTGCCGCGACACCACCCCCATAAGAGGAAGCCTGGACCAGGTGCTCTCCTCTGTCACCAGCGCCGATATAGCCCGGGCCATAAAGTCCGGCGCCTGCGGTGTCTACCACGGCTGTGTCCACAATATGCTCTATGAAAAAAGCGAGGATATTTTAAAGGGACTCTATAAATCTGCCTCCTTTGTCCTCCAGGCGGTCCACTTCCAGAGGACCGGAGTTTATGTACGGCATATGGCGGATCTGGTATCTGTCCTGCCCCCAGAGGAAAGCGCCGTTCTCCAGACCTTTATGGAACTGAAGGGCGGAAGACCGGTTGCCTTTGATGCCATGTCGGAGCAGCTTTTTTCCTGGGCAGGGAAATGGGCGGGGGCACCCAGATAAAACAGAGAGCCAGCCCCGGCAAACGCCGCTGTGGGGCTGGCTCCAGAAGCCTTTTTCTTCTATATTCTGTTCTTACAGATATTTCTTCAGCACATCCACCTTGTCTAACTTCTCCCACGGCAGATCCACATCGGTCCTTCCGAAATGGCCGTAAGCCGCAGTCTGCTTGTAGATGGGGCGGCGGAGATCTAACATCTTAATGATCCCGGCCGGGCGGAGGTCAAAGTGTTCGCGGATGATCTCCACAAGCCTGTCATCGGAAAGCTTTCCAGTTCCGAAGGTATCCACCTCGATGGAAGTGGGATGGGCCACGCCGATGGCGTAGGAAAGCTGGACCTCGCACTTATCGGCAAGTCCTGCCGCAACCATGTTCTTGGCCACATAACGGGCCGCATAAGCTGCGGAACGGTCCACCTTGGTGCAGTCCTTACCGGAGAATGCGCCGCCGCCGTGGCGGGCATATCCGCCGTAGGTGTCAACAATGATCTTTCTTCCAGTCAGTCCGCTGTCGCCGTGGGGTCCTCCGATCACGAAACGGCCTGTGGGATTGATATAAAACTTCGTGTTTTCGTCCACCATTCCTGCCGGAAGCACCGGATCGAACACATACTTCTTAATGTCCTCATGGATCTGCTCCTGGGTCACAGCATCATCGTGCTGGGTGGATAAAACAACAGCGTCCAGACGGTACGGCTTTCCGTTTTCGTCGTACTCCACCGTCACCTGGCTCTTTCCGTCGGGTCTTAAATATTTAAGTGTGCCGTCCTTTCTCACCTTGGTAAGCTGCCTTGTCAGCTTATGGGCCAGGGAGATCGGATAGGGCATATATTCCTCTGTCTCGTTGCTGGCAAAGCCGAACATCATACCCTGGTCTCCGGCGCCGATGGCATCCAGCTCGTCCTCGGTCATGGTCTTCTCTCTGGCTTCCAGGGCTTTGTTTACGCCCATGGCAATATCCGTGGACTGCTCGTCGATGGCGACCACAACGCCGCAGGTATCGCAGTCGAAGCCATATTTGGCCCGGTCGTAGCCGATCTCGCGGACCGTCTCGCGGACGATCTTCTGGATGTCCACATATGCGTTGGTGGTGATCTCACCCATGACCATCACAAGTCCTGTGGTGGCGCAGGTCTCACATGCCACACGGCTCATGGGGTCCTTCTCCATCAGTGCGTCCAGGATCGCATCAGAGATCGCGTCGCACATTTTATCCGGATGTCCCTCTGTTACGGACTCAGATGTAAAAAGTCTCTTTTCCATTTTTTCTCCTCTCTGGTTTCAGGGGCGCGCAGGGCACGCCGGCACTGTCTGCCAGCTCCTCTTTCTGTATCCCGCGCATAAAAAAAGTCCGCTCACATTCATAAGCGGACTTGACAAAGCTACTCCATCAAATCCTCTTATTGCTCGATTTCTCGCTCAGGCTGGCACCTTCCTGCCCTCTCGCACCGCGATTAACAGGGGTTGCCGTGACTTCACAGGTCCTATGTACCTCCATCACTCTGAATAAGGGATAAAACTGAATATTCTACGAACTTTTTTATTTTGTTTTCCGGCAGCCAGGAGCCGCCGTTGAGTTACAGCCAATATACTAGCCGATTCCTTTCCAAATGTCAATAGGAAATTTGAAATTTACGCGGAACCTGCCTAGCCCACCCGGAGCTTAAACTTCTGGGCTTCCTTCTCAGAATCCACCCGCTCGATGCATGCGCCCAGGGAGCGGAGCTTCTCTTCAAAGTTTTCGTAGCCCCGTTCAATGTAGCCGATCTCATCCACCACCGTATATCCCTCGGCGGCCAGTCCGGCCAGTACCAGGGCCGCTCCGGCTCTGAGATCGGGAGCCACCACCTGTGCGCCGGTGAACATACTGACGCCGTCCACAATGGCCACAGAGCCTTCAACCTTGATGTTTGCACCCATGCGGGACAGCTCATCCACGTATTTGAAGCGGTTTTCAAAAATACTCTCTGTCACCACACTGGTTCCGTCAGCCAGAGCCAGGGCCACGGTCATCTGGGGCTGCATATCTGTTGGGAAACCGGGATACGGCAGGGTCTTAAAATTCATATGGCGCTGCTTCGGTTTTCCCACCACACGGATTTCTTCGTCAAACTCCACAACCTCGCAGCCCATCTCCACAAGCTTTGCGGAAATAGCCTCCAGGTGCTTGGGGATCACGTTCTTCACCGTGATGTCTCCGCGGGTCACTGCGGCCGCGCACATAAAGGTCCCGGCCTCGATCTGGTCGGGGATGATGGAGTATGTGGTTCCATGGAGATGCCGCACGCCGCGGATCCGGATCACATCCGTACCGGCTCCCTTGATGTTGGCGCCCATGCTGTTTAAAAAGTTGGCCACGTCCACCACATGGGGCTCCTTGGCCACATTCTCTAAGATCGTTTCTCCCTCAGCCATGGTGGCGGCCATCATGATATTGATGGTAGCGCCCACGGAAACCACATCCAGGTAGATATGGCTGGCCACCAGGTCGATGGCATGGGCGATCACTGCCCCGCGCATGATGGATACATCAGAGCCCAGGGCACGGAAGCCCTTTAAATGCTGGTCAATGGGTCTGCTTCCGATGGTGCAACCGCCGGGAAGCGGAACCTCCGCGCTCTTATACTTTCCAAGAAGTGCGCCAATGAAGTAATAGGATGCGCGGATCTTGCGCATATGCTCATCTTCCACGGTCACTGCGTGGATATCCCTGGCATTGATCCGTACTGTGTGCCGGTCGGGCCGCTCCACCTTAGCGCCCAGGTGCCGGATCGCATCCAGCAGTGCGTTGATATCACTCACATCCGGCAGGTTCTCGATCACCACGTCCTCATCGGTCATGATGGACGCCGCCAGGATCCCCAGAGCCGCATTTTTTGCTCCGCTGATGGTCACGTCTCCCACCAGGGGGTTGCCGCCCTTCATAATATATTGTTCCATTCTGCACCTCTATATCCGCTGTACCGCCTTCCGGAAGCGCCGGAAAGCGGTCTGATTTCTATAATTCCCGCAAACACTCTCATTTGCTTATACTTTGACTAGTAAATTATAGCATAGATTCGGGATTTGTAAAGTAGGGATTTTCCTTTGCCGGATCAGAGCGGAAGGCAGCAGATATAGTCGCTGCCAAGGCTTTCAAACCGGGCTCTGGCCTCCTCCATGGGAATGGTCATACTCTGGGCTGCGGACGGATCCCAGATCCGGACATGGGTCTGGTCGTAGCCAGTCAGATACAGAAAGCTCCCTTCCCCGGTATACAAGAGCACCGGCTGGTTCCGGCAGACGAAAAACAGCGCTACATTTAAGGAGCTCCCAGAGGCGTCCAAAAGAAGGGCATCGCCCTCCCTCCGGCTGGTTCCCGTAAACTCTGTTCTGTAACGGTCCAGCTTCCGGGTGGCGGTATTCAGATCCCGGATGAAATAGGAGCCCGGACGGCTGGCCCTCTCCCACACCAGATCGTGCTTTCCAAAGGTCACGAATCCCATGGGATCATACGCTGCGTCAGCCGCATCGGCAAAGCTGGAATAGATCCCAATGAGCCGTCCACGGCCATAAGCGTAAAACTTTTCCTCCACGCCAGAGGCCTGAGCCTCCGTATGGATCTCATTATTCTCCTCCCGCACCGTTTTTTTCGGGGAAATGGTCCGGATCTTCTGGGAAGCGGAAATATCCTGGCCCAGCTGCACAAAATAAACCCGACCCCTCACATCCGACGCATACCAGCCGATATCATCCATCTTTCCAGGAAGGACCTTTGCGTTGCACACCAGGGTCTCCTCCTCGGCCTCGCCGAAAAAGCCGCCGTCCCGGTCAGACACCAGCTCCAGGTGGATCCGGCTTTCGTCCACGGCCACGTCCCGGATGTACTTTCCGCTCTTTTCGTAGTGCATGGCGCTGGCCATGTTCTGGTCGATGATATCCAGGGATTTCAGATATAAGCCCATGGTGCGCCCGTTGGATATGATATGATCCCCATATTCTCCGATCCCGTACACGCAGTCGCTTCCCACAAAGCCCAGGATCCTGTACGCATCGCTCTTTCCGTCTCCGATCTGGGTCTTGTCTCCTGTATCCAGGTCCATGATATGGAGCATCCTGGAATCATAGATCCCCGTATCCTCCTGCCAGGCCAGCCGGGACCCATCGGAGCTGACCGCAAACCGTTCCTCATCCAGACCCGAAGCCACCACCACATACTCGTGGCTGTTCAGATCGATCCCATAAACGCTTCCGCCCATGTACATGTAAAAAATACCGTTCTGTCCCTTATGGGCCAGGCGGGCCAGATCCAGCCGGAGCTCGCTGTACGGCTCGGCGGCCGGAAGGAAAAACTGCTCCGTCAGAGTATTGGACTCTGCCTCATAACGATAAAAAGAAACGCCTGTGTATCCCTCTCTGCCGCCCCGGTTCATATAGCCGTAGACCAGAAAATCCACAGTCCCCCCATCGGACACCTCCAGGATCTCCACCCCGTGGCGGTCCCGTCCGGCCCGGAGGTCGTCTGTGTTCCATCCTCCGAAAGCAAAAATACAGATACTGTTTCCTTCCTCCCGGTCATAGGCCCACAGCTCCCGGTTGGTCACAAAGGCCGTATACCGGCCGCTTTCGCTTTTCTTTGCGTACAGCCCGTCTCCATCGGAGATCCCCAGCAGAATGCGCTTTCCTGAGAAAAGCTCCCGGCTGCCGGAAAAGAGCTGGTTCATGGTCCTTTCATAATCCATCATATAGATCCGCTGGCTGCTCCACTTTAAAGTGAAGTTCTCAGTCACCCCATAGACCTCTGTCTCCCCGCCGTCCATTCCTCCGGCTCCGCCGTCTGCCTCCCTGGTCACATAGTATTCCAGCTCGATATTAGCCAGATCACCGGAAAGCTCCTTCAGGGACGCAAAGACCGTTTCTCCCCGGGACACGCCCAGGCTTCCCCAGGTCATCTGGGTAAAGCTGTTTTTCAGGGTGACCGTTCCGAAGCTGGAATTATCCGCGCTGGGCGTTGACTCCATATAGGTGGTCAGCTCCTGGGCCGAATCATAGTGGAAGGTCTTCTGGGAAAAGTCCTCCGCCAGGGCCAGCATCTGGGCCGCATGGTCATTGTCCGTCTCCAGGATCCGGGCGTAGTACCAGGCGCTGGTCCCATCCGAAAGGACCGCCTGGATCCCCAGCTGATACTGGGTCTCCGGCTCCAGAAGGTTCTGGACTGGCAGAACTGCGTTTATCTGACCATTTTCCTCGGTCCAGTCTGTGACCGTGGTGCGCTCCACCAGATGGGTCATGTCCATGGTGCGGATCTCATACTGCAGTGTCTTTATTTCGTCTCCATACTGGATCCGGATGGGAAGCCTGCGGTCCTCCGGCAGCACCAGGAGGCTGTCACGTTCTGCTGTGACAGCCAGTTCCTCCCGGTGGCCGAATAACGGCGCCAGTTCCCGTCCCAAGGCTGTGGGATATACAACCGGAAGCTCTGCCTCGCTCATGGCTGTATACACGACGCCTGTTTTATTCTCTTCCTTCCGGCCCAGGGGCCAGACAAAATAAATGATGGCTGCCGCCACAAAGATCAGCGCCAGCACTGCAATTTTTTTTCCTGTTTTCATTCAGTTCTCTTCCTGTCTGCCTTTTCTTCCGGACAGCGTATCCTGTACGCCGGTCCTTTAACTGATCGCCCGCCGCCGTAAGATCTCCTGGAGGGTCAGAAGCCAGACCAGATCCTGGTCCGTGTCCTCCCCCTGTTCCCGCATCTCCTCGAGGATCCGGTTCCGGATCCCCAGCAGCAGTACCCGGTCCGGGTATTCATCGTAAATGGGGCTTCCCGGGTGATCATACCGGTCACAGCACGCCTCCACAAAGCTCTGGCAGCGTCTGACGGACCGGGGATACAGCCCCTTAAAATATTCCAGATCCTGGAAACGGCGTTTTTCCAGAGCCGCGCTCCGGCGTCCCGCCTGTTCCTCTCTCCGGTACAGCATGTATGGCATCAGATCCCCACTCCGTTCCATGGCATGGAGGGCCTGGGGATAGCCGCGGTAGATCCTTTCCATAAAAGTTCCCGCTCCTTTTCCTGTAAATCCCTTTGGGATCATAATATGCAGGAAGGAGCGGGAAGCGCACTTCAATATTTAAAACAGCTTCTCCGGGTAAACGCCTTCGTCCACCAGCCTGCGGATCGAGGCCACCACCGCCGGTTTGTCCTCTTTATATGTGACTCCGAACCATTTATCCCGTGTTTCCAGTACACGGACTCTGGCCTTTCCGGTACGGATGCACTGGTCGATCATGGCCGGGAGCAGATACTCGGCCTTTACGTCACCCTCCTTCACATTTCCCAGGAACTCCGGAAAGCCCTTCTCCAGCTCCTTTAAAAAGCCCATGGGCAGACCGAACATATTCATGGAAACGTGCTGTCCGGCTTCCACAGTCACCGGATTTCCGTCATTGTCAGACGCATGCATTCCATCTGCGTCCTGGTAAATATCGTAAGTCTCCGTCACCTTGGCAAGGCACCCGTTTTCATCCACTGTGGCCACGCCCCTGGTAACGCCTCCGTTCTCGCTTAAAGTATTGGACAAAATAAAGCCCGCCATACACATATCGTAGCAGTCTCCGTCCTCGTCCATCTCGTTTACCATATAGTCATGGATCTTTTTAAATCCTTCTTTTCCATAATAGTCGTCGGCATTGATCACCAGGAAGGGCTCGTGGATCACGTTTCTGGCTGCCAGAACGGCCTGTCCCGTTCCCCAGGGCTTTTTCCGGCCCTCCGGCACTGTAAATCCCTCCGGCAGGTCATCCATCTCCTGGAACGCATATTCCACCGGAGCCACCTTTTCAATCCGGTTTCCGATGATCTCCTTAAAATCCTTTTCCAGATCCTTTCTGATGATGAAAATGATCTTATTGAAACCAGCCTCCAGGGCGTCGTGGATGGAATAATCCATGATGATCTCGCCGTTGGGCCCCACCGGCTCCAGCTGTTTGATCCCGCCGCCGAACCGGCTTCCAATTCCGGCCGCCATGATAACAAGGGACGTCTGCTTCATTTTCGTATCCTCCTCGCAAAATCTTGATTTTATCATACCACAACCCACAGGGCTTTTCAATTCGTGACTTCTTAAGAAATTGTGAATAGTTTTCATGTAAAAAGGGGCTGTTGCAAAAGAGAGGTTCAAAACCTTCTCTTTTACAGCAGCCCCAGGGCATCTTGATCTTACAGCATTTCCAGGAAGGCCGCAACACGGGTCTCGATCTGGCCGCTGTCTGTGGTGGAATAATCGGTCTCCAGCTTCAGATACGGAACGCCCAGCTCGTCCTCAACCACCCGGCGGGTCTTGTGGGATTCCACGTTAAAGGTATGGCAGGCCTGGAGGATCACCTCGATCACGCCGTCTACCTTATATTTCTCGATCATTTTCTTTGTATTTTCCAGGCGGTCGTCGTTGGGCGTCATAACGGAGCAGTGGATGGAAAGATACCGGTCGGAAATGGCACGTAAAATATCGTCTGCGTTCTCGTCGATCATCATGCTCCTGGTACGCTCACCGGAGCAGTCATCCAGGCAGACAATGACTCCGCCGTTGTCCTCGATCACCATCCCCACCTTCTGGATCACACCGCCGGTGGGACAGCCTGTGATCAGGATCCTCTTTGCGGAGGCGGGCACAGGACGCTCCCCTCTTTCATAAGCGGCTTTAGCCTCGTTCACCAGTTCTTTGATATTGGAGATCTGCTGCTGCAGGTCGAAGGTAAAGGTCCCCTTCTGAAGCGCCAGCATCATCTCTGTGCCGCGCATGGGCGGAGGGCAGAGGGCCTGAAGCTCATACATCTCGCAGAGGGCCTTTCTCTGCTCGTTGCGTACCCGCACGGCCCGTCTCAGATCCTCGTCTGTGATGGTGATGCCAAACTTTTCTTCCAGTTTTTTCTTTAAAAGACATACCTCCTCATACCAGATATCCTTGGCATAAGGGCGGTCCTGTCCCTGGGGAAGATGCATCACATATGTTTCTTTGATCTCGTTCAGAAGCTCATACATCTTTTTCTTTCCGTCACAGGTGGTCTCACCGATGATAATATCAGAAAAATATGTATACGGACATTTTTCCGTCACAGCAAAGCCGTAGGTTCCCTTGATCAGCGGGCACAGGTTTTTGGGGAGCACCTTTTCTGCATCCGGGATCGTCTCGTTGCTGGTCCCGCAAAGGCCGATGGCCGCAATATTTCCAGCGTCCAGGAGTTCCTGGGGCGTATAGGAGCAGAGACAGCCCGCTAATTTTCCGCCGTTTTCCTTAAATTCCTTGGCTGCCAGGAAGCCGTTTTTTCTGGCGTCTACAAATTCATCAAATAATTTGGGCAGATCACGATTCATTCTGATGTTTCCTTTCTCTATACGGCAGCCGTAAGCGCTGCTCCAATGGCTCCGGCATATCTTGCCAGGGGTACGCTTTCCACCGGCGCATGGAGCGCAAGGGAAAGACGTTCTAAAATATAGGGATCCTCACAGAGACCTCCGGTGAGGAAATACTGGTCTCCCTCCACCTGGGAGATCAGCTGCACCACCTTGGTGACCACCGATTCGATGACGCCGTAAGCGATATCCTCCCTGGGAGTTCCCTTTCCAATGAGGCTGATGACCTCTGATTCTGCAAACACAGTACACATGGAGCTGATGGTAATGGGATTTCCCCGGGATGCCAGGTCTGAAAGCTCCTCCATGGTCAGTCCCAGCCGGTTGGTCATGACCTCCAGAAACTTTCCGGTTCCCGCAGAGCACTTATCGTTCATGATGAACTTCATGACACGGCCGTTTTTCAAGGCGATCCCCTTGGTATCCTGGCCTCCGATGTCGATGACCGTCCCGTTCCTTCCGAACAGATGCCAGGCTCCCTTTCCGTGGCAGGTGATCTCCGTTACGGATTTATCGGCATAGGGGACCGATATCCGTCCGTAGCCCGTAGCCACATAGGCGGCGTTATCCTTGTGGATCCCGTCCTTCTCCAGCATCTGGTAGATATCCTCCGCCGTTTTCCTGCTGCTGAAGCCTGTATTTAAAAGGTAGGTCTTCACGACCTCCCCATCCTTTATGACTGCTGTTTTGGCCGCGCTGGACCCGATATCGATTCCCACTTGATACATGATACTCTCCTGTTATTCCTTACTGCTTGATGATCTTATCTGCGTTGGCAAGCTTTTCCACAATGGTGTACATATTGGTCACGCTTCCCACCGCCAGCTTGTCTTTCAGATTATAATAATCCAGACATGTTCCACATGTGAGGATCTCCACGCCCTGGGCTTCCATGTTCTTTAAATCATCCAGAGACGGAGAGCCTTCGGTCGTGATGGTCGCGCCGCCGTTGTAGAAAAGGATGGTGCTGGGAAGCTCGTCTAACTGGGAAAGAGCAAAGATAAAGCCCTTCATCAGGACCTTGCCCAGCTCGTCGTTTCCATGTCCCATGCGCTCGGAAGCGATGGCTACTACGGTATTTTTTCTTCTGTCTACGCCGCAGGAAGCCTCCTCCTCGGCTCCGTTCTCCTCCAGGGGCTTGTCCAGGGTGATCTTCACGATGAACAGCTTTTCTTCCTTCTTCTCTGCAAAGGACTTTAAGCCCTTGCTGGATGCCAGACGGGTCAGGTTCTGGACGGCAATCTCATTATCTACATGGACCTCAACGATTCCAGCCTCTGTCATTGCCTTTAATGCCTTTGTGGCTTTTACTACCGGGATCGGGCACTGGTCTCCCACTGCATTTACGACTACATTTGCCATGATCAAATCCTCCTGCTTGTATTTTTCGCCCAATAAGCTACCCTTTATTTTATCGTTGTTTCAGCAGTCTTGTCAAATAGCATATTTCAATACATATACCGGTTGTAAATATGTTTATCTATACGGTTGCTTTTTAAAAATCCAGGTGTTATGATGAAATCATGATCAATTAGGAGGTTTTTACAAATGGCAAAAGAACTGCCCCTTACTCAGATGACCACCGCGTCCGGCTGAGCAGCCAAACTGGGACCGGGTGTCCTCACAGAAATACTGGAAGATCTTCCAAACGTTTATAATCCCCGCCTTCTGGTGGGTTTTGATACCAGCGACGACGCATGTGTCTACAAGATCACCGATGATGTGGCCGCCATCCATACTGTGGATTTCTTTACGCCCATCGTGGACGATCCCTACCAGTTCGGACAGATCGCCGCAGCCAACGCTTTGAGCGACGTGTACGCCATGGGCGGACAGCCGGCGGTGGCAATGAACTTATTATGTGTTCCCAACTGTCTTTCCAAGGAAACGATCCGGCAGATCTTAAAGGGCGGCCATGATAAGGCCGTGGAAGCCGGCTGCACCATCGCCGGCGGCCACACGATCCAGGATCCGGAGCCCAAATACGGTCTCTGCGTCACCGGATATGTACGTCCCGATAAGATCCTTAAAAATGTCGGCGCACAGCCTGGGGATCTTTTAGTGATCACCAAGCCCCTGGGAACCGGCGTCCTGACCACAGGAGCCAAGGCAGACCTGGTATCAAAAGAGGATTATGACGCCATGACCTGTTCCATGGCTACACTGAACGCCAAAGCAGCTGAAGCAGCCCAGACCTTCCCGGATGTCCATGCCTGCACCGATATCACAGGCTTTGGTCTTCTGGGACATGCCTATGAGATGGCAGAGGGAAGCGACAGCACCTTAAAGCTTTTCAGCAAAAAGCTCCCGCTGCTCCACGGAGCCAGAGAGCTGGCGGAAATGGGCATCATCCCTGCCGGAGCCTACCGGAATATGGATTATGTGAAGCCCCATTTACGGATCATGGATTCTGCCGAGCAGTGCCTGGTGGATCTGATCGCAGACCCCCAGACCTCCGGAGGCCTTCTGGTGGCCCTTCCCGGAGACCAGGCCATGGAGCTCTGCAAAAAGCTGACCGCCCAGGGCATCACTGGAGCCATCATCGGCGAGGTAGTGGAAAAGACGGATGTGGATCTGATCATTGAGTAAACGTTTATAATCCGGAGTTTTGGAAATAATCCGAAATTCCGGATTATTTTTATGTTTTTCTGTTCATAAAGCCAGAAAAATGATATAATCTCTGTAAAAACAGACAGGAGGGATACTATGACAGAAGAATTTACGATCCATGAGATCTCCCTGGGATTTCCCCATGATAAAGAGATGCTGATCCGTTTTTTATCGGACCATGAGCTGGTTTTTGAAGATGACATCGAAACTGCCTTCGGCGTTTTTGACCAGGACGAGACTCTGCTGGGCTGCGGCTGCTGCGCCGGAAACCTTTTAAAATGCTTTGCCGTGGACGAGGCCTTAAGAGGTCAGAACGCCCTGGGAAGCCTGGTATCCAGACTGGTGGAAAACCGGTTTGAAGCTGGCCACTATGATCTTTTCGTCATCACCAGGCCAAAAAACAAGGTTCTTTTCACATCCTGCGGCTTTTATCCCCTGGCTGAGACCCAGTCGGTGCTGATGCTGGAAAACAGGAAAAACGGGCTGGAGCGTTTTTACTCTGCATTCCTCCCGGAATTCCCTGAAAACCATGGAAACACCCTGACCGGAGGCGTGGGCTGCATCGTCATGAACTGCAACCCCTTTACCAAAGGCCATCTGGCTCTGATCACCTATGCCGCCTCCCGGTGCAGCCTGCTCCACATTTTTGTGGTGGAGGAGGACCGTTCCCTCTTCCCCTTTGAGGTGCGGATGCGTCTGGTAAAGGAAGGGACGGCCCACCTTCCCAATGTGAAGGTCCATCCCTCTGGCCCATATATGATCTCCTCCGCTACCTTCCCCACCTATTTCCTGAAAAAAGGCGAGGATGCAGCCAGGATCCAGAGCGAGTTGGACATCACTCTGTTCGCCTCCCGGATCGCCCCCTTGTTCCATATCACCAAGCGGTTTGCCGGGGAGGAGCCCCTGGATCCGGTGACAAGAGATTATAACGAGGCCATGATCCGGCTTCTGCCCCAGTACAGCATTTCCTTTATAAAGATCGCCCGGACCACGGCGGAGGCCCCCGAGGGAAAGCCGGAGGTGATCAGCGCCTCCAGAGTCCGGAAACTGCTGGCTGAAACCGGCGTTACGGAGGAGGTCTTACAGCTTGTGCCGCCGTGTACGGCCCAGTATCTGAAAAACGAATTTGGAGCGCGCCCATGAAATTAAATCAGATCTTCTGCGGCTCTCCGGCGTCCCTGAAAGAGATCCTGGACGCCCGGAGCCGCCGGGCTGAACGGCAGAAAGCACTTTTAGCCACCCCCGGTGCCCGCTGCCTCATCAGCTTTTCCTTAAATATCCCTGGAGAGATCAAGTGTTTTCCCTTGGCTGTCTGGGCTTTCGAGGAAGGTCTACGGGAGATCCGGGCCGCCGTTTCCAGCCGAGACCTCCTCTCTTTTGAGGAATCCAGGGAAAACACAGGGCCGGAGGCCTTTTTCCTTCTGGATGCCGACGCCCCGGAAATAAAGAGGAAAATGACCTCCATCGAAGAAAACCACGGACTGGGACGGCTCTTTGACATAGATGTCCTGGGACCGGATGCCGTTCTCTTAAGCCGCTCCGGTTTCGGCCTTCCGCCCCGTTCCTGTCTGATCTGCGGCGAAAATGCAAAGGCCTGCGCCAGAAACCGCACCCATTCCATGGAGCTGATACTGTGGAGGACTTCCCAGATCCTCAACGACTATTTTAAAGAACAGTCCGCCGACCAGGCAGCGGCGGCAGCCGTCCGCGCCCTGCTCTATGAGGTATCGGCTACGCCAAAGCCCGGCCTGGTGGACCGGAATAATTCCGGCTCCCACCAGGATATGGACTTTTTCACCTTTGTGGACAGCAGCGCCGCCCTGATCCCCTGGTTCCGGGATTTTTTCAGCATCGGCTGGGAGCATGGGGACGAGACCGGGGACCGGCTTTTCGAACGGCTCCGTTTCGCCGGACAAAACGCCGAAGCAAAGATGTTTTCTGCCACCGGCGGCGTCAATACCCACAAGGGCCTGATCTTTGCCTCTGCCATCCTCTGCGGAGCCCTGGGAAAGGTATATAAAGATTCCTTCCTGCTCGGAAAGAAGCCTCCTGTGCCGCTGGACGCGGTGGTCGGGGAATGCAAAAAGCTGGGAAGCTGCTCCCTTAAGGACTTCAAAGCCGAAGACAGACGCCAGGACGTGTCCGCCGGGGCCGGTCACAGACGATCCACAGAAGAAACGGCCGGGGAAAGGATCCACACAGCCTACGGCATTGCCGGAGCCCGCGGAGAGGCTGCCCTGGGCTTTCCGTCGGCCCTTACCATCGGCCTTCCGGCCTTAAAGGCCTGGCTGTCCCAGGGCTTTTCCTTAAACGACGCAGCCGTCCTGACGCTTCTTTCCCTGCTCTCCCAGGTGGACGACACCAATATGATCCACCGGGGCGGCTTAACAGAGGCTGCTGCCGGAAAAAAAGAAGCCGGTGCCCTCCTTGCAGAGCTGACCCCGGGATCCTTCAGAGAAAAAACAGCCGCCCTGGACCAGTCCTTTATAAAAAGGAATCTGAGTCCCGGCGGCTGCGCAGATCTCCTGGCCGTCAGCCTGATGATCTGCTTTTTAGAGGAAAGCGGGATGATCGCCTAGGATCATCTGTTTTCCCTTAGCTAAAAATATGGTTGACTAAAAAGAAAGGCCCGTCGATTTTGCTGATGAAGAAACAGCCAGCCCGAAAGCATTTACGGACTGGCTGTATCAAAAGAGTACTATTATTGTCGAATTGGATGAAATATAGTTATAGAATAACCCATTTTCCTTTTTGACTGGAACCTTCCCTTTTTATAATTCCAGATTTTTTCATAGATTCCATATAATACTTAACTGTACTATATTTTTCTCCAATGACATCTGCAATCTTTTTCTGAGACAAAGATGGTTCCTCTTGAATCACTTTCAAGATGCGTGTAACTACGGAATTATCGCCGCCTTGGTTAGCTTGGTTAGTATCTTGGTCAGTGCTGCTAACCAAGCTCTTGAACATAACCATAATATCCTCACGTTTAATCGTATATTCTGGCATAGGATTTCCAGCTTCCTTACAACTGTCTTTGATTTTCTCGATTCCACGTCCCCACGCCTCAATAAAACCAGCTCTGAAAAACGTATTGGCGATCAACGGATTATACGGTCTTGACCGATGCTTCCCCATCAGATCATCAATTGTCCAATCCTCCGGGAAAATACAGTCATTCGCAATATAACGCCTATCTGCATACACGCTAAGCGTTTAAGTTCCGGGCGTTGACTGGTATCTTTGGACGGGTGTTCATAGTGAGAAATTCCGTCACCGTCAGAATGACGTTATTCTGGAATTTTAGGTCAAGGCAAAGGCAACGGACTTTCCCTCCGGCAGCTTTGTTATAGAGACGGCGCAGAAGGCCAACGCGGAATTAAAAACGGCTACAGTACAATATGCAAAAATCCGTCCGCCTTTGAGAAGTACAAGGCTTCAAAGTACAGACGGAAGTTTTAGGCGGAGCATAAAGCCGAACTTAAACTTTACTGGGCAGTACAGGCGGATATAAGGAGGATTCTTGACGGGGCGAAGCTCCCCAAAATGGAGGCCCAGAAAGAAGGAGGCAGGCTGGCAAAGAAAAAAAGGCTTTACGGTGAATACCAAAAGCCCGCAGGGATATGCAGGAAGTTTTAACAGTCAAAGCAAATGTTGGCTGTCTGCCAGGATACCCGGAGCAGGGAAAAAAGAAAGGAATGGAGTGTTGAGGATATGAAAAATAAGGAGCAGAGCGACGCGAACACTTCGTGCCATGTGTGGCCACAGAGGTATTGCTTGCTACTTAATGGATTGCAAAAAATAGTATCCAAATTAAGAAACAAATATAGGCGTTTTCGTATTTTATATAAATAACTTCCAGATTCCCATTACGAACACAATTTTTTCCCTGATTATTAAACAGCTTCCACTTTTATGCTACGTAAAAAAAGCTAAAATGTGACAGGTTTTTGCTTAAACTTTTCTTTCATTTTGCATAAAATCCTTACATATAAATGACTTTTTATGTCACATATTGTACAAGTTTTTTAATCATGGTATAATTTGGATATGGAAAAATTATATATTTTTCAAGTACAATCCAGATTGTGCTGTTTGTTTTTACAGAGTGGGGTGATACCATTGAACAATTACAACAAGTGCAACTAACAAATAATCATGTTAATGATGGGAGGAATCAAATGAAAAAGTTAAGTGTTTTTTCGATGATAGCAATATGTATATTCCTTATAAATAGTTTTACCACTTTTGCCGAAAGAGCTTATCCACCAGGAGAAAGCTATAGTGTTGAAAAAATCACAACAGATTCTTATCCTAATATGCGTTTAAGATCCCAAAACGCAGAGGGTTCTTGGCAACAAGATGATACCGGCTGGTGGTGGCAATATCCTGATGGAAGTTATGCTATCAATAAGTGGGAATATATAGATGGGCGTTGGTATTTTTTTAATCAAGATGGATATATGCTACAAGGCTGGCAAAATATAAATGGAGAGTGGTTTTATTTAGAAACAACCGGTAATTCCACTTTTCCAGCAGGAGCTATGGTTACTGGCTGGTATGAAATAAACAACTATTGGTATTATTTTTATTCAACAGCACAATATGAACATACCGCAGGTGCTATGGCTATAGGATGGTTAAATATTGATGGATATAGCTATTACTTATATATGGAGCAGACAGGTGATAATCCACAAGGTTCTATGGCGACAGGATGGATTAATATTGGTGGAGAATTATTTCATTTGGACGAGACAACAGGACGTCTTATTGCAAATGAATCCATTACAGTAGGTCTTGATGTTTATACGGATTCAACATTCCGCTCTGAATTTTCTGATGTAATGAGCGTTGATGAACTTTTTGAGAAAGTAGGAATACCGTTTGAAAAAACGTGGAATCTATTATTTAGTATTTCTGAATATGAATCTTCCGGTTTACCAATAGATAAATGTGAGCAAGACGTTACAGATAATTGTACTTGTGTTGCAGATAGTAAATGCAAAGACACTACTGATACGGAATACCATCACAAAAATTCTATAAAACTTGTACGTATGCTTCAAGAAAAATATCCTGCTGGCTATTATCTGGAAGTTGGATTGGCCGGAACTCCTCTCCTCTGTTGCAATAATGGCCGGGACCACCATTATAATTACGGAGTGACAATAGGAAAACAATATTCATATTGCGGTGCCAATAAATCGAATATTCAGCATACAGTGCGTGTGATTCAGCACGAAATGTCCCATATGTTTGGTTGTTTAGATTCGCCTCATGATAGTAAAAAATTATGTACTATGAATGGTGGATATGATAAATTTCCATTATATACAGAAAATATTTGGTGTACAGATTGTAGAAATGGAATTTTTATAAGAAGTAGCCATCAAGTTTTATAGTATGCGAGGGAGGGATAGATATGAAAAAATTTATCATAGTTATTGCAGTAGCAATGAGTTTAACTTTATCAGGGTGTAAAGATCATACCGTTCAGGAACCTTCTGAAATAACTCAAGAAAATGAAATTGAAACTATCGCTGAATCTATAGCAAATACAGAATATGATTCGATAGAAGACTTTTTACAAAATAGTAATGCTACTGTTTTTATGATGGACTCTAAACAACCATACAATAATGTTGCCACTAATTCAAATGCAGCTAACTCAAATGCCACTACATTTAATGCTATAGATAAAAATGTTTCTGACTCACAAAGTTATATATCAATAATCTATGAATGCGAGGTGAACGACGATACATTTAAAGTGGATTTGTCTACATTTAAAACAAGTGAAGGAGCTGAACAACTGGCTTATGTAGTAGACAGCAATCCCGGTATTTTTACAGAAGTTAATATCTCAGGGATTTCAGCATATTATTGCCCGGGTTCAGAATATGATTGGTTTGATTGTTATGCAATGATAATTAACAAGAAACTGGTTGTAATTGATATAGAAAAGGGGTATGATACATATATTGAAGATGTGCTCAATAATATTGTACTGCAATAAAATATTACTTAGTTATATTATCAAAAGCAATTCTAAATACCTTTAAAATAGCGGTCACTACGGGGCAATGCGGCCCGAAGTGACCTCTATTCTTTTGAAGGTAAATGGATAATTGGTAAACGCTCAATAACCAAGTGCTTTGTCAAAAATAAAGAGCGAGTCCACCGGATATGCTGATACTTTTCTCCGCAATCGAAAGCTGAATATCCGTCTCACGCTGTTCTCTTATGAATCGTTGCCAATCTGTACTTCTTCAGTCCGATCAGAAGTCTGGATGCCTTTATCTATCAGCAAGTGAAACAATGTGGGAAAGAAAAAGGCACAATGCAGCAGCTATGACTTACACCGGACCTTTCTATCTTTTGCAGTTATGTATAAGCGTGGGAGCGCCATATTTGGCGTGGTATCTTTAATTCTAAGATCATTCCCTCTCTTCCCCCGTTATCCTGCACCTGTCCTCCTCCGTCACCCTGCGGAGCACCCGGCAGGGATTGCCCGCAGCGATCACCCCGGATGGGATATCCTTCGTGACCACGCTTCCAGCCCCGATGATGGTCCCGTCCCCGATGGAAACGCCGCCGCAGACAGTGGAATTGGCTCCGATCCAGACGTCACGGCCAATGGTGACCGGCGCTGACGTACCGATTCCGGCCGCCCGCTGGGCCGCGTCTTTGGAATGACCGGAGCAGGCAATGCAGACGCCCGGCGCAATAAACGCGTTTTCCCCGATATGGACCGGAGATGTGTCCAGGATCACGCAGTTATAATTGATCACCGTCAGCCCGTGGGTGTGGATGTTGAAGCCATAATCACAGCGGAAGGACGGTTCGATGAACGTCAGAGGGTGGCACGTTCCCAGAAGCTCCCGCAGGATCTCTGCCCGCGCATCCCCCTCCTCCGGACTGGTCTGATTGTACCTCCAGCACAGCATTTTTGCCTTTTTCTGAAGCTCTCCCGGCATATCCCTGTGGTCTGAGCAGTATGCCTCTTCCTTTTTCATGATCTCTAACATATCCATTTCATATTTCTCCCTATGTACGCCTCATATAAATCCAGGTCCGGCTGGCTGAGAGCGTCGAGAAGCTTCCATTTATATGTTCCATACCCTCCGTCCCCAATGGCCTCGCAGCAAAAAGAGACCATGGATACCGCCGAGGCCGCCAGAAGGGCCATCCGGTCCGTTCCCGGCATGGCTCCCGTTTTTTTATGCTCCGCTGCCAGAAGGGCTCCCAGGACGGCTCCTGTGACGCAGCCCGTGCCCACCAGGTTCACCCGGCGGCTCTTTTCATGGCCGAAGGCAGCCCGGAAGATCCGGTCTTTTCCACCGCTCTCTGAGATCCAGCAGAGCTTATCCACCGCTCCAGTCTCCAGGATCACCATGTTCCGGCCCTTCTCCCTCATATCCCTTAAAAACGCGGCCTCCTCTTCCAGATGGGAAAACGTCCCCACACTGTCCACTCCGCTGTGGGCGGCGGCTCCGGTGAGCACCGTGTGGATCTCTGAGCTGTTTCCCTTCAGCACTCCGGACCAGGCCCTCCCAGGCCATGAAGCCGCGCACAGACTGGCCGACGCTTTTTTCCGGTATCCGGACGCCCCGGCTCCCACCGGGTCCAGGACCGCTGGGAGCCCAAGATTTCCGGCGGTCTGAAGCGCCCGCTCACAGGCCAGATATTTTTCTTCCGACGGCTGGCCCAGGTTCACTGCCAGTCCGTCCGCCGATCCGGTGATCTCCTCCATCTCCTCCGGGGCCTGGGCCATGAGCGGTCTGGCCCCCATGGCCGCCATAACGTCGGCACAGAAGGAGGCCGTCACATAGTTAGCGATCATGTGCACCAGAGGCGCCTGATCCTTAACCATGGAAAACGCCTCCGCCATCCCACGTCCCCAGTCCTTTGTCTCTCCTGTCAGCTCCATTCCTCTTCCATCTCCTATTCTGCGGCCAGCTCTCCATTGAGCGTCCGGAAATCCCCGGCCAGATCCCCGGCGCTTCCGTCCCGCTCATAGATCCGTCCATTCTGCTCATAGGTGTAGACCCGGATATCGTCCACATGAATCCGCCGTTCTGCGGTGATGGAAAACGTGTATCTCGGAAGGGATGCAAATTCCATCCGGTACGTTTTCCCCTCGCCCACATGGATCGTCTGCTCGTCGCCGCCCAGGCGGACCGTCACGCTGGCTCCGCCGTTTTCTGCTTCTGCGTAAAATTCCACATGGATCCGGCTGCTTCCGGGGATCCGGCCGTCCAGATCCTGGGAAATGGAACCCTTTTTCCCGATGACTGCCGCCTTGGAGCCGTTCCGCTCCTCGATCCGGCTGTCTCCAGAAAAGCTCCAGCCCTCCTGATCCAGGGCAAACTGGCTGTTATAAACGGCATTATTCACGTAATTCCTGTATACCCATAGCCCGTATCCATTGGTCCGTCCAGAAAGCACTGGGGCCAGGTTCCTGACAAACTCTCCCACCTGTTCATCCTCCACCTGGGTATTATGGGAGAAGGCCTCAGTGGAATCCATATACAAAAGCTGCTCGATGTAAAGCGGCTTCCCGGCCGCCGCGTAAATACTGTCCAGATTCCTGGTCATGGCCTCCAGGGCCGTGGAGGCAGAGATCTTATTTCCCGTGTTCTCCTGTCCCATGGACACGCTGTACATGAGGGCCGCATAATCAGCCCCCGGACAGGGGTAGGTGGCGCTGTGGGAATAATATTTCTTTCCTCCCATCCCGTCATACACGATGTCCCCGTCTGCCCGGATCTCCAGGGACAGCCCCGGGAACACGGCCTGGGTCTCCGTCGTCAGCTCTGTGAGGAAATGGTCATAAAATTCATAAAAAAGCTCCGCGGAGGGATGGTCCTTATATGGAATATATACCTGTTCAAACGTCTCCAGCTTCGGGCCGTAAAATCCCCTTACCTGGTCCAGAGTGTAATTTTTCTCCAGGTACGCCTGGTAGCCGCAGTCCTTTGCCATACGGATCCGGCTGGACATGGCCATGTCGCGGCCCATATTTTCCGTATAGTTCCAGAAATCCTCCCAGGTAATGAAGCCGCCCCAGAAGTTTTCATGGGCCGCCGCCGTTTCATACACCTTTTTGCTGTATTCCAGCCACAGCTTCCGCTCCGGACCATCGTCCTTTGTGATGGCCGCAAACCGCTTCGGCGTCTCGGTCGCCCCCAGGTAATCCCATACGTATCCCAGCCGCAGGACCACCCCCAGGCCATGGCGCTCCGCACAGTCCATCACCTGGTCCAGGCGGGCAAAGGCCCTTTCATTGAAATAGCTTCCCACCTCGCTGGGCTGGAATTCCCGCCACGGGATCACCAGGATCAGGCTGTTGAAGCCGTCGGCAGCGATCCGCGCCATATTTTCTTCCATGTTTTTGTCTTCGCTGTTCCAGTAGTTAATGGGCCATTCGTCTCCGAAATACGTCACAGATCTCATGTATTCCGGAATTTCTGCCGCCTCTGCTTCCATTCCCGTAAATGATGCGGTCCCAAGGACGCAGGCGGCCGTAAACGCCGCAAGTTTTCTTCTGAACTTCATACTCTTATCCATCCTGTTCTCTTAATGATCATCCGGCAGACGTCCGGCTTTCCGCCATGTATGCAAAAAGTCTGTCTGTCATGCCAGACGCTCCGCGGTTAGTATAGCATGTCCTTCTCTGCTGTGCAACGCAAAGAAAACAGTTGGAGATGAACGGCCCCGGTTATCTCCGGCCATACACCAGCTCCGCAAACTGCCCGTACTGCCGGACGGTTTCCAGCCGGAACCGGCGCAGGGCTTCCTTCTGCCTAAACAGAGGGATCCCCTCGCCCAGCAGTACCGGAGCCACTTGAACGATGAGACAGTCCACCATATCCTGGTCAAGCAGCGGGGCAAGAATGGTATTTCCCCCCACCACCCAGATATTGCGGTCCTGTCCCAGTTTCTTTACGAACTCCGCCGGATCCCCGCTGACTGCCGTAAATCCCGGACAGGAAAGCTCTCTGTGGGTAAAGACATAATTTTCTGTGGTGGGATAAACAGAGGCTGGATCCCCTGTTTTTTCGATCTCCTGGAACGTCCGGCGCCCCATCAAGGTCACATCCATATGGCTGTAAAATTCGTCATAGCTGGTCTCCTCCGGACTTCCTGTATCATAAAGCCAGTCCAGGCCATGCCCTTTTGCAGCCATATATCCATCCAATGTAATACAGCCGTAAAAATATACTGCCATGTCAGTCCTCCTTACTGAAAATCTCTTGTCTCATCAGTATAACCCAGGATACAGTCCCGCACAACCATATCTTACCCTTTTGATCTATGCCGCTATTTATCAGTCTTACGCCCTGACAACCTGCTGCATACCTCTTTAAGCCGGTACAGGCCTGTTCCCCCATGATGCCGCCGGAGAAAAACCGCTCCCCATTTGTTTTTTCCAGGAACAAAGTGGATCTTTCTCTATGGAACCAGAAGAGCAGATATGATACAATGGTTTAAAATGAAAATCTCTTCTCAAAAGAAAGGATGTTCCCCCATGAAGATTTCCTCCTTCCTCCCCCTGGCCGCCTTTGGCTTAAAGACGATCCTCTTTAAAAAAAGCGATCCCATTCTTGGCACCATCATCGTGACGGACCGGTGCAACCTGCACTGTAAGCACTGCTCTGTCAACAATATCACCTCTGTCCTCTATCCTTACACCCAGATCCGCCGGGAGATGGAACAGCTTTACTCCATGGGGATCCGTATCCTCTTTTTCTGCGGAGGGGAGACCTTTTTATGGAGGGACGGGGACATCACCCTCCGGGACCTGGTGATCGAGGCAAAGCGCATGGGCTTTCTCATCGTCAACGTGGTCACCAACGGAACCTTTCCCCTGGATCTCCCGGAAGCCGATCTGATCCTTCTGAGCCTGGACGGGGACCGGGAGCGTCACAACACTGTTCGGGGAGACACCTATGACCTCATCATGGAAAACATCAAAAACGCTTCCTCTGACAACATCTGCTTTTACATGGCCATCAACCAGATCAATAAGGACGCCGTCCGCCATGTGTGCCGGACCGCCAGGGATACGAAAAACGTGCGGGCCGTTTCCTTTAATTTCCATACTCCCTATCCCGACACCAGGGAGCTGGCCCTGTCCCGGGACGAAAAGGCTTCCTGCTGCCGTGTCATTGAGGAAATGATGGAGGAGAGCGTCCCGGTCTTTAACTTGAAAAGCGCCTTCCCCTATCTGATCGACGGAAGCTTTCCCACCCCCTGCCGCCAATGTGTGGTCATGGAAAACGGGACTCTCTCCACCTGCGGCCGCTGCATCTCTGTCCCGGACCTGTGCAGCCAGTGCGGCTATTTCTTTGTGGCAGAATACACCCTGATCTTCCAGGGAAAGCCCCGGATCGTCCTGGACATGCTGAAAACGTATCTGAAATATATTTAGGAGCTGCATACATATGATCACAGAGCTGACACGGATGTGGCTGACCCGTTCCACAAAGCCCTTCCTTTTTAAAAAAGAATACGATCAGGAGCTGCCCTTTTCTGACTGTGACGGCCTGGGGCTGTACGTCCATATCCCCTTCTGCCGGAGCATCTGCAGCTTCTGTCCCTACTGCAAGACCCTCTACTCCGAGGAAGCATGCAGCCGGTACATCGACGCCCTGATCCGGGAGATCCACCTGGCAGGAAGCCAAATTCCCGGAAAAAAGATCGTCACCAGCCTGTACTTCGGCGGCGGCACTCCGGCCCTGGCGGCGGACCGCATAAAGGAGATCATCGACGCCATCCAGGAGCATTTTATCATTACCCAGGGCATCGGGATCGAACTCCATCCGGAAAATATAACGCCCCGGACCCTCCATATCTTAAAAGAGGCCGGGATCACAAAGCTCAGCATCGGGATCCAGTCCTTCCAGGAAAAGTTTCAGAAGCTCCTGGGCCGGACCGGCGCGGACATGGACTCGCTAAAAGCCGCCCTCTCCCAGGTCCCCTTTGAAACAGTGTCCATGGATTTCATCTTTGCCCTTCCATCCCAGACCTTTGGGGATCTGAAGGCCGACGTGGATGCTGCCTTTGAAGCCGGGGCCAACCATGTGGCCCTTTATCCGTTCATTGATTTCACCTTCACCGACAGCGTCCTTCCGTCCATGGGAAAAAAGGAAAAGCGGCGGCTTCTGGACCAGATCACCCGGTACTGCCTGGAGACCGGCTGTACCAGAAGCTCCATCTGGACCTTTGCCAGAGAGAAGCATGCTTCCTACTCCTCCATGACCAGGGATAACTTCTTAGGGTTCGGCTGCTCTGCCGCCACGCTCTTAAGGGACCAGTTTAAGATCAACACCTTTTCTGTGGAGGAGTATATCCGGCGCATAGACCAGAAAAAAATGCCCACAGCCCTGACCCTCCGGTTTACGCCCCGCCAGCGGATGATCTACTACCTGTTCTGGACCGCTTACAGCACCCGCGTGGATCCCCGGGACTTTGAAGCCTTTTTCGGCGTTCCCCTAAAGAAAATGTACGGGCTGGAGCTGCGCCTTGCAAGGCTGCTGGGATTTGCCGAAGAAAAGGACGGAGTCTACTCCATGACCCTGAAGGGAGCCTTTTATTACCATTACTATGAAAACTTTTACACCCTCTCCTATATTGACCGGATGTGGGGGCTTTTAAGGAAGGAAGCATTTCCGGAGCAGATGGAATTGTAGATGTGAAAAGGGGCGCTGCCCGGTCATCCATACAGATGATCCAGCAGCGCCCCTCCGGCGTCCGTGATATAGTCCGCTTTTTATTTTGTCATTCCGATGGCCCTGGGCCTGCATCCGTCCGGGATCGGGCAGTGATAGGTATCGCCCTCCAGCGTCTCCTCCATCTCAGCCCATGCCTCTTTGATGATCTCCGGGTCCTCGATCAGATCCACAGCGGCTCCCGCCATAGCCTTGGCCGCGTAGATCAGTCCCTTATGGGCCAGGCCGCTCTTGCCCTGGGAGACCACCTGCCAGGAATGGCCCGGCGTTCCTGCCGCCCATGTGGCCACATATGCCTGGGCGGTTGGGCAGTTCCAGCTCACATCGCCCACGTCGGTGGAGCCAAAGGACATGATCCCCACCGGATCAAAGGGTGCCACGAACCGGTACATGGCCTCGCCTCTGTGGGCCAGCACCTCTTTTTTCGTCTCCTTATCGCAGGTCTTCGCCACCTTTTCAATGGACTCATAGCAGCTTTCTCCCACGCTGTCGTGGATGGCCTGGGCCAGCTCCATTTCTTCCTTTGTATACTCCGGCGCGCCAAGCTCCGTAAGGTTTTCCCACAGCTTCTTTGCGATCACCTTATTGCTCACCAGGTTGGAGCAGCCCTTCACAAAATCGATCTCCACCCGGGTCTCCGTCATATGGGCCGCGCCTTCCGCGATCTTATTGACACGGCGGTAGATCTCCTCCACCTGTTTATTCTTTGGCGCACGGATCAGATAAAGCACCTCCGCATAGGGCTGCACCACATTGGGGGAATAGCCGCCGGTGTTTGTGATGGCGTAATGGATCCTGGCCTCGGGGACCACATGCTCCCGGAGGAACTGAACGCCCATGTTCATTAACTCCAGGGCATCCAGGGCGCTCCTACCCAGATGGGGGGCTCCGCCTGCATGGGCGCTGGTGCCATAGAATTTATAGGCCACCTGGTAGTTGGCCAGGGAGCTTCCCGTATCGGCCCGGGTCAGATCGCCGGGATGCCAGGTAATGGCCGCGTCAAGGCCGGAAAACGCGCCGCCCTTGGCCATAAACGCCTTGCCGGAGCCGCCTTCCTCGCCGGGACAGCCAAAATAGACCACTGTACCGGATTTTTTTGTCTCCTCCAGATATCTCTTAAGCCCTAAGGCCGCAGACAGAGAAGCCGCACCCAGCATGTTGTGGCCGCAGCCATGGCCCGGAGCGCCTGCATGGAGCTGCTTCTTTTCCGTGGCCCCTGCTTCCTGGTCCAGACCCGATAATGCGTCAAACTCTCCCAGGAAGCCGATCACCGGTTTCCCGGAACCAAAGGTACCCTTAAAGGCCGTTTCCACGCCTGCCAGTCCCTCTTCCACCTGAAAGCCCTCTTTTCTCAGCAGCTCGCAAAGGACCTTCATGGACTGATGCTCTGTAAAAGCAGTCTCTGCACATCCCCAGATCTGGTCGCTGGCCTCCAGGATCTCCGCCGATTTTTTGTCAATTTCCTCCCATACTGTCTGTTTTCCCATAGTCGTGTCACCTTTCCTTGAAAAATTCGCACCATTTGTTCTGAATATCTATATTTTACCATTATTTGCAAATACCGTCAATTCTTTTCGGACTTTAAGGCCGCAAAAAAGCCGCAAAAAAAGCCCCTGGGGCAGGAGCCGGAGGGCTGCCGGAGACGGAAAATCTCCTTGCACTTTTATGTAAGGAATGCTATACTTATACAAGCAATGCCCTGCAAAGAGGGCGAACGTGAAGACAACTGGAGGTATACCCATGAACTGGAGCATCGTAATGAACGTCCTTTTCGTAGTCCTCATCATTGCAGCCATCGTGCTCGGTGTTCTGTACTACTTTGGACGAAAGCTGGAGAAACGTCAGGTTGAGGCCCAGGCCACCATCGACGCCGCCAAGCAGGTGGTAACGCTTATGGCCATTGACAAAAAGAAACTGAAGTTGAAGGAAGCCGGACTTCCGGCCATCGTTTATGAGCAGACGCCCTGGTACGCCAGGCGCGCCAAGATCCCGGTGGTAAAGGCCAAGATCGGTCCCAGGATCATGACCATGATCGCCGATGAAAAGGTATTTTTACAGCTTCCCTTAAAGACCGAGGCCAAGGTCGTGATCAGCGGTATGTACATAACAGAGATCAAAAGCGTCCGCGGTGGGATCCCGCCTCTGCCGGAGAAGAAGAAATTCTTAGACCGGTTCAGAAAGAAAAAGGACGATCAGAAAAAGAACGCATAATAAAAGACAGGGGCTGTCGGTTAATACCGATTTTTTCCCCGGATAACAAAAGAATGAGACAGTCCGCAGAACTCCTGGCTTTTTCAGGGCTATGGTTTTCTGCCGGACTGTCTCATTCCCTTTTTGTCTCCAATTTCAGGGCATAGTATCCCCTTGTTTGGCATTTTGGGAACGCTCATTGCCTTTAAGCAGTTTTTGGTTCCTTTTTCCCTTCGTATTTTTCAATCTCATGATGCAGAAACCGGTGGTATTTCATGATATTCCGCCCGATCGCATACAGCATGAACTCTTTATACACCTTTTCTTTTGAACGGTAA
>JACRTJ010000015.1 GCA_014385265.1 Enterocloster hominis (ex Liu et al. 2021)
ACAAAAAGGGAATGAGACAGTCCGGCAGAAAACCATAGCCCTGAAAAAGCCAGGAGTTCTGCGGACTGTCTCATTCTTTTGTTATCCGGGGAAAAAATCGGTATTAACCGACAGCCCCTTGGAAAAATGTTCTGATTTTTAAGATAGCATTATAAAGGAAAAGTGACTGTAATTAACAGCGATTTTTCGTCTTGCGTATTTGACGTAATCTTTCCCTTATGTGCGTTTACGATGGCCGATGCAATGGAAAGCCCCAGGCCGTAACCACCGGTCTGGGAATTTCTGGACCTGTCAGCACGATAAAAACGGTCAAACAAATGGGGGATATCCGCTCTTGAGATGGATTCTGCTGTATTGAACACGCCCAGCTGAATGGTGTTTTTTTTCTTTTGCAACGAAAGCTCAATCTTTCCTCCATCATCAGAATATTTTACGGCATTGTCCAGAAGAATGACAATCAATTGCCGGATGGCGTTCTCATCACCCACCATCGACAGCATTGGCTCGATTTGACTGGAGATGGTTTTGTTGCGGGTTTTGGCAAGAGCTTGAAACGCCTCCAATGTTTCCTCCGCCAGATCAGAAATAGGGAATTCTATTTTTTCTACCTGCGGCTGCTCTTCCATGCGCGACAAAAAAATCAGATTATTTGTCAGTTGAGCCAACCGCTTGGTTTGATTTTTTATATCCGAAAGCCATTCGTTTTCCCCGACATCCATTTCCAATACTTCCGCATCGGCATCAATGATCGTCAGAGGAGTTTTCAGTTCGTGTCCGGCATCGGTAATAAACTGCTTTTGTTTTTCGTAATTTTCAGAAAAGGGTTTCACAATACGTCCGGAAAGAATGATTAGCAGCAGCAGTACAGAAAATAAACCAAGGAGGCCAACGCCTGTGCTTGTAAGTAAAAAGTTTTGAAAAGCGCCAATTTCCCGTCTGCAATCAAGAAAAATAATATGGATCTCATCTCCGGACAGATATAGGATGTATCGGTAATTTTCTACAAAGCCTCTGGAATCCCCGCTATTTAAGACCATCTGTGCGTATTCAATGGCGGCCTGTGTATCGACTGCCGCAATCTTTCCTGTGCTCACAGCGGCTGTTGTTCCGTCCTGTGTAAGGAACACTGAAAAGTATCTGGATTCATAGGGCAGTTCGGGGGAATTAAGGCGATCGTACCTTGGATGTCTGCCTGTCGAAAAGAAATCGTTTTCCAGATGTTTATCAGCAGGAAAAACTCCATCATTTTCTGCTAAAACATCCAGGATGCTGTCAGCATCCGTTACTATTTTTCTGTAATTTAGAATCCCCGCAGCTCCCAAAATAACCGTTAGAACCAATAGCAGCGAAACCATGGAGGCAAGGATCAGCCTTATGCGCAGTGTCCGTATCATTCTTTTTCCTCCAGTGTATAGCCGGCATTTCGCAGAGCCTTAATCTGAATATCTGCGTGCAGAGCAGCAAGTTTTTTACGGAGATAGGAGATATACACCCACACAACGTTGATTTCGGCTTCGCTGTCATATCCCCATATTTTTTCCATAAACCGTTCAGCAGAAATGATGTTTTTGGGGTTGCTCATCAGCATTTCCATCATTTGAAATTCCTTGTTTGCCAATCGGTAGCTGCCGGATGGTGAAGAAAGCTCATACGTTGCGCGGTCCAGCGTGATATTCCCAACTTTCAGCTGAGAGTTTCCCTGCACTGTCTGTGTTCGTGTCATTGCCCGAATACGAGCCAGCAATTCTCGTGAATTGAAGGGCTTAGTAAGGTAATCATTCGCACCGGCGTCCAGGCCAACCACTTTATCATCCACCTCGGATTTTGCGGTCAAAAGCAGTACCGGGATCAGATTTCCTTTTTTTCGTATCTCCTGCAGCACGGTAATGCCGTCTATCTTTGGCATCATAATGTCAAGAATCACACCATCATAATTATCTGCTTCTAAATACTCCAGTGTCTCTTTTCCATCGTATGCCGCATCGACAGAATAATTATTTCTCTCCAATATAGTTGTCAGTGCCTTTGACAACGCCTGTTCATCTTCAGCCAGTAAAAGTCTCATATCGCCACTCCTCTCAGATTTATCTTTGAAGGAAAAAGCCCGTTTCTTTACAGGGCAATTATATCATAAACGCTGTAACTTAAATAGAAATAAAAACCTGAAAATATTTTTGCGCAGGCGGAGCATCTTCTCGCTATGGATTGCACGGGTTGAAGGACTATTCCAACTTCATAGAAGAAAAGAAAGTCCAATAAGAAGTCTTGCTTCAGCCTACTGCCAGCCCCGCGTGATCAGCAAGATGTTGTTCCACAATAAAGGTGAGCCATCTCACTATTGACAAAGGAGTTCCAAAGGGGAACGGCGTTCTCCTTTGTTTGGGGTGTCCAGAGGAGAGCAGGGCTCCGGCGGAGACTTCAAAATGCAATGCATTTTGAAGCGCTGATCGAGCCGACAGACGAGACAAAATCCCTTGGCTCTGGGTTTCCAATAGAGGTGAGAAGCATCCCTGTTGACACGCGATTTTGCTTGCAAAGTCTAGGGTGTTATACCTTTTGCAACCGCTGACGCTGGAAAGGGGCTGTCACCATACCGGACAGACACTTTTCGGCAGCAGCAGAACAGGCAGATTTTGTGGACTGAAAGCTACAAAAGACAAGGAATTTGCAATAAGCAAAATCCGCCTGTTCGTATGTATGTTGGCAGTGCCAACGGGGGCGCAAGAGGTATATAAAAACGCGCCGCAGCGATCAGTCTCCGTATCGTATTCGCTCCATTTCCTACTCAAAGGGAATCGTCAATTTCTTTGGCAGCTCGCTCATGGAGAGTTTCAGAATTTGACGGATAGCGATTTTAGCAAACACGTTCGTTCTGCTCAGATCGCCGTCTGCCAGCTTTGCGATCTGAGCAGTTCCCGCAGAAAAGTCAAAACGGATTTCTCCCCATTCATCGTCGTCGTTGGCATACCGATGTACTGCTTTGTACTCGTATGCAGCGGCGGCGATTTTTTGTTTTTGTCGGTCAGCTTCAATTCCACCACACCGAGAACACCGGCATCCACCAATAGTCCGGTCAGCCTGTCCACGATCTTTTTATAAGTTCGCTCTGCGCCGCTGGTGCTGCTATACTCATAAGTGGTGGCAAGCTGTTCAAATTTTCTTTTTGAAGGGCGTGGGAGCAATAATTTTGATGCGTTTTTCGCCTTTCATTACGTTGCGTCCAAACCGATCTCTCTACTTGTTAAAGCCAGCCACCAAAGCAGCATTTGGCTTATGCATATAGATTAGCATGGTATTGTTTACGCTGTACTTTTCAATCCCTCGTTCTATGCTGCCGGTAATGTCTTTCATCCGTTCTTTATTGGTCAAAGACAAACTCAATGTGAGTGCTGTCCAGTTTCATCAGCCTAGATTTCACCAGCTCCGCGGGGTAATCGTCCCCGGCAATGCGGATGGTCTTCCAGACGCTGCATACGGTTTCTGCCAGCAAGTTCACGAGTTCCGGCTTTCTTAGGCGTCAACCTTTCCCAAATCTATAATTTCTTCTAAGATATGGATCTGCGCCATACTTACCTTCAAGATACTGTGCTTCAGGTCTTTCACCCTTCATGGATCATTGAAGAACTTTTATTATAATATAGGATATCCCATATAAACAGACCAATAAGCGCCGCTCCGAGGACTGCGTACCAGATGGTCACAAGATTGACCTTCCGTTCCCTGCGCAAATAGGATCCCAGATGTACGATCCAGAGGACCAGTGCGGCGTATTCAAAAAGTTTCCATCGTGTAACCACAAACAACAGCAGCAGTGCGCTTACTCCGCCGATCATCTTCTCTGTCCTGTCTCTCATACCGTTCTCCTTTCCGTGTGTCTGATCTTCCGCCTCCAGTCTCCACTAAAAGCCATCCATTTCCATCGCTGTTCCTTTATTAACCCTATTTTATCAGATAAGAATGCGTTCCTTCTGCTGTCTATGGATCTGCCAGCAGCTCCAGGCTGTTTTTCAGATTTTCCGGGAATGGATAAAATTCAAACCAGTTACGCTCATCCCGCCCCTTCCATATCATGATCTTGTAAGAAAGACTGGAATAGGTGACCATCCTCTCCTCTTCGTAAATTTTCTTATTCCACGGAAAAAACAGAAAAAAAGAAAAAACAAACGTCAAAATGAATGTATAAAGATAAATGCGCAAGTCTATGTCCCCCTCCCTTACAGGTACAGTTTCTTTTCTTTCTGTCCCTACACCACATGGTTTTTCAGATTTTTAGGGAATAGATAAAACTCAATATCATCTTTCCCGCCGATGGTTCTCCATATGATCAGTTCATATGTAAGGCTGGAATATATGGTCGTTCCTCCATCCTCGTAAGCCTTCTTACTCCACGGATAAAACAGAAAGAAGGCAAAAAACATCGTAACAGCCATAATACATAAGCATGCGGTTATTTTTTTCATTTTTGCTTCCTCGCTTTCGGCATACATGGTCCCGTTCTATCAAGTACGATTTTTATTTCTTATGACACCTGCTATGGTGAAAACTCCGGCAGCTCCCAATATAACAGCCGATATGTTCCCGGCTCCAAAGCCTCTCTCTTTATAGGAAAGGCCCATCCCGTACCGAAGCCAGGAGTTTGATGCTCTGGCAACATCGCTGTAATAATAAACCGGGAAGCTGGTTCCGCTGTCATTGCGGCCATCCTGTACCTCCAAAGATGGTACGGTACTCCTGTTTTCTGCCGCCGTCGGCCACTCTCCGGTAAATGCATGTGCCGTGGCTTTCTGGACTGGAATGATAAACTCGGGGATTCCATCTGCACTGAATACAACTGCTGCGGGATATCGGATCCCGGGAAGTCCGGAAACGATCTCATATCTGTATTTATCGCTGTCATATCCCGCCACCTCCAGGGAAGCAGCCACTGCTTCGTTATAATCAACCGTTTCATTTTTGTACACATAGACAGCTCCCACTGTCCAGTGGTTTAAGTCATCTTTAAGCATCTGTTCTGCATCTTCCGGGATATCCTTTGGAAGCGGTGTTACTTTCGTTATATCGGCGAGGACCGTAACATGACCTGTATAAACCGGAATCTGCCACATATAATCACTGTTCTCCAATGATTTCTTTGGATCCTCTGTCTTTAAAAGCCCTGGCTCCGAATAAATTTTATATGCCCTCTCCATCCCCAGTTCATCCATCCGCACATCCCGCCCAAGTTCTGCACGGGCTCCTCCATGATTCATCTGAAATAATATCTCGTCTCTCATGGAAACGATCTCCTGGTACTCACTTTCCTCCAGTGGAAGCAGATGCTCGGATGCATAAGAATCGAAGCCGAATGCCAATGACAGGAACATACAAATAAAAGTAAGGATTGCTTTTCCCATGTCTGCCTCCTTCCATCAGTCCACGAAGCCAGCCCTTTTTCATCCAAATTTCTTTGTCAATCCTATTTTATCAGATAAACGGCCGGTCCTCAAGAAAGAACCGCATAATTAATCTGACATTTTTCTTAAAAAATCATTTTTTTCAAAAATTCCACCATAAAAAAATGCCGTCCCCCACGGGGCTGTGATCAGCCCGCAGGGAAACGGCGTTTTTCTTTCTAAGATTTTCAATTATAAGGGCATGATCCCGAACAGGACGGCAACGATCATGCAGATAAAGCTGAAGCCCCATACCCATAAAAAGCTGTTCTTGATATGGTCCTTGATGTCCACGTCTGCCAGGCCAACGCCCAGAAGGGTGGCCGGAACCATGGGGCTGATGAAGGTGGCGCAGTTTCTGCATACCACCATGGCAACGGCAATGGGAGTGGCGGCGATGCCGAAGCCCTCTCCGATCCCGATCATTACCGGAAGCATTCCGTAGAAATAGCTGTCCGTATCGAAGGCCAGGGCCAGAGGCACGCTTAAAATACCGATCACCAGCGGCAGGTGGCGTCCCAGCACAGCCGGTAAAAAGCCGCTGATCAGGCCGGACATACAGGTGATGACGCTTTCTGTGCCCTCCACGTTCTTTACAAGAACGCCCATGAGAACGGCTGCTCCCATGAGGGTGGAGCACATCATAAGGGCCGGACCGGCGTGGAGATTGATGATCTTCTTCTGCATTTTCGCCCCCGGATAATTTACCAGGATCGCCAGGGCCACGCCCATCATAAAGGGAACGTAGCTGGGGAAGATGTCCAGGATCAGAAGGGCAATGACCGCAATGGTAAGGAACACGTTAAAAAAGAACAATCTGGGACGGGCCAGCTCGCTGGCGGCTTCCGCTGCCGCTGCTTCTGCCGGGCTCACTGCTGCCTGGCCCTCAGTCTGTGCCAGGAGCCCGTTTAATCCGGCTCCCCGCTTCTTTTCAATGATGCCGTTGACAACGGCCACGGCCAGAGCCAGGATGATCCCGCAGGCCTGGATCGGCATGATGGTGCGCCATAAGGCTCCGGCCTCGATGCCCAGGACTGTGGCCGCCCGCATGGTGGGACCAGCCCAGGGCATCAGGTTCAGTACGCCCATGGAAAGCACCGCGATCCGCAGCATGGTAGTGGGACGCATATGCATCCTTTTATAGACTGGCAGCATGGCCGGGACCACGATACAGAAGGTGGAAGCGCCGCCGCCGTCCAGATGGCCGATGAGTGCGATGATGCAGGTCATGATACAGACGCCCACCACGCTGTCCTTCACCAGAAGCATCAGCTTCCCGATGATCACGTCGAACATCCCGGCGTCGGTCATGATACCGAAATACAGGACACTAAACACGAACAGGGCCGCTGTGGGACCGGTGCTGGAAAAGCCGCTCTTAATGAGGGATGCAATGTCCTCCCAGGTATAATATTTTCCCAGGACCAGCACAAGAGCCAGGATCATCGGAAAAACGATGAAGGCAATGCTGGGCAGGGTCTTACTTTTGAACAGTGTCACCACGATGGCGACGATACAGGCGAATCCAAGGATTCCTACAAGGGTACCCGACATACTTTTTCTCTCCTTTGAAGCTTATTTTGCGTTTTCTTTGTATATTTCCATGAAAGTTTCACACTTTCTTAGCATTTCAGGCGGCAAAACGGCCCGGAAACTGACAGTGCCTCCGGACCGTCTGCCTTTCCCGGCCTGGCCGGGATCTGTATTTATGAAAAGGGGTTATGAGAACTCGTATTCCTTGATCTGGCGGACCACGTCGATGATGGTGCCGTCCCGGGCCTCGATGACGCCCACGATCCGGTCATCAAACTGCACCGGATCCGGTTCTCCCACCATGGCGTAGGCCTTATCCCGCAGCTCTTCAATGGTGCAGAATGGAAGGTCCACGTCCTTCATACATTCGATCAGGTCCTGCCGTCTGGGGTTGATGGCAATGCCGTAATCGGTGATGACCACGTCCACGGTCTCGCCGGGAGTCGTCACCGTAGTCACACGGGTGCAGATGGCCGGGATCCGTCCCTGCAGGAGCGGCGCGATGACGATGGTGCATTTTGCGCCGGCCGCCGTATCCGGATGACCGCCCTGGGCCCCTGTGATCATGCCGTCGGAGCCCACCACCACGTTGCAGTTAAAGTCCACGTCCACCTCCAGGGAAGCCAGGATCACGAAATCCAGCTTGTTGACGAAGGCTCCCTTATTGAACGGGTTGGCATACTCCGAGGCGGAGATCTCAATGTGGTCCGGGTTCCTCTTAATGGACTCGATGGCTCCCAGATCGAAATCCTGGGTATCCACGATCTTTTTGATCAGGCCCTTTTCCAGAAGCTCACACATGGGGGTGGTGATGCCTCCCAGGCCCAGGCCCATGTGGATCCCCCGCTCCTCCATGATCTTTCCCAGGGAAATGGTGGAGGCGATGGAGGCTCCGCCCACGCCGGTCTGGTAGGAAAAGCCTTCTTTAAAATACGGTGTGTGGATCACAAACTGAGTACAGTAGTCCGCCATCATGATCTTTCTCACATCGGTGGTGGGCTTTGCCGCTCCAGTGGCGATCTTTGCCGGATTTCCGATCTCGTCCACCACGCACACATAGTCCACATGGACCATGGAGATGCTGGCGGGAACGTTGGGGAAGGGGACCAGGCAGTCGGTGAGGGCGACCACCTTGTCGGCGTATTCCGCATCCACCATGGCGTAGGATAATACGCCGCAGTCGCTCTTTCCGCCGTTGGCCCGCATGTTTCCGTATTCATCGCAGGTGGGGGCCCCGATGAAGGCGATGTCGATATGGACCTCGCCGGATTCCACCGCGCGGACCCTTCCGCCGTGGGAGCGCATGATGGCCAGGTCCCTTAAACGCCCGGTGGAGATGGCCTCTCCGATCTTTCCGCGGACGCCGGAGGACTGGATCCCGGTGATGGTGCCGTCCTCGATGTAGGGCACGATGGGGTCGTTGGCCTTGCCCAGAGAGCTGGCGCAGATGGTCAGGTCCTTGATCCCCATTTTGTGGATCTCTTCCATGACCATGTTGACCACATAATCTCCCTCGCGGAAATGGTGATGGAAGGAAAGGGTCATCCCGTCCCGGATGCCGCATTTTACCAGAGCCTCATGGATATTTTCCACCATTTTGCTCCGGCCCGGATCGCAGAGCGCGCGGACGGTGGGAGCCGCTTTTTTATATTCATGATTGTCATTGGCATAGGCTCCCTTAAAGGGTTCCTTGCCGGTCTTTTTTAAGATCTCCCCGGGGATCTCTCTTCCAACAGCATTGATCATATTACAGCTCCCCCTTATACACGCCGGCCGCCTTGGCCATGGCCAGCGTTCTCTTTGCTCCGTCGTAGAAGGCGATGTCGATCATCTTTCCGTCCACGGTAAATACACCGATGCCCTTTGCCTTCTTGTCGTCGATCTCCCGCACCACCTTTTCGGCAAACACGATCTCCTTTTCAGCAGGGGTGAACACCTTATGTACCACGGCGATCTGACGGGGGTTCACCAGGGATTTTCCATCGAAGCCCATGAGCTTGATCATACGGGTCTCCTTTTCAAAGCCCTCCATGTCGTCCAGGTTGGTGAACACCGTATCCCAGCACTGGACGCCTGCCGCCCGGGCCGCCATGATCATATGCTGTCTGGCTCCCATGAGCTCCACGCCGGTGCCGGTGATGGTGGTCTGAAGGTCCTTTGTGTAGTCGCCGCCGGAAAGGGCGATGCCGATGAGCCGGTCTGAGGACTGGCACACCTCCAGGGCATTTAAAACGCCCTTGCAGGATTCCAGGGCCGCCATTAAAAGAGTGCTGCCCTCGGGCCGTCCAAACTCCCGCTCAGCCGCCAGCACATGCTCCTCCACAGTCCTCACATCCTGGGCCGTCTCGGTCTTTGCGATCCGGATGGTGTCAGCCCCTCCGGCCACGCAGACCCGGATATCCTCCTTCCAGTGAGGCGTGTCCAGGCCGTTGATCCGCACCACCCGTTCTACGCCGTGGTAGTCGATCTCCTGCAAGGCGTGGAACAGGGAATACCTGGCCGCGTCCTTCTGGTTCTCCGCCACCGCGTCCTCCAGATCCAGCATGATGGAATCCGGCTTATAAATATAGGGGTCCTTGATAAGGCCCGGCTTCTGGCAGTTCAAAAACATCATGGAACGTCTTAATCGTTTTTTATTTGGATGCATTACCGGATCACACCTCCCCACGGAAGATTTTCACTGACGCCGTTGCTGCGGTAAACGGCGCATTCCACTCTGGCCTTTAAGGTACAGTCCAGGGCGCCCTTGTCAAAGATTGTCACCCTGGCGTTTTTCACATCCAGCCGTTCTAAGGTCTCCAGGGCCACCGCGCGGATCTGTCTCCCATACTGATGGATCACGCTGCTCTCGATCATCAGCTCGATGCCGTTGTCTCCCGGCTCCACGGTCACCTGGGCATCGCTGGACTCCAGGGTCCCGGCCATGGCTGTTTTTAAGATCTCCATCTGATCCCCTCCTTCTCATTCGGTCATTTTTTCTATACTCACTATACCATTTCCGGTATTTTTTATCCAATATATATATCTTTATGTGATATATAGGGCGTTTCTTATGCCCTTCTGCCAGAACAGGACGCCGCAGACCGCAGCGTCCCGTTAAGGAAAGGTATTATAAAACCGGAAGATATCCCAGAGCCAGCCCCATGACCATGAAGATCACGAAGATCCCCACGCACCATCTGAAGATATAGCCCTGGTACTGGGCCAGGGTGATCTCGGTCTGGTCCATGAGCAGGTAGATAAAGGGTACCAGCGGGCTTAAGAAATGGAAGGCCTGTCCCATGAGGGCCGCGAAGCCGATCTGGAGGCTGGTGAACCCGTAGGCCTCTGCCGTTGCCGCCAGGGGCGGGAGAACACCGTAGTAAAAGGCGTCGTTGTTTAAAAGGTAGGTACCCGGCGCGCTGATGACGGCGATGATCACCGCGAAGTACCGTCCCAGGGATTCGGGGATCACGGACACTAAGAACTGGGCGATGGCGTTTGACATGCCCGCGTCCTCGGGACCGTTTAAGATGCCCATGAGCACGCCTGCGCCCAGGACCATCATGACCACGTTGATCATATCAGGAGCCAGGGAGCTGATGACCTTTCTCTGGATCTTCTGGTCGGGATAGTTCACCACCAGGGCGATGGCCGTTCCCACGCCGAAGAGAATGGCAGAGGAAGCCAGGCCCATGATCAGGGATACGATGACAGCGGCGGTCAGGGCCAGGTTAAAGAAGATCAGCTTTGGCCGCTTCCACTCCTGCTCCTCCGGGGACACCTCCACCTTATGTACCTCTGAAGATGCGGCCTTTGCAACGCCCAGCCGCTTTCTCTCCTTAAGGCCCAGGTAATAGGATACGCCCACCACATAAATGGCCGAAAGCACCATTCCCGGCACCAGCGGAGCCAGGATCTCTCCCGCATCCAGCTTCATGACCGACATGACCCGGGCTGTGGGACCGCCCCAGGGGATCAGGTTCATGATACAGTTCTGTAAGATGATGAGGGTAGCCAGGTAGATCTTTTTGATCTTTAACCGGTTATAAATGGGGATCATGGCCGTACAGCAGATCATGACCGTGGTGGTGCCGTCGCCGTCTAAGGAAACGAAGGCCGCCAGGATGGCCGTTCCCACCAGTACCTTTAAGGGATCCCCCTTACACCATGCGACCACATGGTCCACCATGGGATCGAACATGCCAGCTGTCAGCATGACGCCGAAGTATAGGATCGCGAAGGTCATCATCGCGAAGGTAGAGGCCACGCTCTTGATGCCGTCCATGGCGTAGCCCAGGGTATCCCAGCCATATCCGGCCAGCAGTCCGAAGGCCACCGGCACCAGGATCAGGGATGTGAACGGACTCAGTTTCTTTGCCATGATCAGCGCCATGAACACAATGATCATTGCAAAACCTAAAAATGCGAGATTCATAGGATTTCCCCCTTTAGCTTCTTTGTATTTTTATGAAAACATCATATCATCCCCTGGCCATTCCGTCTAATATATATACAATTATACCAATTATAAGGTTTGTCCTATGGGATAATTTGTGCATTATGCTAAGTTCTTAGCGGTACTCCGGCCAGTGTGTTTAATTTCTGCTAAGTTTTGTGTATACAAAAGACAGTATACGGCCAGGACTGGCTATTCAGGCCTTCCGCAGACTGAGAAAGGAATCCACTGTGGAATTTCTCCTTTTGTTATGGTATGATAAAGGGAATCATAAAAGGATGGAGGTCCGCCATGAATGAGAAACATATGCAGTACGTATTGACAGTTCTGAAGGAAGGGAGCTTTACGGGAGCGGCGAAAAAGCTGTATGTGTCCCAGCCCTCCTTAAGCCAGATCATAAAGGCCGCCGAGGCCAACCTGGGAGCGCCGATCTTCAATCGGAACACGGACCCCATCACCCTGACCCCTGCCGGAGCCCTTTACGTGAAGGCGGCCAAGCAGATCAGCACCATCTCCACCAACCTGGCCAAGCAGGTCGAGGAGCTGAGCAATGAGGAATTTGGAAAGATCCGCCTGGGGATCTCGGTCCAGAGGGGCATGGAGCTGCTCCCCTACCTCTATCCCCGGTTCAAGAGCCGCTTCCCCCATGTGGAGCTGGAGCTTCACGAACAGGGCTCGGCCACCATGGAGGAAAGCGTCCTGGAGGGCTCTGTGGGCATCGCTCTTCTGACCACCTTTCCAAAATACGACGAGCTGGTCTACGATCTGATCCAGAAGGAAAATATGGTGCTGCTGGTCAATAAAGCCTGCGCCCTGGCGGAACGGATCCGGCCGGGAACTCCCATCGACATCCGGGAGGCGGCGGATGAGGTATTCATATGCAGCCGTCAGGGCCATTCGGCCCGGACCATTCTGGATGCCCTCTGTGCCGCCAGGAATATGAAGCCGGAGATCGGCCTGGAGACCATCAGCATTGAGGTGGGAAAATACGTGGTGGCCACCAGTCCCGTGGTCATGGCCTGTCCTGACGCTTACGCGGATACGGAAAATTCCCACCAGTCCCCCTATTATACCTACCCCATCCTGGGAGTGGAGAATCCCCGGCATTTTTTTGCCTGCTACCGGAAGGACCTGTATCTCACAAAATATATGCGGTATCTTCTGGAGCTGCTCCACGAGGTCCGGAACCTCCCCGCCGGCCGTCACGGCCAGACGCCGGGAGCAGAGGCCCAGTCCCTCATAGGGATCCCCACAGAGCTGCCCCAGATGCTAAACGCCAGGGAGCAGCGGGCGGCCCTCCAGAACAGTCTCCTTGTCTCCTGCCGCTGTCCCCTGGTCTCCTTTACCTTAAATATTCCCGGACCTGTGAAGGTCCTGCCCCTGGTCCCCGAGGCCTTTGACGCCGGGATCGCCAAGATCGAAGACGCCCTGGCGGATCAGGGACTTCCTGTGGTCCGCAGGGAGCAGGTGATCCAGGCCACGGGACTGGAGGCCATGTGGGCCGTGGAGACGGCCGGTGCGGTACGGCTGAAAACGCTCATGGCGGCCATTGAGGACGGCGGCGGCCTGGGACGGCTGTTTGACATCGACGTTCTGGACGCCGGAGGAAAAAAGCTGTCCCGGGAGGATCTGGGACTGCCTCCAAGGAAATGCCTCCTCTGTGAACAGCCGGCCCACGCCTGTGCCAGGAGCCGTACCCATACGGTCATGGAACTGACGGAACAGATCGAATCTATATTAAGAAAGGAATTTTCACACCATGGCATTTGACGGAATCACCATTGCAAATCTGGTATATGATCTGAACCAGAAGATCGTCTCCGGCCGGATCGCAAAGATCGCCCAGCCGGAAAAGGACGAGCTTCTGCTGACCATAAAGGGGAACCGGGAGAATTTCCGGCTGCTCATCTCAGCCAACGCCAGCCTCCCTCTCCTCTACTTCACTGAAACCAATAAGCCCAGCCCCATGACGGCCCCCAATTTCTGTATGCTCTTACGCAAGCACATCGCCAATGGGCGGATCCTTTCCGTGACCCAGCCAGGCTTTGAGCGCATCGTCCGCTTTGAGATCGAGCATCTGGATGAAATGGGGGATCTGCGGCGGAAGTATCTGATTGTGGAACTCATGGGAAAGCACAGCAATATCATCTTCTGTGATGAAAACGACATGATCCTGGACAGCATCAAGCATATCTCCGCCCAGGTAAGCTCGGTCCGGGAGGTGCTGCCGGGACGCACCTATTTCATCCCCCACTCCGGGGAAAAGAAAAATCCCCTGGAGATCACAGAGGAGGAATTTATCCCTCTGATCCAGGGAACGCCTCAGCCTCTGTCCAAGGCCCTCTATATGGATCTTACCGGCTTAAGCCCCGTGGCGACGTCAGAGATCTGCCATCTGGCCTCCCTGGACGGGGACGTTTCCGCCAAGGAATTTTCCGAAGGTGAGCTGACCCACCTGTACCATGCCCTCAACTGGATCATGGACGATGTGAGAAAAGGGAATTTTTCGCCCAGCATCATTTATAAGGGTGAAAAGCCCGTGGAATTTTCTTCCATCCCTCTGACCATGATGGACGGCGGCGAATACCAGAAAACGGCCTTTGATTCCGTAAGCCAGGTGCTGGAACGGTATTACGCCGAGAAAAACGCCGTATCCAGGATCCACCAGAAATCCACGGATCTGAGAAAGATCATCTCCAACGCCTTAGAGCGCAGCTACCGGAAGCTGGACCTTCAGACGAAGCAGTTAAAGGATACGGAAAAGCGGGAAAAATTCCGGATCTACGGCGAGCTTTTGAATACCTACGGCTACGGCCTGGCCGGGGGAGAAAAAAGTTTTAAATGTTTAAATTATTACGATAATACAGAGATCACCATTCCCCTGGATCCCACCCTGACGGCCCGGGAAAACGCACAGAAATTTTTTGATAAGTACAACAAGCAGAAACGGACCTTCGAGGCCGTGACGGAGCAGCTTTCCCAGACCCGGGCGGAGATCGACCACCTGGAGTCCATCAGCACCTCCATGGACATTGCCCGGCTGGAGGAGGACCTGGTGCAGATCAAGGAGGAGCTGACGGAATACGGCTACATCCGGCGGCACTATTCCGGCGGCAAAAAGGTGAAGATCACCAGCCGCCCCTACCACTACCTGTCCTCGGACGGCTTCCACATCTATGTGGGAAAGAACAACTACCAGAACGAGGAGCTGACCTTTAAGACGGCAAACGGCGGCGACTGGTGGTTCCACGCCAAGGGAATGCCAGGCTCCCATGTGATCGTAAAAACAGAGGGAAAGGAGCTGCCGGACCGGGTGTTCGAGGAGGCCGGAGCCCTGGCGGCCTACTATTCCAGAGGCCGGGAAAACGATAAGGTGGAGATCGACTACATCCAGAGAAAAAATCTGAAAAAAGTCCCCGGCGCGGCTCCGGGCTTCGTGGTATACCATACCAACTATTCCCTTCTGGCCACGCCGGGGATCCCAGTGAGCGAGGTGAAATAAACCGTCTCCTCTATTCTACTTTGATGGCGTTGGGGTAGATCCGGGCCAGACGCTCATCGCCGAAGCGCTCGTCCATCACCTGCTGCCAGGAGGCCTCTGCCGCCACGCCCCGGCTCCTCTCGTCGCTCCTCCACAAGGCCATAAAGGAGACGGCCATGTTGACGGTCATAAAAACGATCAGGAGCCAGACCAGAGGCTTCCCGGTCTTTGCCGGGATCCTCTCGATCCATCTGGAAAATACGGGATACAGCCCCTTAAACCACACCACAGCTGCGATGCCCCAGAAAAAGCAGTACAGGAGGTTGATCCGGCCTCCCAGGTTAAAGGGGATCTTACTGTAATCCCAGAATACCGTTCCGAACATCATTTCTGTAAACACACTGCACAGATACTCGTAAGCGCCTCCCAGGACCGTACCCATGAGGAACAGGAACCGGTCGGAGCTGTCCTTGTACCGGTAGAGGAGCACCGTCACCAGGGCGATGGCCAGGCCCCAGACGATGCTGAAGGGTCCCCAGACCAGACTGCTGCGGCTCATCCAGACACCGGCCGTGATCCGGCAGAATACGGTCTCCGTCAGATCTCCCAGGACACAGCCGATGACGAACAGAAGAAAGATCTTATAAAAGCTGCACCCGGCGGCAAAGCCTTCTGCACTGGCTGTTTTAAGCTCCTTCTCCTCTCCAGCTGTCCGCTCCCTGGGATACGCCCGCTCCAGACGCCGGTTCACCAGAGAGGACAGCCGAAGCTCCAGCCTTACGCTTAAGGACGCAAACAGGGAATCCACCGACTGCCACTGTTCGATCCTTCTGGTCTTTCCCGTAAGGATCAGCACCGTAGCCAGCATATCCGCCGCCAGGGCCAGTAAAAGGATCCACAGAAGGATCTTTCCAAGACTTCCGGGCAGCAGGGCAAACAGCCGCGTCAGCAGGGGATTCCCCCATCTGAACGCCAGAACGCCCAGAACGCCCCAGACTGCGGAGGCAGGCACACAGATATAGCCGTCCAGGTTCCATGGCAGCCCGGAATAGTCCCACCATTTTTCATGGTACAGCCACTCCAGCACATGACCGGCGATCCACTGGGTTAGGGTTGCCAGGATCACGATCCCCGCAAAAAGCCAGAAGCCCGAAAGCTCACGGCAGGAAAGGGTCATGGCTGCTGCCGCCGCGCCATAGGTCACACATAAAGGGCCGTTTACCAGTCCCCGGTTCACAAAGGTTCTTTTTTTCACTGCCGCTGCCACAGTTTCCAGGATCCATCCTGCGAAGGAATACGCGAAGAACAGCCACAGCAGCTCATAAAATGTATACGTCATACGCACACCTCCCTGACAGAGATTGTACCAGATTTTTCCTTTCCTATTTATAAAACTTTCATGAACTCTTTTCATTCCTCACGTTTCTGACGGCTATCCGACGCCAGGGCCGTTTTCTGCTCCTTGCGCCCCTTTCTCCTTCCATGTATAATGATCACAAGATTCCTGCTCCATAGAAACATGTCAACATTCCCATCGGAAAAGCGAGGTTGTTATGAATCCAATCTTTTTAAACAGTCCCTCCGGCCAGATCCATATGAAGCCCATGGACGAGATCTCCGGCTTCCAGGTCCGGCCCGGATTCTATGAGCTCAACGGGGCCATGGCGATCCCCGGCGGGGTCAATTTCACCGTCCACTCCACCGGAGCCGTTTCCTGTGAGCTTCTCCTGTTCCACCGGGCAGAAAACACGCCCTATGCGGCCATCCCCTTTCCGGAGCACTACCGCATCGGCGACGTATATTCCATGATTGTATTCGGCCTGGATATCAAGGATTTTGAATATGCATACCGGCTGGACGGCCCCTATGACAAGGAAAAGGGCCTTCTTTTCGATAAAAAGAACATCCTTCTGGACATTTACGCAAAGGCAGTCACCGGCCAGAGCGTCTGGGGGGTGCCGAAGAAAAAAGACGTGTTTTATAAGGCCCGGGTGGTCCAGGACAACTTCGACTGGGGCGCGGAGCCCTTTCCTCAGATCCCCATGGAGGATCTGGTGATCTATGAGATGCATGTGCGCGGGTTCACAAAGCATGTTAGCTCCGGCGTTTCCTGCCCCGGCACCTTTTCCGGGATCATGGAAAAGATCCCATATCTGAAGGAGCTGGGGATCACCGCTGTGGAGCTGATGCCGATCTTTGAGTTTGACGAGATGAAGGACAGCCGCATGGTGGACGGAAAACAGGTGGTGGATTACTGGGGCTATAACCCGGTCAGCTTCTTTGCTCCCAACACCAGCTACGCTGGGAAACCGGAATACAACCGGGAGGGCAATGAGCTGAAAACGCTGATCCGGGCCCTCCACGACAACGGCATCGAATGCTTCCTGGACGTGGTCTTTAACCATACGGCCGAGGGAAATGAATACGGTCCCTGCTTTTCCTTCAAGGGCTTTGACAACAACGTATACTATATGCTGACGCCGGACGGATATTATTATAATTTCAGCGGCTGCGGGAATACCATGAACTGCAACCATCCGGTGGTACAGCAGCTGATCGTAAGCGCCCTCCGGTACTGGGCCTCCGCCTACCATGTGGACGGCTTCCGCTTTGATCTGGCCAGTATCCTGGGAAGGAACCAGGACGGCTCTCCCATGAGCAGCCCGCCGCTTTTACAGCAGCTCGCCTTTGATCCGGTGCTAAAAAATGTCAAGCTCATTGCCGAAGCCTGGGACGCCGGGGGACTTTACCAGGTGGGAAGCTTCCCCTCCTGGAACCGGTGGGCCGAATGGAACGGCCGGTACCGGGACGATATGCGGGATTATTTAAAAGGCGGTCTGGAGCTTTCCCCGGCGGCTGCCAGCCGCATCACAGGCTCTGCCGACCTTTACGATCCGGCCTCCAGAGGCAGCCACGCTTCAGTGAATTTTTTAAACTGCCATGACGGCTTCACCCTCTGGGACATGTATTCTTACAGCCAGAAGCACAACGAGGCCAACGGCTGGTGCAATCTGGACGGCAGCGACGACAACCGGAGCTGGAACTGCGGAGCCGAGGGCGATACCAGCGACGAGGCTGTTCTGGGGCTGAGAAAAAAACTGGCCAGGAACGCGGTGACCGTGCTCCTTATGAGCCGCGGCACTCCCATGTTCCTGGCCGGTGATGAATTTTTAAATACCCAGTATGGAAATAATAACGCCTATTGCCAGGACAACGAGATCTCCTGGCTGGACTGGAGCTTTCTGGAAAAGAACCGGGACCACTTTTCCTATACAAAGCATATGATCGCGTTCCGAAAGGCCCACGACGTGATCCGGAAGCCCTCCGGCGTCTGCTCCCTGGGCCTTCCGAATATAAAGGTGATCCCTCCCGACGGCTCCACCCATGTGCTGGCGGTGCTGTATTCCGGCAGGAACCGGACGGATACGGCAGACGATCTGGTCTGTCTGGCAGTGAACGTATACTGGGAGCCCCAGGCTTTTCTCCTTCCCATGGTATCTAAATCTCTGAAATGGAAGGTGGAGGCCGATACAGCAGGAACGTATCTCAAAGGCCATATGCCGTCCTCCCATGAGCCGCCCTGTCTCATCTCTTCTCCACAGATCACCCTGGAGTCCCGGTCCGTTCTGGTATTCACGGCAGCCCCGGCTTAAGCCAGGACCCGTCCGCCTACTCCAGGTTCAGATGATGCTTCAGAAGATACTCCGTTCCCAGGGCCTCAGTCAGGATCTGGAATACCTGCCAGAGCAGGAATGCACAGCCGGTCACATGGATCGCCGCCGTCATATCCATCCTCTCCAGCACCGGCTCCCACAGCGGATACGTCTGGAGCAGCGCCGTCATTATAATAGAAAAGACAGAGCTGATGCCCACATAGGCCAGCACAGAGAAGGCCACTCTGTGGTTTCCCGCCAGCTGGCCCAGGGCCATGGCCAGGTAAAAATGGTACACCGTGGCAAACCAGGCTGCGATCATGGCCAGGAGACCCTCCAGAAAGAACAGGATCACATGGACCGTCATCCCGGCATCCTCTTTAAAGCCGGCCCCGATGAGCTTAAAGCATTCCGCCAGGAATCCAGGCACTGCCTTAAGGAAGGTCAGCTCACCCGCCAGGATCCCGATGGAAAAAATCCCTACTATCAGGGAGATATGGATCATCAGCACTGCGGCCAGAGCCTTGGCCAGGACGATCTTCCAGGACTCCACCGGCAGGGTGAACATCAGATATCCCTCCTCCTTTAAAAGCCCCTTATAAAACCGCTGGATCACCGGAAGCACGGTCATCACTCCCAGGGCCGCCAGCACGGCGGCGTACAAGGCGCCGGTAAACCAGGGGATCAGCTCCAGGAACGGAGAATCCAGGAGCTCTGTCCGTCCGGCTTCCGGAACGATCACATGAAACATCAGCGCATTGAGGACCGTGACCGCCAGCACCGCCCCGTACACAGGGAACAGGCTGCGCATCATGGCCGTCCATTCATATTTAAAAAGCTTCCGGAACATCTTATCTCTCTCCTTCCCTTCCATGGGTATCCCAGTCCATTGCTCCCATGGGCACTGCAAAGATCTCTCTGAACAGGGCGTCCACGGATTTTTTCTCCTGCTCCCGGATACGGTCCACCGGATCCTGGCGCACCACCTGTCCCTCTTTTAAAAAGATCACCTCGTCCAGGACCTTCTCGATATCGGCGATCAGATGGGTGGACAGGATCACCGACGCATCCTCAGAATAATTGGTAAGAATGGTCCTCAGGATAAAATCCCTGGCCGCCGGATCCACGCCGCCGATAGGCTCGTCTAAAAGATACAGCTTCGCCTTCCGGCTCATGACCAGGGCCAGCTGGACCTTTTCCTTTGTTCCCTTGGACAGGCTCTTCATCCGCTCTGAGCCGGAGATCTCCAGACGCTCCAGCATATCCTCCGCCGTCTCCAGGCGGAAATCCGTGTAAAAATCCCGGAACATGCGGACCATATCGGAGACCCGCATCCAGTCAGCAAAGTACATCCGGTCCGGCAGATAAGATACGATGGATTTTGTATACACTCCCGGCTCCTGCCCGTCGATCCGTATAGAGCCCCCGTCGGGCCTCAAAAGCCCGTTGGCCAGCTTAATAAGAGTGGTCTTTCCGGAGCCGTTGGGGCCCAGAAGACCGACGATCTTCCCGCTTTCCACCGAAAGATCCACCTGTTTTAAGGCCTCGCGTTTTCCAAAACGCTTTGTGAGGCCGCTGCATTCCAGCAAAACGCCCATTACGCCTCTCCCTCCTTTAACGCATCCTCCAGCACGGCCCGGATCTCATCTCCGGTGTATCCCAGATCCCGCATTTTTTCCAGGAACCATGCCACCTGCTCCTTTACAAGTCCTGTCCGCAGGGCTTTGATCGTCTCCATATCGTTTGTCACACACCTTCCCGCTGTTCTGTTGGCCACAGCCAGCCCCCGGCTCTCCAGGTCTGCCATGGCCCTCTGCATGGTATTGGGGTTCACCCCCGCCTCTGCCGCCAGCTCCCGCACCGAGGGGAGCCGCTCTCCCGGCCCGTACACCCCGGCAGCGATCTGCGACGCCACCAGGTCCGACAGCTGGGACCATATGGGCCTGTCGTCTGTCAGCTTCCATTCCATTTCCTCACTCCTTATCTTCTTTTCTGGCTGCTGTCTTTTTGTATTATTGTATTGTTGTATTATTCACTTAATACAGTTATACAAGAAAAGATCCTGCATGTCAAGAGGTTTTTCATTCCTCCCGGATACAGGATCCTGTCTGTTCTTTCTGGAACCTTTATGAATTTTTCATGACCACGCTCTCCACCACGTCGGCGGCATGCTCGCAGGCATCGGCGCATTTTTCCAGATAGCTGTAAATCTCCCTCCATGCGATGACGGCCAGCACATCCTTTTCCTCTGAATGAAGGCTGTGCATGCTGGCGATATACAGCCGGTCTGCCTCCTCCTCCAGGGAATTGATCTGGATGATCCGGTCCTTTAACTCTTTAGAACGGCGGAAGTTGGCGAACTCCCGCATGAGGCCGCAGACCTCCTCGCAGCACTGGATCACCAGCTCCAGCATCTTTAAGGCCTCCGGCCGGATGGCCTTTACATTGTTGATATAAATGCGGATGAACACCTCCTCGATCTTATCGGTGAGATCGTCGATCTGCTCGCTTAAGGCCGCGATGTCCTCCCGCTCGATGGGAGTGATAAAGGCTTTGGTGAGCCGGTCGCTGAGCTCATGCTTTTTCATATCGGCCTCATGCTCGATCTTATGAAGCTCGTCCAGCCGCAGCCTGGTGTCCTCCGGCCTAAAATCGGACAGGATCTCCTTTAAAAGATGGGCGGCCTGACAGGAATATCCGGCGCATTCAATAAAGTTCTGAAAATAAAAATCGTCCTGTTTTTTCGACATATGCTTTCTCCTTTAAAAGATGTACATGAATATTTTTGCCATAATAAAGCTGATGAGGCCGCAGCCTGGGAAGGTGAAGATCCAGGTGAGCACCATATCCTTTACGACGCCAAAGTTGATGGCCGAGATCCGCTTCACCGCTCCCACGCCCATGATGGCACTGGTCTTTGTGTGGGTGGTGGACACCGGGATCCCGAACAGGCTGGAATAAAGAAGGCAGAGGGCGCCGGATACGTCGGCGGCAAAGCCCTGGTACCGCTCCAGCTTTACCATGTCCATGCCCACGGATTTAATGATCTTTTCTCCGCCCACGCTGGTTCCCAGGGCCATGACCACGCTGCATAGGAGCATGAGCCACACCGGGATCTCCATGCCGCTTACGGAATTCTGGCCATGGGCAAAGGCGGCCCCTAAAAACAGGACGCCGATGAATTTCTGGCCGTCCTGGGCCCCGTGCATGAAGCTCATGGCCGCGGCTCCGGCGATCTGGGCAAAGCCGAAGAACCGGTTGGTCCTGCGCCGGTCCATGTCCCGGCAGATGAAGGAGATGATCTTACATACCACCCAGCCGGTGCCGAAGCCCAGCACCAGGCTCAGCACAAGGCCGTAAAGAACCTTGACCCACTCGGCCCCGTTGATGCCGCCGGTGCCGTGCTGGATGGCGATGGCCGCTCCCGAAAGACCGGCGATGAGGCTGTGGCTCTCGCTGGTGGGGATCCCGAAAATGGACGCCCCCACGCTGTATATAACGATGGAGAGCAGGGCCGCGCAGAGGGCGACCAGCGCATTCTGGGTGCTGTCTCCGAAGTCCACCATATTGCTGATGGTGGAGGCCACGGAGCTGTTGATCTGGGTCATGATGAACACGCCCAGGAAATTAAAGAAGGCGCTCATGATGATGGCGTTTCTGGCGCTTAGGCACCGGGTGGTCACGCAGGTTGCGATGGCGTTGGGCGCATCGGTCCACCCGTTTACGAAGATCACCCCCAGGGTGAACAGGGTCGTTACAAGAAGCGCCGGGTTTTCCAGAAGTTCTCCCAGAAAACCAGTAAATGACAGATCCATACCGTTTATTCCTTTCCTGTTTTATCCTGGGAAACGGCAGGGCCGTCCCCCGGCGTCCCGGGCTCCGCAGGGAGCTTTTCCGCCACGGCCCAGTCCACCATATGGTTTTTTACATTTTTTATCTGTATTTTCAATCCGGGGACCTGGACCTCAAAATGCTCACCGTCGGCCGGGATCCGATCGATCAGCCCCCAGACATACCCGTTGAAGGTATCGTAATCCTCCCGGGGAAGGACGAGCTTAAGGGCGTCCTCCACCTCGTCCAGGGGAGCCGAGCCCTGGATCCGCCAGCAGTTTTCTGAGATCTGCCGGATCTCCTCCGGCCGTTCCTCTTCGTCCTCTGTTTCCAGGTCGCCCACCAGCTCCTCCACCAGGTCGTGAAGGGTCACGATGCCGGTGACGCTGCCGTATTCGTCCAGAAGCACGGCGAAATACTTCCGCTCCTTTTTCATGGCAGAGAGCAGGGAATGGGCCCGCATGGTCTCCGGCACCAGGAACGGCCGGTCCACGGCGTGCTCCATTAAGGACTCTCTGGAGCGGTCCTTCAGGCGGAAATAATCCCTGGTGTCCAGGATCCCGATGACGTTGTCCCGGTTCTCCCGGCATACAGGGAAGTATGTAAACCGGGATTCCAGGATGGTCTGGTCCCAGACCGCATCCTCGTCCTCCATATGGAGGAACACCACGTCCTTTCTGTGGGTCCCGGCCTGTTCGGCCGGCGTATCGTCAAACTCGAACACGTTCTGGATCATCTGGCTTTCCTCCGGGCGGATGGTCCCCTGCTCCCGGCCCTCGGCTAACATCATGCGGATCTCCTCCTCGGTCACCACCTCATCCTCTTCCTCCGGATCGACGCCCAGGAGCCTTAAGATCTGGTTGGTGGAAAAGGTTAAGAGCCACACCACCGGCTTGCAGAGTTTCCAGACGCCGAACAGCATGCCGGACATGCCCAGGGCCATGGAATCCGGCTTTTTCATGGCGATCCGCTTGGGCACCAGTTCACCGAACACAAGGCTGAAATAGGTCAGCGCCAGGGTGATGAGTACCACGGATACCGAATGAAGGACGTTTTCCGGCACCGGAACGCCAAGGCTCATGAGAAGGCCCACCAGGGGCCCGGCAAAGTTTTCTGCCGCAAAGGCGCCGCCCATGAGACCCGCCAGGGTGATGGCCACCTGGATCGTGGCCAGGAACCGGGCCGGCTGCTCCGTCAGGGCCGTGAGCTTCTTTGCCCGCTTATCTCCGTCGTGGGTCATGCGCTTTAATTTCGCGTCGTTCATGGAGATCACAGCGATCTCCGCACTGGCAAACACTGCGTTTCCAAAAATTAAAAGAATCTGTAATAGGATTGCTCCGATCATGGTTTTATGTAATTTTTCTCCTTTCATGGGGACGTAAATTTTTCCCGCTGTCACATCCGCCGCCGCGGAATGGGAACATGGCCTGCTTAAACGCAAAAAGGTACAGCCTGCAAGCATGTTCATCTCCCAGACTATACCTCTTTATTCCATAAAACGCATGGAGCCTATTCTGTTTTTCCTGTGTCCGTCTCCGTTTGAACCGCCGTCCATGCAGCCGATCACTCCTTTTTTATAAAATCTAAAATGTCTGTAAAATCTGTGTAAAAAAGACACAGATCTCTTTCAAAAATATCATAACCCGGGAAAGAAGTCAATGGAACGCCGCCAGTCTTAACGGCTTCTTTGCCTCTTTCCCGTTTGTTTTCATCAGCCCTCGATGCTGATGAATTTCCGTTCCTCTTCCTCCGGCTTCTTTGCTTCCTTTTTGGGAACCAGAAGCTTTAAGACGCCGTTCTCAAACCTGGCCCGGATATCCTCTCTTGTGATCTCCTCGCCCACATAAAACTTTCTGCTGCATGAGCCGGCAAACCGTTCCCTGCGGATATATCTCCCTGCCGTCTCTTCTGTATTTTTATTGGATACGGCGGTGATGGTCAGGGTGCCGTCCTTTAATTCTGCCTGGATATCCTCCTTTTTGCATCCCGGCAGGTTGATATCCAGCTCAAAGCCGCCCTCGTACTCCCGGATATCCGTTTTCATCAGATCGCAGGACGCTTCCTTTTCGTACTGCTTCTGGGGCCGTTCAAGGGTGAAAAAGTCATCAAATAAGTTTTCTCCAAAAATGCTGGGCATTAACATAGATCATCGCTCCTTATCTTAAATGGTATTTATATCTGGATCCCTGGTTCCCTTTGGAACTGGTTCTGTTATACCACTTTTATTAGCACTCGTCAATATTGAGTGCTAATAATTTTTGTGAAAACTTTATGAACTTTTTCTGTCCCGGCTCTTTTGTCTCAGACCTTCCGGTCGTATAGAAGGGCGTTGCAGATGGCGGCGGCCACGTTGCTGCCGCCCTTTCTTCCTCTTGCCACGATACAGGGCACTCCTGCGGAAAGGATCAGCTCCTTGGCCTCCACCACGTTTACAAAGCCCACCGGCACCCCCACCACCAGACGGGGACGGATCTCTCCGGTGCGGATCTTTTCATACAGCCGCATCAGGGCCGTGGGGGCGTTGCCTACGGCGTAGATGCAGTCCGGATACAGCCTGGCGGCCTTGTCCACACTGACCGCCGACCGGGTGATCCCGGACTCCCTGGCGGCCTCCTTCACGTCCTCGTCCCCGATGAAACAGCGGACCTGGATGCCGTGGGCAGCGGCAGCCGTTTTGTTGATCCCGGAGGCGGCCATGGTGGTGTCGGTGATGATGGGGATGCCGGAGGCCAGGGCCTCCCGGCCCTTTGATACGGCGTCCTCTGAAAAATACAGGCTTTCCTTATAGGAAAAATCCGCCGTGGTGTGGATCACCCGGCAGAGCACCGGAAGCTGGTCTTGGGGGCAGGCTTTTAAAAACTCCTGTCCCAGCTCTTCTTTTATGATGGCAAAGCTGGCCGCCTCGATCTCCGACGGCCGGGTCGTAAGGAACCGGATCCCGGTCTCCCTGCAGAGCGTTTCTGTCCATTCCATAAGCTTTCTCCTTTTTTCTCACTCACAGCCTGCGGTCCAGGATCCCGTAAATCCGGTCCATATCCAGATTTTCCCTCAGGATCCCCGCCAGCTTTTTATACTGCTCTTCCTTATGGGCAGCCATGGAAAACCCTCCGGCTTCCGGGAGCTTGTCCATAGAAATGCCATATTTTCCAGCCAGCAGCTCCCACACGGCCCTCTGGATCTCCTGGGAATCAAAAAAGCCATGGACGTAGGTTCCTGCCGCACGGCTCTGAATGCAGCCGTCCTCCTTTATGGCAGCTCCGGCCGGGTCCGATTCTTTCCGGATGCCGGTACACGGCCTTCCTCCGGCCCTTTTTGTCTCTCCCATATGGATCTCATATCCCGTGAAGCCAGAGGCTTTGGTTCCTCCCCACTCCTCAAACACCCAGGCGTTCCCCGTCACCCGGGTCCTGGTCTTCTCCCTGGAAAACACCGTTTCCACCGGAAGGAGCCCGAGCCCCCGGAGCGTTCCGCCCTCCTCGATGCCGAAGGGATCCGAAAGCCGCATCCCCAGCATCTGGAAGCCGCCGCAGACGCCGAACACGAAGCAGCCTTCTCCGTATTTTCTTAAAATGGCCGCCTCCATCCCCGTTTCCCTAAGCCACTTCAGATCGCCCATGGTATTTTTCGTGCCTGGAAGGATCACCAGGTCTGCGGCTGAAAGCTCCTCCGGCCGGTCTGCATAATAAAGGGCCACGCCGGGAAGATGCTCCAGGGCATTGAAGTCCGTAAAATTGGAGATCCTGGGAAGCCGCACCACGGCGATCCTGGCAAAAGCCTTTCTTCCATTCCGGTCCATGGCCGTATCCTTTGCCCAGAGCCGGTCTGCCAGGCTGTCCTCGTCATCCAGATCCACGTCCATATATGGGACCACGCCCGCCACCGGGATGGGACACCGCTCATACAGCATGGAAAGGCCGGGCTTTAAGATCTCCTTATCTCCCCGGAATTTATTAATGATAAAGGCACGGATCCTGGCCCGCTCCCGGTCGGACAGCAGGGCCGCCGTGCCGTAAAGCTGGGCGAATACACCGCCCCGGTCAATGTCTCCCGCCAGCAGCACCGGAGCGTCGATGAGCTCCGCCAGGCCCATGTTGACAATGTCGTTTTCCCGGAGGTTGATCTCCGCCGGGCTTCCGGCTCCCTCCACCACGATCACGTCAAACCGCTCTGCCAGGCTGTCGTATGCCCTTTTGATCTCCGGGATCAGGCTTTTTTTCATCTTAAAATATTCTGCCGCCGAATAATTTCCCAGTACCTCCCCGTTGACGATCACCTGGGAGCCCATATGGGAGGTGGGCTTTAAAAGCACCGGGTTCATGGCCGCCTCGGGACGGATCCCGGCCGCCTCTGCCTGCATCACCTGGGCCCTCCCCATTTCCAGGCCTTCTTCTGTAATATACGAATTGAGGGCCATGTTCTGGGACTTAAAGGGGGCCACCGATAATCCGTCCTCCTTAAATATCCTGCAAAGTCCCGCCGCCAGGAAGCTTTTTCCCGCGCTGGACATGGTTCCCTGTATCATGATCACCCGGCTCATACGTTCCTCCTCGTCTGTTTTTATGATCGGATCCCCGCCAGGACCAGGACCGCCGCCAGGGCTGCCGCCCAGGCAGCTCCGTACATGAGACGGCAGGCCCTGGGGATATCCTCCGCCTCCACCGGCCTTTTATCATCCCCGATGGTCTTTTTCTTATAAATGGTCCCAAAATACCAGGCGTCTCCTGCCAGCTGTACATGGAGGACGCCGGCGCACACGGCCTCTGTCTGGGCGGAGTTGGGGCTGGCGTGGTTAAAGCGGTCCCGGAAAAAGATCCGCATTCCTTCCCACCAGTCCATGCCCAGGACCGCCGCCGCCAGGACCATCAGCCCGGCAGAAAGCCTGGCGGGAAGGAAGTTGGCCAGATCGTCAAGCTTTGCCGCCGCCCGGCCAAAATACAGGTACGCTTCGTTTTTGTACCCCACCATGGAATCCATGGTGTTCACAGCCTTGTAGACCCACCCAAGGACGGGGCCGCCCAGGGCCAGATAAAAAAGCGGGGCGATGACCCCGTCCGAGGTATTTTCCGCCACGGTCTCCACCGCAGCCTTCGTGACGCCTGCCTCTGAAAGACGCTCCGTATCCCGGCCCACGATCATGGACACTGCCCTTCTGGCTCCGGGAAGATCCCCTTTCTTCAGCTCCTGATAGACCTTCATGCTTTCTGTCTGAAGGGATCTGGCTGCCAGGAGCTGGTAGCAGAGGGCCGCCGATACAGCCAGGTACAGCCAGGCCGAAACCTCCCGGCACAGGGCCAGGAGAGCCCACACGGCTCCTCCGGTGATCCCGCATACCGCCGCAACCAGAAAAAGGCCTCCCAGAAGAAGCCCTTTTTCCGTTTTTTTACATATTTTCCTTAAAACCGCTTCCAGCCGTCCAATGAGCCAGCCGATGAGACGCACCGGATGGTAAAGGAACTGTGGATCTCCCAGGACCCAGTCCAGCAGAAACCCCAGGGCTGCCGCCCAGGCCCAGATCATTCTGTCCATAAATTCACGTTTTTCCTTTATTTCAGATATTTTTCGTTATTTTTATATGTGATATAAATGGTATACAGAGTCAGCCCTAAAAAGATCACCAGGCATAAGGTGGGAAGGAAGATCTTTTCGTAATACATGGCGAACACGGCCAGATCCAGTCCCCAGAGGATCTTCGTAAAGCCCTCCACCTTGCACCAGGCGGCCCTTCCCTCATCCTCAATAAGGATCTTGGACCGGATGGGAACGTAGATCCCTCCTGTTACCAGAGCGCCGTAGATCAGAAGACCCAGACTGATGATCAGTAAAAATGGAGCTATCATGTTTGCTACCTGCCTTTCTCTTATTTCGTATCCTTAAAGTATACTATATAATTGAAATTTCCGCAACATCTGTCAGACAGAAATGGCCGTTCTCCTCCCCGGTCCGGCAGAGATACCCAGAAAGGCAGCCGGTCTGCCAGGAATAATACTCCCGCTCCGGCCGGCCAAAGGCCTCCAGCACGGCCATGATGGAGCCGCCGTGGATCACGAACACCGCCGTACCGTCTGTTTTCTCCGTAAGGGTACGCACCTCCTGCCGGAAGGCATCTGCACACCGGCGTTTGAACTGCGCCACGGCCTCGCCTCCCGGGAACCCGTCTGTTCCGCCGGAGTCGATGAACCGCTGGTAATCCGCATCCCCGGAAAGCTCTCTGTAATTTTTGTACTCGAACCGGCCAAAGTCACATTCCGAAAGGCCGGGCACCAGACGGACGTGAACGCCCGAAAAGTCCTTTTCCGGAAAAACCAGGGCTGCCGTCTCCAGGCACCGCCTCATGGGGCTTGCGTACACCGCCGCCACCGGACCCAGAAGCCCGTAAAGAAGCTGCTTCCGCTTCTCCGAGGTCTGCCGGAGCGCCTGTATGGCCGCCTCCGTAAGCCCCTCGTCGGTCCTTCCCACATACCGCTTTTCCAGATTGCCCGCCGTCTCCCCGTGGCGGAGAAGAAGGATCCTCATAAAACGCCTCCTGTCTATGAAATCGCCAGATGGCAGACCGCCGCCGCCAGTACCATAAAAAGCTCACAAAGCTGTAAAAAATACCCGGCCAGGTCCCCGGTGACGCCGCCGAACTCCCGGAACACCATCCGCCTGTAATATAAAAATGCCAGGACGGCCCCAAGGGCCGCCGCCGCCCCGCAAAGGCCGCCCAGAAGGATCATGGCCCCGGCGGAAACCGCCATATAAAATACCATGGAGGCCGCCACCAGCCGTCTTCTGGAATCCTTCATGAAATCCGCCAGCATCCCGTGCTCCCTGGCTCCGGGAAATACCGCTGCCGCCAGCCCGCTTAAAGCCCGGGACAGGACGAATCCAACAGACACGGCTGCCGCCCCCCGGACCGGAAGCTCCGAACAGCCGCCGCAGTATAAAAGCAGGTACAGCCCGCCTCCGGTGACTGCAAAGGCCCCCGCATGGGTATCCTTTAAGATCTGAAGCTTTTTCTCCCGGTCTCCCCAGGAGGCCCTGGCGTCACAGGTATCTAAAAAGCCGTCCATATGGATGCCTCCCGTTGCCAGGAGCGGCACGGCCGTCAGAAACGCCCCTTTAAAAACAGGCCCTGCCCCTGACCGTTCCATAAAAAGATATACCAGGAAAAATGCAGCCCCTGCCAGGACCCCAATCAGGGGAAAAAAGCACATGGCCTTTTTCCGGTCCTCCTCCTCCCAGACAAAATCCGGCACCGGGAGCCTGGAGTACATGGAAAAGGCCATCAGAAGGGCCTTCATGGCCGGCCTCCCTTTTTGGCCCCATAGTCCACATAGGATTCCACATGGATCTCCGAAAACGTGCTCATGTTTTCATAGACCATGGCGCCCATTTTTAAAAGAGGCAGAAGGGCCACAGCCCCGCTCCCCTCTCCCAGGTGCATCCCGCAGTCCAGAGGGGCCTTTAATCCCAGCTGGTCCATCACCAGACGTCCCCCAGGCTCTGAAGATACATGAGAGGCCAGGAGGAAGTCCTTCACGTCCCGGCACATGAGCACCGCCAAAAGCGCCGCCGCCGATGAGATGAAGCCGTCGATCACCGCAGGAAGCCTGTACGCGGCGGCTCCCAGGAACAGTCCGGCCATGGCGGCGATATCAAAGCCTCCCAGCTCCACAAGAAGAAGGAACGCATCCCGGGGCTCTGCGGAAACATCCCAGGAAAAATCCTTATACCTGGGATACTGCCGGAAAAACCGCTCGCAGGCCGCCTCCACGGCCTTCTGTTTTCTTAAAAGCCCCTGATCCGAGAGACCGGCCCCCCGTCCGGTGACCAGCCGGGGAGGGGCTCCCGTAAGGACCGAGGCCAGGGCGCTGGCCGGGGTGGTGTTCCCGATGCCCATTTCTCCGGAGGCCAGGATCCCATAGCCCATCTGCTTCAGATCCCGGGCCAGGAACGCCCCCGCCAGGAGCGCCTTTTCGCACTGGTCCCCGGTCATGGCCGCCTCTCTCACCAGGTTCCGGCTTCCGGCTCCGGCCCTCCGGTTTAAGAGCACAAAGGGGGCCGGGGCCTCTTTGCCGGAGCCGTCCCAGAGCCATCCTTCTCCTGTCATGCCCACGTCCACCGGAAACACGTCCGTTCCCGACACCCGGCACATACAGGTCACCGTGGTCTGGCCTTTTGTGAAATTTTCTGCCACGATCCGGGTGACCTCCTGGCCCGTCTGGGTCACGCCCTCTTCCACCACTCCATGGTCGGCGCACATGACTGCCAGGGCGCTTTTTTCCAGAGGGATCCGTTCTGCGCTTCCCAGGATCCCGGCGATCTTTATAATGTCCTCCTCCAGGATCCCCAGGCTTCCGATGGGCTTTGCCACTGAATTCCACCGGAGCCTGGCCGCCTCCATGGCTTTCTGGTCCGCCGGGCGGATCTCTGAAAGGAGTTCAAAAATTTTTTTCATATCTGCCACCGCCTTATGTTCTATGTGATCGTCCGCACTCCCCGTCCCGCCGCCGGGCCGCCAGCTCCAGAAACCGCACCGGCTCATGGCCGTAAAAATAAAGATGGGGAAATCCGGCGTAAAGGCTTTCCGTTCCATAGCCGCAGGACCATTCCCGGGTCCCCACTGGCTTTTTAAAGGAAAAGCAGTCTCCGTTTTCCGGACTGTCCCAGTGATGGAATTCGTGGGCCGGAACGCTGGTCCCGACAGGCCCCAGGACACTGTCTCCCATGGCCGTCATGATCCCGTAGCCGAATCTGGAAAGCCTTCCGCTGTCCCGGCTTCCCTCTGGAAGCACACCGCACATGGGCCAGGAGATGCCGTCCGCATCCGCAAGCTCCTGCTTCAGATACAGGTATCCGCCGCATTCGGCGATGCAGGGTATCCCCTGGGCCAGGAGTTCCCGGACGCTGGCCCGCATGGAAGCGTTTTCTGAAAGCTCCTTTCCGTAAAGCTCCGGATAGCCGCCTCCCAGGTAAAGGCCGTCGGCCTCCCCGGGCACCTTTTCGTCATGGATGGGGGAAAAGAACCTGAGCTCTGCGTTCATGGCCTCCAGGGTCTCCAGATTATCCTGGTAATAGAAGCAGAAAGCCTCGTCCATGGCCACGGCGATCACCGGCTTTTCCCCATTTTTCTTCTGTATCTGGGGAAGGCTGCGCCTCCGGGCCGGAAGCGGTTCCGCCTCCTTTGCAATGGACAGGATGGCTTCCAGGTCGATCCCTGGCCGGAGCGTTTCAGCCAGCCTGTGGATCTCCTCCCGGAACCCTGGGATCTCCTCCGGCCGCAGAAGGCCCAGGTGACGGCTTTTCAGCTGGAACTCCTCTCCCAACGGCGGCACAAAGCCCACGGCCCGGATCCCCAGCTCTTCCTCTGCCGCCCGTTTAAGGGCCGGATACAGCATGGGGGACAGCCGGTTGAACAGGACGCCCTTTATATGGCTGTCCGGCCGGAAACTTAAAAAGCCCCGGACAGCGGCCAGGGTAGAAAAGCTTCTGCCCTGGGCGTCGGCCACCAGGATCACTGGCGTATGGGTGCGCTCCGCTACCTCATAGGAGCTGGCCCGGTCCGTACTGCCGCCCAGGCCGTCGTAATAGCCCATGACGCCTTCGATCACCCCCAGGCGGTCCGGCCCGCCATGGAGGCCAAGAAGCTGGATCAGCTCCTCCCGGCTGGAAAAAAAGCTGTCCAGGTTATAGGAGGGCACGCCGGCCACCCTCCGGTGGAACATGGGATCGATATAATCCGGGCCGCACTTAAAGGCAGATACCCGGTGCTGTTCCTTTAAAAGCTCCAGGAGGGCACAGGTGATGAGAGTCTTTCCCTGGCCGCTTTTCTCCGCCGCTACCATAAATCTTGGAAACTGCACCTTTTCCATCACTGGTCCTCCCTTCCGGAAAACGCCACGATCCAGACCGGGTTGGCCCCCAGCATCAGATGACTGTTTCCTGCTTTTTTCGACCGGGCGGCTGTTACCATGACGATCTCCGGATCTGTCACCGGAAGGACCCCGGGAAGGTCCATGACCGCAGCCAGGGATTCCGGGGTAATAAGGTTCGCCACAAACCGGGCGGTACCATTTTTCCTCAAGACCGTATCCACGATCCGGCCCATGCTGCCTCCGCTGCCGCCGATGAACACATGGGTGGGGGCAGGAAGCCCCTCAAGAGCCTCCGGGGCAGTCCCGGCCACGATCTCCATGTTGGACAGGGAAAACTGCTGCCGGTTTTTTTCCAGCAGCTCCAGGGCCTCTGGATCCCGCTCAATGGAAAAGACCCGGATCCCGGAGGACAGTCTGGCGCATTCCACCGAAACTGAGCCCGTTCCGGCTCCCACGTCGTAAACCACGGCATTTTCTGTAAGAGCCAGTTTTGAAAGGGACACGGACCGCACTTCCAGCTTTGTCATGGGTGTTTTTCCACGGAGGAAGGCCTCGTCGGGAAGGCCATGGGTCAGAGGCCGGGGGAGAGTCCTCCCTGCCGCCGGATTTTCTGCCAGCACCACCGTAAGCCCGGAAACCTCCCGTTCCCTCATGGTCTCCGGCGTCCCTTCAGAGATCCTCTCATTCGCCAGGGAGAGGTTTTCTCCCACCGTAAGCCGTACCTGGGAAAGGCCCGCGTGGAGAAGTCTTTCGCAGATCTCCTTTAAAGCATTGCTTCCTCCGCAGAGGATGAACACCCGTTTATGACCCCCCACGGCTCCCTCCAGGTCAGCGTCCCGGCCATGAAGGCTTAAAAAGCAGACATCCTCCCAGCCCGCTCCGATCCTGGAAAAGAAGTATCCGGCGGAGGAGATCCCCGGGATCACCTCCACCTCAAAGCCGCCGTCCCTATTTAATACCTCCAGAAGCCCTCTGGCCCCGCTGAAAAAGCCCGTGTCTCCCGACAGGGCCACGGCCGCCGTCTCATACTCCGGATGGTCCTTTAAAAAGCCCAGGATCCTCTCCGGCTGGTATTCCCTTAAGACTGGCTTCTGGAAGCCCCTGAGACCGTCGGCCATCCGTCCGGCTCCCGCCAGCACCTGGCTTTCCTCAAAGGCCCGTCTGGCCGCCTCTGTGAAAAGCCCTGGATCTCCCGGTCCCATGCCCACCAGAAATACCTTTCTCCTGTCCATGGACAGGCCAAAAAGCTCCAGCGCCTCCCGGAGGGAGATCCCATCCTCCTTTGGCCTTCCAATTACAATGAGTCCGGCTCCGGCCTGTCCGGCAGCCAATGCCTTTTCCTCAAAGCCTCCGGCGGTCCCAGACTCCTTGGTGACCATCCAGGCCGCTCCCACGGCATGGAGCATGGCCACGTTCATCTCCACCGAAAAGGGGCCCTGCATGGCCATCAGATGATTCCCGTAAAAGCCCAGATCTCCGCAGTCAGACACCACCTGGGGCAGGGACAGCACCCGGGCGTAGATCCGTTCCTCCCAGTCCGGAAGCGCTTTATATTTAGAAAGCTCCTTGCTGCCAGTGGTCACCAGCACATGGCCCTGGGTACCCTTTAAAAACTCCACGGCCTCCTCCACAGAATCCACGAAAACAGGGCTGGATCCCGTTCCGGCACCTCCGGCCCTCCGGGACTTTGTATAGTCACGCAGGATCCGGAAACAGGGGATCCTGCAGGCGGCGCAGGCATCCTTTATGTTTTCCGACACGATCCGGGCAAAGGGATGGGTGGCGTCCAGCACAAGATCACAGGAAAGCCTGGACAGCTCCTCCCGGATCTCCTCCTGGTCCATCCGTCCTTCATGGACAAGGATGTTCTCTGCCTGCGGCAGACCCTCTCCCCCGTATTCCGTAGCCACAAATACATGGACCTTTACCGGGCCTCCGGCCAGACGCTCTGCCAGGAGCCTCCCCTCCGTGGTCCCGGCAAACAGGGCGGCGGTCCCGATATCTTTTACAGACAGACAGCTCATAGGCGGTATCCTCTGGGAGTCACCATGGCCCCGGAAAGCTCCATGGTCTGGCTGTTTCCCACAAAGACGGTGGTAAACATATCCGCCTCATAGCCAGAGAGCTCCCCCAGGGTCATCACCTGGCTTTCTTCGCCCTCTCTTCCGATATTTTTCACCGCCCCGCAGACTGTGTCCGGGCTTTTTTCTTCCATTAAGATCTCACAGGCCCGCCGCAGGTAGCCGGCCCGTTTTTTGCTGGAGGGATTATAAATGCAGACACAGAGGTCTCCCATGGCCGCGGCCCGCAGCCGCTTTTCAATGGTCTCCCAGGGAGTCAGAAGGTCGCTGAGGCTGATGACCGCAAAATCATGCATCAGCGGAGCCCCCAGGACCGCCGCTCCGGAGGAGGCTGCCGTGACCCCGGGAACGATCTCCACGGAAACCCCCGGGTATTCCCGCCCGATCTCCAGGATCAGCCCCGCCATGCCGTATACTCCGGCGTCGCCGCTGCAGATCATGGCCGTGGTCCTGCCCTTTGACGCCTCAGAAAACGCCAGGCGGCACCGCTCGGTCTCCCGGCGCATGGGCGTGGTCAGGAACTCCTTTTCTGGATAATACTGCTCTGCTAACTCCACATAGACCGTGTAGCCCACGATCACGTCGCATTCCCTTAGGACCCGGTCCGCCCGGATGGTCATGGAGTCGTGGTCTCCCGGCCCCATGCCCACAACGTACAGCTTTTTCATGCGTCTGTCCCCTTTCTGAATCCTGTGGTAAAGTCCGGCGCATAGAGCCTGGAGTCCGCATAGCCGTTTTCCTCCCTGGTCCCCAGCACGTTGCCGATGAGGATCATGGCGGTCTTTCGGATCCCTTCCCGTTCCGCCGTTTCCTTAAGGGTCGATACCGTACAGCGGACGGCTTTTTCCTCCGGCCATGTGGCCTTATAGACAATGGCCGCCGGAGTGTCCGGCCTGTACCCGGCCTCCTTAAGCTCCTCCTCCATCTCCTCCAGGAGCCCGGCGCTTAAAAACACCGCCATGGTGGAGTGATGGGCCGCCAGAGACCGGAAGCTCTCTCTTTCCGGCACAGCCGTCCGCCCGGCCATCCGGGTGATGATCACCGTCTGGGACACCTCCGGAAGGGTCAGCTCCGCTCCCAGGCTGGCGGCAGCTCCGTTAAAGGAGCTGACTCCGGGGCAGACGTCATAGGCGATCCCCATTTCCTCCAGCCGGTCCATCTGTTCCCGTATGGCCCCGTAAAGCGACGGATCCCCTGTGTGGAGCCGCACAATGGTCTTTTTCTCTGCCTCTGCCCGCTCCATGACACCAAGGACCTCCGGAAGGGTCATCCGGGCGCTGTCATGGATCTCACAGCCCTCCTTTGTCCCCTTAAGGAGCTCCGGGTTCACCAGGGAGCCTGCGTAGATCACCACGTCCGCCTCCGAGAGCAGCCTGGCCCCCCGGACTGTGATCAGATCCGCCGCGCCGCAGCCGGCGCCCACAAAATGTACCATAGTCTCCTTCTCCTTTATGAAAACAGCACCTGCTCTGCCAGGGCCGCCGCCTCTTTGATGCAGTCGTCGCAGCTTTTGATCACCTTGCCGGTCTCGATCCCCTTTAATTCCTTGCAGATTGCCGTTCCGTTGGCCTTTTCAAAGCCGCCCAGGATGGCCCTGGAAAGCTTATAGGACTCTGCCTTGCTGTCGGGCTTTTCCAGATTTCCCGTGCTCCGCTTCATCCCGGCCAGGATGCAGGCTCCCGCCACCGCCCCGCAGGTGCCGTCCATACAGCCCATTCCCAGGCCCAGGGCCTCGGTCATCTTAAACATGGTCTCCTCGTCCACGCCCACCAGGTCGCAGTAGGTGCAGGCCACCGCCTGGGCGCAGTTGTATCCTTTTTTATGTCTTTCAATGGTCTTTTCCACCCGAGTATCCATTTCTTTCTCTCCTCTGATTTATTTTTACACTTCGATCTCAAACCCTGTATAGATCTGCTCTGCCATGTCTCCCAGCTCTTCCTTCAGGATCTCCATGGCCCTTTCCCCGGTGCAGTGGCCCGTACAGATCCGCCGGATCCCGGTCTTTCTGATCCGGTCTGCCAGCTCCCGCACCTCCTGGTCCTCAGACCGGAACAAATGGAAGCCGCCGATGAGGCCGTAGATCTGCTTTCCAGGGAACGCAGCCTCCGCTTCCCGGATGATCACATCTGCGCCGCCGTGGGAGCAGCTGTTGAAGATCACCAGTCCCTCCTTCGTGTCAAGCACCAGGCTCTGCTCGTGGGAAAAGTCGTCGGGCCTCCACCGGCCATTCTTCCTCACATACATCCCGGCCTTTTTTCCCACACCGGAAAGTCCCGGCGTCCGGTGGGCAAGGAGCGTCACTCCTGGGATCACCTCCATGTCTCCGTCGGCATAGACGATCCGGTCCTTATACGTTTCCAGATATCCCCGGCGGATCCCGATGTATTTCTTAAACAGGAAATTTTTCCTGCTGTAACAGTTTTCCTCTGCGCTCTTCTGTAAGTAAAATTTTGCCGTGGAATTCCTTTTAAAGAACTCTCCAAGGCCGTCTGAATGGTCATAGTGGGCATGGGACAGGACTCCGAACTCCACATCCTCCAGGCGGACCCCCATCTGGTCTGCATTTTCTGCAAAGGCCTCTGTGGTCCCTGTGTCCAGGAGGATCCTGTGGCCGTTGTATTCGATATAGATGGAAAGCCCCCACTCGGCCTTCCACTGGTTTTTTGTGATATTATCCACCAGAACTTTTGCTTTCATAGATACGTCCCCTTTCTGCGCTCTAGGCCCGGTTCCGCTTTAGGATCTCCTCCATGGCCCGGCAGAACAGCTCCAGCCCCCTCTGGTCCTCTTTTGTAAACCTTCCCAGCCTTGGGCTGTCCATATCCAGGACGCCGTAAAGCTCACCGTTTCTATGGAGCGGGATCACGATCTCGGAATTGGAGGCGCAGTCACATGCAATATGTCCGGGAAACTGGTGGACGTCCTCCACCCGCACCGTCTGGTCCTTTTCTGCCGCCGTTCCGCAGACGCCGCGGCCCGGCAGGATCCTGGTACAGGCCGGTTTTCCCTGGAACGGCCCCAGGATCAGGCTCCCGTCCCTCCACAGATAAAATCCGGCCCAGTTGAGCCCCTCCAGGCTGTGGTATAAAAGCGCAGAGGCGTTGGAGAGATTTGTGATCTCATACTCCACATCCTCTGCCAGGGCCAGGAGCTGGTCCCTTAAAAGCGTATAATCCGTCATAGTCCTCTCCTTTTTATATTCCATTATCCGGCCCGTCTTCTCCCACCGGCTCCTCTCCGGCAGCCAGCGCAAGGAGATCCCGGGCGTTTTCAGTGGCTCCCAGGAGCGTTCCTGCGGCGTCGAATACCAGGATGCCCGTTTCCAGGATCTCCGGGACCCGCCGCCTCATATACCAGTCCATGCGCTCCAGAAGCGCTCCCATGGTCTCCTTAAGGATACCGGCCGCCTTAAGCTCCTCCAGGGCCTGCTCCGTGGTATTGGCCTCCTGGATCCTTTTTAAGGTTCCAGTCCCGGCTCCGGCCCGCAGGGCGCAGGCCACAAGCGTCTCCATCCGGCCGTCCCCTTCCTTTGAATGGGTGTTCATGATGCCGCAGCCCAGCTTCACCAGCTTTCCCAGGTGACCCGCCAGGAGAAAACCGGAAAAGCCCAGCTCTCCAGCCATATCCAGGGTCCTGCCCACAAAATTGCTGCACACCACCGCCGGTATTTTTCCGATCCCCTCCCGCTCCAGATAGGACCAGAGGAACCTCTCCCCCATGTTTCCGGGCACAGCGGCTGCAAACCGTCTTCCCTCAGACCGCAGCACCTGCATATGGGCCCGGATGGTCTCTATGAGGGCTTCCTCGCTCATGGGCTCCACAATGCCGCTGGTGCCCAGGATCGAGATCCCCCCGGTGATCCCCAGGACTGGATTAAAGGTCTTTTCCGCCGTCTTCTCTCCTCCGGGAACAAAGATCAGGATCTCCACCGGCCGGTCCAGCCCGGCCTCCTCTAAGACCTCTGTAACGGCGGCCTCGATCATCCTCCGGGGAACGGAATTGATGGCCGCCGCTCCCACCGGCTGGTCCAGGCCCGCCTTTGTCACCCGGCCTACACCTTCTCCTCCGTCAATGATCACCCGGCGTTCCCGGGCAGAAGCAGTTCCGGTTCCATGGTCCGCCTCCCGGGCATTCCCTGCGTTTTCCGGCAGGAACCTGGCCTGGGCGAAGATCAGAAGGCCATCGGTCACATCCGGATCATCCCCGGCGTCCTTTTTTACTGCACAGGAGGCGGCGCCGTTCCCTGCTTTTTTCTCCATCAGCGGAACCCGCACCATCTGGCCCGCCGGGGTCATGAGCTCCGCCGTTTCCGGCCATATGCCAGAGACCAGGAAGGAGACGGCTCCCTGGGCTGCCAGGGCCGCGCAGGTGCCGGTGGTATACCCCCGCCTCAGCATTTTTTTATCCTTATAAACGAGAGCTTCCATGATCCCAGTCCTCAAGAATTGCTGATAAAAGGCCGTCGGCCGTATAGTCCCTGGCGATCTTCATGCGCCGGATCCCAAAGGCGCTTAAGGCCTCCGCCGTAGCCTTCCCGATGCACACCGGGCAGGGACCTGTTTCCAGGAGCCTTTTCTTTTCATCTCCAAGCTCCCCAAAAAAGCCGCGGACGCCGGAGCCGCTTTCAAAGGTAAGGTAATGGAGCCTGGAAAGCTCCAAAAGCGCTTCCCTGCCCACTGGCTCCGCCTCCACGTCGTAGGCGGGAACATCCAGGACAGAGATCCCCCCCTGGCACAATGCATCCCTCAGGATAGGGGAGCCCATTCTGGCTCTGGGGATCAGCACAGACTCTCCGGGACGGATCCGGCTTAAGAGCCCCCGGGCCAGGGCCTCTGTGGTATATTCCTCCGGCATATAGTCCGGGAAAAGGCCCTGCTCCTCCAGGGCCTTTCCGGTGCCGCTGCCCACCACGGCAAATTTCACATGGCCCAGGGCCCTGAGATCCATCCGGCCCTCCCTCATGGCCTCAAAAAAGATCCGGACGCCGTTGGTGCTGGTAAAGATGATCCAGGAGACCTGATCCAGCCGGTCCAGGTGCCCGGACAATCCCTCTTTATTTAACGGTACGATCCTGGAGATTCCTGCCCGGACCACCGACGCTCCCTGGGATACGAGCTTTTCTGAAAGCTTGTTCCACATGCCGTCCGTCCCGGTGATCCCCACCAGGGCTCCGCTCAGGGGAAGCTCTTTTTTACAGGTCATGGAAAAAGCGGCCACCGGGCCCACCACGATGATCCCCGGCGGTTTCAGACCAGCCCTTCGTACAGCCTCTGGAAGAGACGAAAGCGCCGCCCGGACGCACCGGCTGTCCGGCAGGGTCCCGTTGGTGACCACCGCCGCCGGAGTCCGGGGATCCTTTCCGTATTTTATAAGATTTTCCACGATCTTTTCCAGGTTAGAGAGACCCATGAGAAAAATGAGGGTCCCCGGAAGGCAGGCGTACTGGTCAAAATCTCCGGTAAGACTGTCCCCGTCTCCGGCTCCCACCGCCGTATGGCCTGTGATCACATGGAAGCTCTGGCCTACCCCACGGTGGGTCACCGGGATCCCGGCGTGGGAAAGGGCCGCAATGGCCGACGTCACGCCGGGGACCACCTCATAGGGGATCCCATGGGCAGAGAGGCTCTGAATCTCCTCTCCGCCCCGGCCAAAGACAAAGGGATCTCCGCCCTTCAAACGGATCACCCGCTTTCCCTTTAACGCCCACTCCACCAGGATCCCGTTGATCTCCTCCTGGGTCCTGCTGTGACGGCCGGATTCTTTGCCCACATAAATCTTTTCGCAGCCCGCCGGTACCAGCTCCAAAAACTCCCGGGAGGCTAGCCGGTCGTAGACCAGGACCTCCGCTGTTTCCAGAAGCTCTTTTCCCCGGAGGGTCAGAAGTCCCGGATCGCCTGGTCCGGCTCCCACCAGAAATACCATTCCCTTATTCATGATCCAGTCCCTCCGTAACCGCCGCAGCCAGGGCCTCATATTCCTCAAGCGCTCCGGAGATCTCCCGGCGCAGGATCCCGCTCTCCGTCCCCTTCATGAGCTTTATGTGGAAGCTGCCATTTTCTGAATAGCTGTATACGCCCACGGCCCCGGTGCATCCGGCTCCCAGGCGCTTTAATACCAGCCGCTCTGCCGCCAGGGACCGGAAGGCAGCAGGATCGTTGATGGCCGCAAGCACATGGGAAAATTCCGTATGCTCCCGGCTTTCCACTGCGATGATCCCCTGGCCTCCGGCTGGGATGAATTCTTTCTCCGGCAGCCGTTCAAACGAAAACTCCGGGTCTGAAAGCAGGCCCATACGCTTCAATCCCGCCGCTGCCAGAAGGATAGCGTCATACTCTCCCTCCCGGAGCTTATTGAGCCTTGTCTGGATATTTCCCCGTAAAAGGGCGCAGCGGGCGTTCCTCATCTCCCCGATCTGCACCTGGCGGCGGGGGCTTCCAGTCCCCACCAGAAACGGCCCGTCCGGAAGCGGCCTTCCCTTTACAGTCACCAGCACGTCTCCGGCGTCCTCCCTGGGAAGCGCTGCCGCGATGACCAATCCCTTAGCCAGCTCCTCCGGCATGTCCTTGGCGCTGTGGACCGCTCCGTCGATGCGTCCCTCCAGAAGGGCCCTTTCAAATTCTGAGATAAACGCTCCCTTTCCGCCAAATTCCACCAGAGGCCGGTCCAGGATCCGGTCGCCTCTGGTCACAATGGGGACCAGCTCCGCCGTAAGCTCCGGAAAAGCCCGTTCAATGGCCTCCGCCGCTAATCTGGCCTGGGCCATGGCCAGAGGGCTTTTCCTGGTTCCCAGGCGGATCACCTTTTTTTCCTTATTCAACGGCCGGTCTCTCCTTTCTCCTTCACGATCACCAGGGAATAATACCCGGCGTCCTCCGGGATATCCTGGGCCCGGCCAATGAGCCGTTCCCCTTCCATCCCGCAGTTTTCTGCCATCAAAACCTCATACTCCCCGGAGACCAGGGCCTTTTTCACGGCTCCCATCTGTTTTCCGGATTTCATTAGCACCCGGGTGCCGGGGAGGGAAAGCCCCTCCTCCAGGGGAAAGGAGCCGGGGAGGATATGGATGGGCGTACTGCCATCCCCCAGGCTCACAGACAGCCTGGCTGCCGCCGCACAGAAGGAGGTGACCCCGCTTACGATCTCCGCCTCATAGCCCATGGCAGTGAGCCGCCTGTGCAGATACATGTATGTAGAGTAGACGGCCGGATCTCCCAGGGTAAGGAATACCAGATCCCGGCCCTGGTCCAGGTATCCTGCGGCCTTTTCTGCCAGGCGGTCATGGCTCTCCTTTAATCGTTCCGGATCCCTGGTCATGAGAAATGGAAACGGGACCACTTCTTTTTCCCGGATCTCCTCCACCGCCCCGGCGGCGATCTGGTAGGCCTTACATGTCTCCTTATGCTCCGCCGGGATCCCGATGACTCCGGCGTTTTTTATGAGCCTTGCAGCTTTTATGGTCAGAAGCTCCGGATCCCCCGGGCCCACTCCGACACCGTATATCTTTCCAGCCATAACGTCTTTATACTCCTTTAAAAAGGAACCGGTCCAGGAGCCGTTGCCCCTCCGGAACCAGGATCCCTGTTTTTTCAGCTTCCTTTTCACAATATGGACGGGACCTTACCGCCTTCCTCCGGCTGTCGTAAAGAAGATACGGCACCGGCCCCGCCGTGTGGATCTTAAGAACTGCCGGGGTCGCGTGGTCCGGCAGTACCAGGATCCGGAACTCCTCTCCGCTTTCTTTTAACCCCTGGTAAATGGGCCCGGCCACCAGCCGGTCCAGATTTTCAATGGCCCGGATCTTTTCCTCAAAGCTCCCCTTATGCCCGGCCGCGTCCGGGGCCTCCAGATGCACATAGCAGAAATCCATTCCCGCCTCCAGAAGCGCCTTTAAGGCCGCCCGGGCCTTTCCTCCATAATCCGTATCCAGGCTTCCATCGGCCCCGGGCACGGAAAGGAGCTTAAGTCCTGCGGCCAGGGCCAGTCCTTTGATGACGCCCGTGGCAGTGACCGCTGCTCCGGAAAGTCCGGTCTTTTCAGAAAAATCCGGCAGCTCACAGGCGGTCCCGGCTCCCCAGAGCCAGAAGCAGGCGCGCTCCCGGGGAAACCTCGCCTTTAACGCCAGATAACTGTCCTCGGAAAACTTCCTTAGCGCTCTCTGCTCCGGCAGAAAATCCCCGATCCGTTTTCCCATCATCTCGTGGGGCGGAACAAGCCCACAGCCGCCTGCGGCATCATTCATGAGGCCAGGGGACTTTAAGAGCCCGTCCTTCCACAAAAGGAGGCACTTCCCGTTTCTTCCCGGGACCAGGGACAGGGCAGACTCTTTTCCCATGGCCTCCTTTACGGATATGTAAGCCTCTTCTTCTTTTCCCGCCAGGGCCCCCGGACCTCCCATCTGCATTTCTTCAAATGCCGGGCCGTCTCCCGAAAGGCCCGTCAGATCGCAGCGGAATGCCAGGTCATGAACTCTCAGGCAGATCCCCAGGGCCAGGGCCTCCAGGGACGCCCGGCCACGGTAATACCGTTTTCCTCCGTATCCCAGGATCGAGAGGTTGGCCGTATCGCTTCCGGGAGCCATCCCCTCCGGCACGGTCCTCACAAGGCCCGTCTCTCCGCCGCCGCAGAGCCGGTCAAGGACCGGGGTGCGGGCCAGCTCCAGAGGCGTCCGGCCTCCGGGACAGGCTTCCGGCAGGTCTGCCATCCCGTCTCCCAGGATCACTGCGTATTTCACCAGCGCACCGGTCCTTTGCCGAAGACAGTTCCCTCAAAGTTTCCCTTATATTCCCTGGGAAGCTCCGTTCCCTCCTCCAGGGCCCGGTAAAGCTCTGTCACCATCCGTACTCCAAAGGGGACTGTTTTATAAAATTCCAGCTCCAGATAATCGGCCACGGTCTTTAACCCCCGGACCGGCCTTCTCCGCATCAGCATGCCGTGGACCTGGTCGTAATGGCCTGCAGCCCGCAGTCCCAGGCATATGAACGTCTTGACAAGCTCTCCGGAATTAACAAAGATCCGCATGGCCGCCTTGAAGCTCATGATGCACTCCCCCACGGTCTCCCGGCTTTCCGAAAGGACCCGGGAGGCGGCCAGCCTGGTCATGGAGGTGTTTTTCACATGGGAGGTCACGTCTGCCCGCAAAGGCGTCATCCCTTCCCGGACCAGGAGCCTCCGGTCCAGCTCTGTCTCGATCTCTCCGTGAGTGAAAATGGTGCTGTCATCCGTATGGTTTACGTATTCATGAAGGCTGTGGTCCAGGGCGAAATGACAGGCAAAGCCCAGCAGGTACGCCTCGATGGCTGCCTTTTTTTCCGGATCCTTCTCCTTTTCCCAGGCCTTTATGCCATGGAAAAAAAGCACCCGGGCCGGCTCCTCATGGAGCCAGAAGCCCTTATGGACGATCCGGTTATCATTTAATGAACGGTAAAAGAACAGGATGTCCGGCCCAAAAAGCCCCAGGTAAAAGCAGTCCTTTTCCCTCCGGACCGCCCTCCGGATCCCCGGATCCAGCTTCCTGTAAACCAGACGTCCAAACAGATCATGGGCAAATGCTGCCGGCATATGGAACACCCCTTTCTCAGATCCATTCTCAAAGGGGCCGCTGCAAAAGGAAGGCCCAGAAACCACTCTTTTGCAACAGCCCCGTTTACTTCCTTATTTAATTACTTTCATTCCGCCCATATACGGCTGAAGGGCTTCCGGGATCCTTACAGAGCCGTCGGCCTGCAGGTTATTCTCCAGAAATGCGATGAGCATTCTCGGCGGAGCCACCACAGTGTTGTTAAGGGTATGGGCAAAGTATTTCTTTCCGTCTGCGCCGTTGACACGGATCCGCAGTCTTCTGGCCTGGGCGTCTCCTAAGTTGGAGCAGCTTCCCACCTCAAAATACTTCTTCTGTCTCGGAGACCATGCCTCCACGTCCACAGATTTCACCTTTAAGTCTGCCAGGTCGCCGGAGCAGCACTCTAAGGTACGCACCGGAATACCCAGGGAACGGAACAGGTCCACGGTATTCTGCCACAGAACATCGAACCATTTCCTGGACTCATCGGGATGGCATACCACGATCATTTCCTGCTTTTCAAACTGATGGATCCGGTAAACGCCTCTCTCCTCGATGCCATGGGCTCCCTTTTCTTTACGGAAGCAGGGAGAATAGCTGGTGAGGGTCTTGGGGAGCTCCTCCTCGGGAATGATGGTGTCGATGAATTTTCCGATCATGGAGTGCTCGCTGGTACCGATCAGATACAGGTCCTCGCCCTCGATCTTATACATCATGGCGTCCATTTCAGCAAAGCTCATAACGCCGGTGACCACGTCGCTGCGGATCATGAACGGCGGTACGCAGTAGGTGAAGCCCCGGCCGATCATAAAGTCCCTAGCATAGGAGATCACTGCGGAGTGAAGCCTTGCGATGTCTCCCATTAAATAGTAGAAGCCGTTTCCAGCCACTCTTCTTGCGGAATCCAGATCAATGCCGTTAAATTTCTCCATGATCTCCGTATGGTACGGGATCTCAAAATCCGGGACCACCGGCTCTCCGTATTTCTGGACCTCCACATTCTCGGAATCGTCTTTTCCAATGGGAACGCTGGGATCGATGATATTGGGAATGGTCATCATGATCTTTTTGATCCTGGCTTCCAGATCCTTCTCCTTCTCCTCCAGCTCTGCCAGATGATCAGAGGCTTCTGTCACCTGCTTCTTCACTTCCTCGGCCTCTTCCTTCTTTCCCTGGCCCATCAGAGCTCCGATCTGCTTGGAGATCTTGTTTCTGCTGGCTCTCAGGTCATCGGCCTCTTTCTTTACTTTTCTGTTTTCTTCGTCCAGGGCGATCACTTCGTCCACCAGTGGCAGCTTGGAATCCTGGAATTTATTCCGGATATTCTGTTTAACGATCTCCGGGTTTTCTCTGACGAATCTCAAATCTAACATACTGACTGTCTCCTTCTGCTGATTTATCTCCCGCATCCGAACATGGACGCAATTTTACGCTTATGTCCAAATATACCACAAATTATTGCGAAAAGGAAGGGGCATTCTATTTTTTCACCAGTTTCCCCAGAATTTCCTCAAAGCAGACTCCGTTGGCATGGGGGATATCCAGCTCGTCCGAAATATGGATGCAGTCCTTTACAAACCTGGCCGCCTGCTCCACCGCTTCCTTTAAGGAGGCCCCCCTTAACAGCGCCCCGGCTGCTACCGACGCGAACACGTCTCCGGTTCCCGGTCTCTGGCCGCCGGCGCATTTCACCTTCACAAAGGAGGGCGCATCCATGCCCCGGTCCAGGACCACGTTGGTATAAAAATTTCCCTCCCGGACTCCGGTGATGACCACGGATCTGGCTCCCATGAGCCGCAGCATCATGGCCATGTTAAGGAGCTCCTTTCTGGTCCAGCCCTTGTCCTTATAGGGCGTTCCCGTAAGGATACAGGCCTCCGTCACATTGGGGGTCGCCACGTCCGCCCGGCTCACCAGGAGCTTCATTTCCTCGCACATTTCCTCCGTATAGGTGGCATAAAGACGGCCATGGTCCCCCATGACCGGATCCACCAGCACCAGCGTATCATCTCCGCTTAAGCGCTCCACCATGTCGATGACCATGGCGATCTGCTTTTCAGAGCCTAAAAAACCCGTGGCGATGCCGTCAAAGGACAGGCCCAGCTGCACCCATTTATCTGCATAGTCCTGCATTTTTTCCGTATAATCGTCAAAAAAATAAACGGGAAATTCTGTGTGGCTGGACAGGATGGCCGTGGGCACAGGACAGGCCTGATGGCCCATGGCCGATAAAATGGGAAGAGCCACTGTAAGAGAACAGCGGCCATATCCGGACAGATCATTGATCACTGCGATCTTTTTCTGTTTGTGTGTAAATGTTTCCATGATTGCGTTTTCCTTCTTTTTTCCCCATGATACTCCCGAAGTGGATCGTTCTGAATATCCAGTTTAGGGTTTTTAAACCAGTCCAGTCTCCCTGTCCCTGGACTCCACGCATAAAAGGAGTCCGGACCGGAAGGTCAGCACCGCCTTTTCCTCCAATACCTCGTTGCTGATACAGAGACTTGGATTTTCCAGGATGGAGATATCCTTTTCCTTTAAGGGATATTTAAACCCCGTAAGTGTGATCCCCTTTACGGTCTCCGTCACCGGAAGGAAAGAGACATACCTTCCATAAAGATCCTCCCTTTCAAATACCACCTGGGGATCCAGCTCTGCATCCGCAAGGAAGATCTTATTAAAGGCATCGTAAATGGTCACCCGGAGGCCCTTTTTCCTCCCCTGGGCCAGGAGCTGGATGTTGGACAGCTCATGATCCAGGCGGCCTCCCGTGGCTCCCAGCATATCCACAAGGACACAGCCGGCCTCCAGGGCGTCCCGGAAGGCCAGCTCCGTATCCGTCTCATCCTTTTCCGGCTGATGGACGTCTGCCCTTACACCAGAGCGTTCCTGGTATTCCAGAAGGCGCTCCCTTCCCAGGGTATCGAAATCCCCCACCAGAAGATCCGGACAAAGGCCCAGGGCCTCGCAGGCAGCCAGGCCCGCGTCCACGGCGATCACAAGATCATAGGTGCGCCCCAAAAGGAACCGTATTCCAAAGGACAGGTCCAGGGGGCCGCCGGTGACCATAAGACAGCGCTTCATCTGCTTCACCGTTCCTGGTACTGGGAAAAGATCTCCAGAAATTCCCGGGTATTGGCCGCCGCATCGTTTTTAAACACAGCGGAACCGGCCACGATCACGTTGGCTCCCGCATCCAGAACGTCCCGCACGTTGGCGGCGGAGATCCCTCCATCCACCTGGATATCCGTGGAAAGCCCGGCTTCATTGAGCATAGCCCGGAGCTTCCTTATTTTTTCCAGGGTATAGGGGATGAACTTCTGGCCCCCGAAGCCCGGGTTCACCGACATGATAAGGAACATATCGGCTTCCTTTAAAACGCAGGAGAGGGTCTCCACCGGTGTCGCCGGGTTCAGAGCCACAGCCGCCTTGCAGCCGCACTCCCGGATCTGGTTCAGAGTCCGGTCCAGATGGCGGCAGGCCTCCTGGTGGACGCAGATCAGATCGGCTCCGGCCTTTTTTATATCAGCCACGTACCGGCCCGGCTCCTCCACCATCATATGAACATCGAACACCTTGTCTGTCACTGGCCGCAGCTTCTGGATCACCGGCATTCCAAAGGAAATGCTGGGCACAAAAGCCCCGTCCATGACATCCAGATGGATATACTCCGCTCCCGCATCAGCTACGGTCCTTACTTCCTCTCCCAGCCTGGAAAAATCGGCTGCCAGTATGGATGGCGCTAAGATATACATATTAATATCTCCTTTTATTCTTTAGTTCTTCATAGATCAGCCGGTAATTTTCATACCGGGAAACGGCCAGCTTTCCTTCCTTTACGGCCTCCTTGACGCCGCATTCCCGTTCGCCCACATGGACGCAGCCCAGGAACCGGCAGTCCGGCACAAAATCCTCAAATTCAGGAAAATATCCCGAAAGCTCCTCTGGCTTCAGGGACTCCACATAAATGGAGCTGAAACCGGGAGTATCCATGACGAAGGTTTCCGGCTCCACAAAAAACAGCTCTGAATGCCTGGTGGTATGACGGCCCCGGCGGATCTTTTCGCTGATGGCCCCGGTCTCCATGGCAGCCTCCGGCTGGATCTGGTTGGTCAGGGAGGATTTCCCCACTCCCGACGGTCCCGCCAGGGCTGTGGTCTTTCCCTTAAGGAGCTCCCGGACCATGTCCACGCTCTCTTTGTCGTTGGCGCTGGTAAAATAGACTGAGTAACCGGCGGCCTCATAGATCTGCCTGAGCTCCCGCTCCCTTTCACCGGTTCCCAGGTCCATTTTATTAAAGCAGATGACCGCAGGCACTCCCTGCATTTCCATGGTCACCAGGAACCGGTCCAGGAGATTTAAATTTGGCTCCGGATCTGTCACCGCAAAAACGATCATGGCCTGGTCGATGTTTGCCACCGCCGGGCGGATCAGCTCGTTTTTCCGTTCCAGGATGTCTGTGATGTTTCCAGTCTGTTCCTTTTCATCCAGAACTGTAAATTCCACATCATCCCCCACCAGGGGCTTTATCTTTCTGCTGCGGAATACGCCCTTGGCCTTACATTCGTACACCTTGGAGATCCCATCATGGACGTAGTAAAACCCGGCGATCCCTTTTATGATCTTTCCTCTCATGAACCTCTCTTACACCTCTGTCTCCACAAAGTTTACGTTGTAGGAAGTGAGGACAACGTTGTTGGTCAGGTCCACGATCTCCACTTCCCCAGTGGATACGCCGTCTGCTCCCCGGATATGGTCCAGGCGGATATCCAGCATGGTGCTGGCGGAATATGCCTTGGGCTCTGCCAGCTTTGTGTACGTCACCTTTCCGTTGACAGTCTGCTTTAACCGGATCAGGATCTGTACCTCCGATGATTCCGCTCCAGGTCCAAAGGAGATCATAAGGGGATACGTTACCTGGAGAGAGGCCAGGAACTGGGTCTTTGGCGGCTCCGGCCCCAGGCTCACCACCAGATCCACGGCAGTTCCCAGCTCCGCATCCGTGTCCTTTTCGATGCCCTGGCTGATCACCTGGCCCGCAGGCACAGACGCGTCATGGGCCCTGGAGATCTCACCCGTGAGGAGCCCGGCCTCGGTCAGTAAGGCTGCTGCCTCGTTCTCGGTCTTTCCATAAAGATCCGGCACCGGCGTTACCTCCACCTCCGGCCCCGTGCTCACGTAAAGCGTCACCGAATCGCCCAGAGCCGCCTTATCCTCCGGCTCCATGCGGACGATCTTTCCCGCCTCCACATCCTCGCTGGTCTCTTCCACCACCACGGCCTTTAAGCCCTTGGCTTCCAGAAGGCGCACCGCCGTTTCCAGGGTCATATCCGCGATCCCTAACTCCGACAGCAGGATCTTATCGGATCCGCTGCTGATGGTGACCACCACCTTGGAGTACCGGGATACCACCGAATCCGGCGCGTCAGCCTGTTCCATGACCACGCCTTTCTCCACCGTATCGGAGTTCTTCATGACCACCTGCATAGTAAGATCCAGGGCGTCCAGCTTGGCCTCTGCCTCCTCCTGGGTATCTCCCACCAGCTTCGGCATCTTTACCTCCTTCTGGGACAGGGTGGTCTCCTTTTCCTTTTCAGATTCGGTTTCCCGCTCTCCGTCCGTCTCCGTCTCACGGGAGGCCTGGGTCTCTGTGGTCCCCTTGTCTGATGGGCTGGTAAACAGGCCGCCCAGCCGGGAAAAGAATACGATGACCACCACCACCACTAAAAGTGCGGCCACCACTCCCAGGCCGGTCAGGACCTTTTCCAGCTGGGTGGTCTCGCTGTCCTCGTCCTGCTGGCGGGATGGGGCTTTCTGCCTGCCGCCACGGCCCTCCGGAACCTTCCTGGCCTGATTTTCTTCATGGCCCGGTCCGGTCTCTCTCCACTCTCCGGGATTCCTGGGCTTTTTCTGTTCCCGTTGCCCGTCGCTCCTGGTCTTTATGAGATCCAGCTCCTTCCGGCTGATGGGCCTGGTCTCCGACAGCGGATCCTCTTTGAGGATCTCGGCGCCCACCTGGGGATCATCTGCGTTCAGAAGGGCCCGCCGCAGATCGCTGATCACTTCAGCCGCATTCTTATACCGGTCCTCGGGCTTTTTCTCTGTACATTTTAAGATGATCCTCTCAAAGCTGGGAGTCACGCCTGGGTTCATAAGGCTTGGAAGAGGGATCGGCTCCTCCAGATGGGCCAGGGCCACGGTCACCGTATTGTCTCCGCCGAAGGGGACCCGGCCTGTGACCATTTCAAACATGGTGATCCCCAGGGAATACAGATCGCTCCGTTCATCGCTGTATCCGCCTCTGGCCTGCTCCGGCGAGATATAGTGGACGGAGCCCACCACTGTGGAGTTCATGGTCTGGGAGGAAACGGCCCTGGCTATGCCAAAATCCGCCACCTTCACCTTGCCGTCCATGGAGATCAGCATGTTCTGGGGCTTGATATCCCGGTGGATGATGTGCTGCTCGTGGGCAGCCTCAATGCCCTGGGCCACCTGGATGGCAATGCCGATGGCCTCCTTCACATCCAGACGTCCCTTTTTTGTGATATAGCTTTTTAAGGTAATGCCTTCCACCAGCTCCATGACGATAAAATGGATATCTCCCTCGTCCACAACGTCGTAGATGCTCACGATGTTGGGATGGGACAGGCCGGCTGCCGCCTGGGCCTCCATCTTAAATTTGCTGACAAAATTGGCATCATCTGTAAATTCCGCCTTTAAGACCTTAATGGCCACCAGACGGTTCAGTTTATGGCATTTCGCCTTATAGACGTCCGACATTCCGCCGGAGCCGATCTTTTCCAGGATCTCATAGCGGTCCTGGAGCATGGTTCCTGCCTTCAATATCATACGCCCACCTCGCTTACCTGAGGTTCTATGAGGATGACCGCGATGTTGTCCTTCCCTCCATTTTCATTGGCCGCCTGGATCAGCCGGCTTGTCTTTTCTTTTAAAGCGGCCGGAGCAGCCAGGATGCTGCCGATCAGGGATTCCTCCGCCATATTGGAAAGCCCGTCGGAGCAGAGGAGCACGCAGTCGTCCTTTTTTAAGGATACCTCAAAAAAATCTGCGGTCACCGCAGGCCGGATCCCCACAGCCCTGGTGATGATGTTTTTCTGGGACCTGTAAGACTCGCTGTTCCGCTCCAGCTTCCCCAGGGATACCATTTCCTCCACCAGGGAATGATCCCTGGTGATCTGGCTTAAGCCGTCCCTGAAAAGATACAGGCGGCTGTCTCCCACATTGGCCACGTACATGGTATCCTGGTCCACGGTAGCGGCCACCAGGGTAGAGCCCATGCCCTCCCGGTCCGGATCCCTCTGGGCCTCCAGGAATAAAAGCTCATTGGTCTTTTCGATGGCCTTTCTGAGGGCCGTCACCGGGCTGTCGCTTTTGTACAGTCCCATACAGCGGACCATGGTATCCACCACGAACCGGGACGCAAAATCCCCGGCCTTATGCCCGCCCATGCCGTCGGCGACCATAAAAAGGTTGGAAAGCGGTCCCACCGGCGTTTCGGACAGAAAGATCGAATCCTGATTCGACTTCCGCACCCGGCCGGTGTCTGTCTGGCCATAGGAATTCATCGCTCTCCCTCCTCTTCCTTTTTCAGATAACTTTTTCTCAGCTGCCCGCAGGCGCCGCCAATGTCGCGGCCCATCTCCCGGCGGACCGTCACATTGATCCCCTGCTTTTCCAGATATGTACGGAAGGCGTCGATGGCCTCCCGGCCCGACTGGCGGTAATCCCGCTCCTTGATGGGATTCACAGGGATCAGGTTCACATGGCCGTGCATGTCCTTAATGAGGGACGAAAGCTTCCGGGCCTCGTCTAAATTGTCGTTGACTCCCTGGACCAGGCTGTACTCAAAAGTCAGCCGCCTTCCGGTCTTTTCATAATACTCCTTACATGCCGGAAGGATCTCAGAAAGAGAATATTTATTGGCAATGGGCATCAGGGTCTTCCTCACCTGATCGTTGGGGGCGTGGAGGGAAAGAGCCAGAGTCACAGAAAAGCCCTCCTCCGCAAATTTCCGGATCCCCGGCACGATGCCGCAGGTTGATACGGTGATATTCCTCTGGCTGATGTTCAGTCCGTTCTCATCGCTTAGAAGCCGGATGAACTTCACCAGACTGTCATAATTGTCAAAGGGCTCTCCGCTGCCCATGACCACCACATTGGACACCCGTTCCCCTGTGGAGGCCTGGATCCGGTAGATCTGGTCCAGCATCTCTCCCGCCGTCAGGTTCCTGGTGAGCCCGTCCAGGGTGGACGCGCAGAACCGGCAGCCCATGCGGCAGCCCACCTGAGAAGAGATACATACAGAATTTCCGTGTTTATATTTCATCAGAACGCTTTCGATAATATTGCCGTCTCCCAGGCCGAACAGGTATTTCCTGGTCCCGTCGATCCCGGATTCCAGCATCTGGACCGTCTCCAGGGACGTATACGTTCCATGCTCCAGAAGACGCTCCCGAAAGGCCTTGGGCAAATTTGTCATATCCTCCAGGGACGGGGCCAGCTTCTGGTGCATCCACTGGTAAAGCTGCTTTGCCCGGAAGGGCTTCTCCCCCAGTTCTGTCACAAAGGCTGTGACCTCGTTTAAATCCATGGATTTCAGATCTTTTTTTTCCATACCTACTCCCTATTTTTTTCAAATGCCGCCAGGAAAAAACCATCGCAGCCATGGATCCCCGGAAGGAGCTGGATCTGGTTTTCCCGGCAGTCTGCCTGCAGGGATCCCGGCAGCCTTCCAGTGATGTCCTTTTTATGGAACGGAAGATTTTCCAGGATCCAGGCGGCATTTTCCTCATTTTCCGCCCGGTCCACCGTGCAGGTGCTGTATAAAAGAGTACCGCCGGGCTTCACATACCGACTGGCCGCCGAAAGGATCTCCCGCTGGAGAGATGCCAGCTCCCCCAGATCCTCCTTTTTCAGACGCAGCTTGATATCCGGCTTTTTTCCTATGATCCCAAGGCCGGAACAAGGCAGGTCTGCCAGGACCACATCGGCCTTCTCTTCCATTTCCGGATCGAAGATACGGGCATCCCAAACCTTCGTCTCCACATTGGCAAAGCCGCACCGGAACAGGTTCTGCTCCACCAGGGAGATCTTATATTCCGTCAGATCCCGGGCTTCCACCCGTCCGGTCCCCTTTAAAAGATCCGCCGCATGAAGGGTCTTCCCTCCTGGGGCACTGCAGATGTCCAGGACCGTGTCCCCGGCCTTTATTCCGGCCAGGTGGGCCGCCAGGGCGGAGCTGGGATCCTGGACCGTCATAAGGCCCTCATAAAAGGCCTCCACTGCCTCCAGGTGGTCGTAGCCGGAAATGGAGTACACTGTATCCAGAAAGCCCGTGGGCTCTGCGGCGATCCCCTGGCTCTCCAGACTTTTAAGGATCTCCTCCACCGAAGCCCGGCTGGTGTTGAAGCGGACGGTCAGCGGCCGCTCCTTAAGGAAGGAGGCTGCGATCTGCTCCGCCTTTTCTTTTCCATAATCAGACTCCCACATGGAAAGCATCCATCCGGGAATGGAAAAGCGCACCGACGGATCCGTAAATTCCAGCTTTCCCTTTTCCCTGGAAAGAGTCCGCAAAACTCCGTTTACAAAGCCGGAAAGCCCCTGGAATTTTCTCTTTTTGGCCAGTTTCACCGCCTCATTGCAGACGGCGGCATCGGGCACCCGGTCCATAAAAAGGATCTGGTAGGCCGACATCCGGAGAATGGTCCGGATCATCGGCTTCATTTTTTCTGTTTTTGTCTTAGAAAAGCGGTCCAGGGCCGCGTCCAGGAGGATCAGACGCTCCAGCGTCCCCTCCGTCAGCTTTGTGATAAAGGAGCGATCCTGCTTTTCCAGGTACTGATACTTGAGGAGCGCCTGGTTCAATACCAGGTGGCCCAGTCTTCCCTCCTCCAGGACCTCCAGAAGGATATCCAGGGTGATCTCCCTGGGATCTGTCTTAGTCATTGTCACGGTCTCTTCCTCCAAACAGGATCACAAGACGCAGAAGCTGTAAAATAGAACCGGCCGCCGCCGCCACGTACGTAAGGGCCGCCGCTTTTAAAACCTTTCTGGTGCCGTCCACTTCCTCCCCGGACAAGATCCCCTGGGAGTCCAAAAGACGCACGGCCCGGCTGGAGGCGTTGAACTCCACCGGAAGGGTCACCAGCTGGAACAGCACTGCCAGGCTGAACATCAGGATCCCCACCTGGACCAGCGGGGAACCCAGGCCTCCGAATAAGATCCCCAGAAGGATCATGGGCCAGGAAAGCTGGGAGCCGAAGTTTGCCACGGGAACCAGGGCGCTGCGGAACCGCAGCGGCCCGTAGCCCTCGTTGTGCTGCATGGCATGGCCGCACTCATGGGCGGCTACGCCGATGGCCGCCACAGACGTGGCATTGTATACAGAATCCGAAAGCTTTACCACCTTCGTCCTGGGATCATAATGGTCCGTCAGTTTTCCGGACACCGGCTGCACCGTCACATCATAGATCCCCTGGGCATTTAAAAGCCGCCTGGCTGCTTCCGCTCCGGTCATGCCGGAAAAGCTCCTGACCCTGGAATATCTCGCAAAGGTGGAGTTGACCCGGTTCTGGGCCCAGAGGGATAACAGGACCCCGATGAGCACCAGGAAGATCGTGGGATCCAGCCGGTAGCCGTACCCGTATCCATACATTCCATAACCGCCTAACATATGCATATCTCCTCTCGTCTTATGCTCCCAGGACCGTACCGTCCTCCACCTGGAAGCCTCTTAAGAAAGCGGCTGTATCCATCCGCTTTTTCCCCTCCAGCTGGAGCTCCTTGATGGAAAGAAGATCCTTTCCCGTCTCCACCAGAAGGCTGTCCCTGGAAACCGCAGCCCGTCCGGGAACTCCGGTCCCGTTTCCCGGGACCACCTCCGCCGCCCAGATCTTTACGGTTTTTCCATTTAAGGATGTATAAGCGCTGGGCCACGGGTTTAACCCCCGGATCAGACGCTCGATCTTTTCTGCCTCCATGGACCAGTCGATCTGTCCCATAGATTTCTTTAACATTTTCGCGTAAGGCGTGTCCGGCTCTCCCTGGGGCGTCCGCACCGCTGTCCCGTTCTGGAGCTTTTCCAGAGTGGAAAGGATCAGCTCTCCGCCCAGAAGGCTTAACTTTTCAAACAGACTGCCGCCGGTCTCCTCTTTATCCAGGGGGATCTCCGCCTTTTCCAGCATATCTCCCGTATCCAGCCCCTCGTCCATGAGCATGGTGGTGACTCCGCTGACCGCCTCTCCGTCAATGACCGCCCACTGGATGGGCGCGGCTCCCCGGTATCTGGGAAGCAGGGAGGCATGGACGTTGACACAGCCGTACCGGGGCATTTCCAGGATCTCCTTAGGAAGGATCTGGCCGAAGGCCACCACCACAAAGGCCTCTGCATCCAGTCCCTTTAAAACCTCCATAAATTCCGGCTCCCGTACCTTTACCGGCTGGTATACCGGGATCCCAAGCTCCAGGGCCTTTTCCTTCACCGGCGTCATGAGCACCGACTTTCCTCTTCCTTTGGGCTTATCCGGCTGAGTCACCACTGCCAGGACCTCATGGCCTCCCTTTACCAGGGCCTCCAGGGTCGGCACGGAAAAATCCGGAGTTCCCATAAATACGATACGCATTATTCTTCACCCTCTTCATCGTTGTCGTGGAGCTCGCCTTCCACCCGTTCCACGTAAAGGATCCCGTCCAGGTGGTCGCACTCGTGGAGGATGCAGCGGGCCAGAAGGCCGTCAGCCTCGATGGTATATTCCTCCATATTCTCATTGAGGGCCTTTGCCTTCACATGCTCCGCCCGGGTCACCTGGCCGTTCTTTCCGGGTACGCTTAAGCACCCCTCGGCCCCGGTCTGGCTTCCGCTGGTCTCCAGGATCTCCGGATTGATCATCACGTACTGGTTTCCATCGTCCACATCAATGACCACGATACGCTTGCGGATGCCCACCTGGGGGGCTGCAAGACCGCAGCCGTTGTTCTCATACATGGTCTCGAACATATCCTCGATAAGCTCTTCTGTTCTTTCGTTCATTTCCTTTACAGGCTTGCACGCCTTTGTTAAGATTTCGTCTCCAATGACTCTGATCTGTCTGATTGCCATGTCCTTTTTCCTTTCCTCCTACTGCACCGCCGCCTGGAAGTTCACGTTTTTATACCGTTCGTTTTCCTCTTCCCGCTTCTGGGCAGACTTTCTGACTTTTAATAGTATATCATAACTTTCGCTCTTTATATATAAAATTTTTCTGTATATATCATTAACTTTATACGGAGAACCGTTGACCGGGCCGATGACGGAGATCTCCTCAAAGCAAAATTCCCGCCGGATCCATTTCTGGAGATCCTCCATGGCGGCGGCCGCTGCCTCTTCCTTCCTGGAGCTCAGCTGGATGGAGAGGAGGCCCGCTGCCGGCGGATACCCCATCATTTTCCGGTACAGGAATTCCTGACGGTAAAACTGGCCGTAGTCCTGCTCTGCCGCCGCCGTAATGGCAAAATGGTCCGGCGCATACGTCTGGATCACCACGTCTCCCGGGAGCTCCCCCCGTCCGGCCCGGCCGGATGCCTGGGTCAAAAGCTCAAAGGTCCGCTCAGAGCTCCGGAAATCCGGTGCATAAAGAGAAAGATCGGCCGCCATGACTCCCACCAGCGTCACCCTGGGGAAATCGTGGCCCTTGACGATCATCTGGGTCCCGATGAGGATATCGGCCTCCCCCTCCATAAACGCCTCCAGGATCTCCTCGTGGGCTCCCTTTTTCGCTGTGGTGTCTGCGTCCATCCGAAGGACCCTGGCCTGGGGAAAGGTCCGCTTTGTGATCTCCTCCAGCTTCTGGGTCCCGGAGCCGAAGGGGGCGATATAAGGAGAGCCGCAGACCGGGCAGACCCTTGGCATACGCATCTCATGGCCGCAGTAATGGCACCGCAGGATCCCGTCCCGGTGGTACGTCAGGCTCACATCACAGTGGGGGCACTTCATGGCCTCTCCACAGGAACGGCAGGAAACGAAGCCTGCATAGCCCCGGCGGTTCATGAACAGCATGATCTGTTCCTTCCGCAGAAGCCGCTCCTCCATCAGTTCCTTAAGCTTCCGGCTGAACATGGACCGGTTTCCCTCTGCCAGCTCCTCTCTTAAGTCCACCACATGGACCCGGGCCAGGCGGCTGTCCTTTTTTGCCCGGCGGCCCAGGGTCAGCAGGCCGTATTCTCCCCGCTCTGCCTTATAAAAGCTCTCCACAGACGGAGTTGCGGAGCCTAAGACCAGGGTGGCCTGGTTCATGGAGGCCCGCATGGCCGCCACCTCCCTGGCATGATACCGGGGAGACAGCTCGCTCTGGTAAGCCCCCTCGTGCTCCTCGTCGATGATGATGAGCCCAAGCCTCTCAAAGGGCGTAAAAAGAGCCGACCGGGGGCCGATCATAATGTCGATATCTCCCCTGGCGGCCCGGGCCAGCTGGTCGTACCGCTCTCCCGCCGAAAGCCTGGAATTGATGATGGAGACCCGGTTCCCGAACCGGCGGTAGAACCGCATGACCGTCTGATACGTCAAGGAGATCTCCGGGATCAGAACGATGACCTGGCGGCCCTGATCCAGCACATGGGAGATCAGCTCCATGTACACCTCTGTCTTTCCGCTGCCTGTGATCCCGTAAAGGAGCCACGTCCTGGCCTCCCCCGCATCCATGGAGGCCTTCACCGCAGCCGCAGCCCTTTTCTGATCCTCATTGAGGACCACAGGGGCTGGAGCCGGAGCATATCCCTTCACCGGGTCCCGGCTTTTTTCCTCGGTCCGGATCTTTAAGATCCCCTTTTCCTCCAGGGGCCTTAAGGAGGCCGCTGTGACCCCCAGCTTCTGGGCCGTCAGCCGGTACGGCAGCTCCCCGTTTTCCAGCAGCGCCTTATAAAGCCGGATCCTGGCCTTATATTTCTTTTTTTCCGCTTCCCTTAAAAGCCCGGAAAGCTCCTCCCGGGACCGCAGGGCCACAATGGTCTTTTCCTCTTTTGGGGCCACAGCGGATTTCACCGGCATCACCGTCTTTAAGGCCTGGTTCATGGTGGCTCCGTACCGTTCCTTCATCCACCAGGCCAGACATATCATCTGCTCCTGGACGGAAACGGCCCCGGGATCCACCTCCCTCAGGGCTTTGAGCTTTTCCGGGGCAAAGGAGGGCGTATGGCTTAAGGAGACCACATAGCCCTTCCGCAGGGTATCTCCCCGCCCAAAGGGAGCCAGCACCCGGACGCCCACCCGGACTCTGCCAAGAAGCTCCGGCGGGATCCTGTACTGGAAGACCCGGTCCACGTTGGTGACCGAAAGGTCGATGATCACATCCGCATAGACCGGAGCCGTCTCCTTCTCTCCCGGTCCTGCCGTCCTGTCCTTTGTTTCCAGATCCTCCGCCTCCCTTTCTTTCTGTCTTCCGGTCTTTACTCCGGCCTGTTTTCCATATATCTGGCCGCCACCTTAAAAAGCGCCATGGAATTGGCTCCCTTAAAGAGGACGCAGTCCCCGTCCTGTAAGGCCTGATCCAGGTAGGCGGTCATCTGGTCTTTATCCGTAAACTCTGCCACAGGTGCGCCGGAGCGCTTTTTAAATTCCTCTGTCAGCGCCCTGCATTCTGCGCCCAGGGTCACCAGCAGATGGATCCCGGCCTCTGCCGCAAAGACCCCCACCTGTCTGTGGGCGCTTTCTGTTTCGCGGCCCAGCTCCCGCATCTCTGCCAGGACCGCCACATGGCGCCTTTCCGGGTGAAGCTCCTTAAAGACCTGGAAGGCCGCCTTCATGGATTCCGGGCAGGCGTTGTAGGAATCGTCCAGGATCGTAAACCGTCCGGTCTCATGGACCTGCTGGCGGTTTTTGAAGCCCTGGCCCGTAAGGAGACCCCTGGCCGCCTCCTCCATGGTCATGCCGCATTCCGCGCAGACGGCCATGGCCGCCATGGCGTTCATGACATTATGCTGCCCCATGACGTTTAAGCGCACCCTCTGGCGGTCTGCTCCATGGACTGCCGTAAAGGAGGGAAAGCCGTCCTCAAAGCAGATGTCCACAGCCCGGAAATCACAGTTCTCCCCGGTGCCGTAGTATACGGTCCTTAAGCCCTCCCGGCCCTGGACACCTTTAAGGAGAGGATCGTCTCCGTTTAAGATCAGGAGCCCTCCGTCCTTCATGCCGTCGGTGATGTGAAGCTTTTCCCTTAAGATATTTTCCTGGGAGCCCAGCTGGCCGATGTGGGTGATCCCGATGTTGGTGATCACCGCCATGTCCACCCGGGCGATGTTTGCAATGACCGTCATCTCTCCCGGCTCGCTCATGCCCAGCTCGATGACGCCCACCTGGTCATTTTCTGTGATCTCTGACAGGGTCACAGGCACTCCTACCTGGCTGTTGCTGTTCCCCGGGGTCTTATAGACACGGAATCTGGCCGACAGGGCGGCGGCGATCATCTCCCTGGTTGTGGTCTTTCCCACGCTTCCGGTAACGCCCACCAGCGGCAGGGTCAGACGGTCCCGCAGATAGGATCCGATCTTCTGCAGCGCCTTTTTCGTATCCTCCACCCGGATCACGGCGCAGCCGGCCCCGCCCTCCGGAAGCGTAAGCTCCTGGCTGGTCAGCACTGCCGCCGCCCCCTGGTCCATCACCTGGGGAAGGAAGCGGTGGCTGTCCACCCGCTCGCCCAGCAGGGGCACAAAAAGGTCTCCCGGCTCCACCTGCCTGGAATCCAGGCGGATATGGGAGACGGGCGCTTCCTCACTCCCCGAGACCAGAACGCCGCCGCTTCCAAGGACCAGATCTTTTACTGTTACATGTTCCATTTATCTTATCTCCTTTACCGCTTCTTCCACCACTTCCCGGTCCAGGAAATGATGGCGGACGCCCTCGATCTCCTGGTAGTCCTCGTGGCCCTTTCCAATAATGGCGATCATATCCCCCGGCTCCGCATGGTGCACCGCATAAAAAATGGCCTCTCTCCGGTCCGGGATCACCAGATACCTTCCGCTGGTCCTTGCCATTCCGGTCTCGATGTCTTTTATGATATCCTCATTCTTCTCAAACCTCGGGTTGTCGGCGGTGAGGATACAGAGATCCGCCATTTTTCCTCCGATCTCTCCCATGGAGTACCGCCGCTCCTTTGCCCGGTTCCCGCCGCAGCCAAAGACGCATATCAGCCGCTTCGGGCTGTAATCCCGGAGGGTGGATAAAAGGCTTTCCATGCTCATGGCGTTGTGGGCGTAATCCACAATGACGCTGCACCGCTCCGACACATGGGCGATCTCCATGCGGCCGTCCACCCGGACATTTTCCAGGGCGCGGAGGAGCTTTTTATCATGGCCCTCCTCTCCCAGGGCCAGACTGCACACAGAAAGGGCCGCCAGGGCGTTGTCTGCATTGAACCGTCCCGGCATTCCTACCCGGACCCTTCCGCTTAAAGCGCCGTCCATATCAAATTCCACGCCCACGAACTGGTGGTCGCTGGCATAATGGAGGCCGCTTCCGGTAAAGTCTGCGCCGCGCTCCAGGCCATATGTATACAATGTACAGGAAGCATCCCGGACCACCTCTTCATAATGGTCCATGGCCCGGTTGACAACGCCGGTCCGGCAGACCGTAAGAAGCCTGGATTTATAATAGAGATACTCCTCAAAGCTTTCGTGCTCCTTTGGTCCGATATGGTCCGGGGAAATATTGGTAAACAGGCCGAGATCAAAGCAGATGCCGCCCACCCGGTGGAGCATCATGGCCTGGGAGGAGACTTCCATGACCATATGGGTGCAGCCTGCCTCCACCATTTTTGCAAAATATTCCTGTACCAGATAGGATTCCGGGGTGGTGTTGGCTGTGGCATATTTTTCCGTGCCGATGACAGCCCCATTGGTGCCGATGAGCCCCACCTTTTTACCGGCGGCCTCCAGGATGGCCTTCACCATATAGCTGGTGGTGGTCTTCCCCTTGGTCCCTGTGATCCCGATGGTCACCAGCTTTTCGGCCGGATAGCCGAATCTGGCTGCGGAAAGCTCCGCCAGGGCCAGACGTCCGTTTTCCACCCGGAGCACCGTCACATCCCCGGGTACCGTCACATCCTTTTCTGTCACCAGGACCCGGCAGCCCTTCTCCAGGACATCCGGGATAAAGGTATGGGAATCCCTGGCGCTCCCTCTGATGCAGACAAATACCGTATGGGGCCGCGCCTTTCTGGAATCGTAGACCACATCCTCCACATCCTCGTCCAGGCTTCCCTGTACCAGGGTGTACGCCAGTCTTCCAAGCCAGTCTCTGATCTTCATTGTCCACTCTCCTTCTGTCAAGTCCAAAAACAGGCGGGGTCCGCCGTATACGGACCAGGGCCCCGCCTGTTCTTCCTTTTACTTAGAATAATCCTGTGATCTTTCCATTCTCATCCACATCGATGCTGTCGGCTGCCGGTTTTTTCGGAAGGCCCGGCATGGTCATAATGGCTCCTGTCAGGGCCACCACGAAACCGGCTCCGGCGCTCACATATACGTCGCGGACCGTCAGCTCAAAGCCCTCGGGCCGTCCCAGCTTCGTCTGGTCGTCGGATAAGGAATACTGGGTCTTTGCCATGCAGACCGGAAGCTCAGAAAAGCCCATGTCTGTGATCTTGGCAATGGCCTTCTTTGCAGCCGGGGAATAGGATACGCTTCCGGCTCCGTAGATCTCCTTTGCAATGGTCTCGATCTTCTCAGCGATCCCCAGGCTGTCTTCGTATAAGGGCTTAAAGTGGCTTTCCTTTGTCTCCAGGGTCTTGAGGACCTTCTCCGCCAGCTCCATGCCGCCGTCGCCGCCCTTGGCCCATACCTCGGACAGAGCGAACTCACAGCCTCTTTCCTCACAGAAGTTCTTAATGAACTCGTATTCTGCCGGAGTATCTGTTAAGAAGGAGTTTAAGGTCACCACCACCGGAACCTGGTATTTCTGGATATTTTCAATGTGCTTTTCCAGATTCACGATACCCTTTTTAAGGGCCTCCAGGTTCTCTGTGGAAAGCTGATCCTTGGGAACGCCGCCGTTGTACTTTAAGGCACGGACCGTGGCTACCAGGACCACCGCATCCGGCTTTAATCCGGCCTTCCGGCACTTGATATCAAAGAATTTCTCTGCTCCCAGGTCTGCGCCGAAGCCTGCCTCCGTGACGGTGATGTCAGAAAGCTTCAGGGCCGTTCTGGTGGCCATGACGCTGTTGCAGCCGTGGGCGATGTTGGCGAAGGGGCCGCCGTGGACCAGGGCACCCGAGTGCTCCAGGGTCTGGATCAGGTTGGGCTTTAAGGCGTCCTTTAAAAGAGCGGCCATGGAGCCCACCGCATGGAGATCCTTTGCAGTCACCGGCTCTCCTGCAAAATTATATGCCACAACGATCCTTCCCAGACGTTCCTTCAGATCGTCCATATCTGTGGCCAGGCAGAGGATGGCCATGATCTCAGAGGCAACGGTGATCACGAAATGATCCTCCCGGACAACGCCGTCGGCCTTGGCTCCCAGTCCGATCACGATATTTCTCAAAGCGCGGTCGTTCATGTCCAGGCACCGCTTCCAGAGGATCTGCCGGGTGTCGATGCCCAGGGCGTTCCCCTGCTGGATATGGTTATCCAGAAGAGCGGCTAACAGGTTGTTGGCCGTGGTAATGGCGTGGAAATCACCGGTAAAATGCAGGTTCAGATCCTCCATGGGCACCACCTGGGCGTATCCGCCGCCGGCAGCTCCTCCCTTGATCCCGAAGCACGGTCCCAGGGACGGCTCTCTTAAGGCCAGCATGGTCTTCTTTCCCGCTTTTGTGAGGGCCTGGGCCAGTCCGATGCTGGTGGTGGTCTTTCCCTCTCCGGCCGGAGTCGGGTTGATGGCAGTCACTAACACCAGTTTCCCATCGGGTCTTTCCCTGACCTCATTCCAGAGTTCATTGGAGATCTTGGCTTTATACTTTCCATAGAGTTCCAGATCGTCTTCAGAGATCCCGTACTGGGCAGCCACGTCCTTAATGGGCAGCATTTTCGTTTCCTGAGCGATTTCGATATCTGTTTTCATAGTCCCTCTCCTCTTCTTGTTTCATTGTATCTTCACGCCGTTTCCGGCATCCGATCCATCTCCGCGCCTTCCTTCCGGCTAATACCCTGCCTCTGTGAAGGCGTCAAACTCTTCCATGGACATGAGGATCTTTCTGGGCTTGGTGCCCTCTTCCTCTCCCACGACCCCGGCCTCGGCCAGCTGGTCCATGATCCTGGCAGCCCGGTTGAAGCCGATCTTGAACATCCGCTGGAGCATGCCGATGGAAGCCTTATCCTTTTCGATGATAAATCTTCCTGCATCAAAGAACAGGGTATCCCGGTCACTGCCGCCGGAAGCACCTCCGGCTCCTCCGCCCTGGTTCATCTTCTGCTCCACCGATCTGTCATAGCCTGTATCCTCATTCTGCTCCTTGATATAATCCGTCACCTGGGAGACCTCCTGGTCGGACACAAAGGCTCCCTGGACCCTTAAGGGCTTAGGATAGCCAGACGGATAGAACAGCATATCGCCGTTGCCCAGAAGCTTTTCGGCTCCGTTCATATCCAGGATCGTTCTGGAATCCACGCCGGAAGCCACTGAAAAAGCGATCCTGGAGGGCACGTTGGCCTTGATGACACCGGTGATGACGTTGACCGACGGCCTCTGGGTGGCGATCACCAGATGGATCCCGGCTGCCCTGGCCAGCTGGGCCAGACGGCAGATGGAATCCTCCACCTCGCTGGATGCCACCATCATAAGATCTGCCAGCTCATCGATGATGATCACAAGCTGGGGAAGCTTTGCAGGGATCTGGTCCGCAGGCACATCCCCGGCCTCCATAAGGCTCTTCACCCTCGCATTGTATCCCTTTAAGTCTCTTACATTGCTCTGGGCGAACTTCTGGTACCGGTCCATCATCTCTGCCACCGCCCAGTTTAAGGCTCCCGCAGCCTTTTTGGGGTCCGTGACCACAGGGATCAGAAGGTGCGGGATCCCGTTATAAACAGAAAGCTCCACCACCTTGGGGTCGATCATGATCAGCTTCACATCCTCCGGCGAGGATCGGTAGATCAGGCTCATGATCATGGTGTTGATGCCCACGGACTTACCGGAGCCGGTCTGGCCGGCGATCAGAAGATGGGGCATTTTTGCCAGATCCGCCACCACCGGCTGGCCGCCGATGTCCTTTCCCACGGCAAAGGCCAGGCTGGAGGGGTGCTGCCTGATCTCCGGGCTCTCCAGAAGCTCCCGCAGATACACAATGCTGTTGACCTTATTGGGGACCTCGATGCCCACAGCCGCCTTTCCGGGGATGGGAGCCTCGATCCGGATGTCGGTGGCCGCCAGGTTGAGCTTGATATCGTCGGCCAGGGACTGGATCTTGCTGACCTTCACTCCCTGCTCCGGATGGAGCTCATACCGGGTCACAGTGGGCCCGCAGCTGATATTGGTGACGGTGACGCCCACGCCGAAATTCCGAAGCGTCTGCTGTAACTTAATGGCCGTCTCCTTAAATTCCTTTTCTGACTGGCCGGAGGCCGCCCCAGGCCCCTTCTTCAAAAGCTCCAGCGGCGGGGCCACATAGGGCTTTCTGGGTTTTTCCTCTTTTCTCTGGATCTCCTGGCGCACAGCGGCATCGGCAGCCTGCCTCTCTTCGGCCGCCTTTGCTGCCTCCGCCTCCCGCCTCCTCTTTTCCGCCTTCTGGCGGATGATCTCCTCCGCATCGGTCTCGATGACCTTCCCGGCGGCAGTGACGATCTGCTTTTTCTCCTCTGCCTTCTGGAGGACCGGGATCTCCCCGGTATTTTCTGTTTCCGCTCCGGACAGGACCCGGCCGGCCTGGATCTCCTCTGCTTCCGGGAAAACAGGCGCAGGCTCCGGCTCTTCTTTGGCGTCATAGGGCGGCTGGACCGATACAGGCTCCCAGTAATCCTCTGTCACCGCATAAGGCTCTGTATCCAGCTCTGCCAGGGACTCCAGCTCTCCGGTCTGGTCCTTTTCCGCATTCTGGAGGTTCCCGTTCCCGTCATAATCCTCATCCAGCCAGTAGCCGTCGTCCTCCGGCTCTGCCGGAGCATTCTTTGTCTTTCCAGGCTTTGCCATGGTCTCTCCCGGCTCCTCCCAGGGCTCCGTGAACGTCTCAGCCTCCGGAATGGCTTCAGAGGCAGCCTGTGCCGCCGTCTGCTCCATGGACGGCCTTCCTCCCTCCGGGAATACGTCCATATCTTCAAAGTCCCGGCTGCTGCGGCTCAGAAATACATCCTCGTCCCTGTGGGGCCTGGAAAGGGACAGATCCTCGTCAAAGGGAACTGTCTCCTTTTCCGGCTCCTTTCCGGCCATGGTGATATTCCCGCGGAATACATCTGCCGGATCCGGACGCGTCTCTTCCTTTTCCTCCTGTACAGGGGACGGCTCCGGCTGGGGCGGGATGCCCAGGGCCGCTCTCCGCTCCTCACGGTCTCTTCTGGCCGCTGCGCGGGCCTTCTCCTCCCGTTCCACAGCCGTTTCCATTTTTTCCTCCGGCTTTCTGTCAGCACTGAAACGGGCCAGATCCTCCTCTGTCACCGGCATGGCCATATCCGGCGTAAACCGCTCCGGCCGCCCGGCTGAAAGATCCGTAGAGTGCAGATTGACTCCCTGGACCCGCTGCTCCTCCCGCAAAAGCCGTTCTTCCTCTTTCTTCTCCTGGCGGATCTCCTTTCTCCGCTCGTGATCCTCTCTGGCGTACTGGTAAGCCTTTCCGCTTCCTTTTTTAACTGCCATCACAAAGGATCTCTCCGTGATGCAGACCAGGCAGAGGATCATGAACACCAGAAGCAGTATGTAAGAACCGGTGGCGCCCACAGTCTTATGGAGCGCCAGCACCAGCGCGCCGCCGATGACGCCGCCGCCCATGCCGCTTTCCCCGGCTGTTTCATAGATCTCCTTAAAGGTCTGGCCTTCCTGGTATCCGCCGCCGAAGATGAGCTGCGCCAGTCCGCAGAGCACGATCAGCAGCACCTCCACTGCCAGCATCTTATAAACGGCCCGGATATTTCCCTTATTGGAGGCATAAAAGATGGTGCCTAAAAATAAAAGGACAGGCGCCACGTATCCGATGCTCCCGAACACTCCCAGGAGCATGCTGCTGAACATATCCCCCAGCATGCCGCAGATATGGAAATTGCTCAAAAATAAAAATACACAGACGGCAAAGGTCCCCAGGATCACTGCCTCAGACTGCAAAAAGCTGCTGTCCGCCTCCTGTTTCTTTGTCCCTGTCCGTTTTGCCGCCGTCGTCTTCGTTCCCGCGGTTTTCTTCCCGGCTGTCTTTCCTGATGCCGTTGTCTTCTTTTTTGTATTACTTCCAGCCAAAATGAAAGCCCCCTATCTAAAAATCAGGGCAAAAACCCTCATTAAATAGTATACATAAAGTTTCTGGAAATTGCAACTTCTATCTGGGGGATGGGATCCGGGAGCCGGAAAAGCCTTGCCGCAGGCGGAAGGCCCGGCCCCCTCCCCTGCAGCAGGCTCCTGCCAGTTTTATGCCTGCTTTTCCCCGGTCCCCTTTCTTCCGGAAGAACCTGTTTCCCCGATCATCCCGTAAAGCTTCGCCAGGGCCTCCCGGATCCCGCCCACCTGGTCGATGAGTCCCTTTTCCACCGCATCCTTTCCCACCAGCACCGTCCCCAGATCCCGGGTCAGCATCCTGGTATTATGCATCAGCGCCTTTAAGCCGTCGTAGGAAATACGGCTGTGTTCCGACACAAAGCTCAGGATCCTGTCCTGGATCATTTCAAAATAATCATACGTCTGGGCAGCTCCTATGACCATTCCGGTCATCCGCACCGGATGGACCATCATGGTGCCCGTGGGTACGATAAACGAATAATCCGAAGCCACAGCCAGGGGCACGCCGATGGAATGGCTGTCCCCGATGACCAGGGAGACCGTGGGCTTGCTTAAGGACGCCAGCATCTCCGCCAGGGCCAGTCCGCAGCTCACGTCTCCGCCCACCGTATTGATGAGCATCAGGATCCCGTCGATGTCCGGATCGTCCTCCACCTTCGCAAGCTCCGGCAGGATATGCTCATACTTGGTGGTCTTAGTGCTGCCCGACAGGTTTTCATGGCCTTCGATCTCCCCGATAATGGACAGCAGATGGATCCGTCCCTTCCTCCCGCCTCCCAGGGTCACCTGGCCGTTTTCCCGGATCCGTTCCTCCTGGTCCTTTTTTTCGCTGGCATCATTTCCCATAAAAAAGCTCCTTTCCCACACAGTTTTTTCTTATTCTGTGTGAAAAAGGAGCTTTCTATGCATTCAGGATCAGTCGCCGATGACGTCCACGATCTTTAAAGGCGACCGGTAGTTCCAGGAAGAGATCTTGATCCCACTCCTTCTGCTGGCCGCATGGATGATCTGGCCGTTGCCGATATACATGGCCACGTGGTTGATCTTTCCACGGCTGTTGCCATAGAAGATCAGGTCTCCGGGCCTCATCTGGCTGGATTTGATCCGGGTGCCCCGCTTGGCCTGGTCCCCGGAATAGTGGGGCAGGGAAATGCCGAAATGCTTCATCACTGACATGGTAAAGCCGGAGCAGTCGGCTCCCCGGGTGAGGCTTGTCCCGCCCCAGACGTAGGGATTTCCCAAAAACTGCATGGCGTAGTTTACGATCTGGCTTCTGAGGGAGGCGCTCTCCTCTGCCGGAGAGAATTTAATGGCCTCTGCCAGGGCATACCGCACATCCACGTAATCGGTGGAAACGTAGGCCGCAGATACCTCATCGGCCCCGTCACCTTCTCCGCCCTCGTCGAACTCGATCTTTACCCAGCCGTCTAACTGCTCGGCCACATGGTATCTCTCATTGTTGGAGATCTGGGTCCAGATCTTGGCATCGGTGCTGGGCTCCGTCCGGGCGTTCAGCCGGTCGGTGCTGACAATGGCCATGAGCTCCGCGTGCTCCATGGCTGCCTGGCGGGCCGCATCTCCGGTGAGAATGAACTCACTGCTCACATAACCGGTGATGTTGCCGGAACGGATCTTATACCAGCCGTTCCCCGTATCCTCCAGGATCTCACAGCCGGCGTAGCTGGGGAGCTTTCCGATCACCTTCTCGTCCTTTCCGGCTCCCTGGCGGATGTTCAGGTAATTGGTCACATTGGACACGCCGGGATTGTCATAATAATTGAGGACCATGGCCCGGACATCCAGCTTCCTGGCCTCATTTAAGGAAAACCGCTTTTCCGCAAACTCAGAGGAGATATAGCCGCCCTCGATCTGGTACCAGCCGTCCTCCTCCCCCAGGATCTCATACCGCTCTCCCTCTAAGCACTGGCCCACGATGTTGGAGTCAGTGGAGGGCTGCTCCCGGATATTCAGATTGTCGGTGGTGACCACCGCCCGGTCTGTGACCATGGACAGGGCCTTTTCCTTTGCTGCATCGCCGGTGATCACATACTCAGAGCTCACATAGCCGTCGATGCCGCCGGAATTGACGTGATACCAGCCGTCCAGGGTCTCCTGGACCTCACAGGCGCTGCCGTCCATGAGCTTTCCCACCACCTGGGAACCGGACTCCGGCTTTTTTCTCATATTCAGATAGCCGGACACCTGGACGACCCCGATATTGGCATAGGAATCCACCACAGCCTGGGCGTTGGCAAGCCGCTCCGCATCCCTGGCCTGGCGGGAGGCCTCCTCAGCGGCCAGCGCGCTTTCATCCAGAGTCCCGGCTTCAGGGCCCGTTTCCCCTTCCCCGGAGGTTTCCGTTGCTGCCGCCGGCTTTTTATCCATATATCCCTTTACGGCCCTCCCGCCGAAAAAGATCCCGGCCGCAGCCACGCAGACCACCGCGGCAGCCAGCGCATATTTTCCATAGGGCGGACGGTTCCGTCTCCGCCTCCTGGCCCGGTTTAAGGACGCCATATAATCCGCTACATTTCCTTCATCTTTCATTCTTAAAACACTCCATAGAAATTCATTTGGTTATAAGTCTACCATAAAAGCTCGAAAAAAGCAAAAGAAAAGAATGCGTCCGGGAGTATTTTCCCAGGACGCATTCCTTCATCCTCCATTTTTCCAGCCATCCGGCCTTTATTTCAGGATCTCCCGGTAGACACGGAAAACATTTTTATAGAAGATCTTCTCGATCTCCTCTGTGGAAAAGCCTTCCTTCTCCAACCGGGCCGCCAGAAGCTGCATGTCTCCGGCATTGGTGATCTCCATGGACACGGCCGCTCCGTCAAAATCCGATCCCAGGCCCACGGAATCGATCCCGCCCACACGGATGATGCGGCGGATATGGGCCACCATATCGTCCAGGGATGTTTTCATGGGATCCCCGAATTTTTCCTTATCCCGGAGGAATTCCGTAAAATAGTTGACGCCCATGACGCCGCCCTTTTCCCCGATCCCGCGGATCATCTCATCCGTCAGGTTCCGGCAGTGACGGCAGACGGCTCTGGCTCCGGAATGGCTGGCCACAAAGGGACGCTTCGCATGGCTGATCACATCCAGGATCCCCTTATCGCCCAGATGGGACACGTCGGCAATGATCCCCAGGCGCTCCATCTCCTCCAGGAATTCAAAGCCCTTTTCCGTAAGTCCCTTTTCTGTTTCCGGTACGAAGGAATCCTGTCCCGGTCCCAGATATTCATACCGGTTGGGGTACGCCAGCTCGTTGGGGAAATTCCAGGTGAAGGTGAACATACGGACGCCCAGCTCGTAAAAGATCCGGAGATATTCCAGCTTTCCCTGGCAGATGGCGCCCTCCTCCATCGTAAGGAGGGCGGACATACGTCCCTCTGCCATATTTTTTTCAATGTCCCGGAAGCTTCTTACGATCCCGATCCGGTCCGGATATCTGCGGAGCTCTGTGAAAAACGTATCGATGAGACGGAGCGCATACTCCGGAAGGGGCATTTTCCCCTTAAGATTCTCCATATGGGCGAATACGGCAAAGTTCTGTACCGCATAATCCCCCCGCTCCATTTTCTCCAGGTCGATGTGCAGGTTGTTTTTTAAGATCCCGCATTCTTCTCCTGCCTGGCGCTTTGCATAGATCTCAGCAATGGTATCGCAGTGCATGTCTGCAACTTTCATTTCCTATGTACCTCCCAATCATTCTGTCTTTCCCCATTATAATCCAGGAATGGGCATTTGTCACCTTCTTTCTCTGTCCCTTATTCGCTCCGCAGGGCGTCGATGGGATTCAGTCCCGCCGCCCGGCTGGCCGGCATATAGCCAAATACCAGGCCGATGCCCACCGAAACAGAAAAGGATACCAGCACTGCTGAAACCGTAGGGGGAGCGTCAATTCCCATGAGCATACCGATCCCCACGCTGGCCAGGGAGCCAAGCAGGATTCCCGCCAGACCGCCGATGGTGCTGGTCACAGCCGCCTCGATGACAAACTGCTGGAGGATCACCCGTTTTTTGGCTCCCAGAGCCTTCCTGATACCGATCTCCCTGGTACGCTCTGTGACCGATACCAGCATGATATTCATAACGCCCACGCCGGCCACTAAAAGAGAGATCCCGGCAATGCCGCCTAACATCATGGACATCATGGCGATCTGATCATTTAAGGTATCCATCAGGGAGCTCATGGCCGTCACCGAATACAGATCGTCATTTTTCATTTTGCTGTATAAGAATTCCTCCAGGGCTGCCGTACAGGCATCCGTATCGTTTATGTCATAGGAGGTAAAGGTATAATTGCTTATGACGGCGTTCCTGGCGATCTTGGCCGCCCGGGAATAGGGGATCCACACGAAATCGTCGGTACAGCCGTCGTCAAAGTCCGCAGCGCTTTCCGTCTGCTGCTCCACAACGCCCACCACTGTATAATTATCCCCGTTGAGCTTGATCTTTTCTCCCAGGGCTTTTTCCGGGCTTCCAAAAAGCTCCGACGCCACATAGGCTCCCACCACGGCCACCTTCTGGCGGGAGGCCATATCCGAATACAGCAGGTTCCTTCCGCAGGAGAGCTCATACCCCTTGATGGAGAGCTGATCCTCACTGTATCCGCCTACGGTGGTGGCGTCCATGGTATCGCTGCCGTGCTTCACGGTGGCGCTTACGGAAACGCTGGGCGTCATTCCCTGGAACAGATCCTGATTCTCCTCATAAAATTCGTAAAACTCCTCCACATCAATGGTCCTTGATGGCAGGGACCTGTAATTGACGGTGATCTGGTTAACGCCCATGCTGGCAAAGCTCTCCGTCATATAAGACATATATCCGTTGACGATGCTCACCAGGATGATCACAGAGGCCACCCCAATGATGATCCCCAGCATGGTGAGGAAGGAGCGCATCTTGTTTCCCCAGATACTCTTCAAAGCCATTTTAAATGATTGCAGCATATTCTTTCACATCCCCATCAAAATTGATCCTGCCGTCTATGATCCGCACCACCCGTTCTGCCTCCAGGGCAATGGAGCTGTCGTGGGTGATCATAACGATGGTATTTCCCTCCCGGTTGAGCTTCTTTAAAAAATCCAGAACCTCCCGGCCAGTTTTGGAATCCAGGGCGCCGGTGGGCTCGTCGGCCAGGATCAGCGACGGATTTCCCGCCAGGGCCCTGGCAATGGAGACCCTCTGCTGCTGGCCGCCGGAAAGCTGCTTTGGAAAATTCCTCCACTTTTCTTTCAGTCCTACCCGTTCCAGGGATTCCATGGCCCGTTCCCTCCGGTCCCAGGGATCCATGCCCGCGTAAAGGAGGGGAAGCTCCACGTTCTCCAGAAGGTTCAGCTTTGGAAGCAGATTGTACTGCTGGAATACGAAGCCGATCATGGTGTTCCGGATCTGGGCCAGCTGGTTGTCCGTCATATCGCTTACGTCCTGGCCGTCCAGAAGGTATTCACCCTCCGTGGGAACGTCCAGGGCTCCGATGATGTTCATCAGCGTGGATTTTCCGCTGCCGGATTTTCCTACAATGGCCACAAACTCTCCCTTTTCAATGGTAAGGGAGATCCCGTCGCTGGCCCGCACCTCCTCGTCCCCCATCTGGTAGATCTTATAGATGTCCTTCAGCTGGATCAGAGGGATCTTTCCTGCGCTTGTGTTTTTTTCCATGGACCGCACTCCCTTCTTATGGTCTGGGGCCGCCGCCCATGCCGCCTCCGCCGCCAGGGCCGCCTCCCATTCCGCCGCCCATGCCGCCGGGTCCCATCATCATCATATCCATACTGGTGCCAGAGCCAGAATCCGGATCCACGTAGACCTCATCTCCCTCGGAAAGCCCGGAAAGGATCTGTACATAATCATCATTGATGATCCCGGTCTCCACCTGGACGGCCTCAAAGCCGTCGGGTACGCCGGACTGGCCCTGACTGGAGCCGCCGGACTGGCCGCGAGCCGCTTCTTCGGAGCCGTCTTCTGTTCCTTCCGTCTGGTCCGTCTGGCTGGAGGACGGATCCTTTTTCACATATACCCGGTTTCCCCGCATAAGGGCTCCCGCCGGGATACAAAGGGCATCCTGGGCGCTGTCCAGGATAATGGTGGCATCCACGTTCATGCCCGGAAGCAGGTCTCCCGTCTCTTCCAGGGTCACTGTCACCGGATAGTTGGTAACGCCGTTGGAATAGCTTCCCTCCAGACTTACATTGGTGACCGTGCCTGTGAAGGTCTCCCCCTCCACAGCATCGGCGGTGATCTCCACGGTCTGCCCGGCCTTCACGCTCCCCACATCCAGCTCATCCACCGACATGGACAGGGTCATGGCCGACAGATCATAGATCACAGCCATCACCGTATTCCCGCTGGTCCCCTTGGTGATCTTATCTCCGGCCTTGGCGTTTTTCGTAATGACAGTGCCGGAAATGGGGGCGGTAATGGTATAGTCTCCGATGGTATCCTGGGTATTTTCCAGCTTATTCTCTGCATTTTTCACATTATCCCCGGCAGTCTCCAGGGCGTCCTTAAAGGTTTCCAGATACTTTGCAGCCGACTGGTCCGTGGCCTTAAAGAGGGCGGTCCCGTTGTCCACAGAGGCTCCTTCGGAAACCAGAAGGTTCTCCACCTCCAGGCTTCCCTGGCCGGACAGGTCCGCGCTGAGGGTCGTCTCCGTTTTTGGTACAAAGGTCCCAGGCTCACAGCTGGAAGCCTCTCCCACAGCTGCCGCAGCCTGTACCAGAGTTGTAAGACCTCCGGGGTTTTCCACCTCCACGGTCACAGCTTTTACCAGGCGGCCCCCGGAAAGCGTCTCCTCCATACTGCTGACCACCGTCACGATTCCCTGGAGCTCCTCTCCCGTATCCTCCAGAGTCAGTACTGCCGGACTTCCCACCTGGATCTGCTCCGCTTCCGCCGAAAGGAATGGAACCGTCAGCTTCATGACAGAATCATCATAAATATCTGCAAGCTTTGTCCCATTGGAAACCTTATCGCCCTCCTTGATATATAAGGTCTTTACATATCCGGAGACAGATGCCTTATATGTATTTCCTGAAAGCGTTCCCGCCGCCTCATTATAATCCTCCTGGGCCGACTGCTGGCTTTCCCTGGCCCTTAAGAGGCTGGTTTCCGCGGAGCTTAAATCTGAATCCATGGAGGAGGCATCGATCCGGTATAAGACCTGGTCCTTTTCCACCACATCTCCTTCCTCAAACAGGGCCTCCAATACCTCGCCCTCCACCAGGGAGGTGACTTCATAGGTATCCTTGGGAGACAGGGAGCTGGATGCCGTCAGCTCTGAGGTAATGTCCATGACCGCTGCCTTCGCTGTCTGCACCTGGTCGTTTGTTTTTGCCGCTCCGGCTGCCTTTTTCTGCTTCCACAGGAAGGCTCCGCCGACACCCGACGCCAGTACCAGGGCCAGAATGACTGCTGTTCTGGCTCCCTTTTTCTTTTTCTTTTTTTTAATGACTTTCTTTTCTTCCATACTCATGACTGCTCCTTTTATTCATCTCCCACTACGTCTACCACCGTATAGGTAGGATTTTCTTCGGTACCGCTCTTTTCCCATACAATGGCCACATCGTCGCCCACACCGTAATCGCCATAGACAGAAAACAGATACTGGAGCTCTGAGCCGTTTATGGTGAACACATCCCCATCCTCCGAATTATCCTGATCATGGGAGTTTAACACCACCGACACCGGTGTAAAGGGGTCTGAGGCCGAATAATAGATGGCCTTAATGCGGCCGTCGGTGGCTCCTTTATTTTCTCCGTCGCTGGAATAGGCAAAGATCGTCTTTGTCTCCTCATGGTAATAGACCACAGTGGCGTAATCGTTGATCTCGATCTCATCCGAGGATTCGCCGTTCAGGAACATTACCGCCTTATCCAGGGAAAAGGGCACCAGATGCTTCAGATTCCGGCTGCCCTGGTTTAAGATCTTCGGCCCCTTCAGGCTGTTGTCCAGGATCGAAGAGGTGTTCACCTCCCCATCAGAGTTGTAGGTCAGATCGAACACCTTGCTTCCATACTGCCCTCCCTCCTTCATCTGGGCCTTCATAAGGTTGTAAAAAAGATGGATGCAGTCCTCCCTGGTCAGGACCTCATCCTGGTTCCTGAAGATCCCGGAGTCCAGAGACAGGGCGGAAAATTCTGCCATCCGGTTCCCGTTGAGATTTCCGGAAAAGTCCTCGTTGGTATAGCCTAACAGGCCCAGGACCCCTTTGGCCGCGTCTCTTAAGGTCACGCCCTCCTCCGGCTTAAAATTGCCGCCCAGAAAGCCGCTCATCCACTCGTTGGAGGAGGCCGTCCGGATGGCGGAGGCGTACTGGCTGTCCGCAGCCACGTCGGCAAACACCGCGCCGGTGACTGCCGCTCCATAGCTCTGTCTCTGGGATGAAGCTTTTACCAGCATCCCGGCAAATTCCTCCCTTGTTACCTCTGCATTCCGGTCGCTGGTGGTCAGGATCCCCAGCAGGCTCACCACTTTTTTCTTCATTTCAAAGGTGCTTTCCGCCCCGTAGGCCGTTGCAGTCATTCCCGCCGACACGGCACATACGGCTGCCAGCACCGCCATGGCTTTTCCTCGGTTCATACGATCTCTCCTTTTATATTTATTTTATAATCATAAAGGAAACTTTATAAATCATGTAAACTTTACCAGATGAATGTGTTGAATCTGTGAAGGGCACGGCGGGATTTTATGAACTTTCTGTGTTTTTTTGTGTCCTACGGCAGCTGCGGCCAGAAACTCTTCTATGCCGGGCGAAAAAAAATGGCCCCCAAGGCCAGATCTAAGTCTGACTTTCGGGGGCCGGTTCCAACGGCTCCAGCTTCTGGAAGAACTCCTACATCAGCGGCGCGATCAGCCGCAGGGTCCTTCCCCAGAACCGGTGCATCAGCGGCAGGGATTCATAGGATTCCATGGACATGCGGACACATTTTTTCAGTGTTTCGTCAAAATCTGCCCGGATATCCCCGATCACCGGATTCTTATAAATATATACGGCGCACTCGAAGTTCAGATACTGGCTCCGGAAGTCCATGTTGATGGAGCCTACCACTGCCTTTTCATCGTCACTGACAAAGGTCTTGGAATGGATAAAACCAGGCAGGTACTCATAGATCTTCACTCCGGCCTCCATTAACTCCGGATAATAGGAATGGGCCAGCATAAAGGCGTATTTCTTATCCGGGATATGGGGCATGACGATGACCGTATCCACTCCGCGCTTGGCCGCATAGGTGAGGGCCGTCACCATATCGTCGTCCAGGATCAGGTACGGTGTCATAATGTATACATATCGTCTTGCCTGGTAGAGGATATCCAGATAGACCTGGTGGCCCACCGGCTCCCCGTCCAGGGGACTGTCGGAAAAGGGAATGGAATAGCCGTCCATGTTTAAGGCAGGACTGTGGAAATGGTCTCCCGTATCCAGGAACGGCCCATAATCAAAGTCATATTCCGGCCGGAAGGCACAGACGCTCCACATCTGTAAAAACATGACTGTGAAGCTTTTCACCGCCTCCCCCTTCAGGCGGACGGCATTGTCCTTCCAGTGACCGAACCGGACCTTCCGGTTGATGTACTCATCCGCCAGATTGACGCCTCCGGTAAATGCCGTGTGGCCGTCGATCACCAGGATCTTTCTGTGATCCCGGTTGTTCTGGCTGGTGGAAATAGCCGGCCGGATGGGATTGAAGATCCGGCAGCGGACTCCCTTGGCCTCCAGCTCCTTCGGGTAATCGTGCGGCAGGTTTGAAAAGGAGTTCATTCCGTCATAGAGGACGCGCACGTCTACTCCGGCCGCCGCCTTTTCCTCCAGGATCTTAAGGACACTGTCCCACATCACTCCCCGCTGGATGATAAAATATTCCAGGAATATGAACCGTTCTGCTGCCTTAAGCTCCTCCAGAAGATCCGGAAAGAAATCGTCTCCCAGGGGATAGTATTTGAAATTCGTCTTGTCATAGACCGGATAGCCCGCCCGCTCCGAAAGGTAGCGGCTTAAGTTCGCGTTCCTCCGGTTTTCCTTCATGAGCTTTGCCGCGATGGCCTCGTTCTGGTTCAGATAAGACCTGGTGCGGATCCGGATGTCCGCGATCCTCTTTGCCAGGATCTTGGTCTCCATCTGGAGCTGCACAAAAATATAAAACAGGCATCCAAATACCGGAAACAGAAGGACGGGGACCAGCCAGGCCATCTTAAAGCTGGCATTCTGCTTTTCATTTAAGATCCGGATCGCCAGGATGGCGCTGACCAGGCCGAAGGCACCGTACCCATAGGCCTGATACCGGTCATCCAGCCAGAAATAGATCCAGGCCAGAACGGCGATCTGCAGTGCCATGAACAGGATAAAGAACGTGGTACGGCCGAATATGATCCTTAAAAGCCCGCGCTTGCCCTTCCCTCTCACTTCCTCTGCTACCATATTTCCTCCTCCCTACTGTTCCAGGGCCTGTCTCAGATCCTCAATGATATCGTCTGCATTTTCGATCCCAACGCTTAAACGGATCAGGGACGGATCCACGCCCGCCTCCACCAGCTGCTCATCCGAAAGCTGGCGGTGGGTATGGCTGGCCGGATGGAGGACACAGGTCCTGGCGTCTGCCACATGGGTGACGATGGCGGCCAGCTTCAGCCGGTCCATAAACACTCCCGCTGCCTCCCGTCCTCCCTTTAAGCCAAAGGAGATCACGCCGCAGCTTCCCGAAGGCATATATTTCTCCGCCAGAGCGTGGTACTTATTATCCTTTAAGCCAGGATAATTGACCCAGGCCACATCCTCTCTGGCAGAAAGCCATTCTGCCACCTTCTGGGCGTTCTCACAATGGCGCGGCATTCTTAAATGCAGGGTCTCCAGACCGATATTCAGTAAAAAAGCGTTCATGGGAGCCTGAATGGAGCCCAGGTCCCGCATCATCTGGGCCGTGGCCTTGGTGATATATGCCTTTTTCCCAAATTTTTCCGTATAGATCACACCGTGGTAGGAGTCGTCCGGAGTCGTAAGTCCCGGGAATTTTTCCGCATGGGCGTTCCAGTCGAAATTTCCGCTGTCCACGATGCAGCCGCCCACGGTCAGGGCGTGGCCGTCCATATATTTGGTGGTGGAGTGGGTCACGATATCGGCCCCCCACTCAAAGGGACGGCAGTTGATGGGCGTGGCGAAGGTATTGTCCACGATCAGCGGAACTCCGTGCTTATGGGCCAGACGGGCAAATTTTTCAATATCCAGGACCACCAGGGCCGGGTTGGCGATGGTTTCCCCGAACACTGCCTTTGTGTTTGGGCGGAACGCCTTCTCGATCTCCTCCTCCGGCGCGTCCGGATCCACCAGAGTCACGTCGATGCCCTGTTTCTTCATGGTCACTGTAAACAGGTTGGAGGTGCCGCCGTAAATGGTAGCGGCGCTTACAATATGATCCCCGGCGCTGCAGATATTAAAAACGGCAAAGTAATTGGCAGCCTGGCCGGAGGAGGTCAGCATGGCAGCCACGCCTCCCTCCAGCTCGCAGATTTTCTCTGCCACTGCGTCGTTGGTGGGGTTGGCCAGTCTCGTATAAAAATATCCGTCCTCCTCCAGATCGAACAGACGGCCCATCTGCTCGCTGCTGGAATATTTAAATGTAGTGCTCTGGTAAATGGGCAGCACTCTGGGCTCTCCGTTGCCGGGATTCCAGCCTCCCTGGATGCAGACCGTTTCCGGATGATGATTTCTCTTTTCCATGATGTTTGTCCTCCTGGTGCCTGATTCTTTTGTCTGCAGCCGCATTTTTATCCTTGCGGCTGCGTTTATTTACACGTTAGTGTATCACAATTCCGTTAAGGATACAAGGATTTTAAGGTTAGTGTATAATTATCATTGGCAAATATAGGAACTATTCCTACGACAAAAAAGGGAAACAGAGAAAATCCCTGCTTCCCAATCACACAGTTTTTCTTTATGATGTTAACTGCTAAGAAAAACATGTAAAGGAAACTGTATGATGAAAACTATTGTAGAGGAA
>JACRTJ010000021.1 GCA_014385265.1 Enterocloster hominis (ex Liu et al. 2021)
CCCAATTTGGATTAGTCTCAATGATAGATTACTACACCAAGAGATGTGTTACATGTTAAGTTGATTGAACCGCCGTATACGGATCCGTACGTACGGTGGTGTGAGAGGTCGGGAAAATTCATTTAATTTTCCCTCCTACTCGATTTTATAGAAAATTATTTCATGGAAAATGATAGAACTGCGGATCTGGGGAAGCTACGTTTAAATGCAGGAACGAATCTGGATATCGTGGAAAGAATATGAATAGAAATGAAAATGGGGATGCCGTAAAGGCAAGGGATAAAGGAAGAATCCCAGGCCTGCTTTTACAGCATCCCCGTTTATTTATTATGGGATCTTAGGATCCGTTTAGCCGATCTGCGGAAGGCTTGCCACAGCCATGGACTGGCCGACACGACGGAAGTATTCATCCGGCAGCTTTAACTGGAACTTATCGGCGATCTCTGGATACTCGTCCTTCAGAACGCGGTCACAGGTTTCCATCAGGATGTCTCCGCCCTTACCGCTCATTACACGGCCTAACAGGAGCACATAGCGGAATCCATAGGTCTGGTAGTAATAAGCCAGAGTATGGCCCAGATAGCAGCCGATGGACTCATAAACCTTTGCTGCCCTGGGATCGTCTTCTGCCATCAGCTTCTGGACAGCTTTCAGCTTTTCAGCCGGAGATGCAGACTCATCCAGCTGGATTCCGGCTCTGGGAGCCAGTTTGATCACGCCGTCCTGGGAGAAGTATTTCACGCCGCAGCCGATATCGCCGGCCCATTCATCGATCATGGCGTTGGGGTTCGCATCCACCGGAACGAACGCAAGCTCATTGAGCCAGCCTGTAATGCGGCCTTCCTCGTCTACGTAGCCTACTGCCTCGCTGGTGCCCATGGCAATACCCAGGACATTGTTGTCCTTTAAGCTCATGGTTCCGGCCAGGGCGGAAACATCCCCGTCGTTGGCTACGGCATAGGGGATATCGCCGAAGGTATCCTTTACGGCACGAATGTAGATATCCTTTACCTTGGACTCATAAAGGTCCTTGGGAACGCTGAGGAACAGGGATGCGCTCATGGTACGGTTGTTGATGAAGATCCCGGCAGAGGAGATACCCACTGCATCCACCCGCGGCATATGCTCTGCGGCAGATTTGAAGGCAGCTACGATCCCGTCATAGTGATACTGAGGATCCTCGGTAACCTTCGGGAACCATACGACTTCCTCAGAGAATACGGTCTCTCCGTCGATCACTGCAGAAACCTTACGGTCGGATCCGCCGGCATCAAAGCCGATGCGGCAGCCTTCCAGGTGTCCTCCCATGGCAATGGGGGCGTTTTTGGTCTCAGGAACCTGTTCTGTGAACACGATCTCAAATTCATGCTCATAGATATGGGACATGAAATCCCAGTCGAATTCACGGGCTCCGCCTTTGCAGTAAACGCTGCTTAAGTAGTCATAAAGATCTTTATCATTTACATAAACACGGAAGCCGCCCTGAAGCCAGATCATGGTCTTTACCAGGCGGTCAATGTAATAATGGTTCGCCTGGGTCATTTCCGCTTCTTCATGGATCTTTGTATGGCAGGCAGCCATCTGGCCGTCAGCCCTTTCCACTGCGATGGATACGGGCTTTGTGGCGTCTTTCAGAAACGCTTCATTGAATTTTAAAAGGGGAGTGAACTCCGGATCCAGTTCCGGGATATTTTTTAAATTTACAGAAACTCCGTAACAATTCATAAGATAGAACCCTCCTAAACTACATAATTTCCGACTATGATATAATTATAACATAATGGGACGTGCTTGTCACTGGCTTCATAAGAAAATGTGAGGTTTAGAATTGTTATGAAAGTGCAGGCCTGTTTCTGATGACACAGGGGTAAAAATGTGATACAATCCTTTATGAAAAACATCCTGTATAGGGATGGAGTATGTATAAGGAAAGGAGACTGAAAAATTATGAGAATATACCGTGAAAAGGACTACGACGCCATGAGCCGTCGTGCAGCGAACATTATTTCTGCTGAGGTGATCCGTCGTCCGGACTGCGTTCTGGGCCTGGCAACCGGTTCTACACCCATTGGAACATACAAACAGCTTGCAGCATGGAACCAGAGAGGGGATTTCAGCTTTAAGGAAGTACACTCCGTGAACCTGGATGAGTATAAGGGACTTTCCGGAGACCACGACCAGAGCTACCGCTATTTCATGCAGAAAAATCTGTTTGACCATATTGATATCCTCCCGGAGAATACATATGTGCCCAGCGGTCTGGCAGAGGATCCGGAGGAGGAGTGCAGAAGGTATGATGAGCTGGTAAAATCCTTTGGATATGCAGATCTTCAGCTTCTGGGACTTGGCAGAAACGGCCATATCGGATTCAACGAGCCTTCTGATCACTTTGTGAAGGAAACCCATGTGGTGGATCTGACAGAGAGCACCATCGAAGCCAACGCCCGGTTTTTCGCCAGCGCTGACGATGTGCCGAAGCAGGCCCTGACCATGGGCATCGGCTGCATTATGGCTGCCCGCCGTATTCTTCTGATCGCCAGCGGTGCAGATAAGGCTGACGCGATCTATAAGACTGTATGCGGCCCCATCACACCGGAGTGTCCGGCTTCGATCCTCCAGCTCCATCCGGATGTTGTCCTGGTATGTGACGAGGCGGCTCTCTCCAAACTGGAGGGAACGGGGGTAGAAATATGCGGATAACCGGCGGAAGCGTGTTCGACCTGGAACACGGTTTTTGTGAAAAGGATCTTTGCACAGACGGCTCTGTATTTGCGGGGACCAGCAGCGACGGGGAAACTGTGGATGCCTCCGGCTGCTATGTGATCCCGGGCCTGGTGGACGTTCATTTCCATGGATGCGTCGGCGAGGATTTCAGCGATGCGACTCCGGAGGGACTTCAGGCCATGGCAGATTATGAGCTGTCCGAGGGCGTGGCGTATATCTGCCCGGCAGGAATGACCCTGGGCGAGGACCAGCTTTCCCTGATCTGTAAGAATGCCGCAGCCCATAAGGAGAAAAACAGCGGCGGTGCAGAGCTGGTGGGCGTCCATCTGGAAGGCCCGTTCCTTTCCAGCGCAAAAAAGGGAGCCCAGAACAGCGACTTCCTGCATGATCCCGATGTGCCCATGTTAAAAAGACTCCAGGCAGACGCCAGAGGTCTTGTGAAGCTGGTGACTCTGGCTCCGGAACAGCCGGGCTCCATGGAATTCATCCAGGCTGCGGCTGAGGAAGGGATCCATGTTTCCATTGGCCATACAGTTGCCGATTACGAAACCGCCAGCGCAGCCTTTGCGGCGGGAGCAGATCATGCCACTCATCTTTATAACGGCATGCCGTCCCTTCACCACCGGGAGCCGGCAGTCATTGGAGCGGCCTTTGATAATAAGAAGGTCATGCCCGAGATCATCTGCGACGGGATCCATGTCCACGGCAGCGTGATCCGTGCCACCTTCGCCATGTTCGGAGCAGAACGCATGATCCTGATCTCCGATTCCCTGCGGGCCACAGGAATGCCCGACGGCGAATATCCCTTCGGCGGACAGATGATCGAAGTCCATGGAAACCGTGCAACGCTTCTGGGCCATCCGGAGACGCTGGCAGGTTCTGTGACCAGCCTTATGGGATGTCTTCGCCAGGCTGTGAAGTTTGGGATCCCGGTGGCGGATGCGGTGCGTGCGGCTTCTTATAACCCGGCCAGATCCATTGGAATGGAGGACCGGATCGGAAGCCTGACAGAGGGAAAGGAAGCTACGTTTGTCCTGCTGGATAAGGAAACGCTTGAAACAAAGAGGATTGTATTCAAGGGAAAGACGGTAAGCCAGGCGTAAAAAGCCCGTAAAAACAGACTGGCTGAGGCCTGTAAAAAACTCTGGAAAATTACAGGAAAATATAATTGACAGGCAGACGGATTTGTGATATTGTTACAGTAATTCCGATGCATTATTGAACTCACATGCAATTTTGTAAGTCATTTGCACGTTAAATGAATTACAGATGCATGTGAGTTTTCTTGAATAAAGGCCGACAGAAATGTAAGGGGATTTATTGAGGGCAGTGCGGAAAATTTTATTTATGGAGGTACCAAAATGAATAACGGTACAGTTAAGTGGTTCAATTCTGAGAAAGGCTACGGATTTATTTCCAACGACAACGGCGGCGACGATGTATTTGTTCACTTCTCCGCTATCGTAGGCGAGGGCTTCAAGACTCTGGAAGAGGGTCAGAAAGTTACCTTCGATACCGAGCAGGATCCGAAGAACAGCAAGAAGCTGCGCGCTGTAAACGTAGTTAAGTGCTAATTTACCAATGAGAAAAGGCCGCTTTGTCAGGAAACTGACGGGCGGCTTTTTTAGTGGCACGAATGCGTTCTCACAGGCGGAAAGAGGGAACTGTTCCAGGGGCTTGACATTTCTATATAGTTAAGCTATAATAATTATTATGGCTAAAACAAATGAAAAATGGGGGGTAGATAATGGAACTGAGAAGGGCACTGGATTCTTTTTATTACAGCACCGCCTTATGCGATCTGCGCCTGATGAACCGGCAGTTCATCGACGAAAATATTACCTACAACAGTCTTCTGTACCTGGAGCTGATCTACGCTATGGACGGACGGCTGACGGCGTCCAAGATCGCGGAGATGCTGTGCGTATCAAAACCAGCAGTAACGCTAAAGATCAATGAGCTGATCCGCCAGGGGCTGGTGGTCAAAACGCCGGATCCCAAAGACCGGCGCCAGAATCTGTTGTCCATCAATGAGGAGGCAGTTCCCAACTACAAAATATATAAAAAGCAGGATAGCCTGGCGGTAAAGAAGATCGCAGAAATGTTTTCAGAGGAAGATATTGAAAAGTTCTGCCAGATGCTGAATGTGTTGTCCGACGTGAATTTTTCGGTCCTCGGGTAATGAGGGCGGGCCGTCGTGTCGGAAAGGACCAGGCCGGACGGATCACGGCGGACAGAGATCGTTGTAAAGAAAGGATATTATGGTTTCAAAGAAAAAAATTAAGTTAGACAGAAGAAAAATAGCACTGTGTATGATCGGCAGCAGTATCATGGCATTTGGCCTTTATAACGTCCATTCGCTTTCCGGCGTTACGGAGGGCGGGATCCTGGGAATGACGCTGCTGTTAAATTATTGGCTGGACCTTTCTCCGGCCATTACCGGCTTTATTATGAACGCAGCCTGCTATCTGGTGGGCTGGAAGCTTCTGGGCTGGTCGTTTATTCTTTATTCCACCATTGCCGGGTTTACGTTTTCCGCTTCCTATGCGGTGTTCGAGCAGTTCCCGAGACTCTGGCCGGGATTAGCGGATATGCCGCTGACGGCAGCCATCGTGGGAGCGCTGTTCATCGGTATCGGCGCGGGACTCTGCGTGAGGGCCGGCGGAGCCCCCAGCGGCGACGACGCCCTGGCCATGAGTATCTGCCGTGTTACAAAGAGCGATATCCGGATCCCGTACCTGGCCAGCGACCTGCTGGTGCTGGCGCTGTCCTTATCCTATCTGGATCTGAAGCGCATCGCCGTATCCCTTTTAACGGTGGTGCTGTCGGGCCAGCTGATCGGATTCGTTCAGAATGCGCGGGTGCCCCAGGCGGAGGGATAAAGCGGGCAGAGAGAACCACGGCCTGGATATTTTCCCCCAGTACCCAGAACTTTTCAAGTTTGTGGGTGCTGGGGGATTTTTCTGCTCTGGCATCCAAAGTCTTTGTATTTTCTTGATTTTTCATGAAAAAATCCAGGAGATCCGGGCATGGGAGAAAAAGGATACGGATGTGCTCAGAGAGGGAACAGAGAATTATAGATCAGAAACAAAAATCGCTCAGGCCGTGCGGCCGGGGCGATTTTTTGCCTGTTGGCGGGCTTTTTTTCATATCCACATCTACACTGGCAGCCCCAGTCCATAACCGGCGCAGATCCCGATGACGGCTGACAGGCAGATCAGAAGGATCGGATGGACTTTTTTGAAGGCCAGTACGGTCATCAGAAGGAAGATGGCCAGGGAGATGTAAAAGCTCATGCCGCCCAGGACGCCTGTGGAGAAGCCCTGGGGGAAGAAAACGGTCTTTCCAACGGAGAGGACGGCAGTGCCGATGAGGCCGATGACAGCGGGCTTTAGACCAGCCATGCAGCCGCTTACGATCCGGCTGTTCCGGAAGGCCTCAAAGCACCGGGCCACCAAAAGGATGATCAGGAAGGACGGGAGGACCACGCCCAGGGTAGCAAAGATCCCTCCGGGGATCCCGGCCAGCTCCGTTCCCACATAGGTGGAAATATTTACAGCAAAGGGACCGGGGGTGCTTTCGCTGACCGCCACGAAGTTCACAAGGTCAGCGGAGGCCATCCAGCCATGGGATTCCACCTCGGCCTGGATCAGGGGCAGCATGGCGTAGCCGCCGCCGAAGGTGAATGCGCCGATCTTAAAAAATGTCCAGAAAAGCTCCAGATAGATCATGATTCAGCCCTCCTTAAGGAAATGGTGGATGCAAGAAAGCCTGCGGCGGCACAGAGGATCAGTACCAGAAGCACGTTGACGTTCAGGATGGCCGCCAGGATGAAGGAACCGGCCGCAATGGCATAGGAAACCGGATTCTTCGGACACTGGCGGTACATGGACCACAGGGCCTTCAGGATCAGGGCCAGGACTCCGGCGCGGATCCCGAAGAAGGCGTACTGGACCACCTTCATGGACTGGAATTCCCGGAGCACAAAGGCGATGGCTGTGATGACCAGGAAGGACGGGAGGACGACGCCCAGGGTGGCGCAGAGGGCTCCGGTGAAGCCGCAGACCCGGTAGCCCACAAAGGTGGCCGAGTTGACGGCAATGGGGCCGGGAGTAGATTCCGCTATGGCAACGATCTCCAGGATATCCTTGTCAGAGATCCAGCCGTGTTTTTCCACTGTTTCCTTCTGGATCAGCGGGATCATGGCGTAGCCGCCGCCGAAGGTGAATGCGCCGATCCTTAGGAAGGTCAGGAATATTTCCAGAAGAGTTTTGTTTCGATTCTCCATACATATCTCCTTTTCGTTGTGTTCCCTATTGTTATAACGGTTTTCTTGACATAAATCAATATATATATTAAAATAAAATATATAAATATTTATTTATGAAAGGAAGAACCAGTATGACGGTCCGCCATATGTACATTTTTAAGACCGTGTGTGAATGCCAGAGCATTACTGCGGCTGCCGGGAAGCTGAATATGACCCAGCCGGCAGTCAGTGTTGCCATAAAGGAGCTGGAAAGCTTTTACCAGGTGAAGCTGTTTGAGCGTATGAACCGCACCATCTATCTGACGGAGGCGGGAAATACCTTAAGGGAATATGCGGATTCTATCCTGGATCAGTTTGAGGAAGCGGAGGCGGTGCTGCGGGACGGAACCTCCATGGCCAGATGCCGTATGGGAGTCAATGTATCGGTGGGAGAAACGTTTCTCCCAGGGATGCTGAAGCTTTTGGAAGAAAAAATACCTGGGATCCATATGGAGGTGCTGGTGGGGAACACCGTGACCATTGAAGAGAAGCTGAATGAGAATGAGATCGATTTTGCGGTGGTGGATGGGCTGAAGGACCAGACCAGGCGGGTGATCCAGCCCTTATTCCGGGGAGAGATGGCGGCGGTCTGCGCCCCCTCCTACGGCCCCCATGGGCCGGTGACTGTGAAGGAGCTGGCGGGGTACCGGCTGCTCCTGCGGGAAAAGGGAAGCGGGAACCGGGTCTGCATTGATGCCATGTTCGAGTCCCACGGATGCAGCGCCAGGCCGGTGGTGGACAGCATCAGCGATCTAAGTCTTTTAAAGCTGGCGGAGGAGGGCTTCGGCATTACGATCCTCCCCAGGGAGCTGGCGGCGGAGCAGCTCGCCGCTGGGCGGCTTAAGGAGGTGAAGCTGACGGACGATACTCTGGAACGTCAGTATTTTATTGCATATAATAAGAAGAAATACCTGACTGGACGGATGAAAGAGGTACTCCAGGTATTGAAGCTGTAAAAATGGCTCCGGGCTCAGGCCCGGAGCTTTATTCTGTTATAAGAAAGAACGTCCTATAATATAAAAACACTCCGCGGGTCTGTGTGCCTGCACATATTTTCTTTCCCAGGCGGCATACTAATCCCAAAGCATATGAATTTTTCAAAAAGCGAGGTTGTATGGGATGGAAATGACACTGCGGTGGTATGGGACAGGGTTTGATACCGTTACTTTAAAGGAGATCCGCCAGATCCCCGGCGTGACCGGGGTCATCACGACGCTTTACGATACGAAGCCGGGAGAAGTGTGGAGCCGGGAGCGGATCCGGGCGCTGAAACAGGAGGTGGAGGGCGCCGGGCTCCATATTTCCGGGATCGAGAGCGTCAATGTCCATGACGCCATTAAAACAGGGGCTGCAGACAGGGAGGTGTATGTCGGCCGCTATATAGAGACGCTGGAAAATCTGGGCCAGGAGGACATTCATCTGGTGTGCTACAACTTTATGCCAGTGTTTGACTGGACCAGGACGGAGCTGGCCCGGCTGCGCCCTGATGGGTCTACGGTGCTGGCCTACACCCAGGAGGCGGTGGACCGGCTGGACCCGGAGACCATGTTTTCCTCCATTGCCGGGGATATGAACGGCACGGTCCTGCCGGGCTGGGAGCCGGAGCGCATGGCACGGGTAAAGGAGCTGTTTGCCATGTACCAGGGCGTGGATGAGGAACGGCTGTTTGAAAATCTCCGGTATTTTCTGGAGCAGATCATGCCCGTATGCCGGAAATATGACATTCGGATGGCCATTCATCCCGACGACCCTGCCTGGAGCGTGTTCGGGCTGCCGCGGATCATGACCAATAAAGAAAACGTGCTCCGGATCATGGACATGGTGGACGATCCTCATAACGGCGTGGCCTTCTGTACCGGCTCCTTCGGCACCAGCCGCGCCAACGATCTGCCGGACATGATCCGCGCCCTGAAGGGCAGGATCCATTTTGCCCATGTGCGGAACCTTAAGTTCAATTCCCCCACGGATTTTGAGGAGGCGGCTCATCTGTCCTCAGACGGCAGCTTTGATATGTACCAGATCATGAAGGCCCTTTATGATACCGGCTTTTCCGGTCCCATACGGCCGGACCACGGGCGGATGATCTGGGGAGAGGAGGCCATGCCCGGGTACGGGCTTTATGACAGGGCCCTGGGAGCGGCCTATTTAAACGGCCTTTGGGAGGCCATTGAAAAGGGGGAAAAGGTGAATGGAGCTCAATGAGAAAGGTTTAAGAGAGCGGAAGTGGTGGACGGAGCGGGGATATAGGCTGCCGGAGTTTGACCGGAAGGCCGTCCGGGAGGCCACCGGGCGGGAACCGGTCTGGGTCCATTTTGGTGCCGGAAATATTTTCCGGGCATTTCCGGCCAGGGCAGTCCAGGAACTGCTGGACCAGGGGATCATGGACCAGGGGCTTGTGGCCGCCGAGGGCTACGATACGGAGATCCTGGAAAGGGTGAACCGGCCCCACGATGAATATTCGGTCCTGGTCACCTTAAAGGCCGACGGAACGGTGGAGAAGACGGTGGTGGGAAGCATCCTGGCCTCTTACGGCCTGGGCGGGTTAAAGGAGATCTTCACCATGGACTCGCTGCAGATCGCGTCCTTTACCATCACAGAAAAGGGATATGGCGTTTCCGGAGCAGAGGAGGACTTTAAAAACGGGCCGGACCGGGCCAAAACCTATATGGGACAGGTGGCGGGGCTTCTGTACCGGCGGTTCCTTGCGGGGAGAAAGCCCATTGCCATGGTCAGCATGGACAACTGCTCCCACAACGGGGACCGGCTTTTGGAGGCCATGGAGACGTTTGCCGGAAAATGGTGTGAAAACGGGCTGGCAGACCGGGGCTTCCTGGAATATGTGACCGACCGGAGCCGGGTGGCCTTTCCGTGGACCATGATCGATAAGATCACCCCCAGACCAGGGCAGGATGTGCTTAAGATCCTGGAGGAGGACGGATTAACGGGCATGGAGCCTGTGGTGACGGCAAAAAATACGTATGCGGCTCCCTTTGTAAACGCAGAGGAATGTGAGTATCTGGTGATCGAGGATGATTTTCCCAATGGACGTCCGGCGCTGGAAAAGGCCGGTTTTTTATTCACAGACCGGGAAACTGTGGAAAAAGCAGAGAAAATGAAGGTATGTACCTGTCTGAACCCGCTTCACACGGCGCTGGCGGTATTCGGCTGTCTCCTGGGGTATAAGAAGATCTCAGAGGAGATGAAGGACAGGGATCTGGTCTCCCTTTTAAGGCGGATCGGGTATGAGGAGGGGCTGCCGGCTGTCACAGATCCGGGGATCCTGGATCCCAGGGAATTTCTGGATACAGTGCTTACAGTCCGGTTTCCCAACCCGTTCCTGCCGGATTCTCCCCAGCGTATCGCCACAGACACGTCCCAGAAGCTTTCTGTGCGGTTTGGGGAGACCATAAAGACGTATATGGAATCTCCGGATCTGGATATGGACCGTCTCCGGGGTATCCCTCTGGTGCTGGCCGGATGGCTCCGGTACCGGATGGCCGTGGATGATGATGGCAGGCCCATGGAGCTGAGCCCGGATCCCATGGCGGAAAGGCTGGGACGGCAGCTGGAACGGATACAGCTGGGAGGCTGTCTCCAGATGGAGCATATCCGGGAATCGGAGCACGTTCTCCGGCCAGAAGGTGTGCCGGGATCAGAGATCAGGGAAGCCCTCCGGCCGGTCCTGTCGGATGCGGCGATCTTTGGAGTGGATCTTTTTAAGGCCGGACTGGCAGACAGGGTGACAGAGTATTTCACGGAAATGGCAGCGGGGCCGGGCATGGTCAGAGGGACTCTGCACGCCCTGGGGAAAGGGGAGAAGTGAGACCATGAAGCCGTTTATGGATGAAGAATTTCTTTTGGATACGGACGCGGCCAGGCGGCTGTATCATACGTATGCTGAGCCCATGCCCATCGCCGATTACCACTGTCACATAGACGCCAGGGAGATCTTTGAGGACCGGAGATTTGAAAATCTCACCCAGGCGTGGCTGGGCGGGGATCATTATAAGTGGAGGCTGATGCGGGCCGGCGGGGTGCCGGAGGAACTGGTCACCGGAAACGGAGGCGACTGGGAAAAATTCCGGAAATGGGCCAGGGTCCTGGAACTGGCGGCGGGCAGTCCGCTGTACCATTGGAGCCATCTGGAGCTGAGGCGGTATTTCGGGTACGGCGGAGTCCTCAATGAAAGGACAGCAGAAGAGGTCTGGGCGCTGACCCGGGAGAAGCTTAAGGAGTCGTCCATGGGAGCCAGGGGGCTGATCCGCCAGTCGGGAGTGAAGGTTTTATGTACCACTGACGATCCGGCCGATCCTCTGGAATGGCACCGCAGGCTGGCAGAGGATCCGGGCTTTCCTGTACAGGTCCTTCCGGCCTGGAGACCGGACCGGGCCATGAGCCTGGAAAGAACCGATTATCCGGCGTATCTGGAACGGCTGGAAGCCGCCAGCGGACGGAAGATCCATGATTTTTCGTCTCTCCTGGACGCCCTGAGAGTACGCATGGACTTTTTTGCTTCCATGGGCTGTGTGACCGCAGATCACGGCCTTCCATATGTCCCTTATGTGGAGGCGTCCCGGAAAGAGGTGGAAACGATCTTTTCCTGGCGGCTTGCGGGCCGGATGCCGGAAAAGAGGGAGCTGGCGGCGTTCCGGACGGCATTTCTGGCTGTGATGGGCCGGGAATACCATAAAAGGGGCTGGGTGATGCAGCTGCATTTCGGCGTGAAAAGAGACAACAGCAGCCGTCTGTATGCGGGCCTTGGGCCGGATGCCGGCGCAGACTGTATCTTAAGCCCTCTGCGGTCCGGGCCGCTGGCGGATTATCTGAACGCCCTGGACCGGACCGGGGAGCTGCCAAAGACCATCCTTTATTCCCTGAATCCGGCGGACAATGCGGTCATCGGCGCTCTCATTGGCTGCTTTCAGGGAGACGGTATCCTGGGGAAGGTACAGCAGGGAAGTGCCTGGTGGTTCAATGACCACAAGGATGGCATGGAGGCGCAGTTAAAGAGTCTGGCAAGCCTGGGCCTTCTGGGGAGCTTTGTTGGAATGCTGACGGATTCCAGGAGTCTTTTATCCTATCCCCGGCACGAGTATTTCCGGCGGATCCTCTGCGGTATCCTGGGACGCTGGGTGGAGAACGGGGAGTATCCGGCGGACTGGGAGGCCCTTTCCCGGATCGTCCGGGGGATCTCCTATGAAAATGCGGTGCGGTATTTTGGGTTTTCTGTACCGGGAGCGGAGGCAGTGCAGGTATGAAGAAAGAGAAGTCTGCAAAAAGGAGACTTACGATGGGCGCGGTCCTGGCGGCCGGGCTTCTGTCACTTTTAAGTGGCTGCGGGTCCCGGACTGATTCCCGCCGGATCGTCCGTATCGGCCACAACCAGTCGGTGAACCATCCGACCCATCTGGCGCTGACTGCCTTCCAGGAAATGATCGGGGAAAGGCTGGGGGACCGGTTCCGGGTGGAGGTGTATCCCAGCGAGCTCCTGGGCTCCCAGACGGATATGGTACAGCTGACCCAGACCGGGGCCATGGACTTCTGTGTGGCCAGCAACGCCATTCTGGAGACCTTCAGCAAGGATTATGAGCTTTTTAACCTCCCTTACCTGTTCCAGAGCACAGAGGCGTACCATGGGGCCATGGAGGATGAGGAAGTGACGGGGCCTGTTTTTTCAGCCACCAGACAGGCGGGCTTTACAGCGGTGGCCTGGCTGGATGCGGGAACGAGAAATTTTTATACAGTAAAAAAGCCTGTGGAACGGCCGGAGGATCTGCGGGGGCTAAAGATCCGGGTCCAGCAGTCCCCCACCAATATTGAAATGATGCGGCTTCTGGGCGGGTCGGCGACGCCCATGGGCTTCGGGGACGTTTATACGGCCCTTCAGTCCGGCATCATCGATGGGGCAGAAAATAATGAGATGGCCCTGACGGACAATGGCCACGGGGATGTATGCCGGTATTACTCCTATGACATGCACCAGATGGTCCCGGATCTTCTGATCGGGAACTATGGGTTCCTGGAGAGCCTGACAAAAGAGGAAAGAGCCGTATTTGAGGAGGGCTTTGAAGAGCTGGAGCGGGTGCAGCAGGAGGAGTGGGGGAAGGCTGTGGAGGCGGCCAGGGAGAAGGCGGAAAAGGAGCAGAAGGTGACCTTTCTCTATCCGGACCGGGAACCGTTCGCAGCGGCGGTACTGCCGCTCCATGAGATGGTCCTTGAAAGAAATCCCGCCCTCCGGCCTTTATATGAGAGGATCCGGAAATACAATGAAATGTATGCGTCCGGCCAATAGGAGGAGATCATGGAGAAAATGAGAAACGTTCTGGACCACACCCTGGAGATCCTTTCCGGCGTCAGCTTCCTGGCTATGGTGGTCCTTACCTGCTGGCAGGTATTTACCAGGTATCTTTTAAAAAATCCGTCGTCCTGGTCCGAGGAGCTGGTGTCCTATATGTTCGGGTGGATGGCCCTTTTTGGGGCGTCCCTGGTGACTGGTGAAAGAGGGCACATGAATATCCCGCTGCTGATGGAACGGCTGGGGCCGGGGTTGAAAAAGGGACTGGCTGTTTTCTCTGAGACAGTGGCTCTTCTTTTTTCTGTGGTCATTCTTTTTTATGGAGGGATGAAGATCACAGACCTGGCTATGGGACAAATGACTTCATCCCTGGGGCTTCCTGTGGGCTTCTTTTATGCGGTCCTTCCGGTGAGCGGCGTACTTTGTGTGGTGTATACAGGATTGAATCTCTGGGAGATCCTGAAAACAGGAAGGGAGGGCTGATCCATGGCATGGAACGCACTTTGGACGATCTTAGGCGTGATGCTGGTTTTTCTGGCGCTGGGGGTGCCCATTTCCTATTCCATTGGAATTTCTTCCCTGGCGGCCATCCTGGCGACGGTCTCTGCGGATGCGGCGGTGGTGACGGCGGCCCAGAGGATCTTTGTGGGAATGAGCCGGTTCAGCCTTACGGCCATTCCGTTTTTCATCCTGGCCGGGAACCTTATGAACCAGGGAGGGATCGCCGGACGGCTGGTGGACCTTGTGCTGGCAGTCCTTGGAAGACTTCCCGGTTCTCTTCTGGTGGCAAATGTGGGGGCCAACGCCCTGTTCGGGGCTATTTCCGGGTCTGCGTCGGCTGCCGCTGCCGCCGTGGGAAGCATGGTGCGGGACGGAGAAGAGGAGCAGGGCTATGATCCGGCTCTCTGCGCGGCGTCCAACGGGGCGTCTGCGCCATCGGGACTTCTGATCCCGCCGTCCAACGCTCTGATCACGTATTCTCTGGCAGCCGGAGGCGTTTCTGTGTCGGCGCTGTTCCTGGCGGGCTATGTGCCCGGTATTCTGTGGGCCGCCTGCTGTATTGCCGTGGCGGTGGCGGCAGCGGGGAGAAAGGGATACAGGGGAGCCGCCGGGAAATATGACTGGAAGAATCTGGGACGAGCCGCTCTGCGGGCCATTCCCTCCCTCACCCTTATCGTGGTGGTTATCGGAGGCATCATAGCCGGGATCTTCACAGCCACAGAAGGAGCAGCCATTGCCGTATTATACGCCCTGGTCCTGGGGATCTGCTACGGGAATATCACGGTCCGTTCGTTCTGGCGTATCGTTACCGACAGCGCCAGGATGAGCGGTATGGTGGTGTTTCTCATCGGAGTGTCCAATATCCTGGGCTGGGTCATGGCCTTCACACAGATCCCCCAGGCAGTTTCCGCCGCTCTTCTGGGATTTACATCCAGTCCGGCGGCCCTGCTCCTCATTATGAACGCCGTCCTTCTTCTGGCGGGCACCTTCATGGATGTGACCCCGGCCATTCTTATTTTCACCCCGCTGTTTCTTCCGGTGGTGGAGGCCTTTGGTATGCATCCGGTCCAGTTCGGCCTGATCCTGGTCTACAATCTCTGCATTGGAAATATCACGCCTCCTGTGGGGAATACCCTGTTTGTCGCCATAAAGGTGGGAAAGACCTCGCTGTCTGAGGTCATGCCCTATATGCTCTGGTACTACGGAGCCATTCTGTCGGGACTTCTCCTGGTGACATTTGTGCCGGCTGTCTCCCTGGGCCTGCCCTGGCTGACCGGCGTATTAAAATAGAAGAAAAACGCAGGGGGGGAACCAGCGGCACGTTATAAAAATGTAAGAAAATAGAACTGGAGTTCGATGAATGGAGTATGATATAATGGGAACATGATAGGATCACCGGAAGGGGGAGACGTGATTGTATACCATAAAAGTTCGGATGCGGAAGCTGGGGAAAAAGAACCAGGGAGCCGTGGAGCCTGTGGAGTTTCTTCTGGAATCCAGACCGGAAACTGTGAAGGAGCTGGTGGAAGGACTGGTATGCCTGGGGGTGCGCCAGTATAACGAGAGGAAGGATACGGGGCAGATCGTTCCCTGGCTGACCAGTGAGACGATCCAGGAGCAGGCTGTGACGGGAAAGATCTCCTTCGGCCTCAGAGGAGGGAACGATGCGGATGCGGACCAGGCGGTGGAGAATGCGGTCCAGTGTTTTGAAGACGGGATCTACCGGATCTTTGCCGATGACGAGGAACTGACGGAGCTGGGGCAGGCGCTCCCGTGGCACGATGGACTTGTATTTACCTTTGTACGGCTGACGATGCTGGCCGGATGGTAAAGGGAGGGAATGTATGGGAGGATTTACCTACGAAACGAGAAAGAAGCTGACGGAGCAGCGGATCCTGGAGGCGAAGGCGGCAGGAAAGGATCTGACCGGAATGGAGAAGAAGCTGCTTCCAGATCCATATTACTCTGTAAAGACCGAGCCTCTCCAGTGGATGACCAGTCTTCTGGAAAACGGGGAGGCCGGGACATTAAGCGAGATTTACAAGAGGGAGCTGCCGGGCCTGGTGAGGGTCTGCGTCCCGGAGGGCCAGGAAGAGGAGTTTTATTATGCCCTGGACCAGATGAACCAGTTCCAGATGACGGCCGGATGGTACAGAAGGAGTCTGCGGACAAAAGAATATATTCCCTTTGTCCGGCAGAGTGTGAGTCTTTTATGGGCGTATTCCCAGCTTAAATTTTATAAGGCCAGTCTGGCAGAGATCCTGACGGGGAAGACGGATCCGGAGATCTATGACCATGCCAGGACGGAAAGCTGGCCCTATGCCGGGATACTGGCGGCCCAGATCGACCTGGGAAGGGAGGAGACGGTCCGTGCAGTTCGGGAGATCCTGTACGGAGAAAATAATACGGCAATGCTGAGCCACGAAATGATCCGCGGCATCGTCATGAGCAGAGATACCGGGCTTTATAAGGTGCTGGGGGATTTTCTTCTGGCGGCCAGGCTCCAGGAGGGGGCCCGGCAGGCGGTCTGTGAGACCATGGATGCCGGCCGTCCGGAGGCATTCCTTTCCCTGTTCCAGGTGATCGAGGATCATGACCTGATCCGTTTTTCCTCTGTAAAGCGGGCGGTGGGCACCTGGATCGGGATCTTTGATGAGAACAGTGCAGACCGGATCAGCAATAAGCTTCTGCATCTGATGGGAAAGTGCCTGCGGGAGCCGGAGTTCTGTGAGGAGCAGCTCCGCTCAAATGATTCGGTGGCCATCAGCTGCGCCCTCTGGGCCAAAGGCTTTTACGACGCCGGAGCCGGAGTAGAGGCAGTGCTGGAGCTGATAAAGAACGGAACGAAAAACCAGAAGCTGACTGCCTCCTATTTTAACCGCTCCCTGCAGGATCAGAGACTCAGCGCCCGGGCGGCCAGAGAGGTATTTCTTACATATCCGGAGGACCTGGAGCTGATGGCGTGTTATCTTCCAGGTTTTATGGGAAACCTGTATTCCATCATGTCGGACCTGGTCTGGGGAAAGCGGACAGGATGGTTTTCTGTGGAGCGGGAGGAGGCCTCCGAGCCGGAAAAGCTTCCGGTGACTGCGTATGGACTGTTTGAGAACGAAGAGGAAGCCAGGAAGATCTACGGGATCTTTAAGAATGCCATGGAACGCATCCCCAAAAAGGGCCTGGACCTGGATCCGTGCATCTTCCCCTGGTACCGGGTGACCATGAGCCGGTCCGACCTGGCGGCGCGTATGTGTGTGATCGCCTGGATGCTCCAGGATGAAACGTATCTGGATGAGGCGGCGGCTCTGATCCCAGTGGTGGGCCAGGGCCAGGTATATGGGGCCAGCCGTGCCATGACCGCCCGGCTGCTTTTATACAGACCCAGGAGCCGCGCCAGAAGAGATATCCTGTTTGAGCTTCTCCATAACCCGGAGGAATATACGGTGTCCTCAGCCTTCTGTCTGGCAAAGGCCCTGGAGGATCTGGACGACAGGGATTACCGGAAGCTGGAAGCGAATCTGAAATATAAAAAGGGCCGCACGGAGACCCTTTCCCTGCTGCGCCGCCAGAGTCCGGAAAAGCTCCGGGAATGTGTGGCCAGGCTCCTGGGAGAAAAATCCGAGGAGTGCCATATGGGGGCCCTGGATCTGGCTCTGGGTATGAAGAAGGATGCTCCGGAGGCGTTTGAAGCCCTGCGTCCGGCCCTTGCGGCCTTCCAGAACCCCACGGGAAGGGAGCAGGTGCTCCTGGCCCAGCTGACCGGAAAGGACGGGGATGGAGAAGATATCCTGAAAAAACCAGGCTATGGCTTTTATGATACGAAAAAGGAGTTTGTCCTTCCGGAAATAAAGACGGATATCAAAAAGGCACCGGAGCTGTTTTCATACGGGGAAAAGGAATGCATCCGGGTGCTCAAGGCTTTAAACAGCCTTGTGGAAGCCAATCAGTTTAAGGAGTATACGACAGTCTGGGGAGAGGAAAAGACCCTGGGAGCAGAGCTTGGAAGATGCCGGTGGAGGAATGCGGAGGATCCTGAAATGGGGCCGTTGGACGAGTATCCCTTCCGGGAAATGTGGGAGGAGTTTTACAGAAAAGAGATCCGGTCCACAAGGCTTCTGACGGAGCTGTACCTGTATCAGGCCTGCCGCCAGCGGAAGGGAGATTACCGGAAAAATACGGAGCTCTACAAAAAGGTGTTTGGAAAGGGGCTTTTAAAAAAGCCGCCGTTTACGGAGCTGGTGGAAGGCCTCCGGTTCGGAGCCCAGGCAAGGACGGTCATCGACTGCCTGTTTTTCCAATATGTGCCACGGGAAGAGCTGGTATCGTCGGCGCTGCCCGCTGTTGGAAAGCTGGTTTCTGTTTTAAATGATGAAAATGAGAGCTATGAGGTACAGGAAAGCCGTTGGAATGGTGAAGTGGAACGTGTCTGGAAGCGCTCGGCCGATCTTCCGGTCTTTGCAGAGCTGATCTCCTGGCTGGGGATGGCCGGAGAAGAGGACTGGGGAACTGCGTTTGCCCTGCGGTTCCAGCTAAAGGCCCGGTATGATAAGAGGAGCGGAGACCGGGCTCTGGCCGGATACCAGAGCAGGAAAAATTCCTTCCTGGAGCTTTCGGACCTGGTCCAGTGCTATGTAAGAGGGATCTGGGACAAGGATCTGTTTTATAAGGCAGTGTTTGAATTCCTGGGGATCGGAAGCCTGCTCTCTCCCATCAGCCTCGTGGAACAGAAAGGCGCAGTGGCAGGACGGGACGCCAGGCCCGGGGATCTGGATCGGTTTTTTGGCCGGGGAAAAATAAGACCGGAGGACGGGAAATACCGTTTTGATACCATTGGAGAGGAAATGCCGGAAATGACCCTGGCCCATACGCTTTATAAAGAGATCATCCCGGCAGTGCTCCAGGTGGAGTTAAAGCGGGGAGAACAGGAGACTCCCTTTTCCAGCTCCATAGGAAGCATCCGTGTGGTTTACGGGATCCCGGTGCTGGTGCAGATCTTAACGGCCCTGGGGAAGGATACGCTGGAGCGGAGCCAGTATTCCTATTATTCAGGCGGGTCCAGCCGCCGTTCTGTCCTGAGCCATCTTCTGAAGGTCTGCCGGCCGGCGCCGGAAGAAACGGCAGCAGATCTGGGCCGTGCGCTCCAGGGGACCGACATCACAAAAAAGCGTCTTGTGGAGATGGCCATGTATGCAGAGCAGTGGATCCCCATGGTGGAGGAATATTTAAACCTTCCGGGCTTTAAGAGCGGCTGCTATTATTTTATGGCCCATACCAGTGAATGGATGGATGAGTACGCCAGGTCTGTGATCGCCAGATATACGCCCTTATCTCCGGAAGAGCTGCGCGACGGAGCCTTTGATATCCACTGGTTTTTTGAGGCGTATGAAAAGCTGGGCGAGGAGAATTTTAAGCTGCTTTATGATGCGGCCAAATATTCCTCCTCCGGAACGGCCCATGGCCGTGCCAGAAAGTATGCGGATGCAGCCCTGGGAAATACCAGGTATGAGGCTCTGGTCCAGGAGATCCGTGAGAAAAGAAATAAGGACCTGCTGATGAGCCTGGGGCTCCTGCCGCTTCCCCAGGACCGGGCGGAGAAGGATAAGATCCTTTTTGAACGCTACCGCTTTATCCAGGAGTTTAAAAAGGAAAGCCGCCGGTTTGGCGCCCAGAGGCGTGCCAGCGAAGGCAGGGCGGCAGAGCTGGCTCTGCGGAATTTAAGCTCTAACGCCGGATTTTCGGATGTGACCCGCCTGGTGCTGCGTATGGAGGCCCATCTTGCAGGGGAATCCAGGGCGCTGTTTGAAGGAGACGTGCTGGAGGATGGAACAAAGATCCGCCTTTTTGTGGATGAGGACGGGAAGAGCTCCATTGTCTGCGAAAAGGGAGGAAAGACATTAAAGTCTGTGCCCTCCAGATTTAAAAAGAATGAGACAGTCCTGCGGTATCAGGAGGTCCATAAGCAGCTGAAGGACCAGTACAGCCGCACCAGGCAGATGATGGAGCAGGCCATGGAGGACCGGACGGTCTTTGAAGCCTGGGAGCTTCTGGAACTTCAGGAAAACCCGGTGGCAGGTCCCATTGTGACGCCTCTGGTACTTCTGAGAGCGGACCAGGCGGACAGGGAACCTGGGCTTTCCGGGGAGCAGCAGGAGGCGGCGCTGGGACTTCTGACCAGAGAAGGCCTGGTGGACTGGACAGGAACCATTACCCCGGTACAGGAGGACACAGGATTTCTCATTGCCCATCCCTGGGATCTTTATGAGAAGGGCTGCTGGCACCAGTACCAGAGGCTGTTATTTGAAAAACAGATCCGCCAGCCCTTTAAGCAGGTATTCCGGGAGCTGTATGTGAAGCTGGAGGAGGAACTGGAAAAGACAGAATCAGCCATGTTTGCGGGAAATCAGATCCAGCCGAAGAAAACGGCGGGGACCCTGCGGACCAGACGCTGGGTGGCCGATTATGAGGACGGTCTCCAGAAGGTCTATTACAGGGAAAATATCGTGGCCCGTATCTATGCCATGGCCGATTGGTTTTCTCCCAGTGATATTGAGGCTCCGACTCTGGAAGCTGTGGTATTTTATGACAGAAAGAGCATGAAGCCTCTGAGGATACGGGAGATTCCCGACGTCATATACAGTGAAGTGATGCGGGATGTGGATCTGGCTGTCAGCACGGCCCATGCGGGAGGCGTGGATCCGGAGACCAGCCGGTCCACGGTGGAGATGCGCAGCGCCATCATCCAGTGCAGCCTGGAGCTGTTCAGGCTGAAAAATGTCCGTCTGGAAAAGACCCATGCGTTCATCGACGGAAAGCTGGGGCAGTATACGGTCCATCTGGGCAGCGGAGTTGTCCATCAGATGGGAAATGCCATGGTATTTGTGGTGCCCGTCCACTCCCAGCACCGGGGACGGATCTTCCTTCCCTTTGTGGACGACGATCCGAAGACGGCGGAGATCCTGTCAAAGATCCTGCTGTTTGCAGAAGACGACCGGATCAAGGATCCCGGGATCCTGTCCCAGATCCGCTGACCGGAAGGCAGCTTCTGGCTGTCCTGTTCGTATTTTTCCTGGAAATTTTGCCCCCGCTGTTTACAGTGGGGGCGTTTTTATAGTAAAATAAACGGGAAATACAAAGAAAAAGGAGAATGTATGGGCAGAAACAGGATATATATACGTGCAGAAAAATTTGGTCTTCTGGCGCTGATCCCGCTGTATTTTATTGTGGTGGGACTGATGATCCAGCCTCTCTCGGACATCATACCAGGACTCTGGCGGATCATAAAAGAGCCGGATTTCCTGATCACCGATTATTTCCTCGTCGGGGGGATCGGAGCGGCGTTCATCAATGCGGGTATTCTTACCCTGGCTGCCATCGGAACTATCTATTTCCTGGGAATGGAGATGGACGGCCATACGATCACATCCAGCTGTCTGATGTTCGGATTTTCCCTGTTTGGAAAGAATCTGATGAATATATGGGCGATCTTACTGGGGGTGTATCTGTATTCCAAATACCATAAGACCCATATGTCCAGATATATTTACATCGGATTTTACGGTACCAGTCTGTCCCCGATCATTACCCAGATCATGTATATCACAGAGCTTCCATACCTGGCCAGGCTGCCATTAAGCATCCTGGTGGGGATCGCCATCGGCTTTGTGCTGCCGCCTCTGGCTACCCATGTCCACTATGCCCATAAGGGCTATTCTCTTTATAATGTAGGCTTTGCCTCCGGTATCATCGCCACAGTGGTGGTTTCGGTGATGAAATCCTTTGGAGTAACGACGGAATCCCGGCTCATCTGGTCCACGGGAAACAACCGGCTCTTTCTCTTTGTGCTCTGCGGCCTGTTCCTGTCCATGATGGGAGGAGCCCTGGTCCTTGGGGGAAAAGAGGTATTTGCCGCCTATGGCCGGATCCTGAAGACCACGGGAATTTCCGGCACCGATTATCTGAAAAGCGAGGGCGGGCCGGCGACCACCTTCAATATGGGGCTGTGCGGCCTGTTCGCCACCCTGTTCGTGGCGGCCGTGGGAGGAGATCTGAACGGCCCCACCATTGGCGGGATCTTTACCATCGTGGGCTTCTGCTCCACGGGAAAGCATCTGAGAAATATTGCCCCCATTATGTTTGGAGTGGTCCTGGGCGGTTTCACCAAGCACTGGCATGTGAACCAGCCGTCTCCTCTGCTGGCGCTTTTATTCTCCACGACCCTGGCTCCCGTAGCCGGGGAATTTGGCTGGATCGTGGGGATCCTGGCCGGCTTCCTCCACTCATCGGTGGCTTTAAATGTGGGCATCGTCTACGGAGGAATGAACCTGTATAACAACGGCTTTGCCGGAGGGATCGTGGCGATCTTTATGGTTCCGGTGATCCATTCCATTGAGGACCGGAGAGCCAGGGCCCGGGGTGAGATCTCCCTGTAAAATGTTTTAGAAAGAGAGTATGCGTATTATGAAAAAATATCTGGCATGGATCCCGGCGCTGGTGATCATGACAGCCATTTTCTGGTTTTCGGCCCAGCCGGCGGACGTGTCCACGGAAATGAGCGACAGCGTTACCAGAGCGCTTTTGTGGACGGCGGAGGCTGTGGGGCTTACGGACCGGCTGTCGCCGGAGCAGGTCCATGATCTGTGCGGTCTCCTGGCCACACCTGTGAGGAAGACTGCCCATATTACGGAATTTGCGGTGCTCCATCTGACTGTTTTATTCGCCCTGTTCCAGTGGGAGCTTCCCTGGAAGAAATGGCTGAAGGCCGCCCTGGCAGTGACCGTGGCTTATGCCTGCACCGATGAGCTTCACCAGCTCTTTGTACCGGGCCGGGCGGGAATGGTCACAGACGTTCTGATCGACAGTACGGGAGCGGCCCTTATTACGGGGCTTTTATGGATCGTCGGAAGACGGCGGGAAGGAACGTCTGGGGAAGACGGAACGGTCTGGGCGGCAGGGAGGCCGGAGGACAGGAGCCGCCGGTTCCCGGGGCCGGACAGCCGCGTAAAGCAGATGGTCCAGGGAGCGGCCATCGCCGCGGTCTATGTGGTCCTGACCATGGCCTTCCGCCCCATCAGCTTCGGGCCGGTCCAGTTCCGCATCTCTGAGGCCCTGTGCGTCCTTCCATACTTTACCCCGGCGGCGGTGCCCGGGGTATTTTTGGGCTGCCTGATCTCCAATCTCCTGGGCGGGGCCGCAGCCCTGGACGTGGTATTCGGGAGTCTTGCAACGCTGATGGGAGCCGTGGGCTCCCGGCTTTTCAGAAAAAACCGGTATCTGGTCTCCCTTCCCCCCATTGCAGCCAATACGCTGATCATTCCGTGGGTATTAAAATACGCCTATGGCTCTGGGGACATGGTATGGTTCATGATGATCACCGTGGGTGCCGGGGAGATCCTGGCCGTTGGGATCCTGGGCCAGCTTCTTCTGGGGGCGCTGGAACCATACCGGGAGGAGCTGTTTTAGCGCCAAGAGGCATCCGCCCCGGGAGAGCGGCGGTTCCTGGCGGCAGAAGCGGCCTGAAGAGCGGGGATCCAGGGCCTGGATCCTATGGATTTTCTGCTTTTTATGTGCTATGATAAAGGTGAATATACCGAGAGGAGCAGATACATGTATCATATAGATTTTGAACGTCCCTGCCATGTGCATTTTATCGGCATTGGCGGGATCAGTATGAGCGGTCTGGCGGAGATCCTGCTGGAAAGGGGATTTACCGTATCCGGTTCCGACGCCAGGGAGTCGGAGCTCACAAAGAAGCTGGAGGCCCACGGAGCAAAGCTCTTTTACGGACAGAAAGCGGAGAATATTATGGAAGGGACCGACGTGGTGGTCTATACGGCCGCAGTCCATCCCGACAACCCGGAATATGCAGCCGCAGCGGGACGGTCCATCCCGATCCTTACCCGGGCGGAGCTTCTGGGCCAGATCATGAGAAATTATAACCAGTCGGTGGCTGTGGCGGGAACCCATGGAAAGACCACCACCACCTCCATGCTGACGGAGATCCTGATGGAGGCACGGAAGGACCCCACCATTTCCGTAGGGGGGATGCTGGACGCCATCGGCGGCAATATCCGTGTGGGCGGCCCGGAGATGTTCGTGACCGAGGCCTGTGAATATACCAACAGCTTCCTGTCCTTTTTTCCCACCATGGAGATCATTCTGAACATCGAGGCGGACCATCTGGATTTCTTTAAGGATATCGACGATATCCGGAACTCCTTCAGGCGGTTTGCAGGGCTTCTGCCGGAGGATGGCATCCTGATCATAAACAGCGATATCCGGGAATATGAGGAGATCTGTAAAGGACTTCCGTGCCGGGTGATCACTGTGGGAAGCGATCCGGTAAGGAGCAGGTACAGCGCGGCCCATGTGGCCTTTGACGAAAGCGCCTGCGCGTCCTATGAGCTTCTGGAGAACGGGAAGAAGGTCTGCACGGTCGTCTTAGGCGTGCCGGGAATGCACAATGTGTATAACTCCCTGGCAGCCTTTGCCGCAGCCCGGGAGCTGGGCGTGGACGATGGGGATATCTGCGCCGGCCTTCTGGCTTACCGGGGCACCCACCGCCGGTTTGAGAAAAAGGGCGTATTGAACGGCGTGACCATCATCGACGATTACGCCCATCATCCCCAGGAGATCGCAGCCACCCTTTCCACGGCGGAGAATTATCCTCACCGGGAGCTGTGGTGCGTGTTCCAGCCCCATACGTATACCAGGACCAGGGCTCTGATGGACGATTTTGCCGAAGCCCTTTCTGCCGCGGATCATGTGGTCCTGGCAGACATTTATGCGGCCAGAGAGACCGATACCCTGGGGATCAGCTCCTCCATGCTGGCGGAAAAGATCGCCAGTCTTGGAACAGATGCCTGGTATTTCCCCAGCTTTTCAGAAATTGAAGAATTTCTTCTGGAAAAATGTGGATCCGGCGACCTGTTGATAACTATGGGGGCCGGAGATATAGTAAAAGTGGGGGAAAATCTCCTTAAGAAGTAAGTTATCCACAATATCCACAGAGTTTTCAACAGTTAGCCGAAGAAAACCCTGTGGATTTTTTTATTTACATAACTGGTAAGAGACAAATGTGGAAAAGTTAGGAAATACAAGGGATACGACAATTTTCGTGGAAATTCCCCAGGATTATGCCGCAGGCTTATCCACGTTATCCACAATATCCACAATCCGGATTGTGGATGATTCCGCCTATTTCCTTTTGGGTGGAGCTGTGTTATGATGGAAACAGGAAAGTTGTGAGGGTGAAGGATCATGAATTTAGGGTTGAAAAACAAAATGGCATTCCAGGGGACTGTGGTATCCAATGCATTTATCGACACATATATGACGGCGGCCAATGGGGAATATGTGAAGGTATTCCTTTACCTGCTGCGCCATGAGGGGGAGGAGGTCACCGTGTCTGCCATTGCCGACGCCCTGGACCATACAGAGGCGGACGTGAAGCGTGCCCTGGCCTATTGGGAGGAAGCCGGCCTTCTGGAGCGGGAGGGAGACGGAGGCCGTCCGGAGTCCCGCCAGAGCGCGGAAAAGGAAGCGGCGGCGGCCAGGGATGTGGAGATCCCCGAGGAGGGAAACAGCTGCGACCGTATGGAGCGCCTTTCCGGGGATGAGGAGTTTACAGCCCTTTTATACGCGGTCCAGCAGTATCTGGGCAAGACCTTTACCCAGATCGAATGTGAAAAGTTTGCTTTTTTTTACGACGGCCTTAAGATGTCCGGGGATCTTCTGGAGTATCTGGCGGAGTACTGTGCCGGAGGCGGCCATTCCAGCATCCGGTATATTGAGAAGGTGGCCTTAAACTGGTATCAGATGGGGATCCATACCAGGGAGGAGGCCAGGGATTACACCATGCGGTATTCCCGGGACACATCGGCAGTAATGAAGGCCTTCGGGATCACAGGGCGGAGCCCGGCCACGGCGGAGACAGAATTTATGAAGCGGTGGTTTAAGGAGTTTGGCTTTGACTGTAAGCTGGTGACAGAGGCCTGCGGAAGGACCATAAAGGCCACAGGAACGGCCAGCTTTCCCTATGCCGACAAGATCCTCACTGGCTGGAAGGAAGCCGGGGTAAAGACCCTGGGGGACGTGGAGGAGCTGGACCGGAGGCGGCAGGCGTCGAAACGACAGGACCGGCGGGAGCCGGGAAACGGCAGAGGCCAGGAGACGGGAAGAAAGCCCGCCGGTTCCAACCGGTTTAAGAACTTTGAGGAACGGACCTATAATTATGAGGATTATGTATGGGAAGATATGAGAAGGAGACAGCAGAAGGGAGGAAGAATGGATGGCACTGAGTAATTCCCAGTTTGACGCCATCATGCGGGTGTACAACCAGCGCCAGTTTTTAAATAAGCGCCGTCAGGATGAGCGGATCCGGGAGGTGTATGAAAGGATCCCCCAGGTGGAGGCGCTGACGGATGAGATCGCCGCCGCCATGGCCCAGGCGGCCAGGAGAAAGCTTCAGGGGGACGAGGACGGGGCCAGGGCCTTCAAAGAGGAAGCCTCTCTTTTGAAGGAGCAGAAGAGAAAATACCTGCAGCGGGCGGGCTATCCGGACGACTATATGGAAATGCAGTACCACTGCCCCTGCTGCCGGGACACAGGCTTTGCAGACGGAAAAAAATGCCGCTGCTTCCGCCAGATGGAGATCCAGGTCCTTTATGACCAGTCCAATATCCGGGAAGTGCTGGAACGGGAGAATTTCGATACCCTTTCCATGGAATACTATGACAGGGAGCGGATCGACGGCCGGGTGGGAATGACGGTGTACGATTACATGTCCATGGTCATCGGCGAGTGCAAAGCCTATGTGGAAAACTTTGGCCGGGAAAAGGGAAGTATCCTGTTCACCGGGAGCACTGGCTGCGGAAAGACCTTCCTCAGCAACTGCATTGCCCGGGAGCTTTTAAGACAGTGCTATTCGGTGGTGTACCTGACGGCCACAGACATGTTCGATATCCTGTCGGAAAGCCGCTTCGGCGGCCGGGACGGGGAGGAGGTAAGGGACCGGGCGGCCTATATCCTGGACTGTGACCTTCTGATCATTGACGACCTGGGGACGGAGCTCATCAATACCTTTACGGCCTCCCAGCTCTTTTACTGCATCAACGAGCGGCTTACAAAAAAGCTGGGCACCATTATCTCCACCAACCTGGCCTTAAGCCGGATGCAGGACGAATTTACGGAACGGGTCACCTCCCGGATCATGAGCCAGTACAAGGTCCTGCCCCTTCTGGGCGAGGATCTCAGGCTTCTGCGGCGCGGTTATGGGAAACAAGGTTGACGAAACGGCGGATTTTGTTATAAAATGTAGTTCAGCGCAGAAAAATGGAGGAAAAATATGCTTTACGAAGAAAAACAGATAGAGACGATCCCGGTGGGCCCTCTGGGGCTGATCCCCTTAAAGAGCTGTGAGACCCTGGGAAAAAAGGTAGACGCCTGGCTGACCGGGTGGAGGAACGAGCGGGAAAGCGAGCATAAGTCCACCATCGCGTTTGCAGGCTACCAGAGGGATTCCTATATTGTCGGGGCCAGGACTCCCAGGTTCGGATCCGGCGAGGGCAAGGGCGAGATCCTGGAATCCGTCCGCGGCGACGATCTTTATATCCTGGTGGACGTGTGTAATTACAGCCTGACGTATTCCTTAAGCGGGATCCAGAACCATATGTCCCCGGATGATCATTATCAGGACCTGAAGCGTGTGATCGCCTCTGTGGGCGGAAAGGCGAGACGGATCAACGTGATCATGCCGTTCCTTTATGAGAGCCGCCAGCATCGGAGGACGGGCCGCGAATCCTTAGACTGTGCCCTGGCGCTCCAGGAGCTGACCAGCATGGGCGTGGAGAATATCATTACCTTTGATGCCCACGATCCCCGGGTGCAGAATGCGATCCCCTTAAAGGGCTTTGAGACGGTGCAGCCCATTTACCAGTTCATCAAGCATCTGTTAAAGCATGAAAAGGACCTGCAGATCGACAGCGACCACATGATGGTCATCAGCCCCGACGAGGGAGGAATGGGACGGGCTGTGTTCTTTGCCAACGTGCTGGGACTGGATCTGGGCATGTTCTATAAGCGCCGCGATTACACAAAGATCATCAACGGCCGCAATCCCATCGTGGCCCATGAATTTTTAGGGGCCAGCGTGGAAGGAAAAGATGTGATCATCATTGACGATATGATCTCTTCCGGCGAGAGCATGCTGGACACAGCTAAGGAGCTGAAGCGGAGAAAGGCCAGAAAGGTTTTTATCTGCACCACCTTCGGACTTTTTACCAACGGCCTTAAGAAATTCGACGAATATTATGAAAACGGCGTCATCGACCGGGTGCTGACCACCAATCTGATCTATCAGACGCCGGAGCTTTTATCGAAGCCATATTATATCGATGTGGATATGAGCAAATATATCGCTCTCATTATTGACAACTTAAACCATGACTCCTCTTTGAGCGAGCTTTTAAATCCCACAAAGAGGATCAACCGGCTTCTGGAACGGTACCGGGCCGGGGAAAGATAAGACAGGAGAGAGGGTTACATTGGAGATCAAAACAGATATATCTTTGCAGACGAAACAGGTTTTATCCCAGGTACAGATGCAGTCCTTAAATATTCTCAGCATGTCCATGACGGAGCTGGAGGAATTTTTACAGAATGAGGAGATCGAAAATCCTCTGGTGGAATATTCCTCCGGCCGCCAGGAGGGGGAGCTGCCGGTGGCTTACCGGGAGTACGACCGGTTTTATAACGGCGCGTCCAGGGAAGGAGATTCCCGTGGGGGGATCTATGAGGCCGACGATACGGAGCAGTCGGTGGAGCATATGATCATGATGCAGCTCCCCTGGAAGACGCTCACGGAGGAGCAGCACAGGATCGTGAAGTTCTGCATCCATTCCCTGGACCAGAACGGGTATCTCACGGTCCCGCCGTCAGAGATCGCAGAGGCTCTTAAAGCGGAGGTTTCTGAGGTGGAGTACATCGTTTCCAGGCTGAAGGAGCTGGAGCCGGTGGGGATCTTTGCCTCAAGTCTGGAAGAGTGTCTGGTCCTCCAGGTGCTGGGAATGGAGCAGGAGGCCGCTCTCTGCACCATTATCCGGAACCATCTGCAGGATGTGGCCGACGGAAAGGTCAGTACCATTTCCAGAAGACTGAAGCTTTCCTCTGTGGAGGTGCGGAAGCTGATCCATGTGATCCGGAACCTGAATCCCAGGCCTTTAAACGGCTACGGGGGCGACCGGGCCCAGTATGTGTTCCCGGATATCATTTTGAACTATCAGGACGGCCAGTGGACCGTGAGCCTCAATGATAAGTGGGCCGGGAATATCAGCATCAATGAGTTCTATGTACATATGATGGAGACGGCCCAGGACGAGGAGTTAAAGAATTACTTTGAGGAGAAGCTGAAGCGGGCCAGGTTCATCATGAACGCCGTGGAGCAGCGCAGAAGGACCCTGGAGGGGATCACGGAAGGGATCCTAAAGCGCCAGGCCGGGTATTTCCTGGGAAAGGAGCCATTAAAGCCCATGACCTTAGAGGAGATCGCCGCCGAGCGGGAGATCCACAAATCCACCGTCAGCCGGGCGATCCGGGACAAATACATCCTGACCCCCGCAGGCTGTCTGCTGATCCGGGATCTTTTTACCACCGGGATCTCCGGCGGAGGGAAGACCGGGGAGGATGTGAGCCGCAATACGGTGAAGTCCCGTCTGAAGGCCCTGGTGGACCAGGAGGACAAGAAGCACCCGTGCAGCGACGAACAGCTGGCAAAGCTCCTGGAAGCCGAGGGAATGGCCATTTCCAGGCGTACTGTGGCCAAATACAGGATGGAGCTGGGGATCGGAGGCGCGTTTTCACGCCGGGAAGAATAAAGAAACGGGAGGCAATGGCCATCATGGCATTTACGTTTAAAAGCCTGCTCCCTACACCGGAGCTGATCAAGGCAGAATTTCCCCTGTCTGACGAGGCAGTGGAGTTAAAAGAGAAAAGAGATAAAGAGATCGCGGCAGTATTTACTGGGGAAAGCGATAAATTCCTGGTGATCATCGGGCCGTGCTCGGCGGACCGGGAGGACTCTGTATGCGAATACATGGAGCGGCTGGCCCGGGTCAGCGAGAAGGTGGGCGACAAGCTGATCCTTATTCCCCGGGTCTATACCAACAAGCCCAGGACCACCGGAGGCGGCTATAAGGGGATGCTCCACCAGCCCAATCCTGAGAAAAAGCCCAATATGTACGAGGGCCTTGTGGCCATCCGGAAGCTCCACATGCGGGCGATCCAGGATTACGGCTTTTCCACGGCGGACGAGATGCTGTATCCGGAAAATTACAGCTATTTATCGGATGTGCTGTCCTATATCGCCATCGGCGCCCGGTCGGTGGAAAACCAGCAGCACCGGCTCACCTCCAGCGGCGTGGACGTGCCTGTGGGCATGAAGAACCCCACCGGAGGGGATCTGGGCGTTATGTTAAACGCCGTTTATGCGGCCCAGCACGGCCATGATTTCATCTACCGCACCATGGAGGTGACCACCGACGGGAATCCCCTGGCCCATACGATCCTCCGGGGAGCGGTCAGCAAGCACGGCCAGTGCATCCCCAACTACCACTACGAGGATCTGGAGCTGCTTTTACAGCTTTACGGAGAGCGGGAGCTGGTGAACCCGGCCTGTATCGTGGACGCCAACCACTCCAACTCCAATAAGCGCTACGAGGAGCAGGTGCGGATCGTGAAGGAGGTCCTTCACAGCCGCCGCTATTCCCCGGATATCCATAAATTCGTAAAGGGCGTGATGATCGAAAGCTATCTGGAGCCGGGAAGCCAGAAGATCGGCGAGCACATTTACGGAAAATCCATCACCGACCCGTGCCTGGGCTGGGAGGAGTCCGAGCGGCTGCTTTACGACATTGCAGAAGAAATCTAGAAACGGCAGAGCGCCGTCCAGCCCCGCGTCTGATGCGCGATGGGCCGGGCGGCGCTTTTTTGTCCCGGGTGCCGGAGCCGCTGTCTGCGGCTATTTCATTATGAGCTTATAGATGCGGATGATCTGGAAAATCACGCAGAAGCCGGCCACGCCAGCCATGGCCCACTGGGACCTGGCACAGTTCTGCCAGAGGAGGAGCAGTCCGGCGGCCATGCCCAGGAGATTCCAGTGGATGATGATCGTGAGCGTCCTGTCTTCGCGGGACAGATAATAAAGACCGAGGACCGCCAGCGTATACAGAAGGAGAAACGCACGGTCCTCCAGGCCCTTGACAAAGAAGACGAAAACTGTGAACATTACGATCCATGGCGGCAGCATGGGATTGGAAAATTTCTTCATATAAACACCTCCGGTCCAGATCACAGATTCACAGCCCGCGGCAGGGTGAAGATGAATTCCGAGCCCACGCCGGCGGTGCTGATCACGTCGATGTTTTCCCCATGGGCCTGGATGATCTCCTTTACGATGGAGAGGCCCAGCCCCGTGCCCTTTTTGTCCTTTCCTCTGGAAAGGTCGGATTTGTAGAAACGGTCCCAGATCTTTTTCAGGGAATCCTTTGGTATCCCCACGCCGGTGTCCTTGACGGAGACGAAGACCTTTTCGTACCGGGGAGCAGTCTGGATATAGATCACGGAGCCGTTGTGGCTGAACTTGATGGCATTGTCCAGGAGGTTATAAAGGACCTGCTGGATCTTTCCCAGATCCGCGTAGACCATCAGTACGTCGTCGGTAAAGGTCAGGTCCAGGACGATGTCCCTGGCGCTGCAGGTGCCTTCAAAGGAGGCCGCTGTGTCCTTGATGACCCGGTTGATGTCGAAATTGCTGCGGGACAGAAAGCCCTTGCTGTCTAAGGAGTTTAAGGTGAGCATTCCTTCGGTCAGCTTATTGAGGCGCTTCGTCTCAGAGATCACGATCCCCAGATATTTTTCCTCCAGCTCCGGCGGGATGGTGCCGTCTAAAATGGCTTCCAGATAGCCCTTGATGGAGGTCAGGGGGGAGCGGAAATCGTGGGATACGTTGGCGATGAAGGATTTCTGGTATTCCTCCATCTTTCCCAGCTCGCTGGACATATAGTTTAAGGTGTCGGCCAGATAGCCCATTTCATCATTGGTCTTTACTTTTATGGTGTGGTCCAGATTGCCGCCGGCGTATTCCATGGCTCCAGCGGTGATCTTTTTCAAAGGAAAATACACAGTTCTGGTGAATACTAAAAGGATGATCAGGGACAGGAAGAAGATAATGGCCGCAGTGATGTATACAATATTCAGGATCTGGTTCTGGCTGTCCAGGATCCGCTCCATGGGCATGTGGAGCACTACATAGCCGTATGTATTGAAATTTCCGGTGATGGGGGCCAGTACCGATAAGGTCTCGCCGGGGAACATGCCGAAGAAGTCCCCGATGATATAGGACTTGTTTCCTGTGACCGTGGGATCGAAGCCCTCAATGGTCTTTCCCGAATGGGAGGCGGGAGAGGTCTCGGCCACCACAGCGCCTTTATGGTCCAGGACCCAGGCAGAGGCCCCCAGATAGGTGGATACGGCCTCCAGCTGCGGGTTGGCCGTATCCAGGGAGATGGTCTTTCCCTGGTAAATATCGCTGTATGTGGAGGCCAGGAGGTTGGCTTCATCGTACATGGCATCGGACCGCTCCCGGACCAGATATTCATGGGTCATGTGGGAGGAAAAGGTGGCGATGAGGACAAAGCCCAGAAGGCCGAACAGGAGATAGCCCAGGACAAACTTGGTGTACAGGGAATGTGTCATCGTTTTACCTCGAATTTATAGCCGATCCCCCATACAGTGGAGAGGGACCAGTATTCGTTGTCCTTGATCTTCTCCCGGAGACGCTTGATGTGTACGTCCACCGTGCGGGTGTCCCCAATATATTCATACCCCCAGATATGGTCCAGGAGCTGCTCCCTGGTAAAGACCTGGTTGGGAGAGGACGCAAGGAAGTAAAGGAGCTCCAGCTCCTTGGGCGGCATGTCCACGGAACGGCCCTTATAGAGCACGGAATAATTGGTCAGGTTTACGACGAGATCCGGATATTCCACAAACTCTCCCTGCTGCTTCGGCACAGAGGAGACGGCGGAGGAACCGGCCTGGTAGCGGCGCAGGACGGCCTTTACCCGGGCCACCAGCTCCTTGGAGTCGAAGGGCTTTATCATATAGTCGTCGGCCCCCAGCTCCAGCCCCAGGACTTTGTCGAAGATCTCTCCCTTGGCCGAAAGCATGATGATGGGGACCTGGGAGACGGTGCGCAGCTCCCGGCATACCTGGTAGCCGTCGATCCCCGGGAGCATCAGATCCAGCAGCACCAGGTTTGGCTTAAAGGAAGGAAATTCCCGGAGCGCCGATTCCCCATCCCCCACGATCTTTGTTTCATAGCATTCCTTCATCAGGTACAGTGAGATCAGCTCCGCGATATTGGCATCGTCGTCCACGATCAGGATCCTCTGTTTATCAACCATTCCATGTTCCTCCCTGTCAGTTTTACTTAAATGTCACAATGGTAACTCCGGTATCGCCTTCTCCAAAATCGCCCAGCCGGAACTCCTTCACGTATTTCAATTTTTTCAGATGCTTATGGACCCCGGCCTTTAAGGCGCCGGTCCCCCGTCCGTGGACCACACGCACCTTGGGAAGGTGGGCCAGGTAGGCATCGTCCAGGTACTTATCCAGTACGGGAATGGCCTCGTCCACGGTCATGCCGATCAGGTTCACCTCCGGGGAAACGGAGAAGGACTTGGACATCTTGATCTTTCCGCTGCCGGTATTGTTCTTTTTCATCAGATCCATACCGGGACCGGAAATGGCCGGCTCGTTTAAAAGCTCCAGGTCCTTGATGTTCACCAGAGACCGCAGGATCCCCATCTGCACATACAGATCGCCCTTGGCGTTGGGCAGGGAGCTGACGGTGCCGTTTAAGTTCATGGTCAGCACCTTGACCCCGTCCCCGATCTTTAATTTCTTTGGAGAAATGGTCTTTTTCGGGCCTTTTTCATTTTTAAGGCTCAGGTTTTTATCGACCTTGTCCAGCTTTTCCCGAAGCTTTGTGCGCTCTGCCTCCAGCTCCTTTCCCACGCCGGAGGACTGGGCCAGCTTATTGATCTGGCGGATGGTCTGGTCGGCAGTTTCCTTGGCCTCCCGGAGGATCCTCTGGGCCTCCTCATTGGCGTTTCGGATCAGCTTGTCCTTCCGCTCGTCAAACCGCTCCTCCTTCTGCTCCAGACGGCTCTTTAACCGGGAGATCTCCGATTTATAGGAGGCGATCTCCTCCCGTTCCTTTTCGATGGTGACGCGGCTTTCCTCCAGGCTGGCCAGCAGGTCCTCAAAGGCCTCGTCGCCTTCCTCCAGACGGGACTTTGCATCCTGGATAATGAAATCGGGAAGCCCCAGCTTCTGGGAGATGGCAAAGGCGTTGCTCTTTCCCGGAATGCCGATGAGCAGGCGGTAGGTGGGCCTTAAGGTCTCCACATCAAATTCACAGCAGGCATTCTCCACGCCGGGAGTGGTCAGGGCATAGACCTTTAATTCACTGTAATGGGTGGTGGCCATGGTGCGGCATTTCATATTGTGGAGGAAGGACAGCACGGCAATAGCCAGAGCTGCGCCCTCGGTGGGGTCTGTTCCGGCCCCCAGCTCGTCAAAGAGGCATAAGGAATGGCTGTCGGCCTTTTCCAGGATCCTCACGATATTGGTCATATGGGCGGAGAAGGTACTTAAGCTCTGCTCGATGCTCTGTTCGTCTCCGATGTCGGCAAATACTTCGTCAAATACAGCCAGCTCTGACCCGTCGAAGGCCGGGATCTGGAGGCCAGACTGGCCCATGAGGGTGAAAAGCCCCACGGTCTTTAAGGATACGGTCTTTCCGCCGGTATTGGGGCCGGTGACGATGAGCAGGTCAAAGTCCTTTCCCAGATACACGTTGATGGGGACCACTTTTTTGGGGTCCAGCAGCGGATGGCGGCCGTCTTTGATGTGGATATAGCCGTTTTTATTGAATTTCGGCATGGAGCAGTTATAATGTCTGGCCAGAGCGGCCCGGGCAAAGATAAAGTCCAGCTTTGTCAGAAGCTTCAGGTTTATGAGGATGGTCTCCACATAGGGGACCAGCTCCATGCTGAGGGCAGCCAGCACCATTTCGATCTCCTTCTGCTCCCGGATCTCCAGCTCCCGCAGCTCGTTGTTTAATTTAATGATGGCCATGGGCTCGATAAAAAGGGTGGAGCCGGTGGCAGACTGGTCGTGGACCATGCCCTGGAAGCTGCTTTTATATTCGGCCTTTACAGGCAGGCAGTAGCGGCCGTCCCGCATGGTGATCACCGGATCCTGGAGCATGGTGCGGCTGGAATTTAAGATGGCATTTAACTGGGTGTGGACCCGGTCGCCGGTGATCTTCATCTGGCGGCGTACATGGCGCAGTCCCGGGCTGGCATCGTCGGCCACCTCTTCTTCGGAAATGATGCAGCGGGTGATCTCGTTGTTTACGTTGGTCAGCGGCTCCAGGGAACGGAACATCTCGTCCAGGGAGTCGTCGGGAAGCTCAGATTCCTGGCGGCGGCCATAGTTTTTGGCTCTGGCGGCACAGGTCAGAAGAGAGCTGACGGCCAGGAGCTCATGGATACTTAAGGAGCTTCCGATCTCCAGGCGCTTTAGGGAGCCGCCGATGTCGGAGATCCCGGCAAAGGAAACACTTCCCTTCTGGCGGACCCTGGCGACGGCATCGGCGGTCTCTGCCTGGGCCTGGACGATCTCCTCAAAGTCCGAGGACGGCTCCAGTTCCCGGCACAGCCTTTTCCCTGGCTCCGAAGCGGCATATTCGGTCAGTTTTTCTATGATCTTATGATATTCTAAGGTTTTTAATACTTTCTGGTTCATAAAAAGGTCCTTTCAAAACAGCGGGCAGAGACTTTGCCCATTTACCAAAGTATAACACAAAGCAATGGAATATCCTAGAGATATTTTTGTTGCATAAACCCAGCAAAAAAACTATAATGGAAAGGAGAGGAGTTTTATGGGATATGGCCGATGCACCAGACGAAAAGAGATCCAATGAAAAACCATTCATGAGGGAAAAGATCGTAAAGCCCCCGCTCAGCAGACGGCAGACTGCGGTCCGCGTTTTCCGGCTGTTTTTAAGTGCGGTCATTTTCGGGGTCGTGGCAGCAGTAAGCTTTGCAGCCTCAAGGCCGCTGGCAGAACGGTTCCTGGGAAAGGAGCCGGAGACGACTCCGGCTCCTACCATTACCATTGAGCGGGATGAACCGGGAAAAGAGGAGGAGACCCAGACGGCGGAAAGCGAATCCCTGCCGCCGGAGAGCCAGTCGGAGGCAGCCCGGGAGGAGATCGAAGGGATCGTAAAAAAAGAGCTGGAGACCTTCGACTGGACCAGGGACAAGGTGGAGGGCATGAACCAGGTCCTCCAGGAGATCGGCAGGGAGGCCGATCAGAGTGTCGTGACCGTATCTTCCGTAAAGCACCAGGTGGACTGGTTCGACAATCCGGTGGAGAGCACCGGCCAGTATGCGGGGATCATCCTGTCCATAAGCCGTGGGGAGATCATGATCCTGACAGAAGCTGCGGCGGTGGAGGAGGCGGATTCCCTCCGGGTCGTTTTTAAAGACGGCGGTACGGCGGCGGGAACCTTAAAGCAGAAGGACAGCCTGGGTGGTCTGGCGGTGGTATCAGTGGCGGAAGCCGAGGTGCAGGAAGCCGCAAGGGAGCGTATCAAAGCCGTGGAGCTGGGAAATTCGTATAGTCTGGAAACTGGAGACCTGGTGATTGCCGTGGGAAGCCCTGCGGGGATCGTCCATTCCGTAAAGCAGGGGGCTGTTTCCTATGTGGCTGGGAACGTGCAGACCGCCGATGGTCAGACCCGCGTTCTTTACACAGACTGCGGCTGCGAGACTGGAAAAGGGACCTTCTTTTTAAATATGTCTGGAGAGCTGGTGGGCTGGGCCACAGAGCTTTATGGGGCAGAGGACCGACAGGGGTTTACCATTGCGCTTCCGGTATCTGAGTATAAAGGAAACCTCCAGAAGCTGATGAATGGGATCCAGATCCCGTATATGGGCTTAAAGGGCCAGGACGTCAGCGAGGCCATGCAGGCGGAGGGGATCCCCAAGGGACTCTATATTACAGAGGCCATTGCCGATAGTCCGGCATACCTGGCCGGAATCCAGGCAGGGGATATCCTAACGAGGATCCAGGGAGCGGAGATCTGCTCCATCCGGGATTACCAGGCATGTCTGGAGGACCAGGCGGCCGGGACCGAGGCCACAGTGACGGTCCAGAGAATGGGACTGGGAGAATATAAGGAAATTGAATACAAAGTGATCATTGGAGCCAGGTGATTCGCCTGGCTCATGATGTCCGGGGCCGGGAGAACGGATCCGGCATATAAAGGGCTGCTGTCCGGTATTGAGGATACCGGAAAAGCGGCGGGAGATTGAAGAAGGGAGAAATTATAGTATGAAATATATCGAAACATTCCGGGAGGGCGCTCACATATCCGAGGTGTATCTGTGCAAGACAAAGCAGATCGCACTGACAAAAAACGGAAAGGAGTATGGCTCTCTGACCCTCCAGGACAAGACGGGGACCGTAGACGCGAAGATTTGGGAGCTGAATTCTCCGGGGATCAATGAGTTTGCGGCTATGGATTATGTGTTCGTGGATGCAGACGTGACAGTGTTCCAGGGGGCTTTCCAGTTAAACGTAAAGCGGATCCGCAAGGCCGATGAGGGGGAATACAGGCCTGGGGATTATCTGCCGGTGACCTCCAAGGATGTAAAGACCATGCAGCATGAGCTGACCCAGTATATCACCACCATCCGGAATGAGTACCTCAGAAAGCTGGCCGCCGGCTTTTTCATGAACGACGCTGCCTTTATGAAGGCATTCTCCTTCCATTCTGCGGCCAAGAGCGTTCACCACGGCTTTGTGGGAGGGCTTCTGGAGCACACCTTAAGCGTTGTGAAGATGTGCGATTATTTCAGTAAACAGTATCCGGCCTTAAACCGGGACCTGCTCTTAACGGCCGCCATGTTCCATGATATCGGAAAGACAAAGGAGCTGTCTGCGTTCCCGGAGAACGATTATACCGACGAGGGACAGCTCCTGGGCCATATCATCATCGGCGTCCAGATGCTGGAGGAGAGGATCGCCGCCATGCCTGGCTTCCCAAAGAAGCTGGAGCATGAGCTGATCCACTGTATCCTGGCCCATCACGGCGAGCTGGAATACGGATCTCCCAAGAAACCGGCCCTGATCGAGGCGCTGGCCCTGAATCTGGCCGACAACGCCGATGCCAAGCTGGAGACCATGACCGAGATCTTAAAGGGCGCAGGCGACAACATGGGCTGGCTGGGCTATAACCGGTTCATGGAAAGCAATGTGAGACGGACCAGTGACGGCCAGGAGAAATAACCGGAGGACGGAGCATGAAGAAAAACGACGTATTTACCGTGACCATTGAGGACATGGGCGAGGACGGGGCCGGGATCGGAAAAACCGACGGCTACACCTGGTTCATCAAGGACGCGCTCATTGGGGATGTGATCCAGGCGTCGGTGATGAAGATGAAGAAAAATTATGGCTTTGCCAGGCTGGTGAAGATCCTGGAGCCTGCGCCGGCACGGGTAGAGCCCCGGTGTCCGGTGGCCAGGGCCTGCGGCGGCTGTCAGCTCCAGGAGCTGGATTATAGGGAACAGCTCCGGTTCAAGGAGAGAAAGGTCTACAATCATTTAAAGAGGATCGGCGGCATGGACCGCCTGTTCCTGCCAGAGGACAGGGAAAAGGCCGCGGGCGTTTTGGATGCCGTGGTCATGGAGCCCATCATCGGCATGGAGGACCCCTGGCGTTACCGCAACAAGGCCCAGTATCCGGTGGGCCTGGGAAAGGACGGACAGCTGACGGCGGGATTTTATGCGGGACGCACCCATTCCCTGATCCCGGCTCCGGGTCTGGACTGCCTTCTGGGCTGCCAGGAAAATAAGGAGCTTCTGAAAATTATCCTGGATTTCATGAAAGAATATAAAATAAAGCCCTATGACGAAGCCGCCCATCAGGGCCTGGTGCGCCATGTGCTCTTAAGAAAGGGATTTTCCAGCGGCGGGCTGATGGTCTGTCTGGTCATCAATGGAGAGGAGCTTCCCCACGGCGGGGAGCTGGCGGAGCGGTTAAGGGAGGCCGGCGTCTCCAGCGTATCGTATTCGGTCAACACCGAGCGGACCAACGTGATCATGGGCACAAGGATCGTAAACCTTTACGGCCCCGGCTATATCACAGACACCATCGGTGATATCGAATACCGGATCTCGCCTCTTTCCTTTTACCAGGTGAATCCGGTGCAGACGGAAAAGCTTTACGGAACGGCCCTGGAATTTGCAGATCTTTCCGGCGGCGAAACGGTCTGGGACCTTTATTGCGGCATCGGGACCATTTCGTCGTTTCTGGCGAAGAAGGCCGGGAAGGTCTACGGCGTGGAGATCATTCCCCAGGCCATTGAGGACGCCAGGGAGAATGCCAGGAGAAACGGCATCGAAAATGTGGAGTTTTTCGTCGGCAAGGCCGAGGAGGTGCTGCCGGAGCAGTATGAAAGGAACCATGTCCATGCGGACGTGATCGTGGTGGACCCGCCAAGGAAGGGCTGCGATCCCGTTTGTCTGGAAACGATCCTTAAGATGGCTCCAGAGCGGGTGGTCTATGTAAGCTGCGATTCGGCGACCCTGGCCAGGGATGTGAAGTTCCTGGAGGAAAACGGCTACCGGGCAACGCGTGTGCGTCCAGTGGATATGTTTCCGATGGGGGGACACTGCGAGTGTGTGGTAAAGCTGGAGCGAGTGGGAAAGTAATATATGAGAACGGATAAGGGGCGGCTTTGGGGAGCATTTGAACCAGGCCGCCGCCTTGTCCGGATTTCCGGTTTTGGGGTCGGGCTGGACAGTGAGTTCCCGTCGTTTAGATAGGATCCGGAAAATCCAGGAAATAGAGAAAAATTTAAAAAAATCCTTGACATTTCTTTACCTCTATTATATAATATCATCGTTGTTTGAAACAACTATTCCTCGATAGCTCAGTCGGTAGAGCACGCGGCTGTTAACCGCGCTGTCGTAGGTTCGAGTCCTACTCGGGGAGCTTTTTATTACTGTCCGGTTTTGCCCGGCTTAAATCGGTTGACAGAGGCAGTCAGATATGATAGTATAAATAAGCAATCCGGCCCCATGGTCAAGCGGTTAAGACATCGCCCTTTCACGGCGGTAACACGAGTTCGAATCTCGTTGGGGTCACTCCTGGAATATTTAGTGTTCCAGTGCATACAATAGAATATGGCGCGATAGCCAAGCGGTAAGGCGTGGGTCTGCAACACCCTGATCACCGGTTCAAATCCGGTTCGCGCCTCTTGAGGAATCACAGAAATGTGGTTCCTTTTTTTATATAAATTTCCTTTAAAATAAAGGAATTTCGGCTATTTTAGTAATTATTACTAGAATAAACCGAAGTTCCTTTTTTAGTGGAAAGAGCCGTTTTGGAACAGGTTGGTACACTATAAATCGAAAGATAGTGTACCAATAGTGTATCAGAAAACAGTAACGAGTGAGGGACCTATAGATGACTTGACAAGTGTTAGTCTTTTTTTGAGGAATCTAAAGGAATTTTTATTTGCTTAACTACATCGTTACTATAGCTATGTAACGCATCAAATTTAATTTAAAGAAGGTTTCGCACACTGCTTTGCTAATGTTTAAAAGTCATGTTCCATGTTCCAATGTTCTTGGCAAAACCGCTATTTATGGGGAATGTTCCAGGAACATACAGGAACATACGGGAAATTTTTATTAGTTTGTTTAGAACGTGGAACCTGGAACGCTGGTTATCGGGAAATTTGATAAAAAAGAAATATAACTTCCCCGAATTTTTTTGATGTTTGTATTATGATTAGCGGTACAAGTACTTAAGGTGAGTTCCGGTGTAAGCAAGTTGATTTTGTAGGCACGCTTTCGGAACTCGGTTAAAAGCTTGGATATATCACAAGGAGGGAGGGTGTCTAATGAAGTATCAAAACGTTTTTCTAATTCCTTTGTATCAGAGGAAAAGAAGTCCTTTTCATGCTCTATCATATACTGCCTAAGTAGAGGCTTTAATGCACTCATTTGTTTTTCTATATTACATTTTGAAAGATGTTTCTTTGTTGTTTTAATAAGGGTAAGCATGAAATACCACTCAACAACAGGGCAGGCAAAATCAGAAAAGAAACGACAGAATCGTTCAAAGAAAATATGCCAGGTATGAATCGGCAACGCTTTTTGAACGGGAGGAATTTTCTGCGCTATTATATCAAAATTAAAGAGTTCCTTAAAAAAATAAGTTTGTTCTGAGAAAGATTCATTAATAGCTGAAAATGCATAATGAATATACAGAGAACGAGAAAGGCTATTTGGTAGTCGGTTTGCATAAGATAAGGTGCGGTAGCTGTTTATGCCGTTAGGGTAGGGCGTGCCTTGTATTTTTAAATCATTAATATTAGATAGAATTTGGCTCAATAAATCAAGGCCGAATATATTTTCTATACGGTAGAACCATAGTAGCCTTTCGGGAATGTCGTCAGGAGCCTGTTTAATAAGCATCTTATACAACTCAGATGTTTTTGTTAAACTATTTGATATTTTGCATGGCGTGCTGCTATTTTCATCATAATTATAAAGGCGCAGTACGCTTCCAAATTTTCTTGCATCAAAATCCATAATGGACTGAAATAGAGCAGCCTGTGATGTTTCTATCTGGGTTTCTTTTTTGCTACCCCAAAATAAAGGAAAAGATTGATTGTTCATTACACGAAGATGGTTCTTTATGGCATTGCTCAATCGTGTAGCTTCGGCTGCTCTTAAAGTAGTATCATTCTTGTTAAGTTCTGATTCAAAGTCAATGTTTGCCCTCGAATAGGTAGTTTGAAATGTCGAAGTGAACGAGCTAATAACACTATAAGCATAAACTACACAATGAAGTAGGAGAGTTTTTGGAAAAAGACTCTCCTTTTTGTAGTAGGAGGTGGGAGGCAATTCGGAAAATTCATATTTAGGCTTGCTTTGTCCAAAAAAATCTCCAGAATTGGGAAAAATTTTAAAAATACAGTTGTCAAAAAGCTTTTCTAAAGAATCTGGAATCCAGGAAGATGGATCGGCGTTTGTTATAGCGGTGGAATCTGGAAGAAGTAACGTGTATTTTAGAATATGGTCAGCTTCTTCTAAAGCATTGTTCCATCGGTCTTTATCTAATACAAGATATTTCATTTTATGCTCCTAAAATTTAGTTTTTATAATTATAGCATGAAAAATAGTATTTATAAAGTTTTAATATAATTGAATAGTAAATATGAAAAGATATAAATTGATTAAAAGGACAGGTATACTTTAGAAAAAAAGGAGGAAATAATATGCAAGAAGCAGTTACATTCAATGGATTTCTGCATGAAAGTGGCAAGCAGATTTCTATACAAATACCGGCATCAGCATACATACAGTTGGGGGAGAGGAGGGTGATTACGGCAAAGGAAGCCCTTGCAGTTGGAATGGATCTTACCCATTTGGCTGATGAAGAGACTGGAAAACAACTTTTTTCTGAGGGAGATCTTCTGGCGATTCGTTTAGCAAATAGTCAAATCAAGACGGAGGGAGAATTCGTACAGATAACCGAACTTCAAAGCATTGCAGAAGAGATAAGGGCAAAGGCCGTAGGGATGCAACCGGCAGTTTCCTTTATGGAAAAATGCCGGATTCCGATAAAGGAGGGAAAAAAAATGCCAGCCTTAATCGAGGACAAAGCCAGCATGTCGAAAGAGCAGCTTGCGCCGGCAAAAATTTATAAAGGAACTCCGATGCAGAATGACGAATTTTTGACGAATGATGAGGATGATAAGGCGCTTATTGCAGAGATTGAAAATTATTTGCGTTTGAATTTCGGTTTTCGCATTTATGATGCTCAAATTTATTTGTTTAATGCCAATATTGGATTTTATACGAGAGTTTCAGACAATGAAATAGACTACCTCGTTAATGCAATATTCGGGGAACGAATAAAAACCGTAGGAAAATCATACATCTACCGCGAAGTCCGAGAGTTTTTGAGGAGGGAGTCAAACCTTTTGGTTAAGGATTCTCAGCTTCTGGCTCCTAGAATTTGGGTTTTCCGTGATAAATTTGTCGATTCTTTTTCAGGGGAAATGCGCCTGAATGATGGAAATGTTTTTGTTTGTTCGGCATTGCAGTGCGAATATGATGAATACGCAATCTGTCCAAACTTTGAAGTCTATCTCGATTCAATCGCCGGAGGGGATGGAAAATTAGTTCAGCTACTGTGGGAGGTGATAGCCTACTTGCTATCAAGGGAAACAAGAGCAAAAAAAATCGTTTTCCTTCTCGGCAAGAAAGACTCTGGAAAAAGCCTTTTTGCGGATATTCTGACAGGGATTTTAGGTGAAGAATCTGTTTCAACGCTGTCGGTCAATGATTTTGGCAAACAGTTTGGACTTGCAGAACTAATGGGGCGTCACCTAAATATTTGCATGGACTTGCCTAATGTTCCCTTATCAGCAGAGGCAGTAGGAAGGATAAAATCCCTTACCGGAGGTGATTTAATTCGCGCAGATGTTAAATTCAAGGAGGCAGTACGTTTTCGTGCGACAGTTCGCCTTCTGTTTGGTTCTAATGCCATGGTACGCTTGGCATCTCCAGATCCAGCATTCGCAGAACGGTGTATTTTTATTCCTTTCAGGTACGCCGTCCCTAGAGAAAAACAGGATTTACAACTTTGCGAAAAGCTATTAAGGGAGCGTGCTGGAATTTGCAGAAAGGCGATGAACGTTTATGCGGATTTGGAAAAACGGGGGTTTGCATTTACTACCGTGGATCTGGGCACTGAAAATGAAGGAAAGGTAATCAACTGGGAAAAAGTTTTGGACGTTTTCATGGAAGAGCATTGCGAATTGACCGGAAATGAGGCAGACAGGGTATCATCAGAGAAGCTGTTTAATTCTTTTTTGACATTCTGCATTGAAAAGGGAGTAGGTTCAATGTCGCAGGAATCATTTAGCAAGAAGTTTCGGGAGAAAACAGAAGGAAAGGTCGAAAAGAAAAAAATAAGAATTGGAAAAGAAACAGTAAATGGATTCGTGGGAATCATTTTGAAAGGGGCGTAAAAATGAAGAAATCAAAAGATGATGCGAATATTCGAGTTTATACTAAAGCCGATTTGCTGAAAATTTTTCCATTCGGTCGCACGAAGCTACAGCAACTGCTTACGGCGGGCGTCCTCCCGGTCGTTAAAGTCGGGAAGGCGTACCTCACCTCTGAGGCGCAGATCCAGCGTTGGTTGGAGGAAAATACAGGAAAAGAGATTTACTATTAATATAGCCCCCCTGGAATTGCACACCAGGGGGATATTTATAGGAGGAAATTGTGGAAGAGAAGGAAACTACAAAGAAGCGTCGCAAAAAGGGTGCTGGTTCAATTATGAGGAAGGCGAATGGGACGTATTTAGGGAGGATTGCCATTTCCGGATATGAACCATTTTCCTGTACTGGAGCAACGAAAAAGGAGGTAGAACGGAAATTAGAGGAATTTAAAATCCGAACCTTAAAAAAAGAGGTAATACCGCAAAAAATATTTGTTAATACCTATATCGAGAAATGGATGGAAACCGTAAAACGGCCATCCTTAAAAGCAGCATCCTTTGATCGACTGGAACGTACATACCTTACACAGATTAAAGATAGCCGGGTAGGAAGATGCCAGCTAGGAAATATTACGTCAATGGACGTGCAAGGTCTGATTAATGAGAAAAGTAGGACACTTTCCTACTCATCCCTAAAAAAAATATATGAATTGTTAAATGGATGCTTTGAGTATGCGGTTATCTGCAGAGAGATGGATTTTAATCCGGTGCGCGCAGTCCAGATGCCGAAAAAAGAAAATCTAAATAAGAAGGAGAAGCAAATGGGTGTATTTAGCAAAGAGGAACTTACCAGAATAGAAAATGTGGCAGCAATTACGTATCAGTCAGGAGAGGTGAGGTATAGACATACTTGGTTCTTCCTGTTGTTGGCCAATACCGGCCTTCGTGCAGGAGAAGCTATAGCCTTACGTTGGGACAATATTGATCTTGATAAGGGATTTATTCATGTAAAGCAAAACGCATCTGTTGTAAAATGCAGGGATGGGAAAGAAAATAAGTATCAGGTGGTGATAACGACAGTGAAAACGAAAACTGGAAACCGTATTGTGCCTTGTAATGAGAAAGCGTTACAGGCTTTAAGAGCGCTGCAGGATTATCAAAAATCACACCATATTCATTCCGATTATGTGGATTGCAACGATAAGGGTGAACTGCTTAGTCAGCAGACCCTCCCGAAAATTTTAAAGGCTATATTGAAAGCGGCAGATGTACCGTATCGAAGTGTCCATTCTTTCAGACATACATTCGCTACGAATCTTATTCAGGCCGGGGTGGATGTAAAGGTGGTAAGCCAGCTTCTGGGTCATAGCTCGGTTAAAATCACTTATGATACATACGTTCATATGGGGGTTGATCGGGCGATTGAGGCAGTAAAGAGAATTGGCTAGCCTGGTATTGCTACTTGGTATTCATTTTTAATTGTGCTATACTATAAAAAGGTCGTATTAGGAATGGAAGGGGGATCTATGGAGATAGAGTTAAAACGGGATATATACGAAGAACTGCTTCAATGGAAAAGACGAAATTCAGGACTTGTTTTGGAGTTGGAAGGAGCCAGACAGGTTGGCAAGACTTATATTTTGGATAAATTTGCAAGAGAGCAGTATCAGCAGTATATTTATATCAATATGATTGGGGAGTCAGGGGAATATTTTCTGGAATGTTACGAAAAGGCGTATCATCGAAGAAATGTACAGGACGAGGCAGAAAATGGTATGGCCGCAGTACTGAAGACATATGCGCCTAACTTTGTAGACAGCAGGGAGACAATCGTTGTTATTGACGAGATACAGGAGTCTCCGGTGATCTACAGCCGAATCCGCGAATTTGCCAGGGAATTTTCCTGCGATTTTATTGTAACAGGAAGTTATTTGGGAAAGACACGGGAAAAAGAATTTTTCCTTTCCGCTGGAGATACGGATACTCTGGTTATGGGGACTCTGTCTTTTCCAGAGTTTTTGGGGGCATTTGGAAAGAGGGATCTGTATGAGACCCTTACTCTGGACGGGAAGGACGATCATGCCAGGTATGATGAAATCAAGGATTATTTCGATTTATACTGCCAGATTGGCGGTTATCCAAGAGTTGTCCAAAACTACTTGGAAACCGGAGATCTGAGCCAAAGCCGGAGGCTGGTGGAGCGGATTATCGATATTTTTATCAAGGAGTCATCCAGATATTTTGAATCCGAACTGGATATTGAGATATTCGGGCAGTTATTCCAGGCAATCGCAATTATGCTTTTAAAGGAGAAGAGAGGTACGGAAGATCTGGTAACAGACTTATCCAAAATCGTCTTTAAAGAAGAAAGTGGACGGGTTTCTAAGAAGATGATAAATCATGCCAGAAGCTGGCTGTATTTATCTCACGTAATCGGTTACTGCAGCAAAAGTATTAATTGCGACCATTTAAGCATTGTAGATAACTGCAGATATTATTATATGGATTTGGGAGTTGCTGCTTATTTTCTGAGAAAGACCGGAGAACCAGATACAGCTATAAAAGGAATTCTATGCGAAAACTTTGTGTATTTGGAACTTTTGAATCGGTTGAGGAACACAGACAGCATTGCAGGAACCGTGCCATGGTTTGCTGTATACCAGCAGACAGGAGGGGAACTGGATTTTTATGTCAGAAGCCTGCTGGATTATAAAAATTATGGCTTGGAGGTAAAGGCAGGAAAGAGCGCAGGAAATACAGCGTCCACTTTACTGGAAGCAGGCCTACTGGATTTTTTGTATTATCTAAAAGGTAATACCTACGGTGGAATTACGGAGGATGGAAAAATCCAGACAGTACCGCTCTATTTGGCTGGTAGGATTAGGTTTGATAAGGGCGTATGATTGCTTTTAAAAACAGGTGTTGCTTTCGATGATTGGAGGTAGCACCTGTTTTTAGGCATAAATTGAATGGGGGGGGGCGGCGTATCATGTTCCGAAACCGTATTATAATACAAACAGGGACAGAACCTTAAATTGGCATTACCCTGAGCAGCGAATGAGATTTACAAAAACCGTAAAATGATCTTAATTATTTCTGGTCGATTTTGGATTCAGAAAGGATATATTCTTCAACCGATCTCTTTGGTATCTTCCATAGGCGTCCGATGCGGAACGCCTTTATTTTTTTCCTTCGCAGAAGTTCATAAGCTACATTTTTGCCAATAAAAAGCATTTCACATAATTCTTCTATAGAAACAAGATCTGAATAATTCTCAAACATATAGTGCACCTCCATGTGATTTTTATAGAGATGTGTATGATATAAAATTTAAAAATGATAAAATGTATATAGTAAAACCATATAATACAAGAAACTCAAAGATCATCTGAAATAATTTTTAAAAATATTATAACATTTTCATAAAAGTAGAATGGGAAGTCTGTAGGACATTCCCACCTACTTGCTAGAGTATTGCCAAAAGGAGGAAAAAGAAATGACAATATCAATTCGACTTACAGAAGATGAGGAGAAGGTACTTAAACGGAAAATGGAACAGACTGGATTACAAAAAACTCAATTGATTAAACAGAGCCTGTTTGTGGAAAATCCAGTACAAATCGTAGATCATAGCCGGGAAATATATACGATGCTTCACCATTTGCGTGAGGAATTAGAAAGGCTGGAAGGAACTCAGAACATAAGGATTTCGGATAATATAAAAGAGGAGCTGTGGGAGATATGCCAAAAATTGTTTGCGTAAACAAAAATAGCAAAGGTTATAATACGCCAGAGGATTTACAAAAGATTATCCATTATGCATACAATCCACTGAAAACGACAGAGGATACAATTAGGCCAGGACATGCGATTGGCGACTATACGGGATGCTATCCATTTATGGGGCCAGAGTACTTAACCCATGATGAAGCTGCTGTATCGTCATATATGATTTTGAACAATGCAATCTATGGGAAATCTCATGGAAATTTGATTCGTCATTGGGTGATTAGTTTTCATAAATCCGACTATGTTATGCCGTGTGATGCGGCCAATTTGGGAAATTTTTTAATTCACGTTTTAGGGCAGAATTATATTTCAGCATTCGGAGTCCATATGGATACATACTATATTCATATCCATTTAATAATCAACTGTATCAACTGGCATGATGGAAAACGCTATGATGTTCCATATGAAGGGAAGTGGATTAATAGTATGGTAGAAGGCTGGTATCAAACCCATATGGATAATCTGATAAAGGATGTGGAAGCAAGAAAACGATACGAGGCATATTTATATGGAGAGTATTAAAGGTTTTGAAAGTTTACATTCTCAATTTTTCCATAGAATATATGCTTTTTGCTTTTTTAAACCTTAATTCGGATAATTTATTTAGGACAACTGCAGAATCTTTGCTTATTGAAAAGGAAGGATAGGAAGCTACAGATACTTAAGTCATGTAGCTTCCTTTTTACTATTTTTATTATGCAACTATTTTGAAGTCAATAAGAGATTTATAATAGAATAAATGGCGTCTTTTTCTTTTTCCGATAATTGGTCCCATTTAGTTAATAAATTTTTTTGATCTTTGGATAGACCATTAAAATCTTCATAGGAGAAGAAATCATGTAAAGAAATTTGGAAGGTATTGCATAGGATTTCTATCTTGTCTATCGGGGGATAGAGATTTTTTTGATACCATGTAGCAATTGTGGATTGTGGAATACCAGATAACTTTGCCAATTTATATACAGACCATTCTCTACTTTCTCGTAGTTCTTGTATGCGAGCTAAAACGTCAAACAAAGAATGCCCTCCTTTAATGTTTATCTATATTTCGATATTTTAAATCGAATTTACGGTAGTCAATAGATGGATATTTGCGTTACAATGTATCGTATAAACGATACATTGGTAAAAGGAACTAAGCAAAACCCAATTTATTTTTAAAATAAAATAACAAAAAAGGAGAGCAGGAGAAAACTATACAGATGGAGAGATTTCCTAGCAGATGCTTAAGATGAGGAAAACCTCATTTTAATTTGTACTAAATCTTGACATAGTACCATACGCTGTATTGCGTATTGGAATCTTCATAATACCATGCTAGAATAATTTGGAGGAGGAAAGACATGAAATTATTTGCTGAAAATCTAAAGAGAATGCGAAAAGAAAGAAACATGACACAGGATCAATTAGCACGTATTTCTGCTATTCCGAAGGGAACAATTTGTAATTATGAGCAGAATCGAGGGGGCTGTGATCCATCTCTTCATAATCTAATGGTTTTGGCGGATATATTTAATGTTACCCTTTACAATTTATATTATGGAGGAAAAAAAGAAATGACTACAAATTCTATTTACATGGATGAATTGTTAAGTGAACTTTTCCAGCTGAATCATGGTGCGATAGGAGAGATTCACGATAGTGAACCTAATGGAATTAGTTTACCTAAGTTGAGTATTTCAGATGAAATAATAACTAAGCTTACAGAGCGTTGGAACACTGGCATTGCCTATCCTAAACGTGGTTTGTATAGAAATTATGTTGAGCAGACTATTGTCAGATATGCACAGGATAGACAAGGGTGGAAAAAGAAATTCGGATTAGACCAATAGTATTATTTATTAGGCGCCTTGGAGGAATCCAAGGTGCTTATTTTATAGACTTTAGGTTTGTCCCTGGGTGCCCGGACGCGGGCTAGGATAATTGCTGTGCCATAGTGTTCAGCCATTTCCTGATAGACAGCATTTATACGCTGATCTTTCCAACCCTTGCTGTGATCCATAGCAGTGCGGTAGTTATCCAGCACAAGGATTTTGGCAACACCACCAAAGTACTTATAGATGTGGACATGCGTAGCAATCTACGAGGGCTGCTTCTCGTCCATAAAAGCACACGATCTGAATATTTACGGATATCTTAAATTTCTGCTGGAGCATCAGCTGAGTAAAGATATGACCGATGAACAACTGGCACCTTGGAGTAAAAACTCCAATCTATCAAAAATCGCATATGAATTATGGTGAATTACTCCAACTCGCAAAGGGACGGGGTAATTTTGTATCTGACCGCATTATAATTTGGCGGTTACGATATAAAAATCATATTTAAGGCAAAAAGCGGCTATCGGGAAATAGAATAGCCTAAAACAGGGCCAGTTGTGACTTATCTCTCGATCCTTTGAGTTCCTCCAAAAAGGTTGAGAAATCGGCATTTTTATACTTCTTATAAACGATACAACACTTCGATATTGCGATTGACAAAAAAGATAAAAATTGATATTATAGAACTAAAGATACACCTTGTGAAGGAGGGGATATTTATGCAGAGGGTAGAAATTATATGTCCAAGTTGTGGAAAACGCTACAAAACTATAACAGTGAGTGACACGAGCCGTTATAATCAGACAGGTATATGTACTGGATGTAAAAATAGAGTTAGGTATAGTGTAGAGGGGACCCGTGTAATCGTTTCAAGAGGATAAGATAGTTGTCGCTATTTATTTTGTAGGATAGTCAATATGTCAAATGAATATCGGAACGTTGAATACATGTGCACAATTTGTGGTAAAAAGACATCTCGTATTTCTACTATGGGGAGACCTTTGCCAGGGCATTGTCCAAGGAGGCCTATAGCTTTTGATGGAAAAAGAGGTCCACATAGATGGGTTATAAACAGAAAATATTAATATTGGAGACGTTTATAAAAGTTCAAAAGGAGGATATGTATGTCATTTTTTGGAAGTTTTTTTAATGCCGCAATGAAGGAAATGGAGAAAAATCAAAATAAATACGAAAGAGCTAATGAAAAAGCCGCTAATATGTCAGATGAACAATTGAGAAGAAAGTTTGAAAGCTCAACAAACACTTTTGAAAAAATGGGATATGCTCAAGAATGGAAAGATAGGCATGGAAATTAATGGCTATTTGTCTGCAGTTTGGGTATACATAACTAAAGGAACATTCAAAATATCGCTTTTTTAGCTTTTCCAAATTTCAGATATATATTATAACTGTGAGTAATTCATAAGGAGGTCTTTAAAGTGGACAAAAGAATTCTCACAGTTATTCTCGGGATCCTTGCACTCATTCTTGATGCGATGAAAGATGATGAATAACGCCAGCCCAGGTCAGATATGGCCTGGGTATTTTTATGCAAATTATTTCCAAGGAGTCGAAAGAGAAGCAAACACAGAATCGATAGTGCATATAGCCTCCCATATTATGTTTACGATATAGAATGATGGAGAATGAGTTTCACACGCAGAAATAGGAAGGGCGGCAAAACAGGCTATATGCCTGAATTGCCGCCTTTTGCCTTATTCCGTATGATTTCTGCGGTGCTTTTTCTTTTTGATAAGAATGAACGAAGCAATCAATCCTGTACCCGAAACTGCAAGGAGTGTGATCCACAGCGCCAGGTTTGCAGTGTCTCCAGTTTGAGGCACTTTGTCAGATTTGGTTGTTGTGCCAGGTTGTCCGGGAGTGCCAGGCTGTTCTGGTGTTACAGGCTGTCCCGGGGTTCCAGGCTGCCTGAGAGTTTCCGGCTTCCCAGTCTGGTCGGGTGTACCTGGAATATTTGGCATGTCTGGAGTGATGGGTGCACCTGGAATATCTGGTGTATCTGGTGTATCTGAGGCGTTCGGTCCACCTGGCTGCGAAGGATTATCGGGTGTCCCCGGCATTACAGGTGTATCATCATTGACAATGGTGAATTTGTGACCGTGCCGTCTCAGTGACATGGTAAAGCCTTCGGGAACTTCTACTTCCTCCACGGTCCAGGAATAACGGCTGTTCAAACCGTACCAGGTGTATCTCCAGCCATTCTGTTCATTTAGGATCGCCTGGTCATATTCCCGTCCGTTTTTGCGGAGCATGACGGTAATGGAATCTGGAGCAGTTCTGCCATTATCCAGTTTCCAGATCTTTTGGGCGGTAACATTAATATCATCGTCGTCATCGTCGTTGTCATTGTTATCGCTGCTTCCGCTTCCGCCCCGGTAGTTGTGGAACGTTGCGGTTGCTGTCTTGTCAGCTTCAATGGTTCCGGTGTCTCCGGCGGTGGTTACGGTATAGCCGCTGTTGTCACTTTCAGTTACGGTATAACGAATACCGGCAGGCAAACCGGAAGCGGTAATACTCTCACCATGTTTCAGTGTGAATACTGCTACACCGTTATGGAAGGTCACTTCATTAAATTTTCCATTGATAGACGTATCGCCTAAAGTGATGGTAAAGGTGAAGTTTTTGGTTGTACTGCCTTGGCTACCGGACACGGTCTTGGAAACAACAAGGTTTCCTGTATTGGGGATCACAGGCTTGCTTTCGCGGGTATTTGTAAATCCCGCTGTCGCAGTCTGGTCTTTCACGATGGTTCCGTTTGCACCGGTGGAGGTGGTAGTATAGCCACCCTGGTTAGCTTCCTGCTCGGTGACGGAATAGGTCATGCCAGCATCCAGACCGGAGGCAGTCATGCTTTCCCCATGCTTCAGGGCAAAGGATGCAACGCCGTTTTTGAAGGTCATACCGCCATATGTACCGGTGACAGAGGTGTCATTTAATGTTACTTTAAAATGGAATTCCTTAGTCAGTTCGCCCTCGTTCCCGGCTACTGTTTTGGAAACCATTAATGTCCCAGTATTTTTCCCCGGATTGGGTGGGGTTGGCTTATCTGTTTCTGTCCAGTAGATGGCAAAGGGAGAGAAGCTGCCCCTCGTTTTATTTCCGGCCAGAGAAAAGATGATATTGCCATTTTCTACCCGAGCGGGAATGGCTTCCACGTTTGAGTTGTTGACCTGGTTTTTGAGGTCGTTCTTGTATTCCCGGTGTAAGCCATTAAAGTGCAGTACTTTGACGGTAGCTTCAGCCGGTATACCCGATGGGCAGGGCCAATAAATGGTGATGTTCGTGCCTTCGTCTGTGCTCATCCAGGCATTCCCGTCATTTTCATTGATCAGATCCAGATATTTGAACTGGTACTTCCCTTCTTCAAGTACATATCCGGCTGTTTTTGCACGGTCGATCAAAAGCTGTCTGGTATTTTCCTCTGCTTTTCCAGGAAGAAGCTCATCGAATAACAGGGAAATCTGTGGTGTACTGAGTCCGGCCACATCCAGTTCTGATTTTCCATTGGTGTAGAACCGGGTTCCATTGGGGATCACAGCTGTGCCGAGGCCATTTGCGGTATTGACCATGCCTGCCTCAGATACCACAGGCTGGGTGATGTCAACGGTTTTTTCGATCACACCTTTTGGATCGGATACGTTTCGAACCGTAAGAGTGCCGGGCTGATTGTGTAGGTCGATGGACTGACTGCCTTCTGAGGCTGTTACACCATCGAAATTCACGCGGATTTCATAGATACCAGCAATGGCATCATCGTTTGCAGGTGCACTGCCTCCCGGTGCAGAAGGACTTGTGGAGGACTCATGTTTTAGTGTGTAGGTACCATTTAACCATGGAAGAGCTACAATATCACCGGATTTTGTTCCATCCGGAAGCTTTTTCTTTTCCCCATTCACGGTGAATGTTACTTGGGACAGATCCATGCTTCCTTCTGCCTCAATCTTATAGCGGGCTGCTGGAAAAGTATCATGATGGATGGAATCTCCTCCGGTGTAGGAGATGATGTCCTGTGGTGTCATTGTAAGAGTCTTTTTTTCCACCGGTGTCCAGGAGCCCACCAGGGTCACATCCTCATTCGGCATAGTGAAGGAATTGTTGTCTACTAATCCATTTTCATCCATATAGCTGGGAGATTTTACCTTCCATCCGGAGAAAACATACCCCTCCAGAGAAGGCTCCTCCGCAATTTGGACGGATGAGGAATAGGGTTTCTGTTCTGTTGCAGGCAACGCTGCCGCGCCATTTGGCACAGTCCCTTCGTATTCGTAGGTCACGTTATGCTGTGCTGCACGGTAATAGATTTTCAGCGGATTGGTCTGTATGGCATCAATTGCGTTTGCAGAGAGACGGTGTGAGCCATAGGTTTCGTCAAAGACATAATGTGTACCCAGTATTTCGTTTTGGTTTCCAGTAATGTCAGGACGTTCCATGTCTGTGCCGTTAAAGTCGTCAGGGGAGATTTTTACCTCTTGATCATAATTTTTCTTTCCACCGCTGGCTTCTTTAAAAAGCTTCCATTCTGACTTTCCTGTAGTCTTGTCGAAGGTTTCATAATAAATATCATAGTACCATGGGACCTCGGTGGTGTCGTTCCATTTCCATTTTCCGATGAACTCAATACGACGTTTATACATACCTGGCGCACACAGGTTTTCGTCGTTCACTACCTTTGAATCGGCATCGTATCCTTCAAAAGTCCAAAGGCCCATCGTGGGATCGTTGTTACTTTTGCTGCCAACAAAAATGGTTTTTTCCGGTTGTATAGCGAATACAGTACTGTTTCGCAAATATACTTTTTTATCTTGAGGGTACGGTGGTCTTCCCACCCATGGTAGAATGGCATCTGCTGTGATGGATTCGAAATAATAAGATACTTTATATCCATCATATCTGGCCATAATGGATTCAGGGGCATGGACAATCCCCTTCAAAAGTATTGAGTCCTTATCCAGGGAGCCATATTCGTTATGGTAATACCCATCGATAGGATATGTGCATTTTGAATCAAAGTCCGTATAAGGTTCGTTTGCCAACCTCGGATCATTAAGGTGAAGGGTGGCTGAGTCGGTCAACTTAAAATCGTGTGCACGATATCCGTGATTCTTACATACAATGGATGTATCTTTTAGGATCACCGTCCCACCCTCTACAAAGACGCCGCCAGCATCACTGCCTGTATTATTCATGATTTTCGTATTGCCATTGAGCGTTAATGTTCCGTCCTGTAGGAGAATCCCTCCACCAACAAGGTGGGATTTATTTCCTGAAATGATACAGTTGGTGATACTGGTCGTTGGATTATAAAGGCGCATGGCACCGCCGTTTTCTCCTGAAACATTATTTCGTATTTTTGAATCCGTTATCACCAAATCCGCGTTACCCGTGACCATTATTGCACCTGCACTCTGTCCGAAATTCTCATAAATATCAACCTTGTCAAGGATTAACTGTATGGGATCCTGATGGTCAGAGTAGGTGGAGGAGTCTATTACGCTCCCGTTTGAGATAGAATCCATTCTATTATTATGGATGGATCCGCCAGTCATTCTGAATGATGAAGCTGATAACTGAATTACAAAAGAATTGTACGTCTTAGGATCAGCATTGCAGTTAAAAATCTCTCCATTTGTTATCGTCAGTGGTGTATGCTGTACATGGATAGCCCCTCCGATATTATTTTTTAACGTAGAATCATTAAAGGTCATCGACGTACATCTGGATCCGCGAATGAAAGGAAATCCACCGCCCTTATTATTGCCATCGATTACGACATTATCAAAAGTAATATTTTCGCAATCTATAAAATGCAGTAGATAATCACTATCATCACATGCCCGCTTAAGAGTGACATTCTCAATGAGTAAATCGTTTCCATCCCGAATCGTAACATTACCTAACAGCATAATGGTGCCGCCTTCTCCGGCCAGCTCAAGTGCTTTGTCAATGCTTTTGACAGGTTTGTCCTGGGAGAGTCCGTCGTTGGTGTCATCGCCTTTAGCGCCATAAAGCCAGATGATATTCCCCTGTTCTGCTTCCGGTTTTGTCACCTGTAAGGTGATCCTGGGCAATTCGATCCCATTTACAAGAGAATACCCCCCCCCCCGGGAATCACGGGCGTAAAAATATATTCACCTGCCAGTGTTCCATCGAATTCCGGTTCCGATTGCCATGTGATCCCAGATACGGTTCCAGCTTTTCTGGTGCTATCTGTAAAGTCCAGTGTGGACGGGAGATTGAGTTCCTTCCGTTCAGTCCCAACAGGAACGGACTGCATCTGTACTTTATCCGGAAGGGCAGAGAATTCCTGGATCTCAATAGTCTCGCTCAGTTGGTTTGCAGCAACGGAACAGATTTCGCAGGAAAACGTGCAGGGATGCCCTTTCACGGCTTCTGCATATCCACATGTATCATCATGCTGATGCTGGCAGATATTCTTTTTTGTGATGCAGCCGCTTTCTATGCTGCACTCATGGTCACAAGATAAGTTGCGTTCAGGTGGATTGGAGGGGGAAACGGTGTTGTCCGCGGCACCATTTTCCGTATAGCACGCATCGGTGTGCTTATGCACACATTTTGTGATCCACTCGTAGCAGTCCGCTGTGTGTTCGTGTTGACAGGGACTGCCTTTTGTTGCTTTCATATATCCACATGCTTCTGTATGTTCCGGGTGGTGTTCGCATATCCCGCCCGTATAAGTGGAAGTGTCTTCCGCTGATTTTCCTGCTCCAGAGGCGAACGTCACCGATGATGGGACGATCATGCATAGACAGAGGACTAGTGCAAGCCAGCGTTGTACCATTTTTCGGGTTCTGTGTTTCATAAGTTTCTCCTGTTTCTTGTTACATATTGTGATCTGTTATCTGCTTGCCGCCGGTTCTGCACCTTTAAACGAACGGGATCCGTCCGTGCAGCTGCCCATTGTTTCCCGGTATCCCCACAAGGATGGGGGGGGGGGAGGAATGCTGCGGGGGATCCTGGGCCGTGGACAGGAACAGCGGCGGGGGCCGACCAGACAGATCCCTACAGTCTGATCGAAAAATTCCGGTCCCTCTATCATCGATTTTGCCGTTTGCTTGATGCCAGTGCTTCCCCACGGTTTTTATTGCGGTCCGCGTGCTCCGATCAGGGAAGCGGTTTCGTTTGGACTGCACCTCCTTTCATAAAAAACAACCGGCAGGTTACCGGTTGCACAAGGAAGCCATATCCCAGCCGCCATCCGATGGGATCGGCAGGGATTTTTCTGATTTTCGTGTCACCGGTTTTGTCCTGGTCGGACAGGCAGGATATCCCTTTTCCCAGAGAAAGGAAACAGAGAAAGATCCGGCTGCGGATATATTTTTGGGGATTTTTGTGTTTATTATGCCATACATGATAGAGTCACCAGATAACACATACATGTTCATTATACACCGTTGGAACAGAAAATGCCACCCCTTTCCAGCCATAAAAACCGGATAAAACCTGGATCCCTGCAGGAAGATATAAAAAGGCTCCTCATGGGGATGGTCTGCCGCTGGGACCGGTGCAAGAATCCGTTTTTCATTTTTAAAATTTCAGGCAGATATCATAACTGTGAGTAATTCATAAGGAGGTCTTTCAAATGGACAAACGAATTCTCACAGTTATTCTCGGTATTCTTGCAGTCATTCTTGATGCGATGAAAGAGGAGGAATAACACCAGCCCAGGTCATATATGGCCTGGGTATTTTTTGCCAAAAAAATCAAAGGAGGAATTTAAAATGGCAGCAAATGTTGAAACGATGTTTTACACAAGGACGGCACCATGGCACGGATTGGGGACAAGAGTACTGGAGGCACCGACTTCCAGCGCAGCACTCTCCCTTGCCGGGTTGGACTGGAAGGTGGTCCAGAAACCGGTTTTTACTGCGGATGGGCTTTTTATTTCCGGTTTCAAAGCGAATGTGCGGGACAGGGACAGCCAGGTACTGGGGGTGGTGTCAGACCGGTATAAGGTGGTCCAGAATGAGGACGCATTTGCCTTTACCGACGAATTACTGGGAGAAGGCGTTACCTATGAGACAGCAGGAAGCCTGCAGAATGGCCGCCGGACCTGGATCCTGGCAAAGCTTCCGCAGCGTTACATCATCCGTGGGGATGAGATTGATCCCTACCTGGTATTTATGAACAGCCATGATGGGACCGGGGCTATTAAGGCAGCCATGACACCGGTCCGTGTGGTCTGCCAGAATACGCTGAACCTGGCACTTTCCACCGCAAGGCGGAGCTGGTCCACCATCCACACTGGTGACATCCATGGAAAGCTCCAGGATGCCAGGAACACACTTCTGTATGCGGACCGTTATATGGCGGCCCTTGGAAAGACCATAGAGGAACTGAGCCTCCAGAAGCTGTCAGACCGTCAGGTCCTGGAATATATCGATGCCCTGTTCCCGCTTCCGGAGGATGCCAGTGAGGTACGGAAGAAGAATCTAGGGAAACTGAAGGAGGACCTAAAGCTCCGGTATTTTGAAGCGCCGGATCTTCAGCATGTGGGAAAAAATGCGTACCGGTTCGTGAATGCCGTTAGTGATTTTGCCACCCATGCCAGGCCATTACGGGAGCGTTCCAGCTACCGGGAAAGCCTGTTTGGCCGGACCGTGGATGGAAACGTCCTGATCGATCGGGCATTTGGAATTGTAAAAGCTGCTTAAAATGTATAGAGAGTGAGGAAAATGATGAGTGAACAGGAATACTTGGAAATGATCGTGGCTGAGCGGATCCAGATGATCCTGGCTGATATGGAGGGTGGGGCAGTCATGGATGGAGAAGAGGAATGGGAAAAGACGCTGGATGGCCTGGAGGAAGCACAGCGGAAGGCCATAGAAGGGTACCTGGACCAGACGGTATTCCGGCAGGCGGCAACCGAAAAGCATTTGTACCTTGCAGGCCTGAAAGATGGGATCCGTCTGCTGGATTGGGGCCTGTCAGACTGAACGACGGAACGGGAAGGGGGGATCCCTTGCGGTCCCTTCCTATTTACATGTGGAAAAGAAAGAGGGAGAAGCCAGAATGATCACGATCCATATTATCATCATTCTTATTTCCCTGTAGCGGGGAACAGAGGTCTGCGGCGGCGGATGCCAGAGCAGATCGGTTTTATATTCAGACACGAGGAGGGATCAGATGGAACAGAAAAAGATCAGACTGCTCCGGCCCGATGAGATCGAGTGCCGGATCGGAGCAATCAGTGAAAAGGGATTGAGCCTGCTCCTGTTTATGGATGCAAGAGCAGCACAGAATATCCTGGATGAGACGTTCACACCATTCGGATGGCGCAGGACCCACCAGGAGATCGGAGGAAGGCTGTACTGTACGGTAGAGATATGGGACCAGGAAAAGAAACAGTGGATCGGCAAGCAGGACGTTGGGACGGAAAGTTTTGCGGAAAAGGAAAAGGGAGCCGCTTCGGACTCCTTTAAAAGAGCCTGTTTTAACTGGGGGATCGGGAGGGAGCTGTATTCGGCTCCCTTTATCTGGCTCCCGGCGGACCGGGTATGCATCCGCCACGACGGGAAGCGGTATGTCACACCAGAGCGTTTTATGGTGGGATCCATCTCCTATGACGGGAACCGGGAGATCTGCGGACTGGAGATCCGGAATTCGGCCAACCATGTGGTGTTTGCCAGACGGATGCTGGAGCCGTCGCAGCCAGGAGGGCCGGATCCCGTCCAGGAGAAGGCTGCCGGGACTCCGGGAAGGGGTGGAAGAAGCCCGGCAGAGGCAGCCAGAACGCAGCTTACTGCAAAGATGAAGCGGGATATGCAGAAGGAGCTGGAACGCACCGGGGTTCCCCTGGAGCGTTATCAGTTGGAGGATATCAGACAGATGACGCCGGAGCAGTATCAAGATGCCATGAACGGGCTGAAACGGACCCCATCCCGGGCGGCTGCCTGAAAAACAGAACTATGAGGAGGGAAGCGTATGAGGAAACGGACACAGGAGGAACGGATCCTGGACATGATAAAGCGGCCGGTGCCCAGGAAGCGGGTGGGGATCGTGCATCTGGAGATGGTCCGGGAAAGCAGGACCCTTTATGGAATGAAACGGTTCCAGAATCCCAGGGAAGCGGCGGAGATGGTACGTCCCTTATGTGAAAAGGCAGACCGGGAGATGGTGCTGGTACTTTCCTTAAACGGAAGGCTGGAACCACAGGCCGTGGAGATCGCAGCGGTCGGCGGGATCAGTTCCTGCAACGTGGATATCCGGAGCCTGTTTAAGCATGCCCTGTTAAACAATGCAGAATTTGTGATCTGCATCCATAACCATCCTTCCGGGGATCCGGGTCCAAGCCGGGAGGATGAGGAGATCACCGGGCGGATCCGGAGTGCCGGGGCGCTTCTGGGGATCGAACTGGTGGACCACATCATCCTCGGGGAAGGGGATGCGTATTACAGTTTCAGGGATCATGGATGGTTGTGCGGGGATGGCAGGTTCCCCGCAGCATAAACAGAGTTATGAGGAGGAGTAAAATGACAGAGATGAAAGCATTTGCAGAACAGATCGCAGGAACTATGAACATGGAAGAAAACGGGAGCAAGAAGTTCAGGATCTGGGAAAAAAGGAAGATCAACGGAACCGTGTCCTTTGGGATCTTTTCTGCCGGGAACGGGGGTGGTGCTTCCCCGGTCGTGTACCTGGAACCGTTTTATGATGCGTACCGGAACGGGATGCCGTTAGAGGAGATCACCGGGCAGATCCGGAAGGGTCTGGATGGTGGGGAAAGCCCGGATCCGGAGGCTGTTCGCATCCTGGAACGGTTTGAAACGGCGGCGGGGAGGCTGGTGTTCCGGCTTGTGAACGCGGACATGAACCGGGAACTTCTGGATCAGGTGCCGCATGTCCGTATCCTGGACCTGGCAGTGGTATTTTATGTCTGGCTGGGAAAAGGGAACGGGGGAGTCCTTACGGCAATGGTCACCCGGGAGGCGGCAGACCGGTGGGGAGTCACGCCGGAAGGGCTCTGGAAGCTGGCTTCTGTCAATGCAAAGAGGGAGATGCCGCCAGTGCTTCGGGGGATCGGGACCATGCTGGAAGAAACGATGGCGGGAGAAGGCAGAACGCTGCCCGGAGAGAGCCAGGCGGGATCTTCCGGGGAGGATTTCATGTATGTCCTGACTAATCGGGAAGGGATCTGGGGAGCCGGATGCATCCTGTATCCGGGGGAACTGAAAAAGGCTGCCTCCAGGTTAGGCGGAGACCTGGTCGTGCTGCCTTCCAGCGTCCATGAGACCCTGCTCCTTGTACGGACCGGAGAAGAGGATCCGGAGGAGCTTGGGCGGATGATCTCCGGGATCAACCGGGAAGTGGTAGCCAGGGAGGAGTGGCTGTCCTTCCAGGCATACGGCTACAGTCGGAAAGAAGACCGGCTCATGCTGCTTTCAGAGATGCCTCCGGCAGGACAGCCGGAAGGCGGGCGGGGCTGGTCCTGTGCGGACCTGGTCCAGGCGTGACAGCCAGCAGAAAGGAAACAGGAAAAAAGCGGATGGGGAACGGCAGAAAGCGGTTCCCCCTTGAAGGAGGATGACAATGTATACAACGATCTCAACGAAAAACATGGACCGGAACGAATGGCTGAAAATAAGAAAGACCGGATTGGGAGGTTCTGATGCAGGGGCTGTCTGCGGGCTGAATCCTCATGTGAGCCCCATGGCTGTATACCGGGACAAGGTATCCGATGAAACCGATATGGGTGACAATGAGGCAATGCGGCAGGGACGTGATCTGGAGGAGTATGTGGCGCAGCGTTTTACAGAGGAGACCGGGCTAAAGGTACGTCGCTCCAATAAAATGTACCGGAGCACGGAATATCCCTGGATGATCGCAGACGTGGACCGGATGGTGGCTGGCGGCGGGGCCGGCCTGGAGTGCAAGACGGTCAGCGTATATAAGAAAGACCAGTGGGGGGATGGCGGGATACCGGTCCACTATCTCCTGCAATGCTACCACTACATGATCGTGACCGGCTGCCGGACCTGGTATCTGGCCGCCGTGATCCTGGGACAGGATTTCCAGTACCGGAGGATCGAATACGAGGAGGAGATCGCACAGAACCTGATCGCCCTGGAAGCGGAGTTCTGGAACAACCATGTGCTGCCCCGCCACATGCCGGATCCGGATGGATCGAAGTCCTGTGATGCGGTGCTGGAGGAGTATTTCTGCCAGCGGGGAAAGGCAGAAACCATTGAGCTGGTCGGGTTTGACCAGAAGTTAGAGCGCAGACAGGAGATCGAGGAGACTATGAAGCTTCTGGAGACGGAAAAGCGGCAGATCGACCAGGAGATCAAGGTCTTTATGGATGGGCATGAAACGGCTGACAGTGGCCGTTACCGGGTCACCTGGAGGGAGGTGATCTCCAGCCGACTGGACACGAAACGGCTAAAGGAAGAAAAGCCAGACATCTACCGGGAATTTCTGCAGGAGAGCAAAAGCAGCCGGTTTACAGTGAAGGTGGCATAGAGAAAGGATTGGTTATTTTGAGAAAGGTATGTTACAATGGAAACAGTGTAAAGAGAGGGATAGCCAATGGAGTTAAAGCGAGATATTTATGAAAAATTACTGGATTGGAAAAAGAGGGATTCCCATAAGGTCCTGGAGCTTCGGGGAGCAAGGCAGGTTGGAAAAACCTATATCCTAAACAAGTTTGCACAGGAAAATTATAAGACTTTTCTATATATCAATATGGTGCAGACAACCGGGGCAGAGTTTCTGGCATGCCTGGAGAAAGCTGCTGCATGGGAGCCGGGAATGCCGCGGAAGGAACAGCCGCTCCACGACGCCATGCGTCTCTTTGATGAACGCTTTCAGGATACGAAGGATACAATCGTTGTTATTGATGAGATTCAGGATTCAGCGAAAGTCTACTCGCTGATCCGGCAGTTTGCCAGGGAGTTTTCCTGTGATTTCATTATAACTGGAAGCTATCTGGGGAAGACACTTTCCAGAGAGTATTTTCAGCCAGTTGGTGATCTGGATATTATGATACTGGATACGCTGACATTTGAAGAATTTCTGGATGCCGAGGGAAAAAGAGACTTATACAATTCTGTAGATCTATATGGAAAAAGTTCTCATGAAGCATACGATGAACTAAAGCGGTATTATGACCTTTACTGTCAGATCGGGGGCTATCCGGCAGTTGTGAAAACCTATCTGGAAACAAGGGATATGGAAATCTGCCAGGCAGAGCTGGATCGGGTGATCCATATTTTTACAGAGGAATCCCAGGGATATTTTGACAATGTTCTGGATATCAATCTTTTTGGCCAGCTGCTTCCGGCAGTTGCACAGACAATGATAAGGGAGAAAAAGGGTTCTGTGGATCTGATCACTGAATTGTCCAAGATCGTTTATAAGCAGGAAAGCAGCCGGTTGAGTAAAAAGAGCATAAACCAGGCGATTGCCTGGCTGTATCGTTCCCACATTTTGGATTTTTGTGGAAAAGCCAATGACTGCAACCCGACCGATATATCAGCGAATAGCCGTTTCTATTTTTTGGATGTGGGAGTATGCAGAAGTTTTCTGGATATGGCCGGAGCAGATCTGCCCACACTCCGTGGTATTGTGAATGAGAATTTTGTTTACATTGATCTGTTAAAACGGGTGCGTTCCAGAAAAATCTCTGGAACAGCGCCCATGTTTGGCCTGTATAAAGAAGGCGAGATCGATTTCCTGGTCAATAGCCGGGAAAATTATAAAACTTACGGTGTTGAGGTGAAATCTGGAAAGACAGAGGGAAAAACGGCACAATTACTGTTGAAGGATGAAAAAGTAGAGGCAGTTTATTTTTTGAAAGGTGATACCTACGGAGGAATTGCTGACAGAAAAGTCACGGTACCCATTTATCTGGTAGGGCGTATGCAATTTGATTTCGTGAAAGAGCATACGCCAGGAAGCTCCTAAAATTGGATATCGGTATACGCTGTGACGGGAAGAATGGTTGAAAAGATATACAAAAGGGGCTGATCGATTGGGGGAGATAACAGCGGGATCCCGGAGGGAACTTCGGACAATAAAAAGGGATTCTGAACGGATAGTGTACCAATAGTGTACCAAACCGGAAGGAGAGGGGGGAGAATGCTGATAAAATAAGGGTTTGCAGCTGATTTTCCTGTGGTCTGCAACACCCTGATCACCGGTTCAAATCCGGTTCGCGCCTCTTGAGGAATCACAGAAATGTGGTTCCTTTTTAGTGGAAAGAGCCGTTTTAGAACAAGTTGGTACACTATAAATCGAAAGATAAAGGTATAGATAAGAGCAGGTGTTCAAACTTTAGAGAGTTTGTTCATCTGCTTTCTCTATAGATGAGGATTTGATAACCGCATCCAGTAGCTGTACCTTCTGGTCGGAAGGACAATTCAGTTTTTTAATATGCTGATTGACCAAACTTGTGTGGACACCGGCAACACGCTCTGCCAATTCACGCTGACCTTCTATGGTTTTAGGATAATGGACAATTACATTGATTGGAGCACTCTTTCTTGCGATACCACGCAACTCCCTCGTTATTTTAGTCTATGCTAATTGCTTCATTTCATAGTTGTGCTATCATCGAGGAAAATGACAAATTTTTAAAGAAATTACAATCTGTAGAATTGTTAAAAGAAGAGGATATCTACGCATTAAAAGAGAAAATACATATGAACAGAACTTATGATGTTTATATGAGATTGTAATTTGATAATTCTACAACTTTAACTCTTGTCAAAAAATAATATATGCTTATTAAGCAGTCATGCATTTTGGTGTGTGGCTGCTTTTTTAATAAGAACATGATTAAAACACGGGATAATAATTGCTACTAAAGCATATAATATGATTATAGAATATAAAAATGCAACAATTCACAAAAATCTATTCCGATTCCCACTGATATATTGATTTTTGAAGTCTATCTGGATATAATGGAATAGAAAAATGCAACATATTGCAAAAATCTTTCGCAAGGAGGTTTTAAGATGGAAATTCGCAGAGATTTTTATTTGAATAAACTGATAAAAAGAAAAAATAATGGAATGATTAAGGTAATTACCGGTATTCGTCGATGTGGAAAATCCTATTTGTTGAATAATCTGTTTTATCATCACTTATTGGAAAGTGGAGTTGATACAGACCACATTATCCGTTTTGCCTTTGACTCAGCTGAGGATCTTTATATGATTGGCGAAAGCCTAATTCAGATTGAAAAGGAAAAGCGTGGAGTTGATCCTGAAAAATTCATGGCATATGTCCGTTCCAAAGTTGTAGGTGAAGGAATGTATTATCTGCTGCTTGATGAAATTCAGATGTTGGATTGCTTTGAAGCTGTTCTGAATGGTTACCTTCGTAAAGATAATATGGATGTATTTGTGACCGGAAGTAACGCAAAACTCCTGTCCAAAGATATAGCCACTGAGTTTGCCGGTCGTGGTGACGAGGTTCATATGTATCCCCTGAGCTTTGCCGAGTTTATGACTATTTACAACGGTGATAAGTATATGGGATTATCTGAATATATGCTATATGGCGGTATCCCTCTGGTTGTTCTTCGAGAGGGAGCAAACGATAAGGCAGTTGTATTGCAGAATCTGTTCAATGAGATTTATCTTCGAGATATTACCAAGCGTAACAGAGTAAAGAACATCGGAGAACTGGAAGATCTTCTGAACATTCTTTCCTCTGCCATTGGTTCGCCGACCAATCCTGAAAAATTGAAGAATACTTTCAAGACGGTAAAGAAATCCAGAATTACTTCCGCTACCATTAAGAAATATCTGGATTATTTTGAGGATTCTTTCTTGATTGAATCAGCACAAAGATATGACATTAAAGGAAAAGCATATATTGAAACACCAAAGAAATATTACTTTTCCGATCTTGGACTTCGCAATGCCAGAATCAATTTCCGACAGTTCGAGCAGACCCATTCTATGGAGAATGTAATTTATAACGAACTTCGTATGCGTGGCTACGGCGTGGATGTAGGTGTAATACCGATTGCGGAACGCAATCAGGAAGGTAAGGTTATCCGCAAACAACTTGAAGTTGATTTTGTATGCAATCTTGGTTCTTCCAGATACTATATCCAGTCAGCATATTCACTTCCTGATGAAGCGAAGCGTACTCAGGAAATCAGACCGTTCAGAAAGATTGATGATTCTTTCAAAAAGATTGTTGTTACCAAAGACATCGTTCAGCCACACTACGATGAGTATGGTATTTTGACTGTGAACATTTATGACTTCCTTCTTGATCCGCAGATTCTTGAAAAATAAACAATGTAAACTCATGTTGCGGGATGTAAAGCTGATGTGGTGGAGTTACTTGATAGTATTAGGTACAATGAAATCACAAAAGCAAAGTCCAGCTAAGAAATGTCAAGAGGTGATATGAAAAAAGGTAACCTTAACAGACCATTCCGATATATTGGATTGGTCGCGAACGAAATATTGAGAGTACCGTGTTGATTATGCGGCTTGCAGTATCTTGTCTGGATGCTCCGCAGCGAATTGCTGGCAGTGCTCTTCCGGGGTGATGATCTCGAAAGGTTTGTTATCCCGAAGCATGGCAAAGATGATGCTGCAGATCTTATGCATGACAGCGCCCATTGCTGCCGGTCTTTTCTTGCCGGAGCACTTCCGGGTGTAGTAGTCGTAAACTACAGGATTCACAGGTGTGCCGCTCCCTTTATCAACCTTTACGTTATTGAGTGTGACCATGTGAAGAACCCGTCTGGCAAGGTTGGAACCGCGTTTGGACATATGGATTTTTCTTTTGTTTCTATTAATACTGAAGATGATGACGAAACAGAGGAATTGGTGGACTTTTCCGATGTGGATTATGAGGATGACCGCCTGGGAAAAACTAATATTTTGGATAAATTTGCAAGAGAGCAGTATCAGCAGTATATTTATATTAATATGATTGGGGAGTCAGGAGAATATTTTCTGGAATGTTACGAAAAGGCGTATCATCGAAGAAATGTACAGGACGAGGCAGAAAATGGCATGGCCGCAGTACTGAAGACGTATGCTCCTAACTTTGTAGACAGCAGGGAGACAATCGTTGTTATTGATGAGATACAGGAGTCTCCGGTGATCTACAGCCGAATCCGCGAATTTGCCAGGGAATTTTCCTGCGATTTTGTTGTAACAGGAAGTTATTTGGGAAAGACACGGGAAAAAGAATTTTTCCTTTCCGCTGGAGATACGGATACTCTGGTTATGGGGACTCTGTCTTTTCCAGAGTTTTTGGGGGCATTTGGAAAGAGGGATCTGTATGAGACCCTTACTCTGGACGGGAAGGACGATCATGCCAGGTATGATGAAATCAAGGATTATTTCGATTTATACTGCCAGCTTGGCGGTTATCCAAGAGTTGTCCAAAACTACTTGGAAACCGAAGATCTGAGCCAAAGCCGAAGACTAGTGGAGCGGATTATCGATATTTTTATCAAGGAGTCATCCAGATATTTTGAATCCGAACTGGATATTGAGATATTCGGGCAGTTATTCCAGGCAATCGCAATTATGCTTTTAAAGGAGAAGAGAGGTACGGAAGATCTGGTAACAGACTTATCCAAAATCGTCTTTAAAGAAGAAAGTGGACGGGTTTCTAAGAAGATGATAAATCATGCCAGAAGCTGGCTGTATTTATCTCACGTAATCGGTTATTGCAGCAAAAGTATTAATTGCGATCATTTAAGCATTGTAGATAACTGCAGATATTATTATATGGATTTGGGAGTGGCTGCTTATTTTCTGAGAAAGACCGGAGAACCAGATACAGCTATAAAAGGAATTCTATGCGAAAACTTTGTGTATTTGGAACTTTTGAATCGGTTGAGGAACACAGACAGCATTGCAGGAACCGTGCCATGGTTTGCCGTATACCAGCAGACGGGTGGAGTACTGGATTTTTATGTCAGAAGTCTGCTGGATTATAAGAATTACGGATTGGAAGTAAAAGCAGGAAAGAGCGCAGGAAATACAGCGTCCACTTTACTGGAGGCAGGCTTACTGGATTTTCTGTATTATCTAAAGGGTAATACCTACGGTGGAATTACGGAGGATGGAAAAATCCAGACAGTACCGCTCTATTTGGCTGGTAGGATCAGGTTTGATAAGGGAGTGTGATTCTTACAGGGTTACCGGAAGGGGCCGAGTATACGGTGACTGAGTTAGATGCGAATACAGATGGCTATATAACAGATCCATCTGGAGGGGCCATATGAACCTGTTCGAGCAGACGTTTAGGAAAATGTAAATATTCCGGAAAAAATGGATGTGGTGGAAATTACGGATACGCCTGTCGGATCAGATGTAACAGAGAATGTTAAAATACCTAAAACCGGAGACGCCAACCGGGCATGGCTGTGGGGACTTTTAGGTATCACATCATTGATAGGATTATGTTCGGTATGCATTTATTGGATCTTTAGAATAAAAGATACACAAAAGAAGTAAAGTAAGAAATTTTATAAAGGTGCCGCAATGTATCATATTTAATGATTGTGCGGCACCTTTGCTTTTATTTTTCAATTTTTTCTGTTTATTCTTCCCATCCCTCTAATTTTATTTTATAATAGACATATTGAGGGAGGGGATTACAACTACATGAAGACAAAAGAACGACTGCAAACGACTCTGGACCGCCTGCCCTACGGGCCGGAAGGCATGCCGGAGGACCAGAAGGTAAGCAAAAAACTCCCGGAGGGCGTCCGGTCCCGGGAACTGTACGAGGACATTGTCCGCATCGCCGGGCCCAGCTTTGTGGAGCTCCTGCTGACACAGCTCACGTCCATGGTAGACCTGATGATGGTGGGCTCCATGGGCGGGACGGAGAATCTGGAAATGGGGACCCAGGCACTGGCGGCCGTGGGATTGACCACCCAGCCTAAATTCCTGCTGATGGCCGCATTTGTTTCTATGAATACAGGCGTCACGGCCCTGGTGGCCAGAAACCGAGGCCGGGGAGACCAGGAAAAGGCCAACCTGGTGGTGCGCCAGGGACTTCTGTTCACCTTCTGGGCAACGGTGCTCATGTCCATCCTGGGCGTCGTATTTGCCCGGCCAATGGTGATATTTATGGGTTCCACCGAGGAGACGGTAACCATATGGGCCACCCAGTATCTTCAGATCCAGATGGCCGGTTTCCTCACCATGGCGCTGACCAGTACCATAACGGCGTCGCTGCGGGCAGTGGGGGATTCAAAAACGTGTATGATCTACAACATGATCGCCAACGGCGTCAACGTTTGCTTTAACTGGCTTTTGATCTACGGAAACCTGGGCTTCCCGGCCCTGGGCGTTGCCGGCGCCTCCATTGCGACGGTGATCGGGCAGTTCGTGGCCTTTGCCATTGCGATCTCTGTGATCCTTAAGGGGAACGGATTCCTGAAGCTGGAATTCCGGAAGGGCTTTAAGCCGGACCGGGGAGTCCTGGGAGATATCCTGAACATCGGTCTTCCGGCTATGGTGGAGCAGCTTCTGATGCGCGCGGGGATCATCATTTACGCAAAGACTGTGGCGTCCCTGGGAACTGTGGCGTATGCGACCCACCAGGTCTGCATGAATATCCAGGCCCTGTCCTTTATGACAGGACAGGCGTTTGCCGTTTCGGCCACGACCCTTATGGGGCAGTCTCTGGGAAAACGCCGCTACGATATGGCCCAGGCCTACACGAGCCGCACCAGGACCGTCGGCTTTTTGTTCTCCCTGATCCTGGCCGCCATATTTGTCCTGTTCGGCGGCAATATCGTTGGTCTCTACAACAGCAATCCGGAGATCATACGGATCGGCGGGCACATCATGCTGATCGTGGCATTTTTACAGCCGTTCCAGAGCTCCCAGTTCATCGTTGCCGGTGGACTGAGGGGTGCAGGAGACACCAGGACCACGGCCATGATCACCTTCGTCACAGTGCTTTTGGTACGTCCTGTATTTGCCATCATCCTGATCCGCATGGGCCTTGGCCTTTACGGAGCCTGGTACGCCCTGGCGGCTGACCAGCTTCTCCGGTCGGCCCTGGTCCTTGCCAGATACCAGAGCGGAAAATGGAAGACCATACGGCTCCGGAACGAGGTGTAGACCGGATACAGCTTAAGATTTCATAAAGAGCGGGGCTGCTGCAAAAGAGAAGGTTCTGAACCTCCTTTTGCAGCGGCTCCGCTTTTCAAATCCAGCCGTGTGATGTATAATAAAACTGTTATCTGTATAGAAAGGACAGGATGAGTATGAAGACTATGTTGGACCGCGGCGCAGGCATTCTGATGCCGGTTTCCAGTCTCCCGTCTCCTTATGGGATCGGTACGTTTGGAAAGGCCGCTTACGAGTTTGTGGATTTTTTAAAGAAAGCAAGGCAGAAATACTGGCAGGTACTTCCGGTGGGGCCCACCAGCTATGGGGACAGCCCCTACCAGTCATTTTCTGCATTTGCAGGGAACCCGTATTTTATCGATCTGGATACCCTGGTGGAGGAGGAGCTCCTTACAAGGGAAGAGATCGACGCCTGTTACTGGGGCGACGATGAGGCACAGGTGGCCTATGATACCGTGTTCTGGTACCGGTTCCCTCTGCTGAAGAAGGCCCACGCCCGCAGCGAATTCCATGAGGAAGAGGGCTATGAGAAATTCTATATGGAAAGCTGGTACTGGCTCAATGACTATGCCTTTTACATGGCGTTAAAATTCCATTTTGACAATCAGGAATGGCTGGCCTGGCCGGAGGATATCCGTTTCCGGAAAAAGGACGCGGTGGAGCGGTACAAAGAGGAGCTGAAGGAAGAGATCGATTTCTGGAAGTTCTTACAGTATAAATTTTTCCAGCAATGGAAAAAATTAAGGGCATACGCCAATAGCCAGGGGATCTCCATCATAGGGGATATTCCCATCTATGTGGCCCTGGACAGCGCAGACGTGTGGACCCATCCGGAGCTGTTCCTGCTGGATGAGGAAAACCTGACGCCTCTGAAGGTGGCGGGAGTGCCGCCGGACGCCTTCAGCGAAGACGGACAGCTCTGGGGAAATCCCCTGTACCGCTGGGATGTACAGGAGAAAACGGATTTTGCCTGGTGGAAGGAGCGGATGAAGGCGTCGGGACGGCTGTACGATGTGGTCCGCATCGATCATTTCATCGGCGTGGTCCAGTATTATGCGATCCCGGCGGGAGCTGAGGACGGAAAGGCCGGAGAATGGCTCAAGGGCCCTGGGAAAAAGCTGACGGACGCCATCGGCCAGGTGATCGGAGACACAAAGGTCATCGCCGAGGACCTGGGGATCTTTGTTCCGGAGGTAAAGGCGCTTCTGGAGGAGACCGGTTATCCGGGCATGAAGATCATCGAATTTGCCTTCAGCGGAGACCGGTTCAATGAGCATCTTCCCCATATGTATACGCCAAATTCCGTGGTTTATGGAGGTACCCATGACAACGAGACGCTGGTCGGATATTTTAAGCCGGAAGAGCGTCAGTGGTGGGAGTTACAGTATATTGCCGATTACATGGGAGTTTCCCACCAGGACCAGGTGGTGGACCGGGTCATGTTCACGGCCTACGGCTCTGTGGCCAGCGTAGTGATCTTCCAGGCCCAGGACGTTCTGAAGCTGGATAACTGGGCCAGGATGAACACACCGGGAACGGTGGGGAGCAACTGGAGATGGCGTATGCGCTCCGGTGAGCTGAACCAGGGCCATGCGGATCATCTGGCCTGGCTGGTGGATACCTTCGGAAGGTTTTAGGGATGCGCCGGGAGGGGCGATGGATAGCAGGAGACTGCTGAAGAAGGAAAAACGCTCGGGATCGCTAGGATCGTGAAGAAAATAACGATATCTGAAAAATCTGAAGATGACTCCTTGACAAAGTGTGAATGAATTTATATAATAGGGCTTTCCCGTTGACAGAAAACTTTTAAAAGGAGTGCATGGATCATGAATAAGAACACAACAGATATCACATTATCAGCTTATTTTAATGACATTGTCATCGGATATTATGAGGATGAGGCGCTGGTAAAGCAGCTTGGCAGGCAGCTGGGCTTTGATGTGGACATGGATACGTTTATGGCCGTATCGTTCCAGTACCCGTCCGATATGAATGTAAAACCGGAGGACTGGGAAAGGCTTACGGATGCCGCCCAGGCGGTGATCGGGCTTTCGGAGATCAATAGAAGGATCACGGGAAAGCAGATCATCACCTGCGATTCCGGCGTATGTGTGATCCTTATTACCCATGATAAGGCAGAAATGCGCCGGATCCTGGATGCGGTGAAGGCTGTGGCTGCCGAAGAGGTGGGGAAGATCATTTCCGACCGGAGGATCCGGGTGGGGATCGGCACCATCGAAGGCGGGATCAAGGGCATCCGGCATACGTACAGCAATGCCCAGGATGCGGTAAAGGCCGGAGAGATCTTTAAGAAGGACCGTGTGATCCTGGAATATATGGGCATGGAAATATACAGCAGCATCAACCAAATGGTGGTAAGCTTCGGAGACCGGCTCACGAGAACGGTCCTGCGGCAGCTGGGAGAGACGGAAAAACGGGTCCTTTCCCAATATTATAAATGCAAGGAGGATGCTGCGCTGACCGCAGAGGAGCTGGGGATGACCCAGGAGGAGGTAAAGAACAGCCTGGCCCAGGTGAAGGTCAATACGGGTCTGGATGTAAACGATACCGAGGACAATTTCAAGCTCCATTTCATCACCATTGCCAAAAAAGTGCTGGAAAATGACGAGAGGATCCGGAGGAACCGCTGATCCTGGGATGGACCGTTCAGGGGCAGCAGCCGCTGGCCGGTATTTCCGGCGGCTGGCAGCGGAAACTGGCAGTGAAGACAAAAAGTGAAAAGGAAGCCGCCCGGCTGGGAGATCGACCCGCCGGACAGCTTCCTTTTTATATATTATGGGGTAAGGTATGAACAAGGATTATGCGGCAGTCTGCTTGTTTTTTCTTGCAAAGAAGATAAAACCAAAGGCTGCAAATCCGAACATCATGGCAAAGCCGACGCCGCAGGTGAGGCCGATGCCGCTGGTCAGCCAGATGGGGGTGAGGCCGACGAACACGTCCTTCCAGGACATGATGGCGGAGTAAACGCCGTGGGTATCGCCTGCGCTGGACAGGGAATCCGGGTCAACGGCTCTTACCAGGGCAAGACCGGTGGAGGTGTTGCCGGTGGCGGCGCCGAAGGCCATGCAGGCCTTCTCAAACCACTCCTCACGGCAGAAGCGGTAGGCCAGATAGAAGATGAGCGGAACTGTAAGGACAGCCAGGATCACGGTGTAGATCAGCACCGGCACGATGTAGGTGGAAACAAATTCCATGTCCAGGGTGGCCATGGCCGTGAAGACGGTGATCTCCAGGCAGAAGCCGCTGGCCATCTTGATGGTCTTTAAGTCCACATAACGCTCCAGCTTTGTCACCTTTAAGAGCTGCCAAAGGATCGCGCCGCCGAAAATTCCGTGGAGTACGCTGGGAAGCTCGTTAAAGAACGGGATGTAAGCGCCCAGGAGGCCAAAGAGCTTGCGGCCGATGAAAAGGGCGGTCAGAAGCCAGGCTACCTGTAAGGCCAGATGGTTGATGCTGATGCCGGTGGTGACGGTATGGCCGGAAGCCACACGTTTTTCCTCCGGAAGAACGCCGCCATAGAAGTAATCGGGCTGCTTTTTAGGCTCTTTTACATAGGTTCCCCAGCCCTTCCGGATACCGAAGTTGACCATGATCATGCCCACTAACATGGCGACGATGAGGCCAAGGGTGGATAATACCATACCTACGGCCATGTTTCCCTCGATGCCCAGCTTCTCAAAGGCTGCGCCGGCGGCAGCGGCAGTTCCGTGGCCGCCGTGGAAGGAGAATACGCCCATGACGCCCCAGCCATCGGGAAGACCGGGCCATACCTTCTGTAAGAGCCAGCCCAGGAATACGCCCAGGCCCAGCTGCATTCCATAAGAGGTCATAGTCATACAGGAATAGTCCAGATAGGAGCCGATTTTTTTCCGGTTGATGGTCACGCCGAATACGGTGGCGGCCATTACGATGTCGATCATGACGCTGGGAATGGAGCTGAAGCTCTCGGGAACCTCAACGACGCCCAGGACCTGCTGACCCAGTAAAAGGAGGATCAGTCCGCCGATCAGTGACGACGGAAGGAACAGCTTCTGGAGCGGCTTGCACAGCTCGCGGACAAAGAAGCCCACGAGGAGGAACACAGCCAGCACCAGGATATCATTACACAGTGATGCAACAGTCATTTCTTAAATCCCTCTGCTTTCGTATTTTCTGAATGTTTATTAAAGATTAAACATTCATTAAAAATCAAACATTCCAGCCGGTTTTGTATCCGGTTTTTTCGTGTCGGTATAGGTTTTCGCGGTCTTATAGTCCACATCGTTGATGGGCCATGTGGGAGCCTTGCCTTCGTAGACCTCCTGGATGCCCATGGCTGCGAAATAGGATGCGCGGTGGGCAGCCTCTGTGGTGTTTCCGCCGATGTGGGGATAAATGATCATATTGTCCAGGGTTAAGAGCGGGTTCTTCGGATCCACCGGCTCCTTCTGGATGGCGTCCAGACCGGCTCCTGCGATGATTCCGTCTCTGCATGCCTCATAAAGGGCGGTCTCATCCACGCAGCCGCCGCGGGCCGTGTTGATCAGGAAGGCAGTGGGCTTCATCATAGCCAGTCTTTCTTTATTTACCATGTTCTTTGTCACCGGAGTGTTGGGGCAATGAAGGGAAACGTAATCGCACTCCTTGAAGATCCGGTCCAGATCACGGACTACCTCAACGCCTTCGGGGAAATCACAGGCCGGCTTATAGGGGTCGTAGGCCATGACGTTCATCTCAAAGCCCAGGGCGCGCTTTGCAACGCGGCTTCCGATGTTTCCGCAGCCGATGAGGCCCAGTGTCTTGCCGTTGATGGTGTTCTTTCTTACCTTTAATTTTGCCTTGTAGAAGTCGTCTACCCAGGTCTTGTGGAGAACGGTCACGTTGCGGCTCATTTCCAGGATCAGCAGCATGGCTGTCTCAGCCACAGAGGTGCTGTTGGCCACCGGAGCGTAAAGGGCCTGGACGTTGTTGTCATGACATGCCTTCACATCTAAGGCATCAAAGCCTGCGCCATGGCGGACAATGACCTTTAAGTTGGGGTTGGATTCAATGATCTCTCTGGAGATCGGTGTGATGCGGACGATCATGGCGTCCGGCTGGTATTCCTTAAAGTCTGCCAGAACATCCTCTGGCTCAAAGCCGCGTCCATCGATGATGGTATGGCCGGCATCCTCTAAAAGCTTCCGTCCCTCGGACATGATCTCCTGCGGCAGTAAAATTTTCCAAGCCATAGTATAACCTCCTAAAATTTTTTGTGTATTTTTTTGTGCTTCACGGACGTGTGTCCTTCTGGTTGTCATTATATGGGAATCGCAAAGCAAAATCAAACAAGCAGTTTTGGGCAATATAACAAAAAAATGTTGTGAACATCTCTTAACACATAGAAGAAAACGGATGAAAAGAAACGCACATGGGGGAAACATAAGAGGGAACAATAAAATTTTGTTAAAATATGAATAATATATTGTTTTTCCTTTGTTAATACTTGAAATATACTGGAACTAAATAAATATAATAGGAGGGGAAGCCATGAAGGAACCGATCAGCAGATATTTCCAGATGGGAACGCTCACCTGGATGTCGTTTCCAAGTCTGTCAACGCTGGAAGCTGTAAAAAGAGTTGCCGCAGATGAGTATTTTACCGCCGTAGAGGTCCGGAGCTGTAGGGATGACGCGGAACGGGAGGAGGTACGGAGGGTCCTGGAGCAGGCACATCTGACCGTTTACTATGGAGCGCATCCGGACCTTCTCTCTATGAAACTGAATCCCAATGCCATGGACGAGGCGGAGCGCCAGAGGGCAGAAACATTTTTAAAGCACGCTGTGGATGAGGCATCCTACCTGGGCGCCAGGGGAATGGCCTTTCTGGCTGGAAAATGGGAGGAGAAAATGAAGGAGCGGGCGTACAGCCAGCTTTTAAAGACCACGATCCAGGTCTGCCGTTACGCGGAGGAAAAGGGACTCAAGGTGGAGCTGGAGCTGTTTGATCATGATGTGGACAAGGCGGTGCTCATGGGACCGGCTTCCTATGGGGCTGCCTTTGCGGCAGATGTGAGGAGACAGTGCGGAAACTTTGGCCTTCTGGCGGACCTGTCCCATATGCCGCTGACCCGGGAGACGGCCAGGGAGGTGATTCCGGCGATCCGGCCATATCTGACTCACCTGCATTTTGGAAATGCCGTTACGAAGCCGGGATGTCCCGGATACGGAGATAAGCATCCAAGAATGGGATTTCCGGGAGGCTGCAACGATGTTCCAGAGCTGCTGGACTTTTTACAGGTGCTGAAGGAGGAGGGCTTTTTCCGGGAGGAGGATCCCCTTCCCATGTCCATGGAGGTAACCGTGATGGACGGAGAGTCTGAGGATGCAGTACTGGCCGGCACCAAGCGGGCATTCAACCGCGCCTGGGCGCTGCTTTAAACAAGGAGGATGAAAGAAGATGAAGATCGTTATTTTAGACGGCTATACGGAAAATCCGGGAGACCTGACCTGGGAGCCGCTGGAAAAGCTTGGGCAGGTGACGGTGTATGACAGGATTTCTTATGAGGAGTCTCCGGAGATCGCAGAAAAGATCGGCGATGCGGAGATCGTGGTGACCAATAAGACGCCGGTGTCCAGGGAGACCATGGACCGATGCCCGGGGATCCGGCTGATCGCCGTCATGGCGACCGGCTATAACATTGTGGATTATACTTACGCCCGGGAAAAAGGGATCCCGGTGGTCAATGTGCCCAGCTACGGGACCCAGATCGTGGGTCAGTACGCCGTCAGCCTTCTTCTGGAGATCTGTTCCCACATCGGATACCATTCCGAAACCGTAAAGGCCGGAAAATGGGAAAAGAATCCGGATTGGTGCTACTGGGATCATCCGATGATCGAGCTGTATGGAAAAACGGCCGGGATCGTGGGCCTGGGCCGCATCGGCCAGGCTACGGCGAAGATTTTAAATGCCCTGAATATGAAGGTGATCGCCTATGATGCCCATCAGAGCCCCCAGGGAGCGGAGCTGGCGGAGTATGTGGATCTGGATACGCTCTGGGCCCGGTCCGACGTGATCTTCCTGCACTGTCCGCTGTTTCCGGAGACCCAGGGGATCATCAATCGGGATACCATTGAAAAAATGAAGGACGGCGTGATCCTCATCAACAATTCCAGAGGCCAGTTGGTGGTGGAGCGTGATCTGGCAGATGCCCTGAACAGCGGGAAGGTTTATGCTGCGGGGCTGGATGTGGTGTCCACAGAGCCCATCCGGGGGGACAATCCTCTTCTGAGAGCCAGAAACTGCATCATCACGCCCCATATTTCCTGGGCCGCCCGGGAATCCAGGGAGAGGATCCTGGATACCACAGTGGAAAATATCCGGGCATTTCTCGGCGGATCCCCGGTCCACGTGGTCAATTAAAGGGCCTGGGACGTCCGGGGAGGACGGTCGCGATGCCGGCAAATACTTCTTTTGTAATGGAAATAAAATCCTGGGCATACTGGGGCAGAACGCGGTCCTTGTGGGATGCAATGACGATCCGGTGGCCGATGAGCTCATTTTTCAGGGTCAGGGGAAAGGCATTGGCCTCTGGATAGGCCGAAAGAAAGGCCGGGAGCCTCGTCTGGGTACAGAAAAACGCCCCGTAGTCATAAGGAAACAGGGAAATGAACAGCTCCGTGGACTGGGATTCCAGGAAGATCCTGGGCTTGACCCTGGAGGACAGGAAGCACTGGTCGATGGTCCTTCTCAGCTTCATGGAGGGATGGGGGAGCAGGAAGGGAAGTCCGGAAAAACCACTCAGATCCGTGCCCTGCTCCGAGCGGTTTTTCAGCACGCTCCAGGTATCGGGATAATACTTTTTCAGCAGATGGTCGGAGCAGACCATGTAAATATGGTCGTTGAGGAGGGGCGTGGAATCTAATTTTGGGTTGTCCTGGTACATGACGCCGATGAAGAGATCCAGCTCTCCGCTGCAGAGCATTTCCTCCATTTCGCTGGAGGATTTGCCGCACAGCTCAATGGAGATATTGGGCCATTTTTCATAAAACTGTGGAAGGATGCTGGGCAGGCAGATCTCTCCCCGGTAGGTGGGGATCCCCAGCTTCAGGCTGCCGATGCTGTTGGCGGATATATCCGCCAGGCGGTTCATAAATTCGTGCTCTTCTGCCAGGATCTTTACAGCCACAGCGTAAAGCTGCTCGCCCTCATAGGTGAGAGCCAGCTTTGGCTTCCGGTGGAACAGGGAAACACCGTAATGCTGTTCCAGACGCTGGATATGCTGGCTTAAATTCTGCTGGGAAATATAGAGCTTCTGGGCCGTGTTGGTGACATGCAGCTCCCGGGCCAGCTCCACGAAATAGTAGAGGGTCAGCAGATTCATAAAATTACCTCCGATCTGAACATGGTAGTGTCAAAAACTACCTACTTTTTATTGTTTAAATCTATTAAAAACCTCGATTTTACGGGAAGTTTCAAATAAAAAGAGCATTGACCTCCCTTTTCTGGTATAATGTCTATCGCCA
>JACRTJ010000004.1 GCA_014385265.1 Enterocloster hominis (ex Liu et al. 2021)
ATTTGCTTTAGGTTGTGCTTTGCCGCCCAGCGGTCATAGCCCACGCCCTTGCCCTCGGCTCGCTTGGCTTCCCGGTCAACCATGCGCTGCAAGGTGTTGTCTGCCGGGGTGGTTTTTGCAGCTTTTTCCCCTTGTAACGGCTTTTTAACTGCGGCAGGGTATTCGGGTATGGCTTTGGTCTGTTCGGCAGCTCTGTGGGCGTTCTGCGTGAGCAGGGCAAGGACAGCAGCCTTGTCAAAATCGTCCCCCAGCTTTCGGGCTGTGATAGGCTTTGTCCTGTCCGGCGTGAGGTAGGAAAGCCGCCCCCGGCTCTCCTTGACGGTCACACCCTCCCGCAGCAAAAGGGAAGAAAACTCGTCAAAGCTGCCAGCTTGGGAAAGTGCCTGCCGTATCGTCCGGCGCAGCTTCGCCTTGTCCGTTTCAAACTTGGTGGGCTTGGTCGGCTGTCCGGCGGCTTCTCTGGCGGCGTTCTCTTTGTCAAGGGCAAGCTGCCCTTTCTTTGCCGCCCAGTATTCCCGTTCGGTTATCCGTTCCTTGCTGCCGTTCAAGAGGTCGATTTGGTAAAGCCCCTCCCGGTGGCACATTTCCATGACTTCGCTCTTGAAATATTCCATAGCGGCGTTGGTGCAGCGGTGCTTGCAGCCCTCCAGCGTGTCGGCTGGTCTGTCCATGTAGGGCAGAAGCGGGACTTCGTAAATCCGCAGGGAGTTGATGACGATATGCACATGGATATTCCCGCTGTGGTTATGCCCGTCCGGGTGGGTGCAGATTAGGGCTTGGTGTCCGGGGAAATGCTCCTTGCAGAACTGCTCGCCCAGCTCCTGCGCCCGGTCTACGGTCAAGCCGTTGTCTGTCCCGTCCCGTGGGTCAAAGCTGATGATATAGTGGTGGCTTTTCACATCTTCCCGTTTTTGGTTTTTCTCATAGCGGAGATTGGCTCGCATACAGGCAACAGCGAAATCCTCGCCCCCGCAGTTGAGGGAAGAAATGCGGTAATCCTCCCTCGGTATCAGCCGCCCGTTTTCATCAAGGGTGGCTTTCATGGTAAACTCGTCATGCTCAAATGTGAGATAGGCTTCCGCTGCGCCATAGTCGGCGTTTTTAGAGCTGATATGTTTGAATGTTGCCAACAGCGTCACCCACTTTCTGCAAGACTTCAAACTTTAGGGCAGCAAGGTCGGAAACCGCCGCCCGTACCTCCCCGGCAAGCTGCGGATAGGGACTGTGCCACTCGTTCAGCGTCCGGGCTATCTGGTTTAAGTTGCCGCCGATCCTCCCGTATTCGGCGGTCAGCTTCCCGACAGCGGCAAGCAGCTCGTCATTGATGGGGGAAACGGTTATGATGGGGCGTATGGCTGCCCCGGTTATGGCTTGCCGGATAAACTCGGCTTGGCTCATGTGGTAAGCAGAAAGCCGCTGGGCAAACTCGGCGTATTCTTCCTCGGTCATGCGTGTTTTGACTACCCGGCTGCGGTGCGGCGTGTTGTATCGTTTCATAGGTGGTTGACCTCCTTTCTGTGCGTGGTGTCCTCTCACTAATAGGAGAAAAACAGGGTGTGAAGCGGAACTGTTTTTGAAAAATCCGAAAAATATTTTGAGGGGTTTTTCAGCGGCGCAAGCCGCATAAGCAGGGTTTGGGGAAGGCACTCCCCAACAAGATTCCCGCAGGGGCAAAATGAGCGATAAGCGAATTTTGGCACCTCGGTAGAATCTTGCTCTAAGAAACTGCCGGCCTGCCGTTCACTTGCTACTGCCACTTTTTCAGAAAATCTATAACCAGCTTTTTTTATAAAAGGCTGCGGGCTGGCGTTTTTCCCTTACTCCCTACAAACCACAAAAGAGCAGAATGGACGGACTTTCCGGCAAGAACTTTTCCGGCGGCTCGGTCTTTCCCGACAATAAGGCGTTTCGGAAGCTGCGTTTTGCCCGCTGTCTGAAAAAAATGGCAGCCTTTTTTGGTTTCACTGTCTAATACGGAACTTTTGGAAATTTGCCAAAAATGGACGCAAAAAAAGCAGCAAATCTTTTTCGGATTTACTGCTTCATGTGCCGCTGCGGTGCGGCGGGATGGATATTCAGTTGAAATAAAAGAGGATGGTGGTACTTTAGTCTATCGACTCTTTACTAACTATTAGGTAATCTTGAAAGATTTTCCTTGAATTTATCTAAAGAATGTTCATTGTTTCCCGCAAAAATAAGTGGAATTGTATATTCATATGATATGCCATTTTCATAGTCCGATAATTGTATTTTTATAGTATCATCCCTCTCATCTTTAGGTGCTATATATATGAATGAATTTTTATTTATATCAGATATTTTCCCTTTTTCAGAAGAAACAGTATAACCCCAGTCTGTTAAATTTGTCTTTATTGTAACTTCTGTTTCTGTTTCTTTTCTAGTCTGCAATGCTGTTTTATCGATTTGGATATCAAAAGGAGTCGAACCTAACAATTCACTGTTTATATTTACAAGTTCTTCTCCATTTGTTTTAGAAATATTAGATTCATCTTCATAATTTTGTTGAGATTCATCTTTTGGTGTTTCTCTGTTACATCCTAATAAAAAGCATAAAATAATTAGTACTAATACAGAAAGTTGTTTTTTTTGCATTTATTTCTCCTTTCATATTATCAAAGAAAGCACTGAGAGTACTTTCAAGAAATTTTGAAATATTCTCAATGCTTTCTATTTTTTGATTATAAACTTGCCGGTAATGATACTATGTTAATTTATCTCTTTCGCGTAACCTTTGTTGCAATATACACATGCACCATTCACCCATTTGTGAGACATTTCAATCGTCTCAACTTCATAAATGCTTACTTCTCCACAAATTAAACATTGTTTGTAATTATATACATGACGTGTCGCACATTTATCCCAGTCATCATATATACCAGGCATTTCATCTTCATATCCATAGTACTGGGGAGAACCCCAACTATGAGTATGAGCGGCAAATACAGTCATTGGAGCAGCTACAATTCCAGCTACTACTGAAAGTGCTAAAATAGATTTTCTTAAATTCATAAGTTCCTCCCTTTCCTTAAAAATACATAGCTCTTTGTTACATTGTCATTTTAACATAATAATTGGTAAAATGCAATAATTTATTTTCTATTTACGAGAAAATACTGTGCATATTATCTTATTTAGGAATAGTTAAGGCGGCTACCTAAATCTTTTTATTACTTTACCGCACATGAGCATTGGCGCCGGGGTTGTCGTTGCCGTAACCTTCCAGCAGGTTGATAACGCCCCAGATACCGAGACCGGCACCGAGCGCGATAACGAGGGTCTGAAGAACGGTGATTGCCTGTTCAAAAAATGCCATATAGTTTGTTAGCCGGAATCTGATTAAAAAATAGGTTTGTCATGTTTCATAGGCATACAAAAGCCGGAACAATCTGCCGCCCGGTTTCCGGGGGCATGATTCCGGCTGTCCTCCTTTTTCATTATTTTTTCTCGCGATTGTCCGCTTTGTACGCCAATGGCCCATAGAGGGCAGGTGCGGCGAATAGATAAGATCACTCCCTTCTAAAGCGGAACGAAATTAAGCGCCCTTTGTGTCTACTTCATATACATCGCAGACCTCATTGGGCTTGAGTTTCAGCCTTGCAGACAAGAATGCTTCAATGTCAAAAGCGTTCTTATCATCCGCGTCGGCAGTGTACTTGAAATTGGGGTGCTTGGTGATGTCGTACTTATCCGAAAGGAAAGGACGCACACCGCGCAGCTGGAGGATACACTTGCCTCCATCCATAACAGCAAGCTCATCCTGGCTCATCAGCTCTTTCCCCAATTTTTGATAGTTGAGTGAATGGGAGGTTTCCCTCCCACGGCTCTCTCCGGTGTTGTAGGTGTCGATGGTTTCCTTGCCCAGCACGGCAGCCAGCTCTTTGAGGGTAGTCGGCTCTTTACCGCCCAGGAAGATGGATGTATCCATGTTACCGATGATGGTATCTGCGTTATCCTTATAGATCGCCTTGAGCTGACTCTGTGCCTGCAACACCAGACAGGCAGAGATTTCACGGCTTCGGATGGTGGCCACCAGCTTTTCCAGTTTCGGAATCTGCCCGATGTTAGCACACTCATCAATCAAACAGCGCACATGAACCGGAAGCCTGCCGCCATACACATCGTCGGCTTTTTCGCAGAGCAGATTGAAAAGCTGGGTATAACACATGGAGATCAGGAAGTTAAAGCTGTCATCCGTATCACTCATAATGAGGAACAGAGCAGTTTTTCTGTCTCCCAGAGTATCCAGCTCCAGCTCATCATAAGCCGTGACCTCACGCAACTCTGCAATGTCGAACACGGCAAGGCGAGCGCCGCAGGAAATCAAAATCGACTTGGCTGTTTTTCCGGCGGCCAGCTTATATTTCTTATACTGGCGCACCGCAAAGTGGTTTGGCTTCTCGGCTTCCAGTGCATCAAACATCAGGTCTACGGGGTTTTTGAACTCCTCGTCATCCTCACGGACTTCCATGGCGTTGATGAACTCAATGAGGGTGGAGAAGTTTTGTTCCTCCACCGGAGCCTCATAATGGATATAGCCAATAAGCGCGCAGTACAACAAGGTTTCTGCTTTTACCCAGAAATCGTCTCCGGCCTTGCCTTCGCCTTTGGTATTGGCGATCAGCGTTGTTACCAGCTTCAAGATGTCCTTTTCGCTATGGATATAGGCGAAAGGGTTATAGTGCATGGACTTCTTGAAGTTGATGGTATTTAGGACCTTGATTCGGTACGGCTCATAAATGACCTTGCCGTGCTTATCCTTCATGGGCTTTCCGTCCTTCCCCAGCTTGGGTGCGCCCCTTTGGAGCATTTTCCCGCACTCCACCAAAATGGTTCCCTTCGGGTCAGTCACGACGTAGCTGCTGTGCATCTGCATCAGATTCGGTTTGAGCCAGAAGCGGGTCTTACCGGAACCGGAGCCGCCGATCACCAGCACATTTTTGTTTCTGGCGGTCTTTGGGTCCTTGGGGCGGCTGTTCATTGTCAGGCTCTCCGTTTTCGTCAGAATCACATTGTTCTGGAATACCGGGTCGATGTAGGGTGCAATGTCCTCATGGGTTCCCCACCGGGCGGAACCGTATTCAATGCCGTGCCTGTACTTCTTGGCGTTCTTGCTTTTCAGGTACACAGCCAGCCGCAGGCCGCCGCCGCAGCACAGGCCCACCAGCAGGTCCAGCGGGTGCAGGCTGGGCCACCAGCTGGTCAGCGCCATCGGCAGCGTGGAGAAGAACGAGAGCATTTTTGCCGAAGCGTCCGCACCCACGGCCATCCGCCACGCTTCACCGAAGTTGGTGGAGAAAAGCCCCATCAGGATATACGGCAGGTTCAGCAAAATGAGCTTTTTGATGTTCAGCTGCTTTTTCATCGTTCCAGCTCCTTCCGCTTGTTCCGGTCCACGACGGCGTGTTTCACCAGCTCTTTGAACTGGCTCAACTTTGCCAACACAGACGGACGCTCGGATTTCTCCGCCTTCCTGACCTTTTTCCCGGTGTACTCGGTAAAAGCAGCGGTCAGGGCATCCGCGTCCCGACCCTTGAAAAAGATCAGGTACTTGGGTGGGGAGCTGCTGCGGTCCTTCTTCACCGCATAGTCCACGCCGTATTTCCGCGCGATCTTCTCAAACTCCTTGATGGAGGGGTCGGTGATCTCGATGTTGGAAACCCCTTGGTTCTGACCAATCAGCTGTTTCACCGTCTGCTTGCCCTGGGGCTTCACAGGCGCGTCACGGCTTCTCTGTTTTTGCAGCTTCTTTTCCTTGCGGTGGGCAAGGTACTTGGTGATGGCGGCTTTCATCAACCGCCCGGTAAACTTTGTTCCGCTGACTACCAGCGTCAAAGTCCTGTTTTCCACTTCCTCCTGCATAGGTCATCGCCTCCTTTCCACGGATTTTGCAGGGGTGGCGCTTGATACTAAGGCGGGACCACCAGCCGCCGCAGCAGGTATTTCAGCATGGCAGGCTCCTTTCAGCGCAGCTGGTCGGAGCGTTCATAGTACAGATGGCCCTGGCGCACTTTGGCATGGCTGAGAATCTTGATGTGGCCCTTTTCCTGGTTCTCCAGGCTTTTCTGGTATCCGGCCTCCGTCAGAAACAGGCGGGTTCGTTCACCTTTCCAGCCCACCGGGGAATCGTCGGTCAGCACATCGAAGATAATCATGTGCCGGGTGTCCTCGGCAAACCGCTCCAAATCCATGTATTCATGGCCGTGGTAGTTCTGCGCCCCGGCTTTGAGGCGCATTTCCTCCATCAGCTGGCCCACGGTCTTACGCTCAGGCATGGCGTGCGCCTCCTTTCCCGCGTCCCTGGCCCTTCACGGCCAGGATACCGTCCAGGGTGGTGGCGGTGATCCGCAGGCGCTCGGCGGTGGCAATGTCATTCTTCACGGTCTCGTCGATGCCGTGGCCGCAGACCACCAGCACATGGGACCGGCGCAGGTAGTCCCGCGCCATATCCAGCCCGTCCTTGTGTTCCTGGGGAATCTCGTCTTTGAGGAAGGTAGGCAGGAACAGCACCGGGCAGATGGGCGAATACCCGGCATCGTACACCTGACGGCAGTAGGCCGCAGCGTTCTCGGCGTTCTCATACTGGCTGTTGCTCCAGGGAGCCGTAATGTAGGCAAGAGGTCGTTTCATGGCAAAATCCTTTCTCCCGGTGTTTTCGGGCAGCAGAAAAGCGGCTGTTTACCAGCCGCCTGCGTACATATCGTGGTTAACTTGTGCGGTGTAGTGGTTGCTGATCGTGGTCGGCGCATTAAACATCACCGCAAGCAGATACTGCTTCATGTTGCGGATTTCGGTGGTATTGTTCCGCAGGCATTCCATGACAAACTCGATGTGGGAGCAATCCAGCTTCAAAAAACGGGAGCGGACCACCTCATGGGGGAAGTCGCTGCCAGCGATCCGGGTGGTTTTCCGCTTGGCGCAGACGGTCTCCACCATCAGCTCCACAATCTCGTCCAGGTCCTCCCGGTAGGTGGTAAACTCCCGGCACAGGTGGTCATACTCGATGTTCTCCAGAATCAAATCCCGATAACTTTCCATCTCTGAGACAGACATCGCATCCCTTCCTTTCCGTTCCGGCAGCTGTGCTGCCGCTGCCTCCCGGAAGGGAATAGAATCGGTACTTGATCCATAAGTAATTGTTTTTTCTGTATTTGATTTCTCTATATTTAATTCTGCGGGCTTTTCCGTATCCGGTTTTACCATATCCGGGTTTTCCGTATCTGGTGAAGCCGTATCCGGCTGGGGCGTATCCGGGATCTTCGGCTGTGGTTGCTCGTAGATAACATACTCGGTATCGCTGATCCGACCCTGCCGGTCTCGCAGCTGATGGCGGACAATGTACCCGGCAGTTTCCAGCTCCCGCAGCGCGCCGCCGATAGCGTCCACGCCCTCTTTGCAGATGGCGGCAAGCCCTCTGGTGGTATAGTTCCAGTCCTCCGGTAAGGACAGCATCATGGAAAGCAGCCCCTTGGCTTTCAGGGACAGTTTCCCGTTGCGTAAATGGTGATTGCTCATCACGGTATAATCTCTGGTTCGTTCAATGCGAAATACGGCCATTGACCTCACTCCTTCCAAATTTCTCAGGGTATGAAAAAAGCCACAATCCTGTAAAAAGAATTGTGGCAGTCAGCTGTTTTGTTCACTTTTTCTGCGCCGGTAGGGGCGCTTGGGAATGGGCGGTCTGTCCAACAGGTCATTTCCCTGAGAGAATGGCAGAGTTTGCAGAACACGGTCAATCTCTATAAATTCCATACCATGCTGGGAATGACAATCCTCCCGGATTGCTTCCCGGATTTCCTTTACAGTACACATTTCAATCCTTTCCTTTCGCAGTAATGATTTGTTTATGAGTGGCGGCGGTGTTTTCCCGGTTTGAAATCGAGGATATGTCCCTCAATCACACGAGCGTAACGCTTGATCTTGATCTCCCGACGCTGCTGGCTTTGCAGGGCGGCCTGATACCCGTCCTCGGTCAAAAACAGCCGCATTTCCTCTCCGGGACTGCCGTAAGCTGTGCTGGGACGCAGGACGGAAAACTCAATCATCCAGCGTGTGTCATCCCAAAACCTCTCTACGGCGAGAATGTTGTGTCCTTTCAGCTCGCGGGCTGAAATATCCCTCATAGGCAGCTCCTTTCATCGTTCCTGATCTCTCTGGCGTTTTTTCTGCCACTGTTCCAGCAGCTTGATAATAGTTTCCTGCATCCGCTGGGGCGTATAGCTTTTAGGGAAATACTTCCGCAAGGTGTCAGAGGTAAATGTCACTCGGTCCAGATCGCTTTTCTTTTCCTCACCCATGATGACACGCATCATATCGAGGGTCAGATGCCCCTCCTGACTGTATTTCTTGAGCCGCTGGGCTTGAGAAAGAGAAGGGGTAGCCTGTTCGCTGTCCATCGCGTCCAGCAGGTCTACCTGTTCTTCCTTTTTGAGAAAGGACAGCTCATAGGCAGGGTTCAGGGCAATCTTCTTTTCATCCACCATATCCATCAATTCAGGAATCAATTCTGTCAGACGGATATAGCGCTGAATTTGATTTCGACTTTGCCCCACCTGTTCAGCAAGCAACTGGTCTGATCGCTTTTGTGTCCCAACTTGGGACACATTTTCTTTACTCGGTCTGCCAGCCTGTCTTTTCATGGCATCCAGCTTCATCTTGTAGGCAAAGGCTCTTTCACTTGGGAGCAAGCTTTCTCGCTGCAAGTTGCTGTCAACCATAATGATCGTGGCGGCATCATCATCCAAATCCCGAACAATGACTGGCATGGTCTCCTTGCCTGCCAGCTCACTGGCTCTGTGCCGCCTGTGTCCGGCTACCAGCTCATAACCGCCCTCCGGGTCCGGTCGAGCAATCGCCGGAACCAGAACACCATACTGCTTGATACTGTCAGCGGTCTCCATCATGGCTTCGTCATCCTTGACTTTGAATGGGTGGTTCTTAAAGGGATGCAGTTCAGACAGCGGAATCTCCTGAATCTTTTCCAGCTTTGCATCCTGACGGCCTTCTTCGGTGGAGAACAGATCATCTACCGAGGCCAGCTCTATTTTTTTCGCGCTGCTTTTCAAGTTTCAACACCTCCTTCGTCAGATTTCGATACCCCTCTGCCACTTTGCCGCCAGGGTCATGGGCAAAAATGCTTTTTCCCTCGGCGCTAATTTCCTTTGCCCGGACAGAATGGGGAATCTCTGTGCCGAATACTTTGATCTTGCTGCCATAGGTCTCACGCAGGAGCGCGGAGATCTCTTTGGCAAAGTTGGTTCGGCTGTCCACCATCGTCAGCAGGATACCGTCTATCTGGAGCTTGGGGTTGATCTGCCGCTTTACCTTGTTTACCGTGGAGAGCAGCTGTTCCAACCCTTTGGCGGGCAGATACTCCGCCTGAACGGGAATGATGATCCTGTTCGCAGCGGCCAGCGCATTGACCGTGAGCATCCCCAGGGAGGGCTGACAGTCGATGAGAATATGGGAGTATTGCCCCTTCAGCGTGTCCAGATATTGCCGCAAGATAGTCTCACGGCTCATGGCATTTACCAGGGATACCTCCATACCGGATAACTGGATGTCCGCAGGCATCAGGTCAATGCCTTCCGCATGATGCAGAATACCTTCTCCAGTGCGTATAGGCTGATCCATCAGAATTTTGCCCATTGCATCGGACAATGTAAATGGCAACTTGTCCGGTTGCGGATTTCCCAGGCTGATTGTCAGGCTCCCTTGTGGGTCCCCGTCGATCAGAAGGACTTTCTTTCCGGCCTGCGCCAGCCCGATTCCCAAGTTGGCACAGGTCGTTGTCTTGCCAACGCCGCCTTTCTGGTTGGCAATGGCGATGATTTGCGTGTTCATTGACTTCACCTCATTTCTAATTATTGCTGTTGCTTCTGGAAATAGAAAAAGCCGCCACTTCAAAATTAACAGTGAAGTGACGGCTCTTTCTATCGCCGGAATACGAGTTCCTGAAATGAAAAAAGCACCCAGCATTTATACTGTGTGCTACATCAAATTCATATTCAATTATTCAAATTAGCTCAAACTATGCCAAACTGCCACAGCCAAAAAACGAGGGAAAGGAGGGCTGAAAAGCACCCCAAAAATCGGCTCTCGGTTAACCACTTTGGGAACCACTTCCCCCTCTTTTCGCCCTCTTTTTGGCCAGTTAACCACTTGCGGACCACTAAAAATTGGATGAAATCGGCTCTCGTTTTGCCAAATTTGGTCAAACCATATCAGCCCGTTTAGATATAGCAAAAGCCCGGAAAACCTTGATTTTCCGGGCTTTTTGAACCATTTTGATATAGTCTGAGCAGTCGATTATCGCTTGCTGAACTGCGGAGCGCGACGGGCTGCTTTGAGACCGTATTTCTTTCTTTCTTTCATACGCGGATCTCTTGTTAAGAAACCAGCTTTCTTTAATACCGGACGGTACTCAGCGTCTGCATGAAGCAGGGCTCTGGAGATGCCGTGACGGATAGCGCCAGCCTGTCCGGAGCATCCGCCGCCGCGAACGTTTACTAATACGTCGAACTTGTCAGCTGTCTCAGTAGCAACAAGCGGCTGACGAACGATGAGCTTTAAGGTCTCAAGACCAAGATACTCGTCGATGTCTCTCTTATTGATAGTGATCTTACCTGTACCCGGAGTAAGATATACTCTGGCGATAGATTTTTTTCTTCTTCCTGTTCCGTAGAATTTTGCGTTAGCCATTGTGATTTCCTCCTTTCAGACCTCGATTAAAATTTGATTTCTAATACTTCCGGCTTCTGTGCTGCCTGCTCGTGGTCAGCGCCAGCGTATACGTGAAGCTTAGTCATCATGCTTCTTCCTAACGGTCCCTTCGGGAGCATACCCTTAACTGCTAACTCAACAACCTTCTCGGGCTTCTTAGCCATCATCTCTTTTAATGTGGTCTCTTTCATTCCGCCCACATAATCGGAGTGGCTGTAATATACCTTCTGGTCTAACTTCTTACCTGTTACTTTTACCTTGGAAGCATTTACTACGATCACGTAGTCGCCGCAGTCGATGTGAGGAGTGAAGATCGGTTTGTTCTTTCCTCTTAATACCTTAGCTACTTCAGATGCTAAACGTCCTAATGTATATCCCGTAGCGTCAACTACATACCATTTTCTTTCGATTGTTGCCGGACTAGCCATAAAGCTCTTCATGGGTTGACCTCCTGTTTGTGCTTAACTCAACTTTGTTCATTTATCGTAAAACACTGCTTCCGGGGCTTTGGTAACAGTATTTTCAACCGATGTCACAGTTATACATTATATTATACTCTTCCGGGTGTGTCAACCATTTTTTCTCGAAATCCAGCCGAAAAATCAAGGTTTTTCCGGTTTTACTCCGCCTTCCTCTTCCGTGCCTCCAGGTATCCGTTGAGCTCAGAATTTTTAATATCCGTGATAAACATATGTCCGGGCGCATGGGTAATGACCACCGGCGGCTTTGCATGCTCCACTGCTGCCTGAGGGGTCACGCCGCAGGGCCAGAATACGGGGATCTCTCCCTCATAGAGATCCACTGCATCGCCGTAATCCGGCTTCATGATGTCCCTGATCCCAATCTCCGCCCCATCTCCCATATGGACCGGAGCACCATGGACATTGGGCATCTTTTCTGTGATCGCATACGCCTTTCTTGCATTCTCCGGCGTCATGGGCCGCATGGAGCAGACCATGGGGCCTTCAAAGGGGCCGGCCTTCACAGTCTCTATATTCGTCTTATACATGGGCACGTTCCGGCCCTGGGCAATGTGGCGTACCTGGATCCCAGCCTCCATCAGCGCCTCCTCAAAGGAAAAGGAGCAGCCGATGAGAAAGCCCGTATATCCCTCTTTCCAGTATGCAGACGCGTCTGTAAGCTCTTTTGTGAAGACTCCGTTTTCATAGACCCGGTACCTGGGGATATCTGTAACGATATTGGCTCCCTCTCCCATATCATGGGTCTCCGGCGTTCCCCGGACGATCTCCAGAACGGGGCATGCAAACGGATTCCTTCTGGTAAATTCTTCAAAATCTGCCGCATACTCCGGCGGCAGGATCACCAGGTTCGCCTGGGCATACCCTCTGCACATGCCGGCGGTGGGAAAATCGATCACGCCCTCCCGGATCAGTTCCCGCACCTCTGCCGGTGTCTTATCCACATACGGTGTAATATCAAAAGCCATCTCTTCCTCCTTTACCGGAACTGTTCTATTTCCCGCTTAAGCTCCACCAGGAATTCTGTTCCATTGACCACCACCCGGTAGGTCCCATGGTCTCCCCAGTACCTCCGGTCCTCGTTTACCGCTGCTGCCAGTCCCACTGCCTGTAACTCTGATGCAGGCTCCGCAGGGCAGTTCAGCTCTTTCTCCAGCTGTTTCAGATAATCCCGCCACTGACAGTATAGCTCCTGGGCCTCTTCGATCCCTATCTTCTTAAAGCGGACCGTGTGGCCGGGCATGCACTGGGCCAGCTCCGGAAGGTCCACGGAGATCACACAGGCGATCTTTGTATATCCGCCGGTGGTCTGGTGGTCTGCCATCATCACAATGGGGTTTCCATGGGACGGCACCTGGACCGCGCCGAAGCTGATGCCGTCAGTGATGATGTCTCCGCCGTTTTTATGGGCAATGACTGGTCCCTCCATCCTGCAGCCCATACGGTCATACTCGTTGGAAATGGTATAGGCGCTTCCTAAAAACGTGGAGATCCCTTCCTCTGTAAAGCAGTCGTCCTGGGGCCCCATGACCACCCGCAGCGTATGCTCTCTGGAGGAAAGCTCCGGAAGGAGAAGCTTTCTGGCGGCCATGTTGGGAAGCCAGGTCTTTGGCGACCGGAAGCCGATCTCATCTCCCGCTCCCAGCTTTCTTCCTTCGATCCCGCCGATCTTCGCCTTCAGGTTGGTGGAGCGGCTGCCCATGACCACGGGCACGTCAAGACCGCCTGCAAACGCCACGTAAGCCCGGCTTCCTCCATACATGCCGCCGAAGCTTACGGTCTGCCCCGCCTTTATAAGGACCGCCTCATACCGGGGCAGGGGATTTCCGTCCACCTTTGCGCCCAGGTCGCCGCCGGTAACAGCAATCAGCTCATCCTCTGTAAATTCCATTATGGGTCCCATCATGGTCACTTCCAGGACCGCCTCGTTTTCATCGTTTCCCACCAGAATGTCCGCCAGTGCCGCAGCCCTGGTGTCCATGACGCCGGACACGGCCATTCCCGTTTCCTGGCTGCCGTAGCGGCCCATGTCCTGGACCGTTGTGAGGAAACCTCCGTTCAGGATCCGGATCCCCATTACTCCACCTCCTTATGGAAGACCACATACTGGTACGTGCCGGCCTCCACCTGCTTTTCGATGGCTTCGTACTCCGCCTCGTCCACTGCGCGGAATTTTATATACTGGCCGGCCTCCAGGAGCACCGGCTTTTCCCGTTCTGCATCGTAAAGCTTCAGAGGCGTCCGTCCGATCAGCTGCCAGCCGCCGGGAGACGCCACCGGATAGATTCCCGTCTGCTCCCCGGCAATGCCCACAGAGCCTCCCTCGATCTTTACCCGGGGGCTTTTAAGCCTCGGCGCTGCGATCTCCCGGCTCATGCCTCCCAGGTACGGGAAGCCGGCGATAAAGCCCAGCATATAGATCAGATACTCCCCGGACGTATGGATCCTTACGACCTCCTCCGGGGTCTTATGGTTATGGGCCGCCACAAATTCCAGATCCGGCCCCATGTCCCCGCCGTAGAGCACAGGGATCTCGATGACCGACGGCGGCGGGATCTGGATGCTGTCCATGGTCTCCAGGACTGCGTCAAACTTCTTTGTGAGTTCCCCGAACCGGATCACCTCCGGCCTGTACACCACTGATAAGGACCGGTAGGTGGGGATGGTCTCCACCACTCCGTCTATGGCTTCCTTTTCCAAAGCGATCTTAAACGCCCGGATCCTCCGGTTGATCTCCGGGCTGATCTCATTTCCAAATTCCACGCAGACCGTGCAGTCGCCGGAAACCAGATATTTTATCTTTTCCACAGCAGAATCTCCCCTTTCTTTCCGCAGGCCGTCCGGCTTTCCCAGGCCGCCGGTCCGCGTCCCCGCCTGATCTTACCGCTCCGCCAGGCTCCGTACCTCCACGCCCTCGGCGGCCAGGGCTTCCCGGATATTTTTCACAAATTCCAGGGCCTTGGGATTGTCCCCGTGGACGCAGATGGAGTCGGCCCGGATGGCGATCTCGTGTCCGCTTATGGTCTCCACGGTCCCTTCCTTTACCATCCGCACCACCCGGCGGATGGCCAGCTCCTCATCCTTTATGACAGCGCCAGGAAGCTTTCTGGACACCAGGGTCCCATCGTCATTGTACGCCCGGTCCGCAAAGACCTCGCTGGCTGCCTTAAGGCCCGTTTCCTCCGCTGCCTTCACCATCCAGGAACCAGCCAGCCCCATGAAGATGATATCCTTATCCACCTCGTATACAGCCTCGCACATGGCCCTGGCCAGCTTTTCATCCACTGCTGCCATATTATAAAGGGCTCCGTGGGGCTTCACATGCTGGAGCTTCATTCCCAGGCTCCCAGTAAAGGCCATGAGAGCTCCCAGCTGGTATTTCACATAGGCCTTGGCCTCCTCCGGCGTCACGTTCATGTTCCGGCGGCCAAAGCCCATAAGGTCGGGAAAGCCCGGATGCGCGCCCACCGCTGTTTTGTATTCCCTGGCCATGGCCACCGTCTCTGCCATAACCATGGGATCTCCGGCGTGCCAGCCGCAGGCCACATTGGCGGAGGACACATACTTTAAGATCTCCCGGTCCATGCCGATGGTATAATTTCCAAAGCTCTCTCCCAGATCACTGTTTAAATCCACATAATACATATACCTGTTCCTCCTGTTTCGCTCTTTTTTCCTACTGCTATTTTATCCGACTTTTCCCCGTAAATCAATAGGACAGCGACCAATGTCCCCTAAACCAGGCGTTTTTCCACAGCCCTCCACCGGCCGTTCTCCGCCTGTACCAGACGGTAAAAGCCATATGTCTCCGCTCCGTTCAGCCCGCAGGCCTCCGGCGCCTCTATGAACACAGTCTCTGCGCCGTTCCAGTACGCCTGGTGGACCATGCGGCGCACCAGCCGGATCACCTCCTGCGGCTCGCAGAAAAGGATCTTAAGCACCGAGGTCTTCGATGTTTCCAGCTCTGCCTGGTCCAGGATGTAGCTCCAGTGCTCATTTTCTCCGGTCACCGTAAGGGCCAGTTCCTTTTCATATTCGATCCCCACCATGGTGAGCCCTCTGGCCGGGGCCGTTTCCCCTGCCTCCTTCCTGTCCCTGGCCTCCAGGATCTCCTTCACATGCTCCGGCGGCCAGACTCCCATGCCCACTTTCATTAAGGTCCCGGCAATGATCCGGACCATGTTGTAGAGGAATCCGCTGCCCTTTAACCGGATGGTGATGATATCATCCGTTCCCCGGTCCACCGAAATATCATAAAGAGTCCGCACCGTCTCCTCCGCCTGATGGCCGGAGGAACAGAAGCTGGAAAAATCATGCTCTCCCAGAAGATATGCGGCTCCCTGGCGCATCTTTTCCACATCCAGGCTGTAATAACAGAAATAGGCGTACAGCCGCCGGGTGGGCACGCTGATGCGGCAATTTAAGATCTTATATTCATACGTTTTTACGCTGTTCTGCTTTCTGGGATGCCAGTCCAGGGGCACCTCCTCCGACTCCAGCACCCGGATATCCTCCGGCAGCTTCTGGTTCACTGCATAGCACAGCTTTTCTCCCGGGATCCTGCTTTCCGTGTCAAACACCGCCACATTCCCCAGGGCATGGACGCCGGAGTCCGTCCGGCTGGCCCCGATAACGCAAACAGGCTCTTTCAGAAGTTCTGAAAGAGTCCCATTTAAGATTTCCTCAATGGTAACGCCGTTGGGCTGCAGCTGCCAGCCGCAGTAGCCCGTCCCGTCGTATGCCACAGTCATTTTTATCCGTTTCATAAAATGATCCCTCAAAATATTCTATATCGATCCCATCTCCCGTTATGCTGCGGCTTTGGCCGCCAGGAACAGAAGGAAATATCCGGCATAGACCAGATATGTGATCCTGTCTCGCTTTTCATAACGGAGAGGCTTCATCTTTGTACGCCCCTCGCCGCCGCGGTAGCATCGGGCTTCCATGGCCATAGCCAGATCTGTGGCCCTCCGGAACGCGGAGATGAACAGCGGCACCAGGAGAGGCACCATGGCCTTGGCCCTCTGGATCAGGTTCCCGCTTTCAAAATCAGCCCCTCTGGCCATCTGGGCCTTCATGATCTTATCGGTCTCCTCAATGAGGATCGGAATGAACCGCAGGGCAATGGACATCATCATGGACACTTCATGGACCGGAACTCCGATCTTTCCCATAAAGCCCAGGCTTTTTTCCAGACCGTCGGTCAGCTGGTTGGGCGTGGTCGTAAGGGTCAGGATCGTGGAGCCCAGCACCAGGAAGATCAGACGCACCGCCATAAAGGCCGCAAATTCCAGGCCTTCCCAGGTCATCTGAAGAAAGCCGATCTTAAAGATCGGTGTTCCCGGTGTCAGGAACAGGTTGAAGCTGACGCTGATGAGCAGCAGGATCACAATGGATTTCAGCCCGCGCACCATAAATTTTACCGGCACCCTGGACAGGCGGATGGCGGCTGCCAAAAACAGGGCGGCCAGGCCGTAGGCCCATACAGAATCCGCAATGAACAGCGTCACGATATATACCAGGGTCCCGAACAGCTTTGTCCTGGGATCCATCCGGTGGAGCACCGAATCCACCGGGTAATACTGGCCCAGCGTAATATCTCTTAACATGTCTTATCCTCCCCGCAGCAGCCGGTCCCTTTGGCCTTTTTCCACAGGGCCAGGATCGCATCCCGCGCTTCCTCCACCGTGGTGATATCCTCATCCACCGGGATCCCCCGCTCCCGCAGGGCATGGACCACATAGGTGATCTGGGGAGCCGCCAGGCCCATGGCCTCCAGCTCCTTATAGTGGCGGAACACCTCCCTGGGCGTCCCATCGAAAACCTTTTCCCCATGGTTCATGACCACCAGACGGGATACATACCGGGCCACGTCCTCCATACTGTGGGACACCAGGATCACCGTCATGCCCTGTTCGGCATGGAGCCTTGCCACCAGGCCCAGGATATCGTCCCGTCCTTTGGGATCCAGGCCTGCTGTGGGTTCGTCCAGGATCAGTACCTCCGGCTTCATGGCCAGGACTCCCGCAATGGCCACCCGGCGCTTCTGGCCTCCGGAAAGCTCAAAGGGGGACTGCTTATAAAAGCTCTCGTCCAGGCCGGTTAAGGCCAGAGCCTCCCTTGCCCGGGCTTCTGCCTCCTCCTGGGACAATCCCTGGTTCTTCGGTCCAAAGCATACGTCGGTAAGCACATCCACCTCGAAAAGCTGGTGCTCCGGATACTGGAACACCAGGCCCACATGGCTCCGCAGCTCCTTCATGGAAAAGCCTTCTCTGTAAATACTCTCTCCATTATAGAGGATATCGCCGCTGCTGGCCTTTAAAAGCCCGTTTAAATGCTGGGTCAGCGTGGATTTTCCAGAGCCTGTATGGCCGATCAGGCCGATAAACTCCCCGTCTCTGATGGTCAGATCCACGTTTTTCAGCGCGTACTGTTCAAATATGGTATCCTGTCCATAGATATGGCACAGGTTTTTTACTTCGATTGCCATTTAAGCCTCTTTTCTTTTTAACAGCGGCTCCAGGGCCGCCACCAGCTCGTCAATGGTCAGGATCCCGCAGGGGATCTCCATGCCGGCGGCCTTCAGCTCATCGGCCAGCTCCGTCACCTGGGGCACGTCCAGGCTGTATCGTTTCAGTTCCTTCACCCGGGAAAACACCTCCCTGGGCGTTCCGTCCATGACCACATGGCCTGCATCCATGACCACCACCCGGTCCGCGTCGATGACCTCCTCCATATAGTGGGTGATCAGAAGGACCGTGATCCCTTCCTGTTTGTTGAGCTCATGGACCGTTTTTATGACCTCCTTGCGGCCGTTGGGATCCAGCATGGCCGTGGGCTCGTCCAGGACGATGCACTGGGGCTTCATGGCCATGACGCCTGCAATGGCCACTCTTTGCTTCTGGCCGCCGGAAAGCTTATTGGGCGACTGGAGACGGTACGCCGTCATTCCCACGGCTTCCAGGCTCCGGTCCACCCGCTTCCAGATCTCGTCTGTGGGCACGCCCATATTTTCCGGTCCAAAGCCCACGTCCTCTTCCACCACATTGCCGATGATCTGGTTATCCGGGTTCTGGAATACCATGCCGGCGGTCTTCCTCACGTCCCAGAGATGCTCCTCGTCGCTGGTCTTCATGTCGGAAATATAGACCGTTCCATCCGAAGGAAGGAGGATCCCGTTCATCAGCTTGGCAAAGGTGGATTTTCCAGAGCCATTATGGCCCAGAATGGCCACAAAGCTCCCCTCCTCGATATCCAGGTTCACCCCCCGGAGGGCATGACTCACCTCGTCCTTATCTGTCTCTTCATCGTGTCTGATATAGTCAAATATCAGATTTACTGCTCGTATGATTCCCATAGCTGGCCTTTCTTTCCAGGCAGGTCCCGGCCGGAACGCCGCAGGCTGCCTGTCTGATCCGTTTTCCAGATTGTTTACTCGTTCCTAAAGTGTAGTTGATAATTTCCGGTTCGTCAAGAGATTTTACAAAACAAATCGCAACAGTGGGCCGCACAGCTTCCGCCATACCGCCCACGATCTATTTTTCATATTTCCTTATTCCACCCAGAGGCCGCTGGGATCCAGCCTGCAGCCGTCTATTACCGTATCTGCCGCCATGGACCCGTCACTGTTTAAGTAGTACCACTGGCCTGGAGAATCCATGATCCATCCCACGGCCATGGAGCCGTCCGGATTCAGATAATACCAGACGCCGTCCACCTTCTGCCACCCGGTGAGCATCACGCCCTCCGGATCCATCCGGTACCAGATCCCGTCTATCTGTCTCCAGCCGGTAGCCGCAGTTCCATTCTCATCGAAGTAGTACCACTGGTTCATGATCTTATACCACTGGTCCTTTACTACCTCACCGTCCGCGCCTTCATATTTCTTCCCATCCGTATAGGTTCTCCAACGGCCCTCCGTATCTCCCATATCGTCCAGAAGCTTTCCTGATGATGTAAGATATTCGCTGGACTTCATATATTTCCTATCGGAATCGTCTTTAGCCATGGAACGGATTTCATAGTAATAGCTGCCCTCTTTTGTCATATATTCCGAAAGATCCTTTGACGTTCCTGTGGCAGTGATGTTCCGAACCAGATATCCGTCCCGGTAGAGACGGATCCCATAAGCCGTGGCATGATCTGCTTTCTTCCAGACTGCCTTCTGGGGATTTTCCGCACTCCATCCGGCCTCCTCCGGGGAGTCCAACTGGACCACCGGGTAATAGCTTGCCTTTATAATGGCCGTATCCCCGTCTCCCTTTGCAGAGGTCAGCCTGGCTCCGGAGATCTTACAGGACTCCGCTCCATAGCTGGAGAGGAACTCCCGGCCGCCGTCACTGGAGACCTCAATGACAGCCGTTACCTTCTTTCCAGGCTTCCACTGATCCGTATCCTTTTCCCAGGTAACGGAATCGATGGAGATCCCGGCGCTCACACAGGTGATCTCCGGCTCCACGATCACTCCCAGCTCATACTGATCCTCAAACCTCAGGTTCAGAGAGCGGACCGTTCCAGCCGCCAGCACCGGTACTGCCGCACAAAAGCAGAATACGCCGGCCAGCATAATGCTGGCCAGCCCTTTTATCCTAAATCCTTTTACCATAAGTTGAAACCTCCTATTTTACGGCCGTTTCCACACGCCGTTCATATCCACATAAAAGCCGTCGATGACCTCGTTGACCGCCTTATGGCCGTCGGGATAGAAGTAATAGATCTGGTCGTCGATGGTCTGCCAACCGGTCACCATGGCTCCGCTTCCATTCAGATAGTACGCCTTATCGCCAAGCTGGATCCAGCCCACAGCCATGGCCCCGTCATCCTTCAGGAAGTACCAGACATTTTTATCCAGAAGCCAGCCGGTCCTCATGGCTCCGCTGGTATCCATATAATAGTAGATCCCGCTCCGGAGCTGCCAGCCGGTCAGCATATCGCCATTGCCGTCAAACAGATACCAGACGCCGCTGATCTTTCCCCAGCTGTCACGGACATAGGTTCCGTCGGGATACCGGAAACGCCACCGGCCGCTTCTCTCTATCCAGCCCACCTGGTTTCCGACGTTATCCCAGCCGTCCCGGTCGTACCAGTCTTCCCAGTCGTTTTTATCATCCTTATCCTGACCGGAGCCATCGGATACCTCATCCTCATCCACATAGAGCTCGTTAGAGGTGACCCAGTCGCTCTTTTTCGCATATTTGGAAACTGAGCTGTCCGCCGGTACGGCCCGCACACGGAAGGTATACGTTCCTTCAGATGTCATATAGGGATAAAAGTTATAAGAGGAGGTGTGCAGGTCCGTTACCTTTTTTATGGTCTTGGAACCCCGGTACAGATACACGTCATAAGCCGCATCCTCCACCTTCTCCCAGTCTGCATAACCGAATTTAGAGCTGGTGTATTTTCCGCTGCTCCAGTATGCTTCCTCAGGCTCCTCCAGGTCGCCCTTGGCCGGATCGGTTTTTACCGTCACCAGAAGCTTGCCGCTTCCCTGTCTCTTGGCACTTACAAAATCTCCGCCTCTTACAGTCACCTTGGAAGAAGAGTAGCTGGAGCTGAACCGGTAGTCGTTGAGTGTTTCCAGAGTGATCTTAATGGTGTAGGTACCTCCAAGTCTTGCCTCGTCCACCTTGGATCCCCATTCTGCTGAAACGATCTCATATCTTTCGTTGCTTGGGATTTTTACCTCATAGCCCGTATCACCTGTATATCCATAATGAAGGGCTGGAAGATCCTCTCCGGGAACCGGAGCCACATCCAGGGTAATGCTGATACTCTTTACATAATCCGTAGACGCAAGGGCCGTCTGGGCTCCCAGGGCTGTCATAAGAACTGCGGCAAAGAGCACTCCCATCCATTTTCTGATCCTCATATTTTTTAATGTCTGTTTCATGGTCGTCCCCCCTGTTCACTGGTTATCCTTTCCTTATTTTCTACAATCATTATACCTTCCAGGGCCATACTCCGTCAACTTAAGATATTCTTTCATTCCTGTGGCAAAAGTGTGAAAAATCGTGGCAAAAATAAGGCAGACGGCCTCCGGGAAGCATTTCCCAGTGAACGTCTGCCTTTGATGGTACGATATGAACTATGATTAAACTAACTCAAGAAGAACTGCCATAGCGCCGTCGCCCTTACGCTGGCCGATCTTTACGATACGGGTATATCCACCGTTGCGGGAAACGTACTTGGGAGCGATCTCGTCGAATAACTTAGCCGGAAGATCAACCTTCTTTGTGTTTCTCTTTCTGCCTGCTGCAGCAGTCGGAACGTTTGTTACACCGTACAGAGTCTTTAACATCTGTCTTCTTGCGTGAAGTCTGGACGGCATATCCTTCTTGATCTCCTTCTCAACTTCATCGTAAACGGTTACTTTCTTTCCGTCAACAACCTCTTTGACTCTCTTGCCGTCTTTGTCCTTGCGGGCAACCTTGGCTGTAACCTTTACAGTCTCGAAGTTATCTTTTTCCTTCACTGCCAGAGCGATGATGCCCTCAGCGATCTTCTTTACTTCTTTGGCTCTTGCCTCAGTGGTAACGATCTTTCCATGATATAAAAGATTTGTTACCTGGCTTCTTAACATAGCCTTTCTCTGATCAGAAGTTCTTCCAAGTTTTCTGTAACCTGCCATGATTTTAATCCTCCATTTGTGGGACAGCCATCCACGCATCTTCTGGTCTTACTGGACAGCCGCCATATTTCCATAAATTGTCCTGCGCCGGGACGCGCATCTTTGGTCTTACCGCCCCAGTGCTGTTTCTAAAAATTACTGCTCGTCGCTGGAATTGAGCTGTAAGCCCAGCTCCTTTAACTTTGCCAGTACCTCTTCCAGGGACTTTCTTCCAAGGTTTCTCACCTTCATCATGTCCTCGGAGGTACGGCTGCAGAGCTCTTCAACTGTGTTGATGCCTGCTCTCTTGAGACAGTTATAGGAACGAACGGAAAGCTCCAGCTCGTCAATGTTCATCTCAAGAACTTTTTCTTTTTCATTATTCTCTTTCTCCACCATAACCTCTGCGGTCTTGGCGTTTTCAGAAAGATCGATAAAGAGATTCAGATGCTCGCTTAAGACCTTCGCTGCAAGGCTCACGGCCTCATCCGGATCAAGCGTGCCGTTGGTGTAGATCTCCAGTGTCAGCTTGTCATAGTCTGTCATCTGACCCACACGGGTATTTTCAACAGCCATGTTGACACGCTCAACTGGTGTATAGATGGAATCCACGGCGATCACGCCGATGGGAAGGTCGTCGCTCTTGTTCTTATCAGCACTTACATAGCCGCGGCCGTTGGTGATGGTAAGCTCCATATAGAACTTACTGTCGGCTCCGCCGCTTAAGGTGGCGATGACCTGCTCCGGGTTTAAGATCTCGATGTCAGCGTCCGTCTGGATATCGGCGGCTGTGATGACACCCTCGCCCTCAAACTCGATGTAGGCGGTCTTCGGCTCGTTTGTATCGCTGTTATTCTTGATCGCTAAGCTCTTAACGTTCATGATGATCTCAGTCACATCTTCCTTGACACCGGAAATGGAACTGAACTCATGCAGAACTCCGTCGATTTTCACCTGGCTGACAGCAGAACCCGGTAAAGAAGAAAGCATGATTCTTCTCAGGGAGTTACCCAGAGTTGTACCGTAGCCCCTCTCCAGCGGCTCTACGACAAACTTCCCGTATTTCTTATCTTCAGAAATTTCAGCAATCTCAATGTTTGGTTTCTCAAAATCGAACACAAAAAGCCCCTCCTTTTGGGTATGCTTTGGCTCAAAAAAGGCCCGGAGGACCTTTTTTTACATGCTGGGCAACAAAATGCCGCGAAGCGGCGGCCCACAGAAACCAGGCCCGTATAAAACAGGCCGGGCCCCGGCAGCTGCCGCTTCGGTGAATCATTTTTATTTGGAGTATAACTCTACGATGAGCATCTCATCAACCGGAACGTCGATCTCTTCTCTTGTGGGCAGAGCTTTCACTGTACCCTTTAAGTTCTCCTGGTCAACCTCTAACCAGGCCGGGATCAGACGGCCAGCAGTCACGTCAAGGATCATCTTGTATCTTGTGTCGCCTTTGTGCTTCTCTTTGATTTCGATCACATCACCGGCTTTTACAAGATAAGACGGGATGTTTACGCACTTGCCGTTTACAAGAACGTGCTTGTGGTCAACGATCTGTCTTGTCTCTTTTCTTGTTCTGCCGAAGCCCATACGGAACAGAACGTTGTCAAGTCTGCTCTCTAACAGGATCATCAGGTTTTCACCAGTCTGTCCGTTTAAGCGCTCAGCTTTCTTGTAGTAGTTGCGGAAAGGCTTCTCAAGCACACCGTAAATGAATTTTGCTTTCTGCTTTTCTCTTAACTGAAGGCCGTACTCACTTACTTTCTTGTTGCCTTTTTTGGATTCTCTGTTGGATTTTTTATCTATTCCTAAATAAATGGGATCAAGACCAAGGGATCTGCATCTTTTAAGAACAGGAACTCTATCAATTGCCATTGTTTTTCCTCCTAATTAGACTCTTCTACGTTTGGGCGGGCGGCATCCGTTGTGCGGAACCGGTGTTACGTCCTTAATGCTTGTTACTTCCAGGCCGCATGCCTGAAGGGCACGGATCGCAGCCTCACGGCCGGAGCCAGGTCCTTTTACCATAACGTCAACGGACTTTAAACCATGTACAAGAGCTGCCTTAGTTGCAGTTTCTGCAGCCATCTGCGCTGCATATGGAGTAGATTTCCTTGAACCTCTAAATCCCAGACCGCCTGCACTTGCCCAAGATAAAGCATTTCCCTGTGCATCTGTTAATGTCACGATTGTGTTGTTAAAAGATGACTGGATGTGCGCCTGTCCGCGTTCAACGTTTTTCTTAATACGCTTTTTTGTCACTTTCTTTGCAGTGGACACTTTTTTAGCCATTTTAAACTAACCTACTTTCTCGAATATTGAACCCTGTTTCCTGTCTTTAAAACATGCAACGTGATTCATTTTCACCTACTGGTTACAAAACTTATTTCTTCTTGTTTGCTACTGTCTTTCTCGGACCCTTACAGGTTCTTGCGTTTGTCTTGGTCTTCTGACCACGGCACGGAAGGCTCTTTCTATGACGGATTCCGCGGTAGCAGCCGATCTCCTGCAGTCTCTTGATGTTTAAAGCTGTCTCACGACGTAAGTCACCCTCAACCACCTGGGTCTCTGCGATCACTGCTGCGATGTTCTTCACTTCGTCATCGGTTAAATCCTTGACACGGGTGTCCGGATTCACACCAGCCTCAGCAAGAATACGGTTTGCACTTGTTCTACCGATACCGTAGATATAAGTTAAGCCGATTTCGACACGTTTTTCTCTTGGTAAATCAACACCTGAAATACGAGCCATGAGTGTACCTCCATTTAATTTAGTAGAAATAAAAATTTGCCGGCACGAACAACGCATCCTGGCGCGTCATGCCAAAGCCGCGCGAAAAAATACAGATGATCTGCGGCGATCAACCCTGTCTTTGTTTGTGTTTAGGATTCTCACAGATTACTCTGATGCTGCCTTTTCTCTTGATAACCTTGCACTTTTCGCAAATCGGTTTTACTGATGATCTTACTTTCACAGTAATTCTCCTTTCCTTCGTAGTCCATTTCCTTCCGGCTCCAGATACACACCACATTCCGGAGGCCCTGGGATAACGGCATTACGGGTTGCATACCTGTATATAAAGCTCTCTAAAAAAGGGCATAATACAAGCGTTCCAACAAAGTTCGCTTGAGCATTATACCATCTTTGTTCTGGAAAATCAAGTGCTTTTTTAAAATTTTCAGCCTACTTGTCTCTCCAGATGATCCTGCCCTTAGAAAGATCGTAGGGGGACATTTCCAGAGTCACCTTATCTCCGGGAAGGATCCGGATATAGTTCATGCGGAGCTTTCCGCTGATGGTGGCTAACACTTTGTGTCCGTTCTCCAGCTCTACCTGGAACATGGCATTGGGAAGCTTCTCAACAACAACGCCCTCAATCTCGATCACATCTGCCTTAGACATATTTTCTTATTACCTCCTATATGACGGTTCGCCTTATTTTTTTATAACCTGAATGTGTTTCTTGTTCTTCCGCTGTATTTTTCCGTTTTCATCCGACAGGAAAACATATTCCCCGCAGTCTTCCTTTATGACGTATACCCGGCCCTTATCATTTCCGGCCAGGGACACCGCCCTCCATCCGGCGAGCATTTCCATGGAACCCCCTCCAGTTTCTGCTATTATAAGGACAGGATCTCCGGCTCGCCCTCTGTTATGAGAATGGTATTCTCATAATGGGCGGACAGGGAATGATCCTTGGTCACAACGGTCCAGTCATCGTCCATCCAGACCACCTCATAGGTCCCCATATTGATCATGGGCTCCACTGCCAGGGTCATGCCCGGCTGCAGCAGAAGTCCCTTGCGCTTCATGGCAAAATTGGGCACCTCCGGGTCCTCATGGAGATGGGTGCCGATGCCGTGGCCCACCAGATCCCGGACCACACCGTAGCCAAAGCTCTCGGCGTAAGACTGGATCGCCGCAGAGATCTCTCCCAGGTGGCAGCCTGCCTTCGCAAACCGGATCCCCTCAAAAAAGCACTGCTTCGTTACATCCATCAGCTTCTGCGCTTCCGGAGATACCTGGCCTACGGCCCAGGTCCTGGCTGCGTCAGAATGATATCCCTTATAGATCACGCCGGCGTCCAGACTGACGATATCCCCCTCCTTTAAGATCCTGTGACGGTTTGGGATCCCGTGGACCACCTCGTCGTTGACGGACACACAGATGGAAGCCGGGTATCCGTTATAATTCTTAAAGGAAGGAATGCATCCGTGGCTGCGGATGATCTTCTCTCCCAGCCGGTCGATGTCCAGGGTGGACATTCCAGGCCGAAGGGCTGCATGAAGCTCCTCGTGGGTCTTTGCCAGGATCTCCCCGGCTTTTCTCATCAGTTCAATCTCTCTCGGCGATTTAATCGTTACTGCCATTTTCTTAAGCTCCTAAAGTCTTCGTGATATCCAGAAAAACCTTCTCCATATCCTGCGTTCCGTCCACGGTGCACAGGACATTTTCCCTTCTGTAATAATCGATCAGCGGCTTCGTCTGTTCGTGGTAAACAAGGAGACGCTGTTTTACGGTCTCCGGCTTGTCATCCTCTCTCAGCACAAGGCTGGCTCCGCATTTGTCGCAGATCCCCTCCTTCACCGGCTTCGCATATACAGTATGGTACGTGGCTCCGCATGTAAGGCATGCGCGGCGGCCGGACATCCGTGCGATGATGCTTTCATCGGGAACATCCACATCAACGGCATGATCGATGGACGTTCCGCGGGCCTTTAATGCCTCTGTAAGGCTCTCTGCCTGGGGAATGGTCCTGGGGAAGCCATCCAGGATATAACCGTTCTTACAGTCCTCCTGGCTGATCCTGTCCATGACCAGATCCACTGTCACGTCATCCGGTACCAGGAGTCCTTTATCGATATAAGCCTTTGCTTTTATGCCCAGCTCAGTTCCCGCCTTGATGTTCGCCCGGAAGATGTCCCCGGTAGAGATATGCGGGATCCCGTATTTTTTCGAGATCCGCTCTGCCTGGGTCCCTTTTCCGGCACCAGGGGCGCCTAACATAATTATTTTCATGCTCTTTCCTCCTGAACTTCACGATCAAGAAACACATTATCTAAAAAACGGACGAAAAAAGTATTTCCGTCCGTTTTTGACTGCTATCCATATTGAACTGCCGTTTTCCAGCTAGTCGTTTAAGAATCCCTTATAATTTCTCACCAGCATCATGGAATCCACTGCTTTGATGGTCTCCAGGATAACGCCGGCAATAATGATCAGGGATGTGCCTCCAAAGGAGAGGCTTCCAACGTTGAACAGGCCGGATGCGATGATCGGGACGATACATACGATCACAAGACCTGTGGCTCCGATGAAAACAATGTAGTTCAAAATATTATTCAGAAAATCAGACGTGGGCTTGCCGGGACGTACGCCCGGGATAAAGCCGCCGGATTTTTTCATATTGTTGGCCACTTCCAGCGGGTTGAAGGTAATGGACGTGTAGAAATACGCGAACAGTACCACCAGCACGATGTAGATCAAGAGGCCAACCGAATAAACCGGCATTTCCGGTCTGAACCAGTTGGCGGAACTTAACGCCATAAGAATCTTTCCTCCAAATGTGGAATAGTCCACATTGAAGAACTGGGCGATCATTACCGGCATGGACATGATCGAGGATGCAAAGATCACAGGGATCACGCCTGCGGTGTTGACCTTTAAGGGGATGTGTGAGGACTGGCCGCCGATCATTCTGCGTCCCTGCATTTTCTTTGAGTACTGCACCGGAATGCGGCGCTCTGCACCGTTTAATACAAGAACGAAAACGACGGTTGCAACCACCACTGCAAGAACGATGATGGCTGCCACTGTTGCCACTGCAACAGACTTGCCGGCCATAAAGCGCTCATACAGCATCAGCACATCCTGCGGGAGACTGGAAACGATATTGATCAGAAGCACGATGGAAATACCGTTGCCCACTCCCTTTTCTGTGATCCGTTCACCAATCCACATAAGAAGGGCAGAACCTGCGGTCATTGCCGCGATAACGGTCATATAGCCCCAGACGTTCTGGGCATCCTCATAGAGAAGGCCCTGCTTTCCGAAACCAATGGCCATGGCTGAGGACTGGAACAGGGCCAGCGCCACAGTCAGATATCTGGTATACTCTGCGATCTTCTTTCTTCCATCTTCGCCTTCCTTCTGCATCTCCTCAAGCTTGGGGATCGCAATGGTCATAAGCTGCATAATGATGGAAGATGTGATATACGGGGTAATGCTCAGTGCAAACAGCGACATGTTGGAAAAGGATCCGCCAGTGATCGCGTTGACAAAGCCCATGCCGGAATTCTGAAGATTCGTGAAGAACTCCTTCAGAAAGCTGGCATCTACCCCCGGGATCGGCAGACAGGAACCGATCCGGATCACAATCAGCATCATGAAGGTGTAAAGAAGCCGCTCGCGGACTTCTTTCACCTTAAATGCTTTTTGTATCGAATTTAACATATTAGATCACCTCGCAGGTTCCACCTAATGCTTCAATTTTTGCTTTTGCAGCTTCGCTGAACGCATTAGCCTTCACGTTAAGTTTCTTTGTTAACTCACCGTTTGCAAGAATCTTAACGCCGTCCTGCGGGTTCTTTACAAGACCGCACTCCATTAAAGTCTCAACAGAAACTGTGGAGTCGTTGTCAAATCTCTCAAGTGCGCTTACGTTGATACCTACGATTGTCTTAGAATTGATATTCTTAAAGCCTCTCTTCGGAATACGTCTGTATAAAGGCATCTGACCGCCTTCAAAACCGGGTCTCGGTGCTCCGGAACGAGCCTTCTGGCCTTTGTGTCCCTTACCAGCTGTCTTTCCGTTTCCGGAAGCGTGGCCGCGGCCTCTTCTGAAATTATCGCTGTGCTTGGATCCTTCAGCAGGATGTAAATTAGATAAATTCATCTCTGCACCTCCTTACTCTATATCAAGATTAGATTTCTTCAACTTTTACCAGATGTCTTACATTCTGGATCATGCCCCTTACTGCTGCATTATCCGGTAATTCAACTGTTTTCTGAAGCTTCTTTAAACCAAGGGCTTCAACAGTCGCTCTCTGCTTCGGAATAGCTCCGATAGGGGATTTTACTAATGTGATCTTTAACTTCTCTGCCATTTTTCTATCCTCCTATTAGCAAACAACTTCTTCAACAGATTTGCCGCGGTTCTTAGCAACCTCTTCCGGAGTCTTTAAGCTGAGAAGACCCTCGATGGTAGCTAAAACAACGTTTGTCTTGTTGTTGGAGCCTAAAGATTTTGTACGGATGTTCTTGATACCTGCAAGCTCAACTACGGAACGTACCGGGCCGCCTGCGATGATACCAGTACCTTCCGGAGCTCTCTTTAAAAGTACGGATGCGCTTCCGAACTTTCCAAGGAAATCGTGGGGGATACTGTTGTTCTCGTCCATGGGGATCTCAACCATGTTCTTGATGGCTGCTTCCTTACCTTTGCGGATAGCCTCCGGAACCTCGCCTGCCTTACCAAGACCTGCGCCTACATGGCCATTGCCGTCGCCTACTACTACCAGAGCGGAAAATCTCATGGTACGTCCACCTTTTACAGTCTTGGATACGCGCTTGATGGCAACAACTTTGTCATTCAGTTCTAACTGACCTGCATCAATGATTGTACGCTTCATGCTGTATTCTCCTCTCTACTAGAATTTCAGACCAGCCTCGCGGGCTGCGTCTGCTAAGGCCTGAACTTTACCCTGATAGATGAAACCGCCGCGGTCGAAAACAACTTCGGTAATTCCCTTTTCGATTGCTCTCTTTGCGATCACTGTTCCAACGTATGCAGCTGCATCAACGGTATCTGTGTTCTCTAACTCAGCCTTGATCTCCTTCTCAACGGTGGAGGCGGAAGCTAAGGTGTGTCCAACGGAGTCGTCGATGATCTGGGCATACATATGATTATTGCTTCTGAAAACTGCTAAACGCGGTCTCTCTGCTGTACCAGCAAAGCGGTTGCGTAATCTATAATGCTTTTTTCTGCGGATTTCGCTTCTTGACTGCTTGCTAACCATTTTTACACTCTCCTTAAATTATTTTTTACCAGTCTTACCAACTTTACGTCTGATAACCTCATCAGCATATTTGATACCCTTGCCCTTGTACGGCTCCGGCTCTCTCTTGCTTCTGATCTCAGCCGCGTACTGGCCGACTTTCTCTTTGTTGATGCCCTTAACGATGATCACGTTCTGACCTTCCAGAACAGTCTCAATGCCTTCGGGATCTTCCATCTCTACCGGATGGGAATAACCAAGGGAAAGTGTTAATTTCTTGCCCTGCTTAGCAGCTCTGTAACCTACGCCGTTTACTTCCAGCTTCTTCTCGTAGCCTTCTGTAACGCCGTGGATCATGTTTGCGATTAAGGTTCTTGTGAGACCGTGTAAAGATTTCATTTTCTTTAAATCGTTCGGTCTTGTTACGATCACATTACCGTCTTCCTGCTTAATTTCCATTTCAACCGGAAGCTGTCTCTCAAGTGTTCCCTTCGGACCTTTTACAGTCATATAATTGTTTACGATCTCTACTGTTACGCCAGCGGGGATCGCAACCGGCATTCTACCAATACGTGACATGCCATATACCTCCTACTTAGATTTTCGGAGCACGCTTTTACGTGCTCTGTTTTCAGTTTCTATGTTATATTCGGGACAGGCCGCAGTCTCCTGCGTCTGTCCTTCACCCGCCGCCCTTCCTGGGATCTCCCGGGCTTTGCAGGCGGTGGGGATAACATCCTAAATTACCAAACGAAAGCGAGAACTTCTCCGCCTACGCCCAGCTCACGGGCTTCTCTATCAGTGATCACACCGTGGTTGGTGGATACGATGGCGATACCAAGTCCGCCAAGTACCTTCGGCATGTCTTCCTTGCCGGCATATACACGAAGACCCGGTTTGGAGATCTTCTTGATGCCGGAGATGATCCTCTCGTTTTTGTCCTTGCCATACTTTAAGGCAATGCGGATGGTCTGGAAGCCGCCATCCTCAACGATGTCGTATTTCTTGATGTAGCCTTCTCTTACAAGGATATCAGCGATAGCTAATTTCATCTTGGAAGCCGGTACGTCTACTGTATCGTGTTTTGCAGTGTTGGCATTACGGATTCTTGTAAGCATATCTGCAATCGGATCGCTCATTGTCATGATTAAATTTCCTCCTTATGGATGTTGGTTTGTCACTGTGGTTCGCAGGGATCCTGCGCTGCACAGGAGTGTTCTTCGCCGGACGGCGAAAAGTTTCCCTGTGAAACGCCTGGGGCGTCACAGGGATGGTTCTTCTACCGTGGGGTGAAGAACGGGCCTTGCGTCTTAGTAAGAGCCACCGGCCACGACAGTTCCCTCAGCTAAGCTGTCGGAAACATCCCTCGCACTAAGCTCGCCTGTCGCCTGCGGCTCACTAAGTTGCTTTCGGCCTACCAGCTAGCCTTCTTTACTCCCGGGATCTCGCCCTTGTAAGCGAGCTCACGGAAGCAGATACGGCAGATGCCGTATTTTCTCAGATATGCATGCGGACGGCCGCAGATTCTGCAGCGGTTATATTCTCTTGTGGAGAACTTTGCCGGACGCTGCTGTTTGATCTTCATTGAAGTCTTTGCCATGGATAAATCCTCCTAAATTACTTTGCAAACGGCATGTTGAATAATGTTAAAAGCTCACGGGCCTCTTCGTCCGTTTTAGCGGTTGTAACGAAAATAACGTCCATACCTCTAACCTTATCAACCTTATCATACTCGATCTCCGGGAAGATGAGCTGCTCTTTGATACCGAGTGCGTAGTTTCCTCTGCCGTCGAATGCGTTTGCATTTACGCCGCGGAAGTCACGTACACGGGGAAGAGCCAGGTTGATGAGACGATCAGCGAACTCATACATCTTCTCGCCGCGGAGAGTAACCTTACATCCGATCGCCATGCCCTCTCTGATCTTGAAGTTTGCAACGGACTTTTTAGCTTTGGTCAGAACTGCCTTCTGACCAGTGATGATCTCCAGGTCACGAACTGCAGAGTCAAGGACTTTCGCGTTGTCTTTTGCTTCGCCTACGCCCATGTTGATCACGATCTTGTCGAGCTTCGGCACTTCCATAACGTTCTTATATCCAAATTTCTTGATCATTGCATCAACGATCTCGTTCTGATACATTTCTTTTAATCTAGCCAACTTGTTTTTCCTCCTCTCTGCTCTTAGTCGATTACTTTGCCGGTTGCCTTTGCAACACGAACTTTTTTGCCATCTTTTACTTCAAAGCCAACTCTTGTAGCTTTTCCGTCTACGAGCAGCATAACGTTGGAGATGTCAATGGCAGCTTCCTGATGAACGATACCGCCGGTCTGGTTTGTCTGACTCGGTTTGGTGTGCTTTGTCACCATGTTGCAGCCCTCAACCAGAACTGTGTTCTTCTTTGTATCTACATCAAGAACCTTACCGGTCTTGTCTTTATCTTTACCAGCGATAATTTTTACCATATCGTCTTTTCTGATCTTATGCATTACCTGGCACCTCCTTATAATACTTCCGGAGCCAGAGATACGATCTTCATGAACTGCTTCTCACGAAGTTCTCTTGCAACCGGCCCAAAGATACGGGTTCCTCTGGGAGTCTTGTCATCCTTGATGATAACTGCTGCGTTCTCATCGAACTTGATATAGGAACCGTCTTTACGGCGGGCACCTTTCACTGTACGTACAACAACGGCCTTAACTACATCGCCTTTCTTTACAACGCCGCCTGGTGTTGCATCTTTAACGGAAGCTACGATGATATCGCCGATATTCGCATATCTTCTTGTAGAGCCGCCCATAACACGGATGCAGAGAAGTTCTCTGGCTCCAGTATTATCAGCAACTTTTAATCTGCTTTCCTGCTGAATCATGCCTGATACTCCTTCCTCGAATCACTACCGACTATCTTGCCTTCTCGATGATCTCAACAAGTCTCCATCTCTTATCCTTGGATAACGGTCTTGTCTCCATCACTTTAACTGTATCGCCGATACCGCACTCATTCTTCTCATCATGAGCTTTTAATTTATATGTCTTCTTAACGATCTTACCGATCAACGGATGTTTTACGTGGTCTTCAATAGCAACAACGATCGTCTTATCCATTTTGTTGCTAACTACCTTACCAGTACGTGTTTTTCTAAGATTTCTTTCCACGACGGATAGTCTCCTTTCAAATTTCGTTCAGTCACACGCATCGGCGTGTGTCATAATAGCGTCCTGTGATCTGTCTGACAGAACGGCGCTGTTATGAATTAGTTAGCAACCCTTGCCTTCTCTGTGATAACAGTCTGAATTCTGGCGATGTTCTTGCGAACCTCTTTGATTCTGCTGGTGTTATCTAACTGATTGGTTGCGTTCTGGAATCTTAAGTTAAAGAGTTCCTTCTTTGCTGCAACTAATTCCTCGTTTAACTCTGCAGCTGTCTTCGCTTTTAATTCTTCTACATATTTATTAGTTTTCACTGTTATCACCGCCTTCTAAATCTGCTTTAGAAGCAATCTTACACTTGCAGGGAAGTTTGTGCATAGCAAGACGAAGAGCTTCCTTTGCTGTTTCTTCTGGAACGCCAGCGATCTCAAACATAACACGGCCTGGCTTAACAACTGCTACCCAGTATTCAAGAGCGCCCTTACCGGAACCCATACGAGTCTCAGCAGGCTTTGCTGTTACCGGCTTATCCGGGAAGATCTTGATCCATACTTTACCACCACGCTTGATGTAACGGGTCATGGCAACACGGGCTGCCTCGATCTGGTTGGACTTGATCCAGCACGGCTCAGTGGCGATCAGGCCATACTCACCGTTGGAGATTTTATTTCCTCTTAAAGCTTTACCGGCCATCGTTCCGCGGAACTGTTTGCGGCGCTTTACTCTCTTAGGCATTAACATTATTTATCGCTCCCTTCCTTATTTCCCTTAGTAGGAAGTACTTCGCCTTTGTAGATCCAAACCTTAACGCCAAGCTTGCCGTAGGTTGTGTCTGCCTCAGCGAAACCATAGTCAATATCTGCTCTTAATGTCTGAAGCGGGATTGTTCCCTCGCTGTAAAACTCTGTACGCGCGATATCAGCGCCGCCGAGACGTCCGCCTACGGCAGTCTTGATACCAAGAACGCCAGCCTTCATGGAACGGCCCATGGTGGACTTCATGGCACGACGGAAGGAAACACGGTTCTCTAACTGCTGTGCGATGGACTCAGCTACTAACTGGGCGTCGCGGTCCGGTCTCTTAACTTCCTTGATATCTACAAACAGCTTCTTGTCGGTCATCTTCTGGACTTCAGCTTTTAATTTCTCGATCTCAGCTCCGCCCTTACCGATCACAACGCCCGGCTTTGCTGTGTGAACGATGATCTTGATTCTATCAGAAGCGCGCTCGATTTCGATCTTGGAAATGCCGGCGCTGTATAATCTCTTTTTCAGGTATGTTCTGATCTCGTGGTCCTCGATCAGGTTGTCAGCGAAATCAGCTTCAGCATACCATCTGGAATCCCAGTCTTTAATAACACCGACTCTCATGCCGTGTGGATTAACTTTCTGTCCCATAACTGCCTCCTATCTCTCATTGAGCACAATCGTGATATGGCTCATTCTCTTCTCGATCCTGTAAGCTCTGCCCTGTGCTCTCGGTTTTACTCTCTTCATGGTCGGTCCCTTGTTTGCGTAGCACTCCTCCACATACAGGTTCTCGGCACTCATACCGTTGTTGTTTTCTGCGTTTGCGATAGCAGACTTTAATAATTTCTCAATTAAGCTGGACGCATATCTGGGATTGTAAGTTACAATACCAAGTGCAGTCTGAACATCTTTGCCTCTGATGGCATCTAATACGAAACAAGCCTTCTGAACAGATACTCTTGCATAAGACAGCTTTGCAGAGGGTCTTGTATCTTTATTTGCATTTCTTTCTCTCTTAATCTGACTTCTATGTCCCTTAGCCATTGATAAAACCTCCTTTCAAAGCGTCTTAGTTATTTACGACCGGACTTCTTCTCGTCTTTTCCGTGGCCTCTGTAAGTTCTTGTAGCAACGAACTCACCGAGCTTGTGGCCTACCATATCCTCTGTTACGTATACCGGTACATGCTTTCTTCCATCATGTACTGCGATTGTATGACCAACCATCTGCGGGAAGATCGTAGAACGGCGGGACCAGGTTTTGATAACCTGTTTCTGTCCTGCCTCGTTCATAGCGTCTACCTTTTTCAGTAAGCTAGCATCAGCAAATGGTCCTTTTTTAAGTGAACGAGCCATCGTTTTACCTCCTATCGATTACGCCTTACCGTTTCTTCTTCTTACGATCAGTTTGTTAGACTGTTTGTTTTTCTTTCTTGTCTTAAGACCAAGAGCAGGCTTGCCCCACGGTGTGCACGGACCCGGACGGCCGATACCTGTCTTACCTTCACCACCACCATGCGGATGGTCGTTGGGGTTCATAACAGAACCGCGGACGGTCGGGCGGATGCCCATGTGGCGCTTTCTGCCAGCCTTACCGATCTTGATCAGGTTGTGGTCGCCGTTGCCTACAACACCGATGGTTGCGCGGCATGCGATCGGAACCATTCTCATTTCACCGGAGGGTAAACGAAGAGTTGCGTACTTGCCTTCTTTTGCCATTAACTGAGCTGCGTTACCAGCGGAACGTACTAGCTGGCCGCCTTTGCCAGGCTGTAATTCAATGTTGTGTACCTGGGCACCAACCGGGATCATGGATAACGGTAAGCAGTTGCCAACCTTAGCCTCTGCCTTCTCGCCGCTCATAACCTTCATTCCGTCGGTTAATCCCTGGGGTGCAAGGATATATGCTTTCTCGCCGTCTGCATAGCAGATCAGAGCGATGTTTGCGCTTCTGTTGGGATCGTACTCGATTCCGATTACAGTTGCCGGAATTCCATCTTTGGAATTTCTCTTGAAGTCAACGATTCTGTATTTTCTTCTGCTTCCGCCGCCGTGGTGTCTAACAGTGATCTTACCCTGGTTGTTACGGCCTGCGTTCTTCTTTAAGGAAACAAGAAGTGCCTTCTCCGGAGACTTTTTAGTGATCTCAGAGAAATCGGAACCAGTCATGTTTCTTCTGGAAGGTGTATATGGGTTATAGGTTTTGATTCCCATTATTTGCTCCTTTCAACGCCCTCTGGCGTTTCTTGTTTTTCATGTCGCGACTTTTCTGTCGCATAGGGTGCGGGCATTCGCTAAGCCGCTTTCAGCTTATAATCCCTGGAAGATCTCGATCTCCTTGCTGTCAGCGGTCAGCTTTACGATGGCTTTCTTTGTCTTTGCGGTCTTGCCAACGATCATGCCGCGTCTCTTATTCTTGCCGTTGAGGTTCTGGGTGTTTACGGAAGCAACCTTTGTGCCCGGGAACATCTTCTCAACAGCCTCTTTGATCATGGTCTTATTTGCTTCCGGATGAACCAGGAACGTATATTTCTTCTCGCTCATAGCGTTCATGCTCTTCTCAGTTACAACCGGTTTGAGGATTACGTCGTAATACTGTACATTTGCCATTATGCGTACACCTCCTCGATAGAAGCTACTGCAGCCTTGGTGGCTACTACTGTGTTGTATTTCAGAATGTCATACACGCTCAGTGTATTAACAAGGGAAGTTCTTACTTCCGGGATGTTTCTTGCGGAAAGAACTACGTTCTGATCGTTCTCTGCAAGTACAACCAGTGCCTTGGATACGTTTAAGTTGTTCATTACGTTCTTGAAGTTCTTTGTCTTGATCTCCTCGAACTTTAACTCGTCAACTACAACGAACTTGTTGTCGTTTACTCTGCTTGTTAAAGCGGACTTAAGAGCAGCTCTCTTCTCCTTCTTGTTGAGACGGATGGAGTAATCTCTCGGTGTCGGTGCGAATACTACGCCGCCGCCTGTCCACTGCGGTGCTCTTGTGGATCCCTGTCTTGCATGGCCGGTTCCTTTCTGTCTCCACGGTTTTCTTCCGCCGCCGGAAACTTCGGAACGTGTTTTAGCCTTCTGTGTTCCCTGACGTTTATTTGCAAGCTGTGCTACAACGGCAAGGTGTACGAGATGCTCGTTCACTTCAACGCCGAATACGGCATCGTTTAATTCCATTGTGCCAACTTCTTTGCCTTCCATATTGTATACGGATACGTTTGCCATTTCTATGTTTCCTCCTTTCCTGTAAAAGCTTACCTAGAAACTTTTACTGTTTCCTTCAGTGTTACTAAGGATTTCTTCGGGCCCGGTACTGCGCCCTTAACCAGAATCAGATTCTGCTCTGCATCAACTCTTACAACTTCCAGGTTCTGGGTTGTGATTCTCTTATGACCCATGTGACCCGGCATGCCTTTGCCCTTGAATACGCGGCCCGGAGTTGTTGCGGAACCATTGGAACCCTGATGACGGTGGAACTTGGAACCGTGAGCCATGGGTCCTCTGTGCTGTCCTAATCTCTTAATAGCACCCTGGAAACCTTTACCTTTGGAGATCGCTGTTGCGTCAACCTTGTCGCCCTCTGCGAAGATATCGGCTTTGATTTCGTCCTTTACATTGTACTCTTCTGCATTCTCAAAGCGGAACTCTCTCACATATCTCTTGTAAGATACGCCAGCCTTGTCAAAATGGCCTTTTACCGGCTTGTTCACAAGTTTCTCTCTCTTGTCAACAAAACCAACCTGTACAGCTTTGTAGCCGTCGTTTTCTTCTGTCTTAACCTGTGTTACTACACACGGTCCAGCCTGAAGAACAGTTACCGGAACAAGAACGCCTTCGTTATTGAAGATCTGTGTCATTCCGACTTTTGTAGCTAAAATCGCTTTCTTCATTTCTTTACCTCCTGTTACTAATCTACAGCGGAACACAGGGCCTTTGCCCCGCGTTCATCCTAGAGCAGCCCAACATAGGTGGAACACTATGACACCGCTTTTTCGGTGATGTTGATTCCCTTTCAGGAAAGTGTTGCTTTTATATCAGAACCATTCTGGATTAACATATTCATTCCCCGGACAGTTTTTTCCATGCCGTTCCCCAGGGACCGCCCGCTCAAGCTCTTTGCTTCTCAGGCTCCAGGAAAAACAAATCTTATTTGTTTTTCATCTTGATGTCGATAAACACGCCTGCCGGCATTTCCAGTCTGGACAGAGCGTCCACGGTCTTCTGGCTCGGGCTTGTGATATCGATGAGTCTCTTATGAGTTCTCTGCTCAAACTGCTCTCTGGAATCTTTGTACTTGTGAACAGCTCTTAAGATCGTTACAACCTCTTTCTTGGTCGGCAGCGGAACCGGTCCACTCACCTTAGATCCTGTCTTTTTTACTGTCTCGATGATTTTTCCAGCGGACTGATCAACCAGCTGATGGTCGTACGCCTTTAATGTGATTCTCATAACCTGACTTGCCATAAAAAAAGTCGCCTCCTTTTCGCACTTTTAACGAAGTACGACAAGCGGTGACTGTACACGGTCTCGTGTGTATCATCTGATCCACACGTTGTTACTGCCCCTTACCAAGAGCAGCTGTTAATTTGGTACAGTGACTTGTCGCCAGTTTCCTAACTTGACATTCGCTCCACGGAAAACCTGCCATTTACAGGCAGCAACCTCACGCTTCTTAGCTATCATGCCACAGCTCTGACAGCATAACATAAAATCTTTTAAAATGCAAGCACTTTTCCGCAATTTTTACAATCTGTGCATATCCTGTTTTTCTGCGCCTATATAATAGGAAGAAATCCACATAAAATGCCAGCTCCAGGCTTTGACAAAATCAAGAGTTACCCTTTATATAATCTAAACACAGGCCCAGGTATGATGTATCTTTTCTTCCCTTTATCTCTGGAACCACATCCGGCACCGTCCCTGATTCAACATTGCTGCTTCCGTCTGGATTCAGCACATGCATTGCCCGAAACCGCAGCAGTAATCCGCTGACAGGCAGTTTTACAACACACACATTTCTTCCACCCCCGTCTCCCCCTGTATTTTCTCCAACTACTGTGGCGAATTTTGTATTTTTACAAAACATGGCAAACCCGTCTGCCGAGGAATATGCATTGGGGCCGACCAGCAGGTAAAAAGGACCGCTGCATACTGCTTTGTCAAATGCCGGAGATACCCGTCTCATTGTAGTACCAAAACCAGAAATCCCTTCCAGATCATCCCAGTTCAGCCCTGGCAGATTATACAGTTTATCCAAGTCAGAATCCAGTGTGCCTTCATTGACCCCATCCAGTTTAAGCTGCTCCTGCGTTCCCTCTCCAAAAGGGGTAAGATAATAAGATACTGACTCCAGCGGTTTATTGATATTAGGCGCAACGATCAGCTCCTGCCAATAGCTGTCTGTCCCACCACCATTTCTTGTTATATCAATAATTATCTTTTTTTCTGCATTTTCCTTAAACCAGGCGTGTAACTTTTCCCTATCGTTTTTAATATTCGATACGTTAAAGCTCTTAATTTTTACATATGCAATCTCCTCTCCCAGTTCCTGAAACTCTAAATTTTCTCTGCTTATACCGGTTCCTCCTGCCGGATTTTGTCCAACCATCTCCGTTTTTTCATTTTCTTCCAGATATCGGTATCTCTCCCTTACCTGCGGATCCTTATAGAGCTGGTATCTCCACTCCACCCCCGGCTTCCAGTCCCCCTCGTTCTTATAAGCCTCTTCTCTATCAAGTTCCCTCTGGTATTTATCTGGCGTCAGGATCTCTAAATGCCCGGTCTGATGCATGGTATTGATGCAGGATGTTACGATTTCATAATAATCATTAAAATCCATATATCTCGTCTCGATATCTTGAATATCCTTGCGGTAGCCTTCTTTTACTGCGTCCGATGACAAGAAGTATTTCCTTTGGATCACAGGAAAAAATGGATAGTTCTCCTCCAGAATTTCCCACATAGCATCGTAGTCTTTCAGCGCATCCTCTTTACTGATGACTGCCAGTCTGTTTGTGGATCTGCAACTAAAGGTCAACAGTATGATTCCCAACAGCAGAACCATACTCAGCGTGCATCTTAACCAGCCACGTTTTAAAATCCCCATTCCATAGCCCCCTCTGCCTTTAAGAATACGCAAAAACCAGCCGGAACTCCCCGACGGGAATCCGGCTGGTTTTCTGCAGATTTTGTTCTGGTTTATCTGCCCGGATACTCCGCGCATACTCCGTTTCCATCGGCAGTATACCTGCCTGTTTTCCTTACTGCCCCTCTTCGGCAGTTCCTTCCTCTGCGCCGTCCTCAGCCTCCAGCGCCGCTGCGGATTCCTCCACGCGCTTTTCCGCTTCCTCCAGCCCGTTGACAGCCACGTCCATGGCTGCCTTTAGCTGGTTGTCCTGCTCCCTGGGGATCTCGATCATGCTCTCCAGGCCCTCGTCCAGCTCCACCAGAAGATCCGGCTCAATGCCCACCTCATGGATGCATTCGCCGGAGGGAACGTAATAATACGCTGTTGTGAGCTTTAAGGCGCTGCCGTCGGGCAGGTCAAAAATTCCCTGGGCAATGCCCTTTCCAAAGGTCTTTGTGCCCACCACAGTGGCCCAGCCGTTGTCCTTCAGCGCTCCTGTGAGTACCTCCGACGCGCTGGCGCTCTCTCCGTTGACCAGAAGGATGATGGGAACGTCCACCTGATGGCCGTCCTCCGTGATCTTTACGCTGTCGTCCACTCCTTTTCCTTTAAAGCTCACGATGGTCTTTCCATCGGGGAGCAGATAGTCCGCAATATCCGTAGACGCTGTTACCACACCGCCGCCGTTATTCCGCAGATCGATGATGAGGCTCTTCGCCCCCTTGCCCAACAGGGAGTCTGCGGCCGTTTTAAACTGGTCGCCGGTGACCTCCTCAAAGGCAGAGATGGAAATGTATCCCACATTATCCTCCAGCAGGTCATACTCCACCGTGGGATTCTCCACGATCTCCCGGGTCATGGTCAGGTCCAGGCTGTCCTCGATGGATTCCCGGAACACAGTGACCGTCACTTCTGTTCCCTCTTCTCCCTTAATGTGGTCGCTGACCAGGATGCTCAGATCCATTCCCGCCGCATCCACATCGCCTACGCCGGTGATCACATCCCCCGGACGCATGCCTGCCTTATCTGCCGGAGAATCCTTGAACACCCGGATCACCGTGATGATCCCTGTATTCACATTCTGGCTCACCTGGACGCCGATGCCGCAGTATTCGCCGTTGCTGCTTTCCTGGACACTCTCATATTCCTCTGCCGTATAGTAAGTAGAATAGGGGTCCTGAAGGGAATATACATAGCCCGTATAGATCCAGTCCTCCGGGTTTTCCCGCTCCTCGTCCTCATCGAACAGATAATACTGGTCAATGAGCTGCTGCATATAGCCCAGCTTTGGAGCCAGCCTTCCCATATCCAGGCCGTATTCTCCCTCCGGCTCCGGAAGGACCGCCTGGCGGGTCTCCTGGGTCTGCCTGCCCATGATCCAGATTCCGGCTGCCATTCCCACCGCCGCCAGCACCACGAAGGCTGTTACCAGGGAACCGGCTAAGGCCCCCTTCCAGAACCGGCTCCGGCCCTCCCGGCCGTTTTCCTTCCGGTCCTCTTTCTCCTTTTCCAGACCTTCGTTCCTGCCGTTATCCTGGTTTTCTTCTTCCAGTTTTTTTTCTTCCAGGTTTGTTTCTGTCATAGCAATTTTGTCCTTTCCTGTTTTACGCCCCCGGTCACGGGCTCACATACTGGCTGGGATTCACATATGTACCGTTTACCCGAATCCCGAAGTGCAGATGCGGCCCTGTGGAATATCCCGTAGAACCCACCTTGGCAATGGTCTGCCCCTTCTTCACCTGATCGCCCACAGATGCCAGCAGCTTGGAGGCATGCATATAGACCGTATAAACTCCGCCTCCGTGGTTGATCATCACATAATTCCCAGCCGAATAGCTGTACGTGGACACCACCACCTCTCCGTCTGCCGCTGCCACGATCCCCGAGCCTGTGGAGGCGCCGATGTCGATGCCCTTGTGGTTGGAGGAAGCTCCCTCTGTCGGTGAGGACCGGCCGCCAAACCCCGAGGTGATCCGCCCGCTGGACGGACAGGGCCATGTGAAGCTAATGTCCCCAAGATTCTTCGTTTTATACGTCTTTCCAGCCGCCTCAGCCTTTTTCCTGGCCTCTTCCTCTTTCCGCCGCATCTCCGCCTCGATGGCTTTGATGGAGTCCTCCTGGGCCTTGATGTCCTTTTCATACTCGGAAAGCTGGCCCTCAGCTGCGCTTATCTGGCTCTCATACTTCTTAAGCTCCGACTGCTTGGCGGAAAGGAGCTGCTCCACCGACGCATGCTTGGCCTCCGTCTGCTCCTGAAGCCCCAGAAGCTCCCCATGCTCCGCCTCCAGCTCTGCCTCCTTGGCCTGGATCTGCTCCTTGGTGGCCACGTATTCGTCCAGCTTCTGCCGGTCATAAGCCGAGATCTTTCCAATATATTCCGCCTTATTTAAGAGCTCCGACAGGGAACCGGATTCCATGAGAAGATCCACATAAGAGCTGTCTCCCTTCTCATACATATATTTTATCCGCAGCTTCATGGATTCATACTGGTCTTTTTCCACCTGCTTTGCATCCTCCAGCTCCGCCTTTGTGGTCTCGATCTGTCCCTCCTTGACCTCAATATCCTTCCCCAGCCTGGAAAGCTCGTCGCTGATGGCCTCCAGATTGGCGTCCAGCTTCTTTACATAGGCCGCCGCGTCGCTCTTTAACCCTTCCAGGCTCTTTATGGCAGCTTCCGTCTTCTTTTTTTCCTCTTCCAGACTGCTCTTTTTCTTTTTCGCATCGTCCAGGCTTCCCGTGGCCCAGGCCGGGATCGCCAGACACAGACTTAAGACAGCCGCCAGTCCGGCCGCCGCCGCTTTTCCTGTTTTTTTCACCTTGCCGCGCCTCCTATACCTTTAAATGCCGCCGGATGGTCAGAAAACTCACCACAAGGCCCAGACCTCCGCCCAGCGCCAGGGAAATGGCCGCCATGGACGGATAGATCTCCTCGATGGGGAGAAACTGGATGATCCCGGACAGGATCTGGAACCGGCCCACCACATACGTCACCGTCTGACGGTATCCGAAATACATGGCTCCCAGGGGGATGGCGGCTCCCAGGAGTCCCAGGATCGTTCCCTCCACCACAAAGGGAGCCCGGATCATGAAATTGGTGGCCCCGATGAGGCGCATGATCTTATTCTCATTTTTCCTCATTCCGGCCGCCACAGAGATGGTGTTGCTGATCAGGAATACCGCCACCGCCAGAAGCATCAGGATGATCGCTCCGAACAGCAGGGCCAGGACCTTATTGAAGCTGGAAAGCCCCGCCGCCGCGCTGTTGGAATAGTTGACCTTCCGGACGCCGGAAAGCCCCTCCAGATACTTAACCACCGGCTCCTGGTCATTGATGTCATAAAGATATATTTCATAGGAAGCCGAGCCAGTCAGAGGATTATCGTCAGAAAAGCCCTCCGCCAGATCGCTGTTCTCCCCAAAGTATTCCTTTTTAAAGCTCTCCCATGCCTCCTCCGCAGAGGTAAACTTCATATCCTTTATGATCGGCCCCTGGGCCTTCCGGATCTCCTCCCCGATGGCGTGGATCTCATCCTCTGGCAGCGACTCGTCAAAAAACACCGTGATCCCCATGGTGGACTCAGCCGTGACCACCATATACTGGACGTTGGTGATGATCGAATAAAATACACAGAATAAAAAAATACATGCAGAAATGATCGCGGCTGACGCCAGGGAAAACCAGATATTTCTGCATATATTCACAAGGCCCTGCTTCAGGCAGAACCAGAACGTGCTAATCCTCATACCAGTACCCGCTTTCTTTCTCATCACCCACCACGATACCTCGCTGGATGGTGATCACCCGTTTTCTCATCATATTTACGATCTCGCTGCTGTGGGTCACCACCACTACTGTGGTCCCCTGACGGTTGATCTCCTCCAGAAGGCCCATGATCTCCATGGCGTTATGTGGGTCCAGGTTTCCCGTAGGCTCGTCGGCCAGAAGGATAGCCGGCCGGTTGATGAGGGCCCTGGCAATGGCCACCCGCTGCTGCTCGCCGCCGGAAAGCTGGTGCGGAAAAGATTTATATTTTGATGAAAGGCCCACCATCCTCAGCATCTCCGGCACCGATTCCCGGATCTTCCTTCCTGAAACGCCGATGACTCTCTGGGCAAAGGCCACATTCTCATAGACGTTCCGGTCCTTTAACAGACGGAAATCCTGGAATACCACGCCCAGCTGTCTCCGGTACTTGGGGACATAGCGGCGTGGCATCCGTCCCAGATCCATGTCATTCACGACAACACGGCCGGAAGTGGGTTCCACCTCTTTCAGAAGGATTCTGAGCAGGGTTGACTTTCCGGAACCACTCCGGCCGGTAATAAAGACAAACTCCCCATCGTCGATGGTAAGGCTTACGTCCTTAAGAGCGCGGCTGCTCTTTTCGTAGGTCTTTGTCAGCTTTGAAATTTCTATCATATTAGTAATCCAGATTCTCCATATACTTCATGTATTTCACCACCATCAGTGCGATCTTAAAGGTAATGGCGTCCTCAAATACACGAAGATCCAGTCCTGTACTCTTCTGAAGCTTATCCAGACGGTATACCAGAGTATTTCTGTGGATGTAAAGCTGTCTGGAGGTCTCCGAAACGTTCAGGCTGTTTTCAAAGAACTTATTGATGGTCGTCAAGGTCTCCTCATCGAATTCATCCGGGTTCTTCCCATCGAAGATCTCCTTGATGAACATCCGGCACAGGGGAAGCGGAAGCTGGTAGATCAGACGTCCGATACCCAGGTTGGAATATGCCACCACATTCTTTCCGCTGTAAAAGATCTTTCCCACATCCAGGGCCATCTTGGCCTCCTTATAAGAGCGGGAAACGTCCTTGATCTCGTTGACAATGGTACCGAAGGCAATATGCACCTTGGACATAGCCTCTGTATTCAGCATATCCAGGATCGTATTGGCTGTCTTTTCCAGATCTCCATACGTCTCTCCAGGCTTTACCTCCCGCACAAGGATAATGTTTTTCTCATCCACAGCCGTGATAAAGTCCTTGGTCTTTGCAGAAAACAGGCTTCTTACGGTCTCCAGGGCGTTGGCATCCTTCTCATTTTTCGTTTCAATGAGGAACACCACGCGCTTTACGTTTGTCTCGATATGGAGCTTTTTGGCCCGGTTGTAAATATCCACCAGGAGCAGGTTATCCAGCAGAAGGTTTTTAATAAAGTTGTCCTTATCAAACCGCTCTTTATAGGCCACCAGCAGATTCTGGATCTGGAACGCCGCCAGCTTTCCCACCATGTAAACATCGTCGCTGCCTCCCTTTGCAAGGAGGATGTATTCCAGCTGGTGCTCGTCAAATACCTTAAAAAACTGATAGCCGGAAATCACCTGACTGTCTGCCGGAGAATCTGCAAAGGCAAGGATGGAGTTCTCATACTCTTCTGCCTGCTCAAACGTGGATGCCAGAACTTTTCCTTCCACGTCGCAGACGCAGAGATCGATCCTGGTAATTTCTTTCAGTCCGTCAATGTTCGACTGCAAGATCTGATTTGAAATCATAACGTTCTCTCCTTTTCACAATATAGACATTCATACAGATTCTATTTTAATGCAAAATCACAAAAAAGGAAAGAAAAATTTTGTATTTTTCCACAAAAAAACAATCCGGCACCACAACCGGCACCGGATTGTTGGGAAATCATCCCTTTACAGAATGTTTTTTTCCGTATCCTTATCAAACAGATAGATCTTTTCAGCGTCCACAAAGAGGTATATCTTTTCATTTTCCCGAAAATCCGTTCTCCCCTCTGCCTGGCAGATGCCGTCGGCGTCCTCAGCCTGGAAGCGGAGCATGGTCCCGTCTCCGGTCATGCTCTGGAATCTGGCGGAGAAATGGCCGTCCTGGCCGTCCTCTGAGGCCCGGGACAGGCAGACATCCTCAGCCCGTACCCCTGTGATCACTTCTTTTCCCACATAACCATTGTTTTCCAGGACTGCGCCCACAGCCTCCGGGACCAGCATACGGCCGCTGGCTCCCTGAAGCCCGATCCTGCCGCCTTCAGAAAATACCTTCATAAGAAAGAAGTTCATGGGCGACCGGCCTACGACTCCGCCCACAAAGCAGTTTGCCGGATGGGCCGCCAGTTCCTCCGGCGTACCGTCCTGGCAGATGGAGCCCTCATTCATGACTACCATTCTGGTTCCCAGGGCCAGTGCCGTTTCCTGGTTGTCGGTCACATAGATCACCGTCATATCCATTTTTTTATGGATATCCTTAAATTCCTTCCTCATCACCTTCTGGAGGCTCTCCTCCAGATCTGCAATGGTACTGTCCAGAAGAAGGATCCCCGGACGGCGCATCATGGCACGTCCCAGAAGCGCCCGGTATGTCTCCTCCCCGGTCAGCTCCTCAGGCTTTTTATCCAGAATATCAGAAAGCTTCAGATACCCAGAGATCTCCCGGATCCTCCTGTCAATCTCCTCCTGGGCCATCTTCCCCATACGAAGCGCAAAGGAAAGGTTATCTTCCACCGTCATGCCCGGATACAGCACACTGTTTTTAAACAGCATGGCAATATTCCTGTCCTTGGGATCCGCGTCCGTCATATCCTTTCCATCAATGAAAAGGGAACCGGAGCTGATCTCATCCAGTCCGCCGATCATCCGCAGAAGCGCGGATTTTCCGCACCCGGCAGGCCCCACAAGGATAAGGAACTCCCTGTCCCTGATCTCCAGAGAAAAATCCTTCACCGACTGCTGTCCCCCAGGATAAATCTTATTCACGTTTTTTAATACTAATCCCGACATGCTTCCTCCCCATTGTAAAACTCAAAAAAACAAAATACCCGCCGGCATCCGTGACAACACAATGCCTGGCGGGTATACCTCTGTTCCCTATGGTACACAAAACAGAAGTGTTTTTCCATATTGTAATTTACCAAAATATCGTGATAAATTCCATGACTTTTGCATATGGGGCCTGGGAGCCGCGGAAAAAGCATCCGTTTTCCCCAAAAAACAAAGCTCTTTTCGTCCTGTTTTAGCAAAAATAACGGTTTTATTTTACAGCGATGGCTTCCATCTCCAGCAGAACACCCTTGGGAAGCTTTGCAACCTCCACGCAGGAGCGGGCCGGGCAGTCCTTCTCAAAATATTTGGAATAAATTCCGTTGATAGTTGCAAAATCGTCCATGCTCTGGATGAATACGGTTGTTTTTACAACGTTCTCCATGGAAGTACCTGCTGCTTCCAGAAGGTTCTTCATATTCTTCATTACCTGCTCTGCCTGGCCTTCGATCCCTTCGGCAACCTCGCCAGTGGCCGGGTTTACCGGAATCTGGCCGGAAGCGAATACAAAGCCGTTGGCCTCAATGGCCTGGGAATAAGGACCGATTGCTGCTGGTGCGTTTGTTGTGCTGATCACTTTCTTCATTTTGTTTCCTCCAATACTCTGATACTTTTTTCTGTTATCTCTATCTTACCCTCTTTTAAAAGATGGCCGACAGCGCGTTTAAAGGCGTTCTTGCTGAGCTTAAATTCCCTGGCGATCACTTCCGGGTCTGCCTTATCGTTAAAGGGCAGCACTCCGTCAAATTCCCCGATCACCTTTAATACAAGCTCTGCATCCTCAAAAATCTGGTTATAGGCCTTTTCCCTGGCGCTCAGATCCAGCTTTCCATCCCCGCGCACCTTTGTCACACGGCAATGGACCTCCTGGCCCACCTTAAAGCCTCCGAACAGCTCCCGCCTGGGGATCATCCCGTGGTAGATCCCGTCCACGGCCACAAAGGCTCCCAGCTCCGGGTTGATCTCAAATACAAAGCCGTTTATATCGTCTCCCGTTTTATAGGGAGCGTCGCTCCTTAAATACGAATATACCTTCATGGTAGCCGCCAGACGCTTACTTTTATCCACATAAAGGGCCACCAGACATTTTTCTCCCTTTTTCACTGCATGGGTCTGCTCCTTAAAGGGCAGAAGAAGATCCTTTTCCAGCCCCATGTCCAGGAATGCGCCGATCTTTGATGTTTCCTTCACCTCCAGCACTGCCGTCTCTCCCAGGGAGAGCTTCGGTCTTGTGGTGGTGGCAATGATCCGGTCCTCCGAATCCTTATATAAAAACACTTCCAGGAGATCGCCGGTCTTTGCGCCCTCGGGCACCTGCTTTTTCGGCAGCAAAACGCCCTTTTCAGCTCCCCCGGCGCTCTTTCCAGGTTCCCCCAGATACACTCCGAAATCCTTTTCCTTTACGATCTCCAGTGTCTGCATTCTTCCAAGTTCCAGCATGTCCTTCGTCCTCTCTTTTTTCTAAACGCCCTCCGGCGTTACCTTCAGTTCCACATTGGCAAAGATGCTTCCGTCTCCGCCGCAGACAGATACCACGTATCCATCCTCTCCGGCCGCCCGCATGAGGACCGCCGTATCTCCCAGCACCGCCGCCTTTTTATACTCGGCGCGGATCTCCGTGATCTCCCTGCCGTCGGCTTCCTCCGGGAGGGCCTCCACCGCCATATCCACGTACTGGGCATTGTTGACATGGTGGTTGGTGTCGATCTGGTGCTTCATGATCACCAGCCGCCCCGCCTCCTCCATGTGCTCCGGAAGACGGATCTTTCTGGGAGCATAGTCCATAGAAAGCTTCGGTTCCTCATCCCCGTAGGCGTCCACATCCTCCCGCGTCACGCGGACCGGTTTTCCGGCTTCCGTATCCAGAAGGAACCAGCAGGAATTGGCCTTTACCAGGTATTCCCCGGTCCCGTCCATCAGCGTAAAATTCCGCAGGCCGTAGATCCCCTTGATCTCATAGGGCCAGGTGCAGACGGTGATCTCCTCGCCCAGAGCCGGTCGCCTTAAGATCTGGATCTGCCAGGATGACAGAAGCCACGCACGATTTTTTTCTTCCAGATAAGCAAGCCCCACTCCGCAGTCCTCCGACTGGAAGGTGGAGCAGTCCTGCATATAATTCATGATCCCCATCAGGGACAGCCTTGCGTCCACGCCGGTCTCACTGTACCGGACACGGCTCTTAAACTGGTACATGTTCTTCCCGCCTCACTTAAATCCTCCGGGCAGTCCCGGCGCTCGTTTCCATTCTAACCTATTTTTCCCTTCCAGGCAATAGGCTCTGTATCAAAAAAGCGTCTAAACATTGGATCCCCAACATCTAAACGCTTTCCAGCTGGGCTACAAGGATTCGAACCTTGAAATGACGGAGTCAGAGTCCGTTGCCTTACCATTTGGCGATAGCCCATTATTCACGATCTGTCTCTTACAGTTTTTCAACTGCGAGTTATATTATACCCACACTTTTTAAGAATGTCAAGCATTTTTTCCAGACTGCGGGACTTTTTCCTGTTTTCTGGAAAAAGCCCCGCCCTTTAAGCCTCCGGCTTCCAAATCCCGGATCTTATATTCTCATCTACTGTACCGGCGCCGGAACCACGATCTCCTCGGTCACCGGGCACTTATACGTTCTTCCGTTCATCTGCTTCTTAAACTCTTCCTTCGCCTCGTCCACCAGCTTGGGATCATCCACCAGCTTCATGGCTGTGGCTGCCATGACCTTTGCGCCATAGAGCATGCCCTTCATTCCGATGCTCATACCGGCGCAGGCAGTGATCTGCCAGCTATGGCCCGGGGCCGCCAGGTTGCAGGTAGCCGTCATCACCTGTACACAGGGAACGATATGCTGTACGTCTCCCACATCGGTGGAGCCGTAGCCGTTCTCATTCAGCACAGGAGATACCTTAGTATCCAGAGGACCATCCTCCAGAGCGCCTGAGGCTTTTACCTTCTCATACTGCTGGCTCTTTTCATTGAGGATCTTTGCAAATGCCAGCTCCTCCTCTGTCCAGTGGGGTCTTTCCACCTCTTCCATCACATCGTGGGTCAGGTTGGTGAGCATCACCGGATTTAATGTATTGTAGCAGCCGCCCAGGTATTCTACCTCCAGCTCAGTCTCTGTCATATGGGCTGCGCCTTCCGCCACCTTCACCAGACGTCTGTATGTATCCTCCACGGCCTCACGGCTTAATGCGCGGACATAATACCATACGCTGGCCTTATCGGGAACGATATTGGGCGCTGTGCCGCCTTCCTTGATCACATAGTGGATACGGACATCGCTGGTCACATGCTCCCGCAGATAGTTGGCTCCCACACTGGTCAGCTCCACGGCATCCAGTGCAGACCGGCCGTTGTGGGGATCTCCTCCGGCATGGGCCGTGATCCCATTAAAATGGAAAATGGCGCTGTTCAGTCCAGTCATGGTCCCCAGAGTCACATGGTTATTGGTGGAGCCGTGCCAGGAAAACGCTGCATCCAGCTCTGTGAACGCTCCTCCTCTTGCCATAAACGCCTTTCCGGTGAGGACCTCCTCTGCCGGACAGCCATAAAATACCACTGTACCCTCTTTGCCGGTAGCCTCCAGCTCTGCCTTCATTCCAAGAGCAGCGCCCAGGCAGGCAACACCTAAAAGGTTATGGCCGCAGCCCTGTCCCGCAGCACCCGGAGTTACCGGTTCCTTTTCTGTGCTGACCTTCTGGCTCAGGCCGGGAAGTGCGTCATACTCGCCCAGGAAACCGATCACCGGATGACCTTTTCCCCATACGGCGCGGATGGCTGTGGGCATTCCCACATACCCTGTCTCCACCTCAAATCCGGCGTTGCGGAGGACTTCTGCTGTCCATTCACATGCCTTCACTTCATTAAACGCAGTCTCGGGATTTTCCCAGATCTTTTTAGCCAGATCGGTAAGGACCTTTTCATTCTGATCAACGGCTCTGGTAGCAATGGTGTCAATCATAATATTCTCTCCTTTTTCTGGGCGCCGCAGGCTCACACACCGCAAGAGACGCCTGTTATTGATTCCAACGGACTCACCCCTTCATTTTAACCTGGAGAACAAAAAATGTCAATCACCTTGCACAATAAAATCTTTTATTTGCTATGTATTCATGTGCACTTTCACGGTTCTTTCCAATGTTTTTGGAATGCCAGCGGACATTCCATCTCCTTTGAAAGATGTTTTCTTTTTCCTGTCCTCTGGGCCCTGGAGAGGAAAGTCCTGGATCTTGCCCAAACGGGCCAGTTAAAATGGAGTAAACGGTCTGGATTTTTAGTGATTTTTGGGCACTACGGAAAAATCCATATTTGCGCCCCCACGCTTTGAAGTTCTCTGCATCCAGGAACAAAAAAAGAGACGAAAAACCATTGTAAACTCAATGTTTCTCGTCTCTATTCCAGCTGGGCTACAAGGATTCGAACCTTGAAATGACGGAGTCAGAGTCCGTTGCCTTACCATTTGGCGATAGCCCATCGCATCAACGTGGACTATTATAGCGCGGCTTTCTGTTTTCGTCAAGTGGTATTTTCGATTTTTTTCAAAAACATTTTTTCACAAAAAATGTCCGTTTTCCGAAACGCTCCGGCGTACATCAGCCTGCCGGAACCACATCCTCTAAGATCCCCGGCCCTACGGTATGGGGCTCCGTGGCTGGAGGCGTTTCCGGCGGCCTGGACGGCTCTGTTTCCGGAGCCGGAGTCTCCTCCGGCATCGGGCTCACCGGAGTAAGAGTGCCCGGTGCGGCTGTGGACGGCTCCGGTGCAGCCGTTTCTGCAGCCGGCGCTGAGGTCTCTGGTGCGGCAGTCGTCTCCGGCTCTGCGGTGGTCTCTGGTGCCGCAGGAGATGTCTCAGGCGGCGCTGTGGTTTCCGGCTCCGTCGGTCCTGTGACAGGCTCAGACGGTTCCCGGTTTTCGGACTCCGCTTCTGCCCCAGATTCCTCACCATTTTCCGGCTCTGCCGAAGACTCCGTTTCTTCCTGGGACGCTCCGCCGCCGTCTTCTGGGCGGAGCTCTTCTCCCTGCGGCTCCTTTACCGCCTCCTCCGGCTGCTCTCTCCCTTCAGAATTCCCAGAGCCGCGGTTTCCTGCCGATCCGCCGTTCCCATCTGTTCCGGGATCTATTCCGTTCTCCTCTTCTCCGGAGCCTTCGTCTGTCTCTGTCCCGGACTCCGTCTCCCTGGATTCTATCCCGGCGGGCCTGTCCTCCTTTACCTGATAAAGCTTTCCCGCCGTGGCCACCAGAAACGAGGTCTGATAATTTTTCTGCTCCATTTCCCGGGACAGGGCCCCCATGTCCATCTGGCACAGCCGGCCGCAGTCCGACTCCCGGACCCGAACGTTCCGCTCCAGAAGATCCTGGACCATGGCTGCCTTACCCACAGAGCAGCCGTTTTCCCTGACCAGCTCCAGGACCTCCGGCTCCTCTGAGATACTTCCAACATATACGGTCCCCTTGGCCTGGCGGGTCGTCAGAAATAATTCTGCGGCAACGGCGATCTCCTCCGCCATCCGTTCTGTATCCACCCGCACTGCCCCCTCTATGGGGCGCACCGTAAACAGGGCCGCTTCCTGGTCCCCCAGCATCTGTACCCCATGAAGCTCCTCCAGCAGACGTTCACAGCACTCCCGCAGGGAAAGGCCCGCCATGGAATCCGGGTTCCCGTTTTTCCGGATCACTCCTCCCTTCCGGTTCAGGACCAGCTCCCTGCTGTCCTTCCCGTCCGCGGTCAAGAGCACTGCCGGCTTCCGGTTCTGCATAAGAAACACAGTCCCCAGGATACAGGACGCTGCCAGGCAGATTCCCAGGGCCAGACCAGCCCATAAAAGCCACCGCCTCACGGCCTCCACCGACAACTCGCCGTCCATATTGAGGCTTGCTTCTCTCCGGTCCTTCTCTCCGCTTCCCGCCTCTATGGTCTCCGTTTTCTCTCCCCGGTCCGCCAAAGCCTCTGCAGGCTCCAGCTTTTCCAGCCGCTCTTTCTCTTCCATCCTATGCCTCCCCGTCATATTCCACCTGCATGAGGAGCAGGCCCTCCGGCGGAGCCGTCGCTCCGGCCGCCTCCCGGTTCCTGGCCTCAAGGACAGCCGTCATCTCCTCCGGCCTTCGTTTTCCCAGGCCCACCTCCAGGAGCGTTCCAGTAAGGATCCGCACCATATTATACAAAAAACCATTTCCTGTATAGGTAAACACCACTTTCGTTCCGTCTGTATGGATCCCGATCTGGTCCATCCGGCGGACCGTGCTCTTTTTCATTCTTTTATTGGAACAGAAGCTTTTAAAATCATGCTCTCCCAGAAGATATCCCGCCGCCTTCTCCATGGCCGGGATATCCAGTTCACGCCCCAGTCCGTATACGTATTTTCTCTCAAATACACACTTCCTATCCGCTGTTTCCACGTAATACGCATACGTTTTCCTTACAGCGGAAAGACGGCTGTGGAACCGCTCCGGCACCTCCTTCGCATCTATGACCCGTATATCCTCCGGCAGATACCGGTTCATATACTCCATGGCCGCTGCTGCCGACGGACAGAACTTCTCCTCAATATGGAAATTGGCCGTCTGCCCCCTGGCGTGGACCCCTGCATCGGTCCGGCCGGAGCCGTAGACCTCCACTTCCTGTCCGGTCCATTTAAAAAGCACTGCCTCCAGCTTTCCCTGGATGGTATTGTCTGTATTCCCCTGTTTCTGCCAGCCGTCGTATCTGGAGCCGTCATATTCCAGCGTCATCCTGATGTTCTTTTTCATGATCGTTTCCCTTCTGGTCCTGCCAGGTATCGTCTTATTGTATCAATTTTCCATTCAAATTGGAATACCTGGAACCAAATATTCCGCCTGCCAATATGATATCATAAGTGATCTTCTGTAAATATGGTATAAAAATGGGCGATCTGTCTTCACTTTTTCTTTTTACGGCCGCTCTCTGCGCCGATTCCTTTGCCGTCAGCTTTGTCTGCGGAACGGGAAAAATAAAGATCCCCAGGAGCTCTGCATGGATCCTGGCCTTCTGTCCGGCAGCAGTGCTGACCGCAGCCTCTGCCCTGGGAACCGTCCTCCGGCCTCTGCTCCCGGAAGAGCTTCCCGTTTTTTTAAGTGCCAGCCTCCTCATGCTCCTGGGATTTTCCCGTTTTACAGCCAGCCCGGCCTCTGCCTCCGTACCTGGAAAAGGCAGTACAAAACAGCTCTCTGCCTCCGGCTCCTTTTTTCTGGCCATGGGGCTTTCCTCTGACAACGGAGCAGCAGGCCTGGGAGCCGGACTGGCCGGGGCCTCTCTGGCTGTCCTTTTCTTCCTTTCCCTGTTTCTCAGCTTCACCTCCGTCCGCCTGGGAGCCTTCCTGGGCAGGAAAAGCGCACTGGCCCTGGAAAACAGCCGCCAGCTCCCGGGATCCCGGTGTTCTCTGGATCTGTCCAGGACCGGAGGGCTGATCCTGGTCCTTCTGGGGATCCTGAAGCTCTTATGATCCGGACCGTTCTTTCTCTGCCGTCCCCCGCGCTCCAGAGATCCGGCTGAGCCCCGCCAGAAGCTCATGGGCCGCCAGGGGGGCAGCTGCCAGAAACAGCAGCTCCCTCCATTCTGTTCCGGACAGGGCTGCCGTCTGGAACAAGGCCACCAGGCGGCTGTTTTCCGTCACCAGCACCTGGAGGAGCACTCCCAGGGCCGCTGCTGCCAGCATCAGCCGGTTTTCCAGATGATTCATCCGGAACACCGACCGCCCCACGTCCCGCATCCCCACAGCATGAAAAAGCTGGGAAAGGCCCAGGACCGTAAAGGCATACGTCTGGCTCCGGGCCAGCACCACCGGATCTCCAAGGACCAGGGACAGGCTTTCTGCCGTGATCCTTTTTCCCTCCGCCGCCAGGATCCCCACCGGCAGCCGCAGAAAGGCCGCAAGGCTGATCACCGCAATGAGGAATCCATAAAACAGCGTACACACCATCCCTCCCCGGGAAAACAGACTCTCATCCTTTCCCCTGGGCGGCTCCTCCATCAGGGCGGGTCCGTCGTTTTTATCCGTTCCAAGGGCCAGGGCCGGCAGGGAATCGGTGATCAGGTTGATCCACAGGATATGACTGGCCTTTAGCGGCGACGGCAGGGAAAGGGCAATGGCCGTGAACATGGTCATGATCTCGCCGAAATTGGAGGAAAGGAGAAAGATCACCGCCTTCTTTATATTCTCATAGACGCCCCTCCCCTCCTCGATGGCCTTCTCGATGGTGGCAAAATTGTCGTCTGTGAGCACCATATCCGCCGCCTGCTTTGCCACATCTGTTCCAGTCTGCCCCATGGCGATCCCCACATCGGCTGCCTTTAAGGAGGGCGCGTCATTGACTCCGTCGCCGGTCATGGCCACGATGCTTCCATTCTCCTTCAGCGCCCGGACGATCCGCACCTTATGGTCCGGGGAGACCCGGGAAAAGACCGCCGCCGTTTCTGCCCGTTCCTTAAGGGCCGCATCGTCCAGCCGGTCCAGCTCCGCCCCGCTGATGCACTGGGTCCCGTCCTCTGCGATCCCCAGCCGCCTGGCAATGGCCAGGGCTGTGTCCCTGTGGTCCCCTGTGATCATCACCGTCCGCACATGGGCTCTCTTAAACATGGCCACCGCATGGGCGGCCTCCGGACGCGGAGGATCTGCCATGGCTGCCAGGCCCAGAAAGACCATGTCCTCCTCCTTCCTTCCGTCCCCATCACTCCTGGCCGCTCCCAGCACCCGGAGCCCCTGGCTGGAAAGCCATGAGATCCGGTCCTGGAGCCTTCTTCTGCTGCTGCCAGTCAGAGGCCGTTCACCGCCTCCAGACAGATACCGGCTGCACCGTTCCAGGATCACATCCGGGGCTCCCTTCGTATAGGAAACAATTCCTGTCTCTGTCCGGTGTACGGTGGTCATCCGCTTCCGCTCCGGATCAAAGGCCCGCTCTGCCGTCCTGGGGAGCTGCCGCTCCAGCTCTCCCTTTGTCCATGGCCCCTCCTTCTCTGCATATTCCAGAAGGGCCAGCTCCCCGGGATCACCGATCCTTCCCTTTTTATTAAGCTCTGCGTCATTGCACAGGACAAAGGCCCTGAGAAGCTCCTCCTGGCCCGGAGCCATGGCCCCCTTCCCGCGGCCCGGCCGTCTCCTCCTGCCGCTTACGCCTTCATCCAGGAGCTCTCCCGCGTCCAGGACCTCTTCCACCGTCATCCGGTTCATGGTCAGCGTCCCTGTCTTATCGGAGCAGACCACACTCACCGCCCCCAGAGTCTCCACCGACGGCAGCCGCCGCACGATGGTATGGACCCGGGCCATCCGGGACACGGACAGGGCCAGCACGATGGTCACCACCGCCGGAAGCCCCTCGGGCACCGCCGCCACTGCCAGGGAAATGGCCGTAATGAGCATCTCTCCCACATCCCGCTTCTGCCAGACGGCAAGACCGAAAAGGGCCGCACAGAGGGCCACTGCCAGAATGCTCAGAGCGCCTCCCAGATCCCCCAGCCGTTTCTGTAAGGGTGTGGCCTCCATGGGGGCCTCCCGGATCAGACGGGCGATCCTGCCGATCTCCGTGTCCATGCCGGTGGCCGTCACCATGCCCAGCCCCCTTCCAGCCGTCACATTGGAGGACATATAGGCCATGTTTTTCCTGTCTCCCACCGGAAGGCCGGCGGCCGCAGAAAAACCGGCATCCTTGTGGACCGGCGCCGCCTCTCCCGTCAGGGCCGATTCCTCTGCCCGCAGACTTTCCGTCCATAAAAGCCTGAGATCCGCCGGCACCTGCCTCCCGGCGTCCAGCACCACCAGATCCCCAGGCACCAGCTCTGCCGCGTCGATCTCCTGGTCTGTCTGATCCCGGCGCACCACTGCCTTCAGACGGGTCATTTTTTTCAAGGCATCCAGGGCCCTTTTGGCCTTCCCCTCCTGGATCATCCCCACAGCCCCGTTTAAGGCCGCCACCGCCGCAATGATACAGGCGTCCCCGATCTCTCCCAGGAACACGGAAATGACTCCGGCCGCCGCCAGCACATAGATCAGAGGATCCATGAACTGGGACAGGAGACGGGAAAAAAAGCCGGGCTGCTCCGGCTCCTGCAGCCGGTTTGGTCCATACTGCTCCAGCCGTTTTCTGGCTTCCTCCGCCGAAAGACCTCCCGGATCCGTGGAATGAAGGAGCCGCCCGGTCTCCTCTGTGGTCTTTGTTTCAAAGGCTTCTGCCATAAAAAATCCCCTCCCGTCCTCATCTCTGCTTTTGCAGTGTATGAAAACGGAAGGGGAAATATGTGTCTTACTGGTAGATGGGGTATCTGCCGCAGATCTCTGTCACAGACGCCCGGATCTCATCCGCCTTATTCTCGAAATCCGTGGCTGCCAGCCAGACGCAGCGGGCGATCTCATCCATGTCGCTCTCCACCAGGCCTCTGGAGGTGATGGCCGGGGTGCCGATGCGGACGCCGGAGGTAACGAACGGACTTCTGGGATCGTTGGGGACCGTGTTCTTATTGAGGGTGATATAAACCTCGTCGCAGCGGTTCTGAAGCTCCTTGCCGGAAACATCCATGCCGCGCAGATCCACCAGCATCAGATGGTTGTCTGTACCGCCGGTCAGGATCTTAAAGCCCTGCTTCTTAAGGGCCTCTGCCAGGGCCTTGGCATTCTTTAATACCTGCTCCTGGTAGGTCTTAAACTCCGGCTTTAAGGCCTCGCCGAAGCAGATGGCCTTGGCCGCGATCACATGCTCTAAGGGGCCGCCCTGGCTTCCCGGGAAGATGGCCTTATTGAAATTGAACTTCTTATTGGCCTCCTCATTGGCTAAGATCATACCGCCTCTGGGACCGCGCAGGGTCTTATGGGTGGTGGTGGTCACCACGTCTGCATAGGGAATGGGGCTGGGATGGAGACCGGCTGCCACCAGACCGGCGATGTGTGCCATATCCACCATCAGATATGCGCCGCACCGGTCAGCGATCTCACGGAACCGCTTAAAATCGATGGTCCGGCAGTAGGCGCTGGCTCCAGCAACGATCAGCTTCGGCTTTGCCTCCATGGCCTTCTTTTCCAGCTCGTCATAGTCGATATATCCCTCGTTGTTGACGCCGTAGGGAACGATATTAAAGTACATACCGGAGAAGTTCACCGGGCTTCCGTGGGTCAGATGGCCGCCGTGGTCTAAGTTCATGCCCATTACGGTATCGCCGGGCTTTAACATGGCGATGAACACAGCCATATTTGCCTGCGCGCCGGAATGAGGCTGTACGTTGGCATAATCACAGCCAAACAGCTTCTTTGCCCGCTCGATGGCCAGGTTTTCCACCACGTCCACGCACTCGCAGCCGCCGTAATACCGTTTTCCCGGATAGCCCTCTGCATACTTGTTGGTAAGGACCGTTCCCATGGCCGCCATCACGGCCTCAGAAACGATATTCTCTGACGCGATCAGCTCCAGATTCCGTCTCTGTCTCGCAAATTCGGCGTTGACTGCCGCACCCACTTCGCTGTCATGCTCCGCAATGATTCTCATCAGTTCATTTACCATCCTGAATCCTCCTTATACATTATAAATCTGCCAGGCAGGGACCTCCTTTTCCATTTTCCGGCCCGCCTGTTCCCTATTATAAATGCGTCCGGCCCTTAACCGGCCGCCTTATAATTCCTGATCACCGCCTGGAGCGTCCGGTTTCCATTGTATTCGTTTATATCTGGATAATATACAATGTCGATCCGGTCCCTTCCAGCCAGCTCTCTCTGTAACGCGTCTCCGTCCCCAAATAAGAGACCGTCCATGGAGAGCCCCGTATCTGTCACCAGCCCCAGCTTCACCACGTTCCGGTTTTTCCCAAGGACCCGGAGACTGCGGATCATCAGCCCCTTCTGGGCAAACAGGGGCTTTTCATTCCCCTGGCCAAAGGGCTCCAGCCGCTTAAGCTCCTCCACCAGTCCCTCGGTCACATATTCCAGAGGCATGGGAACGTCGATCCATACCCTTGGGATAAAGTCATCTTCCGTAAGTTCCGCGTTTTCATTGAGCCGTTTGCGGAATTCCGGAACGTCCTCCTCTTTTATGGAAAGCCCCGCCGCCATGGGATGGCCGCCGAACTTCGGCAGCAGGTCCCGGACCTTTGTCAATTCCCGGAACATATGATATGGCTCAATGGACCTTCCAGACCCTTTTACCATATCCCCGCTCCTTGTGAGTACAATGGAGGGCTTATGGAAATGCTCACGGACCCGGCCCGCAATGATCCCCGCCAGGGATTCGTGACAGTCCGGCAGAAAGACCACCAGTACCTTGTCTCCCATGTACCGCTCCTCCACCTGGGCAATGGCTTCGTCCTCTCCTTTTTTCGTCATATCCTTCCGGACATCGTTCAGCTCCTTTAATTCCTCTGCCAGCTGCTCTGCCTCTGCCTCGTCCTCCGACAGAAAGAGCCTGAGAGCCGCCTTGGCCGTCTGGAGCCGCCCGCCGGCATTTAAGCACGGGCCGATGACAAAGCCGATATGGTAGGCGCTTAAGTCTGTAATATCAAGCCCTGTCTTCTCAACCAGTTTTCTCAGTCCCAGGTTCCTGGTGCGGGCCATCTGCTTCAGCCCGTATTTTACCAGGATCCTGTTTTCATCCTGTAACCGCATCACGTCTCCCACAGTGGCAATGGCCGCAAATTCCAGGAGTTCCCTCCATTCCTCCCGGGGGACCCCAGACGCTTCATAGAGCTTTTCCACCAGCTTGTAGGCCACCACCGCTCCGCAGATCTCACGGAAGGGATACGTTTCTCCCTCCTGCTTGGGATCCACCACCACATCCGCCGGAGGAAGGACCTGTCTTTCCTCCTCCACCGGGACCTCATGATGATCTGTGACCACCACAGTCATTCCAAGCTCCTTTGCCAGAGAGATCTCCTTTGCTGCGGCAATGCCGTTGTCGCAGGTCACCAGAGTATCCACCCCGTCGGCAGCCGCCTGGCGGATGATGGCCTCGTTGATCCCATATCCGTCCCGGACCCGGTCCGGGATCTCATAATCGATACGGGTGCTTCCGGCCGGCCCGGTTCTTTTTCCCAATTCCCTCTCTGCCCGTCTTAGGCCTGTTAAAAGAAGGTAGGAGGCGCAGACGCCGTCGATATCGTAATCCCCGATGATCCGGATCCGCTTTTCCTCCCGGAGCTTTTTTATGAGAACGGCCACAGCCTCTCCCATATTTTTCATGAGAGCTCCGTCGTAAAGCCCGTCCAGTGTGCCGTAAAGGTACCGCTCCATGGCTTCCTTCGTCTCCATTCCCCGGTTCCTCATGATCCGCACGGATACGGGGCTGACGCTCAGCTCCTTTGCCAGTCCGTTAAAATCCGCCCGTTTTGTCTGGACCATCCAGATTTCCTGTTTTTCTGTCTGTTTAAAATTTTGCACCGTTTTGTCTGAGCCATTCCCTTCTTGTCTTATAATCCGGTATCTCCTCTGCCACCACAGCCCAGAACGCCGGACTGTGGTTCATCTCCACCCGGTGGGCCAGCTCGTGGACCACCAGATAGTCCAGTATTTCTTCCGGCATCAGTGCCAGCTTCCAGTTAAAATTCAAGTTTCCCTTGGCGCTGCAGCTGCCCCACCGGGTCTTCTGCTCCCGCACGGTGACCGTCCCGTAGGAAACGCCCATGCGCTCTGCAAAATACCGGCATTTCTTCAAAAGCAGCTCCTTTGCCAGCCGCTTCCCGGCTTCCCGTTCCCGGTCCGTATACGCAGGCCGCGCCGCAGCTCTTTCCCTACATTCTGCGATCCGCTTCCGGATCCAATCCACATGGGCCTCCACAAAGCGGTCTGCTTCCTCCGGTCGGACCCCATAGGGGATCCGGACCGTCACTGTCCCGTCCTCGGACACCTTAAGGGCCATGGTCTTTCTCTGGGCCCGGATCAGCCCATAGGACACGTGCTCTGTTTTTCTCTTCTGGATCTTCTCCACTGGATCCTCCGAATTTTTTCAATATTTATCAAAACCACACCATATATTCTATCACCATTGGCGTTTCCACGCAAGCAGACAGTTATATTTTTAGGGTAAAAAAAAACAGGTCGCTTACACAACCTGTCTTTCGTGCGCCAGAGAAGATTCGAACTCCCGACACTACGGTCCGTAGCCGTATGCTCTATCCAGCTGAGCTACTGACGCCCATTGGGTGATTTTGTCTCACTCACTCAACGGTATAGAGTTTACTACATTATTCCCGTTTTGTCAACTATTATTTTTATTTTTCCATGAAACGTCTGATCTGGAGCAATAAAAGCACTAGCCCCGTTCCCAGCAGGATATGGCCGATCCCGGCCACACCAGAAATGGCGGCGTTAATACTGGAAGAAAGCGGTGTACCCAGGACCTGAAGGATTCCCCGGACCGCCAGCATTAGGACAGTCAGGTTCAGCCCAGTGTGATAGACTGCCAGGATCCTTCCGGTTTTGGGACCGGTAAAAGAAAAATTCTTTTCCAGCAGGAGCAGCAGCAAAAACACTGCCATTCCCAGCATGAAATAATGAGTATGGATCACCGACAAGGTCGTTTTAGCGGTAAAACCGGTAAACTTGGTAAACTCCCTGTAAAATACGCCCCCAGCCATTGCAAGAACGGCGTACAGCAGCGCGGCATTCATATAGCGTTTCATTTTTCTCCTCCTTTATCTGAATTCCTTCTTCATGGCAGAGTATCCAATGAGCACGGTCCACACATAAGCGCAGGTCTTGGGGATCATCAGCATCCCGACCATGGGATACGTTCCGGACCACAGTACCACAGGAATATAGAAGCCAAAGCTCAGCACAATGGTAAGCCACATCCATCGGAATGCCCGGTCCCCATTCTTCCTGGCACTGTCGAAAAACAGCACGATCACCAGAAGTCCCAGCAGGGCAAAGGGAATATTACGATAGATCCCCCAGGAAAGCGGCGCATCTGCGCTGAGCCACCGGTTCTGCGGCATCATGCATAAAAGGATCCGGAGTCCTGCCAGACCATACACAGCCGCCGTGAGGCCGTTCCTGCCCAAAACCCTGTAACGCAGCCGCCACACATAGTAAAGCAGCACATAAAAGACCGTCATAGTCACGGAGGTGATCCACTTTCCAAGCCCCAGGGGGACAGTATAGTTTTCCAGCCCGGTGGTGCATAAAGCCAGCGCCCGGGGAACCAGATGGAACGAATCTCCCGCTCCCAGCACCACGGCCATCCAGCCGAACAAAAGGAACTGCCGGTCTCCTCTGCTGCCCCGGATCATCCGGATCCCGATAGCAATGACGGAGACCAGATAGACCACATCAAATAAAGTTTCTGCAACTGCCTGCATTCTTTTTCCTCCTCATAGTGAACGCCGTTCATTTTCTTGTCCAAAAAAGAATCCTGATCTACAGGATTCTCCATTTTCGGAAATCTTAGTAAAGGGTCCTGCGGGTGATCTCCAGCACTGCCCGTGGATCATAATCCTGACGCAGCAGCGCTGACAGCATCAGGGAAAACAGGACATCTGCAAATTTCTCTGCTGGAAACTGCTCTGTAAAAGCGTCCGGCCGGACCCTGGAATCCCGCTTCAGGACAAAAATGAGGCCGTCCGAAATATGCTTCCATGTCTCCTGCATACGCTGTCTTCCCTCTGACTTCTCATTTCCCAGAAAACCCAGGGAGTGCAGGGTAAAAAAACCAGGATATTTCCTCTGGCCATATTCCATCCGCCCGTACATCCAGGAAATACAGGCCAGCGTATCCTCAAACACGCTTCCGTCCTCCGGCTCATGGAAGATCTCGCACCAGACGCTCTCCACCGTGGCGCTCATGAGCGCTTCTTTAGATTTAAAATAATTGTAGATGGAACCCACAGATACTCCGCAGGCCGCCGCAACGGAACGGATGCTGACGGCAGACCAGCCCTGTTTCTGGATCAGCTCCCGGTTTGTTTTTAAGATCTCGTCTTTTGAAGTTACAACAATATTCATCCCGCCACCTCAATATGAACATTGTTCATTATACTCTTTCCATCTCTTCTTGTCAAGAAAAGAATGCTGCAAAAACAACCCGAGAATTACTCAGAAGCTGTTTTACAGCATTCCCATAAAAACCGACCTTCCTGTTTTTTACCAGATCTCCGGCTTCACATCCTTTGGCAGGGGATCCGGATACGTCTCGCCGTCCAGCTTTTCCAGCCAGTCCTCCTTTATTCTTTCCAGAAGCTCCGGCTTCTCCAGCAGCTCTGCTCCCGTACAGGCCATGATCTTGGCCGCCGTCAGCATTCCCTTATGCGCCGCAGGGGCTTTTCCCTGGGCAACGGCCTGCCAGGAATGGAGCGCTGTTCCGGCCGCATAGCAGTTGATATCCACCTTTCCTGTGGGAACTACCCAGCTCACATCTCCCACGTCCGTGGATCCTCCTCCGCCAAAGGAAACGTGCCGTTCCAGGACAAAGTCCAGCATGGGGCTTTCCTCCATCTGCCTCTTCTTTTCCTTGTCCCTGCCGCTGAGGATCGAGATCAGATCCTTCAGTCCCTCCTTGTCCAGCTCTGTGATCACCTCCTGGAACCGCCTCGCATAGGCCAGCTCTTCCTCCGTATATCCAATGGGAACAAAGTGACGCATGTTCTCATACATAATATCTTCCAGAGTATCGTTCTCGATCACATTGGAATAGGCGGCCACCTGTTTAATATCCACCGTGGTGCCAGTGATCAGGGCCGCTCCCCTGGCAATATCGCACATTCTTTCATAAAGCTTTTTCACCTGGGTCACCTTGGGCGCACGGATGGCATAAAGGATCTGGGCCTCCGACGGGATCACATTGGGCGCAATGCCTCCCGGGTTGGTGATGGCCCCGTGGACTCTGGCCTCGTCGATCATGTGCTCTCTCATGTAATTGACGCCGATGTCCATGATCTCCACCGCGTCCAGAGCAGAGCGCCCCAGCTCCGGCGCGCCTGCCGCGTGGGAAGAGATCCCATGAAACGTGAAAAATACACGGAAGTTGGACAGGTATTTATCTGCCATCATGGTCTTATTGGTGGTGCTTGGATGCCAGGTAATGGCGGCATCACAATCATTAAAAAAGCCGTCCCGCACCAGATACGCCTTTCCGCCGGCATTTTCCTCTGCCGGACAGCCGTAATACCGGATGGTGCCCAGAAGTCCATGGGACTCCATATAAGTTTTTAAAGCGTCCGCTGCTGCCACTGCCGCCGTTCCAAGAAGATGGTGGCCGCAGCCATGGCCGTTGGTCTTGCCAGGGACCGGCCGGCGTTCTGTGCTGTCCGCCTCCTGCTCCAGGCTGGAAAGGGCGTCAAACTCGCCTAAAAATGCCAGTACCGGCTTTCCGCTGCCATACTCGGCAATAAACGCCGTCTCCTCTCCCGCCAGATCCGCCCGGATGGAAAAGCCCCTGGCCTTTAAATATTCCTGCTGGAGCCTGGAGGAATCATACTCCTGGAATCTGGGCTCCGCAAAGCCCCAGATCCGGTCGCTCATGGCCGTATAAGCCTGTTTTCTGTCCTGTACAAGCGCTCCGATCTCCGCGCGAAAATCTTTTTCCATATGATATGCCTCCTCTTACCAGATCTCCGGCTTCAGGTCCTTTGGAAGGGGATTGGGATATTCCTCCCCATTGAGCTCTTCCTTCCAGTCCTCTTTTGCCTTTTCCACCAGCTCCGGCTTTAAAAGAAGCTCTGCACCGATGTTGGCCATGACCTTGGCCGCTGCGATCATTCCCTTGTGGGCAATGGAGGATTTTCCCTGGGCTGTGGCCTGCCAGGAGTGGAGCGCTGTTCCGGCTGCATAGCAGTTGACGTACACATGGGCCGTGGGCACCTTCCAGCTCACGTCTCCCACGTCGGTGGAGCCGCCTCCGCCATACCGGCTGTTCCGGTCTACGATGAAATCCCAGAGAGGCGTTTCCAGAAGCTCCTTTTTCCGGTCGCGGCCGCCGATATCTGCGGCGATGGCCTTAAGCCCTTCCTTATCCAGCTCGGTGATCACGGACTGGAATTTCCTCGCATAATCCAGTTCCTCCTCCGTGTATCCAATGGGGATCACACGCTCCAGATTTTCCTGGATCAGATCATTGAGAGTCTCGTTGTTGATCAGGTCCGAATAAGCGGCCACCTGTTTGATATCCACGGTGGTGCCGGTGATCAGAGCCGCTCCCCTGGCAATGTCGCACATGCGTTCAAACAGCTTCTGCACCTGGGTCACCTTGGGCGCACGGATGGCATAAAGGATCTGGGCCTCCGACGGGATCACGTTGGGGGCGATGCCGCCGGAATTTGTAATGGCTCCATGGACCCTGGCTGCATCGATCATGTGCTCTCTCATATAGTTGACGCCGATGTCCATGATCTCCACCGCATCCAGGGCCGACCGGCCTAACTCCGGAGCCCCCGCCGCATGGGAGGAGATCCCGTGGAAGGTAAAGAAGGCGCGGAAATTGGCCAGGTGGAAGCCGCCCTTCATGACCTTGCTCATGGTGTAGGGATGCCAGGTGATGGCAATATCGCAGTCGTCAAAGTATCCGTCCCGTACCAGATACGCCTTGCCTCCGGCATTCTCCTCTGCCGGACAGCCGTAATACCGGATGGTCCCGGCCAGCTTATGCTCCTCCATATACGTTTTTAAGGCGTCGGCCGCTGCTGCCGAGGCCGTTCCCAGAAGATGATGGCCGCAGCCGTGGCCGTTTTCTTTTCCGGCGATGGGGCAGTGCTCCGTCTGATCCGGCTCCTGCTGGAGACTGGAAAGAGCATCAAATTCTCCTAAAAATGCGATCACCGGCTTCCCGCTGCCGTATTCTGCTATGAACGCAGTTTCCTCTCCAGCCAGATCTGCCCGGACGGAAAAGCCTCTGGAGCTTAAATACTCCTGCTGGATCCTGGAGGACTCCCGCTCCTGGAATCTGGGCTCCGCAAAGCCCCAGATGGCGTCGCTGATATCTGTGTACGCCTGGCTTCTCTTGTCGATGAGCCCCTCGATCTCATCCTTGAATTCTGTTCCCATAAGTTTTCTCCTTTTCTGTATTTTTAGTCGTGATGCTTCCCCGTTATGGAAGCTGCCGCGATCCTCCACACCGTCACCGCTTCCACCGCCTGGTCAGAAAATGAATTCTCTGAAAACGGCAGTGCTTTCTGGTCCTCTCTGCCGTCTCCCGCAGCCAGTGCCTCGCACTCTGCCGCATGGTTCATGATCACCGCCAGGCCTTTTCTTTTCTCCTCTGCCGGAACGAGCTCTGCCGTCCCAGTCCCGCAGACGCTGTCAAACCCGGCTGTGGACCTGCATGCCTCCTCAAAATTCAACGAGACCTGACTTCCTCCCACGATGGTGAACGAAACATGGGGATCCGCATTGAGCCGGTCCAGCTTGGTCCCCACAGCCGCTCCATGGAAATACAGTGTCAGCCGCCCGTTTTCCAGGGCCGCCCCATAATTCATTGGAATTAAATACGGACATGGCGTATCCTGGAACGCCACGCAGCAGACACCCTGCCTTCTGACGATCTCCATGATCCTGTCCATGTCCGTAATTTCTCTGTCGCTTCTTCTCATGCTGCCCTCCCTGTTTTCTTTCTTCCATTTAGAACAACAGTTATCTGACAGCAATCATATCATATTTTCTGATTTCTCACAAGACGGAAGATTTTATTCCGGTTATTGCTCCAAAATGATCTCTCCCTGGACCAGCTTTCCCCGGTCCATGTCATGGCGCAGCTTCCGGTTCTCCACTGTATCAAAAATAATGGAAAAGTCGTAATCCTCCGGGTACAGCTGACTGGCTGCCACCTGGAGCCGGACGCGCTTATGGTTGATATAGATCTTCTTCCCGGGCATCTGGACCCGCAGAACGCCCTTTTCATTTTCCTCCTCGCAGACGATCCCCGTCTTCTGATCCGGAAGTATCATCACACTGTCTCCCCGGTGGAACCGCTTTTTCCTGGCATTTCCCTTCTCTCCTATCTTCCGTTTCTGGATCCCTCCCGTCTTTTCCTTCCGGATCCGATTTTCCGCCGCCAGCCGCCGGATCTCCTCCGGCAGAGCCGGGGCTCCATAGGCCGCCCTGGCCGCACATTCCAGCATCGGCTCCGGCATTCCCAGCTTTCCCGCAATATAAAAGGCACAGCTTTCTCCCGCCTCGCCGATGACCAGGCGGTAGGTGGGCTTAAGGCTCTCCTTATCGAAGGTCATCCGCGCGTTGACCATGCCCTCCGCCCGCTCTGCATACTGCTTCACCTCCGGGTAATGGGTGGTCACCAGAAACAGGGCTCCGCTCTTTTTCAGCTCTTCCAGGATCGCCACTGCGATGCCCATCCCCTCTGCCGGGTCCGTACCAGATCCCAGCTCGTCCAGGATCACCAGGCTGTCCCGGTCCACCTTCTTTAAGATATCCAGCACATTGACAATGTGGGATGAGAAGGTGGAGAGGTTCTCAGACATATCCTGGCCGTCCCCGATATCACAAAGAAAGCCGGAACACATGCAGATGTCCGCCTCCCGGCAGGCCACATGGAGTCCAGTCTGGGCCATCATACAGTTTAAAGCCACAGTCTTGATGGCTACGGTCTTTCCTCCAGTATTGGGGCCTGTGATGACGATGCCCCGGACAGCTGCTTCTCCGTCCGCTCCGTCTTGGGCCGCGTTGCCCAGCCGGAACTGCAGCGGCACGCTGACAGCCCGGTCCATCAGCGGATGACGGCCGTCCTTCAGCACGATGCGCCGTTCTGTGTTCACCGACGGCTCCACGCCGCCGTATGCCAGGCTCAGCTTTCCCCTGGAAAACATCAGATCCAGCTTCTCCATCACCCGGATATCACACTCCAGCTCCTCCCGGAAATCGTAGACCATGCCGGTGAGCGTATACAGGATCCGTCTTACCTCGTTTTCCTCCTCCAGCCTCAGCATTTCCAGGGCCCCGTAATGGCGGGCGCAGGCCTCCGGCTCAATAAATACCGTGCTTCCGGTGGAGGACTGGCCAATGACGTTCCCCTTCACCCGGTACCGGTATTCCGCCTTCACCGGAACACACATATGGCCGTTCCGCATAGTACTGAAGCTGTCGGTCATCATGTTCTTTCCGGACCGTATGGCCGTCTCCGCCTTTTCCCGCATGGACCGCTCCTCCTTTTCTATGTCCATGCGGCAGGCCCTTAAAGCCTTTGATGCATGGTCGCTCACCTGGCCTCCGCGGATCTGCTGGCCAATGGCCTCCCGAAGGTCCTGACAGGACTGCAGATCATCTCCGTACCAGGCCAGGGCCGTCTCATGGATCTTTCCCTGCTCCAGGTACCGCTTCATCCGGTCCACCGCCGCCAGGGCCCGCTCCATTCCCTCCAGCTGCTCCGCCGTCAGGCAGCCTCCGATCTCCGCCAGCCGCATCCATTCCCGGATCCCGCTTAGGGAGACCAGCGGCGGCTGACCCGACCTCTGGATCATGTCTCTGGCCTCGGTCGTTTCTCTGAGCCTGGCCAGGACCTGGCTTTCCGAAAGCATGGGAGCCGCCCCTTCGATGGCCTCCTTTGCGCCATCGGTCATGGCATATCCCTTCCAGATTTCCTTTATTTTGTTAAATTCCAGTATTGTTTCAGCTGCTTTGTTATTTCGTATTGTTTCCATTTTTTGTTTCCTTTCTTAAAAACAGACTCTGTCCTCCAGATCTGGCAGCCTTTCGCCTTTACTGAAACTTTTTTAATCCTTGGACCGGGGGATCTCCCCAACAAAAAAGACGTACAGCCCCAAAGCCATACGTCCATAGCTCCTGTTCCCATTTACCAGGGCACAGGAGATCCATATAAGGTGTATGCAGCCGTCTGCGGACAGAAAACAAGGGGGCCTGTATCGAACAGCCTCCCAGAAGGCATTGCAGGAACCTCCTGCATCCTCTCTATAAAATTAGTTGTTTTTGTTCTTCGCAGAACCCGCTGGCATCAAGCACCTTCCCTTTCTTCTTTATTCTCTGGTCATTATACGCGAAACCCCGGCGGATGTCAAGCATGGGGCTGCGTTCCGCCGGGGTGCTTTTGGGATACAGCCGATCCTTAACCGACCGTCCCCTTTTTCATCTCTTCACAATAATGACATGCCACCAGATGGCCCGGCTCCATTTCCAGCAGCTCCGGCCGCTCCTTCCGGCAGCGTTCACTGGCAAACCGGCAGCGGTTGATGAACCGGCAGCCCTCCGGCGGGTCCACCGGGCTGGGGAGCTCTCCCTCCAGACGGATCCTCTGCTTCTTTTCCTCCACCTCCGGATCCGGGATGGGGATCGCGGAAAGCAGCGCCTGGGTATATGGGTGCATGGGATTGGCGTATAAGGCCGACGCCTGAGTGATCTCCACGATATTTCCCAGATACATTACAGCCACCCGGTCTGAGATGTGCTTGACCATGGCCAGATCATGGGCAATAAACAGATACGTCAGTCCTTTCTCCTTCTGGAGACGGATCAGAAGATTGACGATCTGTGCCTGGATGGACACGTCCAGCGCGGAGATCGGCTCGTCGCAGACGATGAACTCCGGCTCCACTGCCAGGGCCCTGGCGATCCCGATCCTCTGGCGCTGGCCGCCGGAAAATTCATGGACGTACCTGGTGGCGTGCTCTGCATTGAGTCCCACAGTCTCCAAAAGCTCCTTCACCCGGGCCTGCTCCTCCTCCCGGCTCTTGCACATATGATGGGCCTTCAGTCCCTCGGCAATGATGTCTCCCACCTTCATCTTGGGGTCAAGGGAGGAATAGGGGTCCTGGAAAATGATCTGGACCTCCTTTGTAAACTCCTTCCGTTCCTTTCCCCGGAGGCTGTGGACATCCTTTCCCTTATAAAGGACATGTCCGTCGGTCCTGCCCAGAATGCCGATGCAGGTACGGCCGCAGGTGGTCTTTCCGCAGCCCGACTCGCCGACGATCCCCAGAGTCTCCCCCCTGCGGATAAAAAACGAGACGTCATCAACGGCCTTCAGGGTCCCCCTGCCTGTCTTAAAATATTTTTTCAGATGACTGACTTCCAGGATCTTTTCTTTTTCTTCCATGGTTCCCCTCCTTTACTCTTCGTTTCCCTGCGCTGCCATGGGATGATACAGCCAGCACTGGGCCGTATGGCCGTCCTCGAACTCAAACATCGGAGGCTCTGACTTCTGGCAGATCCGCATGCACTGGGCACACCTGGTGCTGAATGCACAGCCGGCCGGAGGATCGATCATGTTGGGCGGAGTCCCCTCAATGGATTCCAGGGACTGCTCCTCCTCAGTATCCAGTCTTGGCACGGCCCGCAAGAGCGCCTTTGTATACGGATGCCGGGGCCGGTAAAAGATATCCTGGCTGCTGCCGGTCTCCACCACCTTGCCTGCATACATGACGATGATCTTTTTTGCGATATTGGCCACGATCCCCAGGTCATGGGTGATCATGATCACCGCCATGCCGAATTCCTTCTGGATATCCTTTAAAAGATCGATGATATCCGCCTGGATCGTCACATCCAGGGCCGTGGTGGGCTCGTCTGCGATCAGAAGCCTGGGCTGACAGGCCAGGGCGATGGCGATCATGATCCTCTGACGCTGGCCGCCGGAAAATTCATGGGGATACTGCTTCATCCGCTTTTCCGGGTTGGGGATCCCCACCAGCTTTAAAAGGCGTCCCGCCTCCTCCCAGGCCTCTGCCCTGGACATGCTGGTATGGATCAGCAGCTTTTCTGCCACCTGGTTTCCGATGGTCATGGTGGGGTTTAAGGCCGCCAGCGCATCCTGGAAGATGATGGCGCAGTCCTTTCCCCTGTATTCCTGCCACTGCTCCGGCGTCTGGGAAAGGATATCCCTCCCCTCGAACAGGATCTGGCTTCCCTCCTTGATCTCTCCGGGAGGTGTCTGGATCAGACCCATGATGGTCTTGGCTGTAACGGATTTTCCGCAGCCGGATTCTCCCACAATGGCCACAGACTGGCCGGCATCGATGGAAAAAGAAACTCCCCGTACAGACTGCACCTCTCCGGCGTAGCTGTGGTAGGAAACCCTCAGATTCTTTACTTCCAGAAATTTCTCCATTTCTACCTCCTATTTATGAAGCCGGGGATCCAGCGCATACTGGAGTGCGTCTCCCAGGATATTAAAACAAAGTACCGTCAGCAGAATGAACATTCCGGGGATCAGGGCCAGCAGGGGATCGTAAAGGATATACTGCTGGGCATTCTGGAGCATGCTTCCCCAGGACGCTTTGGGAAGGGCCACTCCGTATCCCAGATAGCTTAAGGCCGACTCGTCCAGGATCGCTCCTGCAATGCTTAAGGACGCCGCCACAATGATCTGAGTCGTCATGTTCGGGATAATATGCTTTAAAATGATCTTCACATGGCTGACGCCCAGGGTTTTCGCCGCAATGACAAAATCCCTCTCCTTTAAGGTCAATGTCTGGGCACGGACGATCCTGGCCACGCCAGTCCAGGAAAAGAGGGCCAGCATCAGCACCAGCGTCACCATGTTATTGGGGACAAAGGAAAAAATGACAATGATCATCAGAAGGCTGGGCACCGACTGGAACATATCCACGATCCGCATCAGGATCATGTCTGTTTTTCCACCGGCATATCCGCTGACCGCGCCCACACACGTCCCGGCAGTCACAGAAACCACCATAGTAGCAAAGCCCACCAGGAGAGACACACGGCTTCCGTATAAGGCGCGGGTAAAGGAATCCCGTCCCAGCTCGTCGGTTCCAAACCAGTGCTCCCTGCTGGGACCGGCCATTTTATTCATAACGTCCATGTAGTCCGGGTCAACGGAAGAAAGAGGAGCCATGAGCGCCCCAGTGATGATCACGCAGAGGATCACCAGGCAGACCGCCGCGATCTTGTTTTCTCCCAGGGCCTTTTTCACATGATGGAAGAAGCCTCTGTCATATCTCACGGAAATTTCCTTATTTTCCCGTTCGATCTTTGAAAAATCCTCCGCCTTCAGGGCGGCCTGATTGAGTGGTGTCAGTAATTTCGCCATACCTTACTCCTTTCCCTGTTTGATCCTGGGATCTGCAAAGCCGTACAGGATATCTGCCAGGAAGTTTCCCAGCAGCAGCATGGTGCAGGAAAACATGGTGATGCCCATGATCATCGGATAGTCACGGTTGTTGATGGCAGACATTCCCAGGGTACCAAGTCCCGGCCATGCAAATACAGATTCAATGATAAAGGAACCGGTCACCAGGGTCCCCAGACGGGAGCCCACCGAGGTGATAACGGGAAGCATGCAGTTTTTCAGCACATGGCCGTACATGATCCTCTTTTTTCCCGCTCCCTTGGATACGGCTGTCAGGACGTATTCCTCTTCTAACTGGACGATTGTATTGGAACGGATATAGCGGACAAACACCGCCATATTATTGAGGCTCAGCACCAGCGCCGGCATGATCCCGTGCTGGATCACATCCCAGGCAGAATTCACACCGATGGTCCGCATACCGGAGCCCGGCAGGAGCTTAAAGGTCATGGAGAAAACAATGATCATCATGATCCCCAGCCAGAAGGCCGGCACCGATATGCCCAGATACGTCAGCCCGCTTATGATATTATCCGCCAGTTTATTTTTATGGGTCCCGGCGATCAAGCCCAATGGAATGGCGAGGACCAGGGAGAGGACCAGGGAAGCGCCCATGAGCCCGGCGGTGCAGGGCAGCTTTTCCAGGATCTGGTCCAGTACGGGCCGTTTATTATTAATGGAGATCCCCAGGTTTCCCCTGGCGGCCTTTCCGGCCCAGCTCATGTACTGCTCCACCACATTTCCGTTGAGGCCCAGGGACTCTCTCATCCGGTCCAGCTCTTCATCCGTCATCTTATGACCGGTGGCGCCCGGCGTCATATAGATGTAAAGGGGATCGCCCGGCGCAAAGTAAACGATGGAGAAAGAAAATATGGAGACCAGGATCCATACAAAGATCATTTGCGCAAAACGTCTTAAAACGAACTTCTTCACGATGTACTCCTTTCGTAGGGTCTGCGGTAAAAAATGCCGCCCTCAGATAGTGTGAAGGCGGCATAACGTTTTGACCCGGAAATTATTCCATTGTTAATTTCGTGTAATCCTCAAATACGGGAGTTCTCTTGATGGTGTCAGCTCCCTTGATATTGGAGGTCGTAACGAACACATAGTTGGGGTAAGCGATGGGATAGCAGGTCAGTTCATCCCTTGTCTGGATCTGGATCTGCTTATAGATGGCAGCCCGCTCCTCCGGTGTATAAACGGTACGCGCGTCTTTCCATAACTGGGATACCTCGTCGCTGACAGCCAGGTTTACGCCCCATGTGCCGTCATACATACCAGCAACCACCTGGTCCGGGTCGCCCACAGCGCCATAGCCGTTCAGATAGAACTCATAATCGCCATCGGTTCCGAATACCTTCTCAAAGAATCCGGCAGATTCCAGCGGGATCACTTCCAGATTGATCCCCACGTTCTTTAACTGCTGCTGGATGATCTGTGCGGACTCCTTCATGTAAACACGCTCGGAGTTGAAGTACAGAGTCAGAGTCTTGCTGTCCAGGCCAGTCTCCTTCACCAGCTGCTTTGCCTTTTCCACATCCTGGGTATAGCCCTCTACGGAAGGATCATAGAAGGTGTTTACATTACTGAAGATGGAATTGGCGGACTCTGCCATTCCGTCGCCATATGCGCCTGCAATGATCTCATCGCGGTTTAAAGCTGCAAACACTGCCTCCACTACCTTGGGATCCTGAACCGTTTCACAGAATTTGTTTACGGCCAGATAGTTTACGCGGCCCTCCGGATACTTCACAACTGTAAAGTTGGGATCTGCCTCGTACTTAGCCACTGCCGGTGCGTTTGCCAGCTCCATGAAGTTCACTTCCCCGTTCATCAGAGCCACTTCCTGGGCAGAAAGGTCGGAGATGATGCGGAAGGTCACTTTATCGATGGACGGAGCGCCCATGTAGTAATCTTCATACTTCTCAAGAAGCAGATACTCATCCTGCTTGAACTCAGTCACCTTATATGGACCGGAGCCGATCCCCTTCATATTTGCTTCCCCTGCGGATACTACGCTGGGGTTGCCCTCAAATACGTGCTCCGGGATCAGGGTCAGACCGCCCAGAAGGTCTGCGTAAGATGCAGATGCCATGGGAAGTGTAACCTTGACTGTCAGATCGTCCACCTTCTCATACTTTACCGGCTGGTCGTTGAGGATCACGATATTGGTCCCGCCTGCACCGTTGTTGGTATCGGAGCATACGTCCATGGTGAAGATCATATCGTCGGCTGTGATGGCCTCGCCGTCATGCCACTTCAGACCCTCTTTTAATTTTACAGTGATCTGCATTCCGTCTTCAGAAACCTCATAGGAATCTGCCAGATAGTATCTGGTCTCATTTACGTCAATGACATAAAGCGGATCGTAGATCGGATTCAGCATTGCCGCTTCCTTATATCCCTCCAGAAGAGGATTCAGATTCGCCACACAGCTGGCGCTGGGCATAACCAGATTCTTTTCTCCGCCTGCCTCTGTCTGGACTGCGGCTGTGGTTTCTGCTTCTGTCTTGGCAGCCTCTGTCACTGCAGCAGTGGTGTTCCCCTCTGCCGGTGCAGCCGCCGTTTCCTTTTTGTCTCCGCCGCATCCTGTCAGTACCGCCATGGCAGCCACTGTACATAAGAGCGCGCTTAATGTTTTCTTTCTCACTTATATTCCTCCTGGGTGATTCCATATTTTCCTTCCGGGAGTGCCCGGAAAACCGAACTGATTATACATGGATAAAATGGTATAGTCAAATTCATTTTTTCTATGGATTCTTTTGAAATTATTGCAAAAATATATATAGTTTTGCTGCGGGCTATTCCAGCCTGCTGGACGCGAAGGCAGCAGCCAGGCGGATGCATGCGTCCACATCCCCAAGATCCGCCATCTCCACCGGAGAATGGATCCCCCGGCACGGGATCGAGATCCCTCCCGCCAGCACTCCGTCATGGGAAATATGCATGGGACCTGCATCCGTCCCTCCAGCGGACATGAGATCCGGCTGGGCCGGGATCCCATGCCCGGCAGCCAGCTCCTTAAGCCGCTCCACCACAGCTCCATGGCACATCAGGGAGCCGTCCATCACCTTGATCCCAGCGCCCTTTCCCAGCGCTGCGGAAACCGTATGCCTGCTTCCGGGAACATCGTCCGTACATGTAACGTCCACCGCGATCCCGTAATCCGGGACGATCCCATGGGCCGCCGTATGGGCGCCGCACAGACCCACTTCCTCCTGGACCGTAAAAACAAAGTACAGATCATTGGGGCTGTCCGCCGCCAGCTCCATGGTCTTTAAAAGGATCACGCACCCCAGACGGTCATCCAGATAGGGAGAAAACAGTGTGGTGCCTGTCTGTACCGGCTGCCCCATATAAACGGCAGCATCTCCCACAGACACCTTTTTCTCCGCCTCTTCCCGGCTCTCCGCGCCGATATCCACATAAAGATCCTCCATGGACAGCTTCCCAAGATCCGTCCCGCTGGAGGCGATGGTGCCGATGGTCCCGTTTTCAAACCGGACCAGGGAGTGAAGGATCTTTTCCGGCCGGACGCCCCCGATCTTTGCGACCCGGAGAAAGCCAGCGCTTTCGATATGGGTCACGATCAGGCCGATGGAGTCCAGATGGGCCGCAAACATCATCTTGGGTCCCTCTCCCTTTTTATGGCAGATCAGATTTCCCAGGCGGTCTGTCCAGATCTCATCTGCATAGGGCTCCGCCATTCTGCGGATCTCCTCCGCCACTGCGGCCTCCCGGCCGGATATCCCGTATACAGCCGTCAGCCTCTGAACCATGGTCATCATATCCATTTTTCTCTTCCTCCTGCTACTTTTCAATGGAAAGCTTGCTGAAATCCTCAAAGATCGGAGCTGTCCGGATGGTATCGGCGCCCTTTACGTAACTGCGTACTGCAAACACGTAGTTGGGGAATGCCAGCGGATAGATGGACCGGTCTTCGTAAACCTGCTTCTGCAGTTCTTTATAGATCTCCGCTCTTTCTTCCATATTGGATGTGCCGCGCCCGTCTTTCCATAACTGGGCTGCTCTCTCGCTGCTGTACAGGTTCTGGGTCCAGGTGCCGTCAAACATGCCTGCCACCACATTGTCCGGATCCCCTGCGGCTGCGTAGCCCATCATGTACATATCGAAATCTGTGTCGTCGCTGAAGATCTTTTCCATATAGCCGGAGGATTCCAGCGGTGTGATCTCCATGTTCAGGCCGACCTCCTTAAGCTGCTGCTGGATCACCAGGGCCATATTTTTCAGTCCCTCGTTCGTATTGGTCACCAGCGTTAAGGTCGTTCCCTCCGCCTGCAGCTCCTTTACGATCTCCTTTGCCTTCTCCACATCCTGCTCATAGTACGGATTGCCGGCATTATAGAAAAGGTTCACATTGCTGAGCGGGGAATTGCCCGGCTCTGCGATCCCTTTTCCATATGCGCCCTCGATGATAGCCTTCTGGTCCATGGCCAGGAAAACGGCTTCCACCAGCCGTCTGTCCTCAAATTTGGGACTGAAGGCATTGATCGCCAGGTTGTTGACACGGCCTTCCGGATATTTGATCACTGTAACCGTATCATCGGCCTCATATTTTTGCAGTGCATCGTAAGTGGAGATCTCCAGGAAATCCACCTCTCCGTTGACAAAGGCCACCTCCTGGGCGTTCTCATCCGGAACGATCTTAAAGATCACATGATCGATGGACGGCTCTCCACCGTAATAATTTTCATATTTATCCAGCTTTAAATACTCATCCTGCCTGAATTCGGCCACTTTGTACGGGCCGGATCCGATCCCTTTTAAATTCTCCTCAGCGCCCACGATATGGGTATCCCCATTAAATACATGCTTTGGCATCAGTGTAAAATGTCCGAGAGCCTCTGCATAGGAGGCGGAAGCCTGGGGCAGCGTCAGCTTCACAGTCAGATCGTCTACCTTTTCATAGCTCACCGGCTGGTCATTGACAAAGGCAACATTGGCAAATCCTGCGCCGTTGTTGGTATCCAGATTGCACTCCAGAGTAAAGATAAAGTCATCGGCCGTGATCGGCTGTCCATCGTGCCAGGTAAGACCATCCTTCAGCTTGACCGTTACATTTAAGCCGTCTTCAGATACCTCGTAGGACTCTGCCAGGTAATATCTGGTTTCATCCACATCCATATAAAACAGCTCGTCGTAAATGGGCCCCATCATGATCCAGCCAGCCTCTGTGATCTCAAACTGGCGGTTCAGCGTCGTAACACAGGAAGACATGGGAATGGTCAGGGTCGTCTCCTCCTGCTCCTTGTCAGCAGCTTTTGCGGCAGCTGTTTCTGCCTCTGCCTTTACCGCCTCTGTTTCCTTTGCTGTCTCCGCTTCCGTCTGCGCCGGAGCAGGAGCTTCCGCCTTCTGGCATCCGGAGACTGCCAAAAGCGCAGCTGCCGTAAACATTCCCAGCAGTGCATTTTTCAGTTTCATTGTCATTTCCTCCCCAAAGTCGTCGTATTCTGCGCATCGCCTTTTCCCCTGGTCCTGGCCGCCTTCGCTGCCTTAGGGATCCAGAGTTTCCAGCACAAATGCGTCCTCATTATATCATCTGGCCGGCTGAATGAGAAATTGTTTTTCTCTATATGGATTTCACCATTATATTCTTTTATTCGATTCTATTTTCTATTTTTATACAGGAAATTCAATAAATTCTCTTTTTTCTGGACTTACGAAACAAAAAAAGAGAGTCTGCATTATACAAACTCTCTTCTATGCCGGTGACCGGACTTGAACCGGTACGGGGTTGCCCCCGAGGGATTTTAAGTCCCTTGCGTCTGCCTATTCCGCCACACCGGCAAACGCGATAACCGTCATTCAGTTATCAATGGGGCCTATAGGGCTCGAACCTATGACCCTCTGCTTGTAAGGCAGATGCTCTCCCAGCTGAGCTAAGACCCCAGATATGAAATTGTTTCTTCTTTTCAGAAGAGCGACCCGGATGGGATTCGAACCCACGACCTCCGCCGTGACAGGGCGGCGCTCTAACCAGCTGAGCCACCGGGCCAAACTATTTATCTTTTTGTTTTGTACCTTTTGTTCTGGGTAGTGGACCTTCAGGGACTTGAACCCGGGACCGACCGGTTATGAGCCGGTTGCTCTAACCAACTGAGCTAAAGGTCCAAAGCAAATTAATATTAAACTAAAAGCCGATGATCGGACTCGAACCGATAACCTGCTGATTACAAATCAGCTGCTCTGCCAATTGAGCCACATCGGCATATTTCTTAAAAATGACCCCAAGGGGATTCGGACCCCTGTTACCGCCGTGAAAGGGCGATGTCTTAACCGCTTGACCATGGGGCCGCGCTTATTAAAAAGAAAAACTCCCCGAGTAGGACTCGAACCTACGACAGCGCGGTTAACAGCCGCGTGCTCTACCGACTGAGCTATCGAGGAATAAAAGGTACTTTCCTGTACCTTCAAAACCACATACTGAACTTCCGAAACCTTTAAACAGCCTTTCTGGATAAGCCCTCGACCGATTAGTGACAGTCAGCTCCGTACATTGCTGCACTTCCACCTCTGCTCTATCTACCTCGTCGTCTTCAAGGGGTCTTACTTCTTCCGAA
>JACRTJ010000022.1 GCA_014385265.1 Enterocloster hominis (ex Liu et al. 2021)
CTTTTGCGTGCTGTCAAGGGTGGCGGAAGTCTGCCCCAGACTAAAATATCTGCAATTTTCAAGGTTCATCTGAGTCTTTTTCTTTTGACTCAGTTTTTCATAGTTTACTTGACACTACCAAGAATGATACATGAATGGCAGCCCATGATCCTCATGATGGCGTGCGGCAGAGGCGGGGCCATACTGTTTTTATCATTTTATCATACAGGCCGCAGGCTGAACAGATGGAAACATTTCAAAAACGTTACGCTTTTATTAATTCTTCTGCGGGCACTTGTGTGGATTCCGGGCGGATGTTAGAATGAACGCAGGATGGTGATCAGAATGAGAAAATGGATCATAAATATGGGGATTCTGACAGGGATCTGGCTGACTCTGGCCGGCTGTGGGGCTCCCAAAGCCCAGGTAATCATGGAGGCGGAAACGGCAGCTGCGGATGGGACAGAGACCCAGGCTGGACAGGAGCTGCTGGGAGATCCAAAGGAGAGGGCAGAGGAAACGGTTTCTTTTCTGGAGCAGTTTGAGAGCAGCCTTTCCTTCCAGGATATGGACCGGGAAAGGGCAGCTGCTTACGGCGGTCCCCTGGAGGATTCTTACGCGTTTTACGGACGTGAAACAGAGGACGGGGCAGAGGCTATGTCCTGGGGATCAAAATACGGAAGGAGAGCCTTCTGGACGGGCTTACGGTGTATGGAGAGGACGATCATATGGAGGCAGTGATCCAGAATGACCAGGACGGTGGCTATGATACCGTTTATGAGCTGGATGGCATATCGGTATTTCTTTCGGGTTCATCCCAGAATGGGGTTTTAAATGAGGTCCTGTATCTGCAGCCGGAGGATCTGGAGACGCCGGAGGAGCTTTTAAATGCCTTTGACCTGGGATACTGCCATGGAGCCGCAGGTGCAGCCTATGTCCGGGATGTGCTGGAGCGGCAGGTCCGCTTTACGCCGCCGGATACTGAGGCATACCTGGCAGTGGAGGTGGAACGGGACGGAGAGCTTTGCACAGAATACGTTCCTCTGACAAGGGAGGAGGAGCGGGAGATCCTGGATTCCAAAGAACCGGTCCCTTTGGAGGACGGAGACAGACTGGAGTTCTTTGTGAGCCAGGAAACGTATGAGGAACAGGATATAGACGGTGGCGCGGTCACGGCTCCGGCCCTGCGGATCGCAGAGGAACGATGCGGGTTCCGGCCTTCTTATATTGAGCCAGATATGGACATAGAAAAGAAAGAGGAAACCAGAGAAGAGGCAGAGAAAGAGAACGAAGGGGAAGCCGGAGAAGAAACCGGGGAAGAAAATGAAGAAGCCAGAGAGGAAGCCGGAGAAGAGAGCGAAGAAGCCAGAGAAGAAGCCGGAGAAAGGGCCAGGGAGGCCATGGAAAATGGAGAAGCCGATGGAGATTAGAAAAAATAGTTTATTGGAAAAATTAGAAAATTATGGAAAATCGGATTTTTATCCATTTCATATGCCAGGCCATAAAAGACAGGATTTTTTAAACGGTTTTCCGGATCCGTATTCCATCGACATTACAGAAATCGACGGTTTCGATAATCTGCATCATGCAGAAGGGATCTTAAAGGAGTCCATGGAGCGTGCGGCAGAGATCTATGGGGCGGACCAGACGTGTTATCTGGTAAATGGCAGCACCTGCGGGATCTTAAGCGCTGTCTGCGGCTCCACGGCCTGGGGCGGAAAGCTCCTTATGGCCAGAAACTGCCATAAGTCGGCGTATCACGGGCTGATCTTAAACCATCTGGAGCCTGTGTATGTGTATCCGTCTTATCTGGAGGGGCCGGGGATCAGCGGAGGAGTCTGTCCTTCGGATGTGAGAAGGATCCTGGAGCAGGATAAAAAGCGGGAGATCCAGGCGGTTCTGGTGGTCTCTCCCACTTATGAAGGCGTCGTATCGGACATTGCAGGGATCGCGGCAGCGGCCCATGAGCATGGGATCCCGCTGATCGTGGACGAGGCCCACGGCGCGCACCTTCCCTTTGGCGAAAGGGAAAACGGCTTTCCGGAGCCGGCGCTGTCCATGGGGGCGGACGTGGTGATCCAGAGCCTCCATAAGACGCTCCCATGCTTTACCCAGACGGCGGTCCTCCATATGAAGGGGGATCTGGCGGACCGGGAAAGGATCTGCCGGTATCTGGGGATGTTCCAGAGCTCCAGCCCGTCTTATGTTTTCATGGCGGCTATGGAGCAGTGCATCCGGTTCATGGACGGGGACGGACGCCGGGAGATGGCGGCTTATGGAAAGCGGCTGGAGCGGTTTTTCCAGCAGGTAAAGGATCTTAGGAACTTAAAGGTACTGGACTGGGAGAAGATCGTGGAGGCAGATCATTCCAGAAAAGCCGGAGCAGCTCCCGGAACGATTTCTGTGTACGGCTGGGATCCCTCAAAGATCGTTATTTCCTGTAAGAGAGTCTGGTTTAAGAACGTCTCTGGGGAAAGGCAGCGGTTAAGCGGAGAGGCTCTGGGAAACATCCTGCGGGAGCGGTATCATCTGGAAATGGAGATGTGTGCGCCGGAATATGTCATTGGAATGACGTCGGTAATGGACACGGAGGAAGGACTTCTGCGGCTGGAAAAGGCCCTCTGGGAGCTGGATCAGGAGCTGGACACAGAGCCGGAAAGCGTTTCCGGCAGAACGGGGGAAGGCCATGGAGACAGAGGGCTTTCTGAGCTTCCACAGCCGCCTCTGCGGCTTTCTCCGGCGGAGGCCATGGAAATGCCCGGGATCAGGAAAAGACTGTCAGAAAGCGCTGGCAGCGTGTCACGGGAATTTATCTATCTGTATCCTCCGGGGATCCCGGTCCTGGCTCCGGGAGAGGAGATCACAGAGGACGTTCTGGAGCGGGCAGCCTGGTATGAAGCTATGGGGCTGTCTGTCCAGGGCCTGGAGGACCCATCCCTTTCCAACATAATAACGGTTGCGGAAAAATAAGGGTTTATGTTACAATGTCAGTCAGTTGGGCCAATATTGCAGCATGGCTCCAGGATTGTACAGCAAAAGAGAACGGAGCGCAGAAAATGGGCAGGATCTTTTATATCATGGGCAAGAGCGCCACAGGTAAGGATACGGTATTTAAGGAGCTTTTAAAGCGGAGGCCGGAGCTTACGACGGTGGTTCCCTATACCACCCGTCCCATCCGGGAGGGAGAGACAGACGGGGTGGAGTATTTTTTTACTTCGTCAGAAAAACTGGAACAGTTTAAAAATTCCGGAAAGATCGTGGAGCTTAGGACGTATGAGACGGTCATGGGGCCGTGGAGCTATTTTACCATGGACGACGGCCAGTTTGATATCCATGGAGAAGGGGACTGTCTGATGATCGGGACCCTGGAATCCTATGAAAAGATGTGCCGGTACTACGGAAACGGGGCGCTGGTCCCGGTTTATATAGAGGTCCCCGACGGGATCCGGCTCCTTCGGGCCGTGAAACGGGAGGGAAAACAGAAAAATCCCAATTACAGGGAGGTCTGCCGCAGGTATCTGGCCGACGAGGATGATTTTTCTGAAGAGCTCCTTTCCAGGCTCCGGATCGGAAAACGGTTTTCCAACACAGACCTGGAGGCCTGTCTGGAAGAAATTTTAAAGGAAATGGAATCACACTGAAAAATGTGATATAATAGAAGGAAGTTTCGATAAAAGATTGGAGGGATGGTTATGCTGGAGGGTAAGGTTACAGGTTTTCAGGATATTCTTGGAAACGATATGGTCAAAGAGCATTTTAAAAAGGCCATCGAAAATCATAAAATATCTCACGCATATATTCTGACAGGCGAGGCTGGAATGGGGAGAAAATCCATCGCCAATGCATTTGCCATGACGCTCCTTTGTGAAAAAGGAGGCAATGAGCCTTGTATGGTATGCCATTCCTGCAAACAGGTCCTGGGGGGAAACCACCCGGATCTCATCTATGTGACCCACAGCAAGCCGGGGAGCATCGGCGTGGACGATATACGGGAACAGATCAACGATACCATCATGATCCGGCCGTACAGCAGCTATTATAAGATCTATATTGTGGACGAGGCGGAGAAGATGACGGTACAGGCCCAGAACGCCCTTTTAAAGACCATGGAGGAGCCGCCGTCTTATGCGGTCATCATCCTGATCACCACCAACCAGGAGGAGTTCCTTCCCACGATCCTCTCCAGGTGCGTCCAGCTGAAATTAAAGCCCTTAAAGGATTTTACAGTGAAAAGCTATCTGACGGAGCATCTGGATATTCCGGAAAAGGAAGCGGAGATCTGCGCGGCCTTTGCCCGTGGAAATCTGGGAAAGGCCATCCACCTGGCGTCCTCCGACGAATTTAAGGAGTTGTTCCAGAAAGTCATGAATATCGTGAAAAATGTAAGATCCATGGATATTGCAGTGCTTCTGGACTGTATCCGCGAGATCAAGGAAATGAACTTTGATATCGAAGAGGTGCTGGATCTGATGCAGCTCTGGTACAGGGACGTCCTTATGTTCAAGGTGACAAAGGATATGAACCTGCTGATATTTAAGGATGAATATAAAATGATCAATGAACTGGGGGAAAAGGCTGACTATGCGGGGCTGGAGCAGATCCTCAGCGCCATCGACACGGCGCGGGCGAGACTGGAGGCCAACGTCAACCTGGAACTGGTGATGGAGCTTTTGTTCCTGACCATGAAGAACCCGTCGTAAGGAGATAAGAATGACAAAAGTAATCGGAGTCCGTTTCCGCAAAGCGGGAAAGGTATATTATTTCAGTCCGGGAGATGAGGAGATCAAAGCCGGACAGCATGTGATCGTGGAGACAGCCAGGGGCGTGGAATACGGCCACGTGGTCCTCGGAAGCCACGAGGTGGACGATAAAAAGGTGATCCAGCCCTTAAAGCCTGTGATCCGGATGGCTACGGCAGCCGACGAGGAGATCGAGAGAAGGAATAAGGAAAAGGAGAAGGAAGCCTTTAAGATCTGTCTGGAAAAGATCAAAAAGCATGAGCTGGATATGAAGCTCATCGATACGGAATATACCTTTGACAATAATAAGGTGCTGTTCTATTTCACAGCCGACGGAAGGATCGATTTCCGGGATCTGGTAAAGGATCTGGCATCTGTATTTAAGACCAGGATCGAGCTGCGCCAGATCGGCGTCCGGGACGAGACGAAGATCGTCGGCGGCATCGGGATCTGCGGAAGACCGCTGTGCTGCGCCTCCTACCTGTCTGAGTTTATCCCGGTGTCCATTAAGATGGCCAAGGAACAGAATCTGTCCTTAAATCCCACAAAGATCTCCGGCGTCTGCGGAAGGCTCATGTGCTGCTTAAAGTACGAGGAAGAGACGTATGAGGAGTTAAATGGGCGGCTTCCCAATATCGGGGATTATGTGACCACCGACGACGGCTTAAAGGGAGAGGTCCACAGCGTCAGCATCCTAAGGCAGCTGGTGAAGGTGGTGGTCACCGTCAACGGAGATGAAAAGGAGATCCGCGAATATAAGGTGGATCAGCTGAAATTCCGTCCCAAGAGGAAAAAGGAAAAAATGAGCATCAGCGATGCAGAATTAAAGCAGCTGGAGGCTCTGGAGAAAAAAGAAGGGAAATCGAAGCTGGATGATAACTGATCTGATGGAAAATGAGCGGCTGGATGATCTTCAGAGAAACGGGCTGAAGATCATCCAGAAGACCGACGGCTTCTGCTTTGGAATGGACGCGGTGCTGCTTTCCGGGTTTGCATCAGTAAAGCCCGGAGAACGGGCGCTGGATCTGGGTACCGGGACCGGGATCATCCCCCTTCTCCTTTCGGCAAAAACAAAAGGAGACCATTTCACTGGGCTGGAGATCCAGACAGAGATCATGAAAATGGCCCAGAGGAGCGTGGCCTTAAACGGCCTGGAAAAAAAGATCGACATCATACAGGGAGACATTAAGGAAGCCAGCCGGATCTTCGGAGCGGCTTCCTTTGATGTAGTGACCTCAAATCCTCCCTATATGAACGATGCCCATGGCCTTAAGAACCCAGGGGATGTGAAGGCCATTTCCCGCCATGAGGTGCTCTGCACCTTAGAGGACGTGGTCCGGGAGGGAACGAAGGCGTTAAAGCCCGGAGGCCGTTTCTACATGGTCCACAGGCCCCACCGTCTGGCAGAGATCATTACGGTGATGAGGCAGTATAAGCTGGAGCCCAAGCGGATGAAATTTGTCCATCCCTTTGCAGATAAGGACGCGAATATGGTCCTCATCGAGGCTGTCCGGGGCGGGGGAGCCTGGCTTAAGCTGGAACCGCCGGTGATCGTTTATAAGGAGCCGGGGGTCTATACGGACGAGATCTATGAGATATACGGATATTAGGAGCCGCGTCCGGGGGACATGGCGCCCCTGCCGGGGATAACAGAAACCGTCGGAAAGGAGATACAGACATGGCGGGAAAGCTATATTTATGTGCAACGCCCATTGGAAATCTGGATGATATCACCCTGCGGGTGTTAAATACATTAAAAGAGGTGGATCTGATCGCCGCAGAGGATACCCGCCACAGCATCAAGCTTTTAAATCATTTTGATATTAAAACGCCCATGACCAGCTATCATGAGTATAACAAGGTGGAGAAGGCCAGGTATCTTGTGGATAAGCTGAAGGAAGGGACCAACATTGCGTTGATAACTGATGCGGGAACGCCTGGGATCTCGGATCCCGGGGAGGAGCTGGTGAAGCAGTGCTATGAGGCCGGAATCGAGCTGACCTCCCTTCCGGGACCTGCCGCCTGTATCACGGCCCTGACTATCTCCGGCATGGCCACCAGGCGCTTTGCCTTTGAGGCCTTTCTGCCCCCGGATAAAAAGGAGAAGCAGAGGATCCTGGAGGAATTAAAGCAGGAGACCAGGACCATGATCCTCTATGAGGCCCCCCACCGGCTGGTCAGGACCCTGGAGGAGCTTATGGAGGCTCTGGGGGACCGGAATATCACCATCTGCCGGGAGCTGACAAAAAAGTATGAGACGGCCTTCAGGACCACCTTTTCCGGGGCTCTGGCCCATTATGAGAACGAAGAGCCCAGAGGTGAGTGCGTCATCGTCGTAGAGGGGAAGAGCCTGGAGGAGATCGAAAAGGAAAAGGCAGCGGCCTGGGAGGACATGACGGTGGAGGAGCACATGGACCTGTACTTGGAACAGGGTATGGACCGGAAGGACGCCATGAAGCAGGTGGCAAAGGACCGGGGGATCAGCAAAAGGGATGTATACCAGGTGCTGGTGGAGAGAAAGCTATAACATCAAGGGAGCAGATGGTTTCTGGTTTTCTATCAGGAACAGGGTCAGTGCAATTGCGATCGCCGCACTGGCCAGGGTCCCTACTAAAAATTTTTCCGTAAAATCCAGGTCTTCAAACTGTTTATACCTTGCCAGGCTCTTGGCGGCCAGCACAAATCCGATCGCCCCGGCTTCCCATATATGACCAGCATGGCAATGATCAGCCGTTCTAATTTTCCGATCATGCTTCCGGCGGAGGAATCATTGGATTTTGGTGAATCAGGATTTTTTTGAAGGGAAATAGATGCGGTAAGCATTTTTACAAATTGGGAAGCCGGGGTCAGAAGAAGGATTACCAGCAGCAGATAACGCATATTCTGAAGAAGCGGGACTTGTATACACAGGGACTTGAAAGTTTCTGTAAGATTTTCGGGGAGATGGAAAAAACAGGATCCAGCGAGAATCGATGCGGTATGAATAAGCTGGCTGGTACAGAATGCAGTCAGCTGACTGCGGGGAGATATGTGATTTCTGGTATAATAGTGGAATGTAAGAACGTCGGTTATAAAGTGAGACAGGATAATGAACATCCACGCGATGACTGCACTGGGAAATGAAACACATAGAATAAATATAAGTCCCAAAACAAGAGAATACATCCCAAAATGAGGGAGCAGGCATCTGAAACAGGGATGTTTTTTTACATCAGGGGAACCTGGCCATAGATGAAAGTCAGCAAGGAAATGTACGGATAAAATCAATAATAAAAGTGACAAAACTATACCTCCTTCATATTTGTATTCATTTCATATAACACGGTTAACGCCATGCTGCGTGCCCAATATATATTTCCGCTTTCTAATGAACGCGCAATGGTCTGTCTTTTTATAGAAAGGATTTTGGCTGCTTCAGTTGGGATCCCACGCTGCTTGCCGCCAGTGACAAAAAAGGCGTTCGGTTCTGTTTTTCTATAAATATCATTTCTGGCCCGGGCCGGTATCTGCCCGACTGAATCATCGGTTAAATTTATATGATCAAGAGGAAGTTCCCTGTCTGTTTTTGATATTTTATGATCAAAACAGCTTTTTTCAATTAATAACCGATTGAAAGCCAGAGAGTCATAGGGCCATTGAAAGTCATTTTTCAGGCAGAGCGGAAACAGAATTTCAGTGATGAGGAACAGCTGATTCTGGGTGATGCTCAGATTTTCAGTAACATTTGCAGCTCCTCCCATTAGTGTATTGAGCGTTCGATCATTTCTGGAGGCACTGTACATCAGTACAGGATATCCCAATGTAGGGTCTGTGCAGCGGATCGCATTTCGTGCATTATGATAAACTTCGCCATCCTGACTGGTTGTTCCCCGGCCTTTCATCTGCAGGTTCCAGTTTCCGATCCCTATTCCGGCCCGGATCCTAACTGGATACAGCCATATGGAAAAAAATCTGTAAAATAAATAAGCAGATTCTCCTGTAGAAAATAATCCCTGTATTTCGTCTCCGGCACTGAATTCTACTGTACGCAGTATATCGCCGGAAAACGCCTTATTTAAAAAATCCAGAACCTGGATCATATGAGTCTGGATCAAAAAACGGTCTGAATCCGTATAGGATCTGGAATTTCTTAGATCTATAATTAATGCTGCATATTCCTGGGACATCACAATCACCTCTTCATGAGTATAACATTTTAGAAGTATAAAAGCAACTGAATAAGGGTGCTATTTAAATATGCAGCTAAAATACGCTTCTAAAATATGAGGCAGGATCTATGATTTAAGAATGGCGGTCATCAAAAGCTTCCCTTACATCAGAAAGAAATTTTGTGATGGGCAGCGTCTGAGGACAGCTGCCCTCACATTTTTTACAGCCGATGCAGTCTGCCGGGCCTCCTCCTGAAGCGGTCATGTTCTGGTAAACAGGAGCGATCTTCCAACCGTCTCCGGGATTTTGTTTATATTCGTTATACAGTCTGAAATATTCCGGTATATGGATCTTTTTCGGGCATCCGCTGACACAGTAGCCGCACCCGGTACAGGGAACCGCGATGGAGTTCCTTAAAAGGCCGGCAGCTTCAAAAAGAACGCTCTGTTCGTATTCTGTCAGCGGCTGGCGGCACGCCAGATTATCCAGGAGCTGCTCCATGGTGTTCATTCCGCTGAGGACGATCTCCACCTGCGGAAGGCTTTCTGCAAACCGGATCGCATAGGAGGCCTGGCTGGCGTCCAGTGAAAGTTTTTCCAGGAGCCGTCCGGCCTTTTCGGGAAGAGCAGCCAGCGCTCCGCCCTTGACAGGCTCCATGACGATGACCTTTTTTCCATGCTTTACGGCAGTCTCATAGCAGCGTCTGGACTGGATGGAGCTGCTTTCCCAGTCCAGATAATTGATCTGGAGCTGTACATAATCCACCTCCGGATGGCGCGTAAGGATCTCATCCAGAAGATCGGCGGAATCATGGTAGGAAAATCCTGTCTTTATAGCTTTTCCAGTCTTTTTTAATTCTTCAAGAAATTCAAATTCCCTATATTTTTCAGCAATTTCATAATGTTTTCCATTGAGCCAGTGGAGCAGATATACGTCAAAGAAATCCACCTGGCAGCGGTCCTGCTGTTCCTTAAAGTACCGGTAACAGTCTTCGTGGGAGGTCATTTTATAGCCAGGCAGCTTGTCGGCCAGAAGAAAGGAGCTCCGGGGATGGCGCTTTACCAGGGATTCCCGGATGGCCCATTCGCTTTTTCCATCCAGATAGGTGTAGGCGGTGTCAAAATAGTTCTGCCCGTGGGCTAAAAATACGTCTGTCATCTGATCTAACAGGCTTAAGTCGATCTCTCCGGCCGGGGTTACCGGGAGGCGTAAGAAGCCAAAGCCAAGTTTGTTCATATGGGGTTCCTCCATTTTTATATTTGAAAACAAGGGATCACCGCCGGTGATCCCTTAAAATCGTAAAAGGTGTACTATCTGGTCTTGATGGCCATCATCCAGTAATGATTATTGTTGAAATCAAAGGTGCCGATCTCCGTCATATGAGCCTTTTTTGTGTGGGCGGCGTAGCTGCGTCCGTTGATCTGGTTGATGAAGGTCACCATGACGGGATACTGGTCCTCGAACTGCTTCAGAGAGGCCTTGAAGATCCCTTCAAAAACGCCTGTGCCCCGGACGGAAACATCCACGCAGACGGGGCCGTACTGGTAGGTGTTCGTTTCGTCTAAGGCGGTTCCCTCAAACGGCATATCCGGCAGCACCTCGGTCATCCGCTTCATGATAGGGACCTGCATCCAGTAATCCCATCCCGCAGCCAGGGCAAAGGCCTTTACGGTCCCGTTTTCATCCTTTGCCAGGGTCACGCCCTTCCGGTTTACGATGAGATCCTCAAACTGCTGGTCCGAGAGCTTGGTGGTCACGAAGCCGCCGGCGATATCCTCCTGGGAAATGGTATCTTTATGATATCTTGCCAGCAGGGCTTTGATCGCCGGCAGATCGTTCATGGTTGCCAGAGTGTATTCCATCTGTCTGTTCCTCCGTTTTCTTATTTTATAGCCGGACGGATGCTTTTTAGTGGTTCTTTAACCACTCCATAGCCACATGGGCGTAAACAGCTGCTCCCACAGGAAGGGCGTCCTCATGGAACATGGCCTTTGGATGATGCTGGGGGTAGCAGTAGCCCTGTTCGGGCTGACCGGCGGCGATGCCAAGGAACACGGTGGGAACCTCATTGGCTACATAGGAGAAGTCCTCAGAGCCCATGTTGCTCATGTGCTGGCCGATGTCGTTTAAGTCCACAAAGTGAACGCCCTCCAGTTCTCCAAGATATCCCTTTACTTCCCCGTAGAGCTCCTGGTTATGGAATAAGACAGGACAGCCGCTTCCATATTCCACATGGGCCTCGGCGTTGAAGGCGGCAGCCACAGTGCTTACGATGGCGTCCATACGGGTCTTTACCATTTCCCGGGTGGTATTTTTTAATGTGCGGATGGTTCCGGACATCATGGCCTCCTGGGGGATCACGTTGGAGGTGTTTCCGCCGTGCATCTGGCCGATGGTAAGGACCATATTGTCAGCCGGATCCATTTCCCGGGCGTTGATGGCCTGGAGAGCCAGATGGATGTGGGACATGACGTTTAAGGGATCCACGCCGTTGTTGGGCTGGGCTCCGTGACAGCCTTTGCCGGTGATCTTAATGGTAAACCAGTCCACAGCAGCCATTTTAGAGTCTGCGCCGGTCATGATCACAGTGCCTGCCGGCAGCGGAAGGTTTGTGAATACGTGGATGCCCAGGGCGGCGTTTACGTCCGGGTCCTTTAAGATCCCGTTTTCCACCATCATCTTTGCTCCGTCCATGGTTTCCTCGGCCGGCTGGAACATGAGCTTTACCTGACCCTCCAGCTCATCCTCATGGGCTTTTAAGAGACGTGCTGCGCCCAGCATATTGGCTGTATGACAGTCATGGCCGCAGGCGTGCATGCATCCGTTTTCAGATTTAAATTCCAGGTCTGTCATTTCTGTTACAGGGAGGGCGTCCATATCACCGCGGATCAGGAAGCATTTTCCCGTCTTCTTTCCGGCGACAGCCACTACGCCGCTTCCCATTCTCTGGGGCTCATACCCCATTTCCCTTAATTTTTCCTCCACATAGGCCGCGGTCTTCGGAAGTTCCAGACCCAGCTCCGGGTTCTGGTGGAAGTGGCGGCGGTCCGCCGTTAAAGTGTCCTTCATGGCAAGTGCTTCGTTATACATGTTCATGATCCATTCCGCCTTTCTTTTAAATGAATGATTGAATCGGGGCCAGGCTGCAGATATTGCAGCAGCAGCCCCAGTTTTGTGCGTTCAACATAGTCGTCCCAGTGGACCGGGATCAGTTCATTGACCTTTTCGATCCGCCTCCGGACTGTATTGACATTGACAAAAAGCTTTTCGGCTGTCAGGCTGTAATTTAAATTGTTTTCAAGATAGGTTTTTAAAGTATAGAGGAGTTCCTGGTTCTTTTCTGAGTCGATGAGCTTCTGGAGCTTTTTTAAAAGAGGGCCCAGTTCGTCCTCAGGGATATTGATCCAGGTGAGGATCCCCAGTGCGTCGTAATCAAAGAGGGTCTTCCGGGAATCGGTAAGTCTTCCGATATTCAGGACCTTCCGGCATTTTTCAATATGAGGACGGAGATCATGGAGATCTCCCGAATCTCCCGTAAAGCTGAAAAACCAGGATACGTCAGGGAAAGTCCCCCGGAGGAGCTTCTGGAACTCCAGGATCAGTCCACGGATCTCTTCCTTATTTATGGGGGACAGCCGGACGGCGTTGAGGAGGATGACTCCTTCTGTGGATGACAGGAATGCCACGCGGCCGATCCGGTTCATCCGGCAGCGTTTGAACGCCTCCAGCATGGAGGTCCTGTGGCTCCGGATATCCAGCTCATCCTGGTCGTGACGGAACAGGATGCAGAGGTATGGCTGCTCCACGGAGAGTCCCAGCTGGTCCGCCTGGTAGATCAGCTGCCGGGCGTCAGCAGGAGTGCTTTCCATGGCCAGGTGGATCAGATTTTCAAACCCGATATTGCTGGCATCCCGGGCGACCACCTGCTGGTCGAAGATTCCCTGGAGCATCAGATAGGCAATGCGCATGGAATATTCGTCGTAAAAATCCAGGAATTTCCTGGATTCCATCACACAGAAATACGCCTGTACCACTCCTGCGGACTCGATGGGGATGGTGACCCAGCTGATCCGTGGTTCATTGGCGGCCTCTCCCTTGAGGAGACGGTACCGTTTCATGTGGATACAGTCGCAGAGGGCGTGGCTGGTATGGGGAAGCTGGGGAGACCAGTAATCGGATTCGCGGATCCCATATTTTTCACTGGCCTTTTTGAAGTTGTCTGAGCTGTAATACCGCTTATCCATGGTCACATCATAGAGAAAAGCGGGAAATTCCATTTCGGTTTCCAGAGTTTTTAAGATTTTCTGGATGGCCTGTTCCTTGTAATTCTGATTGTAGCAGCCGGGGCCCTGGCTGATGTCGATCCTGAGACTCTGGATCGCATGGTTTAATACGCCCACGTTTACCTGGTTGACCACGGTCATCCAGGACGGGGAGTAGGGCATGGTGATCAGGGGAATGCTGTTCCTGTCATAAATCTCGATCAGTTTCTCCGGGATCTTATCCAGATAGCTGCCCCTTTTTATCACCAGGGCTGCGTGGCTGGGAATAAAATTCTCACAGAATTTATCCAGGTAGCCTTCAAATTCAGCAAAAATATAACCGGACGTGAAAATAAGCTCTTTTCCAATACTCCAGCGATGGCCTTCCGGCACCTCCAGGAAGCTGACGCCCTGGATCTCGCGGTTTAATCCTTTATGGCCGGCAATGACGTGAAAATCCTTAAAAAAGTCCATACTGAGCAAATCGCCGACTGAAATTCCCATACTGCGGGACCTCCCTCTTCTGTCACCCGGATGGAAGCTGGTTCCAAACCGGTTCTCTCATGCAAAATATTGTCGTATTCAGTCTAGCATACCATAAAATAGACAAAAAATATAGGACATATTGTGCATTTTGCTGTTTTTAACAGCATGAGAAGAAAGAGGGAGGAAGAGAGACGGGATCTATTCCGTTTTTTTGCCTTCCATTTTTTTCATGGCCATGGCGATAAAAATGGAACCAAATACGCATAACAGGGTTCCCAGATAGCTGCTGGCTCCCGGAAGGAAGTTAAATACTCCTTTGTTGATGGCAATATAAACGACACACCCGAATACCAGCATGATCACGGCCAGCTTTTTCTGGTTCACGGCGAACTGTACGAAGAGAGCGCCGAAGAGGGCCGGAAGCAGGTAGTTTAAGGCTGCGGTAACAGAGGGCGGGAGCATGGCCAGAATAGAGCTTCCGGCAATGACGCCAACGGAAAGAATGATGATGTTGATGATAATGGAAACGCCCATTCCAATGGTGGAGATGATGGAGCCCTGTTCGGATCCCAGCTCCACACCGGCAGAAACCTGGGCAATGCTGGCACAGGGAACGCGCATGTTGGAGATATTTCCGGAAAGGAACGCCATGTAGGTTCCCACAGGCCCCAGGACCGGATAATAGGAGATCGGCTCAATGACCCAGAGGAAACCGAAGCTGGTGGTAACGGTAATGAAGCAGGTAGCCAACAGCGCAAGATCCGGCCAGAGGCCATGGCCAAAGCCAAGAACAAGGGCGGGAAGGAAAGAGGCGAAAACGCCGAGAATGCCGGTGATCTTTCCGATCCGGTGCATTTTTGGTAAGTAATCGTTGGTGAAATAATGTTTGTCCATAAAAATAAGCCCTCCTATACCAGTGCTGTGATGATCATGGCGACCAGGATCGCGATGGTCAGATTCCATTCTTTTAACCAGGAGATTTTGAATTTTCCGGAAACATAGAGCAGAATGGCCATAAATACGCCGCCCAGCACACAGGAAAGGGCAGATTTATCCACTGCAACCAGCTTCTGGCTCACCATGCCGCCGAAGGCGCCGACCATGGCAGCCCCGGAGATCACGCCCACTAAAGCGGAGTTTCCGCCTGCCATTCTGTTCTGTACCTTTTCCATTTTGTCAGCGGTGAGGGTGGAAACGATGATCCAGCCGATGGAGCCTAGGATCATGGTCCAGACAGCCATTGTGAAGGCAAAGGTGGTCATTTCATCCACACCCAGCTGGACACCGGCGGATGCGGTTCCAATTCCGGCTGCGATGGACTCGAACATAACGGAGCCGATGAAGGAAAGACGCATCCAGGCCATGGGGCCGCCCACTGATACCAGGAGCGAAAGCATTCCGCTTAGGATCACGACCGACGGGCCAAGAGAGGTGAGGGCGGAGCTTTTCATTGCCCGTTTCACCTGATCGTTGGTAAGGCCCACCTTCGGGGCGGCGTCCATGGCCTTTTTTGTAAAGATCACAGCCTGGAATACCACCAGAAGTACGGCGGTTCCGCAGGCCAGCCACATGGGAAGACTGTTTGCAAGCTGCATTGCATCCATAAGAGTACCTCCTTTAACGGATTCAGTAAAATTTTTTAAAAGAATGACACAATTTTACTAGATAAGGATCCGTTATACTATGGTACAGGATGAGTATTTTTGTAAAAATATTTCCGTTAGGAATAAAAATTATAAAAAAACTGGAAAAAAGTAATTTTTTTTACTTTTTAGAGAAATTTCACCCGCAGGCTCCGGATGGCCGGGGATCTGGACAGGACTGTGTAGGCCACGCCGCCCAGGACGATCCCGGCAGCCGTCTGGGCCACCAGGGTGAAGCATTCGGCCATGGCCACGCCTCCGCCGTAAAGGGGGATCTTTACTAAGGTATAGCCGATCACATGGAAGATGCCGCCGGTGACGGCCCCGGCCAGCCAGGAATATTTAAAATGGGGCAGCAGCCGGTACATGATGAGTCCCATGATCAGCGCCCAGCCGCCCTTTAAGACAATGGTAGGCAGGACCCAGGCGGCGTATCCGGCGATGAAGTCGGAAAGCCCGGCTCCGATGGCTCCGGCCAGCATTCCTCTGCGGGTGCCGAACAGGCAGACCGTGAGGATGATCATACAGTCTCCCAGGTGGGTATAGCCAAAGGCTGTGGGGATCTTGAAAAAATACGTTCCGGTGAATACCAGGGCGGCCATGAGGCCGGTGATGGCCATATCCAGGGTGGGATCGCAGGCACGGGCTGGTCCGGAGGAATGAATTTTTTGCATAGCAGGCGCTCCTTTTCGTTTCTGTTCCGGGATTTTATTTCAGTCCCATGAATTTTGCAGCGTTATTGTAGAAAATATTTTCCAGGCCCTCGTCGTCTACTCCGCAGGCCATGACCTTCTGGATCTCCACAGTGGGATGGTGGAATGGGGAGTCGATGCCGAACATGACCCGCTCGTGGCCCACGGTCTCATAGGCATTGGCGATCTGGCAGCTCATGGACGTGCCGGAGGTCTCCAGCCAGATATTTTCGTATCTCCTGGCCATGGTGATGGCTGCGTCCACATAGACGCCGTGGGCATGGCCCATATGGATCATTACCATGGGAAGCTTCGGGTGGCGCTCTGCTAAGAGGCCGATCTGCCAGGGAAGGGAGAAGGGCGGGTGGCCGGAGTGGACGAACAGGGGCTTTCCGTATGCCTCGCAGATCTCTGCCACGGGATCCACACAGGGAGCGTCGGCGGTGTAGCCGTCAAAGAGGGGCTGGAGCTTGGCTCCGGCAAAATGCTCGTCCCGGATATAGTGTTCCAGGGCATCGTAAGCCTCCTTTCCTTCGGCGCAGTTGATCCACATTAAGGGGATGATCTTCTGGGGCTCTGCCCGGAAGGCTGCCGCGGTATCTTCGTTGGTGTGAGGGCCGCTGGCAACCAGGATGGTCTTTTCTATATTATAAGCTTCCATCTGCTGTAAGAGGCGTTCCGTATCGAAGTGGATGTTAAAGGGACTTCCGAAGGCGCCGATGTGGGTGTGGGCGTCGATCTTTTTGAAGCGTGCAAATGTATTACTTGTGTTCATGACGGGTTCTCCTTTCCTGCTGGCTTTTCTGGCTTCCGGGATCATGGGTAAATCGTGGGGATCTGGGATCCCCTGGAAGCCGATTGACTTTATGGCATCATCATATAGAAAAATTGGCATTGTTTAAATAGCCAATTTTAGAATATTTGACCAGGCCAGATAGAGAGGGTGGGAAGCCGTCTGATATGAACCGATTGTTTATAAAAGTCTGTAAGGAGCAAAAAAACTCTTGACAAATCTTCTTCCAGGACGTAACATAGGCAATATAATTTGAATATCAAAATATTTGAAACCAAAAACAAAATTCGACAAGGACAGAGTATGAAAGCCAGAATTGCAGGAATCGGCGCGTATGCACCGGAGAGAGTCGTGACCAACGACCAGCTATCAGAGATCGTGGATACCAGCGATGAATGGATCAGAAGCCGCACCGGCATATCGGAACGGCGGATCTCCACAGGGGAGACCACCAGGGACCTGGCGGCGGAGGCGGCCAGGCGGGCGTTAAAGGCCGCGGGTGTGGATGCCCGGGAGCTGGACATCATCATCCTGGGAACCTCGTCGCCGGATAACAATTATCCCAGCGACGCATGCAGCGTCCAGGCCATGATCGGCGCGGAAAACGCCGTGGCCTTTGATATTTCGGCGGCCTGCGCGGGATTTATCTTCGCCATGAATATCGTCCATGGATTTTTCCAGGCGGGGATCTATAAGACGGCCCTGATCATCGGAGCCGAGACCTTAAGCAAGGTGACGGACTGGACGGACCGGGGAACCTGCGTGCTGTTTGGAGACGGAGCCGGGGCGGCAGTCTTAAAGGCAGAGGAAACGGGAGTCGTGGATATGCTCATGGGCTCCGACGGGACGAAGGGACCGATCCTTTCCTGCACCTCCAGGACCCTGGGAAATTTCCTTACGGGAACGAAGCCGGAGCTGGGGCTCATGACCATGGACGGTCAGGAGGTATTCCGGTTCGCAGTGAAAAAGGTACCCGAGAGCATTGAGATCCTTCTGGAACGGAATCATATTTCCAGGGAGGAGATCAAGTACTATGTGCTCCACCAGGCCAACGAGAGGATCGTAGAGGCAGCCGCCAGACGGTTAAAGGAGCCCATGGAAAAGTTCCCCATGACAATCAGTAAATATGGAAACACCTCTTCGGCTTCCATTCCGCTGCTTTTAAATGATATGGCGGAAAAAGATATGCTTCAGCCGGGAGATAAGATTATTTTGTCCGGGTTCGGCGCAGGGATGACCTGGGGAGCCGTACTCATGGAATGGTAAAAAATCAAAAAGAAAAAAAGGAGATCATGACCATGTTAGAAAGAATGAAAGAGATCATCGCAGAGCAGTTAAACACAGACGCAGCAGCCATCACAGAGGAATCCTCCTTTAAGGACGACCTGGGGGCCGATTCCCTGGATCTGTTTGAGATGGTAATGGCCCTGGAGGACGAGTATTCTGTGGAGATCCCGGCAGAGGATCTTCAGAATCTGCTGACTGTGGGAGATGTAATGAAGTATTTAAAGGATAAGGGCGTAGAATAAGCCGCAGAGCGGTCGAAAAGGGTTGGAAACGGAATGAAAACTAGAATCACAGAATTGTTGGGAATTGAATATCCGGTCATCCAGGGCGGAATGGCCTGGGTGGCGGAGCATCATCTGGCAGCGGCCGTTTCTGAGGCCGGAGGCCTGGGACTCATCGGCGGCGCCAACGCGCCGGGCGAGGTGGTCCGCCAGGAGATCCGAAAGGCCAGGGAGCTGACGAAAAAGCCCATCGGCGTCAACATCATGCTCATGAGCCCCTACGCCGATGAGGTGGCAAAGGTGGTCGTGGAGGAAGGCGTCCAGGTGGTGACTACCGGGGCCGGGAATCCTGGAAAGTACATGAAGATGTGGAAGGACGCCGGGATCGTGGTGATCCCTGTGGTGGCTTCCGTGGCCCTTGCAAAGCTCATGGAACGGGGCGGCGCTGACGCCGTTGTGGCAGAGGGCACCGAGTCCGGCGGCCATATCGGTGAGGCCACCACCATGACCCTGGTTCCCCAGGTGGCGGATGCGGTCAGCATTCCGGTGATCGCCGCCGGAGGCATCGGAGACGGACGCGGCATCGCGGCGGCCTTCATGCTGGGAGCGGAGGCGGTCCAGATGGGAACTCGGTTCGTGGTGTCAAAGGAGTCCATCGTCCATGAAAATTATAAGAAGCGGGTCATCGGAGCCAAGGACATCGACTCCGCCGTCACAGGCAGGAGCCACGGCCATCCGGTGCGCTGCTTAAGAAACCAGATGACCAGACAGTATGTGAAGCTGGAGGAAGAGGGAAAGAGCTTTGAGGAGCTGGAGTACCTGACCCTGGGCGGCCTCAGAAAGGCAGTCATGGACGGCGATGTGACCGACGGCGTGGTCATGGCCGGACAGATCGCAGGTATGGTGAAAAAGGAACAGACCTGTAAGGAAATGATCGAAGAGATGATGGAGCAGGCAGAAAAGCTGCTGGCAAGATAAAGGCGGGAGAACAGATGGGAAAGACGGCATTTATTTTTCCGGGACAGGGCGCGCAGGTCTGCGGCATGGGCCAGGATTTTTATGAACATACAGAGACGGGACGGAAAATTTTTGACCAGGCTTCAGAGCTTCTGGGATTTTCCATGCCAGAGCTGTGCTTTGAAAAAAATGACCGGCTGGATATCACAGAGTATACCCAGGCGGCCATGGTGACAGTGAGCGTTGCCATGTTAAAGGTCATGGAGGAGCGGGGGTTCCGGCCGGATGTGACGGCTGGCTTAAGCCTTGGAGAATACTGCGCCCTGGCAGCTTCCGGCGTTATGACTCCGGAGGACGCCATCCTTACGGTGCGCCGCCGGGGCATCCTCATGCAGGAGGCCGTTCCTGCCGGGATCGGGGGAATGAGCGCCGTCCTGGGGATGAACGCAGAGGCCATCGACCAGGTTGTGGATCCCATAGACGGAGTCCAGGTGGCGAATTATAACTGTCCGGGACAGATCGTTATTTCCGGAAGGCTGGAAGCAGTGGCACAGGCCGCAGAGCAGTTAAAGGCGGCAGGAGCCAAAAGAGTTCTGCCGTTAAACGTCAGCGGCCCCTTCCATTCCGCGCTCCTTAAGGAAGCTGGGGAAAAGCTTGGGAAATTCCTGGAAAATGTGAAGATTTCGGATCCCGTGATCCCCTATGCGGCCAATGTGACCGCAGAATATGTGACCCGGGCGGAGGAGGTAAAGCCTCTGCTGGAAAGACAGGTGTATTCTTCTGTAAAATGGCAGCAGAGTGTGGAGCGGATGATCGCAGACGGCGTGGACCGGTTCGTGGAGATCGGCCCTGGAAAGACCCTGACCGGCTTTGTAAAAAAGATCAGCCGGGATGTGAAGGCCGTTAATATTGAAAAGCTGGACGATCTGGAAAAGTTAAAGGAACTGTAATAGGAGGCGGACCATGGATTTAAGCGGAAAAATTGCTCTGGTGACAGGGGCTGGAAGAGGCATCGGGCGTCAGATCGCGCTGACCCTGGCTGGATACGGAGCCACAGTGATCGTAAATTACAATGGCTCTAAGGAAAAGGCAGAAGAGACAGTGAAGGAGATCGGGGAAAACGGCGGCCAGGCGGAGGCCATCCAGTGCAGTGTGGCAGATTTTTCCCAGTCCAGGGAGCTGATCGACACTATCGTAAAGAAATACGGGCGGCTGGATATTTTAGTCAATAACGCCGGGATCACCAGGGATAATCTGATCATGAAAATGTCGGAGGACGATTTTGACGCGGTGGTCGCCACCAATCTGAAGGGGGCGTTCAACTGTGTGAAGCACGTTTCCCGCCAGATGCTAAAGCAGAGGAGCGGCCGGATCATCAATATCTCCTCGGTTTCAGGCGTTATGGGGAATGCAGGCCAGGCCAATTACTGCGCCTCCAAGGCGGGGCTCATCGGCCTTACAAAATCCGTGGCCAGGGAGCTGGGAAGCCGCGGGATCACGTCCAACGCAGTGGCTCCCGGTTTTATCCATACAGAAATGACAGACGTTCTGCCCGATGATGTGAAAAAGGCCATGGGGGACCAGATCCCCTTAAAACGGTTCGGGGAGACGCAGGATGTGGCGGAGGCAGTGGCCTTCCTGGCATCCGACGGGGCAGCATATATCACCGGCCAGGTCCTCCAGGTGGACGGCGGCATGGCCATGTAGGAGTCAGTGTGACAAAAAGGAGAGCAAGAGAATGAACAGAGTTGTAGTAACTGGCATGGGCGCCATCACCCCCGTTGGAAACGATGTGGATACGTTCTGGAACAGCTTAAAGCAGGGAACGGTGGGCATCGGGCCCATCACCAGCTTTGATACAGCAGATTATAAAGTAAAGCTGGCGGCAGAGGTGAAGGATTTTGACCCGAAGCAGTATATGGATCCCAAGGCTGCCAGAAGAATGGAGCGGTTCTCCCAGCTGGCTGTGGCCGCGTCAAAGCAGGCCTTAGAGGATGCGGGAATTGATATGGAAAAAGAGGATCCCTACCGGGTGGGCGTCTGCGTCAGCTCCGGCATCGGCAGCCTCCAGGCCATTGAACGGGAGTATCAGAAGCTTCTGGAAAAAGGGCCGGGACGGATCAATCCCCTTCTGGTGCCGTTAATGATCAGCAACATGGCCGCCGGAAACGTGTCTATCCAGTTTGGCTTAAAGGGCAAGAGCCTGAATGTGGTGACGGCCTGCGCCACCGGGACCCACTCCATCGGAGAGGCCATGCGGGCCATCCAGCACGGAGAGGCAGAGGTCATGGTGGCCGGGGGCACGGAAAGCTCCATTACTCCCATTGGTGTGGCTGGCTTCACAAGCCTGACGGCTCTTTCCACAGCGGAGGATCCTCTGCGGGCCTCCATTCCCTTTGATGCAGAGCGCGGCGGCTTTGTTATGGGCGAAGGCGCAGGCGTCGTGGTGCTGGAATCCCTGGAGCACGCAAAGGCCCGGGGCGCAAGGATCTACGCAGAGTTAGCGGGCTATGGGGCCACCAGCGACGCCTATCATATCACCTCTCCGGCAGAGGACGGCAGCGGGGCTGCAAAGGCCATGGAATACGCTATGAAGGACGCTGGAGTAAAGCCGGAGCAGATCGATTATGTCAATGCCCACGGCACAGGCACCCACCACAATGACCTGTTTGAGACGAAGGCCGTCAAGCTGGCCCTGGGAGACCAGGCATACAAAACAAGGATCAGCTCCACCAAGTCCATGGTGGGCCATCTGCTGGGAGCAGCCGGAGGCGTGGAGTTCATCGCCTGTGTGAAATCCATTGAAGACAGCTTTGTCCATGAGACAGCGGGCCTTCGCACTCCGGATCCGGAATGTGACCTGGACTATGTAATGGGCGGCGGCGTTTCCATGGATGTGGATTGTGCAATCTCCAATTCCCTGGGCTTTGGCGGTCACAACGCCAGCCTGGTTGTAAAGAAGTTTGAAGAATAGGAGTGAAGGCCATGGAGATCAAGGATGTCATCGAACTGATCAAAGCCGTTTCAGACAATGGGCTGACGGGCTTTAAGATCGAGCAGGGCGATACGAAGATCGTCATTAAAAAGGAGCAGCCGGCGGTCATCCAGGCGGTTCCGGCGCTGGCTGGATGCCAGCCGGCCGATGGAGCCGTGCCCCAGACCGTCCAGACCGTTTCCGGAATGCCGTTAAACGGGAGCCAGGGCAGTCCTGCTCCGCAGACGGATACGGCTGTATCTGACCGGGTTGTTGCCTGTCCTCTGGTGGGAACGTTTTATTCCTCTCCGGCTCCGGATGCCGAGGACTTTGTAAAGGTCGGAGACCATGTGAAAAAAGGCCAGGTCATCGGGATCGTGGAGGCCATGAAGCTGATGAATGAGATCGAATCCGAGTATGACGGCGTGGTGGAGGCCATCCTTGTGAAAAACGAGGAGACCGTGGAATACGGCCAGCCGCTTTTCAGGATCCGTTAAACAACAGGAGGCAGAGATATGCTGGGAATTAAGGAAATCAAGGAGATCATCCCCCACCGCCATCCATTTCTTCTGGTGGACTGCATCGAGGAGCTGGAGCCGGGCGTGCGGGCTGTTGGATATAAAGCAGTCACATATAATGAGCCGTATTTTTCCGGCCATTTCCCGGAGGAGCCGGTGATGCCGGGTGTCCTGATCGTGGAGGCCCTGGCCCAGACAGGAGCCGTGGCCGTCCTCAGCATGGAGGAAAATAAGGGAAAAACGGCGTATTTCGGCGGCATGGACCGGGTGAAATTTAAGAAAAAGGTAGTTCCCGGCGACAGACTCCGCCTGGAATGTGAGATCATTAAGCGGAAAGGGCCGGTGGGTGTTGGAAAGGCCACGGCCACCGTGGACGGAAAGATCGCAGTGAGCGCAGAGCTTACGTTTATGATCGGTTAGGGCTGGTGAAGATATGTTTCAGAAAATTCTGATCGCCAACCGCGGGGAGATCGCGGTGCGGATCATCCGGGCATGCCGGGAAATGGGGATCAAAACGGTGGCTGTCTATTCGGAGGCAGACCGGGACGCCCTTCATACGCTGTTAGCGGACGAGGCCATCTGCATCGGCCCCGCCCCGTCGGCAGAAAGCTATCTGAATATGGAGCAGATCCTTACGGCCTGCGTGGCCATGAAGGCGGACGCCATCCATCCAGGATTTGGATTTTTGTCGGAAAACGCCAGGTTTGCAGAGCTGTGCGAGAAATGTCATATCCGGTTCATCGGCCCTCCGGCAGAGGTGATCCACCGGATGGGAAATAAGTCCGAGGCCAGAAAGACCATGATGGAGGCCGGAGTTCCGGTGATCCCTGGAAGTAAGGAGCCGGTATTTACGGTGGAGGAGGGCTTAAAGACTGCCAGAGAGGTGGGCTTTCCTGTGATGATCAAGGCGTCCAGCGGCGGCGGCGGAAAGGGGATGCGGGTCTCCTATGGGGAAGACGATTTTGCGTCCAATTTCCAGAACGCCCAGATGGAATCGGTCAAGGGATTTTCCGACGATACCATGTACATCGAGCGGTTTGTGGAGCGTCCCAGACACATCGAGTTCCAGATCCTGGCGGACAGCTTTGGAAATGTGGTCCATCTGGGAGAGCGGGACTGCTCCATCCAGAGACGCCACCAGAAGCTTCTGGAGGAGGCCCCGTCGGCGGCTATCTCAGAAGAGCTTCGTGAGCGTATGGGCCAGGCGGCGGTGAAGGCCGCAAGATCCGTACATTATGAGAATGCAGGGACCATTGAGTTCCTTTTGGATAAAAATAAAGAATTTTATTTCATGGAAATGAATACCAGGATCCAGGTGGAGCATCCGGTGACCGAGGCGGTGACGGATCTGGACCTTATTAAGGAGCAGATCCGGATCGCGGCGGGGGAGCCGCTGTCTGTGACCCAGGAGGATATCCAGATCACCGGCCATGCCATTGAGTGCCGGATCAATGCCGAAAACCCGGATAAGCACTTTATGCCGTGTCCGGGCACCATCACGGATATCCATCTTCCCGGCGGGCGCGGGGTCCGGGTGGATACGGCGGTCTATAATAATTATACGATCCCGCCCAACTATGATTCCATGATCTTAAAGCTCATCGTCCACGACAAGGACCGGCCATCGGCCATTGCCAAGATGCGGAGCGCCCTGGGAGAGCTGGTCATCGAGGGGATCACCACCAATGTGGATTTCCAGTATGAGCTCATCGGAGACAGGGATTTTGAAGATGGAAATGTGGATACGGATTTTATCCCGTCCCATTTTCCAGACTGCTGATAGTGAAGGAGGTTTTCCATGCTGCGGGATATGTTCAAGAAGACATATACAAGGATCGACACCAGATACCGCGCCCCGGAAGCGGAGCGGACGGAAAAACAGGAAGAGGAACCGGGGATTCCGGCGGGAATGTGGAGAAAGTGCAATAAGTGTGGGAAACCCATCTATGTGGAGGATGTAAGGGAGAATTTTTACGTCTGCCCCAAATGCGGAGGCTATTTCCGCGTCCATGCCTGGAGGAGGATCCAGATGGTCACGGATCCCGGCACCTTTGAGGAATGGGATCGGGAAATGGAGGTCTCCAACCCCTTAAACTTCCCTGGATATGAAAAAAAGCTGGAGGCAGCCAGGGAAAAGTCCAGGCTCAACGAGGCCATCGTCACCGGCTGCGGAAAGATCGGCGGCAATCTGGCGGTGATCGGCGTCTGTGATGCCAGGTTCCTAATGAGCAGCATGGGCCACAATGTGGGTGAGAAGATCACCAGGGCTGTGGAACGGGCCACCAGGGAAAAGCTTCCAGTGGTGCTTTTTGCCTGCTCCGGCGGCGCCAGGATGCAGGAAGGGATCGTTTCCCTAATGCAGATGGCCAAGACGGCGGCGGCCCTTAAGCACCACCATGATGCGGGCCAGCTCTTTGTCAGCGTGCTGACGGATCCTACCACCGGAGGCGTCACCGCCAGCTTTGCCATGCTGGGAGATATCATCCTGGCGGAACCGGGGGCCCTCATCGGCTTTGCCGGCCCCAGGGTCATCGAGCAGACCATCGGCCAGAAGCTGCCGGAGGGGTTCCAGAGAGCAGAGTTTCTTCTGGATCACGGCTTTGTGGATAAGATCGTGGAGAGAAAGGAATTAAAACAGACCCTGGAGACCATCCTGCGGCTCCATCGGAAAGAGGAAGGAACAGCTGGCGGAGACAGCGTTAGGAACGGCGGCGGGGCGCGGAAGCAGGAAGAGAGCTCCGACGGCATCAAAGGCTCTCTTCTTTCAGCCGTCCAGAACCGGGCCGGAGCCGTGATCCGAAGCGCCTGGGATTCGGTGCTCCTTTCCAGGAAGGCCGACCGGCTGGTGGCTTCTGATTATATTGATGCATTATTTGAAAATTTCATGGAATTTCATGGAGACCGGTACTTCAAAGACGACGGGGCCATCATCGGCGGGATCGCAGAGTTCCATGGGATCCCTGTGACGGTGATCGGACAGGAGAAGGGAAAGACCACTAAAGACAATATCCACCGGAATTTCGGGATGCCTTCTCCTGATGGCTACCGGAAGGCCCTGCGGCTCATGAAGCAGGCGGAGACCTTTGGCCGTCCGGTGATCTGCTTTGTGGATACCCCCGGCGCATTCTGCGGCCTTGAGGCCGAGGAGCGGGGCCAGGGCGAGGCCATTGCCAGAAATCTTATGGAGATGTCGGGGCTTAAGGTTCCGGTGCTCTCCATTGTCATTGGAGAAGGCGGGAGCGGCGGCGCCCTGGCCATGGCCGTGGCCAACGAGGTATGGATGATGGAAAACGCCATTTATTCCGTACTGTCGCCGGAGGGCTTTGCCTCGATCCTCTGGAAGGACAGCAAGCGGGCCGGAGAGGCGGCCGGAGTCATGAAGATCACGGCCAGAGAGCTTTATGAGCTGGGGATCATCGAGCGGGTGATCCCGGAGGAGGAGCCGGCATGTAAGGAAACGCTTCCGGCCATTGCTTCTTATCTGGACCAGGCCTTAAGCCGGTTCCTGGAGGACTGGAGAGACGTGGATCCGGAGGAGACGGCATTCCTCCGGTATGAGCGGTTCCGCAGATTTTAGGACAGACCGGCCGTAAGCCGGGGAAAAGAGGGAGTTATGGGAGAAGCAGCGTTACAGTTAAAGCCGTTGAAGATCGGTCCACTGACGGCAGAATACCCGGTGATCCAGGGCGGCATGGGCGTTGGGATCAGCCTTTCGTCCCTGGCGGGGGCTGTGGCAAAGGCCGGAGGGATCGGGATCATTTCCACGGCCCAGATCGGCTTTAAGGATCCGGATTTTTTAAAGGATCCCATGGGAGCCAATCTGAGAGCCATCCATGAGGAGCTTAAAAAGGCCAGGAAGACCGCCCCGGAGGGGATCCTGGGCTTTAATATCATGGTAGCTACGAAGGAGTACGCCCGGTATGTGAAGGAGGCCGTGAAGGCTGGAGCGGATGTGATCATCTCCGGCGCGGGGCTTCCGGTGGATCTGCCCAGATATGTGAAGGAGGCTGCAGAGGAAATGGGGGAAGAGTGTCTTCGCCGTCCCATGCTGGCTCCCATTGTTTCCTCCATCAAGTCGGCGTCGGTGATCTGCAAGATGTGGGACCGGAAGCATAAGACGGCTCCGGACTTTGTGGTGGTGGAGGGGCCATGTGCCGGAGGCCACCTGGGATTTTCCAGGGAAGAGCTTTCTGAATATGAAGTTGACACTCAGTATGTGTCAAAAACGTATAAAAGAGAGAAGTATGAAGCGGAGATCCGCGGCATCATCGGCGTGGTGAAGGAGTTTGCCGGAAAGTATAAAAAGGAGATCCCGGTGGTGACGGCCGGAGGGATCTTTGACCATGAGGACGTGCTGCGCCAGCTCCGTCTGGGGGCCGACGGCGTCCAGGTGGCGACCCGTTTCGTGACCACAGAGGAATGTGACGCGGATCCTGCCTATAAGCAGGCGTATCTGGATGCGGAGGAAAAGGACATCGTGATCGTAAAGAGCCCGGTGGGAATGCCTGGAAGGGCCATACGGAACCGGTTCCTGGAAAGGGTCCAGGAGGGAAGGATCCCGGTGAAGGGGTGCTTCCGGTGCCTGGAGCACTGCAATCCGGCGGAGACCCCGTACTGCATCACCCGAGCGCTCATCCATGCTGCTGAGGGAAATATAGAGGAAGCCCTGCTGTTCTGCGGAAGCAACGCGTACCGGTGCAAGAGGATCGAGACTGTGCCGGAGGTAATGCGGAAGCTTTGCGGCGTGGAGCCGGAGGAGGAAAGCGAATAAATCCCGCCCTTCTGTCATAAAATCTGGCAGAGGGGTGGGATTTTTATATGTTAAATTATCTGTGGGCCGGGATGATGGCCCTGGGGATCCTGTGGGGAGCGTTCCATGGAAATCTGGCCCAGGTGACCAATGGAGCCCTGGATTCGGCCAGGGAGGCAGTGACCCTGTGCTTAACGATGCTGGGGATCATGTCCTTCTGGTGCGGGATCCTTAAGGTCGGGGAAGAGGCCGGGCTCATCGAGGCGCTGACAAAAAAGATGAGGCCGGTGATCCGGCTTTTATTTCCGGATATGCCGGAGGACCATCCGGCGGCGGCCCATATCTCCACCAATATGATCGCCAATATGCTGGGCCTGGGCTGGGCGGCGACCCCCGCCGGGCTAAAGGCCATGGAGGAACTGGAAGCTTTGGAGGAGGAGCGGAGAAGGCAGAAAAAGCCGGGGGCCTTCGGAAGGGGAACGGCCAGTAATGAAATGTGTACGTTTCTGATCGTCAATATCTCGTCCCTTCAGCTGATCCCCATTAATATGATCGCCTACCGGAGCCAGTACGGCAGCGTGAGCCCGTCTGCCATCGTGGGCCCGGCGCTGGCGGCGACGGCGGTGAGCACTCTGACAGGGGTGGCGTACTGTCTTCTGAAACGGAGGAGGTGAGGAGATCCTGATACGATTTTATACCGGAGACACTTGACATTTTTCATTTATATATATATCATCAATATGAAAACAGCCAATAGTTTCATCTGCAAAAGCGAAACCCCAGAGGAGGTGCTGACTCCGCTGGGGTTTCTCGCTCGTTTCGGTGAGCTGGTCCGTTCAGGCTGTTACTGTCCGTTAGTTTCTATCCAGCCATCTGCATATGTAGTAACTTACTACACTTGCTCCGACAGAAACTAAAAATGAAGCCAATAGCTCCACCTGCTCACCTCCTCCCGCTGGAAAGAGTCGACAGCAAAGATATGGTATCATATAAGGAGAACGATTTATATGGTGTCCGGTATAATTTAAAAAATAGTTGACCTTTCCGGCGGGAGACTTTATGATAATACATATGCGCGGCAGAAGCCGCATACCGCACCCAGAAGGATGCAGGCGGCATGGGCCGCGACTAAAAAACACGCAGATATCAGGTACCAGGAAGGTACAGGGAACAGAAGCTCCCTGATTTTTCTGGTACCTTTTTATTTGCGCGGGCAGCGAGCCAAAGTCTGCGTGTGCACGAGACCTTGGCGGCTACCGCGATAGCCATGAGAAACCTGTGCAGCGTATTTCTTATGGTTTTGCAGAAAAAGGAGAGGAAACGTATGAGATATCAAAAGAAATGGAGAGTGACAGCCGCCCTTCTGGCGGCGGCGCTGGCGGCCTCCTGTGTGACGGGCTGCTCCGGCGGACAGGAAAACGCAGAAACGGCAGGAAATACAGAGGCAGAAGGCAGTAAGGGGACAGAGGGAGCCGGGACGGCGGAAAGCGGAAGCTCCCAGTCCGCAGAGACTGAGACCAGGGATTCGGTCGTCGTGGTCATGGGCCCCACATCGGAGCCGGAGGCAGGCTTTGACCCGGCATACGGCTGGGGAGCCGGTGAGCACGTCCACGAGCCTCTGATCCAGAGCACTCTGACGGTGACCACGCCGGACCTTAAGATCGGCTATGATCTGGCGGAGGACGTCCAGGCCAGTGAGGACGGGCTCACCTGGCAGGTGAAGATCCGGGATGATGTGAGATTTACGGACGGAGAGCCGCTGACCGCAGAGGATGTGGCCTTTACCTATAACACGCTGAAGGATACAAGCTCTGTCAACGATTTTACCATGCTGAAGGAGGCCGTTGCGGTGGACGATACCACCGTGGAGTTCCATATGAACCGGCCCTACTCCATCTGGCCTTATACCATGGCCATCACAGGGATCGTTCCGGAACACGCCTATGGCCCGGATTACGGACAGAAGCCCATTGGCTCCGGACGATATATTTTAAAGCAGTGGGACAAGGGGCAGCAGGTGATCTTTGAGGCCAATCCGGATTATTACGGGGAAGCTCCGAGGATGAAGAAGGTGACGGTGCTGTTCATGGAGGAGGACGCGGCCTATGCGGCGGCTCTTTCCGGCCAGGTGGATCTGGCCTACACTTCGGCGGCCTACTCGGACCAGACCATGGACGGCTTTTCGCTGTTTTCCTGTGAGACGGTGGACAACCGGGGCTTTAATCTTCCGGCTGTGCCGGCCGGGGAGACCGATGAAAACGGAGTTCCCATTGGAAATGATTTCACCAGTGACGTCCGTGTCCGCCGGGCCATTAACCTGGCCATCGACCGGCAGGCCATGATCGACCATGTGCTCAACGGCCACGGGACCATTGCGTACAGCGTCTGCGACAAGATGCCCTGGTACAGCAAGGATTCTGAAGCTGCCTTCGATCCCCAGGAGGCGGAGCGGCTTCTGGATGAAGCCGGATGGAAGACAGGAGCGGACGGGATCCGGGAAAAGGATGGAAAGAAGGCTGGATTCACAATGCTTTACTCCGCAGGAGATTCGGTCCGCCAGGCCCTTTCAGAGGATACGGCCAACCAGCTGGCAGCGTTTGGGATCCATGTGACTGTGGAAGGCGTGGGCTGGGATACGGCCTATGACCGGGCCCAGTCGGAGCCTTTGATGTGGGGATGGGGAGCCCACACGCCCATGGAGCTTTATAATATCTACCACACAAGGCCGGGTGGGAAGTATGCCCAGTATTCTCCCTATTCCAACGGGGCCGTGGACGCCTATATGGACGAGGCCCTGGCCTGTACGGATCTGGAGGCCTCTTATGAGCTTTGGAAAAAGGCCCAGTGGGACGGCGGGACCGGCATTACCCAGGAGGGGGATCTTCCCTGGATCTGGCTGGTGAACATCGACCATCTGTACTGGGTGAAGGACGGGCTCCAGGTGGCGGAGCAGAAGCTCCATCCCCACGGCCATGGCTGGTCCATCATAAATAATGTGGACCAGTGGACATGGGAGTAGGCCGGAGGGCGCACCGGAGCGGAAGGACGGGCCATGGAACTGGAAAAACAGTCTGGGGGCTTCTGGCCTTCCAGACTGCCCGCATGGCCCTTCTGGTGGCCCTGGTGAGCATCCTGGCCTTTGTCCTTCTTTCTGTTTCTCCGGTGGATCCCCTTCAGACCAATGTGGGCCAGGCGGCCCTTGGAGCCATGAGTCCGGAGCAGGTAGAGCGGCTTAAGGGATACTGGGGAGTGGACCTGCCTCCGGCAGAGCGGTATCTTTCCTGGGCGGCGGATGTTCTGAGAGGAGATATGGGGACCTCCCTTCTGTACCGGAGACCAGTGGCGGAGGTGATCTGGGAAAAGCTTTCCAACTCTCTCTGGCTCCTGGCCTCTTCCTGGCTGCTGTCGGGCCTGCTGGGCTTTACCCTGGGCGTCCTGGCGGGAAGAAAACGGGGAAGGCTCTGTGACCGGCTGGTGACGGGATATTCTCTCCTGGCAGCCAGCACCCCTGCCTTCTGGACCGCCATGGTCCTTCTTATGGTCTTTGCCGTTTATTTTAAGTGGTTTCCCATCGGCTTAAGCGTCCCCATCGGCGTAACGGCGGAGGAGATCGCCCTCGGAGACAGGATCCGCCATGCGGTCCTGCCGGCAGCGGCCTTAAGTCTTACGGGGATCTCCTCAGTGGCCCTCCATACCAGGGAAAAAATGGTCAGCATCATGGAAAGCGACTTTGTGCTGTTTGCCAGGGCCAGAGGAGAGTCGGAAACGTCCATCGTCCTCCGCCACGGCCTCCGGAATGTGCTGATCCCTGCCATGACCTTGCAGTTTGCATCCATCAGCGAGATCATCGGCGGCTCTGTTCTGGTGGAGCAGGTATTTTCCTATCCGGGACTGGGCCAGGCGGCAGTGACAGCCGGACTGGGAAGCGACGTGCCCCTTCTTCTGGGGATCACAGTGGTCACGGCGGTACTGGCAGCTTCCGGGAACCTGGCGGCCAGCATTCTTTATGGAATCGTGGATCCCAGGATCCGGAAAGGAGCGGCCCGATGAGCGGTATGAAGAAAAGAGAAAACGGGAAGAGGCTGGGGAACCGCCGCCTTTTTTCCATGGGATTGTTTGGGGCGTCGGTCCTGTTCCTGCTCCTGGTGGCTGTTTTTGGGTATGTATGGCAGGATGCGGCATCGGTCACAGATTTTTCAAGGAAGAACCTTCCTCCCTGTGCCGGATATCTGTTCGGCACTGACTGGATGGGGCGGGATATGTTTGTCCGTACTGTGGCGGGCCTTTCCATGAGCATCCGCCTGGGACTTTTAACGGCCGCGGTCAGCGCGGTCATCGCCTTTCTTCTGGGGCTTTCGGCCGCGGTCCTGGGACGGGCAGTGGACGGGCTTGTGACCCTTCTGATCGATCTGGTCATGGGGATCCCCCACATGCTGCTTCTGATCCTGATCTCCTTTGCCTGCGGAAAGGGCTTCTGGGGCGTGACCCTTGGCATCGCACTTACCCACTGGGCGTCTCTGGCCAGGCTGATCCGCGGGGAGGTGTTCCAGCTCCGGGAGAGTCCGTATATCCGGATCGCCGGGAAGCTGGGAAAGAGCAGGGCTTATCTTGCGTTCCATCATATGGCACCGAATCTTCTGCCGCAGTTTATCACCGGGCTGATCCTCATGTTCCCCCATGCCATCCTCCACGAGGCCAGCATCACCTTTCTGGGGTTCGGCCTTTCGCCGGAGGAACCGGCCATTGGGATCATTTTATCGGAGAGCATGAAATATCTGGCCATGGGAAAATGGTGGCTGGCGCTGTTTCCGGGGCTTCTTCTGACGGCGGTGGTGCTGATGTTCCATTATGCGGGGCAGACCATATGCCGGATGGCGGCTCCGGGCAGTGTCCATGAGTAAAGAGGAGGAACATATGGAGAATCACAGAGCAGAGGAGGAGATCCTCACAGTAAAGGGCCTGTCCGTATCCTTCACCCAGTATGACCGGGGCTTTGGACGGAAGGAGATCCAGGCGGTCACAGACCTGGATCTGAGGATCCGGATCGGGGAGATCGTGGCCGTGGTGGGCGCCAGCGGATCGGGAAAGAGCCTGCTGGCCCACGCGGTCATGGGGATCCTTCCATATAATGCCTCCATGAGCGGGGAGATCCTGTTTAAAGGAACGCCGCTGACCAGTGGGCGTGTCCGGCGGCTGAGGGGCCGTGAGCTGGTCCTGGTGCCCCAGAGCGTGACATATCTGGATCCGCTGATGAAGACCGGGCAGCAGCTAACAAAAGGAAGAAAAAATCCGGAAATTCTGGAAAAATGCAAAAATATCCTGAGCTCCTGTGGACTGGGCCTGGAGGTCATGGACAAGTATCCCTTCCAGCTTTCGGGCGGTATGGCTAGGCGGGTGCTGATCTCCACGGCGGCCATGGAGGACGCAGAGTTAGTCATTGCCGACGAGCCCACGCCGGGGCTTGATAAGAAAACGGCCATGGGGGTCATGGATCATTTCAGGCAGATGGCAGACCGGGGGGCCGGTGTGCTTCTCATCACCCATGATCTGGAGCTGGCGGTCCGGTCGGCGGACCGGGTGACGGTGCTTTACGGAGGCAGGACCGTGGAGGAAACAGAAGCCTTCTCCTTTCTGGATGAAGGTCTGCTGAAGCATCCGTATACAAAAGCCCTTTGCCGGTCCATGCCGGGGAAGTGGCCGTCCGCGGACGCTTTGGAAAATGACCGGGAGAGCGGGATCCCCGATGAAGGGATCCTGGAATATATGAGAAAGGAATATGGACGATGAAGCTGGAAGCAAGGGATATTTCCTTTAGGTACGGGGAAGGAGAGAGACAGGTCCTGGCCCACGTGGATCTGACTGTGGAAAGCGGGGAACGGGTGGGGATCATGGCCCCCAGCGGCTTTGGAAAGACTACGCTTTTAAAGATCCTGGCCGGATATGAAAGGCCGGAAAGCGGGGAGGTGCTGCTGGACGGGACTCCTCTGGAGCGCTTCCGGGGATACGTTCCGGTCCAGATGATCTGGCAGCACCCGGAGCTTTCGGTAAACCCGGCCAGACGGCTGAAAATGGTGCTGGCGGAGGGGGATTGGCCGGAGGACGGCGGCGTCATGAGAGGGCGTATAGAAAAGGAAATGGGGATCCTGGAGGAGTGGAAGGAACGGTATCCGGCAGAGGTATCCGGCGGGGAGCTCCAGCGGTTTAGCATCGCCCGGGCCCTGGGACAGAGAACGGAGATCCTTCTGGCCGACGAGATCACGGCTATGCTGGATCTGATCACCCAGAGGCAGATCTGGAGCGCCCTTTTAAAGGAGACCCAGAGCCGGGGGATCTCTCTGGTGGCAGTGAGCCATTCCCAGGAGCTTTTGGAAAAGATCTGCAGCCGGATCCTCCATTTATCCGCAATATCTGGATAAGATTGACAAATTCTGGCAATTTTATTAAGATTAGGGTGCTGACGCGCATTTGACGGCGGGAGAGTACGATCTGGGAGGACAGCAGGATGAAGAAAGCAAAGAAGGGGTTTACTCTGGTGGAGCTGATGGTCGTGATCGTGATCATGGCGGTCCTGGCCGCTGCGGCAACTCCGGTTTTTGCGGGCTATGTGAAAAAGGCCAGGGCGGCAGAGCATCTGTCTGAATGCCGGGCCATTTATGTGGCGGCCCAGTCCTGTCTGGAGGAGGCTTTTCTGAAGGCTGGAGAAGGCACGGTCACAGTGGAGGACCTGGATATGGAAAGGTTTCTGAAGGATGTGGAGGAGCTTTCCGGTGTTGGCGGAATCGGGTCCGGAGAGGGAACGCCGGGGAGCGGAGGCTCTGCCGGAACCTTTTCCATTTACCTGGAAAACGGAAGGGACGGAGCCGCCTGTACGGCGGTCGTCTTTCATGGTGAAGGCTCAGACTGGGTCTTTGATACCGTGGACGGGACATATACAGAAGCATAAACTCTGGCGCGGCGCATGAAAGGATGTGCGGCGCTTTTGCTATACTGGAGACCGGGCCAGACGGCCGGGGCGTGGTACGGATCGTGGAGGAAAGGAATGGAAGAACTTTTACTGAAGCTCGTCACAGTAGGTCTGCTGGCAGTCATTGGCTGGATCGATGGGAGGACCATGGAGATCCCATACGCCTTAAGCGGCGCTCTGGCCATATGTGCCCTGGCGGACTTTTTTCTTTTCCCGGGGCTGCCTGTGGGGGAGCGTCTGATGGGCATGGTCTGTGTGTCGGTTCCTATGTATACATTATGCATGGTCGTAAAGGAGGCCTTTGGCGGCGGAGATATCCTTCTGCTTTCCATCATGGGCTTTTATCTGGGCTGGAGGGCGCTCCTTCCCGGCGTGTTCCTTGGCTTTCTGCTGGGCGGGCTGGAGGCGGTATGGCTTCTGGCATCGGGACGGGCAAAGCCTGGGGAGGGGGCCCATATGGCCTTTGGCCCGGCCCTGTGCCTGGGACTTGGGATCAGCTTGTTTTATGGAGAGAGGATCTTTTTCTGGTATGCGGGGCTTTTTGGCTGAGTATGCGCAGGGAGACGTATATTATGGAAGGTATTGAAAGAAAAAAGGAATGGAGATCCGGGGAGCTGGCTGATTTTTTTCAGCAGATGGCGGTGATGACCGGATCGGGGATCCCGTTATGCAGGGCTCTGGGGATCCTTGGGGACTGTACGGACAGCAGAAGGTTCCGGAAAATATATGAAGAACTCCGCAGGAAGATGGAGAAGGGGACCCTGGCCAGCAGCGCCATGGAGCAGACGGGCGTATTCCCGGAAATGGCCGTCAACATGATCCGTGCAGGGGAAGCGGGAGGGACCGTGCAGGAAATGGCCGGAAGGCTGGCGGTCCATTACCGGAAGGAGCACCGGATGCAGCGCCGGATCCAGGGAGCGCTCCTGTATCCGAAATTTCTGGGGCTCCTGTCGGTATTTCTGGTTCTGTCGGTTTTTCTCGTGATCATGCCCACGCTGGAGCCGCTGCTTGGAGAAATGGAGCTTCCGCGGTTCACCCGTTTTCTCATGGCGGCCAGTATATTTCTGAAGGAATGGTGGTATCTGGTCCTGGTTTTCACGGTCCTGTGGACAGCGGTCTGGGAACGCGCGGGGAAAAAACGGAGGATCCGGCTGTTTCTGGACCGTTTGTGTCTGAGGCTTCCAGTGGCTGGAAGGCTCCTGCGGTCGGTCTATACCTTCCGGTTTGCTGAATCCTTAAGCATTCTGTATGCCAGCGGCATCCCCATGCTGACATGTCTGGAAACGGCAGGAAGGACTGTGGGAAACCGGTATGTGGAGCTTCAGACCCGGTTCCTGTCTGAACGGCTTCAGAACGGGGAGGCCCTCAGCCTGGCCATAAGGGATGTGGACGGGCTGGACCGGAGGCTGGCTCTCATGGTCCTCACAGGGGAGGAAACGGGAAAGCTGGACGTGATGTTAAAAAATACCGCAGACAGCTTTGAATACGAGGCAGATATGGCTGTTTCCCGTCTGGTGAGCCTGGTGGAGCCAGTGATGATCCTGGGGCTGGGAGCGGTCATCGGCGCAGTCCTTCTGGGGATCATGGTTCCGCTTTGGAGGATGTATGGGTATATGGCATAGGAATGGACGGCCCCGGTGCAGGAAGGAGATTTTCCGTCGCCGGACAGGCCGGCTCCGGAGGATGAAGGGGTCAGCCATGCTGGAGGCCATGGCAGTGATCCTGGTATTTCTGGTGATGGCTTCCGTTCTGTTTGCATCGGGGCGGGCCCTGAACCGGCAGACCGTGAGGACTCTGGAGAAAAATGTGGCCCGGGATGGGGCTCTGACAGCGGTGAGGCTTCTGGCGCAGGATATTATGGAAGGAAACAGACCGGGAGAGGAAATGGAGCCGGAGAAAACGGAGCTGGAGGTGATCCCGGAGGACGGTCTGGGAACGTTTACGGTCCCGGTCACTGTCTGGGCCGGAGAGGAAGGCAGAAATCTGGTCCTGTACGGGATGTGCGCCTATGGAGGGCAGACGGAGGCCGTCTCCCTGCTCCTGGAGAAAACGGAAGGAAGCGGCGGCGGGGTCACGCCTTCATCTGCGGCAGCACCGGTGTGGAGACCAGTGCGGTATGCTCCGGCAGAGCCTTTGGAGGAATGAAAATGGGAAAGAAGGGATATGCGCTGGTGGAGGCGGTCACGGCTGTGGCTCTGGTGATGATGGCCTCGGGCATTCTGAGCCTGGGGATCTCCTTTGGCCTTCGTATGGAGAGACGGGCGGAACAGCTGAAGGATACGGATACGGTCCAGGAGGTCCCTGCACGCTTTAGGATGCGGACATGGGACGGAACTGTCATTTCCGGGGAGGGCTGTGTGCGCCGCCAGACGGTTACAGGCCGTAACAGAGAGCTTTTTATCTATGGCTTTGGAATGGAGCCGGGAACAGGAGAGCTGGAACGGCAGTCTTTGGATCCTGTGTTTTCGGATCAGAGGGAGACAGAATGAAGGGGACCAGGGGATTTACGCTGGTGGAGCTGATGGCGGCTGCCATGTTGGCAGGAGCGGCGCTTTTGACCGCCCTTCCCTTGATGCTCATGGCCCAGCGGACTGCCCGCAGGCTGTCCGGTGAAACAGCAGCAGCCATGAGAGGGGACGCGGTCTTTGAGCTGGCAGCCGGGGAGCTCAGATACGCAGAATCTGTATCGCTTTCAGAAAAGCCGTGGAACCGCATCGATGGGGATACGTTCGGGAGCTTTTCCGATGTGGAGATCGGGATCCGGGCAGCAGGAGAAAGAAGCCTCTGGCTGACGGTACGGGTAAACCAGGGAGAAGAGCTTCTATATGAGAGAACTGGGAGGGTGGAGCTTCTGAACGTTCCTTTTTATGGAACTGGAAGGCTCGAAGGCAGCGGAAGGACCGGGCAGTCTGCCGCGGAGGGAGCTTCTTATCCGGCGGTCTGGTACATAGACGGAGGAGATTCATGAGGGAAATGGAAATTTTAAAGGGCCTGGAGGGCGGAGAAAACATGGCGGTGCAGTTTGTAGACCATCTGCTGGCCCTGGGGCTCCGGAAAAAGGCCAGCGATATCCATCTGGAGCCGGGAGAGGAGCAGATGACCGTGCGGATGCGCACAGACGGGCGGCTGAAGGTATGTGCGGCTGTGGAAATGAGGCACCATCCCATGATCCTTACCCGTGTGAAGGTCATGGCGGATATGGACATTGCGGAAAAGCGGCTTCCCCAGGACGGCCACATAAGGGCTTCCATCCAGGGGAAGCCGGCGGATCTGCGGGTCAGCGTGATCCCAACCATACACGGCGAAAAGGCAGTCCTCCGCTTTCTGAATACAGATACAGTCATCGACAGCCCGGAAACCTTCGGCATGAGTGAGGAAAACTATGGAAAGGTACTGGATATCTTAAAGCGGCCCAACGGGATCTTTTATATCACCGGGCCCACAGGCTCCGGCAAGACGACGACGCTTTATATGATCCTGGAGAGACTGGCGGAGCTTCCGGTGAACATTGTGGCCATTGAGGATCCAGTGGAGAAGCACATCCGGGGCATCAGCCAGATGCAGGTCAATACCCAGGCCGGGCTTACGTTTGAAACGGGGCTCCGGGCTGCCCTGCGCCAGGATCCGGACGTGATCATGGTGGGAGAGACCAGGGACAGCCAGACGCTGAAGACCAGTGTACGGGCCGCGGTAACGGGCCATCTGGTGCTCTCCACGCTTCATACGAACAACGCGGCGGGGACTGTGGTGCGGATGCTGGACATGGGTGCGGAGCCGTATCTGGCGGCCAGCAGCCTGAGCGGCATCCTGGCCCAGAGGCTCGTAAGGAAGATCTGTCCGGACTGTAAGACAGAAAGGGAACCGGACGAGGAAGAAAGGAAGCTTCTGGGACCGGGGATCCGCCGGATCCGGTACGGAACCGGCTGCGCCCGCTGCGGCTATACGGGATACCAGGGGCGGACCGCTGTCCATGAGGTACTGGCGGTGGATAAGACCATCCGCGCAATGATCGCCGGAGGCTGCCGGGAGGAGGAGATCGCCTCCTATGCAGAAAATATCCTGGGAATGAGGACGCTGCGGGACGATCTTCTGCGGCTGGTGGACCAGGGGATCACAACTGCGGAGGAGCTGGAACGGCTGACCTTTGGAGAACAGAGGCCATAGGCGGAGCCGTGGTCCTGCCCCAGGACCATGGCTTTTCTGCCCGGCTGTCTTCCGATGGACTGGCAGAATGACAGGAAATCATTTTTTTATTACTATCAAGTTTGGCGGAATGCATGGTTTTTGCCATGCATTTTTTATGGATCCGCCATGGACACACCGGAAAGGTGAATGGTATACTGTCTGTAAAACAGACATTATACCACCGCGCATCTGGTTTTCGCGTACACCGCGAAAATCCAGGCGCCCAATTCACCCGGAGGGGTATACTGTCTGTAAATATTCTAAATTCATTTCTTTGAACACACACAATGCTTTGGCGTCATCAGCCAGAAGATCCTGGAGGTATTATGAAAAAAAAGAGAATAGGGGGAGTTCTGGCAGCGGCCGGGGCGGCGGCTGTCCTGTCGGGGCTTTGTACAGGAAGGGCTTTCTGCCTGGATATGGAATCCTATGCCGGGCTGCTGGATAAGGAGCGGATGTCCGGAGAGACGGAATATATGGTTTCCGGAGACCAGGAATGCCGCCGCCTTCTTATGGAACTGGTTTCCGCAGGAGCCGGGAAGGAGAGGGAGGAGTTTTTTATCACCGGGGAGGATTACGAGCCGGAGACCCTGGTGATCGCCCAGATGTTCCCGGCCGCCGTCAATATTTCCAACACAAAAATCGAGGAATATGAGGAAAACGGCCGCAGATATGTGACCTGCCGCATCGGGTTTGAGCGGCAGCCGGACCAGGAAGCGTGTACCCACCGGTGGGAGACCAGGATCCTGGAGGCCGGGACCTGTCTCTGGGGAGGAAAGGAGGAACTGACCTGCCGCCTCTGCGGGCTGAGAAAGGTCCGGTCCCCGGCTGCCCTGGGGCACCTGGATGCGGACCGGGACAGGCTCTGTGACCGGTGCAGGGATCCTCTGAACGGGGATGAACCGATCGAGACCGGCCGGTGGGCCGTGGGCGACGTCCAGACGAGAAGGCTTGGGAAGGACACGTACCAGTTCCGGTGCGTGGACGACGATTACAGCAGTGCAGGAACCGATCATCAGAAATACGCATTATTCTTATGCGAAACTGTCATACGGTCAGATATGGACAGTACAGATTCCCAGAAAAAGATCATCACATTTGGAAAAAACAATAATTATAAGGACTCAGAGATACGGAAATGGCTCTGGGACCGCTGTACGGGAGAAGCCGGTCTCCAGATGGGAGCCGGGGCCCTTATGCCTGTAAACGTCGGGGTCTGCACGGCTTTTCTCGGGCAGACGTCTCCAGGTACGGAGGGAGAGGCGGCGGAAACGGAGCTGGTGAAATATACGCTCCTTCCGCAGATGATGTCGGACCGGATGTTCCTTCTGTCGGTGGAGGAGGCGCTGAAATACAGGGAGGAGCTGTGGGACACAGTGTCAGAGGAAAGTCCGTACAGCCGGGGATACTGGCTTAGGACTCCTGTTTATCAGGAGGGAGAAAACGGAGGCTTCATCTATGGAACAGAGGCATATGCGGTGGATCTGAGGGATGGGACCATAGGCCCGGCAGAGGTTTCTGACGGAAGCTTCGGCCTCCGTCCAGCGTACTGTCTGCCGCAGTCATAGCCGGTGCTCCGGGATCTGGCAGGCACTGGGAACAGAGGTTATGGATTTCTATTGTAACAGGAGGAAAATATATGCAGTTTGAAAAACGTGAAATGAAAATGAGACGGGCCGGGAAGGCTGGCCGGGCAGCAGTATTCTGCCTGTGCGCAGGACTGGTGCTGGGAGATCCGGTGAAAGGATTTGCCTGGGAGCAGACGGAATACGTCCGCAGGGCCACAGGCTCCAATGCCCTGGGCCGTCCGCTTCTGATGGCGGAGTCCAAAGATCTGTGGGAAAACTGGGTCGGAGACCTGGGATTCCTGGATGGGACCAGAGGGGACGGAAGCCGGGAAAAGCCGTTCCAGATCTCCACAAAGGCACAGCTCATGGGCCTTTCCAGGCTTGCGGCCATGGGAATGGAGATCAAAGAGGGGGAGGGAACGTATCCGGGCGATTATTCCGGGTCCTGCTTTGAGCTCACAAGGGACATCGATCTGGGAGGGATGGAATGGATCCCCATAGGCTTTTACCGGAACAGCTCCCAGATCCATTCGGATCATATCCCGGCCTTCCAGGGGCGTTTTGACGGCAATGGAAAGACCATTTCCAATTTCCGTCTTTACCGCCCGGACTGGAGCCATGTGGGATTGTTCGGGGCCGTAAGGGATTCAGAGATCACAGATCTTACAGTGAGTCCCGGACATGTGATCACAGCGGGAGAAACGGCTGGGATCCTGGCCGGCAGCGTACAGGACAGTGTGATCCGGAATGTGGCCGTGGCCGGAGCCTTAAAGACTGCGGGAAATACCGGCGGCATTGCCGGGGAAATTGCGGGTACAGTGGTGGAAAACTGTACGGCGGATCACGTGGCCATGGATCTGGGAAAGGGAAAGGAGACCTTTGCCGGGGGGATTACCGGAAAGGCCGCAGGCTCTGTGATCTCAGACTGCACGGTAAATACTGGAGACAGCCTGAACGCCAGGATCCAGGGCGGCGGCTATGTGGGAGGGATCACAGGCTTCCAGAACGATACGGATATTTTCAATGCCCACGTCATGGGGACCATTGGAGGAAGCGGATCCCAGGCCATTGGGGGCGTAACAGGAAAATATGCCTCGGGCAAAATGAAGGTGGCCAGATTTGAGGGAAGGATCGCCAGCTCGGGCCTGGGGAGCAGCGCCCGGGAGGGAACGTTCATCGGGACCCATGATACGGGCTTTCATTTCCGCTATGGAACGGAGGCCGGGGCAGATCTGGCCTATCTGTTTGCGGATACAGAGGGAAAGATCATGGCCGGAGTCTGCGGCTCCGGGATCCCGGACGATAACCGGTTTGGCTACGACGCCCATATCGGCTTCTGGCACGGGAAGGACAATGGGTTTACCCTGGTCCAGGGACAGAGCACCAGGCCGGAGGAGGAACGGTACTTCTATGAGGAGCTGGAGGAAGGAGCGCTTCATGTGATCGACACAGAGGATTCGGTGAAGGAGATGGAATTTTCCCCGGACCATTTTGCACCGGGAAAGACGGGACGGCCAGCCAGAGGCTTCCTGGTCTCGGTGCTCCAGATTGATACGGCGGCCAACGTACAGAATTATTATGATGTGGCGTCGCTGACGGCCCGGGGCGGATCCGCTTACAGTAAGGAGCTGGATAAGTCCCACCGGGGGGCTGTGGCGGCAGGAGACACGGTCACAGTGATCACGGCCCCCAGAAATAACGGGGAGGAGAAATATCAGATGGACGGAGTTCCATTTTATACGGAACCCGGGGGCGGGAAAACACCCATGGCGTATCAGACCGGCGGCTCTTATGCCTTTGTGATGCCGGAGCATGATACGGAAATTTCGGCCGTGTATAAAAAGGTGGCGGCAGATATCCGGGTGACGCCGGAGGAGCTGGCCTTCCATGTGACAGAGGAGAGGACCGGGAACAGAAAGTCCCCTTCTATCGTCACAGAGGTTAGAAATGACGCGGGAAAGCTGATCGCCAGATACATAAATGGAAGTCTGGAAGAGGGAACAAAGGTCCAGGAGGTGAAGGTGGAGGCAGTTGTGGATAAGAACAACGATGTGGCAGACAGCCGTGTCCAGTGGAGCGTGGACGACGGAGAGCTTCTTCTTTTAAAGCAGAATCCCGATGAGGACAGCGAGGGCTATACGGAGATGAGCGCATCCCTGGAGCTGGATCTGAAGGCCGGTTTTTTCCGGGACATCATAGAGAAGGCGGAGAAGGAACAGGCAGATAAGGGGTTTAAGTATCCGATCCCCGATACCATATATGGAAACGGCACCCTGGGAGGTCTGGCTGTGCTGACTGCAAAGACCAGGCCTGCGGCCAGCTTTGAGGGAAAGCCCCTGACAGCCAACTGCCGGATCCCGGTCACCTTCCAGATAAAGGACAGGACCCGGGTGGCGGCAGAGGGGGCCTCCTTAGACCGGGAGAATCTTTTCTTTACGGTCACAAGGACGCTGACAGGCGACAGAAAAACTCCGGTGGATACAGTAACGGTCACTGGCCCGCAGACACTGAGCGCCGTTTTTTCTCCGGATCATTTTGATAAAAGGGATGTTTCCTGGTCTGTGGACGATAAAAATGTGATCCGGGTGGACGCCGGAGGCTACGGACAGGGAAATACGGAGGAGGATTATAAAAATGCCAGAGTGGAAGCTGTGAAGGACACCAGATGGATCCGGGATATCATGGCAGCGGATGACGCGGTCCACGAGGCAGATCCTTATGCCAGACGGAGCGGGGAAGGGAAGAGGACGGCCTTTGTGACCGTCACGGCGGATGATTCCCTGGGAAACAGGCAGACGGCTTCCTGCCGGGCAGAGGTGTCGTTTGTGACGGTGGATCAGACAAAGGTACTGGCGGAGGAGATCCAGACAGACCGGGAAAGGCTGGAATTTGACATGGTGCTTACAAAGACCGGCCGCCGCTCGGATCCGGTGCTCACATGGACTGGAACCGGAAGCCAGAAGGTGACGGCAGTTTTGTATCCCCAGAGACCGGAGGGGGAAGCGGAGGAGGACTGGCCGGAGCTGGAGTGGAAGGCTGACAGAGAGCTTCTGTCCGTCAGCGGGGACGGGCTGGTAACGCCGGCAGTGAATGCCGGATGGATCCAGGAGGCCATGAAGAAATATCCGTATTCTGCACAGAAAACTACAACGGCTGTTGTGGGCTCCGGGGATAAGAAGAAGGAGGTCACAGTGGTCCTGAATTTCAAAATGGAGGACCGGACATACCGTCCATCGGGCTCCGGCAGCTCCGGAGGCCACTCTTCGGGCAGCGCTTCTTCGGGGATCACCACCAGGGGGAAAAAGACGGCGGACGTACAGGCTCCCAAAGGAAGCGTCACAGGCGTATGGGTACAGGACGGCTCGGGAAGGTGGATCTTTACCAGCGGCGGGCGTACCTATGCCGGTGAATGGGCCTATATCCACAATCCTTATGCGGGCGAGGGCCAGGAAAGCACGTCCTGGTTCCGGTTTTCCAGCGACGGGGCCATGGTGACTGGATGGTTCCAGGATCCGGCAGACGGAAACTGGTATTATCTCCATGATATATCCGACGGCGGTCTGGGACGTATGTATACAGGCTGGCACAGGATCGGAGGAAGCTGGTACGCCTTCGGCCCCAGCGGCAGGATGCTGACCGGATGGAACTGGATCAACGGAAGGTGCTATTATCTGGAGCCGGAAAGCGGCAGGATGCTGTCGGATGCAGTGACGCCCGACGGATATACGGTGGACAGCTCCGGAGCCTGGACCGTAAACGGAAAGGTACAGGTCCTGGGAAGGGATCTGGAGGAGGGCCGGTAGGCCGGTCCCAGCAGGCTGTTTTCCTGGCCGGGAGATCAAGAAAGGACATGGATATGATGGAATGCATTTGGAATAAAAAATCAGTAAAAAGGGGGACAGCCCTGGTCATGGCCGCAGTCCTGCTGGCTCTGGCTGTGCCGTTTCCCCTCCCGGCCAGGGCCTCCAGCGTATGGCCCCAGAAGGCAACGGCTCCGTTTTACTGTCTGGACGGAGGAAAGGGATGGAAGCAGGTGGACCGGTATGACATCTATGAATACGATACCCTGCCGTCGCCGCTGACAGAGACCCAGACGAAACGGCTGTTCTGGGCCTATCCCAGTAACTGGACCGCATTAAAAGAGGCGGCCCGGAAATTTGATCCGGAGCTTTATGGGGAGATCGCCTCCACGGCGTCGGGCCCCAATGTGGTAAAACGGGTGAAGGACGATCCCAGTACAAGGTTTGCGTGGGTGGCGGATCACCCGGAGATCGAGGAAAGGGCCATAGCCGCCATGGAGCAGATGGCGGCGGATGGTGGGGAGAAAGGAAAGGAAGCGCCGGACGCCATCCGGGATGCCACCTCCGAGGAAACGGCAGTATCGTTTACGGTACTGCCCTTCTCCGATGGTCCAGGAGCCCTGGATACAGAGTTTTTCCTGGGAAGTGAGTTTATCCGGGATATTGCAAAGATCGAGCCCCAGAGCGTCTGGGACAACGGCTCCACGGGAGGAAATGTGGGCTGGCTGGACGCATCCCAGGATAAAAATATCGCCAGGTCTGTTCTGGGAGAGGAATTATATGAGATCACCTGGAGCGGAGACTCCATTAAGATCCATAATAACGGCTCTGCCACAGCCAATGAGAATGCTCTGGACAGTACCATGACAGAGGAGCAGAAATACAATAAGACCATGGTCCGCTATAAGATCACCATGCGGAAAAATTCCGGCTGGTATACGGAGGGAAGCTGGAACGACGACTATCTCCATGAATGGATGGACTTTAAGGCATGTGTCAATGCTCCGCAGCACCAGAGGCTTTATAAGGCCGGGATTGAGATCGTTCCGTCGGATATGGTCTTTTATATAGTCGTAAGCCAGGAGGGGGATGGAGGCGGCCCGGACGATGACCGTGAGCCGGCTTACGGGGGCGGAGAGCCGGAGCTGTCTTTCCAGGTCTTCCGCCATGAGGAAACCTTTCAGTCCGATTATAACGTGCGGCTGAAAAAGCTGGACGATGAGACCGGAATGCCCTTAAAGGGGAGCCAGTTTTATCTGTATGAGCGGTTTGAGGATGGTGGAAGCCTTGGGACCGATGAAAGAGGAGCCGGGCTTTCGACGGAAAATATAAGCTTTGCTCCATGGGATGGCTTTCAGATCTTTGCCGAGGGGACCACAGACGAAAATGGAGAGATCTCCCATACGGACAGCCGGAGCTACGTGTATTCCAAAACGTACTGCGACGGCCATGGAGTTCCCCAATGGGCAGATATTCCCCAAAAGGATCCAGGCTCCGGCACAGGAAAAGAGGATAGGAGCGGAGATACCTCCTGGGAAGAGGCGGCAGAGGTCACAAGGGATAAGAACCGTGCGGCGGCAGAGGAATGGCTGTCCCTGGTGGAGGCCTGTGAAGCAGAGGCAGAGGGGGGCGTTCATTTTCACTGGGTTTCTGATGAAAGCGCGTTTGACCAGGTGGCCGGAGTTCTGGAAAGCGGCACCGGCGGGGGAGAGGCCAGAGAGCGGGATAAAGGCGGACCGGAAGAGGATACAGGGTCCGGCAGCGCCTTTGAGGCGTCCGGCTGCAGGGCTGACTGCGAAGAGACGTATGAGAATTTTACTTCCCTGAGATTTACCTATACATGGAAGGAGATACAGGCCAGGAATGGCTATATCCTTCATGGTCTCCATAACGACGATATTCCTGTGGAGCTGGTGACGACCACGTCGTCCCAGAACGGGGCTGTATGCACCCGGGCAGAGGGAGACAGCGGGGACATTACAGAAAACATCTGGTATACGGGCTCCAGAGGCAGCGGAGAAATACAGGCAGAGACTGCCGGAAGGGAGGTGCAGACCTTAAAGGCTCCTGGGATCTCCCTCCAGTCTGATACAGAGAGGCTCCTTACGCCTTCCAACGCAGGACGGATCTTTACTTCCTCCAATGCCTGGAAGCTGTTTTCCATGCTGTGGGCAGACGAAGGGGAGCCGGAGGATGAGGACTGGGAGGAACAGGGGGGAGGAGACTTCCAGTCGTATCTGGAGAATGCCCGTCCGGACGGGATCCGTCATCTGGAGACAGGGGATCCGGGGATCTTTTCCCACTGCAATGGAGAGGAGGGCTGCGGGGATTCATGGATCGTTAAGGATCACAGGACCGAGGGCGAGATCCATATCAACAAGCGGGATCTGAACCTCTATAAGGGAGAATCAGAGGAATACTCCTCTTTCGGGGATACGGAAGGAGACGGAAGCCTGGAGGGAGCCGTTTACGGCCTGTTTGCAGCCGAGGACATCGTCCATCCCGACTCGGAGTTAGGAAGGGATGGGAAGCTGATCAATACGGGAATCGTTTATAAAAAGGATGATCTTACGGCGGTGGCAGCCACCGACCGGGATGGAAACGCTGGATTTACCGTTTATACAGAGGCGCCTGGAACCACCTTTGATTATGATGTGGGAAAAACGGTCAGACGGACGGATCCAGGCTGGAAAGGTCCTGGAAACCGTTATGGGGAAAATCTGTCCGTCAATGGGAACTGCTGGATCGGGAGACCTCTGATCCTGGGACGGTATTATGTGAAGGAACTGTCCAGAAGCGAGGGATATGAGCTGTCGGTCAACGGGCGTTCTGGCCAGTGGACCAATAAAGGAGCTGGCTTTGAGACGCCAGAGGGGGCAGCCTCCTTAAGGGGGACATCCGTTGTCTCCATGCCGGAGCTTTCTGCCTCCATGGAGGGGGAGGATGGAAGCGGAAACGGCTTTGACCAGCTTCCATTTATGGTGACCTCTTCCGGGACTGTGGATCCGGAGTCGGGAACCGGGGGATATGAGCTTATTTTTTCCGGATTTCCAGAGGATACGGAGTTTTTCCGGGTGGATACAGGGGAGAAGGAGGTGACGGGTCCCCATGTGACCGGCACAGAGGAGGTCCCTGTGAAGGATGAGAATGGGGACCAGGTATGGAAAACTGCGGACACAGACCGGAGCCATGTGAGATATGAACCGGAATATGGGCCGGACGGCAGGATCACCGGGCAGCATCCCATGAGCCGGACAGAGCCGCAGATCTTAAGGGCGGAGCATGTTCCGCAGACGCCGGTCATGGGGCTCACAGATCTGGAGCTGGATGAGACAGAGCCGATGCTCAGGGAAAAGGCGGCGGACCACGACCTTACGGACCCGGAGGACCCGGCGTTCCGGTATCTGAAGGCAGAGGTGGAGGAGATCCTGAACCGCAACGGATATGAGATCCCTGTCATGGCGGACGGGACCTGCTCATCGAGAGAGCTTCCGGTATACAGCAGAGGGGTCAAAAAGGGCCAGACGGATATTTTTGGCATGACAGCCGCTCCCGGGGAACCGGCAGTAAAAACGCATTATGGAGCAGCGGTCACGACTCTTTCCCTGGAAGGCCTTGGGCCGGACGCAGAGATTGCCGCCGTATTGGAGAAGATTCTTTTATGGTATGCGGAGCACCCCCAATGGAGCTTTGGCGGCATCGACGCCTTTGAAATGTCCGGAGATACATGCTGCGCAGTCCTGTATGCAGGCGCGTCGGTCCGGGGAAGCCGCCGTTTTTTTACCATGAAGGAGGAAAATGGGAAAGCGGAGGTGGATAAGGTGTATTCTGTCCTGGAGGATCCGGTCCATTTACGGTGGATGTATCAGGAATACAGCCGGGAAGGAAGCCACTGCTTCCAGACAGAACGCCGGTACTATATGGGCAGCGGGGCTGGAAAGCGGTATTACATAGACGTGGTCCTGACTCCGGCGGTGCTTGTGGATGGAAAAGGGCAGCTCCAGGATATGGACCATCAGGTGATGGTATATCATGAAGCCGGTGAAAGGATCGTGGATTATATAGACGGAGACCCGGAGCACGGCTGGCAGGTCCCCCTCACAGAAACCATAGATAAAATTGAGATCACCACAGAAAAGGAGCTGGCGGATACAGATGTAAGGCTGGAACAGGCAGAGTATGACCGGAAAATGGGGATACACAGGGTCCGGGTCGCCTCTAAGGGCACCGACAGCTTTGGAAAAGCGTTTTCAGACGAAAATGGCCGGCTGACGCTTTCCTTTATGGCGAAGCTTCCCAGAAAGCAGACCGTGCTTACAAAAGCGGAGGTCGACAGCCTGGGAGCAGGGAATGTATATGGCTACCGGGCCGGGGATCCGATCGGCTTTGCAGAATATCTTGCGCGGTTTGGAAATATTTCCATAAGCGCTTCGACTTTTACAGGGGATGGAGGGGCCGATACATATATTGTGGCAAAGCATCTGGTTTACAGAGGCCAGCATAAGATCACGGAGGATGGGGATACGGTCCTGGCTCCGGTCCAGGTCCTGGAGCGCCCCGTCAGGCAGATGGTAAAGGTCATAAAGGATGTGGACAGCGGGGAGGCCCTGGGGAATTTCCGGTTTAAAATTTATTTAAGATCCAATCTGGAACGGCTGTATTGTGACGAGGACGGAGCGATCACATGGACAGATAAAAACGGAACGGCTGTGGACGTGGACCAGTACCACAGGGTATTTCCGGAGCTGGTGCAGAAGCTGTATACGGTAAAGACGGAAAGAAGTGTCCTGGAGGATCACAATTATGAAAAATTTTTCCATGCGGTCCGGACGGCGGATACGGACAAGTGGGACCTGGAGGGCCAGGTGGTAAATTCCTCCTTTAAGCCCTTTGCCAGGAGTCTTCTTACGGGAGTAGAAAATACAGTCAATTCCTCGCCGGAGGCCAGGGAAAATGCAAAGCGGTCCGATGCAGTACGCCAGTTTGCAGTCACCTGGTATCTGGAGGACCAGGTAAAGGAGGAACTGGCAGAGAATGGAGCAGAGGCCGCCTATGGGGACCAGGTATACGACCGGGCTCTTTATAAAGCCATCCTCAGGGCGGAGGAGTATCTGGAGCCATTTTTTAAGTATGATCTGGATTCTCTGTATTCCATCCGGTGGGACAGTGAGGAAAACGGAGGGATCGACCGGGATAAGACGACCCTGTCCGCCTGGCAGCTTAAAATGCAGGGGGGAGAAGCGGAGTACGCCTTCGGGATATCGGAGTATCTGCCATATGGAACCTATGTCCTGGCAGAGCAGCAGCCCTTTAAAGCCCAATGGATGGATTTTGAGAACCGGCATTACCGGATCGATCCGCCGAAGGAGATCGTTCTCCCATCGGTGTATGAGGACGGATGGGCGGAGATCCCGGACCGTCTTTCAGAGGAGCTGGTGTACAACAGTAAGGAGCCGCCGGAAAAAACAGCCGGGCGGTATCGGATCCGGTTTGATGGAGTAAAGAAAGGAAACGAAAGGGAACCGGACGGGAAATATGTGGTAAAGGGCCATGGCCACAGCGGGGATTTCTATGTATATCCCTATGGGGAGGAGCGTGACAGGTCGTCCTGGGATGGAAAGTATGCCCATATGTTAGAGCCGTGGAGCCAGACTGAGGATTTTGTATTCCGGACCTTTTTAAACAGGCTGTACCGGACCAGGCTGCGGATCGAAAAGCTGGATGCGGAGACCGGAGAGCAGATCCTCCATGATGAAGCAGTATTTGCCCTTTATAAAGCAGACCGGAATGAGGAGAAGGATGGGGACGGCGCTGTAAAGCGGTATGAAGCAGAGACGGTGATCCAGGGAAGCCGGGCGTTTCTGGAGGCCATGGGAGCAAGGGGGATCATGCCCTTTGCCAGGATCCAGGGGCCAGGCAGTCTGTTTTATGGAACCGTGCCCGCAGGAACGCCTGTATGCCGGGAAGAGGACTGTATTATTTTCAGGGACCAGTCCGGAGTGAGGACGGGAGACTTTCTGGCCCTTTCCTCCGTTTATGACGGGGATGAAGGGGAACCGCTGCAGATCACCGGCTATGTGGAGACACCAGAGCCGCTGACAGCAGGGGTGTACGTTCTGGCAGAGCTTCTGGCTCCGGCCGGGTACGCCAGGAGTCTGCCTGTTCCCGTGGAAATATACAGCGATGGGATCTGGTATTATACCGGAGACTCCCAGGATAAAAGGGCGGCGGTCCGTTTCAGCTCCAGGAAGGAGGGCGAGGATGAAGCTGTGGAGGACACAGCCAGGATCTATGTAAACAACACAGGAGTCAGCCTGGAGGTATCCAAAGTGAAGACCCCGGCGTCTTACGAGGGGATGAAGGTCTCAGGACGCGTAGAGGGAAGCCTTTCCTTCCTGGAAGCGGTCTACGGATTGGAAAACCTGGAGCCTGCATATAATTCCATGGGAACGTACCAGGGCTTTGGATGGAAAAAAGGGACCCTGGAATATCTGGAGGAAAGAAAGGCAGCCGGGGAGCGGGTGGAGATCGTTTACGAAAATGGGATCTTCCAGGGCTATGGCTATGTGACCAGGACACTGGAAACAGCCGGTGATCAGAACCGGTATGTGGCCGGGGCGGAAATGGCTCTTTTTGAAGCCATAGAGGTGCGTCCTTCCGGCGATACGGGGGATCACAGGATGGAGGGGGTAGAGATCCAGAGAGACCGGAACGGAAACGTTCTGGATATCCAGGTGAAGAAAGGGTATGCAGGCAGCGCTTTCCGGTTAAAAAAGGATGACAATGGCCGCTGGTCATTACAGGAGGAGAAGCGGGATGATACCTCGGTACTGTTCTACGATCTGGGGAATCTTAAGGTACTGGAGACAGGAGAGGATGGGATCGTATACGGGTTTGGAAGAGATGGGGAAAAAATAAGGATCACTCCGGATACCCGGTCTGTTTACGCATTCCAGGGCGGACAGCCGTTCCTTGAGCTGGCCGGAGGGGATCTGTCCAGTCTGGTCTATGACCCTGGGGCAAAGGCGTTTTTGTCCATGGATCCGGGAACAGAGATCTACCATCTGAACCAGGAGATGCAGCGGGATGCCTGTGTGGATCCATACACGGGGCTGGCTTATGTGGAAAAATCCGGAACTGGTCCCCTTGGAAAGGAAGAAGCCCACTATTTTGTATGGCCGGTGATCTCCTTTTATGATCCATATGGGAACCGGATCGCCAGGGAAAAGATCCTCACCGGACGTCCCGGAGAGGTCAACGCCGGAACAGAAAATGCGTATCTTACGGGAACCTGGGATCCGGAGACAGGAAAACTGGAGAAAAGGCTGAAGCCGTTTTATGACTCTTATGGGATGGTGCGTTACTATCCGGTCAATGGGGAAACATACAAAAAGGGCGAGGCGGTTTATGACAGGGATGGGGATTATCTGTATTTCCGGTATGACGACCTGTTGGAGCAGTACCATAAGGCTTCCTATACCATAGGAGAGCCGGAAACACTTTATGATGTGGGAGATCCAGAGACAGAAGGGGACGGAAAACCCGTCCGGCACCGGAACGGGGAGTTCTGGATCATTCCGAATCTGTGGATATCCGGGGAGAGGTCGCCCCAGGATCCGTCTGAAGGGGAGATGACCTGGGGGCAGGCGGATATGCTCCGGCGCGTGATCCCTGGAACCTATATCATGGAAGAAACCGGTGTTCCGCCAGGGTATACGCGGGCGTTTCCGCAGGCAGTCCGGGTAGAGGAGACCCGGGACATTCAGAGGACCGCCATGACGGATGAAAAAATACGGGTAGAAATACTGAAAACAGATGGAACGGAGACGTACAGGATCCCTGTGGTAAATGGGGAAAGCGGGCAGACAGAGGAATGGACTGTGGAGGGAAAGGGCTTTTATTCCCATCAGATGGTGAAGGGGGCAGAGCTGGCCCTTTATCCGGCCAGAAGAGTATATTCCAAGGATCTGGAGAAGTATCCCAAGGGCTATTACCTTGTGAAAAAAGGAAATACTCCGGCTGTGTGGAATACAGAGGATCCTGTGGATAATCACCCGGTTTCAAAGACTGCCCGGTGGATAACGGATGGGCATCCGATGTATTTTGAGGGGATTCCAGCAGGAGATTATATCCTGGAGGAGCTGAAGACCCCTCCCGGATATCTGCCGTCCTCCATGGAGATTACCATAAGGCCAGTGGATGAGCTCCAGAGCTTCGTTTTAAAGGACGATCATACGAAGGTGGAAATTTATAAATATGAGGAGGATGAAAAGGGAATCCGGAGGCCTCTGCCGGAGCGCCATGGAGCAGGGCTCGCTCTTTATCCTGCGGTTCTGGAGGAAAATGGAACGGTCATGACGGAAAACGGAGCGTATGTATACCAGAAGGGAAACCCTGTGGATACCTGGACTGCGGATGATCTTTCCTTTTACGGAACGGAGCTCTCCCAGGCGTATGAGGCCATGTTCCGGGAATACGGAGAGGACTTTGAACGCTTTTCCTGGAAGGTATACGATGGAAAGCGTACCGGGACAGGAGAACGGACGGAAAGCCGCAGCACAGGAAACGGGGAAACGGTCGTCCAGCTCTGGAGCCTTTCGGACGGAAGCTGTCTGCGGGTGACTGCATCCCGGACCGGACCAGATGGGGACAGGAAATTTGAATATCAGTACCATTATAAAACAGGTATGTTCCGGGATGCCCCGGCGGCATGTAGCTTTGATACAAGGGGAGGCCTCCACCGGATCGACCGTATCCCGGAAGGATATTATGTTCTGGTGGAAACGGAAACGCCAGGGGGCTATGAAACGGCAGAGCCGGTGCTGGTCCAGGTGAAGAAAGAGAACCAGGTGATCCGGTATTATATGGAGAACAGGCGCAGACAGTGGTATGCAGACAAGACTGATGAGAATGGACGGCAGATCCGCGGAGCCAGGCTGGCCCTTTACCGGGCAGACGAAAACGGGGGATTTTCCGCAGAGGAAGAGCTTCTGGAAGATACCTGGACGTCGGGAGGGGAAGGGACCTATACGGCGGATGATCTGGCAGAGGGAAGGATCCCGGAGCGGTATGGACCAGGCGACCTGCGTCTGCACCGGCTCCCTCCTGTAAGGGAGGGGACCTATTATCTGGCAGAGCTTAGGACGCCGGATCATTTTTCAGCCATGGAGCCGCAGAAGATCGAGATCGGAAAGGATTCCGGTGGGATCATCCAGGCGGTGAACCGTCTTTCCAGAGGACGGATCGAGATTTTAAAGCTGGATGCCCAGTGGCACGAGAAACCGCTTCCGGGAGCATGGTTTGAGGTGAAAAATGCAAAGACCGGGGAGCTTTTCCGTATGGTGACCGGCAGCGATGGGAAAGCGGTGTCCGGAGAACTTCCGGCGGCATATCTGGGAGATGATGGAAGGGCTGTGCCGTATGAATACCAGGTACGGGAGATCCAGGCCCCGGAGGGCTTCTGTCTGGACCATAGGGTATGGAAATTCTGGTTTAGCAATGACCATACGCCGGTGGCCGTGCAGAAAATAAAGGCAGAAAATGAAGAAACCAGGCTGTGGTTTTCCAAAAGCAGCTTTCATACGGATCATTTTGTAAAGGGGGCGCGGCTGGCCATTTATAATGCAAAGGCAGAAAATGGAAAAATGCAGCCCTGGGGAGAGCCGCTGGAAACATGGATCTCCGGCCCGGAGCCCCACCTGGTATCGGGAAAATTATCCGGAGGAAGAACGTACTTCCTTGTGGAGGAGGAAGCGCCAGAGGGATATTCCGCAGCGGATCCAGTGATGTTTACCGTATCGGCTGACGGACGGAGCATAGCTGAGATATCCGGCGCATCCAGTCTGATCCAGATCCTGTATGACGCAGAAAAGGACAGGATCGGATCGATTCTTGTCAGAGAACGCAGGGTCCAGGGAGGATGGATCACCTTAAAAAGGGATGGAAAGGAAATCCTTACGGCTCCCATGACAGGAGAACTTACGGCTTTTAAAGAGGCTGTGGAGCAGGAAAATGCAGGAGCGGTCCTTACCTGGGAAGAAACGGTCGGTTTTTCCGATGGCAGCAGCATGATCTTAGAGAAGGAGACGATCTGCCTGTCGGATAAAAACCGGGAGCGTATTCTGAAAAGCCGGAAGAGGGTGCCTGTCGGGACACGGTACGCATTCTGCGGACATGGCCATACAGTGCTGGAGACCTGGAAAACAGAGGGAGGAGGCCTGACCCATGAAATCGTGAATGAAGAAAACAGTCATGGAGAGCCGCTTTTAGCAAAGGGAGAGGCATACACCCTGGAGGAAATTGTGGTCTTCAGTGATGGAACCGAATTTTTATCCGGACGGGTATCCGTTTCCATTGGTGAAAACGGAAAAATGATCCTGGCAGATCTGAAAAATAAGGAGACAGACGTGCGGATCCGAAAGACGGATCTGATCACAGGAGAAGAGATTTCTGGGGCAGTGCTTTCCATAAAAAGCCTGGATGGAAAGCTGGTAAAGGAATGGATATCCGGGGAGGAGATCCAGATCACGGGAATCCTGAAGCCGGGAGAAACGTATCTTTTAGCCGAGGTTTTACCGGCCTCAGGTTATGCCTGGGCGGAGGAGATCCCATTTGCAGTCGGCGGGGGTGGAGGCATCCACAGGGTAAGGATGGAGGACAGGCCCACCCAGGCGGAGATCCGGAAAACCGACATGGTCACTGGGGAGGAGCTTCCCGGAGCAGTCCTGGTCCTGAAGGATAAGAATGGGCATGTAGTGGACCGGTGGACATCGGGGAATACGCCTCACAGGATCATGGGAAGACTCAATGCAGGAGAAGCGTATACACTTTCAGAGGTGACGGCGCCTTCTGGATATCAGATCGCAGAGGAGGTGACGTTTACAGTGTCAAAGGATGGGACCATAGACCGGGTGGTCATGGAGGATAAAAGAAAGGAGCCGGAAAAACCAGAAAAACCAGGGAAACCAGAAAAACCGGAACGGCCGGTACCGGACGATGACAGAGAAACGGAACCGGAAACGCCAGATGAGACAGAGACTCCGGAAACTGAGCCGATGGAGGAGCCCAGGAAAAAAGGAATCATAACTGCCCAGTATGAGATCGAGCTGGATGGCAGAGGGGAGCTTCGGATCAGCCACCCATCCAGGATCCGGACAAAGATCCCAAGGGCAGGAGACCAGCAAAGGCCCTGGGTATATGGAGCCCTGGCTGTTCTGGGGATCCTGGGCGGAAGCATCTGTCTGATCCTTTGGAGGAGGGATACATTTGAAAAATAAAGGATGGAAGAGGCAGGGATCAGTCCCCGGGGCTGTGCTTTTTTGGATAAGATTCTGCCTGGCATGGATATGGGCCGGTTCCTGTGCCATAAGCGGAGCCGCCGCCGCTTATGGTGCAGAAAGCCTGCCGGACCGTACAGAAGAGACACCGACGGCGGAGACGCTTACCCTTGAAGGCCCGGTATTTACCGATGCGGGACAGGCCCAGGAGCTAAAAGAGATCCTGGAACGGGATGGAAAGCAGTACCGGCTCGTTTCCAGGCGGATCCGCCAGGTCAGCCAGGGAGGGACCATGACGTATGCTTCTGTCACGGTTCCATATGTCCTGGAGGGCAGACAGGATCCCCCGGAAACGGCCCGGGTCACATTGACGGATGAGCAGACCGGACAGGAATATGAAAGAGAGATCCCCAAGCTGGAGACGGAGGAGACCAGCGCCCAGTGGACCGGCGGCTTTCAGTTCCTGATCACAGTGTCCGGCTATGATGCAGATGTATTCCAGCTGGGGAACGCGGAAATACCGAAAGATGCGGAGCTGTCCTCTTATGGAACGGAATTTCTGGAGTACCTGGGCCTTCCGGAAGAGTGCTATCGTGTAGAGAATGTGGAATGGAGCGGGGAAACCTATGAAAAAGAAGGGATCCTGTGCCGGGACGCACGGGCCACCGGGGAAAAGCTGGTGAGAAATGTGGAGGTACGGTACGGCGGACAGGTAAAAACACCGGAGGTAAAGAGAAAACAATATATCGGACTGTACCAGGAGATCCGCCAGGAGCCGGAAAGCAGCCAGGAGGAAGAAAAGAGCCGGGAAACAGAAATAAAAACAGAGAAAATGGAAACGCTTCCGCATGAGGAGCAGAAAAAAACGCTCAGTGCGGCGGAGAGGTTCCTGTACTGGATAAAAAAACATCTGACCAAAGTGGTTTTTGGAACTGGTTTTTTCATTTTGATCCTAGGAGGCACGGCGCTTTTATGGATGTCCAGAAGAAGAGAAAAGAGGGAAAGCGAAAGCCCGGACAAGGGTCCAGGCTCCTGATCAGCCGAGCGCTTCGCTCCATTCGCTTTCTTTAAAACCTACGAGAACAAAATCCTCAGATATTAGGATGGGACGCTTTACCAGCATTCCATCGGTGGATAAGAGCTCCAGCTGCTCCTCCTCAGTCATGGACGGCAGCTTGTCCTTTAAGGCCATGGATTTATAAAGAAGGCCGCTGGTATTGAAGAAGCGCTTTAAAGGCAGTCCGCTTTTCTGATACCAGGCCTTCAGCTCCTCCTTTGAGGGATTCTGATCCTTAATGTGGCGGGAGGTATACTGGACCCCGTGGGCGTCCAGCCAGGATTTTGCTTTTTTGCAGGTGGAACAGGGCGGATACTCTAAAAATAACAGACTCAGACTCATATGCACAACCTCCTGTTGTTTTTTATAAGTATATCTGATTTCCGGAGAGAATACAATGGTTCAAAGCAGGCATAGAGGAGCAGAGCTTATGGACATACTGGTTTTTCTGTCGGAATTTATGGTTCCGCTGGCGGTTTTTTATATTGTGGGGTTTGGGATACTGTCTGGCCGGCCGGTCTTTGATGATTTTTTAAAGGGGGCTTCCGAGGGGATGAAGACAGTTGCGGGCATCCTTCCCACTCTGATCGGTCTTATGGCCGCAGTGGGGATTTTAAGAGAGTCCGGTTTCCTGGAAGCCGCGGCAAAAGCTCTAAGGACCCCGGCGGGCTGGCTCCATATCCCGGTCCCTCTGGTCCCTGTGGTCCTGGTCCGCCTGGTATCCAGCTCTGCGGCCACGGGGCTGATCCTGGATATCTTTAAGGAATACGGTCCGGATTCACTGATAGGGAATATGGTGTCTATTATGATGGGATGCACGGAGACGATCTTCTATACCATGAGTGTATATTTTATGACTGCGGGGATCCGGAAGACCCGGTGGACGCTTCCGGGGGCTCTGGCAGCTACGGCCGCCGGGATCGGCGCCAGTATTGTTCTGGCGGGGAGCATGGCCTGATCGGGGTTGTATTGGGGGACCAGTCCGTTTATAATGAGGATAAGGGAAAGAATGGCAGCCGTGGCTGCCGGAACCTAAAAAAGAAAACGGGGTGGAGCATATGGCAAAGATCAGCAGAAAAGAAATTTTTTCGATTCCCAATCTGATGGGCTATTTTCGCATTCTCATGATACCAGTATTCAGCTGGATGTATCTTACCGCCAGTACCAGGGAGGATGTTTACCGGGCGGCGGCTGTGGTCTTTATTTCCAGTGTGACAGATCTTCTGGACGGCTGGGTGGCCCGGCGGTTTCATATGGTCACAGAGCTGGGGAAGTTCGTGGATCCTCTGGCGGATAAACTGACCCACGGAGCCCTGGCCCTCTGTCTGGCGTTCAAGTATCCTCTGATGTGGGCGCTGGCGGCGCTTCTGGCCGTGAAGGAGGGGTATATGGCAGTTATGGGACTGATCCTCTTAAAGCGGGGAAAGAAGCTGGACGGCGCAATGTGGTTCGGAAAGGTCTGTACAGCCCTGCTGTTTGTGGGAATGCTGGTATTGTTCTTGTGGTACGGAATGCCGGAGGCCGCTGCAAACGGTCTGATCCTGTTTATGATGGCAGTCATGGCGGCAGCTTTGCTCATGTATGTGCCAGTGTTCAGGAAAATGAAAAAAGAAGCATAAAAACGGAAAGAAAAACGGCGGAATCTGCCATTTGCAGGGGTTCCGCCATTTTTCATCCGATCAGGGAACTTCGCTTCCCGGGGTTTCCCAAAAGGTTTTCAGTCTGCCTGGGGCTAATTCTGGTACAGGATCTGCTCCTTTTGTACAAGGGGATACGGAATTAACCGGGTCCCCTCCAGATCCTCCCGGTGCATATCCACGGCAGTGATCTGATGGTTTCCGTAGGTGGTGTAATAGTAGATCCCTTTATCTCCATTACAGCAGCAGGTATACAGGGTCATCTCAAAATTCCCGTTTCCCAGATCTGAACAGCCCTTCTGCTGATCTACGGAGCCCAGGATATGGAAGAACTGGCTGACGCTTTCTTCCTCAGAATCGCCCGATACGGAATTCAGCTTTACAAAGGCGGCACGGACGAAGCGGGACTGGGAGGATAAGTCTCCGGGAAGGCCAAGTGCGCCCATGCCCCGGCAGTAGGTTTTCAGAGAGAGCTTGTCAGAAAAACAATTCTCCGGATCCTTTGGGGACAGGTGCATATAGTTATTGAGGTTAAACATCTGCTCTGGAAACGGCGGATTATTGGTAAGGACTCCCGCCGGATTGGGATATACATGGATTCCAGAGAGAACGGATTCCACTGTTACGGCCTCATCCCGGTCAGCAAGGATCCAGTGGAGCTGGGCCAGTGGAAGGCTCTCACTGAACGGCGTATTGACCAGATTGACCTGTTCCAGAAGACGGAGGGCCTCTTTTACAGAAGCGCACTGTCCCAGGATCCAGGGAATAAATTCAAACTGGGCCACATTATCCTTTCCGTCCGCCTTTTCTCCATAGTGGGCATTTCCAACGAAATTAAGCCCCGCCATTCCCAGGCCTTTTTCATTTACGGCCTCATAATAGAGCGGATAATCGTCAGCCACATGGGCCATGCCGATCATGGCATAGTGGGTTTCCATGGTCCCTTGAAAACGGAAGCGGAAGGGATAGTTCCTTGGAGTGATGGTCACCTGGTCGCCAAAGGAAAATTCATAATCCAGGGTCCGGCCAAAATAAAAATCTTTTGTCTTATAGGCTGCTGCTGTACACATAAACTACCTCCGGTTTAAATTTTATTGCTGCGGGCACGGGTCAGCTCGATGGCCTCTTTCCCGGTCATATGCTCAATGGAAATCTCCACACAGCACAGATTGTTCCATTCGTTCTGGATCTCTTTTTCCACAAAATCCCGGTCTGCGTTGTATCGGAGGCTGAAGACCCTGGCGGCATGGAGGATCTCCTCGTCTGTTTCCAGGATCCTGGCACGTCCGAACAGGATCACGCTGCGAAAATATGTGGTAAGCTCCTCCTTTATAATGTCCTCTTTTTCAATTACGCATAAGGACACCTTGTCATGGCTTTTTATGGAATCGTATTTGTGGCCCGACCTCGCACCATGAAAATAAATTTTCCCATTCTCGTATACATAATTGATGGGAACCGTATAGGGATAGCCGTCGTCACCGGTCAGTCCAAGAACGCCGGTGGTGCCGGAACGCAGGATTTTTATGGTTTCATCGTTTTCCAGCTGCTGTCTGGAACGTCTCATACTGCGGAACATAGGGAGTCCTCCTTTGGCTGATATATTATGAAAAAGGAATTTAGATAGTAGTGTTATTGTAGCAGATAGCACAACCCTATGCAAGATTTGCATGGATTATAGATGATTGACCTGTTAGTGCTGCAGATATGGATCGTAAGTATTCCTGCAAATAAAGATAGATATGTTATGGATGGAAATATGTAGATTGTCCCCAGTACCTGGGAAGGAACTGGGGACAGCGGATCCGTCTATGTAAGGTTTTATTTTAGCTGGGGAACGATATGGTTCCATACGCAGTCAGAAATAGATCCGGAGTTAAATTCATGGGAAGTAACAGCAATACAGGCATCCTGCTCCGGTAAGACAAAAATTCTCTGTCCGGCATAACCATTTCCACAGTATGCATTATCTCTGGAACATCTCCAGAAAAAGTATCCATATCCGGCGCATTCATCGGGATGCTGGACTTTTCCCTCGATTTTATTAGAGATCTGGCAGGCAGTGGCTTCCTCGATCCAGGAGGCAGAAACCAGCTGCTTTCCTTCCCATTGGCCTTTATTAAGGCAAAGCTGCCCAAATCTGGATAATTCTTCTGTGGAAAGATGAAGCCCGCCGCATCCCAAGGTATATCCTTTTACAGATTCCAGCCACTGAGGATTGCGTATGCCGAGGGGAGTGAACAGACGGGGCTTTAACCAGTCCACAAGACGTTCCCCGGTCCGTTCCTGAATGATAACGGATGCCAGATATGGGCCGAAATTATTATATTTCCAGTAGGTCCCGGGTTTATACGGAACGTCAAATTCCAGAGCATACTGAACCCAGTCGTCATTTTCAATGGCATCCCTGACAGGCCGGTCATCAGAAGCAGAATAGCCTTGCAGAATAAAATGGTCATGTCCGGTAGCCATCATGATCATATCCCGGATCGTCATTGCCTGTAAGTTTTCGGATGGACTTTCCGGAAGCTTATCAGAAAATATCTCAGCTGGTTTTTCATCCAACCGGAGGATCCCTTCATCAATGGCAATACCGATGGCGATGCTGAGAAAACTTTTGCTGACAGAATGAATGTCCTCCCTGCGGTTTTCACGCCAGTCAAATTTACCAATGATTTCTCCATGCTGACGGACGACCACATGGTATAGATCCAGCTTTCTTTTAATTGTATCCTGAACGAAAGATTCCAATCGCAGTTCCATATTTTCTTCCTTTCTCATCTTTTGATTTAGAATTCACCCACAAAATGGCAGGCAACCATATGACCATTTCCAATATCCTTTAATTCGGGTGTTTCGTGACGGCATTTTTCCTTGCAGAAACGGCACCTTCCGGCAAAGCGGCAGCCAGGGGATGGATTGATGGGACTTGGGACATCACCTTCCAGCACAATCCGGTCCACATGATAATCAATCGATGGAATTGGAACTGCACTTAGCAGAGCCTGGGTATAAGGATGGGATGGGTACTTAAAAAGATCCTTGCATTCAGCTTTTTCAACAATCTGTCCCAGATACATAACAGCGATTTCATCACTGATATGTTTTACAACACTTAGATCATGGGAAATAAACAAATAGGTGAGTCCCATCTGTTCCTGGAGCTGTTCCATCAGATTCAATACCTGCGCTTGAATAGAGACATCTAATGCGGAAACCGGTTCATCGAGAACAAGAAAGTCTGGGTTTAAGGCCAGGGCCCGCGCAATTCCAACACGCTGTCTTCTGCCGCCGTCCAGTTCATGAGGGTATGAATTGGCAAGGCGTCTGGCAAGGCCGGCAGTAGCCATGAGCTCATAAACTTTTTCTTCCATTTCTTTTTTGTTCTGATATATTTTTTGAACCTGGAGAGGCTCGGCGATACTTTCAAAAATGCTTTTTCTTCCGTCTAAAGAAGCGTAGGGATCCTGGAAAACAATCTGGAGCCTTCTCCGTGTGTGACGCATTTTTTCACGGTCGTATTTTCTGATATCGTCGTCATAAAAGAGGATTTCCCCATCTGTCGCTTCCGTAAGCCTTAAGATCAGACGGCCAACCGTTGACTTTCCGCATCCGGATTCTCCGACCAACCCCATGGTAGTACCTTTTTTAATGGAGAAATTTACATCGTCAACAGCATGGAGCAGTCCGCGTTTGGTCGGAAAATATTTTTTCAAATGACGGACTTCCAATATATTTTCACTCATGGTCAATCCCTCCTTTATATGTGCAGACACTTGACATGGTGCCCATTTTCGATTTCCTTACTGGCGGGATTCGTTTTTGAACATTCTTCTGTCGCATATGGACAGCGGGGATGGAAACGGCAGCCAGTTGGAAGATTTGTAGGATCAGGGGTCATCCCTTCAATGGGAATCAATGTAGTCTCTTCCTCCATCAGATTTGGAATACATGCAAACAGGCCTTTTGTATAAGGATGGGATGGACGATGGAATAATTGCTCTCTGTTTCCGTATTCTACAATTTCACCGGCGTACATAACGGCTACATAGTCACATATTTCTGCTACGATTCCCAGATCGTGGGTGATCATGATCATGGAGGTCTGGTATTTGGCCTTAAGTTTTCTCATCAGCTCCAGCACCTGCGCCTGGATCGTAACATCCAAAGCAGTGGTGGGTTCATCTGCAATAAGAAGTCTGGGGTTACATGCCAGAGCCATGGCAATGATTACACGCTGTTTCATACCTCCGGAGAACTGATGCGGATAATCGCCAGCCCGGTCCGCTTTAATTCCTACAAGTTCCAGCATTTCGCAGGCCTTGGTATAAGCATCCTTCTTACTTATTTTTTTATCGTGGAGCCGGATTACCTCCATAATCTGTTCTCCAACTGTGATCACAGGATTTAGAGAGGTCATGGGGTCCTGGAAAATCATGGAAATCTGTTTTCCACGGATTTTTCTCATGGATTTTTTGTTTTTTTTCAGAAGATCTTCCCCGCAGAAAATCACTTCTCCAGTTAGGATTTTTGCAGGCGGATCCGGGAGAATCTGCATGATCGCTTTAACGGTTGTAGTTTTTCCCGCTCCTGTTTCCCCCACCAGTCCCAGGGTTTTTCCTTCGGGAAGAGTAAGATTCAGATTTTCAACAGCATGGACGGTACCGTCCACAGTCACATAGTGCACTGTAAGGTCCTTGATTTCTAAAAGGTTTGTGTGCTCATTCATTCAGATTCACCCCCTAGTTTTTCAGCTTGGGATCCAGCGCATCCCGTAATCCATCACCCATTAAGTTCATGGCAAATACAGCGAACATGATAGCCATTCCAGGGAAAGCAGTCAGATGCGGCGCATCCCTTAAAAAATCCCTGCCAGTGGAGAGCATTGCGCCCCACTCTGGTGTAGGAGGTACAATTCCGAGTCCGATAAAGCTCATACTGGCACAGGAAAGAATCGCACCGCCAATTTTTAAAGTCGCCTGAACGATTAGAGGGGCAAGGCTGTTTGGAAGAATATGATGGATGATAATATGAACGTCACTGGCCCCGGCTGCACGGGAAGCGTCTACAAATTCCTGTTCCTTCAACGAAAGAAGGGATGCACGCATAATACGGCAGTAGGCAGGAACACTGGAAATTCCTATGGCGATCATTACATTCTGGAGTCCGGTTCCCAACGCTGCTACAATGGAAATATTTAGAAGAATGCTGGGAATTGCCATTAGTACGTCAGTACATCGCATAATTATATTGTCAAGTACGCCGCCATAATATCCAGCTATGGCTCCAAGGGCGCAGCCAACAATGCTGGAGAGTCCTACGGCAATCAGACCGACAGTGAGGGAAATACGGCTTCCATAGAGAATACGGCTGAAAATATCGCGTCCCAGTTCGTCGGTTCCGAACCAATGGGCAGATGACGGTGGTTTTAAACGGTTGATAATGTCCTGCTCCACGGGATCATAGGGCGCTATGATGTCAGCAAAAATAGCGGCAAAGATCAGCAGAAGAAGCATGCACATACCGACCATGGCCTGTTTATTTCGGCAGAACCGTCTCCATACCTCCTTGACCTGACTTCGTTTTTTGATGGAACCAGCCTCAGAGGATGATGTTAAATCCTTTGTTTTTTCCATATTGCCACCCCCTTACTTGTACTGTGAACGGATTCGTGGATCAACAAAAGCGTACAGGATATCCACGGCCAGGTTTACAAGGCTGAATGTAAGGGCTACCATAAGTACACCGCCCTGGACAACGGGATAGTTCCTTGCCTTGATGGCATCAACCATCATCTTTCCAACGCCTGGCACTGCAAAAATGGATTCTGTCAGCACAGCACCGCCAAGAAGATGGCCAAACTGGATGCCGATGGTGGTAATAACAGGAATCAGGGCATTTTTAAGGGCATGGAAGATAATGATTTTCAGTTCCGTCTGGCCCTTGGCCTCAGCAGTTGTAATGTAGTCCTGCCGGATGACCTCCAGCATACTGGATCGGGTCATTCTGGCGACAGCCGCTGCAGAACTGGTACCAATGGTAATCGCGGGAAGGATCATATAGGTCCATCCATCAAAGCCAGATGCTGGGAGTATCTTCCAGTGCAGCGCGAACAGAAGCATCAGGAGGAGTCCTTGCCAGAAGTTCGGCATGGCATTTCCGATCATGGCCAGAGTCATAGCGATATTATCAAAAAGAGAATACTGCTTTACAGCAGATACGATACCAAGAGTCAGCCCGATCGCAACAGAAAGAAGCACAGAGCATCCCGCAAGTTTTAGAGAATTGGGAAAGGTCTGGATAATTCGGTCCATGACAGGCTGCTTTGTGGAGTAACAGATCCCGAGATCTCCGTGGGCCAGATTTACCAGATATTTACCTAACCGTTCAATATAGGTACCGTTGAGTCCAAGTTCTTCCCGCAGCTGTTCTGCCATTTCAGGAGTTGCATCATCTCCAAGAAGTGTATCCACAGGGTCACCGGGAGTGATATACATTAAAGTAAAAACAATCAGAATAACTCCCAGCATGACTGGGATCATCATGAGCAGCCGCCGGCCGATGTATTTCAGCATGTTGGAACCTCCTTTCTCTGTAATAGCCGGGAACCTTCTGGTATAAAAGAATATCATCTATCCCAGAAAGGTTCCCGGAATCAGTCAGTCCGAGTCAGATTAGTAAGATTATTCTACGAAGTATACAGTTCTGAAATCATACATGGCTGTGGGAGTAGGAACAAATCCGCGTACTTTGCTTCCAGCGCCGATGATGTTTTTTGTAAAAGCAATATAAATAAATGGAGATTCTTCATGAATCAGTTCCTGGGCCTGTCCAACAAGCTCTGCACGCTTTTCTGCGTCTGAGGTTATATTGATCTCATCGAGGACCTTGTCCACTTCCGGGCTTGAGAGATTGGAGCGGGCACTTCCGGAATACATTCTTTCAGTGTGGAACATATTATATAATCCGGCGCCTGCTTCAAACAGGCTGTAACTTGTACCAGCACAGCACAGTTCCTGCTCCCCTTTATTTAAGGATGTGGTCAGTGCTCCGGATTCAGTGGGCTTTAATACAAGCGTAACGCCTACCTGGCTCCACATCTGCTGGAGGAGTTCTGCCAGCATATTATTGGTGGAATTGGCAAGATACATAAATTCTACTTCAAAGCCATTTTCCATACCGGCTTCCTTTAAAAGCTCCTTCGCTTTTTCAATGTCATAATCGTACTGTTTAAGAGAAGAAATATGTCCTGGAAGTGTGCTTGGAACCACACTGTCCATAGTTTCTGAGGTATTCTCTCCGTAGCATACCACACGGATGGATTCTTTATCAGTTGCGTAGTTTAATGCCTGGCGGACGCGTTTATCTTTAAAAACGTCCTTCTGGCAGTTGAAGGCAATATAACGATCCGTAGCACCAGTGCTGACGATAAGCTGGGTATCTGGATTTTCTTCAATACGGTCTGCGTCAGTGGTAGGAAGCCCAAGAGTGATGTCAACGCCTCCGCTTTCCAGGTCGATGGTACGGCTGGCGGCTTCGGTGATGATCCGGAATTTGATTGTTTTTAAGATGGATTTATCTCTCCAGTATTCATCGTTTCTTTCTACCGTAATATTATCGCCAGCGGTCCAGGAGACAAATTTATATGCGCCGCTTCCGACAGGAGCACGTCCGAATGCATCGTCCCCCATTTCGGTTACTACTTTTTCTGGAACAATGCTGAGAGCTTCGGAACATACCTGGGCTTCTGTGAATGCCCATGGTTCCAGGGTTTTTAAGATAAATGTGTAATCGTCAGGAGTTTCGTATCCATTTGGATCGAACTGTGTGGCAGCATCATTTCCTAAAGTTCCGTTGCCGACCCTTAAGAAACTGAATTTTACATCTTTAGAGGTCAGAGGATCACCATTATGGAACTTCACATCTTTTCTAAGATTGAATTTCCAGGTCAGCTCGTCTATTTGCTCCCAGCTTTCAGCAAGACAAGGGGATGGCTCCATATTTTCATTAAATTCTAAGAGCGTATCAAAAATGCTGCCTTCGATCATACGCTTTACCGTTACATTGTTTCCAAGAGGGTCCAGAGTTGCAGGCTCTCTATCAAAGGCAACTACCAGAGTATCCTTGGACGAGACTTTCTCAGTGTCTGATGTCTGCACAGGTCCCTTTTCCACTCCGGCGGATGCGGATTCTGATGAGGTCTCTGAAGGGGCTGGTGAGGATCCATCCGTAGTCTGCTTTTCTTCACCTCCGCTTCCGCAGGCCGTCAAAACCATACACAAAGCCAGTGATAAACTTAAAAATCGTTTTTTCATAAACTTTCCTCCCTTTACTTAGAAATGTGGAAATTTTGGACAGTTACGTCTGATAATGTATTTTATAGTAATATTATAATTATTTACCGAATATTTGTAAAATCAATTAAAATTATTAAAATAATTTGTTTTCCTTATGTTTGTATGGTAGAATAAGGAAAAGGGGGAAGAATGATCGATGAATTTAAAAGAACAGCTGTATGTATGCACATTAGCGGAGACCGGAAATATTACACAGGCTGCCAAGCTTCTTTTTATTTCCCAGCCTGCGCTGAGTTTGTATATTAGCAATCTGGAAAACATCCTTGGAATCCGTCTGTTTGAACGGATAGGAAAGTCTTTTGTATTGACACAGGCAGGAGAACTGTATGTAGAAAAAGCCAGACAGATGTTAAGTCTTAAAGAAAGCTTTGATTATGGGCTTTCAGAAATTGTTAATGGACAAAATGAACGTTTACGCGTGGGGATCCAGGACATTCGATCTCATTTTCTTACGCCAGTAGTATTGCCCTGGATGGATAAAATGTATCCAAGGACAAAGCTGGTCTGGATGGAACATAATTACGCACCAATGGAACAGATGCTCTTGAATAATGAACTGGATTTATTTTTTTGCAATTGTAATACGCTTCGTAAGGATTTTGAGTATGTCCCTCTTTTAAATGATGAGGTAGTGTTTATGGTACACAAAAATCATCCCCTTTGTGCGAATGCTCAGATATGTCCGGGGCATACGTTTCCGTATATTGATATGGGTTTATTTCAAGATGAACGTTTTTTATTGGTAAATGAATCCCAGAGCCTTAGAAGATATAGCAGTCAAGTGTTAAAGGCCTGTAATGTCTTTCCTAAAAATATATTTCTCCTAAAAAAGATTTTTGTAATGATTAACCTGGTGAATATCGGATATGGTGTAGGTTTTTCTCTGGCTGGCTACATAGATAGAAGCGCTCATAGTGAAAATCTTAGAATTTTTTCTGTGGTAGATCCGCCAGTTACGGCAACTTTTTATGCAGTATATAAAAAAGGAAAGCATCTGACAGAAGCAGCCACTTCTTTGATCGATATGGTAAAAACATCTGTGAATGAGCAATTTCATTTTAGTTTATGAAAAGGAAGATAACCTGTATTTCCAGAAAAGGGGCACTGCAAATGATATTTCAGCAATGCCCCTTTTGATATGAAAATATTTTGATTCAGAGAGGCTTTTCCTACACCCTCACCGCCACCTTGATCACTCCATCCCGCTTCTCCTCAAAAAGCTCATAAGCTTCTTCAATTTTCTCCAGCGGATAGGTGTGTGTGATCAGGGGCGTCGTATCGATCTTCCCTTCCCCGATCAGTTTTAAGATCGCGTCGCAGTCACAGCCGTCCACGCCTCCTGTTTTAAAGGTAAGGTTTTTTCCATACATACCCGGTAACGGCAGCGTCTGCGGGCGGTCGTAGAGGGCGACGATTGTTACGATGGCGTTGGGACGGGCGCATTTCCAGGCCATTTCAAAGGTTTTTTCCGTACCGGCCACCTCCAGGACCACGTCTGCACCTCTGTGACGGGTATGGGATCGTACAAAGGATTCCGGGTCCTCAGATTGGGGATCAAAGACCAGGGCCTGTGGGTAGTGTTCTCTTACGAAGGAGATCCGCCGTTCATCGGTTTCGCAGACAATGACTTTTTCTGGTTCTTTTAAGAGAACACAGGCCAGGGTACACAGTCCCGTGGGACCTGCTCCGATGATGAGGACCGTATCGTCGGGCTTGATTTCTGAAATTCTGGCGGCCCAGTAGCCGGTGGCCAGGATGTCGCCCACAAACAGGGCCTGCTCATCGGTCACAGAGTCCGGAATCCGGTTGAGCCCCTGGTCTGCGTGGGGAACCCGCACATACTCAGCCTGCCCGCCGTCGATGCGGCAGCCAAGAGCCCAGCCGCCGTCAGGATCCTCACAGTTGTTGACAAAGCCGTGCTGGCAGAAGAAGCATTCCCCGCAGAAGGTTTCCACGTTGACCGTGACCCGGTCCCCAGGCTTTACCTTTGTGACGCCGCTTCCTGCTTCCTCCACGATCCCTACCATCTCATGGCCCACGGTGATGCCGGGAACAGCCCTGGGAACGGAGCCGTGCTTGATGTGAAGATCACTGGTGCAGATGCTGGCCAGAGTGACCTTTACAATGGCATCCTTCGGATCCTTTAAAACAGGTCTTTCTTTTTCTTCTAAAATAAATTTTCCATGTTCTTTGTATGTGTATGCGAGCATGTCCATCCTCCTCAATAAAAATAAGCCGTATCTTCTGTTATTATAGGCGTTATAATAAGGAAAGTCAAAACCATCGTGAAGCACCCGGCCAGAGGATGGAAGGCTCCCGGAGGCAGAAAATCCGGTATAAAAGGCAGAAGCTCCGGTACAAGAAGCGGAAATTCCGGAGCAAAAGGAAAATCTCCGGTCTGTGAAACTTTCCCGGACGGCGGGGTGTCTAATGAATAGAAAACAAAATACAGAAAGGCACAAGACAATATGAACAGCTGTGAAAAAATAATTGAAGATGTGCTGACAGAAAACTATGGACAATTTTACCGTCTGGCATATGGATATGTCAGAAATGAGGAGGACGCCCTGGATATTGTCCAGGAAAGCGCCTATAAAGCCATAAAAGAGGCGGAAAAACTGAAAAATCCTGCATTTGCCAAGACCTGGATCTACCGGATCGTGATCAACACGGCCATCAGCCAGCTTCGGAAAAAGCGGGAAACGGTTTCTCTTGATGAGGCCGCCGAGATCGCTGTCAACGCATCCTATGGAAATGCAGATCTGCAGAAAGCCCTTTCGGGACTGACGGATGAACAGAAAACACTCATACGCCTTCGTTTCTTTGAAGATATGAAGCTGGAGGAGATCGCCATGGTCATGGATGAAAATCCCAATACCATCAAAAGCCGTCTCTACCGTACCTTGAAAGAGCTGCAAGTGAAAATGGCCTGAATATAGAGAGCAGGAGGGTAAAAATGGAAAAGAATTGTAAATATGAGGAAGAGGAACTTCTGGAAAAAGAGTTCCAAAGCCAGGTGATGAATATGAAACAGAAATATGGGGAGATTCCGGTTCCGGCCCATGCCAGAGACCGTATGCTGGCCGGTATCAGGCAGGCAAAAGAAGAAAAAGAAAGGTCTGTATCCAGGGTGATTTCCCTGGAGGACAGGAAAGGAAGAAAAAATATGAAAAATCATGTATGGATGAAGAGGACTGCTGTTGCGGCCGCCGCTGTTCTGGTGACCGTAGGCGCCCTGGCAAATATCAGTCCGGTAACGGCCAATGCCATGGAAAAGCTGCCGATCATCGGCACGCTGGCAAAGGTGATGACCTTCCGGACCTTTGAAGATGAGCAGGGGAATTTTAACAGTAAGATCGACATTCCCAAGATCGACAGTGAAAACGGGACCGAGATCGCGGCCAATCAGGAGATCGAGGAGTATGCAGAGTCTCTGATCGCCCAGTATGAGAAGGATCTGGAATCATCTGGCGGAGAAGGCCATTATTCCATGGAATCCAGCTATGATATCGTGTCCCAGAACGACCGGTACGTGAGCATCCGGATCAATACAACTCTGGTCATGGCCAGCGGGACCCAGTATGTGAAGGTGTTCACCATTGATAAGACAACCGGAAATACCGTGAGCCTTACGGATCTGACCGGAGGAAGCGGAGAAATGCTCACGAAGATCAGCGAAAATATCAAGGAGCAGATGCGGGCCCAGATGAAGGAGGATGAAAATATCGCATACTTCATCGATTCGGATATTCCGGAAATGGACTTTGCAGGCCTCACCGGAGAAGAAAGCTATTCCTTCAGCGACAGCGGGGAGCTGGTGATCTACTTTGACGAGTATGACGTGGCTCCTGGATATATGGGAGCTGTAAGCTTCACGATCCCTCTGGAAGTGACAGGACAGTTGTTCCAGTAAAAAAAGATCCTCTGCCAGCGGCCATCAGCCGTCCGGCAGGGGATCTTTTCATGCAATAGGAAGGTGCGTCCTATGAAATAAAAACGCTCCGCGGGGATCGCCATGGAGCGGAAGGAAATTTGTCCGCAGAAGCGGCTCGCCGCAGGCGGAGAAGCCTGAAAGCGGGCTTTTTTCTTGTATAGTCATGAAAATTATAAATGCTGTAATAATTCGATTAGTTCGCCGTCAGGTCCCTTAAAGAACAGATTCCGGATCCCGCCGAAAATGGGCATAGTCATGGGTTCTTCTGTGCGGAAGGAGGAAACTCCGGCAGCCTTTACATCGGCAAAGGCCGCGTCAATGTCGTCCACCTCAATGGCAATATGGGGGAACAGGCCTCCTTCGGCGGTCACAGGGCTGCCGTCGTGGGGCTCGATGATCTCCAGAAAAAAGCCGGGCATCCGCACCATGGTGATGTGGTTGGTGCCGGTCGGCTTTTCCACATCCGCATGGTCGGTGACAACGCCGCCCAGGGCTTCATAAAACGCTGTTGAGGTCTTCAGGTCTTTGGTGAACAGGGCGATGTGGGCAAGTCCAGTAAAGTGTTTCATACATGATACCTCCGTGTTTGAAATAATGAATGTTTAACTATTTTATGTATACAGTTTTTTTTGAAAAAATGTTTCAATTTCCGGATGAAGAAGGAAACGTTCCACGTTCCAGTCTCCGTTTTCCTGGAAGGTCACAAGCTGGTAGCCGGCCCGGTCATTATAGGCCAGGAAATGGCCGCAGTAATCGCAGCCGGTCTTTAAGGAGTCAGCCGTGAACTGGGGAACGCCGCAGACGGTTCCCGTATAGCTGCCGTGGACGTGGCCGTTGAACATGGCGGCGATGCGGCCGCTTTCCAGCAGCCGGAGGAGACGGGGATCTGCCGTAAGCCCCATGGGTCCGGCGGCCTTCAGGATGGGGTGGTGCATTAAAAGAATGGTTTCCGGCCCGTCAGACGATCCAGGCCCGCTTTTTCCCGCCGCTTCCATGGAATTTTCCAGAAAATCCATGGCTTCTTTGGTCAGTACCCCTTCCAGCCCCTTTTCAAAGGCACTGTCCAGGGAGACAAAAAGCCAGCCCTTGACGGATGCGGAGGCATAGTATGGCCCGCCTGAAGGGGTGAGCCCAAGAAAGCCTTCACGGAACGCGCCCCTTACATCATGGTTTCCCATGGCGCAGAGCACCGGGGTACCTGGAAGAGCGGAGGAAAGGGCGTCATGGAGATACCGGTAATGGCTGGACGTTCCTTCATGGGTCATATCTCCGGTGATCAGGACAATGTCCGGCTTTCTCTGCTTCAGGGTCTCCAGGCACTGGCCCAGGAGTTTTTCCACAAGCAGGCCCTTTTCCCGCAGCAATGTGGATATCTGGCTGTTTTCGTCTGGGTTATGGTGGATATCGCTTAAATGGGCGATGGTGATGGCGTTCATGGGCACCTCCCGTATGTTTTTCTTATGATCCTAGTATAATAGTGGAAGGAGAGAAACACAACCGGAAATTCGGCCGGCCCGGGCCGGGGAACCAAAGCCGCCGGGGCCGGGAACTGCCAGGGTCGCAGGCCCAGACCCGTTGGAGCGATCGGCTGAAGCCGTCCTGTGACCATCGTGGATGTCAGCCGCAACTGCCAAAACCGCCATCCGGTAACCGCCAAAGCCATCGGGGCCGTCGTCCTGTACGCTGCGGGCCGCCGTTACAAATTTACAACGGGAGGAATCTGTGTTATACTGGGCGTATTATGAGTAATTACATTGTATTTGATCTGGAATGGAACCAGAGCGCGGCAGGAAAGGAAACATCCCTGGATCATCTGCCGTTTGAGATTTTTGAGATCGGAGCTGTGAAGCTCAACGAAAAAATGGAGCAGGTATCCCAGTTCCACCGGCTGGTCCGCCCCTGCGTGTACCGGCAGCTGCATTATATCATTTCCGAGGTGACCCATGTTTCCATGGACGAGCTGGACAGGGACGGAAGGCCCTTTAAGGAGGTCATGGAGGAGTTCATGGAGTGGTGCGGGGAGGCGCCGGTCTTCTGTACCTGGGGGAGCATGGATCTGACAGAGCTGCAGAGGAATATGGTATACCATGGCATGGAGATCCCCTTTGCCAGTCCGCTGCTGTTTTACGACGTGCAGAAATTATACAGCCTTACTTTTTCTGACGGAAAGACAAGGGAGGCATTGGATGAAGCTGTGAAGCTTCTGAATATCCGGATGGACGCACCCTTTCACAGGGCTCTGGGCGATGCAGTCTACACAGGAAAGGTCATGGCGTGTCTGGACATGAAAGCGGTGGGGGATTATGTATCTGTGGATTATTACAGGATCCCCCGGTGTCCGGAGGAGGAAATTGTTTTGAATTTTCCGGATTATTCCAAATTTGTATCCAGAGGCTTTGCATCAAAGGAAGAGGCCATGAAGGATAAGAGGGTCACGGACATGGTATGTTATAAATGCCGGCGGATGCTTAGGAAAAAGATCCGCTGGTTTTCCTATGGACAGAGATTCTACCTTTGTCTGGCCGCGTGCCCGGAGCATGGGCTTATGAAGGGGAAGATCCGGATGAAAAAGGCTGAGGATGGTTCGATCTTTGTGGTGAAGACCCAGAAGCTGGTGGGAGAAGAGGGCGCAGAGTTTGTGGCGCGGAAGAAGGAAGAGGCCAGAGTCCGCCGGGCAGAGCGGCTGAAAACAAAAAAACATGGGAAATGATCAATGGGGCGCTTAAAAGGCGCCCCATCTGCGTATTATTTTTTCCACCGGTCCCGGAGGCCCGGCTTTTTTATCTGGCTTTTAGAGCGGAGATGCTCCTCCATGATCTGGTCAAATTCCTTGGTGGAGTAGCCCCATTTCTTCAGCCGTTTTTCACGGCGCTGCTGGCGGAGGATCCGCTCGGCCCGCTCCTTGTGGGCCCGGTAGGTGAGGAATCCGAAGATGGACGCCCCGATGACGGCGATCACAGCCAGGACAGAGATCCCCTTAATGAGGATGGAAACCATAGGAGAGCGGTCCTTTTTTTCCGGAGCTTTGCTGCCAGTCGTTTCCGGCTTTTCGTCCTTTTCCTGGACGCCGGATCCGTCTTCATCTGCCCTGGAGCTCTCCGGGGTATCGGCCTGCTCCGTCTCTCCGGTCTCCAGCCCGGAATCTGCCTTGGCCGTTTCGTTTACGGCCCCGGTGCTTTCTGCAAGCTCTGCCAGCATAGATGGATCTGGTGTATAGGCAGGGACATTGACGGCCTCCAGATAGGCATGTCCCACATTTCTGTCTCCATACGTATAATCGATCCGTGCCACGGCAGATGATGGAGCTGCTTCCTCCAGAGTATAGCTTAAGGAAGAGGATACATCAGAAAAATCCCCTTCCGAGGGAAGGGTAACGGCGCTGTTTTTTCCAACAGAAAGCCGTATGGAGCCGCCCAGATGGATCCCGCCGATGGCCAGGTCGTTTTCGATGTCCTGATAGACGCTGTCCTGGCCTGCAACGGACACGGACTTGAAATTCCGGAAACCAAAGTCAAAAAGCGCCTTCGTATCGGAGTAATGAGTCTGATGGCCGTTTAAGACCACAGCGATCAGTTTCAGCCCATCCCGCTCTGCACAGGTCACCAAGGTGTTTCCTGCAAGAGAGGTGTAGCCCGTTTTTCCGCCGATGACCCCGTCATAATAGAGGGAATCATTTTTTTTCAGCATCCGGTGGTGGGCGTAGTAGCGCCAGCCATCGGGATACTGCTTTAATTTCCCGGCCGGAACGTCGTAATAGGTGGTGGAATCGATCTCTACAAAGGTGGGATTGGAAAAAGCCGCCTGGGAGATCAGGGCCATGTCGTAGGCGCTGGTATAGTGGTTTTCATCATTGAGGCCGCTGGGATTGGCAAAATTTGAACTGGTACAGCCCAGAGACCGGGCCTTTTCATTCATCAGCTCCGCAAAGGCATCGATGCTGCCGGAGCAGTGCTCCGCCAGAGCGTTTGCCACCTCGTTGGCTGACTGGAGAAGAAGGGCGTAGAGGCATTCCCGGACCGAAAGCTGGTCTCCGGCCCGTGCCCCAAGGATCGAAGCTCCAGGTTCCAGGGTGTTGACGGCCTCATTGGAAAACGTTACAGTCTCGTCCAGATCACAGTTTTCAAGGATGACAAGAGCTGTCAGGATCTTGGTGATACTGGCGGGATAATAGGCCTCCCGGGAGTTTTTTTCATAGAGGATCGCGCCGGAACCGGCGTCCATAAGGATCCCGCCGTCGGCGGAGATGGATACGTCTGTGGGCCAGTCTGCCGCAGCGAAGGCTGCGGAAACTGGAAAAAGCCCTGTCATAAGGGCTATGCACAGAAAGAAGCAGAGTATTTTTTTCTTATATTTCATAAATAAACAGTCCCCATTTTGTCGCTTTAGGGTCATTATATAAGAAATCAAAACACAAGTAAAGGATTAATTTCCCCCTTTTTCCGCGGCTTTCCGCCCCTTGAGCCAAAGGAACAGGCAGGCTCCGAAGAAAATGGTCACGAATGTGGCAAAAACAATGGCGATCCGCAGAGCCGTATCCATAAAGAACGCCTCGGGCACGATGTTGATGAGCATATCTGTGTCAGGATCCAGGATCCAAAGGTCGTTGTCAAAAAAGATATGGTGGAAAACAACGAAATACCGGGAAAAGTCTGTGGATATGACGGCGGCCAGTGCCAGGCAGGCGGCGAAAAAAACGCCGGTCCCTGCGCAGAGGGAGCCGGGGACTGCCCGGGCCAGGTATGCGCTCCGGTCCTTACGGCCCCGTTTCCAGAAATATAAAAGAGCGGCAAAGGCCAGGGTAAACATAAGTCCGATCCGTCTGAGCCACAGGCCGCCCAGGAACAGCCCCCGCACGTCCTCCATGTGGGCGATCTCCCGGGCATTGAAAAACTCCCGGTATTCTCCGCCCATGGTGGTGAACACATGGAGGTCCTCCCGGTTTCCGCGCAGATATGCCATCATCTCATCTGTGACGGATAAAAGGTCGTCCATGGTCATTTCCGGCAGGTCGTCCAGGACCTGGTATTTCTCATACTCCATTTTGTAGTAGCCGGGGGTCCAGTAGGCCACTGCCTCCACAGCAGTGATCAGAAATACGATCATGAGCCATAGGGCCGTAAGGATACCGGCGGCGTGGATCCAGGGGGCATGCACGCTGTTTTTCGAGGGTTCTGTGGTTCTTTTCTGAATCATTTTCCTGCACTCCGTTTAATCACTTTTAGTCTGGTAAACTCCTCCCGGTCCTTTTCCTCCAGGGCGTTGGTGATCTCTGTGACCAGGGCCTGATAGGACGGGATAGTGATGTTTTTCAAGGCGTTGGCACGTTTCTGGGTCTTTTTGATGCTTTCTGCCAGCCGGTAGGCTGAGGTCTCCACCGTGGCCAGCCGGGCGGTCAGCTCTTTCACCCGCTCAAAGGCCAGGCAGGCCTCGTCCAGGGAATCGCTGGTGCTGTAAAAGGAATAGGGAGGCCTTTCCTTTTCTCTGGGCGTATATTCCACCAGAGGGATCTCTGTCCCCATGATGCTGCGGGCCTTGACCCGGATGGAATCCTCTGTGGGGATGGAGTCGGCGATCTCCTCCACAAAGCGGACCCCCAGCTCAATATTGGCCTTCTGGAGCGCGCGGTAGGCAGAGGTGAAGGTGGAATCGATCTCCGACTGGATGGAGCGGGCCTGGCCGATGAGTCCGGTCAGCTCCTTTAAGAGAATATTCCTCTTTTTATCCATAAGTCCGTAGCCCTGGACAGCCAGGGCCAGGGAGTTTTTGGCCAGGATCAGATTTCCTTTGGTGGGAAAGGTGTTGGGATTCATATGGTTGCCTCCTTATATGCACAGGGCGGCTGTGGCGCATCTATGCGGGTTTATAATATTGATCCAGGATCTTTGTGTCGATCCGGTCCAGCTCTTCTCTTGGAAGCAGGCCCAGAAGCTCCCATCCAATATTCAGGGTATCGATGACCGTCCGGTTGTCGTGGGGATCCTGGCCGATGAACCGCTTCTCAAAGGCCTTTCCGAATTCCAGATACTTCTTATCCAACGGGGAGAGTTCATCTTCTCCGATAACAGAGGCCAGGGCTCTGGCGTCTCCTACCCTGGCGTAGCAGGAAAAGAGCTGGTTGGCCACGTCCTGATGATCTTCCCGGGTATAGCCTTCACCAATGCCGTCCTTCATCAGTCTGGACAGGGACGGCAGGACGCTGATGGGCGGGTAAATGGACTGGCCGTGAAGGGTCCGGTCCAGAACGATCTGGCCTTCGGTGATATATCCGGTAAGATCCGGGATAGGATGGGTGATATCGTCGCCGGGCATGGTTAAGATCGGGATCTGGGTCACGGAGCCGTTTACTCCCGCCACGATGCCCGCCCGCTCATAAAGGGACGCCAGCTCGCTGTACAGATAGCCGGGATAGCCCTTTCGGGACGGGATCTCTCCCTTGGAGGAGGAGACTTCCCGCATGGCTTCCGCATAGGAGGTCATATCCGTCAGGATCACCAGGATGTGCATTCCCTTTTCATAGGCCAGGTATTCGGCCACGGTCAAAGC
>JACRTJ010000002.1 GCA_014385265.1 Enterocloster hominis (ex Liu et al. 2021)
ATGGTTGTCGTTAGCCATCTTTTTCTCTTTTTTATGAAAAAATTTCAGGGTCGGTTGTGACTCACATAAGTCACAGCCGGCCCTGTTTTAGACTATCTATTTCCCGACAGCCCCTTTTTTATACTTGCAGCCTGATCCGATGTGAATTGGCGCAAATCCGGGTAATTCCTCACCGAAATGTACCATTGGATTTTTTCAGCAAACGGATACCAAAGCAAAATTTTAAGTTGGATTAAGTTTCGAGTTTAAGTTTGTCTAAGGTTGCCCCCGTATACTGTGGTCAAACAAAAGAGCCGCAGCGTCTTGCTGCATGAGGGGCTGAAAGGAGTCGATGATATGTATAATCAACAAGAATATACTATATTAGCAAATTACCCCCTACCTTCTTCCGGGTGCGAATCCCGAACAGTAAGAAACAACAGAAAGAAAAAAACTCGCTTTCGGAAAAAAGTGATTGTCATTGCATTCAGCGCAATCATCTTCGGAGGCATGGCTGGAGGAACCTTTTACGGAGTGAATGCACTGCTGAATCATCTGTCAAATCAGACTCTTTATGATACACAGAAAGGCAACGCCACGATCTCCCCTGTTTCCTATTCTTCCGATTCTGTTACGATGAGTCGATCTCTGGATGTATCAGAAATTGCCGCACAAGGTTTACCATCGGTAGTATCCGTAACAAACATCTCTGTCCAGGAAGTGCAAAACTATTTTGGACGGTTTGGGCGCAGCGGGAGAGGGCAAATGCAGCTGCAGGAAACCACCAGCTGCGGCTCGGGTGTAATCGTTTACGCCGACGATACGGATTTGTATATGATAACCAACTGTCACGTGGTGGAAGGCGCCACAACGCTTTCGGTTACCTTTGTGGATGACCAAACCTATGAAGCGGAGCTGTGCGGTTATGATGAACCTATGGACATTGCGATCTTAAAAGTATCCATAGACGCCTTATCCTCTGATACGCTTTCTCAGATTTCGATTGTTGCCATCGGAGATTCGGATACGCTGGTCGTGGGTGAACAGGTTGTTGCAATTGGAAATGCCCTTGGATACGGACAGTCGGTCACCACAGGCATTGTCAGTGCACTGGATCGAACCATCAGTACAGATTCAGAATCTTCTACATACATTCAGACAGATGCCGCCATCAATCCAGGAAACAGCGGCGGTGCTTTGCTGAATATGAACGGAGAGCTGATCGGAATCAACACAGCAAAGGTATCTTCCACAGAGGTTGAGGGCATGGGGTATGCGATCCCCATTTCCCAAGTGCTGGAGCGGATTGACTTTATGATGATCTGAACAAGGAAATAACGAAAAATGGAGGAAAAGAAATGGCATATCAAGCAACCTTTAAACGGTATGAGATCAAATATCTTCTGACGCAGCAGCAGAAAGAGGCGGTTTTACAGGCAATGAAGCCTTACATGAAGCTCGACGGCTATGGACGTACCGTGATTCGGAATATTTATTTCGATACAGGGAATTTTCGATTGATCCGCCGGTCGCTGGAAAAGCCGTCATATAAAGAAAAGCTGCGTATTCGAAGTTATCAAACGGCTGCGGATGACGATTCTGTTTTTGTAGAACTGAAAAAGAAATATAAGTCTGTTGTCTATAAACGCAGGCTTACCCTCCCGGAGGCGCAGGCCATGAACATCTTCCGGTATGACCTGCCACTTCCAGTTCAATCTCAAATTGCAGAGGAAATTGAATATTTCCGTTCTTACTACGCGGATCTGCATCCTGCTGTTTTTCTCTCTTACGAAAGAGAAGCTTTTTATTCTTTGGATGGCGGAGACTTCCGTGTTACCTTTGACGAAAACATCCTTTATCGAGAGTCTGATCTTAGTCTTAGCAGCGAAGTATATGGAATACCGCTGCTCGGAGAAGGACAAACATTAATGGAGATCAAAACCTCGGGCGGGCTTCCGCTTTGGATGAGCCATACCTTAAATCGACTTAAGGTTTTCAAAACATCGTTTTCAAAATACGGGATGGCATACCAGCATATGATGACAAAATCCGAAACGGATGAAGAAAGGAATACTTGCTATGTTTGCTAATTTATTTCAGGGATTGTTTGACACGGATATGACCAGCGTCATTGCTATCAGTGATTTTCTCCTTTGCGTTGGAAGCGCCTTGGTTGTGGGGCTGATCCTGGCAGCATTTTATATGTACCAGACCAGATATACCAAAAGCTTTGTGGCAACGCTCGCTCTGCTTCCTGCAGTGGTCTGTGTGGTTATCATGATGGTGAATGGAAATATAGGAACCGGCGTTGCAGTCGCAGGTGCGTTCAGCCTTGTTCGGTTTCGCTCTGCACCCGGTTCAGCAAAGGAAATTGGCGCAATCTTCCTCGCCATGGGCACCGGATTGATTATCGGGATGGGATATATCGGCTATGCGTTTGTGTGTGCGCTCCTTCTTGGGTTTGTCAGTGCTCTCTATAATCACTTTGATTTCGGTGCGAAAACAAAATCCGCACGATACAAAACCCTTCATATAACCATCCCGGAGGATCTGGATTACACGGACGTTTTTGAAACGGTTCTTAATGAGTATACCGATTCTCATGAACTGACAATGGTAAAAACCACGAATATGGGAAGTTTGTTCCGTCTCACTTACAATCTTACACTGAAAACCGCGTCAAAAGAAAAAGAGTTGATTGACAAACTTCGCTGCCGGAACGGAAATCTTGAAATCTCGATTTCCGCACAAGAAACCATGATTGGAGAATTGTAACAGGAGGTATACAGATGAAAAGAAAAACATTATTTCCGCTGGTGTTAGCGGTTCTGTTGACACTTTCAGCGTGTAGTTCCGCCAACACTGCCCAAACGGAAGGTTCCTCTTCACAGACGGTTCAAACGGGAACGGAAGAATCGGTTTCGTCTGTCAATCCGTCAGATATGTTTACGGATAACGATTTGGAAATTGAGTATGACGAGGAAGCCAGCGCAAAGATCACCCTCTCAGGGGACAGCGCTTCCAGTGATTCGGATGCTGTTCAGATTTCCGACAGCACGGTTACCATCACGGATGAGGGCACCTACATCCTTTCCGGCACATTGCATAATGGCATGATTGTTGTGAACGCAGAGGATACAGACAAGGTGCGGTTGGTTTTGAATGGTGCAGATATTACCAACAGCACTTCAGCGGCTATTTATATTTTGGAAGCGGACAAGGTATTTATCACCACCGCTTCTGGTACGGAAAACACATTGGGTAACGGTGGGGAGTATGTTGCGATTGATGACAATAACATCGACGCAGTTGTTTTCTCCAAATCCGACCTAACGCTGAACGGCGCAGGAACCCTTGCCATTAACGCCTCAGCAGGCCATGGCGTCGTTTCCAAAGATGATTTGGTTCTTACCAGCGGCACCTATGATATTACTGCGGCAAATCACGGCCTCTCCGGTAAAGACAGCGTGAGGATCGCCAGCGGGACATATACGATCACAAGCGGAAAGGACGGTATCCATGCAGAGAACGCAGATGATACCAGCATGGGATTCCTGTATATTGCAGGCGGAACTTTTACAATTATGGCAGATGGTGATGGAATAAGCAGTAGCGCATATCTGCAAATTGAGGATGGCTCCTTTACCATTACGACAGGAGAGGGAAGCGCCAGCGCTGTGATGACCACCGACGCTGTAGATTTTGGACAGCGAGGCGGACTCCAGAATCAAACAACGGATACCTCGACGGAGGATGATTCAATCAGTCAGAAAGGCGTCAAGGCTACAGGTGCAATCACGATTGCAGGCGGAACATTTGTCACCGATACAGTGGATGATTCGCTCCACTCAAACAGTGATATCCTTATCTCACATGGTGTATTTGAACTGAAAAGTGGAGATGACACAATTCATGCAGACGCCACAGTTCATCTTCAAAACGGTGATTTTACCGTAGCTTACTGCTACGAAGGAATTGAGGGTCTATCGGTCACTATTGACGACGGCACCTTTGATATTACCTCCGTAGATGATGGTATCAACGCCGGTGGCGGCATTGACAGCTCCGGATTTGGCGGAGGCCGCCCCCATCACGAGACGTTCTCTGCTTCATCGGACAACTTTATTACGATAAACGGTGGAAATCTTGTCATCGTATCAACAGGTGACTGCATCGATTCTAACGGCGCTTTAACGGTCAACAGCGGAACATTGAACCTCACCTGTAACGGAAGTGGGAACACTGCTCTGGATTGTGATGGAAACTATGCCAATAACGGCGGCGATATAACCACCAACGATGGCTCAGAAAACAATCCTGGCCAAATGGGCGGCAGCAGAGGCGGCCCAAACGGCAAGAGGAATACCGGCAATATGGATGAACAGAATCAGAGAGAAAATCCCGGAGAAAAGGAGCAGAACTCAAGCACATAACGGTTCCGAAGATCCTATCCAGTATTATCTGCCGGACAGGATCTTCATCCATCAGAACGTATACAGGAGGACAGGGTAAATGAAATCAGAACTGATTGCAGAGGAAAGTGCCGGTCTGTCTCTGTCCCAGTTGGCGGAATTTATGAAATGTCTCGGTGTTGTAACCGCCTACAATCTGGATGGTGGAGGATCTTCTACCATGTATTTCAATGGTGAAATTATCAATAATCCGACAACCAACGGACGAAGCATTAAAGAAAGGAGCGTGAGTGATATTGTCTACATTGGATATTAACCGGATGAACAAAACTGCGCTTTATTATCTGTTCATTTCCCTATTCTGTATCCTGTTTGGCGCAGTCTATGAGCTTTTCAGCCATGAAGTGTATTCTTATTTTATGCTGTATGCATTTGTGATTCCCTTAGGTGGCGGTGCGCTCCCTTTTTTTACAATGGCCTTTTCCGGAGCGCCTATACCGAACAGAGTTTCTCTGAATTTGTATCATTCCGGCATCGCTGCTTTGACGATCGGATGTCTGTTTCAAGGCGCGCTGGAGATTTATGGAACGACAAATCGCCTTGTATCGGTTTATTGGGTACTTGGGATATTGTTTCCGGCGATGGCCGCTTTGACAGGTCACTTGTTCCAGCGGAGATGTAGATGCAGGAAAAAGGAGCGTGACGATCTTGACTTGTGAAGAATACTATGGATACCAATTTGATTCTCTCAAGCGGATAGAACAGCTTTTACTGGATACGATTCGTGAATATCCTACGCAGGATTATCCAAATGGGACAGAGCCAATTTTATATTGCAAAACCCGGATAAAGAAGCCGGAAAGCATGATGCGGAAACTGGAGCAGCATGGGTTCCCAACGAATGGGGAATCTGCACTTTCCAATATGCGTGATGCTGTAGGAATGCGCATTGTATGTTCCTTTTTAGATGATGTCTATAGAATAGCCGGTTGGTTGGAGGCGCGTTCTGAATTTGAGATCCTTGAAACAAAAGACTACATCACATTTCCAAAGCCCAATGGCTACCGGAGTCTTCATTTAATTTTGGCCATTTCAACATCAGACGGTCAAAAACTTACAGCAGAGGTGCAGCTGCGGACGATTGCCATTGATTTCTGGGCGGCTTTAGAGCACCAGCTAAAGTATAAAAAAGATATTGAACATGAAAAAACCATACGCAGAGAATTAAAGCGCTGTGCAGATGAAATTGCTTCCGTTGACGTTTCAATGCAAACTTTACGAGATTTGATTCTGCAAAATCAATGGAGTTAGAAAGTGGCCGATTTGGAAGGTACCAAAGAGTTGATTTCCCCATTCGCATAGGGTACAAGGATGGAGATAGAAAAGGTGCTCCGGAGAAGGGGGAAGTATTGACAAAATATGATTCTCAGTTCCTTCGACTTTATTCATAAGTAGCGTTCTTACAGAATCAGGATGTATCTAAATTTTCAAGGGAAAACTCTACAAGAATCTTCTTTGAGTCGATTTTCTTATTGGAAAGCAAAACAACCGTTTCGAGGTATATTCCCCACAATTCAAGATATAAAGAGAAAACCCCGTCTGACTTTCTGTTTGAAATCAGACGGGATTTGTTCGTATGCACCCCGGAAATCGTCAGCTAATAGTTGATAAGTAAATTAGTTCCTTATCACTGTTAAGCCAAGGTGCGTATTCTCTTGATTATACGGATATATTATGACAAAATATGATTTATCATAGATTATCGTAAAATAGGAGGTGCATGATGGAATATATTACACGAGAACTGGAACGGAAGTTTCTAAAACTCAATGATTTTTTCAAGGTGATCCTTGTGACCGGTGCAAGACAGGTGGGAAAAACCACCATGCTGAAGCACTTAGCCGACAGCGACAGAACCTATGTTACGATGGACAATGCGATGGCAAGAGAATTGGCGGAGAGCGACCCGGTGCTGTTCTTCCAGACCTATAAGCCGCCGATTCTCATTGATGAAGTACAGAAAGCCCCGGAGCTTTTTGAGCAGATCAAGGTGATTTGCGATGAAAGCGATGAAAAAGGCCTTATTTGGCTGACCGGTTCCCAACAGTACAAAATGATGGAGCGAGTGCATGAAACACTTGCCGGAAGAATCGGGATATTGGAGCTGTATAGCCTTTCCGCAAGAGAAAAAGCCGGAATGGTCTTTGATACCGATTTGGATTTTTCACTTGCTGCCCTGCAGGCAAGACAGCGTAAACTTCCCAAAAATGACGTGCTTCAAGTGTTCAATCACATTTGGGAGGGCGGTATGCCGCAGGTGCAGGGCGTGGATAACGAGCTGCGGCAGGAATATTTCAACTCGTATATTGACACTTATCTGATGCGGGACGTGGCTGAGGCAGGATGTATTACAGATACTGTGCGGTTTTGCAAGTTCCTTGTGGGGTGTGCTTCCCTTGTATCGGAACAGGTCAATTACGCAACGCTGGCTGAATCTGCCGGTATTGCACCGAGTACCGCAAAGGAATGGCTGAAAGTGCTGGTAGGGCTTCACATTGTCTATCTGCTTGCACCGTATTCCAACAATGAATTGAAGCGGCTCAGCAAAACCCCGAAGCTGTATTTCTGCGATACCGGATTGTGTGCGTATCTCTCTATGTGGCTGACGCCGGATACGCTGCGTAATGGTGCTGCAAGCGGTCATTACTACGAGAACTATGTTGTGATGGAGCTTGTTAAGAATTATGCTTATGCAAAATCTAAAGTGAACCTCACCTATTTTCGGGACTCCAATGCCAAAGAGATTGATGTGTTTGTGGAAGAAAATAATGTTATTCATCCGTTGGAGATTAAAAAGAGTGCCTCACCTGACCGCCGTGAGGTCAAAAAATACAGCGTAATCGACAAGGCATCTTTGAACCGTGGAAATGGCGGAATTATTTGTATGTGCGAGGAGCCGATCCCGATTGATACAGATAACTGCTTTATCCCCAGCAATCTCATCTAAGGAACGGTATGAACGCAGAAATCGGTGAAAGTCGGCGATTCTGATAAATGGCAATATGAACAGTATTACATGATTTTAATCGAAAATTTATACGAAATGGATCGTACTTTTCGCCATACAACACAAAAGACCGCGAAGCACTCGGACAAGCGGATGCGTTACGGTCTTTATTTTATGATATTCTCCTGTTCAGGTCTGATGTTCTTCAGAAAATCTGAGTGTAGGACCTGCGGCCTGGCCAATTCTGCATTAATAAAAGAAGGAAACGTTCCACCCCAGGAGCAGTGCGCCCCACTCGACGCGGATAGTGTTTTTCAGTCTTATACCTGATCGATTTATGAAATTCACGAATTTCCAAAAATGAAATAAAAAGCACAAAATACCGCAGAGATCCCCAGGAGAATGCCGTGCCACAGGCCGGACCGTTTCCATGCTTTCTCCTCCTCTGGGCTTAAGACCCCGGTTCCCCATTCGCCTTTAAATATACGCTGCCGCTTATGCTTTGAAACATACCAGCATAACCAGACCGCATATCCGGCCGCTGCCAGCAAAAGGGTGATCAGGACAGCTCGGAGAAACGCTGTTATGGGGCAGATCACAGCCAGGAGGCCGGTGAAAAGGAGAAGAAGGATCGGGATATCTGCCGCAACGTATGCAAATTTCCCAAACAGGTCGCGGTACAGGACCTTTGCCTGCTGTGCCTGTTTTATATCTTTGTCATAGGCTTCCTGGGACAATCCCGCGGCCAGACACTTGACGGACAGGTATCCAATGAACAGGATCCAGAACAGATCCGCGATCCCATCAAAGGTCACTATTTTCAGAACGACAAACGCACAGCCAAGCAGAGATACAAGCAGGTTTTTCGGACTGACTAATTTCATGGAAGCACCTCCTCATAACTTCATATTCCGGTTTTGCTTAGGCGATGGTCTTATAAAGGTGAAGCGATCATTGGGGTTTTATCTGAAGAATACCATCCGAGAGCACCAGCTCGCCGGACTCAATGAGCGCATCCTCCTGATAAGCCCTTTTTTCAGCAATAAGAGAATCCTCCTGTACAGTAAGGACATAATCAAAATTCCCCCGGTCCGAAAGATCATAACCGGTGCCTTCCGCATAGTCATAGACCAGGATCTGGTCGTTGACGATTCCTGAGCCAATACTCAGGGTGGAGCAAAGCTCTGGTTTGCCGTCTCCGGTGAGATCACAGAAATAAACGCTCCAGATGGGCATTCCATTATAGAGAGGGGTAATTTCGCTTCCCTTCACAGCTTCCAGCTGCTCTGCGCTCCAGCGAAAGGTGGTTTCTGGAAATTCCTCCAGATCATACTCTCTGACATCATCCCAGACCATTTCGTCTCCATGGAGACAGTCAAACCATTTGACTGGCCGGCCCGGCTCTGGAGCTTTGCTGCTTTCAGATGCGGATATTTCTTCATGGCTTATCACCACCTCCCCGTCCTCATCCAGACGGTAGATCTGGAACACGATCCCGATTTCCGGAACTTCTCCTTTTTTAAAGGAATCCGGATTAAAGAGGACACGGATCCCATCGCCGGGAGCCAGACCTTCGGGGATGGATACGCTGTCATAGCCGGTCAGGTCAAGGATCAGGGTCTCTGCCTCCAGCACGCCCCTGGGGGCATGGGAGTCCCCGGCCTTTATGGACCGGACCGTGATGGACGTTTCATCTGCGGAAATCACCTCAGCGTTCATATAAGAGTCCCTGACCTCGCAGGCGGTGAGAAAAACAGCCAGGAAAAGCGGCAGCAGGTATATTGAGATCGTAAATCGGTCATTTCTTCCTTTCATAGAGTTCCACCTCCTGTTTATCTTAGAGGCGTCTGGCTAAAAGAAACGGTAATACAAAAGACCCGGTCATATCCATAGCCTTCTGCCCTGGACGGGTCGTGGAAAAAGTCCAGGTCCAGGGTCTCTATGGTGCCTCCGGAATCCAGGATCTGGAGGATCACAGGAATCTCTTCTTCCGGGATAATATCCGCAGGCTGCTCCAGCTGTCTGGTAACACAGGCGGACGGGGCGGAGGACTCTTCGGCGCTTTCAAACGGCTCCCATTGGCTCACGCTGTTTTTTTCATCGATCTGTATGCCGGTCCGGATCCCATCGGGGATATTTTCAAATCCGAGAAACAAAAGCCCCTGGCTGCCGGACAGGGGAGTGCTGTTGGATGTGAACCGGTCCCATTGTCCGTTTTTCAGCTCATACGTGGTGACCGTAACCTGCCGGATGGTCTCATCCACGGTGAAGTCAAATAAACGGGACGAACCTACGGGAGCCAGCAGGTCTGCCAGCGCTTTTTCCTTGTGGGAAAGCTCGGCTTTTGTGAGTTTCATGGATCCTGCCGTCTCCTGTTTCCCGCAGGCGGAAAGAAGGACCGCCGACAGTATGAGGAGAGAAATGGTCATGATATGGAATATACGGTTTTTAAGCTTCATAGGCCCCTCCTTTTCTGTTTTCGTTTCGTGTCTGGTATCTTCTTATTTCCAGTGAGATCAAGCGGACCTCAGAGCGGTTTTTAAGGATTTCTTTGATTTCATTATACCAGAAGGGCAAAAGAAAAGTCTGACATTTTTCTTACACCTGTTTTAATTTTCTTCTGTTTCTGCTATAATCCGTAGAAAACAGCCGCAGGAGGTGGAAGAGAATATGAAATTCATAAAAAAATCTCCAGTGACCCTGGAGCTGGAGAAGATCGAAAAGGAAGAGAAACGGCTGGAGCAAAGGGCTTTGTCCCGTACAGAGCCCGGCTGGAAGGAGGCGCTGACGGCCAGGATCCCTACAAAGATGTCGGAAAACCTTCAGAAGGCGTTCTGCATGGCCTTCCGGACGATTTTTGAAAAGGGGAATCCTCTGATCGAAAAGACCTACCGGAGGGACGAACTGGAAAAGGATTTTAAGGTCCGGGATTTTTCCCTGGATTTAAAGGAAAGCCGGAAGGAGTACAAAAAGCTCCGGACCGAGGCTGCCAGAAGAAATTTGAAAAACCAGGCTGTCAGCGCGGCGGAGGGCCTGGGGCTGGGGCTTTTAGGCGTGGGCCTGCCGGACATCGCCATATTTACGGCCATGCTTTTAAGGGGCGTTTATGAGACGGCGCTGTATTTTGGATTTTCCTATGATACGCCGGAGGAACGGTTTTTTATCTTATGTCTCCTGGAGGCTTCTGTCAGCCGGGGGGAGCAGTGGGCCGAGAACAACGCACGGGTGGACAGGCTGATCTATACGCTGGTCCAGAAGAAAGAACTGAACGTATCCGAAGAGGATCTGGAGGCACAGATCCAGGCGGTGGGAAACGCCTTTGCCATAGACATGCTGGCCGCCAAATTTATCCAGGGCCTTCCGGTGGTGGGAGCCTTCGGCGGCCTTTCCAATCCGGTCTGCTGGAAGCAGGTCATGACCTATGTGCAGTTAAAATATAGGAAGCGGTATATCATGGGCAAAACTGGTTGACTACCTTTTCCATTTGCCTTATAATGATTTTATCTATGTGAAAGCGAGGCATGGTTGAAAATGATAAAAAGCATGACCGGTTTCGGCCGGTGCGAGGCTGTGACGGATGAATGTAAGATATCTGTTGAGATCAAGGCAGTGAACCACCGCTATCTGGACCTGAGCATCAAAATGCCCAAGAAATTCAACTATTTCGAGGCGGCGATGCGGACCCTCTTAAAGGATTATATCCAGAGGGGCAAGGTCGATGTGTTTATTACCTACGAGGATTATACGGAGGACCAGGTTTCCTTAAAATATAACAGCACACTGGCCGCCGAATATATGAAAAACTTTGAAAAGATGGCAGAGCAGTTCGGTCTGGAGGACGATGTGACCGTTTCCATGCTCTCCCGGTGCCCGGAGGTCCTTACCATGGAGCAGGTGCCGGAGGATGAGGAGCACATGTGGGCCATGCTTCAGGAGGTCCTGAAGGGAGCCGCTGAAAACTTTGTGGAGACAAGGCTCAGAGAGGGAGAGAACCTGAAGAACGACCTGATCGGAAAGCTGGACCATATGCTGTCTATGGTGGACTTTATCGAGGAGCGTTCCCCGAAGATCCTGGAGGAATACCGGCAGCGGCTGGGAGACAAGGTACGGGAGCTTCTCCAGAACTCCACCATCGACGAGTCCAGGATCCTCACAGAGGTGACGGTCTTTGCAGATAAGATCTGTGTGGACGAGGAGACGGTCCGCTTAAGGAGCCATATCGAGGGAATGAAGAAGGAACTTCTGGCCGGCGGCAGTGTGGGAAGGAAGCTGGATTTCATTGCCCAGGAGATGAACCGGGAATCCAATACGATCCTGTCCAAATCCAATGACCTGGAGATCTCGGACCAGGGGATCCTTTTAAAGACAGAGATCGAAAAAGTAAGAGAGCAGATTCAGAACATTGAATAATACTGGAGTGATGACTATGAAACGACAAGGGATGCTGGCCGTTGTCTCGGGCTTTTCCGGGGCAGGCAAGGGAACGGTCATGAAGGCGTTGTTGGAGAAATACGATAATTATGCGCTTTCCATTTCTGCCACCACGAGAGCGCCCCGTCCCGGAGAGCAGGACGGACGGGAATATTTCTTTATGACCGACGGGCAGTTTGAGGAGCTGATCCAGAACGACCGCCTCATCGAGCACGCCCGGTATGTGAACCATTATTACGGGACTCCCAGATCCTATGTGGAATCCAAAATGGCCGAGGGGAAGGACGTGATCCTTGAGATCGAGATCCAGGGTGCGCTGAATGTGAAAAGGCAGTACCCGGACGCCATCCTGATCTTCGTGGTGCCGCCCACAGCCGCAGAGCTGAAGCGGAGGCTGGTGAGCCGCGGAACAGAGACGGAGGAAGTGATCGCCAGCCGTTTAAAACGGGCTCTGGAGGAATCCGAGGAAATGGAGTCCTATGATTACATCCTGGTGAACGACACCGTGGACCAGTGCGTGGAGGAGCTCCACCATCTGATCCAGTCCCAGCACTTAAAGGCCGGAAACAGCAGAACGCTGATGGACCGGATAAAAACAGAGCTGCATGAACTGGCGGAAAGCCTCTGATCCATGGCGGATCCGGGCCTCAGCCGGTAATATATAGAAGCAGGGAGCAGCTGCCGGAGGAAAAGGCGGCTGTTAAAGAACGCAGAATGCGAAAGGAGACCTTTTATGTTACATCCATCTTATACAGACCTGATCGAGGCAGTAAACAGCGGCGTGGAGCCGGGTGAGCAGCCGGTGGTCCAGAGCCGTTATTCCATCGTGATCGCGGCAGCCAAGCGCGCCAGACAGCTGATCGCCGGAGCCGATCCCTTAGTGGCCGGAGCAGCGAGAAAGAAGCCGCTTTCCACAGCCGTACAGGAATTATACGAGCAGAAGGTGACGATCCTTCCCGAAGAGGAGGAGCTGCCGGAGGAGGCTTCTCTGACAGAGAACGATGAAGCAGAGTGCGGTGCCAAAGACGCCGCAGAAGAGGCTGAAAAGGAAGAATAAGAGGAACAAAGGGGGGAGAACAGCTCTAGGGATTTACTGCTGGCTTCCCCTTTTTTTCAAAAGAAAGGAAAAACTGGAATGAATCTGCTTTTCATATCACTGGGCTGTGATAAAAACCTGGTGGATACGGAAAAAATGCTCGGGATCCTGGGCGGAGAGGGATACAGCTTTGTGGACGATGAATCGGATGCCGATGTGATCGTCGTCAACACCTGCTGCTTCATCGGGGATGCCAAGGAAGAGAGCGTCAACACCATCCTGGAGATGGCAGAGCTTAAAAAGAGCGGCCGTCTGAAGGCCCTGATCGTCACCGGCTGTCTGGCGGAGCGGTATAAAAACGAGATTACCGAGGAGATCCCGGAGGTGGATGCCGTTTTAGGCACCACATCCTATGAGGAGATCGCCGGAGCCATAAGAGAGGCTTTAAAGGGTGAAAAAACACTGGTATTTAAGGACATCGACGCACCGGTGGGCAAGGAAACGAAGCGGCTGGTGACCACCGGCGGCCACTACGCATTTTTAAAGATCGCTGAGGGCTGCGATAAGCGGTGCACCTACTGCATCATTCCTTATTTAAGGGGAAGATACAGGAGCGTTCCCATGGAGCAGCTGGAAAAGGAGGCCAGGGAGCTGGCGGACCAGGGGGTAAAGGAGCTGATCCTGGTGGCCCAGGAGACCACCCTTTACGGAAAGGACCTGTACGGGGAAAAGAAGCTTCCGGAGCTTTTAAGACGGCTTTCTTCGATTCCGGGGATCCAGTGGATCCGTCTCCAGTACTGTTATCCCGAGGAGATCACCGACGAGCTGATCGAGACCATAAAGAATGAAGAGAAGGTCTGCCACTATCTGGATATTCCTATCCAGCACGCCAGTGACGCCATACTAAAGCGTATGGGACGGCGAACCAGCAATAAGGAGATCCGGGAGCTGGTGGCAAAGCTCCGCCGGGAGATCCCGGATATCGCTCTGCGAACCACCTTTATTTCCGGCTTCCCGGGGGAGACGGAGGAGGACCATGAGATCCTCATGGAGTTTGTGGACGATATGGAGTTTGACCGCCTGGGCGTCTTCGCTTACTCTCCGGAGGAGGATACCCCAGCCTATTCCTTTAAGGACCAGGTACCCGATGAGGTGAAGGAGGAGCGGAGGGCGGAGATCATGGAGCTTCAGCAGGACATTGCTTTTGAAAAGTCCGAGTCCATGAAAGGAAGCGTTCTGGAAGTGATGATCGAGGGAAAGGTGGCCGACGAAAACGCCTATGTGGGCCGCACCTATATGGACAGCCCAGGCGTGGACGGGCTGATCTTTGTGAACACAGGGCTTTCCCTGATGTCCGGGGACTTTGTACGGGTCCGGGTCACAGGCGCTCTGGAATATGATCTGATTGGGGAGGTTGAAGATGAATTTACCGAATAAACTGACGATCCTGCGGGTGATCATGATCCCGTTCTTTGTGCTGACCCTTTTATATGACGGCGGCGAAAACCAGACCCTGCGGTATGTGGCCGCAGCGATCTTCATCATTGCCAGCCTGACCGATATGCTGGACGGAAAGATCGCAAGGAAATACAATCTGGTGACCAACTTTGGAAAATTTATGGACCCTCTGGCCGATAAGCTGCTGGTATGCTCGGCCCTGATCTGCCTGGTGGAGCTTAAGGAGCTCCCGGCCTGGATGGTAATTGTGATCATCAGCCGGGAATTCATCATCAGCGGCTTCCGTCTGGTGGCCTCTGACAACGGGGTGGTCATCGCCGCCAGCTACTGGGGAAAGTTTAAGACCACCTTCCAGATGATCGCAGTGGTCCTTCTGATCGTTGGGATCCCGGCCCTGTCCATGGTGACAACGGCCGTGGTATGGATCGCCCTGGTCCTGACTGTGATCTCTCTGGTGGATTATATCACAAAAAACGTGAATGTTCTGAAAGAAGGGAAAATGTAATGATCAGAACAGAAAAGGGCTATGGACAGATCTTTAAGATCTATGGGGTCAGCGAGACCGAAGTAAAAGACGCCTTAAAGGAGATCCTGAACCAGGGAAGCGCCGTCCCGGTCTATACAAGGCGGCGGGGCAAGGAGGTCCATGTGCTGGCAGAAACGGCGGAGACTGATGAAGAACGGGCAAAGGAGCTTTTAAGGCCCGTATCCCGTTCCATAAAAAAAGCCCTGGGAGATATGTACTATACCACCAGGGAAAACGAGACCATGGAGGAAGCCGTGGTCCGTCTCCTGGTGAAAAACAAGCTGACAGTGACCACAGTGGAATCCTGCACCGGTGGTATGATCGCGTCGAAGATCGTCAATGTGGCCGGAGCCTCAGAGGTCTTTAACCAGGGCTTTGTCACCTACTCCAATAAGGCCAAGAGGAAAATGGTGGGAGTGGGGAAAAACACGCTGAAAAAATACGGGGCTGTAAGTGAGCCCACGGCCAGGGAAATGGCGGCCGGAGGAGCAGAGGAGGCCGATGCGGAGGCCGCTGTGGCAGTGACCGGGATCGCAGGCCCAGACGGCGGCACCGATGAAAAGCCCGTGGGCCTGGTCTATATTGCCTGCTGTCTGAACGGCGACGTGACAGTGGAGGAGTGCCATTTCCACGGCTCCAGAACAGAAATACGGGAACAGTCAGCCATGGAGGCCCTGGATCTTCTGCGGCGCTGTATCCTGAAAAACTGCGGCTAGGATGCGGTTTTATGAACGGCTGTATGTGGGGGATGAGGCGAAGAAACGGCGGTATTCCATCATCCAGGCAGTGAGAGAAGGGAAAAAAACAGGATACTGGATCCTGACCCTTCCCTCCAATGGGAAAAACCTTCTGGATCTTTATCCGGCCATGGCCCTGGCGCAGCCATATTATAAGGAAAAAGATATGCTGATCCTGGGGATCGCCGCCGACCACGACGATGCGGTCCGGCTTTCTGCCAGGATCGTCAACCAGGTATACCAGAAGACCGGAGGCTTTGACGTTGCCGGTTTTCTCCTGGGAAATCTGAAAGAGTAGGGGAGTCTGGAATGCTCCATGTGTTATTATTCATACTGAAGATCCTGGAGATCATCCTGCTTGCAGTCCTGGGGATCATCCTGGCGGGTGTCCTTCTGGCCCTCTTTGTTCCGGTGCGGTACCGGGCGGATGGAAGCTTTTATAAGATCTCCAGAGGCGAGGCCTGTATTTCCTGGCTGTTCCGTGCCTTCCGGGTCACGGCCTCCTGGGAGGAGAAGCTGGTGGTGACGGTGAAGGTCTTATGGCTCCAGCCGTTCCAGGAGACCCTCTGGGAAAGGGAGCCGGAGACGGAGGATACGGGAAATGAGGATCCCTGGGCAGGGATGGACGACTGCTTTCCGCCATACGGGCCGGAGGGGGAGATGTCTGGGGCCGGCGGTTCCCAGGAGGATCCGGTCATCGGTCCGGGGGCCGGACAGGAGGAAGCCGGCATACCTGTGGACCAGGAGCCGGAAATGGTCCATATGGCCGAGCTTCTGGGAGCAGGGGAGGAGAGTCCCAATCGTCTGCCGCAGCAGACCGGGATGGAGGAAGCAGAAAAACGCCCGTCCCGCCTGGATCGGTTAAAAAACACGGCGGTGCGTATGAGAGAGCGGTTCCACTCTGCAAAGATGAAATACCGGAAGCTTAAGAGGACCCTCACGGATGAGGAAAATAAAAAGACCTTCCGGCTGGTACGGCGGCAGATCGTCCGGCTGATCCGCCATCTGCTTCCACAGACCCTTAAGGGAACCTTGCGGTTCGGGTTTGAGGATCCCAGCTATACGGGCCAGGTACTGGCGGCAGTCAGTCCCTTTTACGGCGTTTACGCCAGGAGCTTCACGCTGATCCCGGAGTTTGAGGAAAAGATCCTGGAGGGAGAGGTCCATATCCGGGGGCGGATCCGCGCAGCCACAGTCCTGTGGACCGCCGGCCGTGTATTCTTAAACAAAAATTTCCGCAGGCTGCTGCGGGGAAGAGGCAGGAGAAAGGAGTAAGAAATGGCAGAAAATCAGTTTCCTTCAACGGTGGACGCGCTTTTGAAGGGTATGGATAATTTTATTACGACAAAGACCGTGGTGGGAGAGCCGTTAAAGGTGGAGGATGCCGTCATCATCCCCTTGATGGACGTGTCCTGCGGCATGGGAGCCGGCTCCTATGTCCAGAATTCCAAAGCCAATACCGGCGGCGGCATGGGAGCCAGGATGTCCCCCAGCGCCATCCTGGTGATCCAGAACGGAATGACCCGGCTTGTGAACATCCGGCACCAGGACGCCATGACAAAGGCTCTGGATATGGTGCCGGATCTGGTAAACCGCTTTGTGGGCGGAAAGGATATTTCCCCGGAGGCCATGGAAAAGGCGGAGGATATGAAAGCGGGTTATGAAGCGGAGGCAAAAGAAGAAAAATAGGAAGTCCGGCTGCATATGATGTACCAGAACGTCTTTTCCAATGGAGGCTGGTATGAAACGATTGTGCGGCCTTATGATCTTCTGCACCGGCGTCGGCATGACCTGGGTACTGATCCTCCCCAAATCCTTTGTGATGGTGGTCATTGCCATTTCGCTTCTGATCCTGGGTTATAATCTGTTCTGTTGTTCATAAGACGGAACGGATCCGTAAGAAAGGAAAGAAAACGTTGAGTGAACAGTCTGGAATCAGAAAAAAATTAAAAGAAAAGTGGAAAGAGGCGGCCCAGGCGGTGTTTCCCATCATCGGCATCGTCCTGCTCCTCTGCTTTACCATTGCGCCCATTTCTCCCAGCGTCCTCCTGTGCTTTCTCATGGGAGCAGTGCTGATCCTGGTGGGCATGATGTTCTTTACCCTGGGCGCGGAAATGTCCATGACGCCCATGGGCGAGCGCATTGGCACCTGCCTGACCAGGAGCCGGAACCTGCCGGTGATCGTGGCATTGGCATTCCTTCTGGGGTTTATCGTCACCATTTCAGAACCGGATCTCCAGGTTCTGGCGGGCCAGGTGCCGGCGGTGCCCAATATGACGCTGATCCTGTCGGTGGCCTGCGGGGTTGGGGCCTTTCTGGTGATCGCCCTCCTGCGTATGCTGTTTTCCATGGCCCTTCCGCCGCTCCTGGTGGTCTGCTACGCCGTGGTATTTGTCCTGGCGGCCTTTGTGCCAAAGGATTTTTTAAGCGTGGCCTTTGATTCCGGCGGCGTTACCACCGGTCCCATGACCGTGCCGTTCATCATGGCCCTGGGCGTGGGCGTATCGGCCATCCGAAGCGACCGCCATGCGGCCGACGACAGCTTCGGCCTGGTGGCCCTGTGCTCGGTGGGGCCGATCCTGGCCGTGATGATCCTAGGCATGATCTACAATCCCCAGAATGCCGCCTACACAGCGCCGGTGATCCAGGAATTTGGCGATTCCAGGGAAATGGGACTCATGTTCCTTCTGAACTTCCCTTTATATATGAAGGAGATCGCCATGGCCCTTCTCCCCATCTTCCTGTTTTTCATGATTTTTCAGATATTCCTGTTAAAACTGGCGAAACGGAAGGTGAAAAAGATCCTGGTGGGCTTTGTTTATACCTACCTGGGATTGGTACTGTTCCTTACCGGTGCCAACGCGGGCTTCATGCCGGCGGGAAATTATCTGGGCCAGGTTCTGGCCGGTTTCCGTTTTACATGGATCCTGGTGCCCATTGCCATGGTCATCGGATATTTCATCGTCAAGGCAGAGCCGGCCGTATACGTTTTAAATAAGCAGGTGGAGGAGATCACCGACGGGGCCATCTCGGCCGGAGCCATGGGCGCCGGGCTTTCTGTGGGCGTGGCCGTGTCCCTGGGACTGGCCATGATCCGCGTGATCACAGGAATCTCCATTCTCTGGTTTTTGATCCCGGGCTATGCGGTGGCCCTTGGAATTTCCTTCTTTGTTCCAAAGATCTACACAGCCATTGCCTTTGACTCCGGCGGCGTGGCATCGGGACCCATGACGGCGGCCTTCCTGCTGCCCCTGGCCCAGGGAGCCTGTACGGCGTTGGGAGGAAATATCGTAACAGACGCCTTCGGCGTTGTGGCCATGGTTGCCATGACGCCCCTGATCACCATTCAGATCATGGGGCTCTATGCAAGGATCACAGAACGGAAGCAGAGGAAGGCTTCTGCCGGAACTGGCGTCCTGGCTTTTGACGGCATCGATGACAATGCGGTCATCGAGCTGTAACTGGGAAACAGAGGGCTTTGGAGGTCCATGCAGGATAAAGTCTGGATTTTAAAGAATATGAGGTTTATATGAGCGGATTATATATGATGGCGACCATCAGTGACCGGAACCAGGCCCGGCGTTTCCTGGATTTTTACCGGGAGTATGGTCTTTCGGTGACTCTCCTTACATACGGCCGGGGAACGGCGGCTTCGGAGATCCTGGATGCCTTTGGCCTGGAGGCGGCGGAGAAGGCGGTGATCTTTTCTGTTGTCACAGGGGAAGAGTGGAAGCGGTTAAAGACCGGGCTGGAACGCCAGATCAAGATCGATATACCGGGAAGCGGGATCGCGTTCATCGTTCCCGTCAGCAGCATCGGAGGAAAGAAGCAGTTTGAGTTTCTCACGGACGGCCGTGGGTTCGTAAAAGGGGAGGAGAGCACGTTGAAGGATACAAAGTATGAGCTTTTAGTGGTGATCGCCAACCAGGGCTACACGGAGCTGGTGATGGATGCTGCCAGAGCGGCCCATGCGCCGGGCGGGACCGTGATCCACGCCAAGGGGACCGGGGCGGAAAAGGCTGAGAAGTTTTTCGGAGTCTCCCTGGCAAAGGAAAAAGAGGTGATCTTTATGGTGACCAGGAAGGAAGGAAAAAATGCCATCATGACGAGCATCATGGAAAAAGCCGGGCTGGAGACCAAGGCCAGGGCCATCGTATTCTCCCTTCCTGTGACCGAGACGGCGGGCATGCGGCTGATCGAGGAGGATCAGGAACCGTAAAGAGGCATGCGGATAAGGAACGGGAGCGGTCAGCTGTGGAGACACGGCGGGCCGCTTTTTACACTCCCGTTTCTGGCATGGGGGGAAGCTTTCTGAACAAAACAAAAAAGGCATATGGACCGGATTCCGGTTCACATGCCTTGGTTTTGTCGTTATCTGGTTCGGAGGTATTAAGCTCTCTCTACGAGACCGGATCTTAAGCAAGAAGTACATACATACATCTTCTGAGCTCCGCCATTAACTTTCACCTTTACAGACTTAACGTTAGCTTTCCAAATTTTATTGGATCTTCTATGGGAATGGCTTACTCCATTACCAAAGTGAGCAGCTTTTTCACAAATAGCGCATTTTGCCATGATTGCACCTCCTTAACACTTCTTGGGATTTATACAAAAATCCATAACACATGTATGATAGCAGAAAGTGTAGAAATTTGCAAGAGAAAAATAAAAAAATACTTCATTTTTATGAAAAAATTTTTCTTAGAGATGGACAGTGGTAGTATGTTATGGTATACTAGCCGCATAACGACGGGACTGCGCATACGGATTTACGTTTTTTTACAGGGGATCCAGGCGCCGGCGTTTATTTTAATGGAAATGGAGGCAGGACTATGAAGGGATGTATTAATAATAAAATGGGCCGGATCCTGATCGATACGGACGTGATCGCGCTTTATGCCGGAACGACTGCTGTGGAATGCTTCGGAATCGTGGGAATGGCTGCGGTCAGCATGAAAGACGGTCTTGTGAAGCTTTTAAAGCGGGAAAGCCTGACCCATGGCATCAACGTCACAGTCAACGACAATGCAATCAGTATTGATTTCCATGTGATCGTATCCTATGGCGTCAGCATCTCCACGGTTGCTGACAACCTGATCGAAAATGTCAAATATAAAGTAGAAGAATTTACCGGGATGCCGGTGGAAAAGATCAATATTTACGTTGAAGGCGTGAGAGTGATAGATTAAGGAGGAAGTAATCCATGGGAATTAAATCCGCAGACGCTTCCCTGTTCCAGACAGCGGTTCTTTCTGCTGCCAAGAACCTGGAGGCGAAAAAGGAATGGATTAATGAGTTAAACGTATTTCCTGTTCCGGACGGGGATACGGGCACAAATATGACAATGACCATCATGGCCGCCGCCAGGGAAGTGGCTGCCATCGAGGAGCCTTCCATGGGCTCCATCGCCAAGGCGTTATCCTCAGGCTCCCTGCGCGGGGCCCGCGGTAACTCCGGCGTGATCTTATCCCAGCTTTTCAGAGGCTTTACAAAGGAGATCGCCGGCGAGGATACGATCACAGTGACCGTCCTTGCCAACGCCTTCACAAGAGCCGCGGAGACGGCCTATAAGGCGGTCATGAAGCCAAAAGAGGGTACGATCCTGACCGTTGCCAGGGGCATGGCGGAAAAGGCTGTGGAGCTGGCGGCAGAGACCGACGATATCGTGGAATTCCTTGAAAAGGTCATCGAGCACGGCGATTACGTCTTAAGCCAGACGCCGGAAATGCTTCCCGTGTTAAAGCAGGCAGGCGTGGTGGACTCCGGCGGCCAGGGCCTCATGCAGGTGATGAAGGGCGGCCTGGACGGCCTTTTAGGAAGGGGGATCCCCTTTGACGCCCAGGTGGAGACCGGCGGCTACACCGGTTCTGCGGCAGCCGGACGGGAAGAGATCGATACTGCGGATATTAAATTCGGCTACTGTACGGAGTTTATCATTAATGTAGAAAAAGAATATGGGGAAAAAGAGGAGAACAGCTTCAAGGGCTATCTGGAATCCCTGGGGGACTGTGTGGTAGTAGTCTCCGACGAGGATGTGGTCAAGGTCCATGTCCACACCAATAACCCGGGCCTTGCCATTGAAAGGGCTCTGACCTACGGCTCCCTTTCCCGGATGAAGATCGACAATATGCGGGAGGAGCACCACGAGCGGCTGATCCAGAACGCAGAAAAGGCGGCTGCGGCTGAACGGGAAGAACAGAAGAAGAAAGAGGAGCCCAGAAAGCCCTACGGCTTTATTGCGGTCTCCATCGGCGAGGGCCTGGGAGAGATCTTCAAGGGCATCGGCGCCGACTATCTGATCGAAGGCGGCCAGACCATGAATCCCAGCACCGAGGATATGTTAAACGCCATTGATAAGGTCAATGCCGACGTGATCTATATCCTTCCCAACAACAAGAATATCATCCTGGCGGCAGAGCAGGCAAAGAGCCTGGTGGAGGATAAGAAGATCCTGGTGGTCCCCTCAAAAACCGTACCCCAGGGGATCGCAGCCCTGATCAACTTTATGCCGGACGCCTCTCCGGAGGAAAATATGGAGAGCATGACGGAAGAGATGGGACGGATCCGTACCGGACAGATCACCTATGCGGTCCGGAATACCACCATCGACGGCATGGAGATCCGGGAGGGCAACATCATGGGCATCGGGGATTCCGGTATGCTGGCTGTGGGAGAATCCGTGGCAGAGACCACCGTGGAGACCATCCGGCGCATGGCGGACCAGGATGCGGAGCTGATCAGCATCTACTACGGCGCAGACGTGACGGAGGACGAGGCGGAAACGCTGGCAGAGCAGGTGCGGGCACAGTTCCCGGACTGTGAAGTGGAGTTAAACGACGGCGGACAGCCCATCTACTACTATCTGCTGTCTGTGGAATAAAAAGGAACAGAACCAATGGATATGCGCCGCGGAGGCCCGGGATACGGGCCGGTACGCGGCGTTTTTTAAAGGGTTGGAAATATGAATACAGATAATATGCAGCCGGTGGAGACCTTAAAGGGCATCGGAGAAAAAACAGCAAAGCTGTTTGAAAAGGTGGGCGTAAGGACTGTGGACGATCTGCTCCATTACTATCCCAGGGGCTACGATACCTTTGAGGAGCCAAAGCCCATGGGAGACCTTGAGGACGGAGCGGTCATGGCTGTGGACGGCTGCTTAAAAAACGGCGCTTCGGGCCATCATTTCGGCTCTGCATCCATGGTGACGGCATCCATCAGCGACATGACCGGAAAGCTGCGGCTGGTGTGGTACCACATGCCCTATCTGAAAAACACCTTAAAGCCTGGAAGCCGCTATATCTTCCGGGGGAAGGTGAGCCGGAAAAAAAACGGTCTGGTGATGGAGCAGCCCCAGATGTACCGGCCAGAGGTCTATGAAACACTTCTAAAGCGGATGCAGCCAGTCTACGGCCAGACCAGGGGGCTGGGCAATAAGACCATCACCTCGGCCATGGAGCAGGCCTTAAGCCTCCGGGTCATGGAAAAGGATTATCTTCCGGCAGGGCTCAGGGTTTCCAATGAGCTGGCAGAATATAATTTTGCCATCGAGCACATCCATTTCCCCGAGGATCAGGCAGACCTTATGGCTGCCAGAAAGCGGCTGGTATACGATGAATTTTTCTTATTCTTACTGGCAGTCCGCCGCCTTAAGGAGAGCCGGGAGGACTTAAAGAGCAGCTTTATATTTGAAAAGGACACAGAAAGCCGCCGCCTGGAGGCTGCCCTTCCTTATGCGCTCACAGAGGCCCAGAAGCGGACTCTTTCGCAGGTTTACGCGGATCTTAAAAGCGGAAAGGTCATGAACCGGCTGATCCAGGGAGACGTGGGCTCCGGAAAGACCATCATCGCCGTCCTGGCGCTGGTCTCTGCCGCAGAAAACGGCTTCCAGGGGGCTCTTATGGCTCCCACAGAGGTGCTGGCAAAGCAGCATTATGAGACTGTGGAGGCCATGTTCCGGAAATATGACGTTCCCTTCTGCGCCGTGCTGGTGACCGGCTCCATGACGGCAAAGGAAAAGCGGCTGGCCTATGAAAAGATCGCCTCCCACGAGGCGGACATCATCATCGGAACCCATGCCCTGATCCAGGAAAAGGTGGTCTATGACCGGCTGGCCCTGGTGATCACTGACGAACAGCACCGGTTCGGCGTGGCCCAGAGGGAGCTTCTTGGAAGCAAGGGCAGCTTCCCCCATATGATGGTCATGAGCGCCACGCCCATTCCCAGGACCCTGGCCATCATCCTGTACGGGGATCTGGACATTTCGGTCATCGACCAGGTTCCGGCCAACCGGCTTCCCATTAAAAACTGTGTGGTGGATACCAGCTACCGGGGCCGGGCGTATAAGTTCATCGCCGGAGAGGTGGAAAAGGGCCGTCAGGCCTATGTGATCTGTCCCATGGTGGAGGAAAGCGAGATGATCCAGGCAGAAAATGTCCTGGATTATACAAAGGTCCTGCGGGAAAATCTTCCCGGGATCCGGGTGGAGTACCTCCACGGCCGGATGAAGGGAAAGGAAAAAAACGGGATCATGGAGGCCTTCGCCCGGGGAGAGATCCAGGTCCTGGTGTCCACAACAGTGGTGGAGGTGGGGGTCAACGTTCCCAACGCCACGGTCATGATGATCGAAAACGCCGAGCGGTTCGGCCTGGCCCAGCTTCACCAGCTGAGGGGCCGTGTGGGCCGGGGCGGGGACCAGTCCTACTGCATCATGGTCAACGCCTCCGGGGATAAGGGAAAAAACCAGAGGCTGGAGGTCTTAAATAAATCCAACGACGGCTTTTTCATCGCATCTGAGGATCTGAGGCTCAGGGGGCCGGGAGATATTTTCGGGATCCGCCAGAGCGGGGACCTGGAATTTAAGCTGGCAGATATTTATACGGACGCTGTGACCTTACAGAAGGTCTCCGAGGATGTGGAACAGCTCCTTAAGACCGATCCGGAGCTTTCCGCCCCAGAGCATGCGGAGCTGAAAAAGCGGCTGGACCTTCATTGCATAAACAGCGATCTTATGCTATGATGGGACATAGAAAATAAAAAAGGAGAAGGTACTATGGACAATAAAAAATACGTGGATTACATCCTGGAACAGGCAGAAAACCTCATCAATATCGACAGCCCCTCGGGCTATGGAGAGGGCGTGACCCAGTATCTGTTAGACGAATTCGGAAAAATGGGCTATCACGCATACCGCACCGGAAAGGGCAGCGTCATCGCAGACCTGGGCGGAGAGGATGAGAATGACGCCATCTTACTGGAGGGGCACTGCGATACCCTGGGAGCCATGGTCCATGAGATCAAGGCAGACGGCCATTTAAAGCTTACCAACATCGGCGGGATGCAGGCCAACAATGCCGAGGCGGAGAACGTCCGCGTGATCACAAAATTCAACGGCATTTATGAGGGAACCTGCCAGCTTGCCAACCCGTCGGTCCATGTGAACGGAAGCTATGGGACCACACCCAGGACCTGGGATGTGATGGAGGTGATCCTGGACGAGGATGTAAAGACGAAGGCCGACGCCGAGGCCCTGGGGATCATGGCCGGCGACTATGTCTGCTTCGAGCCCCGGTTCCGTGTGACGGAAAAGGGCTACATCAAGAGCCGTTTCCTGGATGATAAGCTGTCCTCCGCCATCCTCATGGGCTATGCCAGATATCTGAAGGACGAGAAGGTGGCCACAAAGCGCCGGATCTACCTGCACTTTACCATCTATGAAGAGGTGGGCCACGGCGGCTGTGCTCCGGTGCCCCAGGGCGTGACCGAGGCATGGTCTGTGGACATGGGCTGTGTAGGCCAGGGACTTTCCTGCACAGAGCATCAGGTATCCATCTGCGCCAAGGACAGCGGCGGACCGTATAACTATGACGTGGTAAAGACCCAGATCCGTCTGGCAAAGGAAAATGGCATTGATTTTGCCGTGGATATTTATCCCCACTACGGCTCCGATGTGGAGGCTACCTTAAAGGCCGGAAACGATATCCGCCACGGACTCATCGGACCGGGCGTGTTCGCCTCCCACGGCTATGAGAGAAGCCATGTGGACGGGGTGGAGAATACCTTCCGTCTTATTAAAGCATATCTGGGATAAATAAAAGGAGTGTTTTGGGATGATCCAGTATCGGAGACTTGAAAAGCATGAGCTGACGCCGGAGCTGTTCCAGGACTTCATAAGACATCAGACGGTACAGGACTGTTACCGTAAAAGAGAGGGCCGGTGGGTGATCGAACCGGCCCCTTTTATTGATGACTGGAGCCGGGAGGAATACGATTTTCTGGTGCAGTGCCTGAAGGATACCATAGATGGAAACGGGGCCGTATACGGGGCGTTCCAGGCAGAGGCCCTGGGACTTCCGGGGATCCTCAAAGGGTTTGTGTCCGTAGAAGGCGGACACATGGGAAGCCGGGGCCAGTACAGGGATATGACCAGCCTCCATGTATCTGAGGATCTCAGGGGACATGGGGCCGGACGGCAGCTTTTTTTACTGGCAAAGGACTGGGCCCGGGACCATGGGGCGGAAAAGCTCTATATCTCCTCCCATTCGGCGGTGGAGACCCAGAGGTTTTATGAATCCATGGGCTGTGTGGATGCAGAGGAGGTCATGGAGGAGCATGTAAGGCAGGAGCCCTACGACCGGCAGCTGGAATGTCCGGCGGATGGGCCGGGAAAAACAGACCGTCTCCTGCTGGCCATGATCCGGTACGACGCCGGAGATGCCAGACGGATCCAGCATCTCACCAAGGTGTATGAATACGCTGGGCTCATGGGCCGGATGGAACGGCTTAAGAAGGAGGATCAGGAGATCCTGGAGGCCGCGGCCATCGTCCACGACATCGGGATCCATAGATCGGAAGAAAAATATGGCCGCAACACAGGAAGATACCAGGAGATCGAAGGTCCCCCGGAGGCGGAAAAGCTGCTGGCCTCCCAGGGATGGCCGGAAACCGTCATACAAAGAGTATCCTATCTGGTGGGCCATCACCACACGTATACGGACATCGACGGAATGGATTACCAGCTCCTGGTGGAGGCTGACTTTTTAGTGAACCTTTTTGAAGAGGGAGCCCTCCCGGAGACACGGGAGGACGTGTTCCGGAGGATCTTCCGGACGGAAAGCGGAAAATATCTGTTCCAGCAGATCTTTTCCCAGAAGACAGAGTAAGGGAGCCGCAGAATGAAAGAACTTGTGATCGCAGAAAAGCCGTCCGTGGCCAGGGATATCGCCAGGGTCTTAAAATGCCAGAAGCAGTTAAACGGGGCCATGGAGGGCGAAAAATATATCGTCACCTGGGGCCTGGGCCATCTGGTGACCCTGGCAGACCCGGAGGACTACGACAAAAAATATAAGGAATGGAAGCTGGAGGATCTTCCCATGATGCCTGAGACCTTCAGACTGGAGGTGATCCGGCAGACGGCAAAGCAGTATAATGCCGTAAAGGAGCAGATCCACAGGAAGGATGTGGGCGGGATCATCATCGCCACCGACGCAGGCCGGGAGGGGGAGCTGGTGGCCAGGCTGATCCTTAAGAAGGCCGGGGCCAGAAAGCCTTTAAAACGTCTCTGGATCTCCTCGGTCACCGATAAGGCCATCCGGGAGGGCTTTGCCCATCTGAAGGACGGAAGGGAGTATGAGCCCCTTTATGATGCCGCCATGTGCCGGGCGGAAGCCGACTGGCTGGTGGGGATCAACGCCACCCGGGCGCTGACATGCAAATACAATGCCCAGCTTTCCTGCGGCCGCGTCCAGACGCCGACGCTGGCCATGATCGCCAGCCGGGAGGAGGAGATCCGCCGCTTTGTGCCAAAGCCCTATTACGGGATCCGCGGCCGGGCAGGCAGCCTCACCCTGGCCTGGAAGGACAAAAAGAGCGGCAGCGGAAGCTCCTTCCAGAAGGAGAGGATCGAGAATATCCTTAAGGAGCTCTCCGGGAAGCAGGCTGTGGTGGAGCGGGTGAAGAAAACGCCGAAGAAGACCATGGCGCCCCTGCTTTACGACCTGACGGAGCTCCAGCGGGAGGCCAGTCGCCGGTTCGATTACTCAGCCAAGGAGACCTTAAACATCATGCAGAGGCTTTATGAAAACCATAAGGTCTTAACGTACCCCAGGACAGACTCCAGGTATCTGAGCTCGGACATCGTCCCCACCTTAAAGGAACGGTTAAAGGCATGCTCCGTGGGCCCGTACCGGGTCCTGGCGGGACGGCTCATAAACCAGCCGCTGCCTGCAAAGCCCTCCTTTGTGGATGATAAGAAGGTATCGGACCATCACGCCATCATCCCCACAGAGCAGTTTGTGGACCTGACCCATATGACCATCGACGAGCGGCGGATCTATGACCTGGTGGTACGCCGCTTCCTGGCAGTCCTGTACCCGCCCTGTGAATATGAGCAGACGGAGATCACCGTAAGGGCCGGTGAGGAGCTGTTCACGGCCCACGGAAACGTCATAAAGACAGCCGGATGGAAGGCTGTTTATGAAAATCTGGATGGAGGCATAGAGGCGGATCCAGAGGATGCCGGAGGAGATGGAAGCTCTGCGGCAGGCCAGATCCTTCCGGACCTTAAGGAGGGAGACGTGCTCCAGGGAATTTCCTTTGCCATGACCGAAGGAAAAACCAAGCCCCCGGCTCACTTCAACGAGGCCACCCTGCTTTCCGCCATGGAAAATCCAGTGGCTTATATGGAGTCCCAGGATAAGGCCATGGCAAGGACTCTGGGAGAGACCGGAGGCCTGGGTACTGTGGCGACCCGGGCAGATATCATTGAAAAGCTGTTTTCCAGCTTCCTTCTGGAGAAGAAGGGGAAGGACATCCTTCTGACCTCCAAGGCCAGGCAGCTTCTGGAGCTGGTGCCGGAGGACTTAAAAAAGCCGGAGCTGACAGCAGACTGGGAAATGAAGCTCTCCAGGATCGCCAGGGGAGAGCTTTCCAGGACCGCGTTCATGACCGAGATCCGCAGCTATTCGGAGGAGCTGACCGGAGAGATCCGCCGGGGAGAGGGGAAATTCCGCCATGACAACATGACAAGTAAAAAATGTCCCAGGTGCGGAAAAAACCTGCTGCTGGTAAAGGGAAAGAACAGCGAGATGCTGGTCTGCCAGGACCGGGAGTGCGGATACCGGGAAACGGTTTCCAGGACCTCCAACGCCAGATGCCCCATGTGCCATAAACGGATGGAGCTGCGGGGAAAGGGCGACGGACAGATCTTTGTATGCTCCTGCGGCCATAAGGAGAAGCTTTCCGCCTTCCAGGAACGGAGGAAGAAGGAGGGGGCAGGCGTGTCCAAAAGAGACGTGGCCCGGTACATGAATCAGCAGAGGAAGGAAGCGGAGGAGCCGGTGAATAACGCCTTTGCCAAAGCCCTGGCTGGCCTTAAGCTGGATCCGAAGCAATAGAATCGTAAGAAATTATTTCGGAAATATCTATATTATCAGACAGCGGATTGTAGTATACTTTAAGCAGAAAGAAATCCACAGTTGAGATAGATGGAGAGGAGGGCTTTCATGCGAGGAGTAAAATACCAGATCCTTGGACTGGGGATCATTCTTCTGGGAATGACAGTGCCATCGGTTTCCCACATATCGTATATATGCGGAGCCCTGGGATTCGGGCTGGCGGTAATTGGATGCTTTTGTATGAGAGATATGGAGTCTGACGCCGAGTAGGCGTCGGGCTCTTTTTAAATGAGGACATTGCAAAAAATTTATAACTGGAGCAAGGGAAGCCCTTTCCTCTTTACGGAGGAAACACTTTGAATAAATATGTTGTAAAACTCTATGCCCGCGCTTATCGTGATCTGGACGGTATCTATACCTATATTGCAGAAAATCTGTTAGAACCTGATACCGCTTTAAATATGGCTGACGAACTGGAAAGTGCGATTTTTAGTCTGGAACAGTTACCGGAACGCGGAGCGGTCCGACGCGCTGGGGCTTATGCAAACGGCAATTATCGCCAGTTGTTCGTAAAAAATTATACGGAAAAGACAGCCCCAAAAAACGGGCTGTCCTTTTTCGTTGGAAAGGAAAAAGGATGTATCAGCGGATAAAGTTCTCCGGCAGATATGCGTTTACGTTAAGCAGTCCATGACGCAGGAAAATCCTCCGCAGAGATGGCTGTGCGGAGGAAGAAAAAGAGGATCGGGTATTGAAATATGAGGGAAGTATGGTACAATGTCTGGAGGATTCACAAAGATGACACAAAGCTGTGATATACTGGTCAGGCATGATCGAATTTTAAATATGGAAGGATGAAAAAAATATGAGACAGAAAAAGATCGTATCGGGAGCCGTGGTGATGGCTCTGGGACTGATGTTGGCAGGCTGTTCCGGAGGAAAGGCTTCTTTTTCGGAGGCTCCCCAGACGGAATTTAAGGAACTGCGGGACGAGTCTTTCTCGGCGGATATGACCGGAGCGGAGATCCCGGTCCTGGCTCTGGAAAAGCCCATTGACTTCTGTTACAGCAGCCCGGAGGCGGAAATGCTGTTTAAGATGGAGGACGGTGTCTGGCAGGACGCCACAGATAAGGAGATCCCCATTGACCAGGAGCGGTTCCAGGCCATGGCGGATGTATTTTTAAATCTTCGTGCCGTATCAGAGGTGGAGAACGCAGGGGATCTGGACCAGTACGGTCTGGATGACGCGGATCACTCCGTTTATATCACAGACGGAGAAAAGGGAGAAAAATATCTTTTCATTGGCGATGCAGATCCGGACGGAAACTATTATATGACCATTGAGGAAAGTGAAAATATATACACCATAAAGCCAGAGGCTCTGGATGCCCTGGTCTTTGATTATGACAGCCTGGTGGTCCGGGACAGCCTGGATCTTACGGCTTCGGCCGGAGATCTTATAAAGGCCGTGACTGTTGTAGATGGAAAGACCGTTTCCTATAAGACGGCGGATACAGAGGCCATGACCCGGATCGCAGCTGGAATGACAGCCTTAAAGCCCCAGGAGTTCGCCTCCTTCCATGCAACCGGACCGGAGCTGACCTCCGCGGGTCTTACAGAGGATCAGAGGATGACGCTGGATGTGGAATTTTCCAACGGCGGGAACACAGAGTCCCTGACGGTCTATGTGGGGAATTTCGTGGATGTTATGGGTGAAAAACGGTATCTCCAGATGGAAGGCTCCAATATGATCGCCATTGTGGACGCCGCTGTCATCGGAGATCTTCTGAACCTGACTGAGGAGCAAAACTCCATACAGAATACGAAATAAAAAGCGAAAGAAAAAAGAGCCGCAGGCTCTGGCGGAGAGGATATCTCCAGGCCAGGCCTGCGGCTTTTATGAATACCTGCGTACAGCAGAATGGCTCCAGGAGCCGGAAGAAGGCTTACACACCGCCAAACTGGAAGATAATACCAATGACAGCGGATGCAGCGATGAAAACCACCGGATGAAGCCCCTTGGTCTTTTTGCAGACAGCGGTAAAATAGTAAAGCACTGCCAGAAGGACCAGGTTGGGAATGCTTACCAGATCCAGGATATTCCCGGACGCCGCATAAGCGTCTTTATGGAACATGATCAGCGCGAATACGGAAAATCCGGCGGCGGCGATGAGACCGGTGGATGCCGGACGCAGACCGTAAAAAGCGTGCTGGACGTATTTATTATCCTTGAAGGCCTTTAAAAAGCCTGCGATGATCAGGATAATGATGATGGACGGAGTGATGAGGCCCAAAGTGGCGATCACAGAACCAGGGATACCAGCTGTGGTAAAGCCCACATAGGTAGCCATATTGACGCCGATGGGGCCGGGGGTGGACTCGGAGATGGCCACCATGTCGGCAAGCTGTCCGTATGTAAACCAGCCGGTCTTGTCGGAAATATCGTAGAGGAAGGGAAGCGTAGCCATTCCTCCGCCGATGGCGAAAAGCCCGGCCTTGAAAAATTCAAAAAAAAGCTGTAAATAGATCATCATTTTGCCTGTACCTCCTTATTCTTTAAAAGGATGCCAGCCACAGCGGCCAGGATCACGAACAGGATCGGAGACAGGTTAAAGAACGCGGATCCGGCAAAGACAACAAGAAAAACTGCCAGAGTCGGCTTGTCAATGACGGATTTTTTCCAGAGCTTTACCACTGCATTGAAGATCAGGACGCAGACGCAGACGCGGATGCCGGCGAAGGCGTTCTGGACGATGGCCAGATCGGAAAAGTTCTGGATAAAGGCGGCAATGATCGTGATGATGATCAGGGACGGGAATACAACGCCCAGGGTGGCGATGATGCCTCCGGCGATACCAGCGGTCTTCTGACCTACAAAGGTGGCCGTATTCACCGCAATGATGCCCGGTGTACACTGTCCGATGGCGTAGTAGTCCATCAGCTCCTCCTCCGAAGCCCAGCCGCGCTTTTCCACGACTTCCTTCTGGAGCATCGGGAGCATGGCGTAGCCGCCGCCAAAGGTCAGGCCGCCGATGCGGGCAAAGGTAAGGAAGAGATCAAGAAGTTTGTTCATAGTAACTCTCCTTTTTTGTTAAAAATAAGACCAAATATTAATATAACAGAAAAAGGAAAAAAATCAATATACAAATCCTTATCCATTCCATAAAGGAAGCCGTCCATGCAGACGCCCGGCGCTCCTTGTCCGCTGCGGGCAGGCAAAAAGATGCGCGGCTGGGCGGATACAATAAATCGAACATGGATTCGCTAAAAGCCTTGCAAAATCTCTCCGGGTGAGTGTATAATGGGTGGGACTATGTTTTATGGATCACAGGAAACGGCGCGGGATATGACGGCCGTGCCATAAGAATTTTGGAGGTATTTCATGGCGAAAGTACAGTATAATGCTGACAGTATCACAGTTTTAGAGGGCCTGGAAGCCGTCAGGAAGCGGCCTGGCATGTATATTGGAAGCGTTGGCACAAAAGGCTTAAACCATTTAATATATGAGATCGTAGACAACGCAGTGGACGAACACCTGGCGGGATACTGTACGGAGGTCCTGGTGGCTCTGGAGGCCGACGGCTCCTGTACCGTAAGGGACAACGGCCGCGGAATCCCGGTGGGTTTACATAAAAAAGGCGTTTCCGCCGAGCGCGTGGTGCTTTCCACGCTTCATGCGGGAGGTAAATTTGATAATGATTCCTATAAGACCAGCGGCGGTCTCCACGGGGTGGGCTCATCGGTGGTGAACGCGCTGTCGGAGCGGCTGTCCATTAAGGTATACAGGGACGGATATATCCATTTTGACGCATACGAAAAGGGGATCCCCACAGTGGAGTTAAAGGACGGACTTCTGCCTGTCCTGGGCCGCACAAAGGAAACGGGAACGGAGATCAACTTTCTCCCGGATCCCGCGATCTTTGAAAAAACGCGCTTCAAGGCCGACTGGCTCAAAAGCCGTCTCCATGAATCGGCCTATTTAAATCCCCGTCTGACGATCCGCTATGAAAACCGCCGCCCAGGCGAGGAGGAAAGCCTGATATTTTCTGAGCCCGACGGCATCGTGGCCTATGTAAGGGAGCTGAACGGCGGGAAAGAAGCGGTCCATGAGCCGGTATATTTTAAGGGAACCGTTGAAAATATCGAGGTAGAGGCGGCCTTCCAGTTCGTGGACGCCTTTGAAGAGAACGTTCTGGGCTTCTGCAACAACATCTTCACCCAGGAAGGCGGCACCCACCTGGTGGGCTTTAAGACCCGGTTTACGAACCTGATCAATACATACGCAAGGGAGCTGGGGATCCTTAAGGAAAAGGACACAAACTTCACCGGGGCCGATACCAGGAATGGAATGACGGCAGTGGTGGCAGTGAAGCACCCGGATCCCATCTTCGAGGGCCAGACAAAGACGAAGCTGGCCAGCGCAGACGCTACAAAGGCCGTATTTTCCATCTGCGGCGAGGAACTGCAGCTTTTCTTCGACCGGAATCTGGAGGTTCTGAAATCCATCATTGCCTGCGCAGAAAAATCGGCAAAGATCCGGAAGGCAGAGGAAAAGGCCAGGACCAATATGCTGTCAAAATCCAGGTTTTCCTTTGACAGCAACGGAAAGCTGGCCAACTGCGAGAGCCGGGATCCGTCCAGATGCGAGATCTTCATCGTCGAGGGAGATTCTGCCGGAGGATCGGCAAAAATGGGCCGGAACCGCCAGTACCAGGCGATCCTGCCCATCCGGGGAAAGATCTTAAACGTGGAAAAGGCCTCTATGGATAAAGTCCTTGCCAATGCGGAGATCAAGACCATGATCAACGCTTTTGGCTGCGGTTTTTCCGAGGGCTACGGCAACGATTTTGACATCACCAAATTAAAATATGATAAGATCGTTCTGATGACCGATGCGGACGTGGACGGAAGCCATATCGATACGCTTCTGCTCACCTTCCTGTACCGGTTCATGCCGGAGCTGATCTACGACGGCCACGTTTATATCGCCATGCCGCCTCTTTATAAAGTGGTCCCCAAACGGGGAGAGGAGCGGTACCTCTATGACGACAAGGCCCTGGAGGAATATAAAAGGACCCATTCCGGAGATTTTACCCTCCAGCGGTACAAGGGCCTCGGTGAAATGGACGCGGACCAGCTCTGGGAGACGACCTTAAACCCGGAGAACCGGGTGCTCAAGCGGGTGGAGATCGAGGATGCCCGGATGGCCAGCGAGGTGACAGAGCTTTTAATGGGAAGCGACGTTCCTCCCAGGAAAAAATTCATCTACGACCACGCCGATGAGGCGGAGATCGACGCCTAAAGGGCAGGGCAGAACGGCATGAGGGACCGGAAGGAACAGGTGGTCCCATGCGGAGAAATGGAAAACAGGAAAGAAGGAGAGCCTGACAATGGCTGAAAAAATATTAAGGACTGAATATTCCGAGGAGATGCAGAAAAGCTACCTGGATTATTCCATGAGCGTCATCACTGCCAGGGCCATCCCCGATGCCAGGGACGGCTTAAAACCGGTGCAGCGGCGCGTGCTTTACGACATGAGCGAGCTCCATCTGGATCACGATAAGCCCCACCGGAAATCGGCGCGTATCGTGGGAGACACCATGGGTAAATACCATCCCCACGGCGACAGCTCCATCTATGAGACCCTGGTGGTCATGTCCCAGGATTTTAAAAAAGGCATGGCCCTGGTGGATGGCCATGGAAATTTTGGCTCCATCGAGGGAGACGGGGCCGCCGCCATGCGTTATACGGAAGCCCGGCTGAAAAAATTTGCAGAGGAAGTTTATTTAAAGGATCTGGACAAGACCGTGGACTTCGTCTCCAACTATGACGAGACGGAAAAGGAGCCGGAGGTGCTGCCGGTACGGGTCCCCAACCTTCTGATCAACGGAGCCGAGGGCATCGCCGTGGGCATGAGCACCAGCATCCCGCCCCACAACCTGGGAGAAGTGGCCGATGCGGTGAAGGCCTACATTGACAACCGGCTGATGACGGTGGAGGATCTGATGGAGTATCTTCCCGGACCAGACTTCCCCACCGGCGGCATCATCGCCAACAAAAAGGATCTCCTGTCCATTTACGAGACAGGCACGGGAAAGATCCGCCTCCGCGGAAAGGTGGAGGTGGAGCTGGGCCGCAGGAAGGCGGACCGGGATAAGCTGGTGATCACCGAGATTCCTTATACCATGATCGGCGCAGGGATCAATAAGTTCCTGTCGGATGTGGCGGAGCTGGTGGAGAGCCGGAAGCTGCCGGATGTGGTGGATATCTCCAACCAGTCCAGCAAGGAAGGGATCCGCATCGTCCTGGAGCTTAAAAAAGACGCGGATGTCAATAAGATACGGAATATCTTATATAAGAAGACGAAGCTGGAGGATACTTACGGCGTCAACATGCTGGCCATCGATGACGGCCGGCCGGAGACCATGAACCTAAAGCAGATCCTGAACACGTTCCTGGAATTCCAGTATAAGAACATGACGAAAAAATATAACGTTCTTCTGGAGAAGGAGCTGGATAAAAAGGAGGTCCAGGAGGGCCTCATCGGGGCCTGCGACGTGATCGATGTGATCATCGCCATCCTCCGGGGCTCCAGGAACCTAAAGGATGCCAAAGAATGCCTGATGACAGGGAATACCGCCAATATTAAATTCCGCTCCCCGGGCTTTGAGGAGGATGCGAAAAAGCTCTGCTTTACAGAGCGCCAGGCGTCCGCGATCCTGGAAATGCGGCTTTATAAGCTCATCGGCCTGGAGATCCTGGCTTTACAGAAGGCGTATAAGGAGACCTTAAAAAGGATCCGGGAATACCGCCATATCCTGTCCAGCCAGAAAAACATGGATGCGGTCATCAAGGAGGATCTGGACCGGATCCGGGAGGAGTTCTCTGTGGAGCGGAGGACCGTGATCGAGGACGGGGAAGAGATCGTATTCCAGGAGGAAAAGGAGGCGGCCCGGGAAATGATCTTTGCCATGGACCGGTTCGGCTACTGCAAGCTTCTGGAAAAAGCCGTTTATGAGAGGAATCCGGAGACCGTCCAGGCGGAGCATGTGGAAACAGTTCCTGTTATGACCGATGACAGGATCTGCTTCTTTACAGACACCGGATCCATGTATCAGGTGAAGGCTGCCGACGTACCGGCGGGAAAACTGAAGGATAAGGGAGTGCCCCTGGATAATATCAGCAGATTCGAGGGCGCGAAGGAGCGGATCCTTCTGACCATGCCCGCGTCAGAGCTTCCTGGAAAGAAGCTTCTGTTTGCCACAAGGGCAGCTATGCTGAAGATCGTTCCGGGCGGGGAATTCCTCACGGCCAACCGCATGGTGGCCGCCACAAAGCTTTCTGAGGGCGACCAGGCGGCCGAGATCCGGATCCTTTCCGGGGAAACAGAGATCGTATTACAGACAAAGGAGGGCATGTTCCTCCGGTTCATGATAAACGAGATCCCAGAGCTTAAAAAGAACAGCCGCGGCGTCCGGGGCATGAAGCTGGAAGACGGCGACAGCCTGGAACACGTTTATTTTCCGGAAAACGAGCCGCTGGCAGTCTATAAAGAAAAAGAAGTCCACTTAAACCGCCTTAAAATGGCGAAACGGGACGGCAAAGGAACAAAAACAAGGGTATAATCATCAAAGGAGGACCATTGATATGGCAAACAACATTCCAACCCCTCACATTTCAGCAAAAGAAGGCGAGATCGCACCATCCATCCTGCTTCCGGGAGATCCGCTGCGGGCAAAATACATTGCAGAAAACTTCCTGGCAGGAGCAAAGCAGTTCAATTCTACCAGAAACATGTTCGGGTACACCGGCTTTTACCGGGATAAGCCCATTTCCGTCATGGGAACCGGCATGGGCTGCGCGTCCATGGGCATCTATTCCCACGAGCTGATGAATTTCTATGGCGTAAAGAAGCTGGTGCGTGTGGGCACTGCCGGAGCCATGCAGAAGACCACCCATATCCGGGATCTGGTGCTGGCCATGGGCGCATGCACAGGCACCGGTTATGTAAAGGAGCTGGGGCTTCCAGACGGCTATTCCTGCATCGCTGACTTCGGACTTCTCATCAAGGCAGCCCTGGAGGCTGAACAGCGGGGCCTCTCCTACCATGTGGGCAACGTACTGACCTCTGACGTCTTCTATGCACCGGAAAAGGCAAAGAAAGAAGGCGTGGGCTATGAGGATGTGGGAGTCCTGGCTGCGGAAATGGAGACGGCGGCCCTTTACGCCAACGCTGCGCTGGCAGGCGCCCAGGCGCTTTCCATTCTGACCATTTCAGACTCCCTGATCACCGGAGAGTCCACCACGGCCGAGGAACGCCAGAATTCCTTTATGGATATGGTACAGGTGGCTCTGGAGATCCTGTAAGCATCTTAGATCTTTCACCTGTCCGTATCAGAGCAGGAGACAATAAAAACAACGAGGAGAAACAATGATGGAAAAGAAACTGAGAGTCGGCATCCTGGGAGCCACCGGAATGGTGGGCCAGAGATTTATTTCCCTTCTGGAGGACCATCCCTGGTTCCAGGTAGTGACGGTGGCAGCCAGCGCCCGTTCTGCTGGAAAAACGTATGAGGAGGCGGTGGGAGACCGCTGGAAAATGACATCACCCATGCCGGAGGCGGTGAAAAAGCTGGTGGTCATGAACGTGGCTGAGGTGGAGAAGGTGGCTTCCACCGTGGACTTCGTGTTCAGCGCCGTGGATATGACAAAGGACGAGATCCGGGCCATCGAGGAGGCATATGCCAAAACGGAAACTCCAGTGGTATCCAACAACAGCGCCCACCGCTGGACGCCGGATGTGCCCATGGTGATCCCGGAGATCAACCCGGAGCATTTTGCAGTGATCCCCTTCCAGAGAAAACGCCTGGGAACGACCCGGGGCTTTGTGGCTGTGAAGCCCAACTGCTCCATCCAGAGCTATACCCCGGCCCTGACTGCATGGAAGGAATTTGAGCCCTATGAGGTAGTGGCCACCACATACCAGGCCATCTCCGGCGCTGGAAAGACATTTAAGGACTGGCCGGAAATGGCGGAGAACATCATCCCCTACATTGGCGGAGAGGAAGAGAAGAGCGAGCAGGAGCCCTTACGGATCTGGGGGACCCTGGAAGGCGGCGTGATCGTAAAGGCAAAGGAGCCGGTGATCACCTGCCAGTGTATCCGCGTTCCGGTCCTCAATGGCCATACGGCGGCTGTTTTCGTGAAATTCCGGAAAAAGCCGTCAAAAGAACAGCTGATCGAAAAGCTGGTGAGCTTTAAGGGACTTCCCCAGGAATTAAACCTTCCCAGCGCACCGGAGCAGTTCATCCAGTATATGGAGGAGGACAATCGTCCCCAGGTGACTCTGGATGTGGACTTTGGAAAGGGAATGGGCGTATCCATCGGACGCCTCAGGGAGGATACGGTCTATGACTGGAAATTCGTGGGCCTGTCCCATAACACCGTAAGAGGAGCCGCCGGCGGGGCTGTGCTCTGCGCAGAGCTTCTGACGGAGCAGGGCTACATCACACATAAGTAAGTCAGGGAGGTTATCATGGCAGTAAAAAAAGAGCATTTTGGACGTATGGCCGACGGAAGAGAGATCAGTCTTTACACCATAGACAACGGCACCGTATCCGCTTCCTTCACCGATCTGGGCGCTGTCTGGGTAAGCATGATGGTCCCGGACAGGAACGGGGATCTGGCAGATGTGCTGCTGGGCTATGACGACGCAGAGGGTTATCTGGTCAATGGCCCCCATTTCGGCTCCATCGTGGGCCGGATCGCCAATCGCACCGGCGGCGCTTCCTTTACCTTAAACGGAACTTCCTATGTCCTGGGAAAAAATAAGGGAGAGAACAACCTCCACAGCGGTCCCGATTATTATGACCGGAGACTGTGGGCCGCCCGGGAAGTGGGAGAGGATTCTGTGGTGTTTCTTTTGGACAGTCCCGACGGCGACCAGGGATTTCCTGGAGAGCTGAAGATCTCCGTAAAATACACCCTGACAAAGGAAAATGCCGTGGATATCCTTTATGCGGTCACCAGCGACAGGGATACTCCGGTGAACATGACAAACCACGCCTATTTTAATCTGGGCGGCCACGCATCCGGCTCTGTGCTGGATACCCGCATCCAGATCCTGGCAGATTCCTTTACGCCCACGGATGCGGATTCTATCCCCACTGGAGAGGTCCTGACAGTGGAAGGAACGCCCATGGATTTCCGGACTCCGAAGACCATCGGAACAGACATTGGTTCCGATTATATCCAGATCGTCCAGGGAAAGGGCTTTGACCATAACTGGTGCTTAAACCATGCTCCGGGCGTCTGCGGACTGGCAGCCAGTGCGTATCATGAGGCCAGCGGCCGGGCCATGGATGTTTATACAGACCTTCCCGGCGTCCAGTTTTATACCGGCAACTGGTTGGGCGGGGAAAAGGGAAAGGACGGCGCTTCCTATGAGGACCGGGACGCGTTCTGTTTTGAGACCCAGATGTATCCCGATTCCGTCAATCATCCCCAGTTCCCGTCGCCTGTGGTCAAGGCCGGGACCGCCCATGTGACCCGGACCAGCTACCGGTTCTATATAGGAAAATAGGGCCATGGAAGGAACAACAAGTAAAAACGCAAAGCTCCTGGCAACGGCCGGCTTCCTGTTCATCACCATGATCTGGGGCGGCTCCTTTGTGGTCATGAAAAACTCTGTGGACCTGGTGCCGCCGTCCTATCTTCTGGCGCTGCGGTTTACCCTGGCCGCCGCCTTCATGGCCCTGGCTTTTCCGGGCCGGATGAAAAAACTGGACCGTGGGTCCCTGACCTGCGGGCTCATTATGGGGATCTTCCTGACCCTGGCCTATCTGTTCCAGACCTATGGGATCAAATATACCACAGCCAGCAAGAATGCCTTTATCACGGCCCTTTATGTGGTCCTGGTGCCGTTTTTATACTGGAAGATCAGCAAAAAGCGGCCGGGCCTCAACCAGATCGCAGCCGGGCTTGTGGCGGTCATCGGTCTGGCTCTGCTGACCTTAAAGCATGAGTCCGGGATCAACCTGGGAGACGCGCTGACCTTCCTCTGCGGCGTCTGCTTTGCCGTCCACATGATCTGTACGGAAGAATATACAAAGCGGTGCGATCCCATCCTCCTGGCAACGGTCCAGGTGGCGGTTGTGGGCGTGTTCAACTGGCTTCTGGCTCCGCTTTTAGACGGCCCCGGAGCCTTTGATCCGTCCATTCTGCTTCAAAAAAGCCTGATCCTGGGACTTCTTTATCTGTCCCTCATCTGTACCACTGTGGGATTCCTGATCCAGACCGTGGGACAGAAATATCTCAGCGCCAATACGGTCTCCCTTCTTTTATCCCTGGAAGCCGTATTCGGGACCCTGTTTTCTGTGATCTTCCTGGGTGAGGTCCTGACAGAAAGGATGATCCTGGGCTGTGTGCTCATGTTCTCAGCCCTTTTACTGTCCGAGCTGCGTTTTACGGTCCCTGGAAAGGAGGTCCATGGGTAAATCCTTATTTATAGCAGAAAAGCCCAGCGTTGCCCAGGAGTTTGCCCGGGCGCTTAAGATATCGGGGAAAAAGGGGGACGGGTTCATCGAATCGGAGACAGCCGTGGTCACCTGGTGCGTCGGGCATCTGGTGACCATGAGCTATCCGGAAAGCTATGATCCGGCCCTGAAGCGGTGGAGCATGGATACCCTTCCATTTCTTCCGAAGGAATTTAAATATCAGGTCATCGACGGCGTAAAAAAACAGTTTCTGACTGTGAAAAAGCTGCTGACCCAGCCTGACGTGGACACCATCTACGTCTGCACCGACTCCGGACGGGAGGGAGAATATATATACCGTCTGGTGGAGCAGATGGCCGGAGTCCGGGGGAAAAAGCGTCTCCGTGTGTGGATCGATTCCCAGACGGAGGAGGAGATCCTGCGGGGAGTCCGGGAGGCAAAGGACCTGTCTGAATACGATAATCTGGCGGCCTCCGCCTATCTGCGGGCCAAAGAGGATTATCTGATGGGCATTAATTTCTCCCGGGTGCTGACTCTGAAGTACGGAAATACTGTGGCCTCTTACTTAAAAGAGAAGCGGGCGGTGCTGTCCGTGGGCCGCGTCATGACCTGCGTCCTGGGCATGGTGGTCCGGAGGGAACGGGAGATCCGCAGCTTTGTGAAAACGCCTTTTTACCGGGTCCTGGGCTCCTTTGACGTTCCAGGCCGGGAAGGCATTTCCGTGGAGGCAGAATGGAAGGCCGTGAAGGGGTCCAGATACTACGAAACCCCGGTCCTATATAAAGAAAACGGGTTCAAAGAGAAAAAGACGGCAGAGGAGCTGATCCGCTTCCTGTCAGCGCCCCCCATGGAGGGGACTTTAGTTTCCATGGAGAAAAAACGGGAAACGAAAAATGCCCCGCTTTTATACAACCTGGCGGAGCTTCAGAACGACTGCTCCAAAATGTTCAAGATCAGTCCCGACGAGGCCTTGAAGGTGGTCCAGGAGCTGTATGAAAAAAAGCTGGTGACGTATCCAAGGACCGACGCCCGGGTGCTTTCCTCGGCTGTGGCAAAGGAGATCCATAAAAACATCGGCGGACTTAGGAATTTTGCCCCGCTGGCGGACCTGGCCTCTGAGGCGCTGGAGCTGGGGAGCTTTAAGACCATAGGAAATACCAGGTACGTCAACGATAAGCAGATCACAGACCACTACGCCATCATTCCCACGGGCCAGGGCTTTGGAGCCCTGCGGACCCTGGGCTCCCTGCAGCTTAAGGTCTATGAGGTGATCTCCCGGAGATTTTTAAGCATCTTTTATCCGCCGGCTGTTTACCAGAAATTTTCCCTGGACCTGGAAAAGCAGGGAGAGCATTTCTTTGCCAATTACAGGGTACTGGCGGAGGAGGGCTATCTGAAGGCCGCCTATGTTCCCAAAAAGACGGCGGAGAAAAAGACCGGAGACCAGGAAACGGAATCCGGAGAAGAAAAAAAACAGGCCGGCAAAGGCAATGAGACCGAGATCGAACTGGATGGCGGTGAGAAGGCCAGGGCCCTTCTGACCATGCTTTCGGGCCTTAAAAAGGGACAGCGTCTGTCTCTTACAGGGCTGGAGATCAAAGAGGGTGAAACGTCTCCTCCCAGGAGGTACACTTCCGGCTCCATGATCTTAGCCATGGAAAATGCCGGGCAGCTCATTGAGGACGAGGAGCTCCGTTCCCAGATCAAGGGCAGCGGCATCGGCACCAGTGCCACCCGTGCGGAGATCCTTAAGAAGCTCTGCACCATCAAGTACCTGTCCCTGGCAAAAAAGACCCAGGTGATCACGCCCACGCTTCTGGGCGAGATGGTCTTTGACGTATGCAGCGCATCCATCCGGCAGCTTTTAAACCCAGAGCTGACGGCCAGCTGGGAAAAGGGCCTCACCTATGTGGCAGAGGGTACCATCACCCCGGCGGAATATATGGAAAAGCTGGAGCGGTTCGTCACCTTAAGGACCAACGGTGTCCGCCAGACCGACAACCAGTATCTGCTGCGGCCGTATTTCGACGCTGCGGCCCAGTTTTATAAAAAGTAGGAAACGTTTTGTGCCGCCGTCTGCGGCGGAGGAATGGAGGCTGTGATGAAAAAAGAAGAAGCAAGGACCGTGTGTCTTTACGATCTGGACCACACACTGGCAAGGCCTTTACTGGAGCAGTGTGAGTACCCCTGGGAGGCCCTTCCCCGGATCAGGGATCTTATCCTGGAGCTGGGGAACCGTCTGCCGGAAAGCGAATATGAAAAACGCGGTGAGACTGTCTGGGTCCATAAAACGGCCAGGGTTTTTGAAAGTGCCTATCTGGGAGAAAATATCATCATCGGGAAAGATGCGGAGGTGCGCCACTGTGCCTTCCTGCGGAGCAATGCCCTGGTGGGTGAGGGCGCTGTGGTGGGAAACTCCACAGAACTTAAAAACGTGATCCTGTTCGATAAGGTCCAGGTCCCCCATTACAATTATGTGGGCGACTCCATCCTGGGCTTTAAGGCCCACATGGGGGCCGGCTCCATTACCTCCAACGTAAAATCCGATAAGCTTCTGGTGAAGGTCCACGCAGAGGACGGGGATCTGGAAACGGGAATGAAAAAATTCGGGGCCATGGTGGGCGACCGGGTGGAAGTGGGCTGCGGCTCCATCCTGAATCCCGGCACCGTCATCGGAAGAGATTCCAATATCTATCCCTTATCCAGCGTCCGGGGCTGCGTGGATAAAAACTCCATCTATAAAAAGCAGGGGGAAGTGGCAGAAAAGCACGATTAAGGCGGCAATGAAACCTTGCGGAGCTCCGGGCAGGAAGAGGCAGGGCTGGATGGCTGAAGATCAAATGAAAAATGAAAATACAGGGAACGGTGTGGCCAGGATGGTCATGCCGTTTTTTGTATGTGAAAAGATCCGGGTGGGAAGAGGGAGTTATATGCTCTAATTGACTTCTTAATCATGGTTTTTGTCATGGTTAGTGAAGCAATCACTTAGAGCATTTTGTTTCAGGAGGTGCAGCCATGAGAAATGAAAAAATCACCCCACTGTACGAGCGCCTGAGCCAGGATGATGAGTTACAGGGCGAGAGCAGCTCCATATCCAACCATAACTTTATTTGCCGAACAAGTCGCTGTGTGTGCCGGTGCGGGTCAGCGTCAGCACCAGAACATCATCCTCTATGCGATAGACAAGCAGCCAGTCCGGGAGAATATGACATTCCCGATGACCTGCCCAATCGCCGGACAGGTCATGGTCACGGTTCTTATCCGGCAGCGGTTCGCCCATTGCCAGCAATGCTACGACCTGCTCCAGCAGTTCGATCTTCAAGCCACGCTTTATGGCTCGTTTGTAGTCTTTTTTGAAACTGATCGTGTACTTGACGGTATATTTGGTTTCTTTCATCTTTTCAGGTCAGCAAACAACTCGTCAAGGTCATTGTAGCCCTTTACAGACGGGTCTTTTGCAATCCTTTCCGCTTCCAGCATGGCAGCAGCCGTTTCTTTGTTCGGCTGTTCTAGCCTTATCTCAAAGGGAATGCCGCCTTCACGAAGCGACTGGCGCACAAAGATGTTAAACGCCGTAGTCAGGTTCATGCCAAGTTCAGTAAACAGTGCGTCCGCCTGCGCTTTCAAATCTGCGTCCATGCGGATACTGATGTTTGTGGTATTTCCAGCCATACGATCAACCCCTTTCTGCTGGCAATTATAGTATATGCTATTTGCACGAAGAAAACAATACTTTGCACGAATATTTAACAATAAATTCATTCAAGGAGGTTACACGCTTTATGAAAGAGATCACTTTACCTGTCACGATCCACCTGAATATCCATCTGCTCCTTCCGCTGGTGTAGCCGGAACCGGCAGATACGGAAAGCCGTCCGGAGACTCAGCACTGCCACGGCTGCGGTGGGGGGAATATGTCTGTGTCCAGTCTGTTTCCTACTCCCGTGGAATACCCAAAAATGGTAGAAGTATTCCAGGGAGTTATGATATAATGTCTGTATAAGAAGACATTATACCATTGTGCATCTGTTTTCTGCGTTTAGCGCAAAATCCTGGCGGCCAGATGCCTGGGAAGGATACCATGTCCTTTGGCCATAGCATCATCTGCTTAAAGTAAGAGAGCGATAGACTAGAATCTGAAAGAAGGTACCGTATGAAAGAAATGGTAATTTATAATATAACCGCCCTGCTGATTATTGGCGTTTCGATTTTGTGCTTCACCAAAATAAGGACTGGTTTAACAAACAAGAACCTACGCCGTGTTCTGGAAGTATTCCTCCTCATTCTTGCAGTGGGCACGATTCTGACGATCGCCTTTCTTGATCTGATCGCACTGGGGGTAATTGGCCCTGTTCCGAACTAAAAATCTGAATTTACAGGGAAGCATGGAATTACATGAAAATCAAAATTATTTAAATGGGAATCATATTGGAGGAGATCATCATGAAACGGAAAACGATCCTGGTATCATCGGTTGCAGCGATTCTTCTGGCTGGCATATTCATTTGGTATACGCTTCCGGTCGACTTGATGGACTTAGATCACAAGGAAGTCCTGGAGATTGTTGTTTTTAACGGCAGCAGCGGTAATGCGACACATATTACAGACAAAGAACAGATCCAACATATCATTGATGATCTGAACGATGTGAAGATAAAGAGAACAAGGCCTTCGATGGGCTATTCTGGGTATGGATATAAATTATCTGTTTACCTGTACGACGGGAATGAAGCCGGTGACTGGAATAATTTCATTATCAATTCGGAGGATACCATTAGAAAAGATCCCTTTTTTTATTCTGTTATAAAAGGATACATCGACTATAACTATATAGAGAATATCGCGGAATAATACAAAAACCATCCCATCAATAGGAAGTCTGGCCGCTGACCCACATCTCTATATGAAAGGTTCAGCGGTCTTTTTGTGCATATTTTCAAAAAAATGTCATTAAGAAAAATGTCAGAAATTCAACTGGAAAAAGTCCCAAATATTCTGGATTTTTCATGTATAATAAAAATAACCACAAATGTGCAGGTTTTGATGCCGCATGACCAGGATACAGGCGGCGGAATACACGGAAAGGAGGATGACCATGGAAGAAAACAGGATTCCCGATGTTTCTGAAAAAAGTCCGTGGGAAAGGGCCATGGGCCGCGTGCTTATGGGAATCATTCTCACATCCCTTACATTAAATTTCTGGTGCCTCGATCACATCCTTCCTGCCATTGGAACAGTCCTTATGGTCCTGGGATTCCGTGCGCTCCGGAAAGAGAATCCATGGTTCCGCTCCGGTTATCTCCTTGCCGCCGTCCGGGCATGGTGTGTCTGGGTCACTCTGATCCTTAATACCACCATTCTCCCGGGGCTTTCCAGCCAGGGAGACGGTGTATGGGTCCTGGTCAGCCTGGCCCTAGCGCTGGCAGAATTTTTCTGTCTCTGGCGCGGATTCAGGGCTGTCCGGCAGCGGGCCGGACTTCTTCCCAGGGCAGAAGGCGCGGCAGGACTGATGGCGTGGTATGGGGGTATGTACCTGCTGGCAGCGATCCATTACCAGGGGCTTCTGATCGTTGTGGGCATGATCGTCAGCCTGGTGCTGATCCTCCGAAGCCTTTATAAGCAGGTAAGGGAAGCTGCAGAGGCGGGAGCGGAGCTCTCATACAGTGAGCCTCCGGCAGGAGAGAGGCGGATCGTACTGGCCCTGGTCCTCATATTGTTTGTGGGCGGCGCCTGCGGATATCTGTTTGGAGGGCGGTATCCCATGGAGTGGGAGGAGGAGCCGCCTGTACCAGAGGATGCGGAGAAGATCAGAGGCCGCCTGCTTGAGCTTGGCTTTCCCGAATACGTCCTAAACGGCCTTTCCCTGGAGGACATACGGGCCTGTGACGGCGCTTTCAGGGTCGTTGTGGACGTTTCTGACCAGATGGTCAGCGAGGGCTGGAAACGGACCATGAAATATAATGAAGAGGAGGGCCGCCTGGAAGAGGAGGCGTATCGGAAGGAAAAGGAGCTGCGTCTCACAGGAGTCGCAGTCCGGATCCCCGGGGAAAGGGAAACATGGAGGATCTTCCATCACTTCCAGTGGATGTCCCGTCCATCCTTCCATGGAACGGAGGCGCTCCAGCTCTGGCCGGTGTACCGGGATATCCGGGAGGGCTGGCAGGCCTGCGGGGAGGTGACCGGACAGGTCCTGTATGAAAAGGATGGGATGCGGTACCGGTCCCCCTACTATTTCCTGGGAAGCCAGACGGCGGTTTCTGATACGGTCTTTTGGGGACGGCAGGAAAACACCGATGTATTTGCGGCCTTTTCCATGCCCCGCCAGGGAGACGCATGGAGCGGATATGTGGCCTACCCGGCCTGTGAGCTCCGGGATGGCTATATCATCAGCAGCTGGTTCAACTACACCCACCAGAGAAGATGGCTCCAGTATCCTGTTATGACTGCCATGGAAAAGCGCATGTCAAGCGGCTGGAACAGAGCCGGAGCGTTTATCACTGTCCAGAGCGCCATCCAGTTCGACCCCAACGAGGACACCGCAGGGGAAGTGGGCGGGAGTGCCGCCGTCCCCATGGCTTTATCAGAAAATTAGGAAATACCTTTGGCGATCCTGTCCGATACGGCTGGAAGCAGATGTTTTATAAGGGGGGCCGTTTATGAAGCGGAAAATATCCGGCTGGATCGATCTTCTGGCCGCTTCTGTCAACTATATCGTTATCTGCTTTGCATTGTCCCATATGGAGATCCGTTTTCAGCATGATCCCGCATTTATTCTGTTTTCTGCATCCCAGATATGGGTGACCGGCGCATTCTGGGGAAAGGTTCAGAAAACAGCAGATAACAGGCTGGTCCCAGCCATCCTTACTGCCGCCTGCTTTCTCATCCACGCGGGCCTGGTCTATATGACCTGGGACATCCATGTGACACAGTAAGTTTACGGCTGATCCGCTGCTAGCCTGCTTATATAGGACAGGTCCTACGGCCATCCGGCTGTCAGAAAAAGAATCTTATGCTAAAATTTCTGTGGAGACAGAAATGATGTTTGAGAAATCTGCGGGGAGATCCTATGAACGGGTTTTACCGGATTTGCAAACGCCTGTATGACCACAGGGAATTTAAGTAAAAGGAAGGAGGCTGGATCAATGCTAGAGTTACTTTTCCTTCTAATCCTCGGAATCCTAATGCTTTTTAAGCCGGAGCTTCTGTGGAAGATAGAGCACATGTTTACAGTAAAAAATGGAGAACCGACGGAGCTGTATCTGGCTTTTATGCGTGTCGGAGGGGTATTCTTCCTTATAGCGTCCGTCGTCATGCTGGTATATGTGGCAGTAAAATAAAGGGGTAAAGGAAAAGAATGGATAAAATGAAACAAAATTATTATGGCAGTCTGTGTACAGAGCTGTATGAGCTCCTGCATAAGGAAGCGCCCAGGGAAGAACTGGATTTCTATCTTTCCTATGCAGAGAAGGATAAAAAGATACTGGAGGTCATGTGCGGCAGCGGGCGTTTTCTTGTGCCGTTCATGGATCGGGGCTTTGATATCTGTGGGATCGATCTGTCGGCCCATATGCTGGAACGGCTGAAAAAGAAGGCTCCGTCTGCAAAGGCGGTCCAGGCAGATATTCTGGAATACGATTCTCCAGACTGGTTTGATTATATTTTTATCTCCTCGGGCTCCATCTCTCTTTTTACAGATACGAAGCTGTGCAGAAGGATCCTTAAAAAGCTGAAGGAAATGCTGACCCCGGAGGGAAGGCTGGTCTTTGCCATTGAGACTATGGCGGACCGGTGTCCCGACGATAATGGATACAAGATAACGGCCTCGGCAGAAACAAAGGAAGGTCTGACACTGGTATTAAAAAGCAGAAACCATTACGATGAACAGAGCCAGACACAGTTTTCACCGGGGATCTATGAGCTTTATGGTGGGGCCAGGCTGCTGCAGCGTGAACATATGGATTTCCAGACCCATTTATACAGGCCCGGGGAAATGGAACAGTTTTTAGTAGAAGCAGGCTTTAAGGAAATAAACATCTACTCCTCCTTTCAGAAAGCTCCCGCAGCGGACGATCCGGAAAAGAGTTTTCTGTTTGTGTGCAGAGTCTGATCCTATAACAATTTAGGAGGTACACCCAATGAAACAGGGCTATGGCGTTTTTGGTGCGGCCTATGAAGTGATGCTGAGAAATGATCCCCATGATCCACGTTCCATCGATCACGAACTCCTGCGCCGGATGGTCCGTCTGGATCCAGAGTCCTATGATCTGCTTTATGCGGAGCCGCCGTTCTGTCCCCATATGGAAGGCCACGATCTGTACGGCCTGGCGCAGACATTAAAAAAACAGGAGGACCGCGCCTCCATTGAGACTATCCTTGCCTTCACATCCGGGATCGCAAAAAAATGTGAAACCTCCCTGGAGAAGAAGCGGTTCGGGGGAACAGAACAGGAGATCCTGGCCCGCGGTACAGACTGGTGCACGGACATGGCCCGCGTGGCGGTCGTTCTTTTGGGATGTATCGGTATTCCTGCCAGAGTTCTCTATCTCGCTGATCCAGAAAGGGCATACCATGGACATTCGGCGGTGGAGGCTTTTTACGATGGAAAATATGGGGCGGCGGATCCCATCTATGGGTACACCTTTTATGATGGGAGCCCACTGGATGCATATACACTGATGTATGAACCACAGCATCTGAAGCATCTGCCGGAAGAATACAGAAGTCTTTTTCAGTGTATCGCCGTCAGCAGGTATGATCCTATGGATCCGTCCAATGATTACTCTGTGTCAGCAGTCAATGCCTATTACCGGACTGTACTGACCCGGGAGCATCATGGACATTGGATGATGGGAGAGGGGTAACGGCCGGTCTGCCGCTGCTGTCCTTGTGTCAGATCCCTGCGGAGGATGCAGACGTCTGGCATCCGCCAGCCGTCATAAAAATTTCTGACAAGAAAATACTATAAAACCGGGGCGTTATAAGGCCCTGGAAAGGAGGCAGCCAGATGAAAAGAAAAGTCTGGATCCCAATGACAGTCATTGCCGCCATGCTCCTGATCCCGGTTCCTTTAAGATATAAGGACGGGGGCAGCGTATGCTTCAAGGCGGTCTTATATGATGTGACCCGATTCCACCAGCTGGATCTGGACTCCCAGACCGGATATGACGATGGATGGAGGATCCGGATACTGGGGATCCCTGTATATGATGATCGGGAGGAACCGGATACGAAGGAAGCGGATATGGCAGAGCATGAGGCTCCGCCGCGCGGGCAGCCAGCGGCTTATGATCCCATTTTAGAGGAATACAGCCAGATGGTGCAGAATGATTTTTATGTGGATCTCAGGGATTCAGAGCTTTATGAAAGCAGCTTTGGAGAGCATATCAGTATGGAGATCCGCACCCATGAGCAGGATATATATTACGCCCTTTATGATATAGACGGGAATGGGACCCAGGAGCTTTTGATCGCTGGCGGAGAGTATGGGACTGTGTCCCCGGTCTTTACTCCGTGGAATTATGATCTGTACGGATGGAATGGAACCCATGCGGTCCGTATTTTCCCGGAAATGGAGTTTGGATACAGGACCAATTTTTCGCTTTATGAAAACGGGGTCATCGAGGTGTTTTACAGCAGCAGCGCTGAGGAATCCGGAACGGATCTCTATAAAATTTCGGATGACGGGGTAAACGCCATGCGGATCGACTCTTTTACGTCCACGGCCCGTCTGGAAGGAGAAACTCCGGTATTTACTTATATGCAGAATGGAACGGAGATCTCTGAAGAAGAATATCATGCCAGGATCCAGGCGTATGAGATCCCCCTTTCAGAAGCGCCGGAGTGGATTCAGATCCAGTAGACCTCCATTCCCATTTCTTTGTACTGGATCTGGAGATGGTCTGGATCATTCATTGGTCAGAAAGGAAGGTGCAGTTATGAAAAAACGGATCCTTATCTGCTTACTGATACTTGTTGGCGCAGCGTTTCTTTTTTATCTGGGTATCCAGAAGACCCATACGTTTACCCTGGCAGACAGGGAAGGCTCTTCGCTGAAGGAAGAGCAGATACAGCCGGTATTTGGGACTGTCCAGGTTTCCAGCAGCTGCGATACAGCCGTGGTCTTTACAGATACCGAAACAGGAGAGACGTATGAGATCGGCTATCTTACCCCGGGCATACGGGAGAAGATCCGTCTGCGAAGAGGAAGGTGGTATACGGTGACCGGCGCAGGAGAGCTTACCATGGGGGCGGTCATCCTCAGGATCGAATAGGCGGTGCGAATGCGGCCTGCCTTTGGATATCCGTCATAAAAAGGAGCTGCTGCAAAAGGAAAGCACGGAAAACTTTCTTTTGCAGCAGCTCCTTTGCTGTCTGTTTTATTTGGTTCCGAAGATCCTGTCTCCGGCGTCGCCCAGACCCGGACAGATGTAGGCTTTTTCATTTAACTGACGGTCCAGATGGCCCACATAGATCTGAACATCCGGATGGGCCTTTCTAAGACGCTCCAGGCCTTCCGGAGCCGCAATGACGCACATGAATTTAATATGCTTTCCGCCATGCTGCTTGATGAAGTCGATGGCTGCCACAGCAGAGCCGCCGGTGGCCAGCATGGGGTCTGTTACTACGATGGTACGCTGCTCGATGGGATCCGGCAGCTTACAGAAATATTCGTGGGGCTGATGGGTCTTTTCATCCCGGTACAGGCCGATGTGGCCGACCTTGGCAGTGGGCACCAGGGCCAGGATCCCGTTGACCATGCCAAGTCCTGCACGCAGGATCGGTACCACGGCCAGTTTCTTTCCGGCAATAACAGGAGTCATACAGGTTTCGATGGGAGTTTCCACTTCGACCTCCTCCAGAGGAAGATCCCGCAGGGCCTCATAGCCCATGAGAGTTGCGATTTCCTCGATCAGGGTCCTGAATTCATTTGTACCCGTTCTCTTATCTCTCAGCATGGAGATTTTATGCTGCACCAGCGGATGTTCGATGATCGTTACATTTTCCATAGTATTATCCAGCCTTTCTTCTTTATTTGTATCCCGGGCACAGAGCGGTCTCCCGGGCATTGATCTTCCCATAATCCTATCAGAAATCCAACGGGAAATCAACTATTTCGTATCCGGCGTATAGCTTACGATCACGTAATCGCCCAGGGCATGGGGCACAGGCACAGCCATGTAAATAACGCCCTGGTTCTCGTAGGAAAAGGACTGGGGGAAGCCCTCCAGATTTTCCGCCGTGAAATCGCACTGCTTCAGGATCTCCCACATGGCGTTGAGGTCCTGGGTCTTTAAATACTCCAGCGCCTCTTTTGAGTCTGCGGGCTTTTTCAGCACACAGTCGTCGGACAGGATATATCCGGCCATGGTATAGGCGTCGGCGTAATCGGAAAGCCCCTGGAGCGTCCCCTTGTTTAGATCCACTGTGGTTGTATAAAAAAGATCAGAGGGGTGGGCGGCTCCGTTTACCATCAGAGAGCCTTCATAGGTAAGGACCGCTTTGTTTTTATCCAGAGACACGACGGTGCATTTGACCGACAGGGTATCGGCCGCCGGATCGATCTGATAATCCGTTAAAACCTGGAGCGCTTTTTCTTTAATAAGAGCATTGACCGCGTCCTCCATCTTCGGATCCCGCAGATTGGATAAGACTGCGTATTCAATGGACGTCTTTCCCTGCTTCTCCGTGGCGATCTTGGACCGGACGCTCAGGGCAGAAGAGGAATCCGCTCCCTTCTGGGTCTCCTCTGTTTCTTTTTCCGTTTCCTTCTGGGTCTCTTTTTCCGTTTCTTTCTCTTTATCCCCGCCGGAAGCCTCTGTGGAAGCCATGGTCTCAGCCTCCGAGGTATGGAGGGTATCCAGGTCGATCTTTTCCCTGGACTTGCATCCGGAAGCCGAAAGGGCCACAGCGGCTGCCAGCGCCGCAAACAGAACGTGTTGTTTTCTCATCTGTAACGAACCTCCTTCACGCAGCATAAAGCTGCCGTATGGATATCATTATAAACCATAGGCCGTTTAAAGTACAGGAGAAGAAATATGTAGAAATTCTTAATTTTCTGTAATGGATTTTGAATTGTGTATTTCCAACCACAGGAAAATATGATATGCTGTACATAATGAAGGACTATGTCCTGTTAGGGAGGTCAAACACCATGGAAAGAAAAAAAGTATGGGCGGTCTATTTCAGCGCCACAGATACCACCAAGAAAACAGTTCTGACCATTGCCGATGAAGCGGCGCGGCTTCTTGGGGCAGAACGGGAGGACTATGATTTTACCCTTCCCAGAATGAGAGAAAACGGTTTTGCTGCGGGGAAAGACGATCTGGTGATCTTCGGAACGCCGGTCTATGCCGGACGCGTTCCCAATGTACTGTTAAAATACCTGGCCACCATTCAGGGAAACGGCGCTCTTGCGGTTCCGGTGGTGCTTTTTGGAAATAGAAATTTCGACGACGGTCTCATTGAGCTGCGGGACATCCTGGAAAATACCGGTTTCCATACAGTGGCTGCCGCTGCCTTCGTAGGCGAGCATTCCTTCTCAAAGACTCTGGCCGCCGGCCGTCCCGATGCAGACGATATGAAGGAGGCCCTGGCCTTTGCCGGAAAGGTGACGGAGAAGGTGAAGGGACTTCCAGAGGGAGAAGCGCCTGCCCCTGTGGAAGTGGAGGGCGTACCCCATCCCTACCGGGGCTACTACCAGCCCAGAGACCGGAAGGGCGTTTCCATTGATATCCGGAAGGTAAAATCCCTGGTTTCTGACGCCTGCGACGATTGTAAGATCTGTGCCGATGTCTGTCCCATGGGCTCCATCAGCCATGAGAACGTGCGGGAATATACAGGTATCTGTATCAAATGCGGGGCCTGCATTAAAAAATGTCCAAAGCAGGCCAGATATTATGAGGATGAAGGCTATCTTTACCATCAGCATGAACTGGAAGAGGGCTATACCCGCCGGGCTGCCATCTCCCTTTTCTTATAAAAACAGCGAAAACTAATAATCTGGAGGAGTATCCTATGAAATTATTATCACTTGCAGAGGAATTAAGGAGTAATTCCTATCCGGGCAGAGGAATCGTCATCGGCAGATCCAAAGACGGAGCAAAGGCTGTCACCGCGTATTTCATCATGGGCAGAAGCGAAAACAGCAGGAACCGCGTATTTGTAGAAGAGGGAGAGGGGATCCGCACCCAGGCCTTCGATCCGGCAAAGCTTTCTGATCCCAGCCTTATCATCTATGCGCCGGTCCGTGTCCTGGGCAATAAGACCATTGTGACCAACGGAGACCAGACCGATACCATCTACGAGGGAATGGATAAGCAGCTCACCTTTGAGCAGTCCTTACGCTGCCGGGAATTTGAGCCGGACGGCCCCAACTATACGCCCCGTATCTCCGGGATCATGCACATTGAAAATGGAGGCTATAATTATGCCATGTCCATCTTAAAGAGCAGCAATGGAGATCCGGAAAGCTGCTGCCGGTTTACCTATGCCTATGAAAAGCCTTTAAACGGCGAAGGCCGGTTCATCCATACGTACATGGGCGACGGAAATCCCCTTCCCAGCTTTGAAGGCGAGCCGAAGCGGGTGGAGATCGACGGGACCATCGACGAATTTACAGAGATGGTATGGAACAGCTTAAACCAGGATAACAAGGTTTCCCTGTTCGTACGGTTCATTGATATTGCCACAGGAACGTATGAGACCAGGATCGTAAATAAAAATAAGTAACAGATCATATACAAAAGGAGACGTTTCAATGAAAGAGATGGAATTAAAATACGGCTGTAACCCCAACCAGAAGCCGTCCAGGGTTTTCATGGAGAATGGAAGCGAACTGCCCATCACCGTCTTAAACGGAAGACCGGGCTATATCAACCTTTTAGATGCTTTTAACGGCTGGCAGCTGGTAAGAGAATTAAAGAAGGCCACCGGACTTCCCGCAGCCACATCCTTTAAGCACGTATCCCCGGCCGGAGCCGCTGTGGGCCTTCCCATGGACGACGTATTGAAGAAGATCTACTGGGTAGACGATCTGGGAGAGCTCTCCCCCCTGGCCTGTGCATACGCCAGGGCCAGAGGAGCGGACCGTATGTCCTCCTTCGGCGACTTTATTTCCCTTTCCGATCCCTGCGACGTGGATACGGCGAAGCTCATTAAAAGAGAGGTTTCCGACGGCGTCATTGCTCCGGGCTATGAGCCGGAGGCCCTGGAGATCTTAAAGGCAAAGAAAAATGGAAATTACAATGTGATCCAGATCGACGAAAATTACGTTCCCGATCCCATCGAGCGCAAGCAGGTGTTTGGCATTACCTTTGAGCAGGGACGCAATGAGCTGGATATCAATAAAGATCTCCTGTCCAACATCGTTACAGATAATAAGGAGATGCCGGAAGCTGCAAAGGTAGATCTGATGATCGCCCTTATTACCTTAAAGTACACCCAGTCCAACTCCGTGTGCTATGTAAAGGGCGGACAGGCCATTGGTATCGGAGCGGGCCAGCAGTCCAGAGTCCACTGTACCCGTCTCGCAGGCCAGAAGGCAGACAACTGGTTCTTACGGCAGGCTCCCCAGGTTTTGAACCTTCCGTTTATCGATAAGATCAAACGGGCCGACCGGGATAATGCCATCGACGTTTACATCGGGGACGAATACATGGACGTGCTGGCGGACGGTCAGTGGGAGAAGATCTTCACAGAGAAGCCGCCAGTATTCACAAGAGAAGAGAAGCGGGCATGGCTGGATCAGATGCAGGATGTGGCCCTGGGCTCCGATGCCTTCTTCCCCTTTGGAGACAACATCGAAAGAGCCCATAAGAGCGGTGTTAAATACATTGCCCAGCCAGGCGGCTCTGTCCGTGACGATAATGTCATCGAGGTCTGCAATAAGTATGGCATGACCATGGCGTTTACGGGGATCCGGCTGTTCCACCACTAAAAAGATGGATCTGCCGGCCCTTCAGACCGGCAGATTTTTCTGAATAAAAATTTCCCTTGCAAATCTTCAAAACCTATGATAGACTTATATTCGGTTTTGAACCGATGCCGGCATGGCGGAATGGCAGACGCATCAGACTCAAAATCTGACGGGGGCAACCTCGTGCCGGTTCAAGTCCGGCTGCCGGCACTACCAGAAAGGGCGCTGTACGCAAGGAAAATTTCCTGTGTACAGCGCCCTTTTCGTATTTTTTCCATAAGCCATCCGGGAGAACCGAACTCCCAGATGCCATCCGCCCTGGGAGGAAGAGGATCAGCTGGTTTCTTCCGTCATGGGACTGCTCCGCACATACCGGTCCAGGGAGGTTTCCAGAGAGCCCTCCAGGGCAATGAGCAGATACCGGGTCAGCTGCTCCTCGGAGGATTCCATATCGCTCTGGATCCAGCCGATCATGATCCCGGAAACAGCTTCCAGGTAAAACGCAGCCAGAAAATCCAGGTAATCATCAGGGACAGCCCGCCCACGGCACAGCTCCCGCAGCCGGTCATGCATCATTCCGGAAATGTCCTCCACGCAGATCCGCCGGAAGGAATCGCCCCCCATGCTGCTCAGGGCAGACTTGCACACCGCAGCATTTTCTTTTAAGTAGCGGATCAGATTCTGGATCCACGCCTCCAGGGTGTGGTACTGGGACCGGTCGGCAAACAGCTTCTCGAAATCCTGCCGGAAGGTCCAGGACAGCAGATCGTAAATATCCTGGAAGTGGTAATAAAATGTGTATCGGTTAATACCGCAGTCGTCGGCCAGCTCCTGTATGGTAATGCGGCCCAGATTTTTTCTCGTCATCAGCTTTTTCAAAGAGGCCGCCATCTGTTCTTTTCTGTGCAGGGACAATTCGTTTCGTTTCATATACTCTCCATTATCGTGATCTTTTTTTCGTAAACGCACCACAATTATATCAAAATGTGCAGATTTACACAAGTGACGAATATTGTGTATGGGAAGTTTTCAGCATTTGATATATAGTTTTGTACATTGAAACAACAGACCAGACAGAGGAAGGAGCAGAGAGAAATTATGGAAGACAACAGACAGAAACCGGGCTTCTTTGTCCGGCTGGCAACTCTGATCGTGGATAAAAGAAACCTTTTTTTCCTGCTGTATACAGCAGGGATCATCTTCAGCCTTATTTCGCAGGGCTGGGTCCAGGTGAATAATGACATTACCGATTATCTGCCGGAGGAGACGGAGACACGGCAGGGGCTTCAGCTGATGGAAGATGAATTTACCACCTTTGGCACAGCCCGGGTCATGATCTCCAATATTACATATGAAAATGCGGAGGAGCTGAAGGATGTGATCGAGGCCATCCCAGGCGTTTCCTCTGTGACCTTTGGCGATCAGGTGGACGAGGATGAAAATACCATCGACGCCGATGACCGGGACGACTACTATAAGGATTCAGCCGCCCTGTATTCCGTGACCTTTGAGGGAGAGACCGACGATCCCGTCAGTGAAGAGGCCATGGTGCAGTTAAGGGAGACCTTAAAGGATTACGACCTTTCCATTTCCTCCGAGGTAGGAGAGGACGGGTCTGCAAGGCTTGAAAAGGAAATGCAGAGCATTCTTGTGGTGGCCGCCATCACGATCCTTGTGGTGCTCTTCCTGACCTCCAGGACTTATGGCGAGATCCCGGTGCTTCTTCTGACCTTTGTGGCTGCGGCTCTCTTAAATAAAGGAACCAACTATCTTCTGGGAGAGATCTCCTTTATTTCCGATTCCATCGCCGTGGTCTTACAGCTGGCCCTGGCCATTGACTATGCCATTATCCTGTGCCACCGGTTCAGCGAGGAGAAGGAGACGGCAGATACCCGTACAGCCTGTATCCTGGCCTTAAGCAAGGCGATCCCGGAGATCTCCTCCAGCTGCCTGACTACCCTGGCCGGCTTGGCTGCCATGATGTTCATGCAGTTTGGCATCGGCATGGACCTGGGCGTCGTCCTTATCAAGGCCGTGCTTTTCAGTATCCTCTCGGTATTTACCTTAATGCCGGGGCTTCTTATGCTGTTTTCAAAGCTCATCGAGCGGACGCCCCATAAGAGCTTTATCCCGAAGATCACCGTATGGGGCCGGTTTGTGACCAGTCTGAAATACATCACTCCGCCGCTGTTTGTAATCGCCTTTGCCGCCGCCGCCTATCTGGCTGGAAACTGCCCGTATTCCTACGGCACTAATACAGTGAAAACTGAAAAGAAAAATGAAACGGAGATCGCCAGGGAGAATATAGACAACGTTTTTGGAAGCCAGAATACCCTGGCAGTGGTGGTCCCGGCCGGGGACTATGAGACGGAGGAGCGGCTTTTAAAACGTCTCAGCGCCTTTCCCCAGGTGGACACAGCCCTGGGCCTGGCCAACGTGGAGGTAAAGGACGGGTATGTTCTGACGGACGCCCTGACGCCCAGACAGTTTTCCGAGCTGACGGATATGGATATGGAGATCTGCCGCCTGTTCTATAAGGCCTACGCCGCCGACCGGGAGGAATATGTGCGGATCATCAATAATATTGATGTTTTCAAGGTTCCCATCATCGATATGTTCCAGTTTTTATACCAGTATGTGGGTGACGGGTATCTGGACCAGGGATATATCACCCTGGACGACGATACCAGAAGCGATCTGGATGACCTGAACAAACAGATCAATGACGCCAAGGAGCAGCTCCAGAGCGAAAAATACTCCCGGATGCTCTTAAATCTGGCTCTGCCGGAGGAGGGCCAGGAGACCTTCGCGTTCCTGGATACCCTCCATGAGGTGATCGGAGGCTATTATCCGGCCGGAAGCTTTTATCTGGTGGGCAATTCCACCAGCGATTATGACCTTGCGTCCTCCTTCTCACACGACAATACGCTCATCAGCGTCCTGACCATCGTATTCGTGATCCTGGTGCTTTTATTCACCTTCATGTCCGTGGGCCTTCCGGTGCTGCTGATCCTGGTGATCCAGGGAAGCGTGTGGTTAAACTTTTCCTTCCCCACGCTCCAGAACAGCCCCGTATACTTTTTAAGCTATCTGATTGTCAGCTCCATCCAGATGGGCGCCAACATTGATTATGCCATCGTAATCTCCAGCCGCTACCAGGAGCTGAAAAATAAGATGCCGCGGAGAGAGGCCATGATCGAAACGCTGAACCTGTCGTTCCCCACGATATTCACCTCCGGGACCATCATGGCCTCTGCAGGTATCTTCATCAGCAAGATGACCACGGATCCGGCCATTTACGCCGTAGGCCTGTGCATCGGCCGCGGCACCATCATCTCCATGCTCTTAGTCATGGGGATCCTTCCGGGCATTCTGCTTTTAGGAGACACCATCATCGACCGGACCACCTTCAATATCAAATATCCGGCCATCGTCCAGACCACAGAGGCCGTGGGCATGGTACGGCTGGACGGGCGGATCCGCGGCACAGTTTCCGGTAAGATCGACGCCGAAGTCCACGGAGTCCTAATGGGAGACGTTTCCGCTGTGATCTCTGCTGGAAATCCGGATGCGGTGAAGGCCATCGGGGAGCTGCCGGACGGGGAAGATCCCGGCAGCCTGGAAGAAAAACCAGATGAAAACGAGAAAAATACGGAGAAAGGAGAAAATGACCATGAAGCATAAAGCAAAAAAAATATCGGCAGTGATCCTGTCCGCCGTCCTGGCAGCTTCCTCCTTTTCATCCATTCCCGCCTATGCGGACGGCGAAACGGTCCAGATCTCCAGCGCCGAGGATTTTGCCGCCTTTTCAAAAAACTGCACCCTGGATTCCTGGTCCAGAGGAAAGACTATAAATCTGACGGCTGATATCAGTCTGGCCGATACAGACGTTTCTCCTGTGCCGATTTTCTGCGGTACCTTCAACGGAAACGGCCATACCATTTCCGGCCTGGATCTGGACGGAGGCAACTCCTACCAGGGACTGTTCCGGTTTGTGGCAGAGGATGGGGTTGTAAACGGACTGACCGTCTCCGGCACCGTGTCGGCTGACGGCGCCCAGGAGTATGTGGGCGGGATCGCAGGCAGCGTCCGCGGCACCGTACGGGACTGCAGCTTTGAGGGAGTCATCGACGGGACCATGTATGTGGGCGGGATCGCAGGCATCACAGAAAAAACGGGCCGGATCGAAAACTGCCGGGTCATCGGCATGATCCAGGGAGAAAAATACATCGGGGGCATCGCTGGACGAAACGACGGCTCCATTTCCGCCTCTGTAAACCATGCGCGGATCAATCCCCTGGCCGGAGGGCTAAGCGCCAGTCTGGAGGAAGAGGCACCGGCTGATGTGAAGGACACGGCTTTGGACCGGACAGAAAGCACTCTGGAAAATGCCAAGGATACGGCTGAGGGATCCCAGGATACGGGAGGGATCGCAGGCTTTTCCAATGGAAATATCTTAAACTGCACCAATGAGGGCGCAGTGGGCTATCCTCATGTGGGCTACAACGTGGGCGGGATCGTAGGGCGTACCAGCGGCTACCTGTCCGGCTGTACCAATAAGGGAAAGATCAATGGCAGGAAGGATGTGGGCGGCATTGCCGGACAGCTTGCCCCCGATATCCAGCTGATCTTTTCCACGGACACCCTGGATAAGCTGGATCACGAATTATCTGTGCTTTCCAGCCTGGCCGACGCCGCCATGGACCACACGGACGGAAACCGGGATGTGATCTCCAGACGCCTGGACGCCATTTCTGATTATGCAGAATCCGCCTCGGACCACACCTCCGACCTGGCAGATATGACTGTGGACTGGGCCGACGGAAATCTGGAGGTCATTAATGATCTCATGGACCGGGTCGGCGATACGGTGGACCGGTTAAACGAGATCACCAGCAGCGCTGAGGGGATCCTGGATACAGTGGGAGAGGGCGTAGAGCTTCTGGAGGACTGTGTGGACGAGGCCGGAAGCGCCCTGGGTGCCGGAGCCAAAGGAGAACAGGAGCTCCGGGACATGATCCAGAAAATGAAGGATTACAACGCCATCCAGAAGGAATGTGCCGCCGCCATACGTGAGGATGCAAAGAACATGCTGAAGGCCCTGGAGGAGGGCGATCTGGAGGGAGCCTCGGAGCTGGCCGCAGATATGGAGGAGCAGGCGGCGGAATATAAAAATGCCGCCCAGGGCAAGCGGGAGACTTTAAAGCAGTTCCGGGAAGCCATCAAGGATCTCCCGGCCATTGCCGACAAGCTCCGGGGCAGCGCCGGGAGCCTGGAGGAGGCCATGGATACCCTGGAGCACGTCTCCTATGATGTGGCTGACACAGCCGCGGAGGTACACCGCCTGTTCCAGGATCTCTCGGACCGGGATGACATCCAGTTCAAGCCCCTGGGTGACGACTATAAGGCCAAGGGAGACCAGGTCCATGACTCCGTCAGCGCCATCGGAGACCAGCTGGATCTCCTGAACCAGGAGGTGGGAGCCACTGGAGACGCCCTTTCTGCGGATATGCGGAGCCTAAAGGACCAGCTCCAGGTCATCAGCGATGTGCTGGACGACGCGGCGGACGATGCCAGGGAGTCCGATAAGGACGATCTCTGGAGCGACGTATCCGAGGAAGAGATCTATAAGACCACCGTCGGAAAGGCCGAGGGCTGCATTAACAACGGTGTGGTGGAAGGAGACATCAACGCCGGAGGCGTAGCCGGAGCCATGGCTGTGGAAAGTATGCTGGATCCGGAGGAGGACATTGAGCGGGTCGGGGACGATTCCTTCAGCTTTCACTACGAAACCCGGGCGATTCTGTTAAACTGTGAGAACCGGGTACCCGTCACCTCCAAAAAAGACTACGCAGGAGGTATCGTTGGCCGCATGGATCTGGGATATATCCTGGACTGCCGGAACTACGGAAATGTGGAGAGCACTGATGGAAGCTATGTGGGAGGAATCGCCGGAAGCTCCGCCTCCACCATCCGAAGATCCCAGAGTAAATGTATGGCCTCTGGCAAAAACTTTGTGGGCGGCATTGCCGGGGATGGCTACAATCTGACAGAAAATCTTGCCTTTGTATCCATTGGGGACGGTGAGATGTATTGCGGCGCCATTGCAGGCCGTGTGGATGATGAAGGCGAGATTTCAAGCAACCGGTTTGTGGAGAATGGAAGCGCCGGCATTGACGGAGTCAGCTACGCGGGAAAGGCCGAGCCCATTTCCTATGAAAGCCTCATGGCAGAAGAAAACGTCCCTGAAGAATTCGGGAAATTTACTCTGACGTATATCGCTGATGACACTCTGGCGGGCCGCGTTTCCTGTAAATATGGAGAGCCGCTTTCCGGCCTTGCCGTTCCCTCCGTGCCGCAGAAGCCGGGATATTACGGAGAATGGGAGCCTGTGGGCGAGGATACCATCACCTTTGATCATGTGTTAAAGGCCGTCTATACGCCTCATGTGACCACGGTGGAAAGCAGCGCCCGGCGGGATGACGTGCGGGCTGTGATCCTGGCCGAGGGCACCTTCCATGAGGATACAGAGCTTTCAGCAGAAAAGCTGTCAGAGGAAAAGGGCCGTGAGACCTGGAGGATCACGCTCACCGGAGATCTGGGCGGTGAGGAGGAGTCCCCGGAGGCCTATACCTACCGTTTTATCCTTCCAAAGGACTGGGAAAACGCTTCGCTGACCATAAAAACAGCCCAGGGGACGGAAGAGGCCGGCTGGAAAAAGGACCAGAGCGCCCTGGTGTTCTCCACTGCCTGGACTGACTTTGAGCTGACGGCGGAAAAAACAGGCGCAGGTGCTAAGGGAGGCTGGATGATCCCGGCGCTGGCAGGAGGTGCGCTCCTGGCGGCGGCTGTCCTGGTATTCCTTTTTGTAAAGAAGAAAAAAGAGCTTTGCCAGAGGAAAACGGGGACCATCAGAAAGCCGTCCAGGAGGCTGAAAAAGATTCGCCGTTGAAATAATGACCAATCTGGTGTATGATGGAGGCAGTAAAAGCTGCCTCCATTTTTCGGCAGTATGGAAAGGAGCGTGCCGGTGATGACATGTATGGAAGCGGAGAAAATGGTGATCCCGTATATCAACGACCAGCTTTCGGTGACAGAGCTGGAGGATTTCATTGAGCACATTAAGACCTGCGAGAACTGCCGGGAAGAGCTGGAGATCCACTATATGGTGGATGTGGGTTTAAAAAAGCTGGATGAGGCCGACGGCACCTACGACATCGTCGGCGATCTGAAACGGAAGCTGGAGAGCTCAGAGGCTGTCCTGCGGCGCTTCTTCACCTTCCAGGTGGCCCGCTATGCCATCAGCACCCTGATGGCCATGGCCCTGGTGGTCATGTTCCTCTTACAGCTCAGGATCTGGAAGCAGGCAGGCTTCTTTATATCAATTTAGGAGACGATTATGGAAAAACTGGTACTGATCGACGGGCACAGTATTTTAAACCGTGCCTTTTACGGCGTTCCCGGACTGACCAATTCCGAGGGACTCCATACCAATGCCGTTTATGGTTTTTTAAATATTCTTTTTAAACTGCTGGAGGAAGAAAAGCCGGGATATCTGGCCGTGGCCTTCGACCTGAAGGCTCCCACCTTCCGCCATACCATGTACGATGCCTATAAAGGAACGAGAAAGCCCATGCCGGAAGAGCTTCACGAGCAGGTTCCCCTGATGAAGGAGGTTCTGACGGCCATGGGCATTCCGATCTTTACGAGAGAGGGCTATGAGGCCGACGATATCCTGGGAACGGTGGCGAAAAAGGCCCAGGCAGCCGGGATGGAGGTAACGGTGGTCTCCGGGGACCGGGATCTTCTCCAGCTTTCTGATGCCCATATTAAGATCAGCATCCCAAAGACCAGCCGTGGGACCACAGAGGTCCATACGTATTATCCGGAGGATGTGAAGCGGGAGTATCAGGTAACGCCGGAGCAGTTCATCGACGTAAAAGCCCTTATGGGAGACACCTCCGACAATATTCCCGGAGTTCCCTCCATCGGAGAAAAAACAGCGACAAATCTGATCCTGCAGTTTGGCAGCGTGAACGGTGTTTACGAGCATCTTTCAGAGGTAAAGCCTCCCCGGGCAAAAAAATCCCTGGAGGAGCACAGGGATCTGGCTGAGCTTTCTTATAAGCTGGCAAAGATCTGCATCGATGCTCCGGTGGAATTCTCTCCGGAGGACGCCAGGATCGGAGACCTCTACACAAAAGAAGCATATGAGTACATGAGCCGCCTGGAATTTAAATCCCTGCTGGCAAGATTCGGGGACCATGTGAAAAAGGAAGCAGCTGCAGCTCTGGATTTCCATGCTGTGACGGATCTGGCCGTGGCCGAGGCACTGTTCCAGAAGGCCATGGGATCCGAACGGACCGGGGCCGTCCTGCTGGCCGAGGGACCGGAGATCTCCGGAGCCGCCCTGTGCCTGGACGGCCAGAACGCGTATCTGATCCAGAAGGAGGGCTTCCTTACGGGAGAGTACCTGGCCGAAAAAATGACAGAGCTGTATCGGACCGGCCATGTATGGACCCTGGGGCTGAAAAGCCAGCTTCCATTCCTGGATCTGGGCTATGGGGACACGGTGTATGACGCCGCTGTGGCCGCTTACCTTTTAAATCCTCTGAAGGATACGTATGACTATGACGATCTGGCCAGGGATCACCTGGGGCTTACGGCTCCCTCCAGAGCGGATCTTTTGAAAAAGCTGACGTATGCGGAGGCCATGGATCAGGAACCGGAAGCCTTCCTTTCTTTTGCCGGCTTCCTGGGCCACTGTGCATACCAGTCCGGCGGGATCCTTATGGAAAAGCTGGAAGCGGAAGGCATGAAGGACCTGTACCTGGAGATCGAGCTTCCGCTGATCTACGCCCTGTACCATATGGAGGAAGAGGGGATCGCTGTAAAACGGGAGGAGCTTTCCGCCTACGGTGAAAAACTGAAACAGCAGATCACAGTCCTGGAGCAGGAGATCTGGGACATGACCGGAAGCCAGTTCAACATCAACTCCCCGAAACAGTTAGGCGAGGTGCTGTTTGAAAAAATGGGCTTAAAGGGCGGAAAAAAGACAAAAACAGGCTACTCCACGGCTGCCGACGTACTGGAGAAGCTGGCTCCCGACTATCCGGTGGTACAGAAGATCCTGGACTACCGGACGTATGCAAAGCTCAATTCCACCTATGCCGAGGGCCTGGGAAACTTCATTGGCCCGGACGGAAGGATCCACAGCCGCTTTAACCAGACCATTACAGCCACTGGACGCATTTCCAGCACGGAGCCCAACCTCCAGAATATTCCCATCCGCATGGAACTGGGGAGGGCCATCCGGAAGGTATTTGTGCCCAGGGACGGGTTTGTATTCCTGGACGCCGACTATTCCCAGATCGAGCTCCGGGTACTGGCCCATATGTCGGGAGACTCCAGGCTCATCGAGGCCTACCGGAGCGCCCAGGACATCCACGCCATCACAGCCTCCCAGGTGTTCCATATCCCCCTGGACCAGGTAACGCCCCTAAAACGGCGCAACGCCAAGGCTGTGAACTTCGGCATCGTCTACGGCATCAGCGCCTTCGGCCTCAGCGAGGATCTGAGCATCTCCAGGAAAGAGGCTCTGGAATATATCAATCAGTATTTCGAAACGTATCCGGGCGTAAAGACCTTCCTGGACGGCCTGGTGGCTGACGCCAGGGAAAAGGGCTTCGTTTCCACCATGTTCGGCCGGCGGCGTCCTGTACCGGAGCTGGGCTCTGCCAACTTCATGCAGCGTTCCTTCGGCGAGCGGGTGGCCATGAATTCCCCGATCCAGGGAACGGCCGCCGATATCATAAAGATCGCCATGATCCGGGTGGACCGGAGGCTTCGGGAGGAGGGCCTGGAATCCAGGCTGATCCTGCAGGTCCACGATGAGCTTCTGGTGGAAACGGCAGTCCGGGAAAAGGCACAGGTGGAGCGGATCCTGTCTGAGGAAATGAGCCGGGCGGCCGCCCTGAAGGTGCCACTGGAGATCGATATGCACGATGGAAAAAACTGGTTTGAGGCCAAATAAATTCGAGGCGGTTAAATGGAAACACAAAAGAAACGGATCATCGGCATCACCGGAGGGGTGGGCGCCGGTAAATCTACGGTACTGGCCCTTTTAAGGGAAAAATTCGGCGCAGACGTTTTTCTGGCGGATACCTGCGCCCACGAGCTCATGGAGCCCGGGACCAGAGGCCTGGAGCAGGTCGTCCAGGCCCTTGGCGGCAGCTTTCTGGCTCCCGACGGCTCTGTGGACAAAAAGGCTCTGGCCCAACGGATCTTCCATGATAAAGAGGCCTTAAGGACCATGAACGCCATCATCCATCCCCTGGTCTGGGAGACCCTGGGAAAAAGGGCAGAAGCGTCCGGGCGCTCCCTGGCAGTCATCGAAGCAGCCGTGTTCGATACGGCTCCCGACGGTCTTTTTGACGAGATCTGGTATGTGTACGCAGACCCGGAGTGCCGGATCCGGCGTCTCATGGAAAGCCGCGGCTATTCCAGGGAAAAATGTGAACGCATCATAGAAAGCCAGTCATCTGAGGAGGAGTACAGGGCCAGATGCAGCCGCGTCATCGACAACAGCGGAAGCTCCCTGGAAACGGAAAAACAGCTAAAGGAGATTCTTTGTCATGAGATTTGTTAGTATCGCCAGCGGCAGCAGCGGAAACTGCATTTACGCGGGGACGGAAAGCACCCATATCCTGGTGGACGCAGGCATCAGTGCAAAGCGCATCGAGCAGGGACTTTTTGAGGTGGGGCTAAAGGCCGGAGAGGTGAACGCCATCTGCATCACCCATGAGCACACAGACCATGTGCGGGGCCTGGGCGTTCTGGCGAGAAAATATGCGATCCCCATTTACGGAACAAAGGGGACTTTACAGGAAATACAAAAGATCAAGGGACTGGGAGAGTATCCGGAGGAACTCCTCCACCCGGTGCTGCCGGACGTGAAGTTTACGGTGGGAGACATGGACGTGCTTCCCTTCCACATCGACCACGATGCGGCGGACCCTGTGGCCTACCGGATCCAGTCTGGAAATAAATCCATTGCAGTAGCTACGGATCTGGGCCACTATAACCAGTATACCATCGACCATCTGCTGGATCTGGATGCGGTTCTTCTGGAATCCAACCATGACCTGCGGATGCTGGAGACCGGTCCCTATCCGTATTATCTGAAACGGCGGATCATGGGCGATTTCGGCCACCTTTCCAACGAAAATGCCGGGCGGCTGTTAAACTGCATCTTAAGCGGGAAGATGAGGCACATCCTTCTTGGCCATTTGAGCCAGGAAAATAACATGCCCGAGCTGGCTTATGAGACCGTGCGCCTGGAGGTGGACATGGGAGATACCCCCTACCAGGCCTCGGACTTTTATATGGCCGTTGCCAGACGGGACCGGATGTCTGATATTCTTACCGTATAAGGAGGCGCCCATGAGAATTCTTCTGATCCGCCATGGGCGGCAGAACAGCCCCCTGTGCAATGTGGACGTTCCCTTATCGGAGGAGGGGAGGGCCCAGGCGGACCTCCTGGGAGAGCGTCTGAAGCATGAGGGCATCGACGTGGTCTGGTCCAGCGGCCTCTGCCGGGCTGTGGAGACCGCCGACCGGATCAACGAAGCCTTAAAGGTAAAGCGGGTGATCCGGGAGGACTTAAAGGAGATCTCCTTCGGGGATCTGGAGGGTCTGGCTGATCCGGTGATCGCAGAGCGGTTCGGCAGCTTTTTAAGCCAGCGGAAAAAAATGGAACAGGATCTTCCCTATCCCGGCGGCGAATCGGCCGCAGACGTGGTAAAGCGGGTCCTGCCGGTGATGGATGAGATCCTGGCCTCCGGGGACAGGACAGTGGCAGTGGTGACCCACGGCGGCGTGATCCGCAGCATGACGGCCCACTACCTGGGCATGGAGCTTTCAAAGACCCAGCTTCTGGCCTCCCACCTGGAAAACTGCGGGATCACAGAATTCTGGTTCCGGGAGGACGGCACGGCGGTTTTGAACCGTTTTAACGACTATTCCCATCTGGAGGGAAAGAACGATCTTTTACGGAGCGGATGGAGCGAGAAACGATGATTGAGCTTGAGAAAAAAGAAAAAGAAATGATACAGGCGCTGTTTACGGACTTTTTAAGGGAGCAGCCTCTTTCCGTGGTCTTAAGCGGCCAGGCGGGAAAGGACGATTTTATCCGGATGCGCCTCCGCCCGGTGCTTTCCGCAGGCCGAGGAATTCCGCGGAAAACAGGCCTTCCATAAAAATATGGACGCCTCCCAGGCCTGCGCCTATCTGACGGAGCTTATGGGTACGGCCTTTAAGCAGGCCCAGGCGGAGACCGAAGGCTGGACGGCCTCGGTCCTGGTGAGCAAAAAGGGAAAGATTTCCATAAAGAGGAAGCCAAAGGCAGAGATACGGAAGCCGGCGGATGTCTTAAACGATGCCTGGAAAAGCGGACTGGCCCATAACCGGAAAAAGAATTACATTCTGGAGGAAGGGAAAGCCGTCCCGTTCCTGGTGGATCTGGGCGTTATGACAAAAGATGGCAAGATCGTAAATTCCAGGTATGACAAATTCCGCCAGATCAACCGGTTCCTGGAATTCATTGAGGATATCCTGCCGAAGCTGGACCGTTCCAGGGAGTCTGTGATCCTGGATTTTGGCTGCGGAAAGTCCTATCTGACCTTTGCCATGTATTATTATCTGAAGGAACTGAAAGGATACCCGGTGCGGATCATCGGGCTGGATCTGAAAAAAGACGTGATAGAAAAATGCAATGGCCTGGCCGTAAAATACGGCTACGAAAAGCTGGCCTTCTATACCGGGGACATCGCCTCCTACGAGGGCGTGGACCAGGTGGATATGGTGGTGACTCTCCACGCCTGCGATACGGCAACGGATTTCGCTTTGGAAAAGGCGGTACGCTGGGGCGCAAAGGTCATCCTTTCCGTTCCCTGCTGCCAGCATGAGCTCAATGGACAGATGGAAAATGAGCTTCTGGAGCCGGTGCTCCAGTACGGGATCATAAGGGAACGCATGGCTGCCCTGTTCACAGACGCGCTGCGGGCCAGGATCCTGGAGTGCTGCGGCTACCGGGTACAGATCCTGGAATTCATCGATATGGAGCATACTCCGAAGAACCTCCTGATCCGGGCCGTAAAGCAGGGCGGCCCCAGAAAAGACCGGGAGGAGCTTCAGGCTGTTTTAGATTTCCTTCACGCGGAGCCGACCCTGTACCGGCTTCTGATGGAGCAGGACGATTAAATCTATATTATGACCGGAGACCGGGTGAACTCATTTTTCATGGGCCGCCCGGTCTTTAATTCTGCTGCCAGACGGTAAAGCTCCGCACACTGTAAATGCTTATAAAAAAGCTCCAGGGACGGACCAGAAAGAAGAGCGGCCGCGTCGGCCGTTTTGGTGATCATGGGAACTGTGGAATGCTTTTTTATTTCCGAGAGCAGTGGAAGAGCATCCCTCCGGAAGCCCAGGATCCTGAGCCACGGAGCCGAGTCCAGGGCCTTAAAGCGCTCCGTTTCCTCCCGGGTGATCCCCAGCACCGTATTTAAAAGACAGCGGCTCACCCGGGCGTACGTATACTGCCGGTCCTTGGAGGAAGCAGTCCGTTCCGAAAAAGAGGCGAAGGAAAGCCGGTTTTTGTGGAGCTTCCTCGCCAGATCCTCCGGCATGCCAGAGATCCCCGTCAGCTCACAGAGCGGCAGGGTCAGAAGCTTTTCATTTAAGATCATGGAAAAATCGTCGGCTGTGACCTGGGGACAGGACTCTAGCTTAAGGCACGAAAAGAAGGCTTCCGGCACCACCTCAGTTAAAAAATCCAGGTCATTTTCTGCCAGAGCCTTCCGGATGGCAGTGGCAGAGGCAAAGCTTCCTTTTCTCCCGCTGCTGTGATAGCCCCCGTCATTCCGTTCCACCGGGACCGGGAGCATGGAGGAGCCATGGCTTTTGATGGCCCGCAGGTATTCGCAGGCCAGGATATCGTTGGGGGAAACAGGGACTGGAGCGTTTGTATGGAGGAAGGCCTCCTCCCTGGCCCTTGGCCAGGAAAGCCCCCGCTTTAACCCCTCCCGGATACGCGCAGAGACCTCCGGTGTTTCCGCCTCGTAAAGGGCGGCCTGGCGTTCCAGGAGCTTAAGGTCCCCGGATTCGCTGCCAAAGGAGAGAAAATCCGCCGCTCCGGTCCTGGCGGCCATGGAGACGCCGCAGGAGGCAAAATCCTCTGCACTGGCCACCGACCCGAAGATTGGCATTTCCAGCACCAGGTCCGCCCCGGAAAGAAGGGCCATCCTGGTGCGCATATATTTATGGAAGACCGCCGGAGCGCCCCTCTGGACAAAGTCCCCGCTCATGACTGCCATGACAAAATCCGCCCCCGTAAGGGCCCTTGCTTCTTTAAGGTGGCGGCTGTGGCCGTTGTGGAACGGATTGTATTCTGCAATGACGGCTGCTGTTTTCATTTATTTAAACATGCCGTTGTGGCATGCCCTCCTTGCGTCGTTCCTGCCTTCGGCACAAACAATGCATGAATCTTTGTTTACGGGTTACTTTTTATTTCATTTTGTGTTAAAATCCAGTTAGAGATATCAGTATACTACA
>JACRTJ010000019.1 GCA_014385265.1 Enterocloster hominis (ex Liu et al. 2021)
TCCGCCGCTCAGTCATTTCAAATTCCATCCGAAAACTTCCTTTAAAATGCTTCGCTCGACTTGCATGTGTTAGGCACGCCGCCAGCGTTCATCCTGAGCCAGGATCAAACTCTCATGTTTAAGTGTTTGTCCAGTTCAAAAATTCGCTTGGCTAATCTTTAAACCGTTCTACTGTTGTTTAGGTTTTTGTTCTGAATGTTCTCATTCATGGCCAAAACCTTTTGGCCATTTTATAAGAATTTTCAGGGTTTTACATACTGTTCAGTTTTCAAGGTTCTGTGCTGTTCTTGTCTTTCTCAGCGACAGCTTAGATAGTATATCATGTTGTTCGCCGTTTGTCAACAACTTTTTTCATTTTTTTATTTTTCCTTTTTTTCAGGAATTTTTGTCGATATCACTCAACATCGAACGAAAAAAGTAACAGTTCCGTGAGGTCTGTCCCTCATCGGAGCTTTAATATACCATGTTCTTCCAGGAATGTCAAGCAAATTTGTGTTATTTTTTAGAACAATTTTTCCTACTTTTTACCAATCACAAGATATGACTTTTTTCCCTTGTTTTATCTATATTTTGTGGTTATCTTCTAAAAGTCATCTCTTCTTTTTTTACCTTTTCCTATGGTCGTTCTATGAAAATTGTGTATTGCAGTCATACAATTTGATCCCAGGGCCGAAAAGATTTTCGGCCCTGGGATCATTTTTTACAGCATGCCCTTTACCAGGCCCAGAATAAAATATGAGATCACGTTATGGTCGTACAGCCAGGACAGCCACGGGCTTGCCGCCACCTGCCCCATGGCTGCCGTTCCAAAATCCGTCCCAGACAGCGCAGTAAGTACCAGGCAGACGATCCATAAAAACATAAGGCCCTCCACGCCTCCCAGTACAGCTCCGGCGATCTGGTTGAGTCCTTTTATTATAGGAAGCCTTGCGATCAGATCCAGCCAGGCTGCCACAATATGAAGCAATATAAATACCACTGCAAACAGCAGGATCGAGGCCGCCGCTTTAATGACCGTATCAGCCAGGTATCCGCCCACGTAATCTCCAAACCGCTCCACACCCAGCATCTGATACACTTCTCTATTATTATTTTCGATCAGGATCCTCTTCATCTGCTCTGGCAGCTTCAGCTCTTCGATGGTCCTTCTCTCTCCAATTCCGGCTCCATTCCCGCCGGTTCCTTCTCCGATATCCAGCACACCGTCCAAAAGCCCATCCAGGCCGACTGCATCCGCCATCCCCTGACGGATGGACTCATAGACCGGCGTATCGTTTTTAAGCCACTCTGTCACGTATGGCAGGGCCACCCGCACTGTTACAAGGCTGATCACCAGGGCCAGCGCTGACACACACAGCCGTATAAACCCTCTGTAATGGCCATACAGCACCATTCCCACCAGATATACCGCTGCCAGGATCTCCAGCCAGTGGCCGGAGAATCCAGAGACTCCTTCCATCATCTTCCATCTCCTCACTCAAGCACAAATTTTCGGATCGCACTGGCTACGCCTGCATCGTTGTTGGAAACAGTCACAAAATCCGACGCCTGCTTCACCTGCTCCTCTCCATTTTCCATGGCAACCCCCAGACCGGCTGCCCGGAGCATGGACAGATCATTTTCTCCGTCCCCAAAGGCCATGGTCTCCTCCCTGCCGATACCGAGAAATTCCGCCAGTCTGAGAAGAGCGCTCCCTTTATCCGCGCCTGCCGCATTGATCTCCAGGTTATTGGGGATCGAGGATGTCACCAGGATCCCCGGAATCTGCCCAAGGGAAACACGCATCCTCTTTCTGGCTTCCATGTCCGTAAAAAACATGTTGATCTTATCGATCTCCTTCCCCATTTCCTTTACATACCGGATATTATCTGGAACCACCCGGCGGGTCTTCCGTATGAGCGCCGCCACTCCGGCAGAAACTGCATACCGTTCTGCGTGATCATAAAAATACTGGGTCGTACAGCCTATGCCGTCCATATAGGCATCATACATGATGTCATCCCCGCTGTCTCTGGCCATTTCCAGTACCCGCAAAGCAGTATCCACCGGGATCCGGCAGGTACTAATGATCCGGTCCTCTTTCAGATCCGCCACCACGGCTCCATTGGTGGTTATGGCATAGCGGACTCCCGGAAGCGTCCGGATCCTGTCGGGGATCCCCCGTACCGTGCGCCCAGTGGCCGGTACGATCTGGATCCCTCTGGCCGCACATGCCAGAAGAGCCTGCCAGTTTGCCTCCGGTATCTGTTTCTCATCATCCAGGAACGTCCCGTCCATATCGGTTGCGATCAGCCTGATCTTCATTCTCCACTCTCCCTGGTCATAATCAGAAGGGGCTGCTGCAAAAAGAAAGCGCAGAATCCGCTTTTTACAGCACCCCCGGTCTATTAATCAAAAAAGTTATCTTCCCGCAAGATCAGATGGCCTTCCTTGTCATACTTTGAAGAAAACAGCCCTGTGATCTTCTTTCCAAGAGACGGTTTTTCCGCCTTATCTGCGGCTTCCTCAATAAGATCCACCGCTGCCTTCCTCGTCAGCCGGACACCATCCTCTTCCATCATCTCGATACGTTCATAGAGAGCCAGCATGCTTTTTCCCGTAATGCTGCAGTCAATATCCGCCGCATACTTGCACGCATACTGCGCGAACTCCTCCAGCTCCATTTCCGTGCTGTCATCCAGATCATCCTCTTTCGGAGCTCCGGCAGCCATCTTCGGGGCCGCTGCCGCCATTTCCCGGACAGGCTCTTCCTGCTCCAGATGCGGCGGCTCCTCCCTCCTGGCTTCAGGCATATCCCGGAAATCCTCTGTTCTTCCGTCAAAGCCATCCTCCGGCTCTGGCTCCCGGCCCTGGACCACCTCCTGGGCGATCTTTTCCTGGACCTCTGTCTGCTTTAACAGCGCCTCCTCCAGGGCCGCCTCATTCTGCTGTTTTTCCTGGGCCCTGCTGTCTGCTCCGATATACTGGAACTTGCTTGCCAGGGACATATTATTCCCATGGAGAGCCTCCAGATTCTCCGGAGTATCAATGAGCACCACGATCATGCCGCTCTTATCCCGTTCCATCAGCTCATCCAGCTCGTTCTGGACTGCGTTGCTGAGGCCTGCCGCATGTTCGATGATCAGATCCTTTCCCGCCAGTCTGGAGGCCACAGCGCTGATGCCGCGCTTGTTTAACTTCTCGCTGCTGATCTTGGCCACTGGATTCTTATGGCCTAACTCCCGGTGGATCTCTCTCAGGGCGTCCAGAGCTGCTGCCAGGCCGTCCTCATCGTTGACCGCTTCGATCATAAGATTATTCAGGTCAAGACCCTCGTCCAGAGATTCCAGCTCCAGGCTGTCGCTGTCGTCCTCTTCCTCTTCCGGACGGATGGTGCGCACGCTGCGGCGCATGGCCCGCTCTCTGTCGATCTCCGCCTGCTTTCTGGCGCGGCGCTCCTCTTCCTCTCTGCGGGCCAGCTCCCGCTCCTCTTCAGCACGGCGCAGAGCCTCTTCCTCCATCTCCTCCCGGGCCTTGGCAGCGCGGATAGCCATTCTCTGCCGCTCGATCTCCCGGTCAGACTCTTCTCCCTCCCGCTCTGCCTCCACATCCAGCACCCGCCTTGTGGGCCGGATCTCTTTAATGGAACGCAGATCGTCCAGGGTCCTTGTGGCGTCCATGTCGTCCTCTTCCACCTCTACCGTATGGGCAGCCGTATCGGAAAGCTTGGACATCTCCCGGGCCAGTTTCTGGGTCTGGGCGTCCTCATGAAGGCGCATGACCACTTCCTTTTCCACATCATAGGAAGGTTCCTCCAGCTTTGCGGCCTCCCTCCCGTCCTCATAATCATCCTGGTACGAGGGATTTCCGGCAAATTCCTCCTCCACAGCCCGGAGCTTCGCTTCATATTTGTCCCGGTTCTCCACCAGATCCATCTGATATTTGTTGAGAGGCTCGTACTCCAGCTTCAGATCCATGGCCTTTTCCACATATTTTCCCAGTCCGAACAGCAGCATGATCTTATCGCAGGTCCTGACGCACTGGTCGCCCATGCCGCCCTTGTGGTACAGCTCTGCCAGCTCATACAGCCATTTCTCGTCCACTTCCACCGCCGTATACGTTTCCAGGGCGCGGATCAGCTGGTCCAGGGGCGCTTTTTTCGCCTTCAGGATCAGGTACCGGAGAAGGTACTGGCGGGAATCATCCTGGGCCAGGTCGCAGAACTCCCGGTAATAGGCCTCGGCCTCGGCAACGTTCCCCTCCTTCAGGGCCAGGTCCGTCAGCTTGTAAAGCAGGCGCTTGCCAATGGGGGCCCGCTCAAAGGCCAGCAGCAGAATATCCTTTGCCTCCTGGTATTCCTTGTTTTTTTCATAGATCTCAGCGATCATGGAAAGCAGGCTCGCATTCCGCACGCGGTGCCAGTCGATGGTATCCGCGATCTTCATGGCCGTTTCGTAGTCTCCCCGGCTGACCATTTTCTTGATCTGCTCCACCTTTATGTTAAACTCATATTTATCCATTTCTTTTGCATCTCCTAAATTCCTCGGCCGTCTTACGCCTAAAGCTCCACACGGCCCTCCAGCGCACGTAAAAGCGTCACCTCGTCGATATATTCCAGGTCTCCGCCCACCGGCACGCCGCTGGCGATCCTGGTGACCTTGATCCCTGTGGGCTTGATCAGCTTACTGATGTACATGGCCGTAGTCTCCCCCTCCAGGCTTGAGTTGGTCGCAATGATCACTTCCCTCACATCCTTCTGGAGCCGGGTCATCAGTTCCTTCAGCTTAATGTCCCCGGGACCGATCCCCAGCATGGGGGAAATGGCTCCATGGAGCACATGGTAGACCCCCTCAAACTTCCCGGTCTTTTCATAGGCCGCCAGGTCCCTGGGGTTCTCCACCACCATGATCACGCTGTGGTCCCTGGTCGGGCTCTTGCAGATGGGGCAGAGCTCCTGATCCGTTAAGGTATAGCACTCCCGGCAGTACCGGACGTTGTGCTTGGCGTCCCGGATGGCTCCGGAAAGCCGGTCCACCTGTTCCTCCGGCATATTGATGATATGGAAGGCCAGGCGCTGGGCCGTCTTATTTCCGATCCCCGGAAGCTTTGACAATTCCTCGATCAGCTTCGAGATCTGACTGCTGTAATAGTCCATGTTAGAAAGAAAGGCCTCCTAAACCTCCAAGGCCGCCTGTCAGCTCCGCCATAACGGCACTGGACGCCTCTTCCATCTGATGGAAGGCCTCATTGGCAGCCGCCACGATCATATCCTCCAGCATTTCCACATCATCGGGATCCACTGCCTCGGGAGAGATCTTCACAGATACCACTTCTTTTTTACCGGAAACGGTCACCGTCACTGCACCGCCGCCGGCTGCTGCCGTATACTGCTTTTCCTCCAGCTCCTTGGTCTTCTCCTCCATCTGACGCTGCATCCTCTGGGCCTGTTTCATTAAATTTGTCATATTACCGGGCATACCGCCCGGAAAACCACCGCGTTTCGCCATGATTCTTTCCTCCTGCATATTCTTTTCGTTTTTTCTGTTTATTTCTATTTTTACTTATTTCCGAGATTTTTTATTGTCCCCAGGCGCGCCGGGCTGAGGCCCGGTCCTTAATCCTCTATGGTGATATCCATATGGATATTTTCCCTCAGCTCTTCATCTGTAATATACCTGGTATCCAGACGCTCGCCGTTTTCCCTAAGGCGCGCCTTAAAATAGATGGATTTCCCGTAGGCCTGCTCCACATGGCGCTCCAGATCCCCAAGGATACTGGGGCGGCTCCCCATGCTGAAGTTCATGGCATCGCTGAATACGATGCACAGGCAGCTGTCGCCCGCCGGCTCTACCACCGTCTCCCGGAAGCTGGGCCGTATGGACATTCCCATCTCCCGGACGATCTTTCCCCACTCATTCCGGATCAGGTTCAGATCCTCCAGCTGGGCTTTAGGAAGGGTCACCGTCCTGGGCTCCGCCTCTCTGCTTTCCAGAGACGGGGCCTGGGGCTGTACCGCCTGGGGCAGGGCTGGCTGGCTTCCGTCCCCGGCCATGTTTCCAGGCCACGGGGCCGCCGGGATCCCTTCCTCCATCTGGCGTTCCAGCCGTTCCAGCCGCTCCAGCACCGCATCCATGGACTGCTCCATCTCGGGCTTCGTCAGCCGGATAAACGCCAGCTCCACAAGGACCCGCTTCTGGGCCGCAAACCGGATCTGATTCAAGACCTCGGAAAACACGCGGATATACCGCATCAGCACATTTTCATCGGCCAAAGCCGCATCCTCCCTGAGCTGCTTCAGATTGTCCTCCGACATATCCAGAAGCTCCTCCGCCTCATCCGCCGTCTTTAAGATCAGGAGATTCCGCAAAAACCAGATGAAATCTGCCACAAACTGGGAAAGCTCCCGGCCCTGGATCACCATTTCTTCCAGTCTTAAGATACATTCCTTTGTCTGCCCGTTCCTCAGGGCGCCAAACAGCTCCCGGAACACCCGGTTGTCCACAGCTCCAAGTACGTCCAGTACATTCTCATAGGTAAGGGTCTCCCCATAATGAAAGGCCGCGCACTGGTCCAGAAGGCTCAGTGCATCACGCATGGAGCCGTCCCCGGCCTTCGCCACATACCGCAGGGCACGGTCCTCCACCGCCATGCCCTCTGCATCGGTCAGTTCCTTTAACCGGTCCGCAATGGTATCCACCGTGATCCGCCGGAAATCGTATCTCTGACACCTGGAAAGCACCGTGATCGGGATCTTATGGACCTCCGTGGTGGCCAGGATAAAGATCACATAGGACGGCGGCTCCTCCAGCGTCTTAAGCAGGGCGTTGAAGGCGCCAGTGGACAGCATGTGCACCTCATCGATGATATAGACCCGGTACTTTCCTTCGGTGGGCGGATACTGGACCTGGTCCCGGATCTCCCGGATATTCTCCACGCCGTTATTAGAGGCCGCGTCGATCTCCACCACATTTAAGGATGTGCCTGCCTGGATCTGCTGACAGCTGGGACACTCTCCGCAGGGGCTTCCGTCCTCTGGATGCTCACAGTTGACTGCCTTAGCAAAGATCTTGGCCACAGAGGTCTTTCCTGTTCCCCTGGTCCCGCAGAACAGATAGGCGTGGCCGATCCGCTCTGACCGGATCTGATTCTGTAAAGTCGTAACGATATGGTCCTGGCCCTTCACATCCCCGAAGACCCGGGGCCGCCATTTCCTGTAAAGCGCTGTATATGACATCTCTTATTTATCTCCGAAGCTGATCCCCAGAAGCTTTGCCTCTTTAATAATATCCGACTGGGGATCCACATATTTCAGTTTTCCGGCGCTTTCCTCCAGGGGAATATCTGTGATCACGTTGTTTTTCACGACCACCAGCTTTCCAAAATCTCCCCGTTCGATCATAGCTGCCGCATGAGCGCCGATCCTGGAAGAAAGTACCCGGTCAAAGGGCACCGGCGCACCGCCTCTCTGCATATGGCCCGGAACCGTGACCCGGATCTCCTGTCCGGTCATCTCCTGGATCTTCGCTCCGATCTCATAGGCCACAGACTGGTATTTCTGCGCCCGTTCCTCCAGCTTTTTCTTATATTCCTTTTTGGACATGGCCGCCTCTTCTTTGGATATGGCTCCCTCTGCCACAGCCAGGATCGAGAAACGGCTGCCGCCCCTGGTCCTCTCCTTGATCTTTTTCACCACAGCATCCAGATCATAGGGGATCTCCGGAAGCAGGATGATGTCGGCTCCGCCCGCAATACCGGCGTGCAGCGTCAGCCAGCCCACCTTATGGCCCATGATCTCCACGATAAACACCCGTCCGTGGGAAGAGGCAGTGGTATGGATACAGTCGATGGCATTGGTGGCGATATCCACAGCGCTCTGGAAGCCGAAGGTCATATCCGTTCCCCAGAGGTCATTATCAATGGTCTTTGGAAGGCCTACTACGTTTAAGCCCTCTTTGCTTAAGAGATTGGCTGTTTTCTGGCTTCCATTTCCCCCGAGGACCACCAGAGCGTCCAGCTTCAGCTTATAGTAAGTGTGCTTCATCAGCTCCACCTTGTCCAGCCCGTTTTCGTCCGGAACCCGCATCATCTTAAAGGGCTGTCTGGAGGTTCCCAGCATAGTTCCGCCCTTTGTCAGGATCCCAGAGAAATCAGAGCGTTTCATCATACGGTAATTGGCATACATAAGCCCTTTATAGCCGTCTTCAAATCCAATGATCTCTACCTCATCCTGATAGATCTGGTACAGGCCCTTGGCCACGCCGCGCATGGTCGCATTTAACGCCTGGCAGTCGCCGCCGCTTGTAAGAAAACCAACTCGTTTCATATGGTCCATCCTTTCTGTTCCGTTCTGACGGTTACGAGTCAAACAGGTATACGTCATCCATTATGTCATTATAATACAAAGGAAACATAGGGGCAAGAAAAATTTTAGCCACACGCGGACAAGAAGACACATACCTGAACACTCACAGATTTCAGCCTGCCCGCAACGCGAAAGAGGGCACGGTGTTTTTCAACACCGCACCCCCTTCAGGCCTAATTATATCTTTTATCCGCACGTTCTGCTTTGAATGCCCACCATAAACGTTACCCTGGCAGCCTGCTCAGTTCCGGCTCCCTCACGGCACATGAGAGGTTCCCCTTAGTGCTGCTGCATTCCTGCCCTGACACGGTTCAGAGATTCCCATTGCGTAAGACCAAAACGTCAACGCCTCTTACCAGGGGCAGCTTCACAGTGAAACACCCGGGGCAGAACATCACCCCTGCTCTAGCGGCTTGCAGGTACAGGGCACCGCTGACTCCCCGGCTGTGCGGATTAGTTAAGTATACATGGAAGCCGTGGTTTTGTCAAGTATTCCCGCCGTTTTCCCTGCTTCCGGAGCAGTCCCTTTTACTGTCCGCAGCAGCCTCAGGCATCTGCTGCCTAAGATGTAAAAACACGATCCGGAAGGAAGAGGGCCGCCAAAGCACAGCCTATGAAAGGGCGATCTCCTCCCCGTCGATGAACAGGCGCTTTACGCCGCCGTCATACTCCAGTGGATCTCCGTCCCAGATCACCAGGTCTGCGTCCTTTCCAGGCTCCAGAGTGCCTACTCGGGAGGAAATTCCCATATACTCTGCCGGATAAGCCGTCACACCCCTGATCGCTTCCTTCCGGCTTAAGCCCCGGTCTGTCATTAAGATCAGCTGGGTGCTTAAGATCTCCAGATTCATCTCCGGATGGCCTGTGGAAATGGCCGCATGGACGCCTTCCTTCTCCAGCTCTGCTCCCAGAGACAGGGATTTTCCATTTTCCTCCACGGAAAAGCTGGTCCCATAAAGGGGACCGATGATAAAACGGAGGTCCTTTCTGTCCAGGTCCCGGATCACCTGGGAGGCGTCATAGGCCATGGTCAGCACATAGTTCAGCCCGAACTCCTCACCGATGCGGACCGCCGTCTCCATATCGTTGGCCTTCATGGCCGCCATCTGGACCGGCATCCCGTCGAATACCCTGGAAAGGGCCGCCAGCTCCAGCCTGAACTCCTGGCTCTCTCCCGCCTTTTCCTTTCTGGCGTACTCCTTCGCCTTAAAAAGGATATCCCGGATCATGGCCGCAGAAGCCAGTCTCGTCTGGGGTGCCCGGTTCTTCCCGCCGTACCGTTTCCTGGGACCGCTGGTGAGCACGAAGCGGTAAGCCGCCTCGGGCTTTATGATCCGTTTTTCCCTGGAAGCCCCGGCAGTCTTTAAGGCCGCACAGGTGCCTCCAATGAGGTTTCCATTTCCGGGCCCTGTCACCACTGTGGTCACTCCGGCCCGCAGGGCCATGGAAAAGCCCTCGTCCTCAAAATTCAGGGCGTCGTAGGCCCGCAGCTCTGGAACAATGGGGCCCTCCTCATTGGCATCGTTTTCCTCGAATCTATGGATCTGGCTGCTTATGCCCACCTGGCAGCTGGGCTCCACGATACCGGGAGTCACCAGAGCGCCTTCGGCATCGATGATCCCCTCGTCTCCCTCCGGCATGAGGCAGTCCGCCACCTCTTTGATCTTTCCGTTTACGATACGGATGTCCTTCATCTCTTCAAAAATATCTGCACCGTCGATCAGCATACAGTTTTTTATCAGCATGGCTGCCACCTCCTTAATTTTCCGTCTGGTACTGGATCTTACCGTTGATGAGTACCGTCCGCGGCCTTCCTCCGGCCTTAAAGGGCTCGGATTCCCAGATCACCACGTCCGCCGCCTTGCCCGGCTCGATAGATCCCAGCTCGTCGGCCAGATCCAGGGCCTTTGCCGCCCGGATGGTCACGCATTTATAGGCCGTTTCCTCTGTGAGTCCGTGTTTCATCAGCACGGCCACCTGGGATAAGAAGCCCTCCATGGGGATCACATGGGAATCGGTGGTCAGGGTGAACTCCACGCCGGCCCTCTCCAGGATCGCCGGGGCGTCATAGCGCTTATCCTCCACCTCCAGCTTACTCTTTCCGCCTACGGTGGGGCCGATGATGTAATGGGCCTTTGCTTCCTTTAAGTCGTCGATCATCTTCCAGCCCTCGGTACAGTGCTCAATGCTCAGATTCAGCCCGAACTCCTTTCCGACCCGCAGGGCCGTTAGGATATCGTTGGCCTGGTGGGCATGGATCTTTACCAGCATTCCATCGAAGGCACGCATCAGAGAGTGCATGGCCAGATCATATGTAAAGGTGGATTCTTCTCCGTTTTTCAGCTTTTCTTCATGGGCCAGCCATTTTTCCCGGTATGCCTTCGCCTTATAGAACGCCTGGCGCATCAGGGCGGCAGAGCCCATTCTCGTGGACGGGGTCTGGCCCTTTTTCCCGTAAGAAACCTTAGGATTTTCTCCCAGGGCCATCTTTAAGGCCGCCTCCTCCTTCATGATCCTTTCGTTTAAGGTAGCTCCGGCGGTCTTCAGGTAGGCAAAGGTGCCTCCCATGATATTTCCGCTTCCAGGTCCCACAGCTACGGTGGTGACGCCGGCCTCCAGAGCCCGGTCAAACAGGCTGCAGTGGAAGTCAATGGCATCGATGGCCCGCAGCTCCGGGTGGATGGGTCCGGTCATCTCATTGCCATCCTGACCGTCGGCGTCAATGATGCCCAGATGGCAGTGGGGCTCAATGAAGCCTGGCGTTACCAGCTTTCCTGCGGCGTCGATGACCGTGTCCTCCGGCCCTGGGACGATCTCTTTTTCAACTTTCGCAATTTTCCCGTTTTCCACAGCAACATCGTATTTTTCCTTATAAATGCCTGCCATGGAGATCAGGGTTCCGTTTTTAATTACCAGCATGGCTGTCCTCCTTTATTTCTTCGGTTTTCTCCGCTTTTTTCCGCTTTCCTTCCTCTCTCAGCTCCTTGAAGAAGTCCTTCATCATCCGGGAGCACTCCTCTCCCAGCACTCCGGTCTCCACCTCTGCCTGGTGGTTGAAGCCGTCCTCGTGGAGCATGTCCAGAACAGAACCGGCGCATCCGGCCTTTGGATTCATGCAGCCGATGACCACCCGGGGGATCCTGGCCTGAACGATGGCCCCGGCACACATGGGGCACGGCTCCAGGGTGACGTACATGGTGCAGTCCTCCAGCCTCCAGTCCCCGATCTTTCTGCATGCCTTGCGGATGGCAATGATCTCCGCATGGGCCAGGACATTTTTATCAATGGTGCGGCGGTTATAGCCCCGGGCGATGATCGCTCCGTCGTGGACGATCACACAGCCGATGGGGACCTCCTTTAAGGCAGCCGCCTTTTTTGCCTGGCGCATCGCCTCCCGCATATATTTTTCTTCCTGTGTCATACGCTGTCTCCCAGATTCATGATTCTGAATATAAGTTTAACCGGGCCGGAAAGCGGTGTCAAGGAATTCGTTTTACAGCCCCGGCAAAAATAAACCGCATACCATCGCTTACGGACGGCTTACCTCCTCGAGGAAAAAGATCCCCTCCGCCAGATTGATAAACATTTCCCTGTCCTTTATGGCACGCGGCCTTCCCTTCCACCATACGGTCTCCCGGTCAGCTGAAACGGAAACCGTCCTGCCGTCATCCAGAACGTATGTAATGGTGATCATGGGGCTGCCGCCGGAGACCGGCTCCTCAAACAGGGCGTATCTTAAAAATCCTGTGAGCTTTACCGCCTGCTCCACATGCTCCCGGTCCGTGAATTCCTTCTTCTCATCCGTGACTCCGGGATACTCCGCCACAACGCTCTGCACGTCCTCCGGATCGGGGATCCCCAGAAGGTACATGCCGTTCATGAAAATGCTGACGGCGAGCACTGCTGATACAGACAGAAATACGGCAAGGACGAACCGCAGGAGCTCTTTCACTGCCTTATGTTTCATGAAAATTCCTCCCTTCCAGCCGGAAAGCTGTACATCATTTCCTCCGATATTCCCATTATAGCAGAAAGCTGTCGTTTTTTCTTCTGTTTTTTCTATAAATACATCGCAGGTGGCCTTCTCACAAAAATAATGGCGCATCCAGCCGCCCAGACCGGCAGCCGCCGTCCGCTTTACATGGAGCCGGAGGAGTGGTATATTCATGTGGAAAGGATGGGATATTATGAAGATCTGCGGATTACAGAAAACGACGCTTTTAGATTTTCCCGGCCATGTGGCCGCAACCATATTTACCGGGGGCTGCAATTTCCGCTGCCCCTTCTGTCACAACAGCGACCTTTTGGGAAGCGACGCCCCGGCGGCCTTTACCGACGAGGAGGTGCTGGATTTCCTAAAAAAACGCAGGGGGATCCTGGAGGGGGCTGCCATCACTGGCGGAGAACCCACGCTCCAGCCGGATCTGGAGGATTTCATTCAGAAGGTTCGGGCGCTGGGATACCAGATCAAGCTGGATACCAACGGCTACCGGCCGGAGGTGCTGAAACGTCTCTGTGAAAAAGGCCTCGTCGATTATGTGGCCATGGACATAAAAGCATGTGAGGAACGGTACCCGGCGGTGGCCGGAGTATCGTCCCTCCAGATGGAAAACATTCGTGAAAGTATTGAATTTTTAAAAAGTGGGGCCGTCCCCTATGAATTCCGTACCACCGTGGTCAGAGAGCTCCACTCTGCGGAGGATTTCCAGAAGATCGGACCATGGATCGCAGGGGCTCCCCTGTATTTTCTCCAGAACTTCTCTGATTCCGGCAGTGTACTGAATCCCATATACACAAGCTGCACCGTCCCGGAGCTGACCTCTTATCTGGAGATCGTAAAGCCTTTTGTGGGGCATGCAGAGCTCCGCGGCATCGACTACTAGACACCCGGCCTCTCTTATCCTCTGGAGCCAGAGCCTTTTACCGCACCCGGATATCCGTATACCAGTATCCAAAGCGGCCATCGTTGGGCGGCTGCTTTTTTGACAGGACAAAATTGGGGAATCCAAACATGGATGCCATGTATTTCTCGCTGCTGTAATAATGGCCGGGGACCCCGATGAGATAGCGGGCGCGGCCGTCCTTGTTCCCAAGGCGGAACAGGATGATATACCGGAAATTATAATAGCCATGGAGCAGAAAGCTGTTGTTTCCGTACACCCAGCTTTCCCTGGGCAGGCGGCCGATATCCTGGGGACGGATCGTTAAGATCTCGCAGCCGCTCTCATAATCAAAGGGCTGGATCTTCGGGTAGGATTTCCGCAGCTCCTGCCACAGCTTTTCCGGATCTGCCGTCACATCCTCTGTTTCCTGGAGGTATCTGAGGACCTCTGGATTTTCCAGCTCCGGAGAACGGGAAAGGGAAGGATCCTTTTCCGGGGCAGCCTGGCCGGAAGACGGAGCTGTTTCAGTTTCTGACCGGCTGTCTCCAGACCTGGAAGCGGGAGATATCCGGTTCGTCCCAGGCTTCCGGTCCGATGCGGGCGGCAGCTCTTCCGGGAAAACCGGAGCTTCCGGTTCGGGTGGTATCTCCTCCGGCGCCGGCGTCCCCACTGGCAGCTCCTCGGGTGCTGGCGGTTCGGAAGGTTCCTTTGGCAGCTCCTCCGTGACCGGCGGCACAGCTGGTTCCACCGGCATCGTCTCCGGCTCAGATGCCTGAGGCAGGATCATTTCCTCCCGGCTCCTCCGCTCCTCCTCCCGGGCGATCTCCGCCTCGATCTCCCGCACCACGCTGGCCACGGCCATCACTGGCTCCTCTTCGCTCTGGTCCGGACTTCCCGGCAGTATTTCCTCAGCCGGGAGCATTTTTACAGTGTCCCCGTTTCCCTGGTCCCCCGGAAGGGACCCCGGCAGCGTCTCCGGTTCCACGGCATCCTCCCAGATCGTCGTGTAGGAACGCCAGGGATTCTTTACGTCATGGATGGTCAGCCCGTAATATGTATCCAGTCCCCCGCCGTTTCCCTCCACATTTTTCGCATCCACCACAGCCCGGAACTCTCCGGCTCCGCTGCGGATAAAAATGTTTCCCAGGAAAACCTCCGTCCCGGCCTTGGACAGAAGAAACACGCCGATGGCGCTGCTTCCCATATACACCTTCTTTACGCTCAGGTTCAGACGGCACTGCCCGTTCCTGGCCTCCAGCTTTACAAAGCCTACATTCTTTCCCTTTTCTTTTCCTTCATATTCATAAATATAGGAAATCAATCTGCGATAGTCAGACATATTTTCACCCCTCTGTTATACAGTATATGACAGAGGGGTGATGAAATATTCTCAGGATATCCAGTTTATTTCCGGATGGCTCCGGATCTTACGGCGGCTTCTGCCACACGCTCCGCCACATGGGCGGCAACTCCCGGCTCTAAGGCCCCGGGAATGATGTATTCGGCGCACAGCTTATCGTCGGTCACCAGCTCTGCAATGGCATGGGCGGCGGCCACCTTCATATCATAGTTGATGTCACGGGCTCCGCAGTCCAGCGCGCCCCGGAAGATCCCTGGGAAGGCCAGGACGTTGTTGATCTGGTTGGGGAAATCGGATCGGCCCGTTCCCATGACCTTCACGCCTGCGGCCATGGCCTCATCGTACATGATCTCCGGCGTCGGGTTCGCCATGGCAAAAACGATGGGATCCTTGGCCATGGTCTTTATCATCTCCGGCTTTAAGGCTCCGCCCACGGAAACGCCGATAAACACGTCCGCGCCCACAAGGGCGTCTGCCAGATCTCCCCTCTTATCCTCCAGGTTCGTGATCCCGCACAGCATCTCTTTATGGTCCTTGATGCCCACGCCCCGGTCCTTATAAAGAATGCCGTTCTCATCGCAGGCGATGATGTGCTTCACTCCGGCCGCCAGGAGCATTTTAATAATGGCTGTCCCGGCAGATCCAGGACCGTTTAACACCACATGGATCTCTTCGATCTTCTTTCCCACTACCTTTAAGGCATTTAAAAGGGCAGCCGTGACCACAACGGCGGTTCCGTGCTGGTCGTCGTGGAACACCGGAATATCCAGCTCCTTTTCCAGACGGGCCTCTACCTCAAAGCATTTGGGAGAAGCGATATCCTCCAGATTCACGCCGCCGAAGCAGGGGGCGATGGCCTTTACAGCCTGGATGATCTCTTCAGTGTCCTTGGTATCCAGGCAGATGGGGAAGGCATCTACGTTTCCAAATTCCTTAAACAGGATCGCCTTTCCCTCCATCACCGGCATGGCGGCCTCCGGCCCGATGTCTCCCAGCCCCAGAACGGCGGTTCCGTCGGAGACCACGGCCACCAGGTTTCCCTTGGCCGTATATTTATATACTTCCTTTTTGTCTGCATGGATCTTCCGGCACGGCTCGGCAACCCCCGGCGTATAAGCGGTGCTCAGATCGTCCCTTGTGTTTACAGGCACCTTGCTCCTGATCTCGATCTTACCTTTGTGCTCTGCATGGAGCTTTAAAGCTTCCTCATTAAAGTTCACTGGCTGTTCCTCCTCTTTTTTCGTTTCAGTCTCCAGCCTTCTCCTCCCGCCTGGAGGCGGGGCCTGTCAGGATCCCAGGAAGACGGCGCGGCGGCTGTATGTCCCGTTCAATATCCGATGCCGGGACAAAAGTTTATTTGACCCAGCTATCATAATTACAAAATAGCACAAAAGCCGGCAAATCTCAAGCCTATTCGACCTTCATCATCCGGTATCCCACACCGATATGGGTCTGGATATACTGGGGACCGTCCACGCTGGAATCGATCTTTTTTCTCAAGGTGGCCATGAACACCCGCAGGGAAGCGATATCACTGGCTCCGCTGCTGCCCCAGATCTGCTGCATAATATACGTGTGGGTCAGGACCTTTCCCACATTCCTGGCCAGAAGGCATAGAAGCTTATATTCAATGGGCGTTAAATGAAGCTCCTTATCCCCAAGCCACGCGCATCCGGCGGCGTATTCGATCCGAAGCTCCCCGTTTTCAAACACCGCGTCCTCCGCCTGAGTCTGTCCCGAGGCCGAAAGCCGCCTGGTGGTAGCCCGCAGACGGGCTAACAGCTCCTCCACGGAAAAGGGCTTCGTCACATAATCGTCAGCCCCTGCGTCCAGGGCCTCGATCTTATCCTTATCCTCATTCCTGGCGCTGATGACGATGATGGGCATATTGGACCAGGTACGGATCTTTTTTATGATGTCCACTCCGTCCGTATCCGGCAGTCCCAGATCCAGGAGTACGATGTCCGGATTATGGGACGATGCCTCCAGCACCGCCTCCGCACCGTTCAAGGCCGTCAGATACCGGTAGTCATGGGTCTTCAGGATCGTCGTGATCAGATTGTTTACAGATCTGTCATCCTCCACCACAAGGATCAAAGGTTTATTCATGAAGCTGTACCTCCCCCGCTGGCAATGTAAATGTAAAGACTGCTCCATGGGGTGCATTGTCTGAAACAGTCAGCTCCCCCCCGTGGGCGTCTATGATGGACCGGCAGAGGGAAAGACCGATGCCGCAGTTGCGCCGGCTGTCGGCGATCGGATTCCCTCCGCTGTAAAACATATCGAATACCCTGGGCTTTTCCTGATCTGGGATCCCAGGCCCATCGTCGGCAATGGAAAGGATGATCGTTCCATCCTTTTTTTCGGACCGGATCGTGATATGGGAGCCGGCGGGCGTATATTCGATGGCGTTATTGACGATGTTGATGATCACCTGGACGATCAGCCTGGGATCCATCCTGGCCAGGAGAAATTCCTCACCGCTTTCTGTAACGATGGTATGCTCTGCGCTTTTTTTATTCACATGACGCAATGCCTCGGCCACCACGTCGTCCACCAGATCCTCGGTGATATTTAAATTTAATCGGCCCTCCACCAGCCGGGTGATGGATAACAGGTTTTCCACCAGATTGATGAGCCACATGGAATTTTCATAAATATCCGTATAAAGCTGTTTCCTCGTCTCCTCGTCAAAGTCCTGGCCCATGGCCAGAAGATTGCTGGCGTTTCCGGAAATGGAGGTCAGAGGCGTTCGGAGATCATGGGAAATGGCCCTCAGAAGGTTGGCTCTCAGCTGCTCGTTCTTTGCCAGAACGGCGGCTTCCTCCTTTTCTCTGGTGCTCTTTTCATTTTCCAGAGCAAAGGCCCATTCTCCCAGTACAGATAAGAGGATGCTGTTTTCCATGGCGTCCAGTTCTCCGCCTTCCATAACGATCCCAAGGACCCCATAAACGTTTTCGCCCACGCGGATAGCCAGGTACAGACAGCCGGCATCGGAAAAAGTATCCGTGGTGGCTCCCGCGTGTTTATTATTTTTCAGTGTCCATACGGCCACCTCCCGCTCCCTGGCGGAGATACAGCCGGCATCTGGCTCCGTTTCCCCGGCCTGAAAGATCTGCGGCTCTCCCAGCACTCCATTTTCCGCCGGATAGACCACAATGTCCTTTTTTAACAGCTTCACCAGCTGGCCCGCAGATACAGAAGTGATCTCCTCCTGCCCCCTGGCCTGCTGCAGGAGCCGGTTGGTATCAAACAGGATCCGGGTACGGAAGGCCACCTCCGCCGACTGCTTTGCATGGCTCTTCAGCCGCATCACCAGAGAGCCTGTGATGAAAGCCGACAGGAACATGACGCTGAAGGTCAGCGGATACCCGGGAGCATATGCCTGGAGTGTATAGCGCGGCTCTGTGAACAGGAAATTGAACACCAGAACACTGACGGCGGATGAGATCAGGCTGTAAATCTGATTTTTTGTCACCAGGGCCGTCACCAGGACCCCCAGCACATAGATGGTGATGATGTTGGCCTCATTGACCCCCAGGTTATAGAAAAAAAATCCAATGCAGCTGGCCGCCAGAAGGATCCCAATGCTTTTTAGGATATCTCCGGCCGAAAAGACCAGGTGGCGGCGCGTCCCAAAATGCCGTTTTCTGTAAAAGGAAGAGCCCGGATCAGCGTCAGGAATGATATATACGTCCAGATCCGGCGCGTTGGAGATCAGCTTTTCGGTCAGGGCAGGCTTGCTGAATATATGATCCCTGGTGGCGGCGCTGCGTCCGATGACGATTTTTGAGACTCCAGAGATCCGGGCAAATTCAGCGATCTGGAATGGGATATCGTCGCTGTACAGGATCTCGATCCTGGCTCCCAGCTGCTCTGCCAGCCGCATATGGGACTGGAGACGTTTCCGGTCCTCTTCGTCCATGTATGCCAGATCCGGCGTCTTTACGAACAGGGCCGTAAATGCCCCGCGGAACGCATTTGCCATCCTGGCCGCAGTTCGGACGATCTTTGCGTTGGAGGGGGATGCCGACAGACAGACCAGAACGTGCTCATCTCCATGAGCAGCTCCGTCTCCCCTGGTCAGCATATTGATCCGGTCGGCACACCGCCTTAAGGCCACCTCACGCAGGGCCGTCAGATTTGCCACCGTAAAATATGCCGTTCCCGGCGGATGCTCCCCCTCCTTTTCCGCCAGGGCCCCGTTCCTGAGCCGCTCCAGAAGTTCCCGCGGCTCCAGATCCACCAGCTCCACCTGATCTGCATGATCAAAGACCGAATCCGGGATCCTGTCCTTTACAGGGACCCTGGTAATGGCCGTCACGATATCATTCAGGCTTTCTATGTTCTGGGCGCTGACTGTGGTATAAACGCTGATCCCGGCCTTCAAGAGCTCCCGGATATCCTGGTATCTCCTGGAATGCCGGCTCCCCTTAGGGTTTTCGCAGGCCAGATCGTCCATTATGATCAGATCCGGTTTCCTCCGGATGGCCCGGTCCAGGTCAAATTCCTCCAGCCGTTCCATGGCCCGAAGCCGCTCCGCCAGGGCTGTGTCCTCCAGCGACCGGTACGGCGCAATGGAGCCGATGACCACGTCCATGCCCCGTTCCTCTGCCGTCAGCGCCGCCTGGAGCATGGCATACGTTTTCCCGACTCCTGCCGCGTATCCAAAAAAGATCTTCAGCTGGCCGCTTTTTCCGCCTTCCCCTGCATTTTGTCTTTCTTCTGTCATTGCCAGTCTCCTTCCCGGAATATACCACTATTATATATCATCCTGGTCCGGGAACTCAAGGCTGTCAAAAAAAACGTCTGCCTTCCCCATAAAACGCCAGCTTCCATAAAATGACGCCAATACCAGACAGAGCAGGATCGCTTCCTTCATACGGGTCACTTCTTTCTTTTAAATGTGGAAACACCTTTGGATATCCCGGATATTCCCAAGAACCAGCATGGTATCCTCTGCCGGAAGGACCGTATCCGGCGAGATATTCAGCTTCATCTTTCCATCATGCTTCAGGGCCATGATGTTTATGTTGTATTTTCTTCTCACGTTGAGCTGGCCGATGGTCTTTTCCGCCCAGCCCTCCGGGACTGCCACCTCAAAGATCGCATGCTCCTCATCCAGCTCCACATAATCAAAAATGTGGTCTGCGCTGTAACGGATGGCGGTCCAGGCAGCCAGCTGTTTTTCTGGATACACCACCTCGTCCGCTCCATTCCTCAAAAGGAATTTGGCCTGGACGTCCCTGGCGGCCCTGGATACCACATAGCCAGCTCCCAGCTCCTTTAAAAGGGAGGTGGTCTCCAGGGAGCTCTGGAAATTGTCTCCAATGGCTACGATGCAGACGTCAAAGTTCCGCACTCCCAGGGAGCTTAAAAACTCCTCGTCTGTGGCGTCTCCGATCTGGGCGTTAGTCACATAGGGAAGCACCGCCTCCACCCGCTTTTCATCTGTGTCCACGGCCATGACCTGGTGATGGAGCTCGTCCAGCTTCATGGCGATATGTCTTCCAAATCTTCCTAATCCGATCAGTAGTATAGATTTCATGATTTAATTCCTCCTTTATCCCACTGTGATCCGTTCCTGCGGGAACGCGGATCCGCTGACACAGCGGCTGGATACAGCCGCGTAAATGATCGTAAGTCCTCCCACCCGGCCAAAAAACATAAGACCGATGAGGATCAGCTGGGAGATCCGTCCCAGCTCCGGCGTAACGCCAAGGGACAGCCCCACGGTGCCGATGGCCGAGGCAGTCTCAAATAATGCGTCCAGAAGAGGGATTCCCTCCTCATAGCTGATGAACATGCCGCCTGCCAAAAACAGCCCCAGATACATCAGAAGAATGGCTCCGGCGTTGCGGATGGCCTCCTCCGGGATCCTGCGCTGAAAGAAATGGGCGCTCTCCTTCTGCCGGAACACCGCCCTGGCAGAGGAGAAGATCACGGCAATGGTGGTGGTCTTCATTCCTCCGGCGGTGGATCCGGGAGAGCCACCGATGAGCATTAAAACGATCATGAGCATCTGGCCTGCCTCGGTCATTTTTGTCAGATCTGCTGTGTTGAAGCCGGCAGTCCTGGGCGTCACTGACTGGAACAGAGCGCTTAATAGCCGCGTTCCCAGAGGCAGCTCCGAAAATTCAAAGAAGAAAAACCAGGCGGCCGGAGCTGCGATCAGCACTGCCGTTGTCACCAGGATCACCTTGCTCTGCATCCGGTACCGGCTGAAATGGAGCCGGTTCCTCTTCACATCCTCCCAGGTCAGAAAGCCGATGCCTCCTACGATGATGAGCGCCATGATCGTCAGATTGATCACTGGCTGGGACGCGTATGTAGTCAGGGAGGAAAAAGGAGACCGGATCCCGATCAGATCGAAGCCCGCGTTGCAGAAGGCGGAAATGGAGTGGAACATGGCATACCAGACTCCCTTAAGGAAGCCAAAATCCCGTACAAACACTGGAGCCATGGCCACAGCTCCCAGAAGCTCCACCAGAAATACCGTTTTCAGGATAAATTCCGTCATACGGACGATGCCGCCCACCTGGGGAGCGGAAATGGACTCCCGCATGGTGCTCCGCTGCATAAGACTGATCTTCCGGCCCGAGAAAATAGCCACTGCCACAGAGACTGTCACCACGCCCATGCCTCCGATCTGGATCAGAAACAGGATCACCGCCTGTCCGAACATGGACCAGTAGGAGGCTGTATCATGGAGCACCAGTCCGGTCACACATACCGCCGAGGTGGATGTAAAGAGAGCGTCCAGAAAGGACGCGCCCTGTCCGTCCCTGGTGGCCAGGGGCAGCGTCAGACAAAGGCTGCCCAGAAGGATCACCAGCATAAAGCCCAGGATGATCACCTGGAACGAGGAAACGTGTCTGTGTATCTTTTCTTTAAACTTTGCATTGATCTCCCACCTGAGGTTCTGCCACATATTCCGCACCTGCCTGTAAATCTTCTTATTAATATGGTCTTTATTGCATCCTTATTATATCTTTAAACGCATTAAGCCGGTATGAGTATATAAGGCTCCGTATTAATATTGTATAAAGACGGGCAGGGACAGGAGCGCAGGGGATCTTAAAACAGGGGGAAGGTTCTGGATGTGCATTAGAAGCGGATGAAGAAACGGTTTTTATGAAAAAAACGTAAAAAGGCCGCCCCCGGCATATCACCGGAGACGGCCCATAGTATCCGCTGCGTTTTTATGTTTTACCCCACAGCCATTTTCCCGTCCTAGAACATCACGGCTCCTTCAGACTGTGTCCAACCTGTGCTTCAGTGAGAACGACCAGAAGGGCGTCCTCCGCCAGTTTCCCATAGCTGGTCCCCTGGCTGTCTGTTCTGGAAAAATATCCCGTATCGCTTTGCAGCTGATAAACCATCTCTCCTATTTTTATCTGGACATCGAAGCTTTCTCCTTCACCAGGGGCTTCCATTGCCTCTTCCCTCAGCGCCGTCTCAAAAAAATACAGGGCATACCCACAGGCCAGCTTGTTCATTTTTGTTTCATATCCAGACTCTGGAACAGAAGCAGTTCCCGAATACAGCGGATCCTCTGTATTTGTCCTTACCTCAGCCGCCAGTTTCCCCAGCCTGGAAAAATCGAATGCTCCCGCAGGCCCCTTGATCTCAGATATGGGACGTCTGTCCGGGCCTGCAATCGTGATATACTGATAATTTCCAGTCATGTCCTGATAAATGGAAAGGGAAACCTCCATTTCATCGGTCTGGATTTTATACTTTTCCACGATTCCCCCCGCCTCCCTGGGGCCGGCGCTCTCAAATCCACTGAGGTCCGCCGCATACAGTTCGTCCAGGATCTGATCTCTTTCCTCCTGGCTGGTCATGACCGTGATATCATCCAGCCCCCGGCGGTCCACCACCAGCATAAGATCCCGGACAGAATCCCTCTCGCATAAAAGCTCCCCAAGATCCTGGACCAGAACAGAAGTGGATTCTTCAGTCTGCTCCACAGGCAGCTCTTCTGACATGCTCTCTGTCACCACTGCGTTCTTATCCGGAATATCCGTTTCATTTCCTGTATCCGTCATATCGCCTTTACAGCCCGACAAAAGGAAAGAAAACAGGATCAATAAAACCGGCCGTTGGATCCATGCAGGCTTCATTTCTTCCCCCCCTTAATGGCAGATGCGCCCCTCGCCGTGGCCGCAGCCCATATAATGGGTATAGTAGGCCGCCAGATCATCTCCGTAGGCCGCCGCCAGGTCTGCATTCTGTTCCTTATATACTGCCACATTGAAATCCGCGCAGCCGGGCCGGCCTTCCTTCATGCCGCAGGTGAGGAAGTGCTCCTGGAGCTGGTCCGTATCGTATCCAAAGGCCTCGTAAAGGTCCGAATTGTGATCCGCGTAGTAGATGGGATCAAAGACCATGTAAAGATTCTCCGGCGCCTCCGCAACCGTCTCCTCTGGGGAAACCGCTGGAGCAGCCTCCTCTACATAAGATGCATAGGGGCAGACGCCGTTTTCGTGCAGATGGGCCGGATGGCCGCCGCAGTGATAGTGGTAGCTGCCCAGTCCGCTCTTATTTTTATTGTCCCGGTGGCCGCCGTACCGGTCTGTACGGCCGCTGTGGGCCTCTGCCACAAGAACGCCGGAGTCTCCCGGAACTGCCTGGGGAACCCAGGCGCAGATCATCAGGGCCGCTAAAAATGCTGCTGTTTTTCTCTTTTTCATCTCTAGTCCTCCTTTTTATATACAGAGCTTTTTCTCTTATTCCTCTGCCACCTTACATACGGTGGCCTCCCCGTAGGCGGAGATCGCTTTATAATATCCGCACAGGGAATGATTCAGTTCTTCATCATAGGTATCCACCAGAAGCGGTCTTCCGGAAAGGGAAGCCAGCTTTGTCTTTGTGGCCAGAATGATGATATTCTCTTTTCCCACTTCCCGGATCACCTCCGGCGTCAGCTGCTGGTTTCCGCGGCCAAAGAGGTATCCCTGGCCGCCGGTGATGGTAACGATCATCTTTGCCCTCTTCCCCTTTATATAGGAAAGAAGCTCTTTACCGCCGAGATCGTTGGCCACCAGCTCCTTATTCCGGATCAGATCCACGCCGATCAGCGTGTTCTTAAGGCCCAGAACCTCCATGATCCCCCGGGTAGTGGTTCCGGCCCCAATGATATAATAGGTATCCGGTTCCATCTGCCTAATGGCCTCATAAGCAATGGATTCCATGGCCGCCGCATCCGATAAGGGGGACGGGGCCTTTTTGTTCTGGGTCAGGGTCCATTCCTTGGGAACCCTCAAATACCCGTACAGGCGGGTGTTGATATGTTCCTTCCGGTACTGCTCCTCGTCGATGTCCAGGACTTCCTCCTCCTGGGTCATGGAGAGCTTTCCCGTCAGCCATAAAAGCGCCAGACGGCCTGCTGCTCTGGGATTTTTCGCATAGACCGGAGAATGGATCTTCACTCCTGCAGGGATCCCCACACAGGGAGAAGACAGCTCCACGGCCTGGTACACATCCCTGGCAGTACCGTCTCCTCCGGCAAAGAGGATCAGATCCACCTTTTCCGAAAGAAGCCATTCTGCCAGCTTCCTGGTGTCCTCTGCCGATGTGGCGGAAAGTGACTCCGGCAGCGCTCCCGCATCCATTGAAGCGCCATCAGACTCCATTCCGGCCCCAGCGGCAGCCGTACCTGGCCGCAGCACCGTCTGAAATCCCATTTCTTCTGCTGTATCCCCGCCCATGGCTCCCGGGCATGTGTATACAAGGATCTCCTCCTTCACCGGCAGGAGCTCCGAAAGGGCAGCCTTCGCCCGATCACCGGCCCTTGGAACAGCACCGCGGCGAAAAGCTTCCGCCGCGGTGTTGTCAGTACCTTTCAATCCGACACTTCCGCCCATTCCGGCGATCGGATTTATGATCAGTCCTAATTTTTTCATTATTCGCACTTCTTTAAGTAAGTCTTCCAGCTCAGAACCCACTTTGCCGGATCGTCCATCTCAGACTCGTCAACCTGGTGGGTAACGCTTCTGTGCGGAGCGGTCTTAATGGTCTCCGGATCCTCATGAGCCTCCTTGAATACATACTTTAAGGTCTCGATGTACTCGTCGATATCCTTCTTGGACGGAGTCTCTGTGGGCTCTAAGGTCATGGGCTCAGGCAGATAGAACGGATGGTGGGAGGTCCAGTAGTGCATACCGAAGTCCATCATTCTTCTCTGGATATCGAGAGTACCGATGCCGGTCTCCTTCTCCAGGTTCTCTAAGGAATAGCGGGCCTGCTCCACTCTCTGGTTGTGTCCGTCCTCGTAGTAAGCGGAAACCTCCGGAAGCTCCATTAACTTCTTAAATAAGTAGTTGTTGTTGAGAACTGCGGTCTTTGCAACCTGATACAGTCCGTTGGGGCCTAAGGAACGGATCCAGCAGTATGCCTTTAATACGACCTGGGCAACGCCGTACCACTCTCTTACCTTGCCAACTGCACACGCATTGCTTGGTGTCTCATAATCGAAGAAGTATTTCTGGCCGTCAAAGCCCACAAGGGGAGCCGGAAGATACTTCACCAGATCCTTCTGTACGCCGGTAGCGCCGCAGGCCGGGCCGCCGCAGCCGTGAGGTGTGGAGAAGGTCTTGTGCAGGTTGAAGAAGCACATATCAAAGCCTGCATCTCTGGCTCTTGTAACGCCCAGAAGACCGTTTGCGTTTGCCTGGTCATATGCGCAGAGGCCGCCGATGGAATGGATGTAATCCACGAATTCTTTTACATGGCTGTTGTAAACGCCGGTATCCTCCGGGTTTGCAACGATGTATCCAGCTGTCTTCGGACCTGCAACTGCCTTTAACTGCTCAAGATCCGGCACACCGGTCTTGGGATCCGGCTGTAAGAAGATGATCTTAAAGCCTGCAACGTGAGGAGCTGCTGCATCGGACGGATGGGAGTAAATGGTCGTGATGATCTCGTCACGGTCCTCGCCTTTATCCTTGAAGTAAGCGCGGATCAGGGAAGCCATGGTCATGATACCCTGGGAGCCGCCGCTGGGCTGGAAGGAGAAACGGTCCATACCGGAGATCTCACACATATATTTATCTGTTTCATGGAAGATCTGGAGCATACCCTGTACAGTGCTCTCATCCTGGAGCGGATGGTACTCACGTACCAGGTTTGCCAGCTGATCGTTTACCTTGGGGCTGTACTTAACAGTACATGTACCCTGGCCGATCTCGATATTCACATCGGCGCCCAGTGTCTGCTGTGCCAGTCTGGAATAATGGCGTAATACAGCAGCCTGAGACATTTCCGGAAGATTTAATTTTGTATTTCTTGCCATTCCTGCGGGGATGGCTGCCTCGCCTTCCACTTCCTCTGCAACGGCCTTCTCCGGCTGTCCCACAAGGATACCGCGCTCGCCGGGAGTGCTCAGTTCATAAATGATCGGCTCATCCCACTTTGCCTGGTGGAAGCCTGTTCTTACTTTAGAAGATCTGTCTATTCTTTTCACAATATCATTCCTTTCTGCAGCTTACTGGAGCACTTCTTTGAGGGCTGCCGCTAAAGTATCAATATCTTCCTTGGTGTGGATCTCAGTTACACAGTAAAGTGCGGACTGGCCCAGGTTTGCAAACTCTGCGGAAAGGTCCTTTCCACCGAAAATGCCCTTTTCAAGCAATGCCTTGTTGATGTCTGCAACGGTCTTTCCTGTGCCGTTGAAGTCAACAACGAACTCTTTGAAGAATGCGGAACCGAATGCATTGGCTTTCACGCCCGGAACCTCATTTAATTTCTTAACTGCATACTGGGCGTTGGCCATGATCTTTTTGCCAACCTCAGCCATGCCCTGCGGTCCCATGGTAGCCAGGTATACGCCTGCTGTGATGCCCCAGAGAGCAGACTGGGTTCCTACATACTCCTTACCATGCTCTCTGTGATGACCGAAGGAAGTTCTGTCGTAAGCTACATCGCCGAAGCCGTACTCACCCGGCTTGGAGGTGGGAGCAAGACCAAACAGACGGGACGGGAACTCCATTACGAATTTCTCTTCGTCTCTGGTCGCCATGAAGCCGGACTGGCCTCCGCCGTAATACATGTGGATTCCGAGGGGCTGTAAATCTCCGCACACGATGTCAGCACCATAGGAGGGTGGTGTTGCCAGTACGCCAAGAGAAATCGGATCCACGCCAACCAGGCTCAGTCCTCCTGCTTCATGTACCATATCAGATATTTTCTGGCCATTGGGCTCGATTACGCCCAGATAGCCCGGATTCTCAAAGTATACGCCGATGGTATCTTCATTGATCTTGGACTTTAAGTCCTCCAGATCTAAGTGGCCCATGCAGTCGCATTTTACACTTACCATCTTTAAGCAGCATTCTGCGTAGTTTTCAATTACTTTCTTCTTCTCTGCGTCCATGTACTCCGGTACAAGGAGAGTGCTGCGGCCAGTGATACGCTGTGCCATACGTGCAGTTGTAGCGGCAGCCTGTGCCCAGTCCATGGTCGGAACGTTTACAACGTCCATGTCAACCAGCTCAGCTACCATGCTCTCGTACTCGAATAATGCCTGGAAACGGCCCTCGTCGTTGTAGGGCTCTCCGCCGTAAGCGGTTAAGAACTCACCCTTTCCGTTGATCTCGTCGCAGATCGCCGGAACATAGTGCTGCCAGCAGCCTGCGCCCAGGAAGTTTAAGTTCTTTTTGCAGTCTGTATCTTTGGAAAGGAGACGCTCTACGTGTCTTCTTAATTCATACTCAGAACCAAATGCCTCCGGCAGGTTCATCTCTTCTTTTAATTTTAACAGCTCCGGAACGTTTTTGTGGAGCTCTTCTAAAGAACTCATTCCGATTTCCTTCAGCATTTCTGCCTGGACGTCCGGTACAGAGTTCGGTATGTAAGGATGGCTTTCAAATCCTCTCATGAGTCACTTTCCTCCTAAAAATGGTGAAATTAATTGTTTGAATCCGGGAACCGGAGCACCGGCTCCCGGCTGATATCCGTTTTAAACGATTAAGCGATTCCGCCGCCGTCTACAACTAAGGCTGCGCCTGTTACCCAGCTTGCCAGGTCGCTGCACAGGAACAGAACGCCGTTGGCGATATCTTCCGGCATACCGATTCTTGCAAGCGGTCTGCTGGTTCCGCAGTCTTTCAGGTAATCATCCATCTTAGCGTCGCCCTTTTCAACCATACCGGTCTGTCTTCCTTCATCACGAAGCATTGCAGTATCGGTATCGCCCGGGTTGATGCTGTTTACACGGATGTTCATTGGGCCGTAGTCGATGGCCATAGCTCTTGTTACGTTTACGATACCGCCCTTAACTGCACAGTATGCAGCTGCCAGGTCGCCGCCCTTTAAGCCCCAGCCGGAGCCAGTGTTTACGATGCTTCCGCCGCCGTTGGCTTCCATTACCGGAATTACATATTTGGAGAAGAGGAATAAGCCCTTAAGACCTACATCCAGAACGAAATCCCATTCCTTCTCAGATAAGTCAGCCATTTTCTTTCTTACAGTAACGCCTGCGTTGTTATGTAAGATATCGATCTTTCCGAATTTTGCAACGATGGCGTCCACCGTAGCCTTAACCTGCTCCTCGTTGGTAACGTCGCACTGGAAGAAAGCAGCGTCACGGCCTGCGTCTCTTAACTCCTGTGCCTTCTCCTCGCCCTTGGGGCTGATATCTACCATAGCGATCTTTGCGCCGTAAGCGGATAATAACTCACATACGCCAAGACCGATTCCGGAGCTGCCTCCAGTGATAACTGCAACTTTTCCTGTGAGATTTAAGGGATCTTTCTTAACTAACATACATTTTCCTCCTAAATTGATATTTGGATGTTACAATAAGTTTCCATTTCATTTATCCGTCCGGCACCAGGACCAGACCGATGACTTCCGACTGTACTGACCTTTTTGTACTGCCCTTTTATAAAAGCAATTCCCATGCCAACTTCTCGCATCTCCGCCCTGTTTTATTTATTTTCTCAATAGTCCCCTGCATTTACAGGGATTTTTTCTATCTGGTCTGTTTGTCAATCTGTCTCTGCCTGTCATTGACACAAAGAAAATTGTCATCCCATCACGTCTCTTCGATGTCACCTGTCACTATCATGTCATTCAATGTCAACTTGTGCCATTTTTGCCATTTGTATTTGTCTTTTCCCTGGTTCCATGGTATAATTTATAAAGATTTTCGACGAACTCTCTCCACTGACCTTTGGGAAAGGAGTCTGTCTTATGACAAACCTGGAAGTGATCCGCCCGTTCATTGAACGTTTTATCACCGCCGTCAGCAATTCCCTGAGGCTGGAAATGGCAATTTTTGACGGCAGCTGCCAGTTGTTCTACTGTACGCCTACCTACTCGAAGAAAAAAGGACGCTCCGTCCATACTCCCTCCCTCCAGGAGGTGATCGAAAACGGAAGCATCTTAATCAATACTCCCGGAGAAATGGCCTCCTGCATCGGCTGCCGGTTCCGGGACCACTGCCCCTCCACCATTGAGATCCTGTGCTGCATCCACGCAGGAACCGAGGTGGCAGGCGTTCTGGCCTTCACCTCCTTTACTAAGGAAGGTCAAAAACGGATCACCGAAAATGATGCCGTTTACCTGAACGCCATCACAGAAATGGCAAATCTCTTCGGCAACCAGCTGGAGACTATGACAAACGGACAGAGTCCGGCCAATCTGGATGCCAGCATCCTGCCGGTTATGGAGCTCTGTGATCAGCCGCTGCTCTTAACTGACGCCCACGGTGTGATCCTTCAATATAACCAGCTGGCCGAGGATCTTTTAAAGGTCTGCGAACTGACCTCCGCATCCCTTTGGCAGATCTTCCCCAATTCCGTCGTAAAGCGGATCATGGAGGGCAACGACCTGTTTGAAAAGAGTGTGACCATCAGCGGCATGGCCACCAAGATCTCCACCAGAGCCGTAAAGATCAACGGCCAGGTCACCGGTTTCTATATCCGGATCTCCGACCAGCTCCGGGCGCTTTCCAAGGACACCAGCTATTTTGAAGGGATCATCGGCACCAGCCCGGCCATTTCCGAGGTCCAGAGGATGATCCGGCGGATCGCCGACAGTCCCACTCCGGTGCTGATCACCGGGGAGACCGGCACTGGAAAAGAGCTGATCGCCAGAGCCATCCACGAGCAGAGCCGCCGGAGCAAATACCCCTTTGTGGCCATCAACTGCTCCAGTATCCCGGACAATCTGTTTGAAAGTGAACTGTTTGGCTATGAGGAGGGCTCCTTCACCGGAGCGAAAAAGGGCGGAAAGATCGGAAAGATCGAGATGGCCCAGGGCGGAACCCTGTTTTTGGATGAGATCGGGGAAATGCCGCTCTTTGCCCAGCCAAAGCTCCTCCGGATCCTTCAGGAATATGAGCTGGAACGGGTGGGCTCCAATAAAAAGATCCATCTGGATATCCGGGTCATTGCCGCCACCAACCGGGACCTGGGTGAAATGGTGGCAGAAAAGACCTTCCGCGGAGACCTGTATTACCGGATCAACGTGATCAATCTGAAGCTGCCGCCCCTGAGGACCAGGAAGGATGATATCATCCCTATTTCAGAAAACTATATTAAGAAGCTGAAGCTGAAGCTGAAGATGGACACTCCTTTATCCTCCATTTCTCCAGAGGCCCGGCAGCTGCTTTTAGATTACCAGTGGCCCGGGAATGTGCGCCAGCTTCAGAATGTGATCGAATACGCTGCCAACCTCTGTGAGACCGATGTGCTGATGCCAGGTGACCTTCCGGAGACCATGCATACCGAAAGACTTCCCTCTCTGCCGCCCGTCTCCCCCTTTCCTCCCTCCCAGGATTCCCGGGACCAGGAGCTCCTGGAGCTCTTTGAAAAATACGGCTATACTCTGGAGGGGAAAAAGCGGATCGCCGACGAGCTGCATATCAGCCTTCGGACCCTGTACCGGCGAATCAGCCATCTCAAAGAAGAATTGTCAAAAAATTGACTGGATTTCACACTCCAGTCATTTTTTTGGCATTAAACTGGCAAATAATATCTATTCTGTCACTTCTGTCAACCTCTGTCAGTCCCCTTCAAAAAACTCTCCGCTCTTTTATCCCTCTTCCACAGACATTTGTTTTTCCTATAAAATGCGGCGTTTCTATCAATATTCTCTTTGTCTCCCTTGTTTTTTTTGTACATTTTTTATAGTTTTTGTGCGCTTTCGGCACAGAAATTGCTTAAATACACAGTAACAAAGTTAAATGGCAGGTGCACGGAGGAGCAGCCGGAGAATCTCCTCCTGCACAGCCGCTAAAAAGGAGGAATTTGTATGGAAGCTAACTATGGGATTTTGGCATTGATCCCCCCGGTTGTGGCAATCGGACTTTGCTTCGCAACCAAACAGGTACTGATCTCCATGTTTGCCGGACTCTTCGCCGGTGCTCTGGTCATCAGCAACTGGAACCCCTTTGCAGCAGCGTCCTATTCTCTGGATGCGCTGGCAACAAACATGGCGGACAACGTTGTTCTGCTCCTCTTCACGCTCTTCATGGGCGTTGGCATCGCCTTTATCTGGAGACTGGGCGGCAGCTACGCTCTGGCAGAAGCAGCCAAAAGACGCTTCAAAAAGAGACGTTCCGTATGTCTGGGAACCTGGGGCCTTGGTATGGTCTGCTCCGTAAATGACTGTCTGGTTGCAGCCGTTGACGGAAACGTGTTCCGTGACATCTGTAAGGATTATCGGATTTCTTCCGAGAAATTCTCCTATGTTCTTGACTCCACCGCAGCTCCGGCCGCAGCATTCTTCATTTCTGACTGGATCGCATACCAGATCAGCATGATCGGCCAGGGTCTTGACATGGCTGGGATCACCGGCATCACACCTGTAAGCGCCTACATCAACGGCCTTCCCTTCAATATGTACTCCATCTTCACCCTGATCTTCGTAGGCATGATGATGTACACAGGAAGAGACTACGGCCCCATGTTAAAGGCTGAGGTACGTGCCCTGACCACCGGTCAGTTCACCAGCCCCACTGCAAAACCGATGTTAGACGTTGGAAGCGAGCTTGGCGAAGCGAAAAAGACAAAACCCATGATCATGTGCTTCGTTCTTCCCATCGTAATTGCATTTGCCATCATCATCGCCGGTATCCTTTACACCGGTATCACCAATCCGGACCGTTCCGGCACAGGCATCATGGCCATTCTTGACGCCTGCGACGCCCAGAAGGCTCTGTACTGGGGCTCCTTTGGTATGGCAGTTACCGGTATCGTGCTGGCACTGGCTACCAGGATCATGACCTTTGAAGAGACCATGACCACCATCGTTGACGGCTTCAAGCTGATGTCCATGACCGGCGCGATCCTGGTTTTGGCATGGTCCCTGGGCTCTGTAACAAAGAGCATGGGCCTTGGCGATTTCGTAGCTACCTATGTAGGCGAGAGCATCCCCACCGGTCTCCTTCCGTTACTGGTGCTTGTCTGCTCCTGTCTGGTTGCTTTCGCAACTGGTACCTCCTGGGGAACCATGGCTATCATGACTCCTCTTGCGATCCAGCTTGGATACGCCATCACCGGCGACATCACATTCTCCACCGGTATGACTGGTGCAGTTGTTTCCGGCGCTATCTTCGGCGATCACTGCTCACCTGTATCCGATACCACCGTTATGGCCTCCATCTTCTCCGGTGCTGACCATATCGAACACGTAGGAACCCAGGTTCCGTACGCTGTAACCGTGATCTCTGTGATCGCAGTCCTGTACGTGATCTTCGGCTTCACAAGGGTTTCACCGTTCGTGCTGATCCCGATCGGTATCGTTGCCCTGTACTTCTTACAGATCGTTCTTCATAAGTACTACATGAAGAAGTACAACATCGATCCCAATTACAGAAAGTTCATGACTGAAGACCATAAGAAATAAGACGATCCTGTCTCATCTACATAAAAAAGAACAGCTGCACCTGTTAAGGTGTGGCTGTTCTTTTTTCTTTACCACTTATCGTTGTGATACAGATGTCTCGGGATACCGTCCACCATGATCGGCGGAACATCTCCCTGGATCAGCGGTTTTACATAGTTCAAAAATTCTTCCGTCACGTAATCCCCATCCTCGTTGATCCATTTTCTGGGTACTACCTTTTCCACGTTGGAAACCTTGTGGACATTCCTCAGGCTGGTGGTACACTGATACGGATCGTCGGAAATCCTCTCCAGGATCACCATTTCTCCGGTATCTCCTTCGTCGGCTGCCTTTACGGCCGCACCGCCTACCTGGTAGGCCTCGATGATATCGATCCTGGAAACCAGATGGGAAGCGGCTCGCTGAAGTGTGGAAAGCTCGATGCCCCTTGCCTTGCACCCCAGCTCGTTGGCGATCCGGCAGGCCAGGTAGTTGGCAGTACCGCTTAACTGCTTGTGGCCAAAGGCGTCCACATAATCCACGCCGTCGGTCAGCTCGCACACATAGCGGCCGTCTGCCAGGCGGATCCCCTCAGAAACAGCAACCACAACGGACTGTTTTTTCTCCAGAAGACCCCTTACCTTCTCCACAAACTTCTCCACATCAAAGGCAAGCTCCGGCAGATAAATGAGATCCGGCCCTTCACAATCCTCTCCCTTGGAAAGAGCGGCTGCACCTGTGAGCCATCCGGCATTCCGTCCCATGATCTCAATGACAGTTACAAGTCCCTTTCCATATTCCAGGGCATTGCTGTCGCGGATGATCTCCTTTGTGGAGGTTCCGATGTACTTGGCAGCACTTCCGTAGCCCGGTGTGTGATCGGTCAGAGCCAGATCGTTGTCAATGGTCTTGGGAACGCCGATGAACTTTGTGGTATAGCCCTTTACAATGGCGTAATCGGAAAGCTTTTTGATGGTGTCCATGGAGTCGTTGCCGCCGATGTAAATAAAGCACTCGATCTCCAGCTTGTCCAGGATCCCAAAGATCTTTTCAAAAATTTCCGGATTTTCATGGATTTCCGGTAATTTATACCGGCAGGAACCCAGGTACGCCGCCGGCGTTCTCTTTAAAAGCTCCTCATCCAGCTCATTGCGGATATGCTCGGACAGGTCAATATACTTTTCCTCCAGAAGGCCCTGGATCCCGTGACGCATTCCATATACCTTTTTCGCTCCCCGGTCAATGGCCGTTCTGTATACTCCCGCAAGACTGGAGTTGATGGCAGAAGTCGGTCCGCCGGATTGTCCGACGATTACATTTCCTTTCATAATTAAAATCCCCCTTACTATTTCTTTGCAGCTTTCCCTCTCTCACTCCATCGGGACCGGATCTGTTCCGGCCCGCTGGAAAGCTACTTGGATTCTACTATACGATATCCAGGGGCTTTTTTCAATCGCTATATTTCAATATACTTACTGATTTTGCCTCTCTTTTTCCCTGAACCAGCCATCCAGACGGGAAAGGGCCTTCACCAGGACCTGCATCTCCTCCTCGCTCAGATCCCCAGTCACCCCGTCGATCATCTCCCGGTGGAACCTGGCATGGTGCTCAAAGGCCTTCCGTCCCCGGTCAGACAAGGAAATATAGACCACCCTCCGGTCCTCCTGGCCCCGTTCCCGGACCACATATCCCTTTTTCACCAGGCTGTTCATGGCGATGGTCAGAGTACCCACGGTCACCGACAGCTCTCTGGCGATAGAGGACATATTTTTAGGCGCACCGGTGCCGATGGCCTCGATCACATGCATGTCGTTATTGGTGATATCCTTGAATTCCGGCGTAATGATGGCCTTTTCCTCTATGTCCATAATGTCGCGGAACAGGCGCACCAGTACCTCGTTTAAGATTCCGTACTTATCAACTGTCAGGAGATCCTTTCTTTTTCGTCCGTTTACATACGCTTCCGTCTGAAGCGGGTTAGCTATGCACAGACATGATACCACATCCCCGGACGGGAAATCAAGGAAAGACGCCGGAATCCCTCTATTTTTCCCTAGCAGGACTCCTTTGTATAATCGGCCAGCATGGCGCGTACCGACCGCTTCATCTCCTTGGAGAAGGCCGCCCCTGTTTTTCTCCGGTAAAAGGCCTGGGCGAAGTTTTCCGCAGAGCTGGTCGGAGTCTTTACGAACCCGACAGCCCTTTCTGCAAACATTTCCTTCAGCTCTTCATCGGAAAGCTCTCTATATTTTTCCTCAAATACCACATATTTCTGGTCGAACCGTTTTCTGTGGACCCGCTTATGGCCTTCCTTATAATATCCCAGGCATACCAGGGAGATGGGCACCACATAATCCGGCAGAGCAAACAGCTCCTTATGGAACTCGTAATTTTCCAGAATATCCCCGATATAGCAGGATCCGATCCCCAGAGACTCAGCCATGAGCACCGCATTCTGTGCCGCGATCATGGTATCCTCAATGGAGAGCATCAGATCCGATTCATTGGGAGCTTCCCAGAAAAGCCCGGGCTCCCGCTCAGAAAACTCCTTGCAGCCCTCCAGCTGGTAATAATCAAACCATTTTTTCTGATCGGAAACAAACAGGAGAAGGACCGGCGCCTTGGCGATAAATGGCTGGTGATCACAGCTTTCGGATAATTTATCCTTGGTCTCCTGGCTTTTGATCACGATGACAGAATATAACTGCTGATTCCCGGCAGTGGGAGCCAGGGACGCCGCCTCCAGGATCTTCTCCAGATCCTGATCCTCGACCATCCGGTCATCATATACCCTTAAGGACGTCCTGTTTTTAATGACTTCTGAAATGTTCATGGCATACTCCTTTTTTCTTTGATTATATCACGTTCCCTGGCGCTCTTCCAGATGGCAGGCGCAGAAATGTCCTGGGGCGACCTGGCGCAGCAGGGGCATTTCCTTCCGGCACCGGTCAGTGGCCCACGGACAGCGGCTGGCAAACCGGCATCCGGCCGGAGGATTCACAGGGCTTCCCACTTCTCCCTCCATCCGGATCCGTCTGCCGCTCATGGGCTGATCTGGATCCGTACTGGGGATCGCAGAAAGCAGGGCCTTTGTATAGGGATGGCGCGGATTCTCATACAACTCCCGGCTGTCTGCCATTTCCGCCATCATTCCCAGATACATGACGCCCACCCGGTCAGAAATATGGCGGACCATGGACAGGTCATGGGCGATAAAAAGATAGGTCAGACCCAGCTTTTCCTTCAGCTCGCCAAACAGGTTGACGATCTGGGCCTGGATGGACACGTCCAGGGCAGAGATCGGCTCGTCACAGACGATAAACTCCGGCTCCACAGCCAGAGTCCTGGCAATTCCGATCCTCTGACGCTGGCCGCCGGAAAATTCATGGGGATACCGGGAACGGTACTCCGGTCTTAAGCCAACCAGGGAAAGAAGCTCGCAGACTCTTTCATCCTTTTCTGCTTTAGAAAAATTCCCCCGTGTCTCCAGCCCCTCGGCAATGATATCCCGCACGGTCATTCTGGGGTTTAAGGATGCATAGGGATCCTGGAGCATGATCTGGGCGCGCTTTTTAAATTCGCGCATTTCCCGTTTCCCGGCGCTGTGGACGTCCATCCCGTCAAACAGGACCCGGCCCGACGTGGCCGGATACAGCCCCAGCACAGTCCGGCCCAGAGTCGTTTTTCCGCATCCCGATTCTCCCACGATGCCCACGGTCTCATTGCGGAAAATATCAAAGGACACATGATCCACGGCCTTCAGCTCTTCCTTGGAGCTGAGTCTGAAATATTTACACAGATCCTCGATCCTTACCAGTACCTGCTTTTCTTCCATTATATGGTTCCTCCCTTCCCCAGCTGTTCCGGCTTCGGAGCGTCCGGATGCATCAGCCAGCAGCCGGCGCTGTGGCTTTCGGATTCAGCTGCCATGACCGGGTGCAGCCGGCGGCAGATCCCCATACAGTACTCACATCTGGGGGCAAAGGCACATGCCTTGGGCGGCGCGATCAGATCCGGCGGCGTTCCCTTTAAGGAATACAGCTTTTCCTCGGTCTGGCTCTGGGCCGATGGAACCGATTTCATCAGCGCCCAGGTATATGGATGGACCGCCTTTTTAAAGATCTCACTCTTGGTACCCGTCTCAATGATCTCCCCCGCATACATGACCTGGATCCGGTCTCCTACCTCTGCGGCGATGCCCAGGTCATGGGTCACCAGGATCACCGATGTTCCCATCTTTTCCTGCAGCTCCCGGATCAGCTCCATGATATCTGCCTGGGTAGTCACGTCCAGAGCCGTGGTGGGCTCGTCGGCGATCAGGATCTTCGGCTCGCACGCCAGGGCCATGGCGATCATGACCCTCTGGCGCATTCCGCCGGACAGCTCATGGGGATACTGGCGGATCCTCTTCTCGGGATTGGTGATCTTTACCATCTTAAGAAGGGAAAGGGCCTGTTCCATGGCTTCCTTCTTTTTCATCTTACTGTGGAGCAGAAGGCTCTCTGCGATCTGCTCTCCCACGGTCATGGTGGGATTTAAAAATGTGGTGGGATCCTGGAAGATCATGGAGATATATTTTCCCCTTAATTCGGTTTCTTTCTTCTTTTCCGGCATTTTCAAAATATCCGTGCCATTAAACAGGATCTGGGACCGTTCTCCCACCTCCGAGATCTTTTCCGGCAGAAGCTGCATGATGGCCCGGGCCGTCATGGATTTTCCGCAGCCGGATTCCCCGACCACCACCAGGGTCTCTCCCTTTTTCAGCGTAAAGCTCACATCCCTTACGGCATGAATCCGGCCGGAATATGTATTTAAGTATACGTCCAGATTCCGTACATCCAGGATCACATCTGAATCGTCCCTGGATGTCTCTGTATCAAAATTCGTTTTCTGTTCATTCATTTTGTTCACCTTTTTCCCTTATATCATCACTGTCTCAGCTTCGGATCCAACGCATCCCGCAGGCCGTCTCCCAGAAGCTGGAAGCTCAGCATGGTCAGCGCGATAAAAAATGCCGGGAAAAACAGCTGGTACGGGTAAAAAGCCATGGTCTGCTGGGCATTGGAGGCCAGGGAGCCCCAGCTGGTCATGGGAGCCTGTACGCCCAGACCGATATATGATAAGAACGCCTCGCCGAAAATAAAGGAAGGCACATCGAAGGTCACAGCCACGATGACCACTCCCAGGGTATTGGGGATCAGATGGCGGAAGATCACCTTATACCAGGGTGTTCCCAAAGCCTTCGCGGCCAGAAGATATTCCTGGTCCTTCAGCTGGAGCACCTGTCCCCGGACCAGCCTTGCCATATGGCACCAGCCAGTAAGACACATGGCGATCAGCAGGCTTCCGACTCCCTTTCCTACGATCAGGGACACCAGCACCACCAGGAGAAGATAGGGGATACTGGCCAGGATCTCCACGATCCGCATCATGATGGCGTCGGTCTTTCCTCCAAAATACGCCGCTACGCCGCCGTACACCACACCGATGAGCATGTCGATGGCAGCTCCTGCGATTCCCAGGATCATGGAGATCCGTCCGCCGATCCATACACGGGTAAACAGATCCCTTCCCATCTTATCGGTCCCAAACCAGTGGTCCGACGAGGGGAGCGCATTTTTTTCCGAAAGGCTGACAGCGTCGTAGTCGTAGCCCGTCATTCCAGGCCCCACCACGCACATCACCGCCAGCGCCGCCAGCATAACGATGGCAAGGATGGCCACCGGGTTCTTTCTAAGCCTTCTCCAGGCGTCCTGCCAGTAGTTTAAGGACGGACGCAGGATCACGTCCCCCTCGTCCTGGTCGGACGCTGCCGCAAAATCATCATTTTCAACTGGTATGCATGCCAGTTCTTCAATCGTCTTAATTTCCATCTCTTCCTCCTCTCTGGGATATACGGATCCGCGGATCAATGAATCCATACAGGATATCAACGATCAGAACGGACAGGATATAAAGGGCTGCGATAAAGATCGTCTGTCCCATGACCATGGTGTAGTCCCGGTCCGTAACGGAAGAAACGAAATAGGAGCCCAGGCCCGGAATGGCAAAGATCCGTTCGATCACAAAGGCTCCGCCGAACATTAGGGCGATCTGCGGCCCAAGGAGCGTGATGATGGGAAGGATGGAGTTTTTCAGCACATGCTTCCGGATCAGGCGGAATTTCGACATCCCCTTGGATTTTGCAGTAATGATATAATCCTGGTTCAGCACGTCCAGACAGTTGGCCCGCATATATCTGGCGTATTTGGCCGTAGAGTTAAAGGACAGAGCCAGGGCCGGAAGAACCGTATAAGAAAATCCCTCCCATCCAGTGGTGGGGAACAGATGAAAGCGGATGGTCAGGAAATACTGGAAGCAGGACGCCAGCACAAAGTTTGGCACCGCGATCCCGACCACTGCGATGAACATGACCAGATAGTCCAGCCATTTCCCCCGGTTTAAGGCCGCAACGATCCCAAGGATGATACCGGAGATCACGCCGATGGCAATGGCCTCGGCTCCCAGAAGCCCCGATACCGGCGCATAGGAAGCGATGGTATCCGTAACCTTCCTTCCTCTGTACTTCAGGGATTCTCCCAGATCTCCTTCTGTGAACAGCTCCTTAAAAAACAGCTTATACTGTTCCATGATGGGCTTGTCAAAACCGTACTGCTCGAACACCTGCTGCCGGATCTCATCGGGCAGCTTCTCCGTCATTGCCTCAATGGGGTTTCCCGGGATCATGCGGACCGCAAAAAAGGCAATGGTGGAGACCACAAACAGCGCGATCACTGCATACAGGATCCGCTTTAAAATATATTTTCCCATTTTTTACCTCTTTCCTGCAGACATGGAGCGCTCCCCGCCTGCGTAAAAAAAGGCCGCCGCAGGATCCTTTCCGGACCTTTTGCGGCAGCCTGTTTTTTCTTACTCGATATAGCTGTACTTATAAAGAGTGGAGGAGAATACCGGCTCCATGATATTCTTTACATAATTCTTGGAGTAAGAGATATCTGTGGAGTATGCGTACGGGCAGATGGTCGCTGTTCTTAAAACAAGTGCTTCCGCCTCTTTGTAATCCTTTGCTCTCAGCTCTTTATCCAGGGACTGGCTTGCCTCTGTCATCAGTCTGTCATATTCTTCGTTGGACCAGCCTGTGGGTACTGTCTTAACGCCGGTCATCCAAAGCTGCATCATGGAATACGGATCGTCAAAGTCTGCGCCATAGGACTTGAAGCCCATCTCATAATCCAGTCCTCTGTTTCTCTCCTGGAATACCGGCCACTCAACGGGATCGATCTCTACATTTACGCCCAGAACCGTGTTAAAGGTATACTGGAAGTATTCTGCAATATCCTGGGAGGTGTTTCTGCTCATTAACTGAACGGTCACCTGGGACGGATCCTCGCTCATGCCCAGCTCCTTTAAGCCTTCGATGAGAAGCGCCTTTGGATCTGGATTTTCTTCGATCAGCTCCTGGATGGGCTCGCCGGCCATCTCTCTGAAGTTCACGCCGTCCACCTGCATGGAGTTGGGGATCCAGCCGTATGCCGGCTCCTGCATTCCCTGGTAGACCTCAGAAGCGATCTCCTCTCTGTTTAAAGCGATGGAGAATGCCTGCCTTACCTTCTCGTTGGAGAACAGCTCCACTTCCTGGTTGAAGAACAGGTACTCCGTTCTCGGAAGGCTTACCACCTTCTTTACATAATCCTTATTCTGATCCAGCTTCTCCACCCACTCGGCAGTGGAAACCGGAACCACGTCAATGCCGCCGTTCTCGAACTCACCGATCCTTGCGGTCTCCTCGTTGATGATCTTCATGGTCAGCTCTTCCAGCTTCACAGCATCTGCATTCCAGTAAGAGGGGTTCTTCACATAGCTGATCTTGGAATTATGCACCCACTCCTTTAAGGAGAACGGTCCGTTTCCAACGATCTTATCTGCCTCGGTTCCATAGGAGTCGCCGTTGGCCTCTACGATGTCCTGTCTCATGGGCAGCATAGAGCTTCCTGCACAACTGCTTAAGAAGTAAGGAGCCGGATATGCCAGCTGGATCTCCAGAGTCTTGTCATCCAAAGCCTTTACGCCCACCTCATCAATGCCAACAGAGCCGGCAACGGCCTCTTCTGCGTTCTTGATGAACAGGATATTGCCGGAGATCGGGGATGCGGTCTCCGGATTCAGGATACGCTTGATGGCGTACTCAAAATCCCCGGCCTTTACATCCACGCCGTCTTCCCATTTGGCATCTCTTAAGTGGAAGGTCCAGGTCATCTGGTCCTCGCTGGACTCCCAGGACTCCGCCATTCCAGGTTCTACGGTCTCAGCGCCGTTTTCATCCACACGGATGGCTGTAAGGCCCTCGATCATCTGGGATACCACGGTGGTAGAATACATATCCGAAACCTTTGCCAGATCCAGAGAATCCGGCTCTGCATCCAGGGATACGCTTAAAGCCTGCTTCTTTTCTCCCTCGTCTGCCTTTTCTGTTTCTTTCGCGGTCTCTTTCTCTGCCGCTGTTGTCTCCTTTGCATCAGCCGCTTCTGTGGCTGCCGCTGTTGTTTCTTTTCCTCCGCTGCCGCCGCAGCCGGACAGAACGCCCGCTGCCATGGCCATGGCAAGCAGAACTGCTACCTTTTTCTTCATGTCTTCCTCCCCAAAATTGTACGTTTTGTATATATTTTCTGGTTATTGAACCACAGACACTATATCAACGCCATACCTGTTTGTCAACTTTGAAAAATCTATCAAGTTGACATTCACTTATAGATTTTCTCTATTTCCCCCTATGCAGCCCACACAAATGATGATATAATAAAAGGACAGCTTTAGAAAACAAATGGGGTAGAGCTATGGTAATGCAAAGGAAAACGGAATCAACAGACGCAGCGGGCTTTGAAGAGCCCGCTTTCTTTTTTGCTTTGCCAATTTGAAGGGAGAAAGAATATGACAAATGAAAAAATGAAGAAACGGGTCATGGAACTGCTTCTGGTGCTGGCCGGAAACGTCCTCATGTCCATCGGTGTAGGCGCCTTCGTGATCCCGGAGGAGCTGATGAGCGGCGGGGCCACCGGTCTGGGACTTCTGGCCGCCCACTATTTCCACATTCCTGTGGCCGTGTTCCTGGGCGGCTACAACGCCATTATGTTCGTGGTGGGCGCACTCACCCTGGGAAAACATTTTGCGGTCACGACGCTGATCAGCAGCTTTCTGTTCCCGTTCCTTTTAAGCCAGATCCAGCTTGTGGTCACTGAGCCGCTCACTGCGGATCCCATGCTGGCCACAGTCTTAGGCGGCCTTCTGATCGGAGCAGGCATCGGCCTGGTGATCCGTGCCGGTTCCTCCACCGGAGGAAACGACGTTCCTGTGCTCCTTCTTAAAAAGAAGCTGGGGATCCCCCTGTCTGTGTCCATGTACGGCTTTGATATCGTGATCCTCCTTTTCCAGATCCCTTATTCCCAGCTGGAAAAGGCCCTGTACAGCATCATCCTCATCATCCTGTATTCCATGATCGCCGATAAGGCCTCCACCATGGGAAAGAGCCGGATGCAGGTACGGATCATCAGCAAGGACTACCAGAAGATCACCGATGCCATCAAGACCCAGATCAACCGCGGCGTCACCCTGTACCACATCGCCGGAGGCTATACGGGAGAGGAATCCTGCGAGGTCATGACCATCCTCACCTCCAGGGAGTTAAACGAGCTCAGCGATCTGGTCACGGAGATCGATCCCAAGGCCTTTATGACCATTGCCCGTGTCAACGAGGCCAGAGGCCGCGGCTTCTCCATTGGGAAGATGGAGCCGTAGGACCTCTCCGCCGGGGGCTTTGCTCTGATATCTGAATATTTCTAATACTGTGCAAACAAGGAGCCAAAGCCCCCGGTATGAAGATAGCACACGGCTCCCTTTGCCTTCCCTTTTCTGATCCAGTCCTTCATTCCAACAACAACCTTACTGTTATAAATATTTTCAATAAAAATGCCCTCCTGCCTTGAAAAGCGCAGGATCTCCTCCTTGCTTTCCCTGGTATCCATGCCCCATCCGGCTCCTCTGTACAGATCAGATATCTCAGCGGTCTCCTCCACAGCTGCCTCCATTGTAATCCCTGTAATTTTCTCTGTCTCATGTATGGTTTTCTCAATGTGCCGGATCAGGGTATCCCGGTCATCCTCCACACTTATAATCACGATGCGGAACGGCCTGCCGAGCATTTCATTCCCATAGATCAGACCGGCGGCTACGCCTCCGTTTCCTCCAGGAGCAAAGATCGTCATGTTATGGATCTGCATTTCCTCACATTGCCGCTTCATTTCACGTACAGCGGCAGTATAGCCCAGTGCTCCACGTCCAGTCGTCGCCCCGTTTCGCACCACATACGAAGGAATCCCAGCCTTTTCATAGGAAGCTGCCAATTCCTCTGTATATGCATTCCTTTCACTGGAATCACAGCTCCCTAAAAAATGGGAAACCGTTCCAAGAAGCCCGTTAAGCAGAAGATTTCCCTCTTTTTTCTCCGGCTCCTCTCCATTATGCACCAGCTCACACTCCAGCCCCAGCCTGGCACAGGCCGCCGCCGTCAGCGTACAGAGATTCGATTGCACAGGCCCCGCCGCCAGGATTTTTTTGCATCCTATGGAAACCGCCTCCCCAAGGATATATTCCAGGCTCCGGACCTTATTCCCTCCCGGTCCAAGCCCGGTCATATCGTCTCTTTTTATATAAGCCTGTACATCTTTATATTCCGAAAAACCAGAAAGTGCGTGAAGCGGCGTAGGCGCAGCCAGTAGCTGTACCCGCTCCGTCCGGTCCAAAAAATCTTCGATCCGCTCTCTCATATCTCCTACACTCCTTATAAATGAAATATTGGGGCAAAAGCCTTTTTTACCCCCTCTGATGCAGCGTGTAATCCATAATTCCAGTATAGCATAGCGAGCCTCACTTAGACAGACCGATTCTTGCAATTCAGAATTTTTTCTTATCGGCTGTTTGCAGCTTCAACACAAGACTTCCAGATGCGATTAAGCAATAAAAAAAGTCCCAACCCCACATCCCTAAGTCTGCAAAATCGGAACCTTTCAGTGCGCCTTCGGGGGCTCGAACCCCGGACAAATAGATTAAGAGTCTACTGCTCTACCAACTGAGCTAAAGGCGCTTGGTATTTTGTTTTTCTGTGTCTCTGTGTTATCTCCTTGACACGTCCATTATTATATGACAAGGTTCCGAAAAAGTCAACACCTTTTTTTACTTTTTTTTTAAACTTTTTTACGTTTTCCCAAAACGCTTCCATCACCCCCCTCTCATATGGTAAAATAAGGGCCATAAAACAGGAAGGAGGACGGCTTATGTTGGAGGTTTCCGGAATCTGTAAGTCCTATGGAAAACACAGGATCCTAAACGGCGTCAGCTTTTCAGCCGGGCCCGGCCAGTGCGTGGGAATCGTCGGAACCAATGGCTGCGGAAAGACCACGCTTCTGTCGATCCTGGCGGGAGCCCTGCGTGCAGACAGCGGGAGCATCCGCATCAATGGGACCGAGATCCGGGGAAGGTCCGGGGCTGCCGCTGACCTTACGGCCTATGTTCCCCAGGAGAACCCGCTGATCGGAGAGCTGTCGGTAAAAGACAACCTGCTTTTATGGCACCGCGGAAGCCGGAAGGAGATGGAGAGGGATCTGACAGAGGGCTGCAGCTCTGTCCTGGGGATCGGCCCCATGCTGAAGAAGCGGGTGGATACCCTGTCCGGAGGCATGAAAAAGCGCCTCAGCATCGCCTGCGCCCTTTCAGGCCGCGCTCCTGTCCTCATTATGGACGAACCAGGAGCCGCCCTGGACCTGGAATGTAAACGGGATATACAGGCCTATCTGAAAGCCTACACGGCAGACGGAGGGACTGTGATCCTTACCTCCCATGAAATGGAGGAGCTGGCCCTGTGTACCAGTATGTACGTCTTAAAGGACGGAGTTCTGACTAAGACCAGAAACAGTCTCTCAGCCGAAGAGCTGATCCGACAGTTTCAATAAACAGAAATGGAGGAACTATATGATTTGTTTTAAATGTGGAGCAGAAATTCCCGAAGGAAGTACCATTTGTCCCGTATGCCATGCAGATCTGACCCTGGAGTTTGCCCAGACGGATCCCCAGGAGACCGGATCCGTCTCCGGCGGAGACAGCCCTGCCTCTGAAACAGCCCCGTCCTCCGGTTCTCTCCCCTCTGTACCGGAGGAACCAAAGCCCGGAAAGAAAGGGATGAAGATTCTGATCGCCGCAGGCGTGGTGGCAGCCGCAGGAGCGGCAGCGGCCTTTGCCTTCACTCAGATGAACGCCAAAGATCCCAAGGAAGCCGTGGTAGATGCTTTTCAAACAGCCTTTTCCCACGAACAGGTATCTCCAGCTGAGGATATTTTCGGACTCAGCCAGTTTTCCAGCGCTTCTGTCTCCTCTGATGCAGAAGCAGGTCTGACCTTAAGCCTGGACAGCAGCTCCATGGAAGAGCTGAACGCCCTTACCGGCGGCGGTCTCCGCATTTCCAGCCGGAATGATGTTTCAAATAAGAAGAGCGATGCCAACGTGGGAGTCGTTTACAATGGCATGGATGTGGTAAACCTGGATCTTTATTATGGAGACCACACGCTGATGGCCGCCATCCCGGAGCTGTCGGAAAAGGTCCTCACCATGGATCTGGGAGACGGCCTGGCAGACCGGATCAAAAATTCCCCTGCCATGAGCCGCCTTCTGGATGAAAACGGCATCTCTGCCGACGCGGCAGCCGCTTATCTGACGGAGGTCACTGCCCTGGCCGAAGAAAATGCCGCTGCGGGAGGAAACACGCTGGATCTTCCCGCCCTTATGGACCGTTACAGAGAGGGCTGCAAGGCCCAGGAAAATTTCAAGGCGGCGCTGACCGTGGAAAAGACTGATAAAAGCACCGTTACTGTCAATGGACAGGAAAAGGAATGCCGCGGCTACTCTGTGCTGGTCAGCAAGGCGGCGCTGATCGACTTCTTGCGGACCTCCTCGGACTTTTTCCTCCAGGATGACGCCTTGAAAAACCAGTACCTGCGCCAGCTGGAGCTGACCGTAAAGCTGAACGGTCTCATGGGCGGCTCTGTTCCCGCCACAGCCGAAGAGCTTCAGGCAGACGCCTACGAGGAAGCAAAGGCAGCCGCAGACCAGATGATCCAGGCCCTGGACGCGTCCCTGACGGACATCCAGATGACCGTATACCTGGATAAGGACGGCGTGCTCACCTCAGTCCTGGGCTCCACTGTAATAAACGGCGGGATCACAGGCAGCGACGGCGACAGCCAGACCGTTCCCACTGAGGTGGCCTTTGAAGCTGTGTTTGAAGGCGGCGCATACCCGCTCCAGAACCTCACCGGCCAGCTCACCATCGGAAGCGGCGACGACGCCATGGCTCTATACCTGGTAAAGCAGGGTGTTTATGACGATAAAAAGCTCACCTGTGACGCTTCCCTGGATCTTGTGTCCGGCTCCGGAGACAGCGCTCCGTCTGTTTCCATCCTGTATTCCGGCAGCTACATAACAGAAAGCGGCGATTACCATATTTCCCTGGAAGCCGTGGAAAACGGATCCCAGCTCTTTAAGATCTCCGCCTCCGGCATCGTAAGCCAGCTGGAAAAGGGAACGAGCATCCAGGCGGATATCGACTCCCTGGAGATCTCCACCGCTGACTCTTCCCTGATCTTCAGCGGCAATTACTATTTTAAACCTCTTTCCGGCGAGATCGCTCCCCTGGAGGGAACTCCCATGGACGTTCTGGCCGCCACTGAAGAGGACTGGTATTCCCTGATCATGGAAGGCGCTTACGGGTTCATGGAAGTGGCCGACCGGCTGGGAATCCCCTTATATTAATATGAAGATACGTCTGTTTTATCTGAAGCTGGAATTAAAACGGGCGCTGAAATGCCTCCCTCTGATGGCAGCCGGGGCAGCCGTACTGATGTTTTTCATGGGTGCGGCTGCCCTTCTGGCAGGCAAGGCCCTGTACGGCGGTCAGGCGGCGGGGCGGATCACCGTCGGCGTAGCTCTTCCTGAAAACGACATTTTAGCGAAGCAGGTGACCTCCATGCTCAGCTCTCTGGAAAGTGTAAAAAGTATCTGTGATCTTTCCTACATGAGCCGGGAGGAGTGTCTGGAAGGGATGGAAAACGGAGAGCTTCTGGCCGCCCTGCTGGTGCCGGAGGGCTTTGTCCAGGACATCATGAGCGGCGTCAACACACCGGTCTCCGTGCTTCTTCCGGAGAACGCCGGAGTGGAAAGCCGGATCTTTAAGGAGCTGGCCGATGCGGGGGCGCAGACCTTAAGCGCCGCCCAGGCCGGGATCTACGCCGGGGACGAGGTCCTGGACCAGTTTCACTGCTCAGAGGCCAGGGCACAGCTGGAGCGGGATCTGAACCGCCTGTATCTGGAATACAGCCTCCCCCGCGGTGAGCTGTTCCGGAAAACGGCGGTGAGCGCCTCGGGGGATGTAAAGCCGGTGGTCTTTTATGCCATCAGCCTTTTCATCCTGGCCCTTATGCTGTCAGCCATCCCTGTTTCGGGCTTTCTCCAGCCCCTGGATCCTGTGCTGCGCAGACAGCTCCTCCTGGCCGGCGTCGGTCCCGTTTCCATGATCCTCTCCCGGATCCTGGGGCTGGCCCTTCTCTATATGATCCTTCTCCTGTCTGCCTCCTCCGCAGCTGTCCTTACAGGCGCCATTCCGTTTTCCTCCGCACTTCCCGCAGCGCTTCTGCTCTTAAGCGTTTCTGCGGCATCCCTGGCTGTATGCGCCTTCCAGGCGGCGGGGAACCGGATGGGAGGCGTACTTTTTCTGTTCCTGGGAGCCACAGCGCTGCACTTTTTTTCCGGCGGGATCCTGCCCCTGGTGTTCCTTCCCTCTGCCTTCCAGAAGGCGGCCCCGTTCCTTCCGCCCTATATTTTCATTGAGACTGTAAAAATGGCTGTCACCGCCCACTGGGAGCCCTGGATCTTTGCGGCGCTCCCGGCAGTTTTCCTGGCGGGAACTTTCATAAGCCTGGCATTTGAGGTAAAACGCCCATGAAAAAAGTCATTCTATGGTTTTTCTTATGCTGCAAGCGATATCTGAAGCGGATCCCGTTTCTGCTCCTTCTGGCCGCCCTTCCTCTGACCGCCCTCGCCGCATCCAGGATGGAAAACGGGAAGGACGGTACGGTACGGATCGCCGTCTGCTGTCTGGATCCAGAGCCGGCCAGCCTGGGAAACCGGTTAAAGGAGAATCTCCTGGCCCGGGATACGGGACTGTTCTCTTTTTATCCATGCGAAAATGAACAGCAGGTACGGGACCATGTGGCCGCCCGGAAGGCAGAGTGCGGATATCTGATCCCCGAAAACCTGGAACAGAAAATAAACAGCGGACGCTTTAAACGCTCCATCACCGTTTTTTCCGCTCCCTCCACCATGACGGCCTCCCTTTCCACCGAGGTGGTATTCTCAGAGCTGGCCGCCATCCAGAACAAGGATATCCTGGAGGATTACGTGGAGCAGGGCGCCGCCTTTGACGCCCTGGGGGCTGCGGGATCCCCGGAACGGAAAAAGGCCTCCGGACAGGCCGGAGACCTTTATAAGGAACGGATGGAGGACGGCAGTACCTTCCGTTTTGAGTATGTATACACGTATTCGCCGGGACAGACCGGAAACGGCTCCGGGGAGACCGGGACCGCAGCCCCTTCCCCAGGCCTCTTTCCAGTCCGTGGGCTGACGGCCGTGTTCCTTTTTATCACTGGACTTTACAGCGCGGTCACAGCCGCAGAAGACAGCCGCAGGGGGCTTTTTACCCCTCTTCCGGTCCGTCTCCGCCTTTCCTGCCGCTTCGCCTCCCTGGCGGCTCCTGTGGCCCTGGCGGCCCTGTCCGGACTTTCTGCGGTGCTCCTCTCGGGAGGACCGGGAATCTCATCCGGCGGTGCGGCGGCCATCCTCCCGGAGGCGGCGGCCATGGCCCTTTACGCCCTTGCCGTTTCCGTTTTCTCCATGGCCCTGGGAGCCATCCTTAAAACGCCGGAGGCCCTGGGCGCTGCGATCCCCTTCTTCATCATCGGAAGCCTGGTCTTCTGCCCCGTATTTTTTGATGCAGAACGGCTTCTTCCCGGGCTTGGACAGGCCGGAAGGCTCTTTCTGCCTTATTACTACCTCCGAGGCTTCTTCCACTGGCCTTAAAAGCCAGTGGAACGGCCCGCGCTTATAAAACCGAATCCAGGAGCTTTCTGAGGTCAGAGGCGCTCTGAAGGCCCACCTTCCGCTCCACAGCCCTGCCATCCTTAAAAAGGATCAGCGTGGGAACGTTCATAACGCCGTAGCGGCCTGCGATATCCATGCTCTCCTCCACATCCAGCTTTCCGATCACAGCCCTTCCCTCATACTCCTCCGCCAGCTTTTCCACTGCCGGAGCCATCATTTTACAGGGGCCGCACCAGGTGGCAAAAAAATCCACAAGAACAGGTTTATCCGAACCCAGTACCTCTGTGTCAAAATCAGCGGCTGTAAACATTTTTTCCATATGCATTTCTCCTTTATGATTTTTATTTTTTTGTTTTTTTACCCTTTCCGCAGAGCGCGGCGCTGGCCTCGTCAAAACACTTTTTAAACCGCAGCACTGTGCGGTCCAGCTCCGTCTTATCGCAGGTTGCCCTGGCTAGGCTCCTCCGGATCCTGGTCTTTATGTCCATAAACGCTCCATGGCTGTTTTCTCGTAATATTGTATGCAGGCCGGCACCTTCTATCCTTTTAAAAAGAGAACTCTTATTTTTTTCTGGACGCCACCAGCTTGCAGATGGGCTTTCCCTCTGAGCAGAACTTTGTCTCGTACTCGGTCATCACATTCCCCTCCGCCATTTCGCTGTTGTGAAGATCGAAGGTGTGGGCATCCACCGTCCATCCGGCTTCCGGAATGGACTCCAGGGAGTACCGGAACAGGTCCTGGTTGTCGGTTTTAAATTCGATGATCCCGTCTTTTTTAAGGATCTGATCATAAATAGGAAGAAACCGGTCAGAGGTCAGCCGTCTCTTGGCGTGACGGTCCTTGGGCCACGGATCCGAGAAATTCAGATAGATCCGGTCCACCTCTCCGGCATCAAAAACGTCCGCCAGCTCCAGGGCATCGATCCGCATGAAGTAAATGTTGGACAGCTCCAGCTGGGACCGCTTCTGGAGCCCCCTTAACAGCACGCTGGAATACCGTTCAATACCAATGTAATTCACATCCGGATTCTTTTCCGCCAGTTCCATGATGAATTTTCCCTTTCCCATACCCACCTCGATACGGATCGGATTCTGGTTTCCAAAAAATTCATGCCATTTTCCCTTTAAGCCCTGGGGATCCTGGATCACATAGGGGCTTTCTGCGATCTGCTCTTCTGCGCCTTTAATATGGCGTAATCTCATATTTTTATGTCCTCCTGATCTGTTTTCATCTGTTTTTTGTATCTGCTATTTTACCATCCTGTTCCTGTATTTGCAACAGCGGCCATGGACAGAAGCGTGTGCTCTGGAATGGAGGCTTCAAAAGCTGTTATCGTTTTTTGGAATATTTCCACGAATGTTCACAAATTGTTAATGCAAATTTTTCATTTATAATAGGATTATAGAGTGACAATATGGAGGAAATATCTATGGCAAAAGTAGATAATCCCGGTATCTGGGAAAAAATACAAAAAAATGTCCAGGAAACGGAACGCCTCATGGGCCAGAAAAAATACAACCAGTCCATGATCAAGGCCCGGCAGACCCTGGAATATATGGTAAAATTAAAATGCGATCAGGCGGGGATCGTGGAAAGCTCCCTGGATCATATGATCCATGAGCTTTACGACGGCCAGTGGATCAGCAAATCCACAGCCGAGCACTATCTCCAGATCCTTTCCATCGGCAACAAGGCCGCCAGGGAAGGGGATAACAGCGCCTACAACGCCAACCAGGCCTACCACGTCCTGTCCCAGGAGATCTACTCCTTTACGGACGCCGACAAGGCTGCGCCCAGACCGCGCCGCTCCCAGACCCAGAGCCGCCAGGCCGGAAGCAGAAAAAAACAGCCCTCCAGGGGTGGGCTGGGACTGAATCCTGCGGATATGGTAAAGCTTCTTGTGCCTGTGGTGCTGATCGTCGTTCTGGTGCTGGTGATCCGGCTGCTGACGCCGGATAAGGATCCCACCGATGAGACCGTGGCCTCCATCCCCACCACCGCAGCCACCACAGAAGCCACCACCGCCGAGGCTCCCACTGAGGAGACCTCCGCAGAGACCGTCTCCTATAAGACTACGGATACCTTAAACGTCCGGAAGGAGCCGTCCACCGATGCCGACCGGATCGGAAAGCTGGATCCCGGCGCGTCTGTGGAGTACATCCGGGACCACGACGATTTCTGGGCCGTTATCCTCTATAACGACCAGGAAGCCTACGTGGCGAAGCAGTATCTGACCGCCGGGGAATGATCCGAAAAACCGCCGGGCAGCTAAACATAACCAAACAACGACAGCCGCAGGACCTGGGCCATATGATTCTGCGGCTGTCTTTTCTATACATTTTCTCCATTCTGGGAAGCCATTCTGCCGTTTCTGGACAGACTGCGGAGGCATCTTGCGAAAACCTGTCTTAAGACGGAAAAAGTATTTTCATCTATCTTCGTCCTTCAGCCCTCTCTTAAAATACCCGCACAGATAATCCACAAACTCTCCCACCGCCGGCTTCTCCTGTGCCTGCTTGTACATGGTCACCACCACGTCCCGGCGGCAGACGGGATAGCGGATGGGGATCAGCTTCACCTGTGGGCCCGGCTGTTCGTCCCAGGACCGCTCGGGCCAGAAGCCGATGCCGAGGCCGGCGGCGATCAGGTTCCGAACCGACTCCGGGCTGTTGCTCTCGAAGATCATCTGGGGCCGGACACCGGCCTGATGGAAAAAGTTATCGCAGATCTGCCGGAGCTGCCAGCCGTTTCCCAGCCGGATATACCCCTCCTCCCGGAGCTGCCTAAGGTCCACCGACTCCCGCTCTGCCAGCGGCGAGTTGGCGGGCACAGCCAGATAAATCTCCTCCTCCAGGATCTCCTGGCGGACTGCCCCCTCCGGCATCTGGATCTCCCCCATGGCCGTAGGACCGTAGACCGAGGCCCTGGAATCAATGTGGATATCGCAGCCGCCCATGGTCTCCAGCTGGGATACCTGGAACTTCACATCCGGGTGCTCCGCCTTATATGCGATGATACAGTTGGTGATAAACTGTGAGGCGGCAAAAAAATTCAATGAGATCGTCTTTTCTGAGGAACAAACTGATTCCCACAGCTCGTCCTTCAGGCTGTCGATGGATTCCATTAAAGGGATCAGCCGCTTCCTTAAAAGTTTTCCCTGGTCATTAAGATAAACGTGATGATTTCTCCGGTCAAAAAGCTTCACTCCCAGTTCATTTTCCAGCCGCATAATAGACTGGGACAGGGCAGGCTGGGCAATATGAAGCTCATCCGCCGCCCTGGTCAGGTTTTCATACCGGGCCGCCTCTAAAAAATATCGGAACTGGAGCAATTCCATTCTGTTTCCTCCCTGTAAAACGACCATTCTGGTCTGTTTATAACATCAATGTTATTACAATATAAATATTATATATTTGTCATGAATAAAAGACAAGTTGTATTATTCAATGTGGCGGAGGTTCCGATGGGGCTCCGCCAAGGAGGCAGTAATTATGAACACCATCATTGAAAGACTTTCACAGATCGAAGAGCGGTCCGTTGCCGCCGCCGCAGAGGGAACGGAAAAGAAAAAAGAGCTGACCGCGCAGTATGAGGAACGGACCAGACAGTTTGACAGGGAACTGGACCAGGAAACAGAAGAAAGGATCCGGAAGCTCCGGGAACAGGCGGATGCCGCCGCCAACGCCCGCATCCAGTCCCAGGAAAAAGAAGCGGCCCAGTCCATCCAGCAGCTGGAACGCCACTATGACGCCTTCCACAAAGACTATGTGGACCGGCTGTTCCGGGAAATGACCGGGGTGTAGTCTATGGGAAATCTTATGACATACAGCGCCGTTTCGGCCAAGATCCGCGCCATGCAGGGCCGGTTTCTTACAGACACAGATTTTTCCCAGCTGGCCTTTTCGGACAGCGTATCCGCGGCGGTGGAAACGCTGAAAAGCCGCCCCTCTTACAGCTGTGCCTTTGAGGCCGCGGGGGACGGAGAACTGGACCGGAGCCGGATCGAGCAGCTTTTATGGCTCTCCCTTTACCGGGACTATTCCAGCCTTTACCGGTTCGCCGCCGTAAGCCAGCGGAAATTCCTGGATCTTTATTTTATGCACTTTGAGGTCGATATTCTGAAAAAATGTCTCCGGGACGCCGCTTCCAGCCGGTCCTCGGACCTGGATCTGAGTATTTTTGAGGATTTTTTCCAGAAGCACTCCCATCTGGATCTGGCCGGACTGGCCGAATGCAGCTCCCTGGACAGCTTTGTGGAGGGTCTCAGGGGCTCCTTCTACTATGAACCGCTCCGCAGGCTCCGGGACCAGGGCGTCACCGCCCTTTTTGATTACGAATCCGCCCTGGATTCCCTGTACTTCATCCATTTATGGAAGGATATGAAAAAACAGCTGGGCCGGAAGGAGCTGGAGGCCGTCTCCCAGTGCATCGGGGAAAAGATCGACCTTTTAAATCTGGAGTGGCTCTCCAGAGCCAAGGAATATTACCGGCTTTCCGACCACGCCATTGAGGACTTCCTGATCCCGGTATACTATAAATTAAGGAAGGATCAGATCAGAGCCATGGCCCAGGCTGTCTCCAGGGAAGAATTTCTGGGGATCTTAAGGACCACCCGCTACGGGAACCGGATCTTTGGACAGCCGGATCCATCCTCCGGCCAGGAAAATCCCCGCCTGAAGCGTTTGTTCCGCTCACTGCTGGACGCTGTCTACCAGACCTCTGGGCGGAAGAACCCATACTCAGCAGCAGTCTTAAATACTTATTTTTATTTCAAGGAAGAAGAAATACGGAAGCTTATCACCACCATTGAGGGCATCCGTTACCAGCTGGACGGGAATGAGATCCTGTCCTGTCTGGCCGAAAGCTAAAAAGGGAAGGAAAAGAAAGGAGGAGCGGCTTTATGATCGAACCAATGAAGTTCGTCAGCATTTCCGGCCCCAGAGACGACCTGGACCGTATGGTCAACCAGGTCCTATGCCGGTATGAGATCCATCTGGAAAATGCCCTGACGGAGCTGAAATCCGTATCAAAGCTGATTCCCTGTCCCGGGACCAATCCATACCGGGAGCCATATGAAGCGGCGGAAAAGCTGGCGGCCCTGTGTTCCGCAGGAACGAAGGCTGCCCAAACACCGTCGCCTGCTTCCATGACGGCCGAGGAGGCCATTGCCTTTGTCCAGGAGACAAAAAAAGCCATGGAGGCAGCAGACGCAGAAAAAGAAGCACTGAAGCAAAAGCTGAAGGATACTCACGCCTTGTATGAACAGGTGAACCTCTACCGGGAGCTGGACTTCAGTATTCCGGAGCTTTTGAAATTCCGTCACATCAAATACCGGTTCGGAAGAGTCTTAAAGGAGCTCTATCCCCAGCTGGAGGCCTTTGCGGAATCCTCTGAGGATACGATCCTTTATAAGTGCCATGAGACCGACCACTATGTGACACTGATCTATTTTGTCCCCGGTCCCGTATCGGAGCGGACCGATGCAGCATTTTCATCCCTGCAGTTTGAAAGGATCATCCTCCCGGACCAGTATACGGGCACTCCCACAGAGGAGATCCGCCGGCTGGAAAAGGAGCTGGAGGACATAAAGTCCCAGATCACCCAGCTGGACGCCAGGGAAAAAACGTATCTGGAGGATCAGAAACCCGCCCTCCTGCAGGCTGTGGAGGTCCTTGGATCCTATAACGCCAACTTTAACGTGCGCCGCTGCGCGGCCGTCACTGACAAAAAGGAGCATCCCTTCTATATTTTATGCGGCTGGACCACTGAGACCGACGCCAGGGCCCTCCAGAAGGAGCTGGAGGAGGATGCCTCCACCTTCTTCGTCATCGAGGACAGCCGGGAGCATGTAACCAGCACACCTCCTACCCGGCTGAAGAATCCGGCGCTCCTGCGGCCCTTTGAGATGTTTGTGAAGATGTATGGCCTCCCGGCCTACAATGAATTTGATCCGACACTTCTGATCGCCGTTACCTATTCCCTCTTTTTCGGCTTCATGTTCGGAGATGTGGGACAGGGGCTTTTGCTCCTTATCGGCGGTTTCCTTCTTTACCGGTTTAAGAAGCTGGACCTGGCGGCCATCATTTCCTGCTGTGGATTCTGCTCCACCATCTTCGGCTTCCTCTTTGGAAGCGTCTTCGGCTTCGAAGACGTGATCCCAGCCCTCTGGCTGCGTCCGGCGGAGGCCATGACCGCTCTCCCCTTTGTGGGACGGTTAAACACCGTATTTGTCACCGCCATTGCCCTGGGCATGGGTATGATCCTCCTTACGATGATCGTGAACATGGCCGTAAGCTTCAAATGCCGGGATACGGAAAAAACCTGGTTCGACACCAACGGCCTGGCGGGATTCATATTTTACCTGAGCCTGGCTGCCGTCATCATCCTTTATATGACAGGAAGGCCGCTTCCAGCCACTGCCGTTCTGGCAGTCATGTTCGTGGTCCCGCTCCTTCTGATCTTTTTAAAGGAGCCCCTGGCCGCCCTGGTGGAAAGGCGGGGCCCGGAGCTTTCCGGCGGAGCCATGTTCTTCGTGGAGGGCTTTTTCGAGCTGTTTGAGGTGCTTTTAAGCTACTTTTCTAATACCCTGTCCTTTGTCCGTGTGGGTGCCTTTGCCGTGAGCCACGCTGCCATGATGCAGGTGGTGCTTATGCTCTCCGGAGCGGAGACCGGGCATATCAGCATCCCGGTCATCGTCCTGGGCAACCTGTTCGTCTGCGGCATGGAGGGCCTTGTGGTGGGGATCCAGGTGCTGAGGCTGGAATACTATGAGCTGTTCAGCCGTTTCTACCGAGGTACTGGACGAGAATTTAAACCATTCCTGAAAAAACAAACTTTTTAAAAAGGAGATCTTATCATGACATTTACAGTAAAAGTTCTTTTAACCATTGCTCTGATCTTAAGCATTGCAGTTCCCTTCGGGGCCTTCGCCGCAGGCGAGAGATCCAGAGGACGCTATAAACGGGCCCTGGCTGCCAATGTATTCCTTTTCTTCGGCACCATGGTCTTCGCATCCTGCCTGTTCTTCACAGGAAACGCCTTTGCCGCTGAAACGGCCTCCGCTGCCTCCAACGCCACTGGCATGGGCTACATTGCGGCTGCCCTTTCCACCGGTCTTTCCTGTATCGGCGGCGGCGTTGCCGTATCGGCCGCAGCCTCCGCTGCCCTGGGAGCCATCAGTGAGGATTCCTCTATCCTTGGTAAATCCCTGATCTTCGTGGGACTGGCTGAGGGCGTATGCCTTTACGGGCTGATCATCTCCTTTATGATCATCGGCAGCCTGTAAACCGGGGTGAGACTATGAAAATGTATCTCATCAGTGACAACACCGACACCCTTACGGGCATGCGGCTGGCCGGCGTGGAGGGGATCCTGGTCCGCAGCCGGGATCAGGTAAAAAAAGCTCTGGAGGACGCAGTCTCTGATAAGGACAACGGGATCCTCCTGCTGACCGAATCTCTGGGGAAGCAATATCCGGACCTGGTCAGGACTGCCCGGACCGGCCATAAGATGCCCCTTCTGATCGAGATCCCGGACCGCCACGGCACTGGCCGGAGACCGGATTTCATCACCGCATACGTCAACGAGGCCATCGGGCTGAAACTTTAGAAAATCGAGGTGACTGTTGTGACCATTGAACATAAATTACAGCATTTTGAAGAGCTCTGCATCCACAGCGCCCAGGAGGCCGGAGAAAAAATGACCGCCGACTATACGGCCTATCTGGAATCGGTCCTTAGGGATCATGAGGAAAATGTCAGAAAACAGGCAGAAGCAAGGATCCAGACGGAAACAGAAACCATACAAAGGGAAGCCAATAAACGGCTGGCCATCAATCAGATCGGTCTGAAACGGACGTACAGCCAGAAACAGGAGGAGCTCCAGGGCCGGATCTTTTCCGAGCTTAGGGATCGGCTGGCCCGCTTCATGGAGACCCCGGCTTATGAAACGCTCTTAAAGGAGCAGATCAGAAAGGCCCGGGATTTTGCCCAGGGCGAGGAGATCCATATCTATATCGATCCTGCGGACCAGGAAAAGCAGAACCTCTTATCCATGGAAACCGGCTGCGACATCCGTGTGAGCCAGTATCCCTTCTCCGGCGGCACCCGGGCTGTGATCGCCTCAAAAAACATCCTTATCGACAATTCTTTTGAAACGAAATTAAAGGAAGCCGGAGAAAACTTCCAGTTTATTTTAGGAGGCGCCAGATCATGACAGCTCAGGGAAACATTTACGGGATCAACGGTCCCATCATCTACTTAAAAGGGGATTCCGGATTCCAGATGAATGAAATGGTCTATGTGGGAACGGGCAGGCTGGTGGGCGAGGTCATCGGACTTACCTCTGAACGGACCACCATTGAGGTATACGAAGAGACCACCGGCTTAAAGCCCGGAGAGCCGGTCGCTGGTACAGGGGCTCCCGTGTCCGCCACCCTGGCTCCGGGGATCCTGACCAGTATTTTTGACGGCATCGAACGGCCCTTAAACGCCATCCAGAAGGAAAGCGGCTGCTACATCGACCGGGGCATCCACGCGGATTCCCTGGATACAAAAAAGAAATGGCACGCCCATATGACAGTAAAAAAAGGCGACCGCCTCTATCCCGGCGCCGTCATCGCCGAGGTGCCGGAGACCCGGGCCATCACCCATAAGGTCATGGTGCCGCCGGACATGGAGGGATTTGTCCTCTCTGTGGCCGAAGATGGGGATTACACCATCGAGGAGCCTTTGGTGACCATCCAGAAAAAAGATGGCTCAGAGGCCATTCTTTCCATGACCCAGAAATGGCCGATCCGCGTCCCCAGACCCGTAAGCCGCCGCTATCCCGCCTCCAGGCCCCTGATCACCGGGCAGCGGATCGTGGATACCCTGTTCCCCCTGGCCAAGGGAGGCACCGCCGCCATCCCGGGGGGCTTCGGCACCGGGAAGACCATGATGCAGCACCAGATCGCCAAGTGGTCCGACGCGGACATCATCATCTATATCGGCTGCGGTGAACGTGGAAATGAAATGACCCAGGTGCTGGAGGAATTTTCCCAGCTGGACGATCCCCGGACCGGAAATCCTTTGATGGAGCGGACCACACTGATCGCCAATACCTCAAATATGCCTGTGGCTGCCAGAGAAGCCAGCCTGTATTCGGGCCTTACCCTGGCAGAGTATTACCGGGATATGGGCTACCATGTAGCCATCATGGCAGACTCCACTTCCCGTTGGGCCGAGGCTCTGCGGGAGCTTTCTGGCCGTCTGGAGGAAATGCCCGCAGAGGAAGGCTTTCCGGCCTATCTGGCCTCCCGCCTGTCCCAGTTCTATGAGCGGGCCGGCATGGTCCAGAACTTAAACGGTTCCGAGGGTTCCGTTTCCATCATCGGCGCGGTCTCCCCCCAGGGCGGCGACTTCTCCGAGCCTGTGACCCAGAACACCAAGCGGTTCGTGCGCTGTTTCTGGGGCCTGGACAAAAATCTGGCCTATGCCCGCCATTTCCCGGCCATCCAGTGGCTCACCAGCTATTCCGAATATCTGACAGACCTTTCCGGCTGGTATGAGACCAATGTGGACAAAAGCTTCGTAGAGTACCGGAACCGGCTGGTGATGCTCTTAAACCAGGAAAGCAGCCTCATGGAGATCGTAAAGCTCATCGGCTCCGATGTGCTGCCTGATGACCAGAAGCTGGTCTTAGAGATCGCCAGAGTGATCCGGCTGGGCTTTCTGCAGCAGAACGCCTTCCACAAGGACGATACCTGCGTACCCTTAAAAAAGCAGTTTAAAATGATGGAGATCATCCTGTATCTTTATGAAAAATGCCGGGCCCTCATCTCTATGGGCATGCCGGTGTCCGTACTGAAGGAGGAAAAGATCTTTGAACGCGTCATAGCCATCCGGTATGACGTACCCAATGACCGTCCGGACATGTTCGACGGCTATAAAAAGCAGATCGACGATTTCTATAACTCCGTCATGGAACGGAACGCATAAGGAGGCGTAAGAAAATGGCAATCGAATATCTGGGCTTAAGCTCATTAAACGGCCCCCTGGCGGTCCTGGAAGGCGTTTCCGGAGCCGCCTATGATGAGATCGTGGAAATGACCGTAAACGGAAAGGAAAAAAAGCTGGGCCGCATCATCGAGGTCTATGAGGATAAAGCCGTGATCCAGGTCTTTGAGAGCACGGAAAACATGGCACTCCGCAATACCCACACCCGGCTCACTGGCCATCCCATGGAGATCGGAGTGTCCGTGGATATGCTGGGACGCACCTTCGACGGCATCGGAAATCCCATCGACGGCCTGGGACCGGTCCTTGCCGAAAAACGGCTGGATGTCAACGGAAAGCCCCTGAACCCCGTAGCCAGAGAATACCCAAGAAACTATATCCGCACCGGGATCTCTGCCATCGACGGCCTTACGACCCTGATCCGGGGCCAGAAGCTGCCGATCTTCTCCGGCAACGGCCTGCCCCATGACCAGCTGGCCGCCCAGATCGTCATGCAGTCGTCTCTGGGGGACGATACCGATGAAAAATTTGCTGTTGTTTTTGCCGCCATGGGTGTAAAATATGATGTGGCGGAATATTTTGAACGGACCTTCCGGGAAAGCGGCGTCCTGGACCATGTGGCCATGTTCATCAATCTGGCCAACGATCCGGTGGTGGAGCGGCTCATCACTCCCAAGGTGGCTTTGACCGTGGCCGAATACCTGGCCTATGAAAAGGGAATGCACATCCTGGTGATCCTGACGGATATGACCTCCTATGCGGAAGCCATGCGGGAAGTCTCCTCCTCCAAGGGAGAGAT
>JACRTJ010000007.1 GCA_014385265.1 Enterocloster hominis (ex Liu et al. 2021)
AAGCAGCTGCAGAACAAGATGGGTCTGACCTACATGTTCATCACCCATGACCTGTCCGTGGTAAACCATTTCTCGGACGACATCGCGGTTATGTATCTTGGAAAGCTGATCGAGAAGGCACCGTCAGAGGAGCTGTTTGCCCACCCGACGCACCCGTATACCCAGGCGCTGTTATCAGCGATCCCGATCCCGTCCCTGGACAACCGGAGGGAGAGGATCCTGTTAAAGGGAGAGATCACCTCGCCCATCGAGCCGCCGAAGGCATGCCGTTTTGCGAACCGGTGTCCGTATGCGACGGACCGCTGCCGCTCGGAGGAGCCGCAGCTTAAGGAGATCAGCCCGGGCCACTTCGTGTCCTGCTTCCTTACCGACTAGGCTTTATAAGGCCGGAACTCTTTTATGGGGGTTCCGGTCTTTTTTGAACTTTGCCGTTGCGTAAGGCTGGATTCCGTGCTATAATCAGTTCCAGATGTAAAAATATGATTCATAACAAGGGGAGCCTGTATACAGGCTGAGAGGAAATTGTGAATTTCGACCCATAACCTGATTTGGATAATGCCAACGTAGGGACATAAGCGTATGCCTGACTGACTGCCGTTATCCGGCGGTCTTTTTTTAATGGAAAAGGAGAAAATTTGTATGAAACAGACATCGGAAAGGCTGATGCCGGCTTTCTTCATTCTGGGCCTCCTGGTCCTCTGGGAGGGGGCGGTACGGATCTTTGGGATCCCCCTATATGTGCTGCCGTCGCCAGTCCAGGTGGCGGAAACCCTGGTACAGGAACTGCCTGTGCTGGCGCTGCATGCCCGGGTAACAGTGGCAGAAGCCCTGGCAGGCGTGGCCATTTCCCTGGTCCTGGCCCTGGCGCTGGGGGTCCTTATGGACTGCTTTCCAATGATCCGCCAGGGACTTTATCCGGTCCTGGTGGTGACACAGACGGTGCCCATGATCGTTCTGGCGCCAATTTTCATCATTTATATGGGCTTCGGCGCTGCTCCCAAGATCCTGACAGTGGTTTTAATGTGCTTTTTCCCGGTGGCGGTGAGCTTTTCCGATGGACTGAGCCAGGTGGATGCGGAATATGTGCATCTGGTCCGGTCCTACGGGGCAGGACAATGGAAAACCTATTGTCTGGTGAAGATCCCGGCGGCAGTGCCGGCGCTTCTTTCGGGACTTAAGGTGGCGGCCACATACAGCATCAGCGGAGCGGTGGTGGGAGAGTGGATCGGCTCCCAGGAAGGGCTGGGCTATTACCTTCTGCGGGTGAAAAACGGCTATATGCTGGATAAGGTGTTTGCCTGTGTGGCAGTGATCATTTTTTTAAGCCTGTGCATGAATGGACTCATCCGGCTGTACCAGTACCTGGGAATGCCGTATCTGAGAAAACAGCGGTAATATAGAACATAAAAACTGGAGGAGAAGACAATGAGAAAGATGAAAAGGAATCTTGCGGCTGCAGCGGCCTGTGCCCTGGCAGTATCCATGGTCCTGGGAGGCTGTGGAAAAAAAGGAGAAAGTGAGACAGCAGGGGGAGCTTCGGAAAAGGCGGAGCTGGAAGAGGTGACCGTGATCCTGGATTATGTGGCAAACACCAATCATACAGGCATGTATGTGGCCCTGGACCAGGGATATTATGAGGAAGAAGGACTGAAGGTGAATATTGTGGAACCGACAGAAGGGGCTACGGCTTCTCTGGTGGCTGTGGGAAAAGGCGATTTCGGGATCAGCTACCAGGAGGATGTGACCGTTGCCTTAACGTCCGAGGATCCGCTTCCCATTAAGGCCATCGCGGCAGTGATCCAGCATAATACCTCGGGCTTTGCGGCTTACAAAGATAAGGGGATCCATTCTCCAAAGGATTTTGAGGGGAAAACGTATGCAGGCTGGGGCGGCCCGGGAGAGGAAGCCGTATTAAAGGCGGTCATGACCCAGGCTGGAGCCGATTTTTCAAAGCTGAACCTGGTGATCTCCGATGGCTCTGGGTTTGAGGCCCTAAAGGATAAGGTGGATATCATGTGGTTCTACGAGGCGTGGGACAGTGTGAAATGTGAACTCAATGATTTCCCCATCAGCTATATGCCGGTACGGGATCTGGACGAGCGGCTGGATTATTATACGCCGGTGATCATTGCAGGGAATCAGGTCCTGGAGGAGAAGCCGGAGATGGTGAAGAAATTCCTGGCTGCCACCTCCAGGGGATATGGATTTGCCATGGAAAAACCGGAGGAGAGCGCAGAGATCCTTCATAAATATGCTCCGGATTATTCCCTGGAAATGCTCACCATGTCCCAGAAGTACCTGGCAGACAAATATGCGGAGGATGCGGACCGCTGGGGAGAGATGAAGGACCGGGTATGGGATAATTATACGGAATTTATGGTGGAGTACGGTGTCATCCAGGAGGCAATCCCGGCGGCTGAGTGCTATACCAATGAATTTCTTCCAGATAAGGAGTAAAGAAAATGATGAAGCTGGAGATTTCCGGCCTGTCTTTTTCCTATGGGGAAAGGCAGGTTCTGGAGGATATTTCCTTCGGCGTGGCAGAGGGAGAGTTTGTCAGCCTTCTGGGGCCGTCGGGCTGCGGAAAGTCTACGGTCCTGAAGCTTCTGACCGGGATCCTTTCGCCTGATCGCGGGAGGATCCTGGTGGATGGAGAAGAGATCCGGGGGCTTTCAAGTCATTTTGCCTATATGCCCCAGAACGATCTTCTGTTTCCCTGGAAGACCATCCTGGACAATGTGTGCCTGTACGGACGGATCCACGGCTCTCTGGAGGAAATGCGGGAGCGGGCCAGGGAATATTTTCCTGTATTTGGTCTGGAGGGGTATGAAGACAGCTATCCTGCCTCTCTTTCCGGCGGGATGCGCCAGCGGGCCGCCTTTTTGAGAACGGCCCTCTGCAGCGCGGACATCCTTCTTCTGGACGAGCCCTTTGGAGCCCTGGATGTGATCACCAGGGGAGAAATGCAGGACTGGCTCCTGGCCATGAGAAAGGAGCTGGGAAAAACGGTGGTCCTGGTGACCCATGATATGGATGAGGCCATCTATTTATCCGACCGGATCCTGATCCTGAACACGGCTCCGGCAGGGATCCACGGGGAGATTTCTGTCTGTGAGACCCAGAGGGACCGGGACTGGCTTTATGGACAGGGAGAGCTGCGCCGGGAGATCCATGGACGGATCATGGGAAAGGAGAGAAAGGGAAATGCTGCTTTGTGATGCCCATGCCCATCTGGGGAACGATACAGAATGGGAGGAGCGGACCGGAAAGGGGATCCTTTCCCTGATCTGCGCCACAGGGCCGGAGGAAGCCGGGAAGCTGTTTTCCAGGCTGGAATGGCTTAAGGGGAGAGCCGTGATCCCCACTGCCGGGCTCCATCCCTGGTATGCAGACCAGTATACGGTTCAGGATATGGAGCCATATATCCGGCGGTGCCCGGTGGTTGGCGAGATCGGTATGGACAGCGTCTGGTGCCAGGTGCCCCTTCCGATCCAGGAGCGGGTATTCAGAGAACAGCTGGCCATGGCCTGTTCCCTTAAAAAGCCGGTGGTCCTCCATACCAAAGGCCAGGAAAAGGCCATTGCCTCCATTCTGAAGGAGTATCCGAATCGGTATCTTGTACATTGGTATTCCTGTGAGGAATATCTGGAGGAGTATCTGGCTCTGGACTGCTACTTTTCTGTGGGACCGGATGCGTGGTGGAATCCCGCGGTGGCACAGGCGGCAAGGCGGGTCCCCAGGGACCGGATCCTGGTGGAAACGGACGGGCTGGGAGCGGTACAGTGGGCCTATGAGAACGGGCCAGAGGATGGGAAGCGGACGGCTCCGGGAACAGTTTCAGAAGCGCTGGAGAACACAGTCCGCACGATGGCAGAGATCAGAGCCGTGTCTTTGAAGGCCATGGAAGAGCTGGTTTTTGACAATCTGGTCTGTGGATTTCTGGGGGAGTTGTGTTGTCTTTGATTCTCTCATGTGCTACAATCAGAGTGTTCCAATCGTATACTGCTGCTGGAGGGGACTGCCATGAAAAACTCCGTAACCATAAAAGAGATGACTCGGGCGGAAGAGAATCATATGATCAGAACAAATGAAATCGTAACGCTTTATCATGGCTCAAAATCGGGAATCCGTGGGATTCTTGATGAACAGAAACTTACGGAGGATGATCGCAAAAAACTGAAGCAGGAGAGTGAAGCCAACCGTTCAAAGGGAATCGCAATGGCAGATGAGATCTGCCGGAAGTATCGTCGTGACGGCATGTTTTTTGACGAAATATTAAAAGCGGGTGAATAGAATGGAAAAACTTACACTTGAAAAGCGCCAGCTTTGTGATATACAAGGACGATTATTTGAACTTGCTCTGAAAGCTGGATATGATTGCCCATTTTTTATAGAAGCTTTTATGAATAGTAAAGTTGCGGCGGCCCTGGATGATGTTTATGACCGGATGCAGTGGGCAGGCGAGGAATATATTCTTGAGGAGCTGAATGACGAAGTTGGAGGACTTAAAAAGACGGGCATATCTTACTCTATGGAGGTAATGTACTGGAGCGGATATACGTACCGCTACTGGCATTATTATACAGGGGAGTGCAGTAATGAAATATATAAGGCCGCCGATGCGGAAACCATGAATGAATGCTGGCCTGGTTTCCATACGCTTGATGTTGAGATGGCCATTGATGATCTGAAAGAGATCTATGAACAAAAACGGGATAAAGAGTGTATATAAAATAAAAGCTGCCTGACCCTCCATATTACGGAGGAGCAGGCAGCTTTTATGATTCTGGAAACCGCTAGATCACTTCCGGAGACGGCTCCTTATACAGATCGTAAGGCGTCACCTGGTAAACGTAGAAGTTCAGCCAGTTGCAGTACAGGGTATTGGCCATATTTCTCCAGGTCAAGGGAGGGATGGAGAAGGGATCGTCATGGTCGTAATAATTCCTGGGAAGAGCTGGATCCAGTCCGCGGTTCAGATCCCTGTGATACTCGGCGTTTAAGGTCATGCGGTCGTATTCGGGATGGCCCTGGACGAAGATCTGGCTTCCGTCCCGGTTCATCACAAGAAAGACTCCGGCTTCCTCGGAGCGGGCAAGGATCTTAAGTTCCGGGTGCTTCAGGATATCCTCCTCCCGGACCTCAGTGTATCGGGAATGGGGGCAGTGAAAGGTATCGTCAAAGCTCCGCATCAGGGGGACCTTCCGGTCCAGAGTCCTGTGGGTGTAGATGCCCGACAGCTTTTCCTCCCTTTTATATTTGGGGATCCCATAGTGGTAGTAAAGCCCAGCCTGGGCGCCCCAGCACAGGTGCATGGTGGAGGTCACATGGGACCGGCTCCATTCCATGACTGTCTTTAATTCCTCCCAGTAATTGACCTCCTCATATTCCATCAGCTCCACCGGCGCTCCGGTAATGATCATACCGTCGAAGCGGCGGTTTTTTACATCCTGGAAGGTCACATAAAATTTATTTAAGTGGCTGGCGGAGGTGTGGGTGGATTCGTGGGTGGACATGATCATATACGTACATTCCACCTGTAAGGGGGTGTTGGATAAGGCCCTTAAAAGCTGGGTCTCTGTGTCCTCCTTTAAGGGCATCAGATTCAGGATCAGGATCTCCAGAGGACGGATATCCTGACTGGAGGCCCTGGCCTCATCCATGATAAATACATTTTCGCTTTCCAGTATGGCCCGCGCGGGCAGATCGTTCTGAATTTTAATGGGCATGGTCGTCTTCCTCGGTCATCTTAAGAAAATCTTCCTCTGAGAGAATGGGGATCCCCAGCTCTCTGGCTTTCTTATTTTTTGCTGAATTTGATGTCACATCGTTGTTGATCAGGTAGCTGGTTTTGGAAGTCACAGAGCCCGTGGCCTTTCCTCCCAGGGCCTCGATCCGTTCCTGGAGGGCCTTCCGGTTGGCAAAATGGGTCACAGAGCCTGTGATCACGAAGGTTTTTCCTGCCAGAGGCCCGTCCGCTGCCTCCTCCGGGCCGTCCTCCAGGGTCAGTTCCTTTAAAAGCCGGTCCAGGCTTTCATTGTTTTTCTGATCCTTAAAGTATCCCACCCAGGCGTCTGCCAGGACGGCTCCGATGCCGTCGATGGCACATAGCTCCTCAGCGTCGGCCCTGCGCATGGCGTCCAGGTCAAAGCGGAAATGACGGCAGATCATTTTGGCGTTGGCCAGGCCGATGCCTGCGATGCCCAGGCCGTAGATCAGCCGCGGGAGCGTGGTATGGGAGGCGTTTTCTGCGGCCTGTACCAGGTTTTCATAGGATTTTTCCCCGAAGCCCTCCATGGTGACAATGGCGTCCCGGTGATGGTCCAGATGGAAGATATCGGCAAATTCGTGGATGAACCCGGCGGCAATGAATTTTTCCAGGGTCATTTCTGAAAGGCCGTCGATATTTAAAGCATCCCGGCTGACGAAAAGATCGAAGGCCTTGATCTTTTTGGCCTGGCAGTCCGGGTTGGTACAGTACAGGGATTTTATATCATTGACACTGCGGATCTCTGTTGCCCCTCCGCAGACGGGACAGTGGGCGGGGATATCCCTGACGCCGCTGCGGGTCAGGTTATCGGCGATCTGGGGGATGATCATATTGGCCTTATAAACGGTGATCCGGTCTCCGGCTCCCAGCTCCAGCCCCTCCATGATACTGAGGTTGTGGACACTGGCCCGGCTTACGGTGGTCCCCTCCAGCTCCACTGGCTGGAATACGGCCACCGGATTGATAAGTCCCGTCCGGGAGGCGCTCCATTCAATATAGGAGAGGGTGGTCTCCTGGAGCTCGTCCGCCCACTTAAAGGCAATGGAGTCTCTGGGGAATTTGGCGGTGCGGCCCAGGGATGCGCCGTAGGCGATATCGTCATAGAGAAGCACCAGGCCGTCGGAGGGGATGTCGTTGTCCCCGATCCGGCGGCTGAAATCTTCTACTGCCGCCTCCAGGGTCTCCGGGGTCACCTCCACAAACTCCACAGTCTCAAAGCCCATGGAAGCCAGCCATAAAAACTGCTCCTTCCGGGAGTTCTTAAAATCCACGCCATCGGCCTGTACCAGGGAAAAGGCCATGAAACGGACGTTCCGGCTGGCGGTGACGGCGCTGTTTAACTGACGGACAGAGCCGCTGCACAGATTCCGGGGATTTTTATACCTGGCGTCTGCGTCTGCGATGGAGGCGTTGAGTTTTTCAAAATCTGGATAGGTGATGACGGCTTCCCCCCGCAGGATCAGCCGTTCCTTGTACGGGATGGACATGGGAAGGTTCACAAAGGTCCTGGCGTTTCCGGTGATCACCTCCCCGATCTCGCCATTGCCTCTGGTAACTGCCTTGGATAAGACACCGTTTTCGTAAGTGAGCACCACGGTGAGGCCGTCCATTTTCCAGGAAAGGAGGCCTGTCTGGTTTCCCAGCCATTCTTTTAACTCATCCACACTCTTTGTCTTATTAAGGGAAAGCATGGGCTTTTCATGACGCTCCCTGGGGAGCTCGCTTAAGACCTCATAGCCTACCTTCTGGGTAGGGCTTCCGGCAAAAACTGTGCCAGTCTCCTCCTCCAGCCTCAAGAGCTCGTCGTACAGCCGGTCATACTCCAGGTTGCTCATCAGCTCCCGGCTTTCCTGGTAATAGGCTCTGGACGCTTCAGAAAGGACACCGGCCAGCTCCTTCATCCGTTTTAACCGATCATCCATTTCGGTCCCTCCTTTCCTGTCTGGCAGCCGGCCTCCTGGCGGGATCCGCGGGTCTTCTGGTCATGCTGGCCGGTTTCCCGGCCATGGCTGCCTGCATGGGAAGATTGGTGGAGTCCTTCACCAGGCGGCGGATCTCCGCCACCTCTGCCTCCGTCAGCTCCCGGTACTGGCCCCGTTCCAGTCCGCCCAGGGTGATGTTCATGATCCGCACCCGCTTTAAGTGCTTTACATGGAAATCCAGGGCCCGGCACATACGGCGGATCTGCCGGTTTAGGCCCTGGGTCAGTATGATATGGAAGGTATAGGGGCCGGTCTTCCAGGCCTTGCAGGGCTTTGTCTTTACGGCCAGGTCTTCGATCCATACGCCTTCGCGCATTTTCTGGAGAAATTCCTCTGTCACCGGATGGTTGACAGCTACGGCATACTCTTTTTCATGGTTATTCCCGCCCCGGAGGATCTTATTCACAATGTCCCCCTGGTTTGTCATTAAGAGGAGTCCTTCGGAGTCCTTGTCCAGACGGCCCACCGGGTAGATCCGCTGGGGATAATTTAAAAATTCCACGATATTTTCAGCCTGGTCCTTGTCAGAGGTGGTACACACGATCCCCCTGGGCTTGTTGACCGCCAGGAATACAGGCTTGTCCTTTCCGCCTACGGTCTTTCCGTCACAGACCACAGTCTGGCCGGGAGCTACCTTCATGCCCATGGACGCAGTCTGGCCGTCCACCAGCACCTTTCCGGCTTCAATGAGACGGTCTGCCTCCCGCCGGGAGCAGACTCCGGCGTCACTGAGATATTTATTAAGACGAATGGCTTCCTCCATTGATGATCCTCCTTTTTCTGATTCATAAGTGCTGTATCCTGCTGTGATCCCATGGCCTGGGATGGAAAACGCCCCGCCGCCTGGGACGGGCCTGCCGGACCCGCCGTTTCCGGCGCAGGGCGTGAAAGGCTTAGACAGGATCATTGGTAATGAACATGGCGTCGCCAAAGCTGAAGAAACGATACCGCTCTTTTATGGCTTCCTGGTATGCGTTTAAGATGTGCTCCCGTCCGGCCAGGGCGGAGACCAGCATCACCAGGGTCGATTCCGGAAGGTGGAAATTGGTGATCAGGCAGTCCAGGATCTTAAAACGGTATCCCGGGTAGATGAAGATATCGGTCCAGCCGCTTCCGGCCTTTAAGATCCCGTCCTCACCGGTGGCAGACTCCAGGGTACGGCAGCTGGTGGTGCCCACACAGATCACGCGGCCGCCGTTTTTCTTCGTGTCGTTGATCTTTTTTGCCTCTTCCTCCTCTACCACATAAAACTCCGAATGCATGTGGTGCTCCTCGATGGTGTCCACCTTTACGGGCCGGAAGGTTCCCAGACCCACATGGAGGGTCACATGGGCAATGGTGACGCCCATATCCTGGATCTCCTGAAGGAGCTCCTGGGTAAAGTGGAGACCGGCAGTGGGAGCGGCTGCAGAGCCGTCGTGCTTTGCATAGACCGTCTGATAGCGGCTTTTATCCTTTAACTGGTGGGTGATGTAGGGCGGCAGGGGCATCTGTCCCAGCTGGTCCAGGATCTCCTCAAAGATCCCGTCGTATTCAAACTGGATCAGGCGGTTGCCCTCGTCCACAATGCCCACGACCGTTCCCTTTAAAAGGCCGTCTCCGAAGGAGACCTCTGCGCCCTCCTTCATCTTTTTCCCCGGCTTTACCAGCGTCTCCCAGACATTGTCGCTTTTTCTCTTTAATAGCAGGACCTCGATCTTTGCGTCGGTTCCCACCTTATGGCCGATGAGACGGGCCGGGATCACCTTTGTGTCATTGATGACAAGACAGTCTCCCTTTTTTAAATACTGCCTGATATCCCGGAAATGCCGGTGGCTGATATTTCCCGTTTCCTTATTTAATACAAGGAGCCTGGATGCAGCCCGGTCCTCTAAAGGATCCTGGGCGATCAGCTCCTGGGGTAATTCAAAATTGAAATCTGTTACATTCATGGTATGCACCTTCTCCCGTAAAAAATCGCTCTGCCTCATTGTACCAGAATGAAAAACGAAAAGCAAGAAAAGGAAAGAAAACTTATGCGGCTGCCGGATTTGACAAAACCCGCTTCATGGCGTATGATATTTTTTAGTATGGGCGTATGCCCTCTGGGCTTGTACAACGATGAAAAAAGGAGAGGCTGCTATGATCCAGGATATTGGAGAACACAGGTTTGACCTGTCCTTCCGCCAGCCGGAGGCCAGGGACGAAGATTACGTATTATATATGAAGAGCAATAAAACGCTCTTAAGAAAAGCAGAGGATGGAAATTATGAGATCCCCAGATTTTCAGATTTCCCCATGGAAAAGGTGCGGCTGAAAATGAAGGCGTATTATCTGTTTGCCATCGACGGAACGGGGTATTATTATGTGCGGGAAATGCTCCAGGGAGAAGAGGACGGGTATGAATTCTGTCCTACCCCGGTGTTCCGGAAAATGACGCCCATGTACCAGGCCTTTGCCGGGATCACAGCCACCCAGCTCCACCGGTGGAAGGAGAGCCGGAGGTTCTGCGGCCGCTGCGGCCATGAGACCGAGGACAGTAAAACGGAGCGGGCGGTGGTCTGCCCCTTCTGCGGCCAGACGGAATACCCCAAGATCTGCCCGGCTGTGATCGTGGCCATTACAGACGGAGACAGGATCATCCTGTCCAGATACCGGGTCAGCAATAACCCGTACCGGGGCTATGCGCTGATCGCCGGTTTTGTGGAGATCGGAGAGACCTTTGAGGATACAGTGCGCCGGGAGGTCATGGAAGAAGTGGGGCTGAAGGTAAAAAATATCCGTTACTATAAGAGCCAGCCCTGGGCTTTTTCCGATACGGAGATGATCGGATTTTTCGCAGAGCTGGACGGAGACGATACCATCCGTCTCCAGGAGGACGAGCTTTCGGAGGCAGGATGGTACCACAGAGACCAGGTGCCGGACGAGACCATGTTAAACAGCATCGGAAGCGAACTGAAGATGGTCTTTAAGTACGGCAGCATGGAAAAATTTTATGAAGCCACCGGTATCAGGCCTGGGGAGTAGAGCAGAAGGCCAGAAACTCTCTTAAGGTCTGGGACTGGTCCTGGGGCGGGCAGGCAAAGCCGATGACCCGCCTTGGGATCGGCGCATCCAGCGGGACCTCCATGAGGGTCCCGTTTTTCAGATCGTCGGAGACAAAATCCAGGATCACGCAGGCGATGCCCAGACCGATGCGGGCGAATTCGATCAGGAGGGCCATGTCGGTCACCTCCAGAAGCTGGTTTACCTCGATGTCCCGGTCAGACAGGTAGGTATCCAGGTGCTTCCTGCTCATGTTGCTGCGGTCCAGGAGCATGATATTTCCCGTTTTGAAGATATCCGGGGCCGGTCCCTCCCGCAGGGTCAGGTTTTCCATATAGGCGGGGGTACAGACGAAGCCGTCGTGGATCTCCATGACAGGAGTGAAATTCAATCCTCTTCTGGCCCTGGGCTCTGCCACCAGTCCGATGTCGATCTTCCGGGCCTCCAGCATCTCCAGGGTATGGGCGGTGGACTGGCTTTCGATGGTGATGTTCACATGGGGATATTTTTCCACAAAGCTCTTTAAATAAGGTAAGAGAACGTATTTGCACAGGGTATTGCTGACGCCGATCTTTAACTGGCCGATGTGGAAATCATGGATCCGCTTTAATTCCTTTTCCCCACGGCTTAAGGAATCAAAGGCAGCGGCCACATGCTGGAAGAGCACGTTTCCCTCGGGGGTGAGCTGGACGCCCCGGGAATTTCTGAGAAAAAGCCGGGTCCCCAGGCTTTCCTCCAGCTTTCCAATGGCCTTGCTGATGGCCGGCTGGCTGATATACAGTTCTTTTGCAGCCCGGGAGATATTGCCGCACCGGGCCACTTCATAAAATATACGGTATTGAGACAGATGCTGCTCCATATTTATAACTCCATTTCATATTTAACATTCATATTATGTATTTCTATTATAGTGAATCCCATGCTAAAATGTCAACAGGCAGTTCCAAACGAGAGGAGAGATTCCAGATGGGAATGACAATGACGCAAAAAATCCTGGCCGCCCATGCGGGGCTTCCAGAGGTAAAGGCAGGCCAGCTGATCGAGGCAGGGCTGGATCTGGTGCTGGGAAATGATATCACATCTCCCGTGGCCATCAATGAAATGAAGAAAATGAAGGACCAGACTGTTTTTGATAAGGAAAAGATCGCCCTGGTCATGGATCATTTTATCCCCAATAAAGATATAAAATCGGCAGAAAACTGCAAATGCTGCCGGGATTTTGCCAATGTTCACGGGATCACCAACTATTTTGACGTGGGAGACATGGGCATCGAGCATGCACTCCTGCCGGAAAAGGGACTGGTGACTGCCGGGGATGCGGTGATCGGCGCCGATTCCCATACGTGTACCTATGGAGCCCTGGGAGCCTTCTCCACCGGAGTGGGGAGTACTGACATGGCGGCTGGCATGGTCACGGGAAAGGCCTGGTTTAAAGTGCCGTCTGCCTTAAAATTCGTCCTTACGGGAAAGCCCTCCAAATGGGTCAGCGGAAAAGACGTGATCCTCCATATCATCGGTATGATCGGAGTGGACGGCGCTCTTTATAAATCCATGGAGTTCACCGGGGACGGCGTGAAGCATCTGACCATGGACGACCGGCTCACCATCTGCAACATGGCCATCGAGGCAGGAGGAAAGAACGGGATCTTCCCGGTGGATGAGACGACGGTCCAGTATATCAAAGAACACGGAGACCGGCCGTATACTGTATACGAGGCCGATGAGGACGCGGTTTATGACGCGGTGTATACCATCGACCTGGCTGCATTAAAGCCCACTGTGGCCTTCCCCCATCTTCCGGAGAACACAAAGGAAATGGGAAACTTTGAAGAGGTGAAGATCGACCAGGTGGTCATCGGCTCCTGTACCAACGGCCGGATCCAGGATATCCGTCAGGCGGCAGAGATCTTAAAGGGGCGGAAGGTGGCAAAAAATGTCCGCTGCATCGTGATCCCGGCCACCCAGTCCATTTACCTCCAGGCCATGCGGGAAGGTCTTTTAGAGATCTTTATCGAAGCCGGCGCTGTGGTGAGCACTCCCACCTGCGGCCCCTGTCTGGGCGGCTATATGGGCGTTCTGGCAGCGGGAGAGCGGTGTGTTTCCACCACCAACCGGAACTTTGTGGGACGTATGGGCCATGTGGAGTCGGAGGTGTACCTGGCAGGTCCCGCAGTGGCGGCGGCCAGCGCGGTAACTGGAAGGATCTCTGCCCCGTGGGAGCTTGGTTTATAGGAGGGATGCAGCATGCAGGCAGAAGGAAGAGTATTTAAATATGGAGACAACGTGGATACGGATGTGATCATCCCGGCCCGGTATTTAAACGCCACCACCGGAGAGGAGCTGGCGAAGCATTGCATGGAGGACATCGATAAGGAGTTTATCCATAAGGTACAGCCTGGGGACATCATCGTGGCGGAGAAAAATTTCGGCTGCGGCTCCTCCAGGGAGCACGCGCCGTTAGCCATCAAGTGCGCCGGCGTCAGCTGTGTCATTGCCGAGACCTTTGCCAGGATCTTTTACCGCAATGCCATCAATATCGGCCTTCCCATCATCGAGTGTCCGGAAGCCGCTGCGGCCATCCGGGACGGCGACCAGGTGGAGGTGGATTTTGACCGCGGGATCATCCACAACAGGACGAAGGATGAGTCCTACGAGGGACAGGCGTTCCCTCCGTTCATGCAGAAGATCATTGCCGCCGGAGGCCTTGTGAATTATATCAACGCCGGAGCGGAATAGGAATATAAAAAGACAGAAAAAGGCCGGACGGCCCGCCGCAGGAGAGATCCCGCAGCGGGCCGTCCGGCACGTTACGCCTGCACCGGGCGGGCGCTTACGGAGCTGAAAAATACAGATGCCTGGCTGTTTTCTTCCATCTGGGCCGTAAGGGCCTGGGAGACGGAGCGGAGCACTGAAAGATGGACGGCCAGGGATAAGTGATCCACGGTCTCCGTGTGTTCCTTTGTGCACCCGTCCACGCCGCCGGCCTCCACCACCCGGTGGAGCAGCTCGGCCTCCTGGGATTCGGTGGGAAGGAGATACAGGCCGGCCTGCAGGGAAAGAAGGGCCGCGATCCCCCAGCTCCACCAGTTGGATACGCCGCTGGCCAGGGTGATATCTGCCGCCTCGCTGGCACAGATCAGCTTTCCGCAGGGAACATGGGCCTCGATCTCATGGCGGTAGGTGCCCATGCCCATTTCATTGCCGCCGTCACCGATGGAGATGGTCTCTGCCCCGAAGGCGCGGGCTTCGGACAGGAACAGGGCAGAGTCGGTGATCATGTCGTCGATGGTCTCGCCGCGCATGTTGTGGTAGTGACCGTCCAGAGCCTTTCCAGGCCGCTCCAGGCTGATAAAATGGGTGGGACGGAAGAAGCGGATGCAGTCTCTTATGAAGTCCCCGGATGCGTCCTCAGGGATCATGGAAAGGGCCGCCTTGGGAGCCCGGTAGGAGAGGGCTTCCTCCAGGAGATGGTAGGAGGCCCGGTCTGTGACCACCAGGACCTGGGCTCCGGCCTGGGTAAAGGCAAAGGCCAGGTTGGCGGTGCCGGAGGGGCCGTCGGTCTCTCCGATACAGCCGCCGTCCTCCATGCGGACGGGAAAGCCCGTTAAAAGGATGACACGGGCGGCATGTCTTAAGGATTCGGCTGCTTTTTTGATGGGATTTTCCGGAAGGGACGCAAGAAGGCCCCGGCCTCCCATGTCCTGCTTCATGATCGCATCCAGCTGGTGATAGAAATTCATTTTTTGATCCTCCATGGAAAATTCGCGGATACGCAGGATCCGGCCCTTAAGGGCAATAAAAAAAGACCCACGTATCCCGTTGAGATTCATGGCTCTTACTTAAGGAGGGAGCATCCGGGCAGGAGTCCCTTTAAATAAAAGAATCGTTATCTGTTAAGACCATCTTAGCCTATAACGGGGGAAAAGTCAAGGCTTCCGGGATTTACAAAGGCAGCAGGTTTATAGTAAAATGAGGAGGGGAATACGGCTCCGGGAAACGGATGGAGCCGGAAGAAAACGGAAAAAAGGGGGAGCAGAACGGTGTATGCAGAAAATACGGTCCTGGTGGTAGGCCAGGCCAAGCCCAGCCGGGAGGACGCCATTTATAATCTTCATGGGGAATTTTACATCAGCCTGGTGGTGGAAAGGGACACGGGAAGGATCCTGGACGTGGACTGCAATACGATCCTTTCAGTCACAAAGAACTTTGTGGCGTCCATGTTCGTGGGGAAAAACCTGAGGACTGATACAGAAGTTTTGGAGAGGGAGATAAAGGAACGGTACTTTGCCCTGACCCAGAAGCCTCTGATCGCCTGTATGAAGGATGCCCATAACCGGTACATGATGGCCTGCCAGGGGCCGCGTCAGGGCGGCCGGTGAGCCGGGATGGATCAGACTGGCCTTCTCCCTGGCGGGAAAGACCACCGGAGAGTTTTCTGGCCGCCGGTCCAGGGCCGGGGCATCCGGCTTTTACGGCCAGAACATCGGATCATAGAGATTCCTTCAGCAGCTCATCTACGGTATTACGAAAATCATAAAACAGATCCAGATACCTTCCAATGATGGTCATACAGGCGCTTTTAATGATCGCTCCATCATAATCATGGGCCAGCTCATTCCTGGTCCGGAGCATTTCCAGCCATGTGTCGTCGCTGATCAGCTTTGCCTGGAATGCTTTTTTCAGCACTTCTTTTGGGGAGCCTGTCACAAAATCTGTGATCTCATAGTAGCCTACGATGATATCCTTCATCACCTTCCAGGCCAGATTCATGGCAATGCTGAATTTTGCCGTTGTGCCGCTGAGGACAAAGGAATCGCTCATATCTCTCTGCCTTGCCTCTGCAAGTGCATCCAGGGAACGTTTAAAGCTTTCATATCTCTTATAAAATCTTTCTTCCATATTTTCTGATATCCTCCATTAACAGTTCGTTTGCACAGGTATCCATGTTTACAACATCGATGGAATACAGGGTAGGAATGTCGTCGATCTCATCCCTGCACCGGTCGAAGTCCCTGCATCCGGAGATCGCAATGTCGATATCGCTTCGTTCAGCAGCGGTTCCCTTTGCCCTGGAACCGAATAAGACCACCTCTCTGGCCTGGTATCTACGGCCGATCTTCACGATTTCCTGTAATATTTCTGCAACCGTCATAAGACCACCCCTCTCTTCCACATGGCTTTATATATGCCCGGAGCCATGTCTGGACCTGTCTTTTATGCCCTGTCTCATGATGGATATTATACAATATACAGAGCCTTCGATACAATACCTAATAAAAATACGATGGGTCCAGGGCCGGGGCATCCGGCTTTTTACGGCCAGAAATGCCGGATTCACGCCCGGAGCGCAGGCGGCATATTCTGATAGAAACAGAAGATGTTCAGAGGTGGTCCATGATTCCCAAGCTGGAAGTCAGTCATTTATGCTATTCCTACCATACGATGGAGGGGGAGACGGAGGCTCTTTCCGATCTGTCCTTTCAGGTGCAGACAGGAGAATTTCTGGCAGTGGTGGGGCCGTCGGGCTGTGGGAAATCCACACTGCTGTCCCTGATCTGCGGCCTTTTAAAGCCGGATTCCGGCAGGATCCTTCTGGATGGCCAGCCGGTTTTGGAAGGAGATACCAGGATCGGCTACATGCTCCAGAAGGATCATCTTTTTGAGTGGAGGACGATACGCTCCAATGCCTGTCTGGGGCTGGAGATCCAGAAAAAGATGGATCCAGACCATGAAAAAAAGGTGGAAGAGCTTCTTAAGGCTTATGGCCTTGGAAACTTTGCCGAAGCCAGGCCCTCGGAGCTTTCCGGCGGCATGCGCCAGCGGGCGGCCCTCATACGGACCCTGGCCCTGGAGCCGGATCTTTTGCTGTTAGACGAACCATTTTCGGCCCTGGACTACCAGACCAGGCTCACGGTCTGCGACGATATCAGCACCATCATCCGCAGCCGGAAAAAGACGGCAGTTCTTATTACACACGATCTTTCAGAGGCTGTGAGCGCAGCGGACCGGATCCTTATCCTGACCCGCCGCCCCGGCCGTATCAAAGATACCATTTCTATTACGTTTCCCAAAGAAGCGGATAGTCCATTGAAAAGAAGAAATTTTCCGGAATTTTCCGTTTATTTTAATGAGGTGTGGAAGATTCTGAAAGAATAGGAACGATCCCAGTGATTTGGAGGTGTCTCATGAAAACGCATGAAACCCTGGCCCAGCAGGAATTTGTGGCAAGACAGCTGCGCCGCCGCCAGATGGTGGTCCTGGCCCGGCTCTTTCTTTTCCTTTCGGTCCTGGTCCTCTGGGAGGCCTGCGCCAGGACCGGTGTGATCAATGCTTTTATTTTCAGCTCTCCATCCCGCATCGTCCGCTGTTTTTTCTCCATGGTGCTGGATGGAAGCATTTTTTTACACACCGGAGTCACCATCCTGGAGACTCTGGTGAGTTTTTTCTTTGTAACTGCGGTGGGGATCCTTGGGGCCGTGGCCCTCTGGTCCAGTAAAAGCCTGGCAGAGATCCTGGATCCCTATCTGGTGATGTTAAACAGCCTCCCCAAATCGGCCCTGGCCCCGATCCTCATTGTCTGGCTGGGGAGCAGCATGAGGACTATTGTGGCGGCCGCCGTTTCGGTGGCCGTATTCGGCTCTATTTTAACGCTCCACAACGGATTTATGTCCATGGACCCGGACCAGGCCCGTCTGATCCGATCCCTGGGGGGAGGGAAGAGGGAGATCCTGTTTAAGGTCCTTCTTCCCGGATCTGTCCCTCTGATCATCAGCAATATGAAGGTAAACGTGGGGCTCTGCCTGGTGGGAGTGATCATCGGAGAGTTTCTGGCGGCCCGGCTTGGGCTGGGATATCTGATCATTTATGGGAGCCAGGTATTTAAACTGGACCTGGTACTCATGTCCATTGTGATCCTCTGTATCCTGGCAGCCCTTATGTACCAGGGGATCGCCCTGGCGGAGCGGCGGGCAGAAAGATAAAAGATCAGCCCCGGCGGCACCCGTTCTGTGAAGAATGGGCCCGCCGGGGTTTTGACAGTCTGTCTGCCAGCACATGTTTCCAACAGGTATAAATCCAGAATGTTTCTGAGTAAATAGTGGGAGAACTGTATATTAAAGGCGGATGGTATCGAATCATTGATATCGACGGTTGAAAACACCATGTGCTAAGCCGCATGTATGATGGCTTGGAAGATGTTAGTTCGTCACCGTCCTTTCGGTTGCAGCTATAAGAAAGCCGGGGGTATTTTTTGTAAATGAATGGAGTCAGCAGAGTTCTCAAAAATCAAGTGAAAAGCGGATTTCTTTGATTCCTCAATGTGCAGCACCATTTTCTCTGCGGCTTTCTCCCAATTCCCCTGGAGGCAAGGGACGATGATGGCAAGATGCTCCCGGAAGGTTTCTTCCAGGCGATTATTGGAAACATTTCCCGTCATGTATCGGAGTCTGGTATCCTGGGCGTGAATGAGGCGGTAGGACCGGTGTATATAGATGTTAGGACAGGTTTCAATAATCATTAAGTGGAAACGGGAATCCAGATCGTAAAAATAGTCATTGTTCTGAAAACATTCAGTATCTGAATTTTTGTGTGAGAAAATATGATAAAACTCGGTTAGTGATTCCTGGGGGAGAAGGGTCCCGTAATTCAGGAGAGCATAAGGCTCATAAAGCAGTCTCATTTCATATATCATATTTATTTCTCTGACAGAAAGTGGTGTAACCATAATTCCACGCTTGGATCGGATCTGAATCAGGCCCTCCTGTTCCAGGCGGCTTAGAGCGTCCCGGACCGGGGTCCGGCTTAGATTCATATCTTCAGTTAACATCTCTTCGTTTAAAAAAGCGCCTGGTGCATATTCGCAGGTAATGATTTTCTGGCGGATATGGTGATAGGCCAATGTCTTTAAATTGGTTTTTGGCATATGTTTTTACTTCCCTGTGTGTTGTATACGATAAAATCTTAGCATATTTTTGAGGTGGTTGCAATATTTTGGCGGAGAAAATCGAGTTTTAGTCAAAATTGATAAAAAATTATAATAAAATTCTATAATCATACACAAAAATATGGTTAGTACACATATTTGCATTGACATAATGTCGTAATATGTCTATAATCTGATATATACAACAATGAATACAAGATGAAATATATCAGACAAAATAAAGGGTAAAGAGTGAAGCAGGAAAGGAGAAATTATATGGCAACAGCGAAGTGTCTGGAAGGCTTAGAACCAAAGCGTGTATTTGAAGTATTCAGTGAATTGAGCGAGATTCCCCATGGTTCAAAAAACGAGAAGGCGATCAGTGATTATATCTACACATTCTGTAAAAAACTGGGGCTGGAAACCTATCAGGATAAAACCAATAATCTTATTATTAAGAAACCAGCTACTTCTGGATATGAAAATGCTCCTACTGTAGTCCTTCAGGCTCATTTGGATATGGTCTGTGAAAAAAATGCCGATACAGTTCATGATTTCAAAAAGGATCCTATTCGGATTATGCGGGATGGGGATCGTATTTATGCAGATGGAACTACGTTAGGCGCAGATAATGCCACGGGTCTTGCTTTTGCTATGTGTGTTCTGGAATCAAAGGAGATTCCCCATCCAGCATTAGAGGTTGTTTTTACTGCTGATGAGGAAGCAGGAATGAGTGGGATAAAAGCTCTTGATTTTTCCAGAATAAAAGGAAGAGTGATTCTTAACCTGGATTGCAGTGATGAAGGAATCGTAGTGGGTTGCGCGGGGTCCTCTGTGGTCCGGATGAAATTGAAAGCAGCTAGAGGGCCATTGAAAGATAGTATGGTGTGTATGAAATTAAAGATTCGCGGTTTGAAAGGCGGGCACAGTGGATTGGATATCACGAAGGAAAGGGGAAACGCCAATGTGATTATAACAAGAATTCTTGTGGACGCAGAAAATGAACTGGGAGCTCAGCTTTCATGGATTTCCGGTGGACTTCAGACCAATGCAATTTGTCGCGAGGCTGAAGCTGTTGTGGCTGTCGAGGAAAAAAAGAGGAATGAATGGAAAGTACTCATTGAGAGATGGGAAAATATATTAAAAAAGGAATTTAAGGTAAGTGATCCGGAAGTTACAGTTATTTCTGAGGAAGTAGGAAATGCAGACGATTGCTTTGATCAGGCAGGAACGGAGAGAGTGCTTGACTTTTTGATGAATATTGATAGTGGATTAATTGCAATGAACATGGAAGTTCCTGGTGTTGCAGAAACAAGTGGCAATGTTGGGACCATATCAACAGAAGGGGAGGAGATTACTGTCCGGGTTAATTATCGAAGTGGTTTGGAAAGTAAGAAGCGGTACATAGTGGAAAAGAATAGGCGTCTTGCAAGGGCTTTCGGTGCGGATTTTTTAGTGGAATCTGATTCTCCAGAGTGGGAGTACAAAGCTGATAACCGTTTAAGCAGTTTGGTTCAGAAAGTTTTTGAAAAACGATATGGAAAGAAAATGGTAGTAGAGGTATCTCATGGTGGAAATGAATGTGGAACATTTTTTAAACAGTTTCCAGATGCAGATATCGTATGCTCCGGCACACAGATTACCGGAGCCCATACGCCAAAAGAAAGCGTTATGGTGAGTACTATCCAGAAGGAATGGGAAATGCTTTGCCTCACTTTAAAGGAAATGCTTGAATATTAAAACAATGAAATGGGGTTCCATTTTCATAGGAATAAAATAATTTAATGTATAATTAAAAGGAGGAAAAACAATGAGAAAGAGGTTGGCAGTAATGTTGGCGGCAGTAATGGCGGTATCTCTGGCAGGCTGTGGAAGCACTCCGAAAGAAAGCAGTACAGAGGCAGCTGGAGCTTCGGAAACTCAGGCAGAGAGCGTAGCGACAGAAGGAGAGGAGAATTTTAAAATTGGTATTTTAACTTCTACCGTATCCCAGGCAGAGGAGGAATACCGGGCCGCAGAGTCTGTGAAGGAAAAATATGGAGACCGTATTATCCACCAGACTTTTCCGGATAAAGCGTCCAGTGAACAGGAGACCACTATTTCAATCGCTCTTTCCATGGCAGCAGATCCTGATGTAAAAGCAATTATCTGTAATACGGCGATGGAAGGTACGGCAGCTGCAATGGAAAAGGTACGGGAAAAGCGGCCAGACATTTTGCTTCTGGCAGGCGTACCCAATGAGGCACCAGATGTGATCTGTGCTGCAGCGGATTTAGTATTTCATCCAGATGTGGCAGAGATGGGTACTATGGTGGCAGAGGCCGCAGCAGAAATGGGAGCAACAACAGTAGTCCACTACTCTTTCCCGCGCCATATGGCTCAGCCACTAAATATTGCAAGACATGATAATATGAAGGCAAAGTGTGAGGAGCTGGGACTGACTTTTGTTGATGGAACTTCTCCAGATCCCCAGGGTGACGCAGGAATTGCTGCAACACAGCAGTATATATTAGAGGATGTGCCGCGTAAGGTGGCAGAGTATGGCGAGAATACGGCTTTCTTTGGAACTAATGCAGGGCAGCAGGAACCTATGTGTAAAGCTGTTTTTGAGTCCAAAGCAATTTATCCCCTTCCAGATAATCCAAGCGTTTTTTACGCTTTCCCGGGGGCTTTAGGGATTGAAGTTCCAGAAGATAAAAAGGGCGACGTTTCCTTCATGCAGGAGCAGATCAGCACAAAGCTTGCAGAGAATGATATGAGCGGCCGGATGGGCGCATGGAGCGCACCGATGCACACTATGTTCATTGAAGGGGCAGTAGAATATGCAATGGAATATTGCAACGGCGAGTTTACGGAACGGGCAGATCTGGATAAATTTACAGAAATTTTTTCCGAATTTGCAGGCGGAGATGTCAGTGTACGCAAATATACTGATATTGAAACAGGAACCAGCTATGATAATTTCTTTGTCGTATTAGGAAAGTTCATTCAGCTGTAAAAAGAAAATGGGAAAGGGATTAGACGCCGCTAAACTGCGGCATCTAATCTTTTCCTTGCTACAATGGAAAATAACAAAATAGAAAGAGGGGTAAATATGTCCAGTCAGGCTCTCCTTCATTTTAAAAATATAAAAAAAAGTTTTTCTGGAAATGTGGTATTGGATGGGGTCAATTTTGAGATTTATCCGGGACAGGTGGTAGCTCTTGCCGGTGAAAACGGTGCGGGAAAATCCACTCTGATGAATATTCTCTTTGGAATGAGCGTGATTCACGACACCGGAGGATATGAAGGAGAGATTATCTTTGAAGGAAAAAATGTGCAGATCCAATCTCCCCAGGAAGCGATGGCTTTGGGGATCGGGATGGTCCATCAGGAATTTATGCTGCTTCCAGGATTTACTGTTGCGAGAAATATTAAATTAAATCGTGAAAACCTGGTTCCATCCGTGGTCAGCAGGATTGCTGGAAAGAATTACGAATTATTGGATCAGGGAGCTATTATTGGCGATGCGAAAAAGGCTCTTAAACGTTTGGGAATGGAGATAAATCCCCAGACGACCGTGGATAAACTTCCTGTAGGCCATATGCAGTTTGTGGAGATTGCCAGAGAAATCGATAAAAAAAATTTGAAACTTCTTGTGCTTGATGAACCGACAGCAGTTCTTACAGAAAGCGAAGCAGAACGTTTTTTGGAGTGTATCAGAAAGGTTGCCGATGAGGGGATTGCGGTAATATTTATCAGCCATCGATTAGACGAGGTTATGGAACTGGCAGATTCTGTAGTGATTTTAAGAGATGGGCAGATGGTATTTTCTGAAAAAACAGCCAATACCAATAAACATGAAATTGCTGAGTTAATGGTGGGACGAAAGCTGGAGGCAGAAAGTCTCATTAATGTAAATAGAAACCTTCCTGAAGATTATATTTTGGAGGTATCCCATTTCAAGGTAAATATGCCTGGCGAAAAGAGTAAGGACGTTTCTTTTCGTGTGAAAAGGGGAGAGATCTTTGGAATCGGTGGGCTTGCAGGCCATGGAAAAACCAGTATTTCCAATGGAATCTTTGGTATGTATCCAGCCACAGGGACAGTAACCTATGAGGGAAAGCAACTTCAATATGGAAGAGTTGGTGAAGCTCTTAAAAAGGGAATGGCTTTTGTGTCAGAGGATAGAAAGGGTGTAGGGCTTCTTTTAGAGGAACCGATTTCTTTAAATATGGTCTATACAGACATGCGGGTTAATCGGCACTTTTTAAAGAAGTATGTTTTCTTCAGTCAGTTCGACAGCCAAAGCTCTGGTCAGATTGTCGATGAGATGATTCGAGAGCTGGATATCCGTTGTACTGGACCAGAACAACCGGTAGGACGGCTTTCGGGGGGAAATCAGCAAAAGGTATGTGTTGCGAGAGCATTAATCACAAAACCAAAGATTTTGTTTGTATCGGAGCCTACCAGAGGTATTGATATTGGAGCTAAGCAGATTCTTTTAAATTATCTGGTAAAAATTAATAAGGAATTGGGAATTACAATCGTAATGACTTCCAGTGAATTGAATGAATTACGGTCTGTTTGTGACCGGATTGCGATTATTGGCCAGGGAATTGTTCAGGGAATATTGAAGCCAGATTCTCCCAATGTAGACTTTGCACTTTTGATGTCGGGAGAAGGAAAGGAGAACAGCAATGACAGGAATAAAGAATAAAATAAGTGCCTTTGGATTTCCAAGACTGATTATCATGGCTTTTCTTGGTCTTTTGATTGTTCTGATGTTTCTTATGGACATTCCGGCTCCCCTTACCTTTTCTCAGTGTATTGTACGAGTGGGAATCAATATGGTTTTAGGACTGGCAATGGTGCCGGGAATCATGGCGGGAACAGGGATGAACTTTGCTCTTCCATTGGGAATAGAATGTGGGCTTTTGGCAGGTATGATCAGCTTGCAGTTTGATATGACGGGAGTGGGCGGTATCTTTGCAGCCATGGTCATTTCTATCCCATTCAGCATTTTGGCTGGTCTTGCGTATAGCCAGTTGATTAACCGGGTAAAAGGCAGTGAGATGATGGTATCCACCTATGTGGGATTTTCTGTGGTTGCATTAATGTGTATTGGCTGGCTGATTCTTCCATTTAACCATCCGTCGATTGTGTGGCCCATCGGAGATGGACTCCGTACAACGATTACATTGGAGAAGTGGTATGACAGGGCTCTAAATAACTTATGGGCGTTTTCTGTTGCAGGAGTAGAGATACCAGTAGGATTGATCCTGGTAATCTCGGTGTTCAGTTTCCTTGTATGGTTATTTATGAGAAGCCGTCTTGGGCTCATGATGAAAGCAGTGGGATCAAATCCAGAATTTGCGAAGGCCAATGGTATTCATGTGGATTCCATGAGAACACTGGCAACGGTTATTTCTACAATTCTAGGTGGAATTGGAATTATCATTTATGCTCAGGGCTTTGGATTCTATCAGCTGTATAATGCGCCTCTTATGATGGCATTTCCAGCTATTGCAGCAGTTTTAATTGGTGGGGCAACACCAAGCCGGGTTACAGTCTTCCATGTGGTCTTTGGAACGATTATGTTCCAGAGCATGTTAGCAATCGCAACACCAGTCGCCAACAGCTTGATTCCGGAGGGGAATTTATCGGAGGTTGTGCGGACCATTGTAAGCAACGGGATCATTTTGTATGCCTTATCCCGGATGCAGGGAGGGAAACGCTGATGGAACATAGTGAGAAAACAAATTTTACAGGATTATTAAAAAAGATTCTGGTTAATAACGCGGTTACCATACTTTTTGTTGTGATCTGTATTGCCGGGATTGTCCTGGCGGATCAGCCCATGCCCTATGTGGTAGGAGAGATTTCTTCCAGACTGTTTCGGAATCTGATATTGATCTTGGCACTGTTGGTTCCAGTCTGGGCCGGAATGGGAATGAATTTCAGTATTGTCCTGGGAGCTATGGCGGCACAGATCGGAATTATGGTTTCTATGAATTTTTCTGTAACAGGGGTAGTCGGACTCGTTTTGGCTTTTATAGTCAGTGTTCCGCTCTCACTGTTTTTTGGAAATCTGACAGGACGCTTATTTAATCATACAAAAGGGCAGGAAATGATTACGGGTATGATTTTAGGATTCTTTGCAAAAGGAGTATATGATCTTGTTTTTATGTTTTTATGTGGACCAGTTATTCCGGTAAAGAATCAGACGCTTTTATTGCCTAACGGGATCGGGCTTACGACTCCCATCAACCTGGATGGAGAGACAAAGGGAGCGATGAATAAGCTGTGGACGATTTCTCTTGAAAAAGCTCTTTATATAATTTTGATTCTTGCCACAGTTTTTTTTGTGGGACAGTTAATTTTTAAGATGAAGAAGGAGAAGATCGACTGGAAAAAGCAGTATAAACTTTATATTGCAGTGTTCTCTCTTGTAGGATATCATATTCTTTTGACAGTTTCTGAAACAGTACGGTTTGCTTTGAATTTTACTGATGTACCAGTGGTTACAGGCCTTCTGATCGGGGCGGTGGGACTTGCCATTAATTTTCTTTCAAGGACAAAATTGGGGAGTGACATTCATGCAGTAGGCCAAAGTCAGACCATCGCTGTTTCTATGGGTATTCCGGCAGATAAGATCCGTATTATGGCAATTATGATTTCAACCTTGCTGGCGGCTTTAGGGCAGCTGGTTTTTATCCAGGATATTGGAAATTTTACTACCTATACAGCGCATGAAAATGTAGGTACTTTTTCCATTGCTGCTTTACTGGTGGGAGGCGCGTCCATCAAGAAAGCCAACATTGGTCATGCGATTCTTGGTGCATTGCTGTTCCATACGATGTTTATCATATCTCCGCTTGCGGGAAAGAATCTGTTTGACAATGCACAGCTAGGAGAATACTTCCGTGTGTTCGTATGCTATGCTGTTATTGCGGTGGCTTTGGCACTGCATGCGTGGAAACAGATTATGGCAAAGAAAGCAGAAGATAACTAAAAGGCAGCAGCTTTTGAAGCGGTATCGACTAAAAAAGTAAAACAGGGTAGCTTTCATGCAGGAGGAAAAAGACGGGTGAGAAGCAATTGCTTTTTGCCCGTCTTTTTTTAGTTATACAGTAAGAATTATGTTTTGAGGATACAAATATTGTGTATCCTATGATTAAGCTAGTGTTTATCAGCCAGTATATGACAGTTATTGAAACAACTATATACGGGGACAGTATGTACTGTGGTGTTGGAAGACTGAATTTTTCCACCGTCCCTAACTCAATTTTATAAGAACGACTGTGTAAGGGGAACCGGCTATCTCCCGGCTTCCGCCAGATACACCTCTGCCATATGAACGGCGGCAGCTCCGTCGGAAACGGCGGTCACCACCTGGCGGAGGGGCTTGGTCCGCACATCGCCGATGGCGTAGACGCCGGAAACGCTGGTCTCTGTGGTTTCTCCGGCAGCGATATAGCCCGCCTTATCCAGCTCCAGCTGGCCCTCAAACAGGCTGGTGGAGGGCTTGCGGCCCACGCTCACAAAGATGCCGTCGCAGGGAAGATCGGTCTCTTCACCTGTGTGGACGTCCTTTAAGCGGATTCCCGTAAGGGTTTCTTTGTGGTGCAGCTCTGTGACCACGCTGTTCCAGCAAAACTCGATGTTAGGAGTTTCCTGAAGAAGATCATGATAGATCTTTGTGGCCCGCAGGGTATCCCGGCGGTGGACCAGGATCACCTTCTTTGCGATGCGGCTTAAGATCAGGGCATCTGCCACTGCGGAATTGCCGCCTCCGGCCACCACCACGGTCTTATCCTTGTAAAACATGCCGTCACAGGCGGCACAGTAGGCCACGCCCCGGCCGGTCAGCTCTTCTTCACCGGGAACACCCAGCTCTCTGGGGCTGGCTCCGGTGGCCAGGATCAGGGTCCTTCCGTAAATGGTGCCCTGGGAGGTTTCCACGGCCTTGGGCTGTCCTTCCAGCTTCGCCCGGACCACTTCGGCGTACAGGGTGGAGGCCCCGAACCGTTCTGCCTGCTTCCTCATTTTTTCAGCCAGGGTGTAGCCGTCGATGCCATCCTCAAAGCCAGGATAATTGTCGATCTGGTGGGTCAGAGCCATCTGGCCTCCGGCGGACAGCTTTTCCACCACAATGGTATCCAGTCCGGCCCGGGCTGCGTAAAGAGCCGCAGTATAGCCTGCGGGGCCTCCGCCAATGATCACAGTATCGTAAACGCGGGAGGGCTCAGGATCACTCGTCTCACTGGCTGCTTCCAGGGAATCCGTTAAGAACTGCTCGATCATGTCCCTGGATTCCGGGACCCGGAGCGTAGCGGCAGCCTTTCCGTCCTTATAAAGCACCAGCGTGGGGATGATCTCAATGCCCTGGCTGTCAGAAAGCTGCTCTTCCTCATCGATGTTGATCTTAGCCACGGGAATGGACCGGCCCCAGGTCTCAGAAACTGCCTCGTAGGCTGCTTCGATCTTCCGGCAGTAGCCGCACCAGGGCGCCCAGTAATCCACCAGAAAGGTCTTTCCGCTCCGGATCATTTCATCAAATTGTTCTCTGTTCATATTCATAGCTGCCATACCGCCAGCTCCTTTCCTTTGTTTGATATCAGTATACCAGGTCCTTTCCTGGATTTCCGTGATAAGGTCACAGTTGCGGAAATCCATGGGAGAGGCTGAAGCCTGGTGCTGTCTGCGCAGGGAGGCGGCAGGCGCGGGGGCAGAGCGGATCAGAGGGATGGTGTGTGCCGGGGGAAGAGGCCCTCCAGACAAAAAACGGCGGTGCAGCCAGGCTGCATCGCCGTTTCTTCTATGAAATGATCTAGTGGTGCTCTCCGCACTCGTCTGCGTGCTCGTGCTCATGGCAGATGGAGCCGGTGGAGACCAGCTCACCCTTCAGATAGGACTCCACTGCGGCGGTGGCATCGCCCTGTACGCCGACGATGACCTCTACGCCGCGCTCGTTGAAGATATCCACAGCGCCGCCGCCCATGCCGCCGGAAATGATGACCTGTGCTCCATTATCGGCCAGGAAGTTGGGCAGGAAGCCTGGACGGTGTCCTGGATTGGGGACAGAATTGACTGCGGTGATGGCTCCGTCTGCGGTGTCGAAGAAAATGAAATTCTCACAATGGCCAAAATGGCCTGCTACGGTGTTTCCCATGGCTGCTACTGCAATTTTCATGATGGTTTCTCCTTTTTCTGATAGATTTTATTTGGTCTGCGAGGGCTTCGGAAAGGCTCCGGAGCCCGTGGCTGTTATAGAAGCCGGCATACGGTATCAAAGATCTTTTTTAAAGCGTCCCGGGCCGGGCAGTCGATGTCCGCCAGGCTTTTTCCCTGATTGATGGCCTCTGACGCATGGTGGTCATAGGGAATGGTTCCGGCAAAGGGGATCCCTTTTTTCTCGCAGAATTCCTGGATGGCCCTGGTATATTCTGGACTCACATCCCATTTGTTGACGCAGACGGCCAGCTTTGTCTGGAAGGTTTCGGCGGTCTTCACCAGCCGCTCCAGATCGCTGAGCCCGGAGCGGCTGGGCTCAGCCACCACCAGGACCAGGTCCATGCCGCTGACGGAGGAGATCACCGGACATCCGATGCCCGGGGAGCCGTCCACGATGGCCAGATCTGTTTCCGGCGCATGCTTCAGCATAGCCATTTTTACCTCTGTCACCAGCTTTCCGGAATTTCCGCGGCCCATTTTCAGAACGGCAGTGGAAAATACGCCGCCGTCCGTGTAAAGCTCCTTTCGTCCGGCTGTGTCGGGAGCCAGGCGGATGGCATTCCTGGGACATACATGGGCGCAGACCCCGCAGCCCTCGCAGGCGTATTCACTGATGGAATAAACGCCGTCCATCCGGGAGATGGCATCAAAGCGGCAATGGGCCTGGCAGAGGCCGCAGCCAGTGCATTTTTCTGTGTCCAGGACAGCCTTATCTCCGCCGAGAAAATCAGAGATCTCAGGAGTTCCGGAAACCTCCGTTACCAGGTGGAGGTTGGGGGCGTCCACATCACAGTCGGCCACAGCCCTCGCCCCGGCAAAGCGGATGAAGGCCGCCGCGGTGGTGGTCTTTCCGGTGCCGCCCTTTCCGCTTAAGATCAAAAGACGTTTCATAAGCTGCCTCCGATCGTATGAAGGATATGGGAAAACATTTCCCGGAGCCGGGGATCCTCCCTGGAAACGATACGTCCGTCCGAAGCCATTGCTGCGATCTGGGGATCGTAGGGGATCCGGGCCAGGATGGGAAGGCCCTGGTCCCGGCAGAAGCGCTCCAGAGGCTCCCAGGGGGCCTCCTGCTTATTGATGACCACGCCGCATTTTTTTCCCAGCAGGGAGACGAGCTGGAAGACCATCTGGAAATTGTGGAAGCCAAAGGCTGTGGGCTCGGCCACCAGGATACAGAAATCTGCGTCCATGACGCTTTCCATGACGCTGCAGGCGCTTCCCGGCGGGCAGTCGATGATGGTGAGGCCCTCTGCCTTTTTTAAGGCCTCACGGATCACCGGGACGCCGGAGGCCTCTCCGGGGTTTAAGATACCGGTGACGACGCGGACCGTCTGGCTGTCGCCTGTCTCCAGGATCCCTATGGGCTTTTTCTTTTCAGTAATGGCCTTTTTGGGACATACCAGGCTGCAGCCGCCGCAGCTGTGGCAGACCTCAGAAAAGACCATAGGTTTATCTTTGACATACATAAGGGCGTGGAACCGGCAGAACTGGACGCATTCCCGGCAGCCGGTGCATGCTCCGGCGTCAAACTCCGGGAGCAGGGAACAGACGGTCTCTGTCTCCACATGGTCCGGACGGAAAAACAGACGTCCGTTGGGCTCCTCCACATCACAGTCGATGTAGACGGCTTTTTCTGCTGCAGCCGCCAGATTGACGGCTGTCAGGGTCTTTCCGGCCCCGCCCTTACCACTTAAGCAGGCGATCTTCATTGTATGCCGTGGTATCCGCCGTGGAACTGGGTCAGTTCCTCCAGCGTCCCCTGCTCCAGGGCGGCCAGATCGTCCGCAGCGGCTTTATTTGCGGATTTATAGAGCTTTATCCCGGCGGCCTGGAAGACCTGGGCGGCATTCTGGCCGCACCGGACGGTGATCAGTGCATCGGCCTGGCTGTCCACAAGGAACTGGGCCGCCTGGATTCCGGCTCCGCCCTGGGCCTGGGCCGCTGGGTTTGGGACGATGGCGTCATTCCCGTTTTCCCGGAACAGGAAATAGGGCGTGCGGGCCAGGACGATGCACACGTCCTTTTTATTTTCATCCAATGGGACTGCGATCTTCATGAACTTCCTCCTCCATAAGAGTTTTCTGGCTGCAGGCCCGCAGATGCCTTCTGCATCCGCCGCAGCCGCAGGCTTCTTCTTTTCCGTCGCAGAGCTGGTAGGAGCCTCCCTCGATCCGGAGCGGGAGACCGTCCACCAGCGCCGCCGCCAGCTTTTTCCTGGCAGAATTGTAGATCATCTGGACCGTGGTCCGGGCCACCTGCATATAGGCGCTGCATTCCTCCTGGGAGAAGCCCTGCCGGTCGATGAGGCGGATGGCTTCGTATTCATCCACGTTAAGGACAACTGCCGGTCCGCAGGGCGGAGGCCCCAGAGGGTGGAATTCCTGGATCCGGGGCAGCTGACATACTTTTCTGCATTTTCTTGGTCTTGGTATGATATCCACCTCCCCATATGAGATCTGCTTTCTTCTCTCAGTATACGACGGTAAATGGCATATGTCAAGAATATAATTGACATATGCCATTTAAAAAAGCGGATGAAGTTTTAAGGGCGGTGCTTTGCCTGGCAGATCAGCTGGGTCATGGTCCCCAGGCCAATAAGCGTTCCTCCGTGTTTTGATGGGGCTATCCTACCATATGAGGGAAGCAGTTTCTGTGATGTGGTCACGGACGGGATATTAAGATTTTTGTCGCTTGCATTCCGAAAGATTCCGTGCCATACTTGTACCATACATTTTTATGGACATGATCTGGAGGGACTTGATATGAAGCGTGGGATGAGACTGGCATGGGGACTTCTGGCGTCGGCTGCAGTGGCGGCCATGACGGCCTGCGGGAACCGGGATGCCGGAGATATGGATAAAACAGCGGCCGGGACCACTGGCCAGATGCAGTCAGAGGAAACAGAAACGGCGGTCTCCGAAGAGGAGGCTTTGGAGGACAGGATGCTTACAGTGGCTGTGTTTGAGGATACGGGAACCTTAAACCCGTATACGGGAGAAAGCCCGGCCTATGCCCTGGACTGGGTCTATGAGGGGCTGACAGCCATGGAGAACGGCGTTCCGGTGCCGGAGCTGGCCAGGGAGTGGGAGATATCCGGCGATGGGCTCACCTACACCTTTCATCTGCGGCCGGACGTAAAATTTTCCGACGGGAGCCCGTTTACAGCGGAAAATGCCAAAAGAAATATGGATCTGGTCCTGGGACACAGGGAATATTATCCATATCTGCCGTCCCTGGCGGTGATCAGCTCTGTGGAGGCCGCAGACGAGACGACGCTTACGGTACATTTAACGGCTCCGGCCCCGTCCCTTTTAAACGACCTGGCCGGAAGCTATCCCTTCGGGATGATGGGAGACGAAGGCTTTGCGGCTGAGGGCGATGTTTATCAGAGTGCGGGAGCTTTGGCGGAGCCGGAAGAGGAAAATGGTTTTTCCACCCTGGGTACCGGGATGTGGAAGCTGAAAACGTACGTGGAGGGCGAATATTCCGTTTTTGAGCGCAATGAGGCCTACTGGGGAGAAAAGCCGGGCTTCCGGTATTTAAGGACAGTGGTATGCTCCAGCGCAGAAGAGGCCGCTGAGGCCATGAAGGCCGGAGAGGCGGATGTGATGGTGGACTCAGAGCATATCACACTGGAGCTTTTTAAGGAGCTTGAGGAAGCCGGATTCCAGACGGCGTCGGCTCCTTCGTCCAGCATTTCTGTGCTGAACCTGAATACAGCGGGGCCGGTGACGGGAGATAAGGCAGTGCGCCTGGCCCTGGAGTATGCCGCAGGCCGTGAGGAGATCTCAGAAAAGGTCTATGGAGGGCTCCAGGAACCGGCAGGTTCCTATTTTTCCTGGAGAGTACCCGGAACGGACGTGGGGATCGCTCCCTATGGCCAGGATCTGGAGGAGGCAGGAAGGATCCTGGAGGAAGCAGGCTGGACCTATGCGGAGGGAGAGACCATCCGGTCCAAAAACGGCCAGCGGCTGGAGCTCCGGCTGGTATACGACGATTCCATTGCCGGAAACGGCCAGGTGGGAGAGCTGTTAAAGGCCCAGTATGAAGCGGCCGGGATCCAGGTGGATCTGGTTCCCCAGACGGGAGCGGCTTATGAGGAAAGCTGGCAGTCGGGCCAGTTCGACCTTCTGCTTTCCAGGACCTGGGGGATCCCCTATGAACCCTATGGCAGCTTTTTCTGCATGGCGTCTCCGGGGGATAAATTCCATCTGGTACAGAGCGGAATGAGCGGAAAGCGGGAGCTGGATGTGATCATGCGGGACACCCTGGTACAGAACGACGGGGAACGGATGAAGGAGGACATGGCCTACATTATGGAAAGCCTCCATAATGAAGCCGTATATGTGCCTCTGACGGAGGTCGTAAGCCTGGCCGTATACAGGGAAGGACTTTCCGGTCCGGACATGGATTCTGCCCGGGGCGGCCTGGGGATCGGGGCCATGGAGCCTCTGGAGCCGTAGAGCCCTGGCAATGGCCGGAGAGATGGGAAACGGCAGTCCGGCGTGTGAAGTACAGGAGAAAAAGGAAAGGATATGAGTCATGGAGAGAGAAGATGAGGAGAGACGGCTGAGGAGGGAAATGCGGCGGATCAAAAGAAAAAAGGAGGAGAGGATCCGCCAGCTGATCCTGGCAGGCCTTTTTACGGCGGCGTCTGTGATCATTCTGGCAGCGGTGGTCGTGCTGTTTAAGAATCTATTCCAGAAAAAACAGGTGGATCCGGGGGAGGTGCAGGTGCCGGAGTATGTGAAGGTGGACCTTCTGACTCCCAATCCGTATTCCAGGCCCCAGAAGCCGCTGGAGGAGGTCCGGGGAATCGTGGTCCATTATGTGGCCAATCCATGCAGCACGGCCAGGGAAAACAGGAGCTATTTTGAGCAGCTGAAGGACCAGACCGGGGAAAACGCCACATCAGCCAGCAGCCACTTTGTGATCGGGCTGGAGGGAGAGGTGGTCCAGTGCGTTCCCCTTACGGAGGTGGCCTATGCGTCCAACCACAGAAACAGCGATACCATTTCCATTGAGTGCTGCCATCCCGATGAGACGGGGAAGTTTTACGACAGTACATATGAGTCCCTGGTGGAGCTGTGCGCGTATTTCTGTACGGAATTTAAGCTGAAGCCCGAGGACGTGATCCGCCACTATGACGTGACGGGAAAGATCTGTCCCAAATATTTTGTGGACCATGAGGATGCCTGGGACCAGTTCCACAAGGATGTGGAGCAGGCGATGAAGAAAAAATAAGACCAGGCTCACAGGGGATAAAATACGGGCTTTCTCTGGTGGTAGACAGTATAATACCGGAAGCCGCAGGACTTCAGGATCTCAGCGGTCTGGGGAAAGAAGCCGCCCACCTGGCCAGGAGTATGGGCGTCGGAGCCCATGGTCAGAAGCTCTCCGCCCAGCTCCCGGTAGCGCAGGAGGATCTCCTCCTGGGGATGGGGGTGGCCCAGGCCGTATTTGAAGCCGGCCGTGTTGCATTCCAGGGCCTTTCCCCGGTGGATCAGGGTCTTTAAGATCTCGTCGATGATGTCCATATAGTCGCCTGGCACATAATTCTTATTTCGGTCCGGACCATAGCGGACGATGTAATCCAGGTGGCCCAGGCTGTCAAAGCAGTCCAGGGTCCGGATTCGGGCCAGGGTGGATTCAAAGTACCGGAAATAGGAGGCGTATTCGCTGCGGCCCTGGTAGCAGGCCGGATCGTAGACGTCCAGACCGTCCAGGAAATGGCTGGAGCCGATGATATAATCCACAGGAAGCTCTGCGCCCAGGCGTGTGAGAATGTCCTTCTCCCGGAGCATGAGGCCCAGCTCGATCCCCTTAAGGACGCGGATCTTCCCCTCAAAGGCCTGGACTGTGTCTTCCAGGGCCCGGAGATAGGCGGGCAGATCCAGGGTAAAGTCAATATGGGTCATCTGGGATGAGCCGGGGTCGTGGTGGTCCGTGATACAGATCTCTTTCATGCCCAGTTCCAGGGCTGCCTGGACCTGGGCATTCTGCGGCGCTTTGGAATCGCCGGAAAATTCTGTGTGTACATGACAGTCTGATATCATACTGATTCCTTTCTTATTCCATTTTTCCATGTGTTTTTGATAACAATCCCTTTTCCCAGTAAAACCGCTCCGCTCCGGGATGCAGGGGAATGGGGAGGGCTGAATACATGAACCGGTCTCTTGACATGGCGAAAAGAGAGGGGTGCTGCCGGCCCAGGGAACCGGCGTTTTCATATAGGATGGACGTCAGTTCGTAAACCAGTCCCTCATCCATATCCTGATCCACGCACAGCAGGCATTTGATGCCGAAGGTATCCACGTCCCGGTCCTGTCCCGGGTAGGTTTTGGCCGGGATCACGTCTCTGTAATAAAAATAGTTTTCACTTAGGATGGAGTCCAGCTCCTGGTCTGTATACCGGAGGATCGTGCAGGGCATGGCGTCAGCCAGCTGGGAAAAGCCGCTGATGGGAACGCCGGCAAACCCGTGGACCGCATCCAGGGAACCGCTGAGGATCCCTTCAGATCCGGAGCCCAGGCCATCATTTTTCAGGATCGAGTTGGTTTCTGTGATGCCGGCTGCGTCCAGGACGATCCTGGCGGAAAGCGCCGTGGAGGAATCCTGGGGGCCAATGGCGATCCGCCTGCCCTTCAGCTCATGGACATAGGAGATCCCCAGCGAAGAGGGGGCGATCCAGTTGGAGAGGCTGGGATATACGGCGGCAATGACCCGCAGGTCCCGGCAGGGAGCGCCTTCAAACTCCTGCTGACCGTTTAAGGCTGCGTAAGCCACGTCTCCGCTCACAAGCCCCAGATCGATCTCTCCGTTCTGCAGGGCCAGCGCGTTGGAGACGGAGCCCTCGGAGGCGCTGAGGTTGACGGTGATGGAGGCATCAGCCTGGCTGATGGCCTGGGCGATGGCCTTTCCCACCGGGTACATAGTTCCTCCGCTGTCGGCAGTGCCGATGGTGAGGATGCGGAGACGGCCGGCTGGCTGGTCCTCCGATGGCTCGGGAGATGCCAGGGAAGCGGTCCTGCAGCCGGAGACAGCCAGGGAAAATACAGTAACTGCCGCGAAGGCGGCAAAAAAATGTCTGATCATTCGTCTACACCATTCCATTTCTCAAACGGATCTCAAAGCAAAGCTGCTTTCATCATAACACGGAAGCCGCCGGAGATACAACCGGTTTTTTGAAACTGTTTGGCCGGGGCTCTGGCCGGCACCGTGCAAAAAGAAGCAGGCCGGCAGTTGGGGGCTGCCGGCCTGGCTTTAAAAAGGGAAGGTAAACTGTAAAACGAATACAGGAAAATGTCAAATTACGATCAGCCTTTAAAGAGGCCGCCAAAGAGTGATAAGAAAATGGGATTATAAATATCGTCGATGATAACGGCAAAGGACGGATATAATACCCATGCGATGTTGTGCCAGCCATACTGGTCCATCAAGGCCTTTTCATTGGCGACGGCGTTGGATCCGGAGCCGCAGCCCCAGCCGATGTTTCCGGCGGTCATAACGGCTGCACCGTAATCCCGTCCAAACAGGTTAAAGGATACAAAGATCCCAAACAGAGCCATGAAGATGCCCTGGGCAATGAGGATGATGCTCATCTGTCCGGCCACAGGAGCCAGCTTTGTGAAATCGGTTGTCATCAGGACCAGAGCCAGGTAAAGCTCCAGGAACATATGCTCAATGGCATCTACCTCGGGCACGTAGAATTTAATTCCGGCAGCCTCCATGACGTTCCTTGCAATGGCGCCTGCGAACAGGCAGCCGATGAATTTCGGCATTTCGATCATGGGGATGTTGTCCAGCAGGCAGTAGATAGGCATGCCAAGGGCTGCGAGAAGCAGAGTCAGGGCAAACATCATGATCATTTTTGTATTGTTTAATTCCGGAACCTTTCCGGTGGCCGCTGCCTCCGGCTTATCGTTGGGGTCAGATTTCAGACCGTGCTTTGCGATCAGGAAGGCTGCCACAGGTCCGCCGATCAGGGAGCCCATGATATTTCCCATGGTACCGGCCGCAACGCCGATGGTGGTGGCGTCGGGAGCGCCCCAGCCTTCAAAAATGGGGCCGAAGGCGGCTGCTGTGCCTACGCCGCCGGACATAGCGGCAGAAGAGCACTGGAGAGCCAGAAGCGGATGCATTCCCAGAAGCTGGCTCAAGGCGTAGCCCAGGAGATCCTGGCATGTGATGAGGAGACATGCCGCGAAGGCGATCATCACACAGAGCTTTCCTCCGGCATGGCGGAGCATTTTTGCACTGAAGCCAAAGCCTACACATAAGAAGAAGATATTCTGGGTCAGATCCTTCATCAGGGCAGCGTCAAAGGAAATATCCACGATGCCCATGCCCTTGATCAGGGAGACCAGGATGGAAAAGATAATACCGGAAACCACTGGAGCCGGGATCGCATACTTTCTTAAAGGTGCGGAGCGCGCCACAATGGCACGCCCCAGAAAGATGACGATGGCTGCGAAACCGAGCGTGCATAAATATTCAAACTTGAACGATGCAGCAGCTCCGTCGGCAGCCGGCGTGTAGGTGCCGAAATAACTGATAATGTCTGCCATAATTAAGATCCTCCAATCTTTTTTATAAACATAAACAATTTATAAAAAAAGTATAAATTGCCGTGGAGGAAAAGTCAATTTTAGTAAGTATGTAACAGACTTTCGTAAGTTTCGTAGTCCCGCCGGCCTTAAAACGTATAATTCCGGCGGCCCAGGCTGTACTGAATGGACGGCCTGCCTCCGGTCTTATAGTCAATGGAGCTGACGATCTCTCCGATATCCACCAGATAATTCATATACCGGCGGATGGTGATCCGGGACAGATGGATCTGCTCCGCGATCTGTTCGCTGGTAAAGAGACCCTCCGGATGCTCCGCAAGGAACCGGCGGATCATGTTCAGAGTCGCTTCATTGAGTCCCTTGGAAAGCTGGGGGACAGAATCTGCCGCAGGATCGGGCCCGGCAAAGAGCTGGTCGATGGCATTCTGGCTCAGGCTGGGCCTGGCGCCCCGCAGATATTCCTGCTGGGCGGCGAACCGCTCCAGGGCCGTCCGGAACCTGGCGTATTCAAAGGGCTTTACCAGATAGTCCAGAACGCCCCTGCTTAAAAGCGAGCGGACGATATCGGTGTCATTGGCGGAGGTGACCATGATGATTGCAGGAGTTTTTCCCATGGCATGGAGCCGGTCGATGAATATATCCCCGTTCATAAGGGGAGTATAATAATCCAGGATGATCAGGTCCGTTGTATGGTCCTTCAGGTATTCCAGAGCCTCAGTGCCGCTTTTAAAGACGCGGTCTGTCTGGAACGAGGGGGTGGCTTCCACATACTGCCGGTTGATGGAGGCCACCATCGGGTCGTCTTCAATGATCATGACGTGATACATCATTGGTATTCCTTTCTTGTAAAAGTGAGAGTGAAGCAGGTACCTTCGCCCTCCTCGGTGTCGATGGAGATCTCTCCGCCGCAGCGGTCCACGATCTGACGGACCAGGTGGAGACCTGTGCCCCGGCCTTCTCCTTTAGTAGAAAAACCGTTGTCAAAGATCCGCTCCAGGACCGGCGCCGGGATCCCGCGGCCCGTATCCTCACAGGTGATGACTGTGCCTTCGGTGCTGGCGTAGATCCCCAGGGTGATCTCGCGGATCTCCTTTTTGGAGCCATGGAGCTCCTCGATGGCATTTTCCAGGAGATTTCCCACGAGGGTCACACAGTCGCCCACGTCCATGACCAGATCCTTTCCCATGCAGCGGCTGTCGGGAGACACGGTGAGCAGGATCCCCAGCTCTGCGGCGTGCATCATCTTGCCTACCACAAGGGCACAGATCTGATGGACACGGAGGCAGTCGGCGGTCTGACGGATAGCCTGGCTGGATACCAGGCTGCTGTTTGTAATGAAGGTGATGGCCTGCTGGGTCTGGCCGGTCTGGAGATAGCCAAGGATCACATGGAGCTTATTCAGAAATTCATGATTGAAGGCCCGCAGGGTGTCCAGCATGGACCTGGCGCCGGACAGCTCGTCTGACAGGGTCTCCACCTCATAGCGGTCATTGAGGATCGTAAGGACGCCCTGGATCTTCGGGAGATTCCCAATGGGGATCTCACTGCAGATTAGGGGATGCCCGGAAAGAGAGCAGCCCTGTCCCATGACCGGACTTCCTGTTTTCAGGATCTCCTGGGCTCTGGTGGCCGGGAACAGCCGGCCGATGGGCTGGCCCAGCGGCTCCTCCCCTGGAGGGAACAGGGCCCTTGCGGGCTGATTGGCAAAGACCACCGTACCGGTGAGATCAGAGGCGAGGATCCCCTCCTCCATGGCATTGAGCACCGTATCCTGGCGCAGGTAAAGCTTCAGGAGCTCCTGGGGGTGGTACCCCATGAGGGAGGAACGCAGGAGCCGTACCGTGCCGTGGGAGAGCAGAAGGCTGATCACCAGCATGACGGCCAGCACAGCCGCGTAAACGGAGAGGATCTGCCGGGACTGGCCGGCAATATAGGTGGAAAACGCTGAGGCCATGACAAAGCCGGATATGGCGCCGTCGTTGCCCACGACCGCGTGAAAGGCCCGGCGCTGGGTTCCGTGGGTACCGATCCCAGTGGTGATATAAGGACCGCTGCCGGAAAGCACCGCCTGCTCCTCGCCGTTTATGAGGCTTTCTCCGGATTCCCGGCGGGTCGTATGGTAAAACCGCAGGAGGTTCCTGTCGTAGATGGCGATGACATTCAGATCGGGAAAGTTTTCATGGAGCCCGTCCAGAGCTGCTGCGGTTTCCCTGTCCGGATAGCCGGAATCCAGCATGTGGATCACCTGGTCCATGGAGGCGGCGTAGGCGGCCACCCCGCTGATCAGGGAATCGATCTCCGCCTTCCGTCTGTTTACGTTATAAAACAGGCTGATCCCCAGGGAGAGCACCAGAAGACAGGCGGAAACAGAGAAAAAGCTGAGAAATAATTGTTTTTCTAAAGACAATTTTTTGAACTTCGGAAGCATGGATCATGCCTTTCTTATTTGAAAAAAGAGGATATTTTTCTATGTATCACCAGTATAAGGAAAAAAGCAGCAAGTTGCAAGAAAAAACAAGAAGTTATTTCGAAAAAAAAGTCTTGCAATTTCCCGAAGAGTCATATATAATACATGCTAAATTGATTAATATTTAACAATCGAGGCTGAAATAACAGCGATCATTTTAGGAGGAATGAAAATATGGCAGTTAAAGTAGCAATTAATGGCTTTGGCCGTATCGGCCGTCTTGCTTTCAGACAGATGTTCGGCGCAGAGGGATTTGAGATCGTTGCCATCAACGACTTAACTTCTCCGGAAATGCTGGCACACTTATTAAAATACGACTCCACCCAGGGCAGATACGCACTGGCAGATACGGTTTCCTTCGGCGAGGATTCCATCACCGTTGACGGAAAAGAGATCAAGATCTACGCAAAGGCCAACGCAGCAGAGCTTCCGTGGGGCGAGCTGGGCGTAGACGTAGTGTTAGAGTGCACAGGCTTCTACACCTCCAAAGCAAAAGCACAGGCTCATATCGATGCAGGCGCTAAGCACGTGATCATCTCCGCTCCGGCAGGAAACGATCTCCCGACCATCGTTTACAACGTAAACCACGACCAGTTAAGCAAGGATGATCACATCATCTCCGCTGCTTCCTGTACGACCAACTGCCTGGCACCCATGGCAAAGGCATTAAACGATGCTTACCCGATCCAGTCCGGTATCATGTGCACCATCCACGCCTACACCGGCGATCAGATGACTCTGGACGGACCGCAGAGAAAGGGCGACAAGAGAAGAAGCCGTGCGGCTGCCATCAATATCGTTCCCAACAGCACAGGCGCTGCAAAGGCCATCGGTCTTGTTATTCCGGAATTAAACGGCAAGCTCATCGGTTCCGCACAGCGTGTTCCGACCCCGACCGGATCCACAACGATCTTAACAGCCGTTGTTAAGGGACAGCCCACAAAGGAATCCATCAATGAGGCTATGAAGGCTGCTGCCAACGAGTCCTTCGGCTACAATACAGACGAGATCGTTTCCAGCGATATCATCGGCATGAAGTACGGCTCCCTGTTCGATGCGACCCAGACCATGGTCCTTCCCATCGACGAGAATACTTCTGAGGTTCAGGTGGTTTCCTGGTACGATAACGAAAATTCCTACACAAGCCAGATGGTACGTACCATCAAGCACTTCGGTAAATTACTGAATGCTTAATTCTGGCTGGTTTTGACTCACTTAGGGTCCGGTCTGGAATGGACCGGACCCATTTTTTATGATATAATGGAATCATCGGAAAAATAAGGAGGAATGGAACATGGCTTTAAATAAGAAGACCATCGACGACATCAACGTAAAAGGCAGAAGAGTCCTGGTGCGCTGCGACTTCAACGTACCGTTAAAAGATGGTGCGATCACCGATGAGACAAGGATCGTGGCAGCTCTTCCCACCATTAAAAAATTAATGAACGACGGCGGAAGGGTGATCCTCTGCTCCCATCTGGGCAAGGTAAAGAACGGCCCCAACGAGGGCGAGTCCCTGGCTCCTGTGGCAAAGAGCCTTTCTGAAAAGTTAGGAAAAGAGGTCGTATTCGTAAGCGACTACCATGTAACCGGAGAAGCTGCTGCAAAGGCAGTAGAGGCCATGAAGGACGGCGATGTGATCTTACTCCAGAATACCCGTTTCCGCGGCGCTGAGGAGACAAAAAACGGCGAGGGATTCAGCCGTGAGCTGGCAGACCTGGCAGATGATTATGTATGCGATGCCTTCGGTTCTTCCCACCGCGCCCATGCGTCTGTGGCCGGCGTTACAAAATTCATCACAGAAAAGGGCGGCTCCAATGCAGTGGGCTATCTGATGCAGAAAGAGATCGAATTCCTTGGAAACGCCGTTGAGAATCCGGTGCGTCCCTTCGTTGCCATCTTAGGCGGCGCAAAGGTTGCCGACAAGTTAAACGTAATTTCCAATTTACTGGAAAAATGCGATACACTGATCATCGGCGGCGGCATGGCCTACACCTTCTTAAAGGCCCAGGGCAAAGAGATCGGAAATTCCCTGGTGGACGATTCCAAGCTGGACTACTGTAAGGAAATGATGGAAAAGGCAGAAAAGCTGGGCAAGAAGCTGCTCCTTCCGGTGGATACCACTGTGGTTTCCGCATTCCCCAGTCCCATTGACGCACCGGTTGACGTGGAATACGTTTCCACAGATGCCATTCCCGCAGATAAAGAGGGCGTGGACATCGGACCGGAGACATGCAGGATCTACAGCGATGCTGTAAAGAATGCGAAGACCGTAGTATGGAACGGACCCATGGGCGTATTCGAGAACCCGACCCTGGCAGCCGGGACCATTGCTGTGGCCAGAGCCCTGGCTGAGACAGACGCCACCACCATCATCGGCGGCGGCGATTCCGCAGCGGCTGTGAACCAGCTTGGCTTCGGGGACAAGATGACCCACATCTCCACCGGCGGCGGCGCATCCTTGGAGTTCCTGGAAGGAAAGGCACTTCCTGGAGTCGTAGCAGCCGACGATAAGTAGGCCGGGAAAAAAACGGATTTTACGATGGGGACCACCCGTGAAAGACACCTGGCGCATCGGAGCCGGAGACGGCCGATGCGTGTATAGGAAGGGTATGGATCAAGGAGGATAAATAAAATGGCAAGAAGAAAGATCATCGCCGGAAACTGGAAAATGAACATGACTCCCACAGAGGCAGCGGCCCTGGTGGAGACCTTAAAGCCCCTGGTAAAAACAGAAGAGGCTGACGTGGTGTTCTGCGTTCCGGCCATCGATATCATTCCGGTGGTAAAGGCCTGCGAAGGCACCAATATCGCCGTTGGAGCAGAAAATATGTACTTTGAGGAAAAGGGGGCATTCACCGGAGAGATCTCTCCCAGTATGCTTACCGATGCCGGTGTGAAATATGTGATCATTGGCCACTCTGAGAGAAGGGAATACTTCGCAGAGACCGACGAGACGGTTAATAAGAAGGTATTAAAGGCCTTTGAGCACGGCCTGACTCCCATCATCTGCTGCGGTGAGACTCTGACCCAGAGGGAACAGGGCATCACCCTGGACTGGATCCGCAAGCAGGTGAAGATCGCATTCCAGAATGTGACTGCAGATCAGGCAAAGACGGCAGTGATCGCTTATGAGCCCATCTGGGCCATTGGAACCGGAAAGACTGCCACCACAGAGCAGGCAGAAGAGGTTTGCGCAGCGATCCGTGCCTGCATCGGCGAGGTTTATGATGAGGCGACGGCAGAGGCGATCCGTATCCAGTACGGCGGTTCTGTGAATGCAGGAAATGCAGCTGAGCTGTTTGCACAGAAGGATATCGACGGAGGCCTTGTGGGCGGCGCTTCCTTAAAGGCAGATTTTGGAAAGATCGTAAATTATAAATAGCCCGGAAACTAAAATACCAGGACCTGGGAGCAGAATTCGGCCATAAAATCAATGGATTCCTTCCTCCCACCCTGGAACCAGCGGACCACAATGGTGGAGAACGCGCCTTCCCATGCCAGATACCGGTACAGGGAGGCCGGCTCCCCATCGTGGTCTTTTTTTACGAGAGAATAGGAAGAGGTGAAGGCGGAGGTATTGAGCATATGCGCCTCCAGGAGAAGTCCGAACAGCATGGCGTGGTCCCATATGTCCTGGAAAAAGCAGCGGTACCAGAGGACTGGATCCTTCTGGAAGGTGGGATCGGAGAAGGAGGCAGACAGACTGTCGATAAAAGAGCGGCATACCTCGTTCAGGATCTCTTCCTTGGATTCATAATTGCGGTAAAAGGCTGTCCGGGAAACACCGGAACGGCGGACCAGCTCGGTGATGGTGATCTTTTCAAAGGGCTTCTGGCTCATGAGCTGGATCAGGGCAGTCTGGAGGCATTCCCTGGTGACCTTATTGGCTTCCTTATTAGATAGGTTTTTCATACGGTCTCCTTTTCTGGTTCTGGGGACGAGGTTACAAAAAGCGTATATTTTGTACAGGCATGAAAAAGAAATATTGACGGTCCCCGGCGATGATGTTACAGTTGTTACAGTAAGTTGGACGACACAAATGTATCATAGTGTATTATAATTGTCAATGAAAGGGAAGGAAAATAGAAATTTATGAAGCCAGTGGGGATTATAACAGACAGCTGCAGCGGAATCAGTCAGAAGGAGGCGTCGGAGCGGGGGATATTTGTCCTGCCCATGCCGTTTTATATTGAAGGCCATTGCCTGTATGAGGGCGTAGACCTGGACAGGGATGAGTTTCTGGAAAAATTAAAGGAAGGAGCAGACGTCTCCACCTCCCAGCCGTCTCCGGCGGAGGTGACGGCTTTATGGGACCGGGTTCTGTCTGAGTATGAAAAGGTGTTGTATATGCCCATCAGCAGCGGACTCAGCGGCTCCTGCGAGACGGCATATGCCCTGACCCGGGACGAGAAGTATGAGGGGAGAGTCCTGGTGGTGGACCACGGCCAGGTGGCGACGCCTCTGCACCGTATGGTCCTGGACGCGCTGGAGCTGGTGGAAAAGGGATATACGGCTGAAGAGATCCGGGAGCTTCTGGAGCGGGCATCGGACCAGATGATGATCTATATCGGCGTCCAGACTCTGGAGTATCTGAAAAAAGGAGGACGGATCACTCCGGCAGCAGCAGCCTTAGGCGCTGTGTTCAACATTAAGCCGGTCCTTAAGCTGGCCACGGGGAAGCTGGATTCCTTTAAAAAGTGCCACGGCTTTTTAAAAGCCAGAAAAACCATGATCGAAGCCATGAAGCATGAGATCGAAACCAGGTTCCAGGAGGCATATGAGGCCGGGGCTGTCCATATCCTGGCGGCTTCCAGTGCATCAGAGGCAGAAACAGAAAGCTGGGTAAAGGAGATCGAGGCTGCATTTCCAGGAAAGCAGGTGATGTGCGATCCCCTGTCCCTGGGTGTCAGCTGCCACATCGGACCGGGGGGGCTGGGGATCGGCTGTGCCGTGAAGCCAGATTACGGAACGGTCCGCAGGAAAGAGGGATGAGTATGCGTGCAGAGCAGAAAACAGATGTAAAAAACAGCGTGGGCCGCATGGCCTTCGTGATCCTTTCGGTACTGATCCAGGCAGGCTGGATCCTTTTGATCGTCCTGCGGCTGAACCGGTATTCCTGGCTCATCGCACTGATCTCCACCATCGCTGCCATGGTGGTGGTGCTGCGGATCTATGCTTCCAGGGAAAATTCCGCCTATAAGATCCTATGGATCATGCTGATCCTGGCGGCTCCTGTCATGGGACTGTGCCTGTATCTGCTTTTAGGCCATTCCATGGTCCTGCGGTTCATGACAAAGCGCCATGGGGAGATCAAGGGAAAGCTGGCGGATCTGATCGCCCAGGATCCAAAGGTCCTGGAGGAGATGGATGCCCAGGACCGGGCTGTGGCCAACCAGTCCCGGTATATCAGCAATTTTGGAAAATATCCAGTATACCGGAATACGGACGTGGAGTTTTACGGCGATGCCTCCGACGGGCTGGAGGCCCAGAAAAAGGCCCTTTCAGAGGCAAAGACCTTTATCTTCATGGAATACCATGCCATTGAGGACAGCACCTCCTTTGCGGGGATCCGGGAGATCCTGGCCCGTAAGGTAAAGGAAGGGGTGGAGGTACGTCTCCTGTACGACGACGTGGGAAGCGTGGGCTTCATCAGCCCCGAATTCATTAAACGGATGGAGGCCGACGGGATCCAGTGCCGGGTATTTAACCCTATGGTACCCATGCTTCATGTGTTCATGAACAACCGGGATCACCGGAAGATCACAGTGGTGGACGGAAAGGTGGGCTTCACCGGAGGCTATAATCTGGCGGATGAGTATTTCAATCTGACAAGCCCCTACGGCCACTGGAAGGATACGGGCGTCCGGCTGGAGGGCGACGCCGTAAAGAATCTGACGGTTCTGTTCCTGGAAATGTGGAATTCCGTGAAGGTGACAGATATGGATTTTGCCAGGTATCTGCCGGATCCCGGTTATACGGCAAAGGGCCGCGGCTTTGTACAGCCCTACGGCGACAATCCCCTGGACGGCGAGCCTGTGGGTGAGAACGTATACATGAACGTGATAAAGAATGCCAAGGATTATGTATACTTTACGACGCCCTATCTGATCGTCAGCGACGAGCTGGGCCGGGAGTTGAGGCTGGCTGCCAAGCGCGGCGTGGACGTGCGGCTCATTACGCCGGGGATTCCGGATAAAAAGGCGGTGTTCCAGGTGACCCGGTCCTACTATGCGGGACTGGTGCGGGACGGCGTCCGGATCTATGAATATACGCCGGGCTTCATCCACGCCAAGCAGTGCGTCTGCGACGGGGAGACGGCGGTGGTGGGGACCATCAACCTGGATTACAGGAGTCTGTACCTGCATTTTGAAAACGGCGTATTCCTCTATGACTGCGAGGCCATAAAGGATATCAAGGCCGATTTCGACGGGCTTTTCCCCATCTGCCAGGAGGTAACGGAGGAATACAGGAGCGGCCGCTCGGCGGTCTTAAGGATCGGCCAGTGTATCCTTCGGCTGGCGGCTCCGCTGTTATAAAACAGGAACAGTCCGGCTGTTCTCTGACGGAAAATCGGAGAGCAGCCGGGTTGTTTTTTTTAAAAACCCATGCTAAAATAATAGCTATCAGAAAAAAAGGGGAATAAAAAGAATGGCTTCACTGAAGAAATTATTTGCACCCGTGGATATGACAGTGGGGAAACCATGGAAAAACATTGCGCTTTTTACGATCCCGATGATCATCGGAAACATCGCGCAGCAGCTTTATAACACCGTAGACAGCATCGTCGTGGGAAAATTCGTGGGAGACAACGCCCTGGCGGCTGTGGGCAGCGCCAGTCCCATTTTTAACCTGCTGCTGGTGCTTTTCATCGGGATCTCGGTGGGGACCAGCGTCATGGTCTCCCAGTATTTCGGAGCCAGGGACAGGGAGCAGCTTTCCAGGACCATCGGCTGCTGTGTGACTCTGACGGCGGCCGCTTCGGTATTCATTATGATCGTGGGCTCCCTTGTGGTCCGGCCTCTGCTGGAGCTTTTACATACGCCTGCCAGCATCATCGACTGGTGCGCGTCCTATCTGACCGTCCTGTTTTACGGGATCGCCGGCGTGGCCTATTATAATATCCTGGGCGGCGTCCTCCGGGGACTGGGGGATTCCGTTTCCGCACTGGTATACCTGCTGGTGGCTACGGTCATCAACATCGTCCTGGATGTGTGGTTCGTTGCGGGCCTGGGACTGGGAGTTTTCGGCGTTGCCCTGGCCACGGCCATTGCCCAGGCGGTATCGGCTATTCTGTGCTTTTGGAAGCTGGCAAGGATGAGCGAGCTTTTTGATATGAAGCCCCGGTATCTGAAGGCACATAAGGACAATGCCCTCAACATCATCCGTCTGGGACTTCCGTCGGGCCTGACCCAGGCCATCTTCTCCCTGGCCATGATCATGGTCCAGTCGCTGACCAACAGCTTTGGGGAGATGCTCATTGCAGCCAATGTGATCATCATGCGTGTGGACGGCTTCGCCATGATGCCCAACTTCTCCTTCGGCACCACCATGACCACCTATGCGGGCCAGAACGTGGGAGCGAAGCAGTACGACCGGGTGGAGCAGGGAGCAAAGCAGGGGACCCTCATGGCCATGGGGGTTTCGGCCTCCATTACGGCCCTGATCCTTATATTTGGAAGATATTTGATGGGGATCTTCACTTCGACCACAGAGCTGGTGGATCTGAGCTTCTATATGATGCGGATCCTGGCCGTTGGCTATATCGCCATGGCAGTGACCCAGAGCCTTTCCGGCGTCATGAGAGGAGCCGGAGACACCATGACGCCCATGTGGATCTCCCTGTTCACCACAGTTGTGGTCCGTGTCCCGGTGGCCTATGGGATCTCCTGGCTCACCAGAACGCCGGAGCTTCCCAATGGGCGCAGCGAGTGCGTGTTTATCTCCCTGCTCCTTTCCTGGACGCTGGGAGCCGTTATGACGGCTGTCTGCTATAAGAGAGGACGCTGGAAAAAGAAAGCGATCCAGTAAAAATGAAGCAAAGATACTATATAATATGGAAGGAGACCGTTGACTATGGAATACCGCAGATTTGAAAACACAGTGATCGTCCGCATGGACAGAAACGAGGACCTGTTTGCCGAGCTTAAGAAGGTGGCTCTTAAGGAGAACATAAAATTAGCCAGCATCAGCGCCCTGGGCACCTTCAGCCACATGAATGTGGGAGTTTATGACCTGGACCAGAGAAAATTTGTGGGCAACGACTTTGACGGTATGTTCGAGATCGTTTCCCTCACCGGTACCATCAATACCATGGACGGGGAGTATTACTGCCATCTGCATACGGCGGCCGGAGATAAAAACGGAAACGTGTACGGCGGCCATTTAAGCGCCGGAACCGTGGGAGCCACCCTGGAAATGGTCATCACAGTCATCGACGGGACCGTGGACCGGGTCAAGGATCCGGATACGGGGTTAAACATCTTTAAATTTTAAAAGGAATAGAGGCTGGATGGGATCCGGCGGGGCGGAATAAGGAAAAACGCTCCGCCGGATTCTTGACAATACCAGGGGTTCACGCTATAATACACTGGATGTTAGTATAAAGGGGCAGTTTGCCCTGAATATAAAGGAAGGTATGACGTCATGGCAGATAAGAAACACATTTTGACTTATGCAGGACTGAAAAAATATGAAGATGAGCTTCAGGATCTTAAAGTAAACCGCCGTCGTGAGATCGCCCAGAAGATCAAAGAGGCCAGAGAGCAGGGCGACTTATCCGAGAACGCCGAGTACGATGCAGCCAAGGATGAGCAGAGGGACATCGAGGCCAGGATCGACGAGCTGGAGAAGCTGTTAAAGAATGCAGAAGTCGTTGTTGAGGATGAAGTGAACCTTGACAAGATCAGCATCGGCTGTGTTGTCAAAGTATATGACGTGGAGTTTGAGGAAGAGATGGAGTTTAAGTTAGTTGGTTCCACTGAGGCCAACAGCCTTCAGAACAAGATCTCCAACGAATCTCCTGTGGGCCATGCGCTGATCGGCAGAAAAGTCGGCGACGTGGTGGATGTGGAGACCCAGGCAGGAATGCTCCAGTATAAGGTATTAGATATCAAGCGAGTGGATTAATTACTAAAAGGAGAGAAGAGCAGTGGCAGAGCAGGGAAACCAGAAGAAGGGAAACGGCCAGGAGCAGGATTTAAACCAGCTTCTCAAGGTGCGCCGTGAAAAGTTAGCAGAGCTTCAGGCAAACGGAAAGGACCCGTTCCAGATCACAAAATATGATGTGACTGTGCACAGCACAGATGTAAAAGAGCAGTACGCAGAGTATGAGGGGAAGGAGGTTTCCATCGCCGGACGTATGATGAGCAAGCGTGTGATGGGAAAAGCCTCCTTCTGCAACGTCCAGGACCTGAAGGGAAACATCCAGTGCTACGTATGCCGGGATGACCTGGGTGAGGACACATATAAGGATTTCAAGAAAATGGATATTGGCGATATCGTAGGGATCAAGGGCTTTGTATTTACTACAAAGATGGGCGAGATCTCGATCCATGCCCATTCCGTGACCCTGCTTTCCAAGAGTCTCCAGATCCTTCCGGAGAAGTTCCATGGACTGACCAATACGGATATCCGTTACCGCCAGAGATATGTGGACCTGATCATGAACGAGGATGTAAAGGATACCTTCATCAAGCGTTCCAGGATCCTGGCCGCCATCCGTAAATACCTGGCTGGCGAGGGCTTTATGGAGGTGGAGACTCCCATGCTGGTGTCCAATGCCGGAGGAGCTGCCGCAAGACCCTTTGAGACCCATTTCAACGCTCTGGACGAGGATCTGAAGCTCCGTATTTCCCTGGAGCTTTACTTAAAGAGACTGATCGTGGGCGGAATGGAGCGCGTGTATGAGATCGGCCGCGTATTCCGTAACGAGGGCCTGGATACAAGACACAATCCGGAGTTCACCTTAATGGAGCTTTACCAGGCATACACCGACTACCACGGCATGATGGACCTGACTGAGAACCTGTACCGCTTTGTGGCCCAGGAGGTCCTGGGAACCACAAAGATCGTTTATAACGGCATTGAAATGGATCTGGGCCAGCCCTTTGCCCGTATGACCATGGTGGAAGCCGTTAAGAAATATTCCGGCGTGGACTTTGACGAGATCCATACCCTGGCAGAGGCCAAGGCTGCGGCCAAGGAGCACAACATCGAGGTGGAGGCCCGCCACAAAAAAGGCGATATCCTAAACCTGTTCTTCGAGGAGTTTGTAGAGGAGCACCTGGTACAGCCCACCTTTATCATGGACCACCCGGTGGAGATCTCTCCCCTTACAAAGAAGAAGCCGGAAAATCCAGAGTATACAGAGCGCTTCGAGTTCTTTATGAACGGCTGGGAAATGGCCAACGCGTATTCCGAGCTCAACGATCCCATCGACCAGAGAGAGCGCTTTAAGGCCCAGGAGGAGCTGCTGGCCCAGGGAGACGAGGAAGCCAACCATACAGACGAGGACTTCTTAAATGCCCTGGAGATCGGTATGCCTCCCACAGGAGGCATCGGCTTCGGCATCGACCGTATGTGCATGCTGCTGACTGACTCTGCTGCGATCCGCGATGTCCTGCTGTTCCCGACTATGAAGAGTCTGGACGCCGGAAAGAAGGAAGAGAAGAAGGCTGCTTCCTTAGACGCTGCCATGAACCAGGCTGCCGAAGTCCTTACACAGCAGCTTGAGGCCATGCCGGCAGCAAAGGCAGAGCCGGTGGACTTCTCCAAGGTAAAGATCGAGCCGTTATTCGAGGATCTGGTGGATTTCGATACCTTTGCAAAATCCGATTTCCGCGTGGTGAAGATCGAGGAGTGCGAGGCGGTTCCCAAGTCCAAGAAGCTTCTTAAGTTCATCTTAAACGACGGAACCGACCGGAAGCGCACCATCTTAAGCGGTATCCACGACTACTACGAGCCGGAGGAGCTGGTTGGAAAGACATGTGTGGCCATCACCAACCTGCCTGCGAGAAAGATGATGGGCATTCCCTCCGAGGGCATGCTGATCTCCGCTGTGTACGAGTACGACGGACGGGAAGGACTGAACCTGCTGATGCTGGACGATGCGATCCCGGCAGGAGCAAAGCTGTACTAAGATGATGTAAAGATGTACCGTTTTGCAAAATAAACAGGACGTACTTCATTTGATAAAAAACTGAAAAAAACAGCGATTTACATCAAACTTACATCAATTGATGCAGAAATCGGTGCAAGCAAGAAAAAATCGCATAATTAGTACGATGAATGGGCAATTCCAATCGGGATTGCCCATTTTTAAAACAAACAGAAATACAACTCGGAATTTATGGAGGAGTATATGGACTGGTTAAATGTATTCGGACTGATAATGATTGCAGTCACTATGTAAACGCACCATAGCAAGTACCTGTTCATAAGCTTTATTTTCTGCAATAATAGTTGACCGCTTCGGAGAAGATGTGACAACCCTTGCGTATGATATGACTTCTTCCAGAGTACAGACCGAAGTACCAGCCAGTCCTGCCTTTTTCAGTTGGGTGTCTGGCTTTAATGGCAAGGTACAGATGCTTGCACCGGAAAGTGTAAAAGAACAGTACAGACAGATGATTGCACAAGCCGATGAGGGTATGCAGGAAAGCGAATAATGCAGATTTGAATTATAAGACTATGAAGCGAGGTAGTGGATATGGAAAAAGACCCGTTTAAGGAATATTTGAGGGAGTCTGAACCGGATAAAGCTTATAAGGGGTATGCTTGGAGTACGGCAATCGGACTTCAGGCAGTGGACGGACTCAAACCATCTAAATATTTGATTGATACTGCCATTCAGAACATTGAAGGTAAAATCACGATGAAGGAAGCACAGAGTCTTATTGACAGCTATTATGAAGAAAGACCAGTGCATTTGTCCGATGATGAGCGTACCGAAGAAGCAGATAAGGTTTCGTCCCGTATCGCAGAAATTCTTTCTGAAACAGCGTTTTCATTTTCGCCAAACGAATATATCTCTATCCATCGTAAACTCTTTCAGGGTATTTATAAACACGCCGGAAAGATCAGAGATTACAACATCACAAAGAAAGAATGGGTGCTTGATGGAGCAACCGTTATGTACGGTAGTGCGTCCGAACTGAGAGCTACACTTGAATACGATTTTTCGCAGGAGAAAGATTTTAGCTACAAAGGACTTTCAATGGACGAGATTATCCATCATCTTGCGCTATTTGTTTCAAGGTTATGGCAAATCCATATCTTCGGGGAAGGTAATACGAGAACAACGGCAGTGTTCTTCATCAAATACTTAAAGGCGCTTGGGTTCTCTGCAACCAATGATATTTTTGCAGAAAATGCGTGGTATTTCAGAAATGCACTTGTCCGTGCAAACTATACGAACTTGCGAAAAGGTATTCACGAAACAACAGAGTATCTGGAAGCGTTTCTCAGAAATCTACTTTTGAACGAGAAAAATGAGCTTTATAATCGAAATCTTCATATAAGTGGACTTTTGAATGAAGAAAAAGTGGACATTCAAGATACAAAAGTGGATAATGAAAGTGTACTTTCCGAAAAAGGTAGTGATTTCTCGGTAAAAACGACGATTCATATCCATAGACTTTTTGAAAAGTTTGGTTTCGATGAGGTGTTTGGAAGAAGTGCAGTTATGGAACTTCTTGGGCTGAAAGGTTCAGGTGCTTCAAAACTTCTTTCCAATTTAGTGCAGGCAGATATTATTGAGCCAGTATCCGGTCACGGAAAAGGAAGATATAAATTTAAGATGTAATTTGGGCATTGTAGGGGGCTGTCGGTTAATACCGATTTTTTCCCCGGATAACAAAAGAATGAGACAGTCCGCAGAACTCCTGGCTTTTTCAGGGCCATAGTTTTCTGCCGGACTGTCTCATTCCCTTTTTGTCTCCAATTTCAGGGCATAGTATCCCCTCGTTTGGCATTTTGGGAACGCTCATTGCCTTTAAGCAGTTTTTTGTTCCTTTTTCCCTTCGTATTTTTCAATCTCATGATGCAGAAACCGGTGGTATTTCATGATATTCCGCCCGATCGCATACAGCATGAACTCTTTATACACCTTTTCTTTTGAACGGTAA
>JACRTJ010000023.1 GCA_014385265.1 Enterocloster hominis (ex Liu et al. 2021)
CAGCAATTTTAGTCTGCTTTCTCATAATTAATGCACTCTCCTTTTTTTCTTTTTGAAACTTTTTTGAAATTCCTAATTGCATTACGAGGAACATTATACTTCTTATAAGAGAAATTATCAATAGTTTTTTTACATTTTTCGCAAGTTTTGCAAAGGATGTAAGCTTTTGACTCCTCTGGGAAGTATTCCGTACCTCCGATACATCCACATTATAGTATAGTTTCTTAAGAATTTCCATAACTTTTATCTGTTTATTTTCTTACGGATTCTTTACGAAACTTCATTTTTATGGCTATATTGTACTTATATTGGTACAATCCTTCATTTTTACCCTCTTGCAATTTCAATTTGGTATGGTATAATGTTCATATCTTTAATTTTATTGTTTTTTTTGAACATATAATTTTCATCTGATTTCGTTCAATTTCTATGGAGGAATACGATTATGGATCGTTTTGGACTGCTGTGCAGAAATATTTATGAGAAGAAAAAGATCACTCAGAGGGAACTGGCGGCAGCCATGGACCTTTCCCTGGGGACCTGCAACCATCTGATCCGGGATGCCCTGGCCGATGGACTGATCGCCCTGGATCCCCAGACGGGAGAATATTCCTTATTAAAAAAGGGCGTGGAACTGCTCCAGAAGTACCGGGTCAACAGCGCCGTTATCCTGGCGGCAGGATTCGGCTCCCGTTTTGTGCCATTGACCTTTGAAACGCCGAAAGGGCTTCTGGAGGTGTTCGGGGAACGCATGATCGAGCGTCAGATCAACCAGCTCCACGAGGCCGGGATCATGGATATCACCATCGTGGTGGGGTATCTGAAGGAGAAATTTGAGTACCTCATTGATAAATTCGGCGTAAAGCTGCTTTACAACCCGGAATACCACAATAAGAACACACTGACCACCGTTTACCGGGCCCGGGACTGCTTCAAGGGAAAAAACACGTATCTTTTATCCTCAGATAACTGGATCCGCGAAAACATGTACCATACATACGAGTGCGGCGCATGGTATTCTTCTGTATATATGGAAGGCGCCACCTCTGAATGGTGCCTGGAGGCCAGCAAAAAGGGGCTGCTCACCGGAGTGGCCGTAGGCGGCTCTGATTCCTGGGTCATGTACGGGCCGGTTTACTTTTCCCGGGAATTTTCCGAGGAGTTTTTCCCCGTGCTGGAAAAATATTATGAGACCCCCGGAACCGAGCAGATGTACTGGGAACAGGTTCTGGCAGACCTGCTGAATGGAACGGCAGGAGAACACGTTCCGTCCATGGCAAAGTACCCGGCTCCCAAAATGTACATCAACCGTCAGCCGGAAAACCAGGTGTATGAGTTCGAGAACCTGGAGGAGCTGCGGGTATTCGATGAAAAGTACCGGAACAATTCCAACAATGCGGCCATGGAGCTGGTGGCAGAAGTCCTCCATATCCCGGAATCCGAGGTGACCGATCTGAAATGCCTAAAGACAGGCATGACCAATAAATCATTCCTTTTTAAAGCCAGGGAGCGGTCGTATATCTGCCGGATCCCGGGGCCTGGAACCGATCTTCTCATCAACCGGGCCCAGGAAAAAGCCGTTTATGACGCCATCAAGCCCCTGGGGATCTCTGAGCATGTGATCTATATGAGCGGCGACACAGGTTATAAGATCTCTGAATTTTATGAAGGCGCACGAAATGGAGATCCCAGAAGCTGGCAGGACGTGGCCCGCTGTATGGAGCTGGTCCATCGCCTCCATAATTCCGGTATCCAGGTGGACCATTCCTTCGATATGAGAGAGCGGATCGACTTTTATGAGTCCATCTGTAAGGGCTATGAAAAAAATCTTTTTGAGGATTACGATCATGTGCGCGGCCACATGAACACGCTTTTAAAGCGTCTGGACCGTCTGGACCGCAAAAAGACCCTCTGCCACATTGACAGCGTCTGCGATAACTTCCTTTTCCTGCCGGATGGCGGGATCCGGCTCATCGACTGGGAGTACGCCGGAATGTGCGACCCCATGATCGATGTCAGCATGGCTGCGATTTATTCTTATTATAATGAGGAAGAGGCTGAAAAGCTCCTTGCCATATATTGCAGCGGAAATATCTCTGCCGAGGACCGGTTCGTTTATTATTCCTATATTGCCCTGGGCGGCTTTTTATGGTGCCTGTGGGCCGTATACAAAAGCAGTATCGGCGATGAGTTTGGAGAATACACGCTGATCATGTACCGGTACGCCAAGGAGTACTATAAAAAGATCGTTACCGATCCGGCCTTTCTCCTGATCGGGTCTGATTTTTAAATTTGTCCCGGAATTCCGGAAAATGTGGCAGAACTCCGGGATTTTGGCCCACTTTTGTAATAAATTATTCAAGACTCCATTGGGATTATATGGTATAATCAACATAGAAGTTTTTCGGAACTATTTTACCATGAGGGGGATTTCTATGATACAAAGGAAGCGGCTGGCTGCAGCTCTGTTAAGCCTGACTATGGCGTTTGCAGCCGTATATCCCGCCGTCCCGTCTTTTGCGGCGGCCTGGGAACGGAATGCCAACGGCTCCTATGTGGCGGCAGACGGCTCTGCACTCACAGGGATCACAGCCAGGGGCATTGATGTTTCCCACTGGAAGCAGTCCATCAACTGGAACGCCGTGGCGGCGGACGATGTGCAGTTCGTTATGCTGGGAACCAAATATAACAACGAGGTGGATCCATATTTCAGCGTCAATGCAGTAAACGCCTTCAATGCAGGACTGAAGGTGGGCGCTTATATTTATTCCTATGCCACCACAACGGCCGCAGCGGAGGCGGAGGCGGATTTTGTACTGAATCTGATCAAGGACTATCCCATTTCTTATCCGGTGGTGCTCGATGTGGAGTCCACGGAAATGAGCGCGCTGACCCCTGCCCAGCTGGCGGATGTGATCAATGCATTCTGTAAGAAGGTGGAGGCCGCCGGATATTATCCCATGGTCTACACCAATGATTACTGGCTTTCCCAGAAGATCGATATGACCAAGGTTCCCTACGACGTATGGGTGGCCCGGTATAACGCAAAGCCAGCCTATGCAGGCGCGGCCATGTGGCAGGCCACCAACGAGGGGCAGATCGACGGTGTCAACGGAAATGTGGATATCAACTTTGTCTTTAAGGATCTGTCAGCCAAGCTGCCTGCTGACCGGTGGCGGCTGATCGACGGGAAATGGTATTATTATAAGAATTATGTAAAGCAGACCGGCTGGATCAACGACGGACAGAGCTGGTACTATATGAATTCTGACGGCACCCAGTATAAGGGATGGCTGCTTCTGGATAATTCTTATTATTATCTGCTTCCTAAAACCGGGCAGATGATGACCGGATGGCAGACCATCGACGGGAAATGGTACTATCTGAAGACAGACGGAAGGATGGCCAGCGAATGGCTCCAGGATAATGGAAAATGGTATTATCTTCTGGACGGGGCCATGGTCACCGGATGGCTCCGGATCGGCACCGACTACTATTATCTGAAGGGCGACGGATCCATGGTCACCGGATGGCGGAAAATGGACGGCGCGTTTTATTACTTTGCCAGCGATGGGCGGCTGGTACGCGGATGGCTGAACCTGGACGGAAAATATTATTATATGAAGGCAGACGGTACCATGGTCACCGGATGGCAGACCATCGACAATGTGACGTATTTCTTCAATCCCGACGGTGATATGGCCTCGGGCTGGACAGTCATCGACAATTACTGGTACTACTTTAACGGGAATGGACAGATGATGACTGGATGGCTCCAGCTGGACGGCCGGTACTATTATCTCCATACAGACGGACGCATGGTCACCGGATGGCAGAGTGACGGCACCCACAAATATTATATGGATAAGACATCCGGCAAAATGGCTGTGGGATGGAAGCAGATCGACGGAGCCTGGTATTATTTCAACCCCTCGGGCCATATGGTCACCGGATGGGTCAAGGATAATGGTAAGTATTATTACATGAATCCGTCGGATGGAAAGATGATCTCCAATGGCTCCTACGCGATCAATAATATCAACTATACCTTTGACAACTCAGGCGTATGCCTCAATGAGGCCTCTGCCATTGACGGGGGCTCGGCTGGCAGCGTATATTCACCGCCGTCCGGAAATTCTGGAAATTCTGGAATTACCGGAAACCAGGTGACCAACGGCACCTCCTCTCCGGGAGGGATGTCTGCCGGAAATACGGGTACAGGGGCTCCCGGAGGCAGCGCTCCGGATACAAATTCTGCTCCCGGCGGAAATGGGATCACCACCGTGAATCCCGGAAGTACCTCCGGCCCCGGCGGAAGTTCCGGAAACTCTGGCAGCACGGCCGGTCCGGGCGGCAGCAACGGCATGTCGGCCGGAAATTCCAGCATACCGTCCCCAGGCGGCAGCAATGTCCCCTCCGCCAATCCGGGAGCCAGCTCCGGCCCCGGCGGATCGTCGGGCAGCTCCAGCATCACGGTTCCTGGCGGAACAAGCTGTGATTCCCCGTCCTGCGGTTCCGGAAGCTCCGGCTCTTCTGATTCGGATGGATTAAAGGAATTCCAGACCGGCGGGCCGAAATAAGCGGTAAAAAAATCCGCTGGAGGATGTATCTGATCACATCTTCCGGCGGATTTTTCTATTTTTCCTTTTTTCTCTATTTCTCTATCTCTTTCCGGATCTCCTCCAGAGGCCGGCCTGTTTTTTTCGCAATGGCGGCCAGATCTTCATATTCCAGCTTGGTTCTGGTAACGCCATGGCCCTGGGAGATCTTTTTCCGCACGGGTCCATAAGCCGTTTCCACAGTTTCCTCCCGGCGCTTCAGAGTGAACCTCCGGCTGATATGCTCCCGGACGCCCAGCGTCGTGGTGTGCCGGAACAGCAGCTCCACCATCTTTTCTTCGTCCTCCCGTCTGCACATACAAGTCAGAAGGACACCGGGACGGCTCTTTTTCATCCCCACAGGGACCGTATAGACCTCCAGGGCTCCGGCTTCGAACAGCGCCTCCTCCGCAAAGCCAACGGCCTCTGCAGTCATGTCGTCCAGGTTGCAGGACAGCTCTGCGATCTCGTCTCCAGTCTCAGCGGTATCCCCCAGAAAGGCCCGGACACAGTTGGCCCGCTCGAAATCCTTTTTACCCATTCCGTATCCGATCTTTGACGTGGTCATCACCGGCATTTCCCGGAATTCTTTGACAAAATGCTTTAAGAGGGCCGCACCGGTGGGGGTGCAGAGCTCTCCCTGTACCTGGGTGCTGTATGCGGGGATCCCCTGTAAAATATGGGCCGTGGCCGGAGCCGGGACTGGAAGGATCCCATGGGCACAGTGAACATGGCCGCTTCCCACATGGACCGGAGAGGCGATGATCTGATCCGCTCCCAATTCATGGAACAGAAGGCATACACCTGCAATATCTGCCACCGCATCCATGGTACCTACCTCATGGAAATGGATCTGGTCCACCGGCATTCCGTGGGCATGGGACTCGGCCTCGGCGATCAGGGCATAAACTGCCTTCATGTCTTCCTTCACCGGGTCTGGAATATCCAGACCGTCAATGATGGAGGCGATGCCTGCCATGGTGGAGTGATGATGGTGATGATGGGAATGATCATGTCCGTCGTGGCTGTGGACGTGTTCACCATGGTGATGGTCATGGCTGTGGGCATCATGGTCCTCATGGTGGTGGTCATGGCCATCGTGGCTGTGGACATGGCTGTGAAGCCCGTCAGCGGCAGCGGATTCGCAGGCTTCATGGGAATGGGTGTGGGCGTGTCCATGATCATGAACGTCCTCGCTCTCCTCTTCCTCCCCGAAAACAGTCACATTCATATGTGTTCCCGTGATCCCGCATTTTACGGCCGGTTCCGCTTCCACCTTCACGCCAGGCAGACCCAGTCCGTTCATTTTTCCAAGAAATTCTTCCTGCTTTTCCGGACACAGCTCTAAAAGCGCCGCCATGAGCATATCTCCCGCGGCCCCCATGCCGCAGTCCAGGTAAATCGTTCTCATTTCGTTTCCTCCTCTATCCCTTCATATGATTGATCATGCTGGCCAGATATCCGGCCCCGAATCCATTGTCTATATTTACCACACTGACCCCGCTGGCACAGGAATTCAGCATGGAAAGCAGGGCTGAGACGCCGTGAAATGAGGCGCCGTAGCCAATGCTGGTGGGAACTGCAATGACCGGGCAGTCCGCCAGGCCGCCAATGACGCTGGCCAGGGCTCCCTCCATTCCAGCGATGGCGATGATCACCCGGGCGCTCATGATGGTATCCATATGCGCCACCAGGCGGTGCAGGCCTGCAACCCCCACATCGTAAAGCCGTTCTACCTGGTTTCCCAGGGCCTCGGCTGTCAGGGCTGCCTCCTCAGCCACCGGGATATCGCTGGTCCCTCCAGTGGCGACCACGATCGTGCCGACTCCGTCCTTTTCCGGAAAGTCCCCGCATATGCCGATCCCGGTACCGTCAAAATACCGGAAGCCGGCTCCATCTTCAAACTTCTGTTTCAGGAGATCTTCCGTATGACGGGCCTTTTCCGGGTCCATCCGTGTGATCAGGACCAGTTCCTGGCCGCGCTTTTTCATCGCCTCCACGATCCCGGCGATCTGCTCCGCTGTTTTTCCCGCTCCGTAGATCACCTCAGCGATCCCCTGGCGCAGCCGCCGGTGGGTATCTAGCTTGGCAAACCCCAGCTCATCAAAGCCTGCCTCTGAAAATGGCTCTTTTTTCAGCTCCAGGACCGCCTGGTCCACAGAAAGCTCCCCGGATGCCACCCGGTTCAGCATGGTCCGTATATCTTCCATATACATTCTTCTCCTTTACCCTATTCTAACCATCGGAGTTCCAGGGGTTGGGCATAAGGCTTGATTTTCTAAAGAAAATCCCAAAAAAATCCGATTTTTTTGGGCATACACTAGAAAAAGGCCATTCTATGCCCAATCCTGCGGTTGCAGGCGCAAAGATCTGCTCCAAAAGCCCAGAAACCTGCGGCACAGACTCAGAAGTCTGCTCCAAAAGCCCAGAAACCGGCAGTACGAACCTAAATTCACCAGCCGGTCCCACTATTTTGAAAAAGCCATGAAAAGAAAGCCCCGCCTGCGGCGGGTGCGTTCCCTTCATGGCAAACTCTGCTTCTATATGATTCTGTTCTGTTCCGGAGCGGCCCGGTCCCTTCAGCATCCCAAAGCTCCTGTCTGTCCAGAAGATCCGCGAAGGCAGCCATGCCGCTGGGCGCAGGGAAATCTTCTTCCCCCTACTCCACCACCGGATTTTTCAGTGTTCCGATCCCCTCGATCACACACTCGACCACATCTCCCGGTTTGAGGAATCTGGGCGGATCAAAGCCCATTCCCACGCCTGCTGGCGTTCCGGTGGCGATGATGGTACCGGCCTTCAGGGTCATGCCGCGGCTCAGCTCACTGACCACTTCTGCGATCCCGTGAATGAACTGTTCCGTGTTGGAATCCTGGCGCAGCTCTCCGTTGACACGGGACTGGATCCTGAGCTTTGGCGGAAATTCCACGCTGTCGGCGGTGACGATCCAGGGCCCCAGGGGCGTAAATCCATCCAGGCTCTTCCCGAAATACCACTGTCTGTGGGCCGTCTGCACCTCCCTGGCGCTGACGTCGTTCATAATGGTATAACCAAAAATATAATCCTCCACATCCTCCAAAGCCACGTCCTTAGCATCCTTTTTCAGGATCACCGCCAGCTCTGCCTCATAGTCCAGCTGGCTCGTAAGCTCTTTGTGGGATGGGATCCCATCGCCGGGATCCGTGGCCCGGTTGACCCGCTTGGAAAAATACACCGCCTGATCCGGCTTGGAAAATGCTTCCTTTTTAAACCTGGCGGATTCCTCCGCGTGGGCCAGATAGTTGATCCCCAGGCAGATGATATCCTGGTCCGGCACCGGGATCGGGGCCATGATCTTTATGTCCTCCAGAGGCGCGGCATTGGATACCTCATAGGGAGGAAGCCCGGAAATATGGTCCAGGAGCTCCAGTTCCGACGGTCCGATCTCCCGTATGACCTCCTTCATGGTCCGGTATTCCATTCCCGCCGCAGAAAGGGGATACACGAAGGTCCCTTCCCTGTTCAGTACTCCTGTCAGCTCTTTTTTATTTATGGCATAGGTCAAAAGCTTCATAAAGCCCTCCTCACCGGTTTCCTAGCGGATGCGTTCCGGGAAGCCCACTTTTTTCTGGACCTTTCTAAGGGTCTTATTGGAGAAATAGGACGCCTTCTCCGCATTTTCCTTGATCACCTTATCCAGATATTCTTTGTTCTTGCTAAGGTCTGCAAACCGGTCCTGGAGCGGCTTTAATACGCCGACCACAGCCTCGCCCACGGCCATTTTGAAATCACCGTAGCCCTTTCCATCGAATTCCCTCTCTACCTCTGCCGGTGTCTTTCCGGTACATGCGCAGTAGATATCGATCAGGTTCTTAACGCCCGGCTGCTCGTCTCGGTACAGGATGATACCCTCGGAATCCGTCACAGCTCTCTTGCACTTGCGGATAATGGTATCTGGATCGTCCATGAGATAAATGCTGCCATTGGGGTTTTCATCGGACTTGGACATCTTTTTCGCCGGATCCTGTAAGCTCATGATCTTTGCTCCGGCCTTTCCGATATAGGCCTCCGGAACCGTGAACACATCTCCGTAGATATTATTGAAGCGGATGGCAATGTCCCTGGTGAGCTCTAAGTGCTGCATCTGGTCGATACCCACCGGCACCACGTCCGCCTGGTACAGCAGGATATCTGCGGCCATGAGTACCGGGTACGTGAACAGGCCCGCGTTGATATTGTCGGCATGCTTGGCAGCCTTGTCCTTAAACTGGGTCATCCGGTTCAGCTCGCCCATATAGGTAAAGCAGTTTAAGATCCAGGCCAGCTCCGCATGTCCCGATACATGGGACTGGTAATAAATGCAGTTTTTCTCCGGGTCAAGTCCGGCGGCAATATAAAGAGTCAGAAGTGTTCTTGCGCGCTTTCTAAGCTCTGCCGGGTCCTGACGGACAGTAATAGAATGCATATCCACGACGCTGAAAAAGGTCTGGTAATCATCGGAAATCGTCACCCAGTTCTTTAAAGCCCCCAGATAGTTCCCGAGAGTCAGGTTACCGGTTGCCTGCATTCCGCTGAATAAAGTTTTCTTTCCGTCTAACATTGTTCCGTCTCCTTAAATTTCCTTTTCATTCTCCAGGGGCCGCCGCAAAGGAGGAGGATAAAAACCCGCCCATTCGCAGCAGCCCCCTGTATTTTCAAACAATTCTTTTATATTATAATACACTTTCCGTCCATTGTCCACTCTTCATTGCAGTGGATCAGGGCTTGTATCCTTCCCGCTTTGCCGTTATAATGGAAGCAGAACTGTTTACAGAAAGGAAAGGAACCATCTATGGACAAGATCGCAAGCTTCACTGTCAATCATCTGAAACTCCTGCCCGGCGTCTATGTATCCAGACGGGATACCGCGGGAGACGCCCGGATCACCACCTTCGACATCCGTATGACCCGCCCCAACCATGAGCCTGTCATGAATACTGCGGAGATCCACACCATTGAACACCTGGGCGCCACGTTTCTGAGGAACCACAAGGTTTACAAGGACCGTGTCCTTTATTTCGGCCCCATGGGCTGCCGCACCGGCTTTTACCTTCTGCTGGCCGGAGACTATGAATCCGCAGATATCGTTCCTCTCCTTCAGGAAATGTTTTCCTATATCCGGGACTTTGAAGGGGAGATCCCCGGCGCAGCTGCCAGGGACTGCGGCAATTACCTGGATATGAACCTTCCCATGGCCAGGTATCTGGCCCGGAAATTCTGCGACGAGGTGCTGGAGGATATCCAGGAAGACCGCCTCATCTATCCCGAATAAGCCGTATCTGGCCGGGGTGCTGCAAAGCAGGCTGAGAACTGTTCAAAGCCGTCCTTTCAGCGCCCCGGCCGTTTTTTTCTGCCTGGCAGCTCCATTGGCTCCGGGGGCGGACCTCCCCCGGAACCGCCGGGCCTTTTCAGGCTAAACCGCTGACGGATCGGCAGACGCCTTTACGGACTGGACCGCGGACGGATCGGCAGATGCCTTTGCCTCAGGTCCAGCCGCCGGCGTGGGCAGCTCCCTGCTGCTTTCCTCCTCCAGAACTCCGTTTCCTGGCTGTCCGCATAAGACCACGATGCTCCGCGGCGTCATGGCGATCTGGGACTGGTCCTTCAGCTCCGGCGCCGCAGTCTCTCCGTACACGCCCTTTTCCGGGCCCTTTGACGTATCGTAAAGCACATGCCAGGTCTGGCCCTTGGGAAGGTGGGGAAGGCCGAATACATGGGGCTCCCAGTGCATGTTATAAAGTACATACATGGTATCGTCCTGGCTTCCGTCCTCCTTCGTCCCATATTCCCCCCAGTAAAGGATCCCCAACTGGCGGCGGAAATTCTCAAACTCCGGCCGCCATACGTATTCGCCGTGGTAGGAAACATCCGGGCGTCCGCAGGATCTGTAATCCATGATCCGGGGCTCCCTCTCCATATGGAATACACCATGTTTTTTCCGGAAAGCAATGAGCCCCTTTACAAATTCAAAGATGTCCCGGTTGGTCTCCAGAAGCCTCCAGTCCAGCCAGGAGATCCGGTTATCCTGGCAGTACGCGTTATTATTTCCCTCCTGGGAATTCCCAAATTCGTCGCCCGCCAGCAGAAGCGGCGTTCCCTGGCTTAAAAACAGCAGGAGGAACCCATTGCAGAGCTGCTGCCTTCTCAGGTCCCGGATCCTTTTTTTCCTGGTGGGGCCCTCCTCGCCGCAGTTCCAGGAATAATTGTGATCCGTGCCGTCCCGGTTGTCCTCATGGTTGTCCTCGTTGTGCTTCCGGTCATAGGAGACCATGTCCATCATGGTCATGCCGTTGGTATTGGCCATATAATTGATGACGCCGTATTCTGCCGGATTCCTTCTGGAATGGAATGCCAGGCTGTTTAACATCCCCTCGTCGCCCTTCAGAAGCCGCCGCATGTCCTCCTCAAACCGGCCGTTGTATTCCGCCAGGTGCTTGTCCCGCAGCGTCACCTTCCCGTCTCCCGGCATGGGATAGCCTGTTTTGGGCCTCCTTTCCAGGGCCTCCTCCCAGCTGTCTGCAAACAGCTTGGTGCACCGTAAGAACGGATCCCCGGCAATGGCCTCCCTGGGGGCAAAGCCCGTCAGCCGGAAGCCGTCCACATGGTACTCCTGGAGCCAGTAACGGAGGACGTGGAGCACATCGCCGGGAGACTCCTTACCTGTGAAATAAAACTCCAGGATACACTCCATATTTTCCCGGTGGAGCGCCTTCACAAGCTCCTTGAATTCTCTCTCAGGCTCGGTCTCCCCGGATCCATAGGAGGTCTTCAGTGCATAAAGGAACGATGGGCCGTATCCCCAGTAGTTGATCCGCCCCGTGGCCTCCGGCTTCTGTCCCGGGAGCCCGGCCGCAGGCTCTGTGACCATGACCTCGTCAAACTCCGTCACTGGAAGAAGCTCCACTGCCGTTACGCCCAGTTCCTTTAAATACGGGATCTTTTCCCGGATCCCACCGAAGGTTCCCCGGTCTTTCACACCGGAGGTTCTATGCTTTGTGAATCCCCGCACATGGAGCCGGTAGATGATGCTGTCAGAATATGGGATCTCCGGCCTCACATCATCCTCCCAGTCAAATTCCCCGGTCAGAAGCCTGGCCCGCACCGGCTTCCCGGCCCGGGAGAGGTCTCCCCATTTTTCCCGGCCTGTGACCATCCTGGCACAGGGGTCCGGCATCCACTGGCCGTCGCACTGGAAGCCATATTCCATATTTTCAAGATCATATCCCCTTAAGGTCATGGACCAGACGTCTCCGACCCGGTCCCTTTCCTGGAAATCAATGACTTCCGCCGCCTTTTTTTCTCCTCTCCGGAATAAAAGGAGACTTACCTTTTTCCCCTCAGCCTGTACGAGGATCTCTGCCCCTTCTTCTGTCGGCGTTACTCCCAATGGATAGAGGAGCTCATGTCTGTTCTTTCGTCCCGTCATATCCCGTCCTCCGTTCTATTCTACGTCTGTAAGCCTACCCCTGCTGCTCTGCGATCTTCGCCGCCAGCTCTTCCAGATACATCCACCGGTCCATCTTTTCTTCCAGCTCTTTCTCTGCCTTTTCCTTTTCCTCCATAAGCTGGTTCAGCTTTACAAAATCCCGGGCCGATGCCTGGATCTCTTCTTCGAGCCCTGCGATCCTCTCCTCCAGAGCCGCCATATCTGCCTCGATGGTCTCGTAATCTTTCTGTTCTTTATAGGTAAATTTCAGCTTCTGCGGCCCGCGGGTCCTCTGCCCCTTTTCCTTTGGAGGGGCCGCAGGCTTCACGTCCGCCCGGCTCTCCTCTTCCGCTTCAGCCTCCGCGGCCTTACGGGCTGCATAATCCGTAAACCCGCCTTCATACTGGCGGAGAACGCCGTCTCCCTCAAAAGCAAAGATCCGCCGTACCACCCGGTCCAGGAAATACCGGTCATGGGATACGGTGATGACGATACCCTGGAAGCTGTCCAGGTAATCCTCCAGGATCATCAGCGTTTTAATGTCCAGATCGTTGGTAGGCTCGTCCAGGATCAGCACATTGGGCGCGCTCATGAGGATCTTTAACAGATACAGCCGCCGCCGCTCACCGCCGGACAGCTTCTGGATCACCGTATACTGCACCGACGGCGGGAATAAAAACCGCTCCAGCATCTGGGAGGCGCTGATGCTCCCGTCCTTTGTCTGGACGTACTCCGCCACGTTCCGTATATAGTCGATGACCTTAAGGCTGGTATCCATGTCCTCATTTTCCTGGGAAAAATATCCGATCTTCACCGTCTGTCCGATCTCCACCGTACCGGAATCCGGCTTTTCCCATCCGGCGATGATCTTCATCAGCGTGGACTTCCCGCTGCCGTTGGGGCCGATATATCCGATCCTGTCATTTTTCAGAAAAAAATACGTATAGTCCTTTATGAGCACCTTGTCCCCGTAGGCCTTGCAGATCCCCGACAGCTCCACGGTCGTCCTTCCCAGGCGGCTGGAAATGGATTCCATTTCCACAGCCTGCTCCTTTTCCGGCCCTTTGGCATCCCGGAGCGCCTCATACCTCTGGATCCGCCCCTTCTGCTTGGTAGATCTGGCCCGGGCTCCCCGCTTCATCCACTCCAGCTCCACCCGGAGGATGGACTGGCGTTTCCGCTCCGACGCCTGTTCCATATCCATACGCCCGGCCTTCAGCTCCAGGAATCCCTCGTAGTTGGCCTGGTAGCTGTACAGCTTCCCGTTATCCAGCTCCACGATGCGGTTGGTGACGCTGTCCAGAAAATACCGGTCATGGGTGATCATAAGCAGCGCGCCCTTAAACCGCTTTAAATACTCCTCCAGCCAGTCTGCCATGGCGCTGTCCAGGTGGTTGGTGGGCTCGTCCAGGATCAGCAGGTCCGTGGGCGATAAAAGGACTGACGCCAGGGCCGCACGCTTTTTCTGGCCGCCGGATAACTGTCCGATCTGCTGGTCATGTTCCGGGATCCCCAGCCGGTTCAGCATGGCCTTTGCCTGGCTTTCCAGGTCCCAGATCTGGTCATGATACCGGCTCCGGTTTTCCCTGAGGACGCTTTCCAGGACCGTTTCTCCCTCCTCAAACACCGGATTCTGGGGAAGATAGCGGATATCCAGGTTCCTCCCGCGGACAACGGTCCCCGTATCCGGCTCCTCCAGGCCTGCCACCAGCTTTAAAAGCGTGGATTTTCCGGTGCCGTTGACGCCGATCAGGCCGATCTTATCCCCTTCGTTGATGGAAAAATCCGTGTCATTGAGGATCAGCCGTTCTGTATATGATTTGGTCAGATGCTCTGCCGTTACAAGATTCATGATTCGTATACCCTTTCCTTTAGTCCCCGATCACCACTTCCACCGGACAGTGATCGCTTCCCAGAACGTCCGTGTGGATGGCCGCGCTCACCAGCCGGTCCTTCAGGCTGTCCGATACGCAGAAATAGTCGATGCGCCACCCGGCGTTCTTCTGGCGGGCAGAAAACCGGTAGGACCACCAGGAGTAAACGCCCTCCAGATCCGGGTTAAAGTATCTCCAGGTGTCGATGAAGCCCGCATCCAGGAGTCTTGTGAATTTTTCTCTTTCCTCGTCCGTAAAGCCCGCGTTCTTCCGGTTAGTCTTCGGATTCTTCAGATCGATCTCCTTATGGGCGACGTTTAAGTCCCCGCAGAAGACCACCGGCTTTTTCTCCTCCAGCTTTTTCAGATAGGAAAGGAACGCGTCCTCCCACTCCATCCGGTAATCCAGACGCTTTAAGCCGTCCTGGGAGTTGGGCGTGTAGCAGGTGACCACATAGTAATCGTCAAATTCTGCGGTGATGACGCGCCCCTCCTTATCGTGCTCCGGGATCCCCAGGCCGTAGGAAACGGAGACCGGCTCCTCCTTTGTGAACATGGCCGTGCCGGAGTATCCCTTTTTCTCTGCATAATTCCAATACTGGCGGTAGCCTGGAAGGTCCAGTTCAATCTGTCCCTCCTGGAGCTTGCTTTCCTGGATGCAGAAAATGTCCGCATCCGATTCCTTTACATATTCTAAAAATCCCTTGCCCACGCATGCCCGGAGGCCGTTGACATTCCAGGAAATCATTTTTCTCATGAAGTTTCTCCTCGTATATCTCATATGCTAAAATCAGCAGCCACCTTTGGGGCCCTCTGCTTAACTCAGTTTTTCACAGCACCAGTATATCATCTTTCATGGCAATTTAAAAGAAATTTTCCATATACAAAAGTCTGAATCAGGGCTTCTTAAATTAACAGATAATATATTTAAATTATTTTAAAATTTATTATTACATATTTATTATATTGTATTTTGCATTTTTGTTTTTAAATCTTTTTCTATCTCTATTTTTTATTTATTTTCTTAATCTTTTCTTAATTTCTGCATTCACCTATACTTCCGATAATTTCTCTTATAGGAAGTATAATGCCTTTCGTGATGCAATTAGGAATTTCAAAAAAGTTTCAAAAAGAAAAAAAGGAGAGTGCATTAATTATGAGAAAGCAGACTAAAATTGCTGCAGTCGTATCCGCAGCAGCTCTGTTAGCATTAGGCGCTTCCATCACATCCTTCGCAGCTGCAAAGGGCACCTGGATGATGGTAGATGGCGAGTGGTACTGCTACGACGCCAACGGCGATGTATATGAGAACACCTTCTGCTCCAGCAATGGTAAGGAATATTATGTAGGCGATGACGGAATGCTCGTTCGTTCCAGCTGGGTAGAATACGACGGAGATTACTATTTCGTAAACTCCAGCGGTACAAAAATCATCAATGATTGGAGATTAACAACTCCGTATGAGGACGAGGATGCAGATGAGGAGTGGTTCTACTTCCAGTCCACAGGTAAGAGAGCAGACAACAAGAAGATCCTTTACAAGGGAAGCACATTCTTCTTCGATGCTGACGGTCAGATGCTGACTGGCTGGGTAACAGCTGACGGCAACGATGTTGTAAACGAAGAAAACGGCATCAATACAAGCTATACCTTTTACTGCGATGAGACAGGTGCCCGTGTAGAATCTGCTTGGGTATACACCACAGAGCCAGCTACTGCTGACGATGACGCAGATGCAGATGAATACTGGTACTATTTAAAATCCACAGGCAAGGTTGCTACCGGAAGGCAGACCAATGTCGGAGGTCAGGCGTTTATTTTAGGAAACCAGAGCGACAATCTTGGTCAGATGCTGACTGGCTGGGTTGGCGGAATCTATGATGAAACAAATAAGTCTTATTCCTATGCGGAAATCGATGAAGAAGGAAGCCAGACCAAACTGGGGGATGTAGACGTAGCCTACTACTGTTTATATGACGAAGAAATGGCTGACGGTCATGTCCAGGAGGATAAATGGTTCAAAACCTGGAGACCGGAAGACGCTTATGATGAAGACGAGGATGACGACAAATTCTGGTATTGGCTCGACAGCGATGGTAAGGCGTATGTACCGGCTCAGGATGACGACTACAGTGATCTTGTTGGCTACGGCTATAAGTACAGCTTAGGCGATGGCGCTCTGGAAATCGGTAACGATGGAGAAGCTATCAGCATCGCTAAAAAGAAGATCAACTCCAAGGATTACTTCTTTAACAAGGACGGAGAAATGATCTCCAATTTTGTTCATATTGTGGAATCCGCTGTAGACGCAAAGGGCAATGATAAAATCACCCTTGGTATGTATTATTTTGGTGGCTCTGATGATGGTTCCATGAAGACAGGATCCCAGTCTGTTAAGGATGACAACGACGATACCTTCAAATTCTACTTCGGAACAAAAGATAACGCCACAACCGGAGAAGCCAAGGGTGTGGGTATTACCGGTAATAAGAACAACAAATTATACTTCCAGGGTCATCTTGTTGCGTCTGACGACTATAAATACCAGCCAGTAACTATGGAGATTGAAGGAACAGAGTACACCTTTATTGTAAACCAGAATGGCTCCATCCAGCATTCCAATGTTGAGTACAAGGAAGACGGCGATGTTCTGATCAACGCTAAAAACGAAAAAGACGACGATGGTACAGAATATAACGTTGGCTTCGTAACAGACGGATGGGCAAAATATGCCATTGATCCCGAGACTGAAGATAACGTTGAGTTCTATGTTGACTTCCTGGATCCGACTTCTGTTATGGCTATCAGCGGAAGCATTGCCCTGACCCCGGATCATCCGACTCTGATGAACGCGATCGCAGAGTAATTATTCACTTATTATTTAAGAAATTCTAATTGCAGCTCACGGGCGGGAGTCATCTCCCGTCCGTTTTGCTGTCCCCAAACCCAAAAAAAGCCGGGCCCCGCTATCACACGGCGGGTCCGGCTTTTCTCCTGGCAAAATTAGTTCTTTAAGAATCTGGCTTCCCAGGCGTATTCTTCCATTTTTTCGATTTCTTCCTCTGTGAACCCGAACACGGTCCGCATCAGATCCAGCTCCTTATTTACATTGGTCCTGGAGCAGGTCATGTTGTCGGAGTTGATGGTCACCCGCACGCCTGCATCAAAAAGACGGCGGATGGGGTGGTCCTCCAGACGGTCCACCACCTTTGTATGGTAGTTGCTGGTAACGCTGACCTCCAGGGTAATGCCTTCCTCCACCAGACGCTTCACAAGCTCCGGATCCTCAATGGCCGCCACACCGTGGCCGATGCGCTTTGTGCCATAGGAAAGGGCGGTACGCATGCTGTCCGGTCCCGCTGCCTCACCCGCATGGATGGTCATGGGAAGACCGTATTCTCGCACCTTTGCAAATACCGGCACAAACATTTCTGTGGGGAACAGGCCCTCAGCCCCGGCGATATCCACGGCGCAGACCACGCTGCCCAGGTATTTTTTCGCCGTCTCCACAGTCTGCATGTTGAGCTCCTGGTTCGTATCCCCTCTCATACAGCAGAGGATCAGCCCCACACGGATCCGAGGATATTCCTTCATTCCCCGCTCTGCGCCGCGGATGGCCGCCTCCACCACCTGGTCCTGGGTGAGGCCGCCGCTTACGGAAAGCTGCGGGGCAAAGCGGATCTCTGCGTAGGTCACGCCCTCTTTTGCCAGATCCTCCACCAGCTCAAAGGTCACACGCTCGATGGCGTCGGCTCTCTGAAGCACCATCAGAGGCAGCGCGAACCGCTCCAGGTACTCCTCCAGGGTCTTGCAGTCCTCGGGGACCTCCATTTTAAACTTTACGTCCTCGGGAGAGGAAGCCGGAATGGCGATCCCCTGCTCCTTCGATAACTCCCATACGGTCTCCGGACGCAGAGAGCCGTCCAGATGCAGATGGAGCTCGATCAGTTTCTTTTCGCTCATTGGGTAGTTTCTCCTTTCATTCCTATTTTCCAGCCGCTGCCCTCATCTGCTTCTTTTTCTTATTTCGTTCCACCATGGCACAGTAAACGGTGTATGCGATGATGATGATCAGATACGGCATCATCTGGATGAACTGCAACGGAATACCAGAAGACTGTAAGTAGTTGGCCAGGCTCTGGCAGAAGCCAAAGAGCAGGGAGGCCAGCATGCCGATCACGGCGTTTCCGGCGGCAATGGCCTGGGTGGCCAGGGCGATATAGCCGCGTCCTGCGGTCATTCCGGCAGAGAACAGGCCCACATAGCCCATGGAAAGGAAGGCTCCGGCCATGCCGGTCAGGATCCCGCTGAGGCTTAAGGCAGTATATTTGACCCGCTTTACATGGATGCCCACAGACTCGGCGGCATCCGGAGACTCGCCCACAGCCCGGATATGCATGCCCAGCTCTGTGTATTTAAACATGTACCAGATCACAGCCACCAGGATCAGAGCCGCATACGTCAGCACATGATGGCCGGAAAGGATGGCTCCGATGACCGGGATGTCCTGGATCACCGGGATGTCGATGCTGGGGAGCTTTAAGGACGCCAGAGACGTGGAAGCCCCCTTTTCCCCTGTCAGAAGATACAGGGCAAAGATCGTTCCTCCGGATGCAAAGGTATTTAAGGCGATACCGGAGATAACAGAATTGGAATTCAGCTTTAAAATAAAATACGCCAGTATGTTGCTGATGAGAAAACCTGCCAGCACGGCTCCGAAAAAGCCGATCCATGCGCTCTGGGTAAAGGCGCTGACCACAACGCCCACAAAGGCGGAGATCAGCATGGTGCCCTCCAGGGCAATGTTGTTGGTTCCGGACCGGGAGGCGATCATGGCCCCCAGAGTCGTAAGGAGCACCGGAGTGGCGCTTCTGAAAACGGCAAAATAAAACTCCGGAAGACTCAGTGTATTGATGATATCCTGTAAGATCATATTTATGCCTCCCCTCCCAGTGCTTTCTTCGCTTCCTGGCGCTGCTTCCAGCCAGCCATGAACCGCTCTGCCGTTACAAACAGGATCAGAACTGCCTGGATAATGGATACCAGCTCGTTCTGAACGTCAGACCGCCTGGACATGAGGTCTGCTCCCACACGGATATAGGCCAGGAAGAATGCCGCCAGGGGCACATTCTTCGGGTTATTTCCGGAAAGGATGGCGATGATCACGCCGTCCCAGGCGTAGGACGGTGAATCCTGCCAGTTGAACCTCTGGTACATGGCCATCTGCTCCACAGATCCGCCAAGACCAGCAACGGCACCGGCGATCACCTGGGTCAGGATGATGACCCGGCTCGTATTGATTCCGGAATATTTGGCAAATTCCGGATTGCTTCCGGAAATACGGATCTCATATCCGAATTTTGTCTTGTATACCAAAAGGTATAACAGGATCACCACAGCAATGGCGATCAGATATCCGGCGTGGAATTTCGTTCCGCTGATGAGGCTTCCCAGGGAGGCTGTGGGCTGGTACTTTAAGGACGCAAAGGTTCCGGCCGCCCGGTCTGCCAGGAATTTGGTGACCGTATAGATCCCCAGATAGAAGAACACATAGTTGAACATCAGGGAGGTCACCAGCTCGTTGGTGTGGAAATACACCTTTAAGAGAGCCGGGATGCTTCCAATGATGCCGCCCACCACAGCGGCCAGAAGCATGATCACTGCCGGATGAAGTCCCGCAGGAAGAGCCGTCTTAATGGCCAGGGCTGCGGTCACCACAGCGCCTGTGTAAAGGCAGGCGTCTGCGATCATGGAAAAGTTTCCGGATTTAAACACCAGTCCCAGAGCCAGACCCGTAAAGATCAGCGGTACGCTGCTGGCAAAAACGTCAAAGAAATGACGCTTGGACTGCAGCGGCCCCAGGAACAGGTTATAGATAGCCGTCACCGGCTCCTCACTGACTCCGAAGATGATGGCCACCGTCAGAACGAAGGCGATGCCAAAGGCACAAAGGAGTCTTACAGCTGTAAATTTCTTACTCACAGTACGCACCTCCGATCTGCTCTTTTGAATCTTCCTTTACTCCCAGCATGTAAAGTCCCAGGTCATTTTCCGACGTGTTCTTTACATCACTGATATGGCCCACGATCCGGCCCTCATGCATCACCAGGATCGTATCGCTTAAGGAGAGGATCTCGCTCAGGTCGGCGGATACAAGTAAAATGGCCTTTTTTCTGGCCCGCATGTCCACGATCTTCTTCCGGATGAACTCGATGGCACCCACGTCAATGCCCCGGGTGGGCTGGTTCATGATAAGAAGATCTGGATCATAGTCAAATTCCCGTCCCACGATCAGCTTCTGGACGTTTCCGCCGGAAAGCTCGGACACGGACTGCTTCGAGTTATCGTATTTTACCAGGAACTCCTTTAGGATCCGGTTTGCGAAGCCGTTTACCTTTTTGCTGTCGATGAGTCCCCTGGATTTTAACTGGCCGGTATAGTACACCTTGGAGATGGCGTTGTCCTCCAGACTCAGCTTCGGCGCGGAGCCGTACCGCATCCGATCCTCGGACACATGGGAAATGCCGGCCTCCTGGCGTTTCAATACGGAGGCCCCAGTCAGGTCCTCTCCATTTAACCGTACCTGGCCGCCCTGGAGCTTTAAGGTGCCCACAATGGCCTCCACCAGCTCTGACTGACCATTTCCGTCGATGCCTGCGATCCCCAGGATCTGCCCCTCTTTAATAGAAAAGGAAACATGGTCCAGGCGTGTCTTTCCGAACTGATCGGCATACACCAGATCCTTTACAGAGAAAACAGTCTTTCCGAAATCCGCCTCCGCTTTTTCGATATCCAGACTCACCTCACGGCCCACCATCAGCCGGGAGATCTCATGCTCATCCAGATCGGAGATCTCATAGGTGCCCATGGTCTTTCCGTCCCGCAGGATGGTCATGCGGTTGCAGAGAGCCTTTACCTCGTTCAGTTTATGAGAAATAAAAATAATGGTATGTCCGCTTTCTTTTAAGAGCAGCAGCTGCTCGAACAGCTCCTCTGTCTCCTGGGGCGTAAGGACCGCCGTGGGCTCGTCCAGGATCAGGATATGGGCTCCTCTGTAAAGGGCCTTCAGGATCTCCAGCTTCTGGCGCATGGCCAGGGAAATATCCTCTACCTTTTCCTCTGCTTCCACCTTCAGGTTATACCGCTCTGACAGCTCTCTTGTGATCTCCACCGCTTTCTTCCGGTCCACCTTAAAGGGTGATCCGGTCTCAGCTCCCAGGATCAGATTCTCTGCCACAGTCATAGACGGGACCTGCATGAAGTGCTGGTGCACCATTCCCAGGCCGGCGGCAATGGCATCGCCGGAGGAGGTGAAGTGGACTTCCTTCCCATCCACAAAGATCTGTCCCTCGGTGGGTGCCAGCATGCCGAATAACATTTTCATCAGCGTAGATTTCCCCGCGCCGTTTTCCCCCACCAGCGCATGGATCTCGCCTTTTTTTACACTAAGATTGACGTTGTGGTTGGCCACAACTCCTCCCGGGTATACCTTTGTGATATTCCGGGCTTCCAGGATATTCCCCTGCTCCATATGATTTTCCTCCGTAACGGTTCCGAGCTTTTGCGCAAAAGGCGCTGAAATGGAGATCTCCCTTTCAACGCCTTCCAAAACGCCTGTCTTCCCAAAAGATTACTGGGCGCCGTTAATGATTCCCTTTAATGTCTCTTCGTCCATGCCGTATGCGGTGTCCACAGTCACCTCGCCAGCCAGGAGCTTCTCCTTTGCACCGTCCACAGCAGTCCTTACGTCCTCCGGTACTACGGTGTTGTAGATCTCGTTGTCAGCAAGGCCCACAGCGCCTTCTGCAAGTCCAAGGGTCTCATGCTCGCCGTAAGGAAGCTCTCCGGCCTGGGCTCTCTCGATGGAGCTGAAAAGGCTGTCGCCTACGCCCTTGATGGCAGAGGAGATGATGTAGTTGGCTTCATCCTTTCCTTCATATGCCAGAGCCTGGTCAGAGTCCACGCCGATCACATACTTCTGGCTCTCAGCGCCAGCCTCGATAACACCTACGGAAGCCGGGCCTGCTGCCACGAATACGCAGTCAGCGCCAGAGGAGTACTGGGTCAGCGCCAGCTCTTTTGCAGTTGCAGAGTCCACATAGGAACCAACGTAGGAAACCAGAACCTTGATGTCCGGATTTACGAACTGGGCGCCCTCGATGTAGCCCACAGCAGAGTCGTTGATAACGGCTGCCGTATCCTTTGCGCCTACGAAGCCGATCACGGCGTCCTCATTGGCGAACTCCATATCGGAAGAGGTCACGCTGGCTGCCAGAACGCCGGCTAAAAATGCGCCCTCGTTCTGCTTGTAGCTCATGGAGTATACGTTGCTCAGATCGCCAAGAGTGTAGTCCACGTCTGTATCAAAGATGATGAACTTCTTCTCCGGGAACTCCTGGGCCACCTGCTCGGTGATCTCCTTCATGTCCCAGAGACCGGTGATGATGATGTCGGCGTCAGACTCGGCAGCGTCCAGCATGGAGCCCTCGAATTTTGTCTTGTCGCTTCCCATTTCGATCATCTCTACCTCGACCTGGTCTCCCATTTCGCTCTCGATCTTCTTCATTCCTGCCTGGGCGGAATCGTTGAATGCCTTATCGCCGAAGGAACCAGTCACAAGAAGAGTCACCTTAACCTTCTCGCCGGAAGCAGCCTCTGTCTCTTTCTTTTCTGCATCCTCTTTTGCCTCTGTCTCCTTTTCAGCTCCTGCCTCTGCGGAAGTTTCCTTTCCGGCTGCAGTGGTCTCCTCAGCGCTGTCTCCTGCGCATCCGAACAGCATGCTGGCGGTCATAGCCATTACGGCAGCGCCGCATAAAAATTTCTTTTTCATAATACGTCATTCTCCTTTGCTGTAAATGAAATTGGTTGATTTATTCAAACTATCCAGTTTTTCCAGATAGTCTGTTTTGCTCATTACGGGGCGGAAGGCCTCCTTGATCCTCCAGGCAGCCGCTCCTCCGTCAGACAGCAGCTCCTCAATGGCATCGGCAAAATACCGGGCCGGGATCTCAAAAGCCTGGACCGGATCTGCGGTCTTAAAGTCCTTGCCGTGGATGGTCCCGGAGAAGCCTGCGGTTCCGATCTCCACCGTGGGCCACATCATGGAGATATCGCCCATATCGCCGGAAGCGAATCCGTGGGTCCCCTGGGCGATCATGGAATCATCCATATAATTGCGGATATGCTTCTTCAAAAGCTCCGTCAGATTTTCGTCCTGGTGGAGCGGGAAATAACCAGGTGTATCCTGGATCTCCAGGTCGCAGCCGATGGCCATGGCCCCGGCCTTTAAGGAGCGGTTTACCTTTTCCTCGGTCTCAAAGATAGCGTCTACGGTCTTTGCCCGCACATACATCTCCATCTGGGTCCGGGACGGGATCGTATTAACGGTCTGTCCGCCCTCCTGCATTACAAAATGAACGCGGATGGCGTCCTCAGCCCGGAAGGTCTCTCTCTGGAAGTTGATAGCTGTCATGGCCAGGTTTGCGGCGTTTAAAGCGTTGACGCCGCCCTCGGGGTTGGCTCCCGCGTGGGCTGCCTTTCCTTTAAAGATGGCCCGCTTCTGGATAAAGCCGTTTAAGCTGGCTCCGATCTCTGCGTGATATTTTTCCATATCCAGCCCCATGGCGTGGCAGGACAGCATGATATCGATATCGTCAAAAACGCCCTCATAGATCATTTCCTGCTTTCCGGACGGATATTTCAGCTTTCCGTCGGCGATCAGGGATCTTCTGTAATCCATGTCGCAGAACTCTTCGCCCGGCGTAAAGAGCAGAGTGACCTTTCCGCAAAGGTCCTCCAGCATACCAGACTCCTTAATGGCTAAAAACAGGCTCAGCATCACGCCGGTCTGGGCATAGTGGCCGCAGGTGTGGGCCGCGTAATCGTCCTTATTGGCATAAGGATGGCCCAGGGTAGGAACCGCGTCAAACTCCGCGATGAGCCCGATCCCGGGGCCTGGTCTTCCAGAATCCAACGTGGCCGTAAGTCCTGTATAGGCCACATCTTTATAAGGGATCCCTGCCTGGCTTAAGGCCTCTGTCACCTTCTCCCGGCTGCGGAATTCTTTAAATCCCAGCTCCGGGTGGCAGTAGATATCTTCGCTCAGCTCTATGATCCGCGGAAGGATCTCTGTAAGCGCTTCATGTATTTTTTTCATGGTACTCCCTCCTCGTATGCTCAATCGTTAAAAGGGTAACAGCGTTATAATAATCGAAAATAGGGGCTGTGTCAAGGAAAGAAGCCATTCTGCCGCAAAATTCTGCCATAAAAAACACCCAGGACCTTTTCACAGGCCCTGGGACGTTCTTAAGATCATATTTAAAATCCATTATCTGGAAAGGATCGGTCTTACAATTCTCCGGAGCTTCGGCCCCAGGATCACTGCCAGAAGGATCTTTGCCGCATCTCCGGGAAGGTATGGGATCACGCCTATGCCAAGGGCCTCTGTAAATGTCAGAGACATCTGCTCCGCCAGCCATACGGTCCCAAACAGATAGCACACAGCTGTACCGGCTGCCATTCCGATCCCGTGGAGGACGGCGTGATCCGGGAACCGCTCCACCATGAAGCCTGCGGCCAGGGTCATGAAAACAAAGCCCAGAAGATATCCTCCTGTGGGACCTGCCAGTTTTCCCAGACCCCCAGCAAAACCAGAAAACACCGGAAGGCCCACAGCTCCCAGCAGCAGATACAGGCAAAAGCTCATCAGAGAGGCCTTCATTCCCAGAATATAGACCATGAAATAAAGCACCAGATTGGTCAGGCTGATGGGGACCGGACTGACAGGGATCGGTAAGACCATTGGGCCGAAAATGCACAGCACCGCCGTCATCAGCGCCGTGACCGTCATCTGGGTCGTTGTCATTTTTTCCTTTTTCAGTGAAGCAGATCTTTCCATAATACAGACTCTCCTCTTTCCGTTTTCCTCCGGCCTTCCCCGCCCCGGGCGTTTCATCCCCGGCTTGTTGTCAACCAGTTACATCTTTGTGTTTACATTATAACAAAATCCTTCGGATTGTCAACTTGTATTTTTATATAGTTTACATTTGTTTTCCGCTTCCATCGTCCATCTCCCTGTCAGCCTGTTGGATACAAAAAGCATCTGGCGTCTGCCGCCGCTTGCGGATCCCCTCCACGCGTGCTACACTGATATCATAAATCTTTCACACGGACTCCGGAGCCGGCCCGCAGCCGGGCTCCGGAGCGGAAACGGTAAAATATACAGGATGGTGAGCAGTATGATGGAACAGTTATCCATGTTTGATTACAAAGAGACCATGTCCCCTCTGGCCAGCCGGCTGCGTCCGGAATCCCTGGAGACCTTTGTGGGCCAGAAGCACCTGCTGGGAAAGGGGAAGCTCCTGCGCCAGCTCATCGACCAGGACCAGATCCCTTCCATGATCTTCTGGGGGCCTCCCGGCGTCGGGAAGACCACCCTGGCCAGCATCATCGCCAAACGGACCAACGCCGACTTTGTGAATTTCAGCGCCGTTACCAGTGGCATTAAAGAGATCAAGGAGGTCATGGCACGGGCGGAGCTGAGCCGCCGGTCCGGGCTGCGGACTCTGGTATTTGTGGACGAGATCCACCGCTTCAATAAGGCCCAGCAGGACGCATTTCTTCCTTATGTGGAAAAGGGCAGCATCATCCTCATCGGAGCCACCACGGAAAACCCGTCCTTTGAGATCAACGCAGCTCTTTTATCCCGGTGCCGCGTTTTCGTCCTCCAGCCTCTTTCCACCGACGACTTAACGGAGCTCCTCCACCATGCGTTAAAAAGCTCCAGAGGCCTCGGCTATCTGAATGTGGAGATCGGAGAGGAGCTGATCGCCGCCATCGCGGCATTTGCCAATGGAGACGCCCGGACGGCTTTAAACGTGCTGGAAATGGCCGTGACCAACGGGACCATCACACCAGAAAAGACCATTGTGACCCGGGATATCCTGGAACAGTGCATCAGCAAAAAATCCCTTCTATATGATAAGAATGGTGAAGAGCATTATAATCTGATCTCCGCCCTCCATAAATCCATGCGAAACAGCGATCCCGATGCAGCTGTCTACTGGCTGGCCCGGATGCTGGAGGCCGGGGAAGACCCCCTGTACATCGCCCGGCGGCTGATCCGGTTTGCCACCGAGGACATCGGACTGGCCGATAATAACGCCCTTACTCTGGCGGTCTCCGTCTACCAGGCCTGCCACTTCCTGGGAATGCCGGAATGCAATATCCACCTGACCCACGCCGTGGTCTATCTGTCCCTGGCGCCCAGGTCCAATTCTGTTTACATGGCCTACGAGCACGCCAAAAAGGATGCCCTGAACATGCTGTCCGAGCCGGTCCCCCTGGTGATCCGCAACGCGCCCACCGGACTTATGAAGGAGCTGGATTACGGGAAGGGCTACGTCTACGCCCACGACACGAAGGAAAAGCTCGCCCGCATGGAATGTCTGCCCGAATCCTTAAAGGGAACCCGGTACTACATTCCTGGCGAGGCGGGAGAAGAGAAAAAACAGGCAGAACGGCTTAAAGAGGTGCAGAGGTTCTGGGAGGAGGGAGAATTGCCCGTTGATGCAGGATAATCCCCCTCTTCCATGCATGAAAAAGGCAGACGGCTGGGCCTTCTCTGCCCTTTCAGCCGTCTGCCTTACGGATATCCGGAAATCCATGGGGATTCCGGACAGCTGGACGCGGATCCAGCCTATTCTGCCATCATATCCAGTCCTGTCATAGCCAGTACCTTCACAGCCGCCAGAAGCGCCCGTTTTCCTGCCGGGCCGCCGGAAGCCTCTGCAAAGGGAGCCGTATGGGTCCCCAGCCCCTCGCCGACACCGATATAAAACTGGGCCGCAGGCATGGCGTGGGTCACGTTGCCCACGTCCGTGGAGCCGATCCCCTGGGTCAGATCCCTGGGGATGTGGTGCTCGCCGATGAGGTCCATGTTCTTCTCCACAGCCTCCACCAGTCTCCGGTCGTTTCTCACATCCTCGATCAGGTAGCCGTCCTGGGAGATCTCCACCTCCACTCCGGCGCACATGGCCGCACCCTGGGCGCACCGGTCGATGACAGCGATCACTTCCTTTAAATACTCCGAATCCAGAGCACGGATATTGAACTTGCATACAGCCCGCTCGGGAACGATGTTCACAGCCGTACCGCCCTCCAGGACGATGCCGTGTACCCTTGTGTAGTCTTTAAAATGGAGCCTCTGGGAATCAACGGCATGGAACATCTGCATCACACCGTTTAAAGCGCTGGCTCCCACCCAGGGACAGGCTGCTGTATGGGCCGGTTTTCCCTTGAAGGTATACACCTTGTTCACAGCCGCAAAGGAAATATCATCGGCCATGGACAGATCGCTGGGATGCATGATCAGGGACATATCCACGCCCTCAAAGATCCCCTCGTCCAGCATGGTGATCTTCCCGCTGCCGTTTTCCTCCGCCGGGGTACCGAATACCTTCAGTGTTCCGCCGATGCCGTATTTTTCCATGATCTCCTTTAAAACCACTCCGGCTCCGGCTCCGCTGGTGCCGATGAGGTTATGGCCGCAGGCGTGGCCCAGCTCGGGAAGGGCATCGTACTCACATAAAAATGCAAAGGTCATTCCCGGCTTTCCGCTGTTATATTCCGCCACAAAGGCCGTATCCAGGGAACCTGCTCCCCGTTTTACAGAAAAGCCGTGGCGTTCCAGAAGGCTGCATAATTCATTCTGTGCCATCTTTTCCTGGAACGCCAGCTCCGGATGTTCAAAAATACATGCGCTCACCGCCTCAAATTCTTCTCTGTGGGCTTCTGCAAGCGCCTCGATCTCATGCTTCATTCCTGTCATATCCATGATCCATTCCCCTCCATGATCCTTTTCCTGTCTGTTTTCTGCACCGGGAGGCCGTGCTTCCCCTCCGGCGGATTCTGCGTGCCCGGACCTCTGCGGTATACACAGAAGCCGGCGCGCGCCAACGATACCATTGTACCATCTTCTCCCCATTTTCACAAGGACCTGGCAGAGTCTTTTATGGTTTTTTTGGATCTGGCGCAATTTTCTCCACAATTTTATTGTCATATCCCAAATTACTGATATAATATAGATAGACTTTTTATTCTGGAAAATATATCTGATTTAGGAGGAATCTTATGACCACATTATTTACCAACGGAAATCTCGTGGATGTGATCGGCCAGACCGTCCTCACCGGCGGCAGCATCCTGGTGGAAAACGGCATGATCAAAGAGGTAGGAACCAGTATCGCTGCTCCCGATGGCGCAAAGGTTGTCGATCTGGGCGGAAGGACCGTGCTCCCCGGGCTTTTCAACTGCCATGTACATATGTGCTCCGATGCCGGGACCGGCGCAAAGGAAACCATTTCTGACGCCGCTGTCACCATCCGGGCCCTTAAGAATTTAAAAACACTGTTAAATTCCGGCGTGACCTACATCCGTGACGCAGGCGCGCCCAAATATATTGATGTGGATCTCCACGACGCCCAGTTAAAGGGCGAGATCCTGGCTCCGGAAATGCAGACTGCATGCCGCTGTATCTGTATGACCGGAGGACACGGCCACGACTCCGGCCGTGAGGCTGACGGTCCCGACGACTGCAGAAGAGCAGCCAGAGAGCAGTTAAAGGCCGGCGCCAACTGGATCAAGGTCATGGCCACCGGAGGCGTTATGACCAAGGGCGTTGAGCCGGGCTCCCCGCAGCTCACCGAAGAGGAGCTCCGCGCAGCCATCGAAGAAGCCCACAAGGCAGGGGCCAAAACCTTCACTCATGCCCAGGGCATGGAAGGCATCAAAAACGCTCTCCGGGCCGGCGTGGACTCCATCGAGCACGGCTTCTTCATGGACGACTGGTGCTTCGACTTCATGAAGGAGCACAACGTGTTCTTCGTTCCCACCCTGGCCGCTCCCTACTGGATCAAAAAATACGGCACGGACGCCGGGATCCCCGATTACATGGTGAAGAAGGTAGAAAAGACCATCGACGCCCACCAGGATACCTTCCGCCGCGCCCATAAGGCAGGCGTTAAGATCGCCCTGGGAACCGATGCGGGAACTCCCTTCAATAAATACGATATGACTGGCTTTGAGTGTATCCTGATGGTGGAAAACGGAATGACCCCCATGGAGGCCATCCAGTGCGGCACCATCAACGCTGCCGAGCTCATGGATGTAAAGGACACCCATGGCTCCATCACCCCGGGCAAAAAGGCGAACTTCGCTGTCTTTGAAAAGAGCCCGCTGGAGGATATCCACGCTATTCTGGACTGCTCCATGACTGTCCTGGGCGGAGACGTCGTGTTTGAGAAATAATACATCGGTTGCCTGTGTTTCTTGAAAATTCCTCTTGAATATTTTCAGTGTTTATTATAGAATGTATACAATGATAAAAAAAGGAGGTAATTCATCATGGCATATGTAATTAACGATACTTGCGTTAGCTGCGGTTCCTGCGCTGGCGAATGTCCGGTAAATGCAATCTCTCAGGGAGACGGCAAATACGAGATCGATGCAGATGCATGCATCAGCTGCGGAACATGTGCAGGTGTATGTCCCACTGGCGCTATCAGCGAGGGCTAATATCTCACGTATTAGAAGAATACATAAAAGCTGCTGCGCTTTATTTGCGACAGCAGCTTTTTTGTTATGATCATTTTTATTTTACAGCTTGTTCCCATTTCTCCCAAACTTCTTCTTTTTCCCAAAGCCCCCGGAAAAAAACGGGATCCGGGATGCGGCGGCCTCCGCCTTTCCCTTGTTTTCCCGCTGGTACAGACGGATCGTCTCATCCAGCTGGCGGAACCGCTCCTCATCTCTTTCATCAGCCACCCGCATCAGGTAGTCCACCTCTTTTAAGACCTTGTCGTTGACCATGCGGCTGATATCCTGACTCAGCTTCTCATTGTTTTCCTCGATGGCCTGTCCAATCATTTGTCCCAGCATGGCCCGGAACTGCTCCGCCCGTTCCTCAGCCATCATGGTCGTCAGGGCCCGGTCATCCATGTTTTTTACTTTTTCATCCTCATGCTCCGTATGATCCTTTAAAGCAGCCACAACATCCTCCTCCAGAATATCATTGGGAACAACCACTTCCCCATCTGATTCCAGGGATCTGGCAAGCGCCGCTTTAATGGCCTTGAGCTGATATCCCTTCTCCTTCAGCTCCTTGATCTGCTTAAAAAGCCGGATATGAAGCTCCGTATAATATCTGTGTCCCATCTCATTCCTTGGTATATTCATTTCCAGCTCTTCTTCCCAATACCTGAGAACGTGGGATTCAACATCCACCTTCCTCGAGGCATCGGAGATCAGATAGTGCGTATCTGCCATGGTTGTCCTCTTCCTTTCCCTGTTACATAATACGATGTTAGGGGCTCAGGTCTTAAAATCGCCTGCAAGCAGCCTTGTGTCGAATCGATCGGCCTTTTGACCCTGATATCATAATATATGTGAGGACGTTCCAGAATATTCCAAAAATGTTGAGATACAGTCTGAATGGGCTTACTGCTCCTTGGCCATGTTCACAAACCTTGTGAGCTCCGGCCTCCAGCCCAGGTTTACGGTGCCGATAGGGCCGTTACGCTGTTTGGCAATAATGACCTCCGCCACATTGGGCGTATCTGTGTCTTTATTATAATAATCGTCCCTATACAGGAACATGACCACGTCCGCGTCCTGCTCAATGGCTCCCGACTCACGCAGGTCCGAAAGCATGGGCCTGTGGTCCGTCCTGGATTCGCAGGCACGGGAAAGCTGGGACAGGGCGATGACCGGGGCGTTGAGCTCGCGGGCCAGGGCCTTTAAGGAACGGGAGATCTCCGAGATCTCCTGCTGGCGGTTGTCGCCGTTTTTCGCGCTTCCGGTCATCAGCTGGAGGTAGTCGATCATCACCAGATCCAGGCCGTATTCCAGCTTCACCTTCCGGCATTTGGACCGCAGCTCCATAACAGAGATACCCGGGGTATCGTCGATGATCAGCTTTGAATTCCCGATGGTGCCGATGCCCTCTACCACTGCGTCCCAGTCGGCGTCTGTCAGCGTTCCCGTCCGCAGCTTCTGGGAATCCACGTTGGACTCCATAGCAAGCATTCGGTTCACCAGCTGCTCTTTGGACATCTCCAGACTGAAGATCAGACACGTTTTCTGGCGGCGCACCGCGATATAATCCGCTATATTCAGTACAAAGGCCGTCTTTCCCATGGACGGACGGGCGGCGATGAGGATCAGGTCCGACGGCTGGAGGCCCGACATCCGGTAGTCCAGATCGATAAAGCCGGTAGCCAGTCCTGTCACTGTGGATTTGGAACGGGTGGCCTGCTCGATCTTATCCAGAACATTCAGGGCCACCTGGCGGATGGGGACAAAATCGCCGCCGGTCCGGCTCTGGAGCAGATGGAAGATCTGTTTTTCCGTGTCTGCCAGGATCGTATCCAGCGGCTCCTTTCCCGCATAGCAGGAATTGGCGATCTCTTCGTTGATCTTGATCAGGCGGCGAAGGACCGCCTTCTCGTGGACAATGGCAGCATAGGACCGCACATTGGCCGACGTGGGCACCGTAGCCATGATGTCCCGGACGGCGTCCAGGCTGCATACCTCCGGCGGCACGTCCTTTTCCTTCAGCCGGTTCTGGAGGGTCACCAGATCCACCGGCTGGCCTTCGTTGAACAGCTCCACCATGGTCTCGAACATGACGCCGTACTGGCGCTGGTAAAACTCATCGGCCACGACGGTCTCTGACGCGGCGATGATCGCATCCCGGTCCATCAGCATGGCGCCGATGACCGACTGCTCCGCCTCCACGCTGTGGGGGAGCACCCGCTTTACTAACGCTTCTTCCATATCCTTACGCCTCTGTCACCTTGACTCTCAGCTTTGCAGTTACGTCCTTGTGGAGCTTAATGGGCACCTCAAAGGTTCCAAGGCTGCGGATGGGATCCGTTAAGACCATTTTCTTCTTATCAATATCCAGATGTAACTGGTCGGCCGCTGCCTTGGCGATCTCCTTTGTGGAAACGGAGCCAAAGGTCCTTCCGCCCTCTCCGGCCTTGATGGAGACTGTCACCGAAAGTTCGTCGATCTTTGCAGCCAGGGCCTTTGCCTCTGCCAGCTGCTCTGCAGCCACCTTGGCTTCGTTGGCCTTCTGGAGCTTCAGATCGTTCAGATTCTTTGTGTTGGCCTCTACGCCCAACTTCTTCGGCAGGATAAAGTTTCTTGCATATCCGTCGTTGACCTTTACGATCTGTCCTTTTTTTCCAAGTGCCTTTACATCCTCTAATAATACAACTTCCACGTTAAAATTCTCCTTTCTGTTTCATCGCCAGGATCACATCTTTGATCTTTTCCTTTGCCTCCTCCACAGTCGCTCCGGGAAGCTGGGCTCCGGCGATGGTCCTGTGTCCGCCTCCGCCCAGCTTTTCCATCATTACCTGGACGTTGATCTCATCAATGGAGCGGGCGCTGACATAGATCTTTCCGTTATAGGGGGTCAAGACCACAGAGGCCTTGATGCCGATGATATCCAAAAGCTCGTTGGCCGCCTGGGCCCCAACCACCGTGGGACTTTCCACATTCTCAGCCGGACATACGCTGATGGCAAAGGCTCCCTCAAAGACCTCCGCCTGGCGGACTGCCTCTGCCCTGGCCTTGTAGTCCTCCATTTTATCCCGGAACAGCTTCCTTACCCTGGTCACATCGGCGCCGTTCCTCCTTAAGAACGCCGCGGCCTCGAAGGTCCTGACTCCTGCCTGGTTTGTGAAATTGTTGGTATCGATGACGATACCGGCGTACATGGCGTCGGCCTCCAGGGATTTGATCCGGATGCTGTCCGTCACATACTGCAGGATCTCCGCCACCAGCTCACAGGCCGAGGAGGCATAGGGCTCCACATAGGATAAGGTAGCGTTGCTGATGATCTCGCTGGACTGGCGGTGATGGTCGATGACCACAATGGTCTTTACCAGATTTAAAAGCCGGGGCTCTTCCGTATAGCTGGGACGGTTCACATCCACCACCACAAGGGCTGTGGACGGGTCCGCCAGCTCCGCCGCATCGTCTCCCATCAGGAACAGATCCTGGGGATAATCGCTGTTATTGATAAACCGGTCCATCATGGGCCGTACCGATGAGGTGACCTCGTTGATGACGATATGAGCCTTTTTCCCAAGGGCTGCGGCGATCCGGTATACACCAATGGCAGAACCGAAGGAATCGATGTCCCCGATCTTGTGGCCCATGATCAGAAGCCGGTCCTTGGTCTCCAGAAGCTCCCGGAGGGCATGGGCCTTGACTCTGGCCTTAACACGGGTGGTCTTCTCCAGCTGCTGGGATTTTCCTCCGTAATACTGGATCTTTTCCCCGTTCTTCACCACGGCCTGATCACCGCCGCGGCCCAGGGCCATGTCGATGGCGGTCCGGGCGTACTCATAGTTGCGGATATACGTATCGCCGTTGATGCCGATCCCGATACTCAAGGTAACGGCCATCTCATTTCCGATATTAACGGTCTTTACATCCTCCAGGAGACTGAACCGCTCCGCCTCCAGGGACGGCATATATTTCTGCTCGATGGCAAAGAAATATTTGTCCTTTTCCATCTTTTTTACGATGCCGTTGACTCCGGAAATATATTTGCTGACCTTCCGGTCAATGAGGGCCACCAGAAGCGACCGGCGCACCTCCTCCACGCTCTCCAGCGCTTCATCATAGTTATCCAGATAAATAAGACCTGCCACCATTTTCTGGTCCGTGATGGCCTGCATATATTCATGGATCTCTGTCTCGTCATAAAGGTATACGGCCAACACCTGCTGCTCCGTCTTCTGGCCTGGCGCAGCGGAAAGCAGGCCGCTGTCCGACTGGATCGTCACACGCTTTATAGAGGCCCTGTAAATGGCTCCCCCATACGCGCACTGGACCTCCAGGGCATGGTCCATTTTTTCCAGGCCTTCCTCTGTGATCTCCGTGAACAGGACCGTAAGGCTCCTCCTGGCGCTCTTTTCGTCCCTGATCACCGCAGAAAACGCCCGGTTGGTCCACAAAAGACGTCCCGCTTCATCGGCGATGCCGTAAGGCAGCTCCATGGAAGCCATCAGGTTCTTCTGGCTCTGGTCAAAATCCGCGGCAAAGCCCACAAGCCCTGTCAGGATCCGCTTTTTTCCATACCAGAAGAGGACCCCCGCGCAGAATGCATACAGGACCGTAAACACGGCCATGACCATACCGGCTTTGCCGGAAACCAGGCCTACCGCCCCATTGGCGCAGAGGACCAGGGCCGAAAGTACCACGGGCCACTGCATGTATTTCTGCAGCACATTCCTGACCTTTTTATTCTCTTTCATGCTTTTCTCCTATTTCCAGGCCCCTGCGGACCATGGCAGAACAACAACGCAAAATTCCTTATATGTTCACCATTATATCATATCCCGCCTTGTTTGTAAATTTTAACCGTGCTTTTCACAGGGCTTCTTTCTCCCCCGGTTGACATTCCACAGAATCTGTGTAATATATTGAGTGGTGCCGCCGGAGACGGCCGCGGCAGACCCCCTTCCCGGCATCTGCGCCCGGAGCATATCATACAGATTTACGGAGGAATAGAAAATGGCCCTGGAAAATGATCTCGGTCGTGACGATATAAAAAAGCTTGTGTGGCGTATTGCCATCCCCAGTATGCTGGCCCAGTTCGTCAGCGTCCTTTACAGCATTGTGGACCGTATGTATATAGGAAACATCCCCGACGTGGGAAGCGTCGCTTTGGCGGGAGCCGGTGTGTGCGGCCCTGTGGTGACCATGGTGGGCAGCGTTGCCTTCTGGGTAGGCATCGGCGGATCCCCCCTGATGAGCATGAAGATGGGCCAGGGAGATATGAAGACCGCCAAAAAGATCCTGGCCAACAGCTTTCTTTTGCTGGCGGTGGCGTCTGTCCTTCTCGTGGCCCTCATTTATCCCTTCCGCGAGCCCATGCTGCGGTATTTCGGCGCCAGCGACACCACCTATCCCTACGCCAACACCTACTTCAGCATCTATCTGACGGGTACCTTCTTCGCCCTTATGGCCACGGGGATGAACCAGTTCATCATCTCCCAGGGCTTTGCAAAGACCGGCATGTATTCGGTGATCATCGGCGCCGTTTTGAATATCGTCCTGGATCCCGTGTTCATCTTCGCCTTACACATGGGTGTGGCCGGAGCGGCTGTGGCCACAGTCCTCTCCCAGATGGCCAGCTGTGCCTTTGTCCTGTCCTTCCTCTTCGGAAAAAAGGTTCCTGTGAAGATCAGCTTCGGCGGCTATGACCGGAAGCTGATCCAGAGGATCCTGCTGGTGGGCTTTACGCCCTTTATCATCATCGCCGTGGACAATGTGATGATCATTTCCATGAACTCGGTGCTCCAGACCTACGGAGGTCCCGGTGAGGGCGATATGCTGATCACCTGTGCCACCATCGTCCAGAGCTTCATGCTGGTGATCACCATGCCTCTGGGCGGCATCACCGGCGGTACCCAGACCATCCTGGCCTTCAACTACGGAGCCGGACAGCCGGACCGGGTGAAAAAGGCCCAGCGCTTCATCTTCCTTTTAAGCGCCGGATACACCACGATCCTGTTTATCCTGGCCCAGACTGCGGGACACATCTTCGTGCGCCTGTTCACCTCGGACCCGGCCCTGATCGCCGAGGCTGCAAAGACCATAAAGATCTACACCCTGGCAGTGATCCCCTTAAGCATCCAGTATGTGATCGTAGACGGCTTCACTGGCCTTGGAAAGGTCCAGCTTTCCCTGCCCCTGTCCTTTTTCCGGAAGCTGGTCTACTTCCTTCCGCTCTTTTTGCTGCCCCGGTTCTTCGGAGCCAGAGCCACCTTTTACGCGGAGCCCATTTCCGACATCATCGCCCCTGTGGTATCCATCTTCATATACGCCGTGGCCATGAAGCGGATCTTAAAAAAGCCGGTGATCCCCAACTTCTAAGGACCGCCGGATGGGCGCCTGCACTCCCGGGCCACATCCGGGAGATGCCCGCAGGCCAGGCATCCCTGGTCATACTGACGCAGCTCCCGGCTCCATATATACAAAAAAACACTGCCATTCCCCCTTTCCGGGAGTTTTGGCAGTGTTTTTTATTGCAGCTCTTTTTATTAGTCGTCGTCCTCCTGGCTCTCGGTGACTGTGAAAGTGAATCTCTTTCTCGCCATCTCGTCGCTCGCCAGATATTCGTCGTAGGTGGTGATCTTATCCACCAGCTGGCCATTGATGATCTCCATGATCCGGTTGGCCGTGGTCTCTACTACCTGGTGGTCACGGGAGGAGAAGATCATAACGCCCGGGAATTTCTTCATTCCGTTGTTGAGGGCCGTGATGGACTCCATATCCAGATGGTCCGTGGGCTCGTCAAACATCAGCACGTTGGCCCCGGAGATCATCATTTTGGACAGCATGCAGCGCACCCGCTCGCCTCCGGAGAGGACCTTTACCTTCTTGACGCCGTCCTCGCCGGCAAACAGCATTCTTCCCAGGAAGCCGCGGACATAGGTCACGTCCTTTTCCGGGGAATACTGGGTCAGCCAGTCCACGATGGTATCGTCGTTGTCAAACTCCGCACTGTTGTCCTTGGGGAAGTAGGCCTGGGTCGTAGTAAGTCCCCATTTATAGCTTCCGGAATCCGGCTCCATCTCGCCGGAAAGGATCTTGAACAGCGTGGTCTTTGCAAGCTCGTTGGGGCCTACCAGAGCCACCTTATCCTCGCGGCCCAGGGTAAAGGAAATATTGTCCAGGACCTTTACGCCGTCGATGGTCTTTGTAAGGCCCTCCACCGCAAGGACCTCGTTTCCGATCTCACGGAAGGGACGGAAGTCGATGTACGGGTATTTTCTGCTGGAGGGCTTGATCTCGTCCAGCTCGATCTTTTCCAGAGCACGCTTTCTGGAGGTCGCCTGCTTGGATTTGGAGGCGTTGGCGGAGAAACGCTGGATGAACTCCTGCAGCTCCTTGATCTTCTCCTCTTTCTTCCGGTTGGCTTCCTTCATCTGCCGGATCATCAGCTGGCTGGACTCATACCAGAAATCATAGTTTCCGGCGTAAAGCTGGATCTTTCCATAGTCAATGTCTGCGATCTGGGTGCAGACCTTATTTAAGAAATACCGGTCATGGGATACGACGATCACCGTATTCTCAAAGTTGATCAGGAACTCCTCCAGCCATGCGATGGCGTCCAGGTCCAGATGGTTGGTGGGCTCGTCCAGCAGCAGGATATCAGGATTTCCAAATAATGCCTGGGCCAGGAGCACCTTCACCTTTAAAGCGCCGGTGAGCTCGCTCATCTGCTTATAGTGGAATTCCGTATCCACGCCCAGACCGTTTAACAGGTTCTCGGCGTCGGACTCTGCCTCCCAGCCATTCATGGAGGCAAACTCTCCCTCCAGCTCGGCGGCCTTGATGCCGTCCTCGTCGGTGAAGTCCTCCTTCATATAAATAGCGTCCTTTTCCTTCATGATATCATAAAGACGCTGGTTTCCCATGATGACCGTATCCAGTACAGGAAACTGGTCGTATTTAAAGTGGTCCTGCTGTAAGAAAGAAAGGCGCTGGCCCGGTGTGATCACGATATCGCCGCTGGTTGGCTCCAGATTCCCGGACAGAATCTTCAAAAATGTGGATTTTCCGGCGCCGTTGGCACCGATCAGGCCATAACAGTTGCCTTCCGTGAATTTGATGTTTACATCTTCGAACAATGCTTTTTTACCGACGCGGAGCGTCACATTATTGGCACTAATCATTTTCTTTCAATCTCCTCAAATTTGTCCGCTGAAAAGAGGGGGCATCCCTGTCCCCTCTTTAAATGGTTACGCTCCTATTCTATTCGGAAATCCTTGATTTTGCAAGGTCTTTTGGAAATTTTATTTTTTTCTCCCTTTTTTCAGGTTTTCGTATATAATGATAGTAACTGTATCGAAATCTGTCGTTTTCTGACAGCATCTGTTATTTTTATATTTGTACAGATCAAGGAGGTCCATTATGCCCATATCCATCGGGATCATTACGGCCCGCCAGTCCATGGACAATATACGCCAGACCGAGCAGAGCATGAAACAGCACTGTAAAATCTCATATTTTCCCTATGATACCCTGGATGAACTGCGCCATCAGTATACAAAGGCAGCCGCAAAATCTGACGGTCTTTTATTCAGCGGCCCGTTCCCCCATGATTATATCTGCGAAAACATAGGACGCATCACACTTCCCTGCCGATGCATTGACCTTATGGACCGCGACTATTATCTGGTCATCGCCCGTCTGCTGGTACGCAATCCAAAGCTGGACTTTACCAGAGTATATTTTGACGCCGTGGTGGAACCATCCATCATAGGAAATGTATTCCCGCCTGGTCTTTCCCCCTACTTTATGCCAAGGACCACGCCCGAATACCGGATGATCCTCCGTTCCAGCGCCTATCAGAGATCCTTAAACCAGTACCGCAGCATGTGGGCGGAAAGAAAATACGATCTGTTCCTGACGCGTTTTACAAACCTGGCTCTTTTTTTAGAAAAAGAACAGATCCCCCATATCCTCCTGAAGCCGTCTCCGGAAACGATCCTGGATCATTTTCATGCTCTGTTATGCCAGATCAGGGAATCCCTTTTGCAGAATTCCCAGACTGCCTGCTGTATCATCGAACTGCCCAGGCCGTTCCAGAACCAGAAAAACATGGAAATTTTAGAAAAAATCCTGGCAGATCTGAAAATCATTTTTAATCAGAATATTTTGATAAGAAGACATCATTTTCATTTGGAGATCACGGCCTCTATCATGGTCGTGCGGGAGCTTACCTCCGGATATACCTCATGCCACCTTTCCGAAGAGCTGGAAAAAAGACTGCCGTTTCCATTTTTTGCAGGCTGGGGCATCAGCTTTGATGTGGTGGATGCCTATAAAAATGCAGCAACGGCCCTTTCCGCATGCAAAAAAGACCAGAATCACTATACGTTCCTGGTAACAGAAAGCCAGGAAATGGTAGGGCCGTTAAACAGCAACCGGTCCATCAGCTACAGCTTAAAGCCCCACGCCCAGACTTCAAGCCTGGCAAAAAGCCTTGGGATCTCTCCCATAAACCTTGAAAAAATCATATCACTCCAGAAAGAACGTTCCATGTATGAATTTACGTCCAGCGATCTCGTTTATTTTCTGGAGATCACACCGCGGAGCGCATCCCGCATCCTCTCAAAATTATCCAGCGCAGATCTTGCACATCCGGTCCGGACCATCAATCTGAATGGAACAGGACGCCCTCTGACTGTATATGAAATCGATTTCAGTAATATAAAAGAATTCTGGGGATCCCATTAATGGGATCCCTCATCGGATTCCGGGTCATTGGCCAGATAAAACCCCTTCTTCAGCCATCCTTTAGCCAGACAGGTGAAAAATGCTGCCAGTATCAGGACGATCCATATTTTTTCGCAGATAAATACCAGAATTTCCATTTTTTATATCCATTCCTTTCGCTTCGCTCAGGCACAAAACGTTATGAAAATGTTTTCCTGAGCTTATTTTTTCTTTATAATTTTTCTTATAGGGAACTCGGTATACTACAAATCA
>JACRTJ010000012.1 GCA_014385265.1 Enterocloster hominis (ex Liu et al. 2021)
AGGATCACCAGGAGCCAAATCAAGGATAAAGAATACGAGCAGTGATACTCCGACCAGTACCGGGATCAGTGCCAGAAGACGTTTGATTATAAACTTGATCATATGGTGCGATCCTCTCCTCTCTACATAAATTTTAATCAAAACAGGGACCGGCCTTCCAGGGGCCAGGTCCCTGTTATCTTCTTAAAGAGTTTACTTCAAATAAAAATTATTCGCTCCAGCTCAGGTCCTCGATGTACATACCGCCGGTCGGGCTCATTGTGAAGCCTTCCAGGCCCTTTGCGTATGCACGTACGTTGTTCTTTAAGTAGAGGGGAACCTGCGGACATATCTCATTCAGAGACTTACTGAGTTCCGTAACGATCTTTACATTTTCCTCCGGATCCAGTGTAGCTTTGATCTTATCAATGAAAGCATCGATCTCCGGATCGTTCAGACGGGTCTTGTTGGAACCGTCGATGGATTTGGAGTGGTAAACGCCCATGCAGTGAGCTAATACGTCGCTGGAGGTGTATCCGCCGATGGCAGCCTGGTAATCACCTACTGCGGTCTTATCCAGGTATGTAGCAAGGTCCATGGACTCCAGCGTCACGTCGATGCCCAGGTTTTCCTTTAAGGAGGACTGGATCACCTGTCCGGCACGGAGCTTTGTATCGTCGGAGCAGATAATAGAGAAGGTGCAGTCTGCCGGGCTTAAGCCGGATGCTGCCAGATACTCTTTTGCTTTCTCCGGATCATAGGTGGGAGCACCGTCTGTCACAACGCCCGGGAAACATTCCGGAAGCATGCTGTCAGATACGGAACCCTGTCCATTTAAAGCAACCTGTACCACTGCGTTCTTATCAACAGCAGCGTCGATGGCGCGGCGGAAGTCCACGTTATCGAAGGGAGCCTTCTCGTTGTTGATCATTACCCAGTTGTGGCCTGTACCAGGCTCGTTGACTGTAACGATATCCGGGTTGTCCTGTAAACGGGAAAGGTCTGTGGACTCAACCTCGATGATCATGTCCACTTCGCCGGCCTCAAGGGCCATGGTACGGGAGGAGCCCTCCGGAATGATCTTCCAGGTCACGTGCTTGATGGCAGGAGCGCCGCCCCAGTAATCCTCATTGGCTTCCAGCTCGATGCTCTCGCCCTTGTTCCATGCCACAAATTTGTATGGGCCGGTACCGATGGGCTCTTTGTTGAAGTCATGTCCGCTGGCGATCAGGTCTGCCGGAAGGATGGCGTTTCCGTGATGGCTCAGGTCTGTAAGAAGCCCGGAGTGCGGGCCGTTTGTTGTGATCTTAACTGTATAGTCATCGATCACTTCAACGGATTCCACTGCGTCACCGTACTGGGAAACCTGCGGGGATTCCTTACAAAGTTCCAGGGAAGCTTTTACGTCGGCGGCCTTCACTTCCTGGCCATTGTGGAATTTCACGCCCTGTCTCAGCTTGAATACCCACTCGGTATCGCTTACGATCTCATAGGATTCAGCCAAAGCCGGCTGCGGTGTTAAATCAACGCTGGAGGTAAACAGCCCCTCATGAGTCATCTGGTTGATATAGTCACCAGCCGTCGCATTATGGAGGTTCGTGGTAACACTGGGAGTCTCATTGGCAGTCGCAATGATCAGGGTATCCTTGGAAGAAGTACCCTTGGATTCAGTTCCCTTGTCTTCGGATGCCGCTGTAGAGCCGGCTGCTTCTGTTTCCTTGGTTTCGCCTGCCGGTTTTGCGTCTGCACCGGAGTCCTTGGAACCACAGCCTGTGAACAGGGCGGCTGCTGCGGAAAGGACCATTACCGGTACTAACCCGCGCATAAGTTTTTTCGTCATACTCTCTCACCTCATAATTATATTTGCATGACCACTGGCCAAATGCATCAATTTTAGAAGACCCTTGTCAGGCATTCATACATCAGCAGATATAGAGCAATGTATTCATTTTGCACAAATATACGTGATTTATGTTCGTCATTTTATCATATTTATCCATATAAATCAAGTATAAATTATATCTATCTTCGTTATTTTTTCCTTTATCCTACGTTTCTCGCTCCCCTCCTCATTATTTTTTTGCCGTGTATAGGGATTTTTTCACAAGTTTCTTCGTATTTATATTTATTTTTTCAATATTTTATATAATTTTCCACATACAGACTGCAAAAGCCTCGAGAATCATCCGGTTTTCAAGCCATCTCTCCTTTCCCCATGAAATCCTCCTTCCGCTCTGCATATCACCAATCCTTCCGTATATCCATTACTTAAAAGTTATGTATTAAGTGAAAGCAGGGACCTGTACCCTTTATGGGGCCAGATCCCTGCTCACTTTTAAAGGTTCATCTGAACGTATATACGTTCATCTGTATGCTTACAGAAGCCACCAATATTTAGTTCTCGCCCCAGCTCATCTGCTCGTAGAATGTGTTTCCGCCTGCGTTCAGATTGAAGCCCTGAAGGCCTTTGGCGTATGCACGCACATTGTTTCTTAAGTATAACGGGATCTGCGGGCAGTTTTCATTCACAGCCTTGCTGAGCTCGGTAACAACCTTTACGTTCTCTTCCGGATCCAGTGTAGCCTGGAGCTTGTCGATCAGCTCATCGATGGCCGGCTCGTTGGTACGGGTCTTGTTGGAACCGTCGATGGATTTGGAGTGGTAAACGCCTACGGCATAGGGAAGAACGCCGCTGGAGGTGTAGCCGCCGATGGATGCCTCATAATCACCTACCGCTGTCTTATCCAGGTATGTAGCAAGGTCCATGGATTCCAGAGTAACGTCGACTCCAAGGTTCTCCTTTAAGGAGGACTGGATCACCTGTCCTGCACGGAGCTTTGTATCATCGGAGCAGATGATCGTGAATCCGCAGTCTGCCGGATTTAAGCCGGATGCCGCCAGATACTCTTTCGCCTTTTCCGGGTCATAGGTCGGAGCTCCGTCGGTCACAACGCCCGGGAAGCTTTCAGCGATCATACTGTCAGATACACTGCCCAGACCGTTTAACGCAACCTGTACCACTGCATTCTTGTCAATGGCAGATGCAAGGGCGCGGCGGAAGTCGATGTTGTCAAAGGGAGCCTTCTCGTTGTTGATCATCAGCCAGTTGTGGGAGGTACCTGCCTCGTTGAAGGTAACAAGATCGGCGTTGTCCTGTAAGCGTGTAAAGTCAGTGGACTCAACCTCGATGATCAGGTCAACCTCGCCAGCCTCAAGGGCCATGGTACGGGAGGAGCCCTCGGGGATCACTTTCCATACAACCTTCTTAATAGCCGGAGCGCCGCCCCAGTAATCTTCAAATGCTTCCAGTTCAAGGCTCTCGCCCTTGTTCCAGGCCACCAGCTTGTATGGGCCTGTGCCGATGGGTTCTTTGTTGAAGTCGTGTCCGCTGGCGATCAGGTCTGCCGGAAGGATCGCGTTTCCGTGATGGCAGAGGTCAGAAAGAAGACCGGACTGCGGGCCGTCTGTTGTCATCTTAATTGTATAATCATCTACTACTTCAATGGTTCCGCTGGAGGTGCCGTACTGGGAAACCTGCGGGGATTCCTTACAAAGCTCCAGAGATGCTTTTACGTCGGCGGCCTTCATCTCCTGGCCATTGTGGAACTTCACGCCCTGTTTCAGCTTGAACACCCATTCGGTATCGCTTACGATCTCATAGGATTCCACAAGACACGGCTGGGGCTCCAGGTTCTCGTCTGTATAGAACAGGCTGTTGTGGGTCATCTGGTTGATATAGTCTCCGGCCACTGCGTTGTGCAGGTTTGTGGTAACACTGGGTGTCTCATTGGCAGTCGCAATGATCAGAGTATCCTTGGAGGAACTTCCCTTGGACTCGGTTTCCTTGTTCTCAGAGGCTGCTGTGGATCCGGCAGCTTCTGTTTCCTTAGAGCCGCCAGCCTGGGTCGTATCTGCGGGAGCCTCTTTGGAGCCACAGCCTGTAAACAGGGCTGCTGCCGCTGAAAGGACCATTACCGGTACTAAGCCGCGCATAAGTTTTTTTGTCATACTCTCTCACCTCATAATTATATTTGCATGACCACTGGCCAAATGCATCGATTTAGAAAACACTTTTAAATGGATCGTATATCCCCAGGCACAGGCATACTATCCATTTTGCACAAATATATGTAATTAATTTTCGTTATTTTATCACATTTATCCCAAGAAATCAAGCATAAATTACTATTGATTTCATGTTTTTTATCCCTTACAATATAGACACCATTTCTTTTAATCACATTCAACTTCATTTCTGGAGGTAATTTCTATGCACTATTCACAGTTTTGTTCGGCTATATCGGATATATTGCGCAAAAATTCAGATCCAGGCACTCAATTTATTCAAAAAACACTCTGCAAAAATAACGGCGTATGTCCGGATGTCCTCTTTGCACTCCCTGCTGACAGTGCTCTGGGGCCGGTCGTCTATCTGGAGCCTCTGTATGACCAGTACCAAAAAGGCATACCTATGGAGACCATATGTGCCTCTGTTCTTTCTTTTCTGGAGCGCAGGCCCCCGTTCCCATCCTCCATATGCCAGGAGATCCTGGATCCAGAATTTGCAAAAACCCGCATTGCCTTCCGTCTGGTTTCCCAGGAGCGGAATGAAGAACTGCTGAAACATATCCCATGGTTCCCCTTTCACGATCTGGCTATGGTCTTTTTCATCTGCCTGGACCTGGACTCTGCCGATCTGGTGTCCGCCCTGGTCCACTGGCCGCTCCTTTCCGCCTGGGACATGGATGCAGATACCCTGCGCTCCCTGGCAGAGGAAAATACCCCCATTCTCTTTCCCCCTGTCCTAACGCCTCTGACGGAGCTCCTTCTGCCGCCCTTTTACGTAGATACCCCGTTCCCGGACCTGGCAGAGACGGAAAGGGATCTGGAAACGGCAGGATCCGCGGCTGCGGCGGAAATCCTAAGAGGCACTGAGCCTATGGCAGCTGCAGAGGGGCTGGAGACGGCAGAACATGTGGCTGCATCGGAGATCCTAAGAGACACTGAGCCTATGGCAGCTGCGAAGGGGCTGGAAGCGGCTGAGCCTGCGGTGGAGATCCCAGCAGACGGGCCGGCACTCCATGTGCTCACCAACCGCCGCGGGATCTACGGAGCCTCCTGTATGCTTTACAGGGATATAATAAAAGACTTCGCAGACCAGGAAGAGGCAGATGTGATCATCCTGCCTTCCAGTATCCACGAAGTCCTTTTATTTCCAGATCATCTTATGTTCGATCATGCGTTCCTGTGCCGGACGGTCCAGGAGATCAACCGGGAGGACGTCTCTGAGGAGGACGTGCTCTCGGACCGCATCTATATCTTCAGCCGGGAAACAGGGACCATCATCCCTTCTCCGCTTTTTTCCTGTCATAGGCCAGAACCAGCCGGAACAGAGAGTCCATGGTAAAGATCCCCATGGCAATGGCTCCGGCGATCTGGATGGTCTCCAGAAGATTTTTTGTAGCCAGCGCCGAGTCGTTCTGGAGGAAATAATAAACGCTCCGGTATATGGCGGCTCCCGGCACTGCCGGAAGCGTTCCCGTGATCAGAAACACTGTCACCGGGGCCTTTTTGACCCTGGCCAGGATATGACTTAAAAAGGCCACCACCAGAGTAGATAAAAACGCTGCCAGCATAGACGAATGGCCGCTGTTCTGGACCATCAGGTAGGCCCACCAGCCCACCGCACCCGAGGCGGACGCATAAAGCATATATTTTTTCGGTATCTCCAGGATCATGGTAAATACCAGCACAGCGCTGAAAGCGCTGAGTATCTGAAGTATCATCATAGCGTTCCTCCCCATAATGTCCGGAAGCAGACCATTCCAAAGCCCACGCCCACAGCCACAGCCAGGGCCACAACGATACATTCCAGCATCCTGGCAGATCCGGCGGCATAGTCTCCGTTAATGGTATCCCGGGCCGCAGTGGTAAAGGGGATCCCGGGCACCAGATACATGATGGCACTCATGATCATCACATCGCCGCTGACCTTAAAAGGACAGAGTTCCTGGATGAGCATAGCAGAAAAGGCCACCACAAACCCGCAGAAGGCCGTGGTACTGAAATCATTGAGCCGGAGGATCTTTGTGAACCGGTCCGCCGCCGCCATACAGATCCCCACCAGGACCGACGTGGAAAGATCCAGGAAGTTCCCGCCGTAAATAAAGATAAAGCTGACGGATATACCGATGATCCCGGCAAGCTTCATCCATGGCTTATAAAGGATCTCCTTCTGGATCCTTTTCAGCTCCTCGTAGGCCTCCTCCACCGTCAGCTCCATATGGCAGAACTGCCTGGAGACCTCATTGACCCGGCAGATCCGGTTGATGTTTGTGCTTCTGGCAGGGATCCGCTTGGAAAAGGTCATCGGCTCTCCGCCCGGGTCAGCCATGGTCACGAAAAGTCCTGTGGCCAGGACCACAGCCTCCGTGACCTCACAGTTGGACCGCCGCAGCATGAACTGCATGGTATTCTCCACACGGGATACCTCTGCGCCGCTGGACAGCATGATCTCTCCGGCCAGAACCACGGCCTTCAGAAGAAGTTTCTCATCCATTCTGTTTTCCTCTCTTTGTCTATTTCACTCCCGCCTGCTTCCATACAGGCCAGAATTCTTTCCGTCATCCCAGCCCCGGGATCCGGCTGGCTGCCTGGTATACGAGCACGGCGCATATCCAGGCCAGAAAAAGCTGATAAACCGCCAGTCCCACAGTCCAGCGGAGGGATCCTGTCTCCTGCTTTATGGCTCCCATGGCCGCCGCACAGGGTGTATAAAGGAGACAGAATACCAGAAGCGCCAGGGCGCTGGCTCCGGTAAAGCCGCCGGCTGCAAGACTGGCTGCAAGAGCCTCATGGCCTCCTCCAGCGCCTCTGTTCCCGGCTCCGTAAAGAATAAAGAAGCTGGATACCACCACCTCTTTTGCCGAAAGTCCGGTGAGCAGCGCCACTGCTGTCTGCCAGGCTCCCAGGCCGGCCGGGACAAGGACCGGAGCCAGGCCCCGTCCCAGGACTGCCGCGAAGCTTTCTGATACATCCCACGCAGCTCCCTGTGGTCCCAGATGAAGGAAAAACCACAGGACCAGGGAGGCCAGAAAGATCGTGGTCCCGGCTTTTTCCAGATAGTCCCTGACCCGTTCCCAGGCACAGGAGACCACGGTTCCCAGATCCGGCCACCGGTATTCAGGCAGTTCCATCAGCAGAATATCCTCATACGGCTCCTCCCGTCCTGCCTTCCAGGCTGCCCAGGCCGTCCCCAGGGCTGCCAGGACGCCCAGAACGTATAAGCCTCCGATCACCGCCGCTGATGCTTCTGGAAAGAACATTCCCGTAAACAGCACATAAACCGGAAGCCTGGCTGAACAGGACATGAACGGCGTCATAAGGATCGTCCGCCTCCGGTCCTTTTCATTCTCCAGGATCCGGGATGCCAGGACTGCCGGGACCGTACAGCCAAATCCCAGGAGCACCGGGAGAACGGCTTTTCCCGAAAGTCCCGCCGAGGCCATGGTCCCGTTCATGATCCAGGCGATCCTGGCCATATAGCCGCTGTCCTCTAAGAAGGCCAGGGCCAGGAACAGGATGCTGATATTGGGCAGAAAGCCCAGGACTCCTCCCACTCCGGCCAGGATCCCATCGGATACCAGGGAAATGATCCAGCCGGAGACCCGGCACCGGCCCAGGAGCTCCAGGATATACGCTGAAAGCATGGCCAGGCCCCGCTCAAAATATCCTCTCAAAAAGCCTCCGGCAGAAAATGTCAGAAAAAATACCAGGGCCAGGATCCCAAAAAATATGGGGATCCCCCATACTGGATGGGCCAGGAGCCGGTCCGCCCGGTCAGTGAAAGAATCCAATACTCTCCCAACGCTGGGATCCGTGTTCCTTTTATTCTGTGCGGGACTGCCTCTGTACCGGATACAGGCAGCGGCAAACCGCCGGGCCCGGTCATGGAGCTCCCTGGCAGACACCGGGCCATGCCAGGAGCCCCCGGATCCAGAAGGGCCATCGCCATATGCAGGCCCATCGCTGTGCGCAGAATGGCTTCTGTATACAGAATAACGGGCTCCCGATACAAAGCGGCCGCTGCCGTCTGCCATCCGGCGGGCTCTGGCCGCTTCCACGGCGGCATCCATCAGCTCCTCCAGCCCAGTCCTCCTTCTGGCTGATACCGGGATCACCGGGATCCCTCCCAGGAGTCTGGACAGCCTTCCTATATCGATGTCCATCCCCCGTTCCCGGACCAGATCCATCATATTGAGAGCCAGGACCAGAGGCTTTCCCTCCGCCAATAGCTGCATGGTCAGAAACAGGCTTCTTTCCAGAAGAAGTGCATCTGCCACATGGATGATCACATCCGCCTTCTGGTCCCTTATGCACTGTCTGGTCACTGTTTCTTCCATAGTATAGGGATCCAGGCTGTAAATTCCCGGCGTATCCACCAGGTGGACCAGACGGCCCCGGTGCATCAGGCTCCCCTCCGACAGCGCCACAGTAACGCCAGGCCAGTTGGCTGTTTTTTTCCCTGCGCCAGTATACGCATTAAAAAGCGTGGTCTTTCCACAGTTGGGATTTCCTGTAAAGCAGACCGTCACACTCTCAGCGCCCATGTTCTTCACAGTCCTCCGCTTCAATGGCTCCAGCGATCTTTTTTCCCAGCGCCAGACGTGTCCCCTGGAATGCGGCGATCAGAGAGCCGTCCTGTTTTTTCATCAGAATATGGACCTTTGTTCCCTCGACGAGTCCCAGGGCCTCCAGCCGCCGGACGATCGTTTCCTCTGCCGTAACCGTCCGGATCATATATAGCTTTCCGGCAGCACAGTCACACAGTCTCATGGTTCCCATCCTGTTCTTCCCGGATCTGCTTCGATTCCGCAGATATTGTAGCCTTACCGGGATTGGTTGTCAATATAAACTTACATCCTTCTGACCGTTTCCGTCTCAGCCCTCCAGCTCCAGGAGCATCTGCTTTACCTCCTTCATACGGTCTCGCAGTCTGGCCGCCTCCTCAAAGTTCAGCTCGGCCGCTGCCTGGCGCATCTTCTTTGCCAGTTCCTTTGCCAGCTTATCCAGCTCCTTTGCATCCATGGATTCCGGATCCTTTTTTAATTCCCCGTCTCCTGCTGCCGCTTTGGAAATGGAGATCAGGTCACGGACGGCCTTTTTAATGGTCTGGGGTGTAATGCCGTGGTCTTCATTATACTTTTGCTGGATCTCCCGGCGGCGGTTGGTCTCATCGATGGCAGCTTTCATGGAATCGGTGATGGAATCGGCATACATGATCACATGCCCCTCTGCATTTCTGGCAGCGCGGCCGATGGTCTGGATCAGAGAGGTCTCAGACCGGAGGAAGCCCTCCTTATCGGCGTCCAAAATCGCCACCAGAGTGATCTCCGGGATATCCAGCCCCTCTCTGAGAAGATTGATGCCCACCAGTACGTCGAACACATCCAGGCGCATATCGCGGATGATCTCCGCCCGCTCCAGGGTATCAATATCTGAGTGGAGATATTTGACCCGGATCCCAGCCTCACGGATATAATCCGTCAGATCCTCAGCCATGCGCTTTGTCAGCGTTGTGATCAGGACCTTATTGTGGCTTTCCACCTCCTTGTTGATCTCTCCGATGAGATCGTCGATCTGGCCCTCCACCGGACGGACGCTGATCTCCGGATCCAGAAGGCCGGTGGGACGGATGATCTGCTCTGTCCTAAGCAGCTCATGCTCTGCCTCATATACGGATGGCGTGGCGGATACAAACATCATCTGGCTGATGTGGCTTTCAAATTCCTCAAAATTTAAGGGACGGTTATCCAGTGCCGACGGCAGACGGAACCCATAATCCACCAGAGTTTTCTTCCTGGACCGGTCGCCAAAATACATCCCTCTCACCTGGGGAAGCGTAATATGGGACTCGTCAACGATAATAAGGAAATCCTCCGGGAAGTAGTCCAGAAGCGTGCAGGGCGGCTCCCCCGGCTTTCCAAAGGTCAGGTGGCGGGAATAGTTCTCGATCCCGGAACAGAATCCCGTCTCCCGCATCATCTCCACGTCAAAATTGGTCCTTTCTGCGATCCTCTGGGCCTCCAAAAGCTTATCCTCGCTCTTAAAGAATGTCACCTGTTCCTTCATCTCCGCCAGGATATTTTCTGTCGCAGCCATCATTTTTTCCTTGGGCACCACATAGTGGGAGGCCGGAAAAATCGCCACGTGGCCCAGCTGGGCCTTCACCTCCCCGGTCAGCGCGTCGATCTCTGAGATCCGGTCCACCTCATCGCCGAAAAACTCGATCCGGTAGGCCTCGCTGCCGGAGTACGCAGGGAACACCTCCAGGACATCTCCTCTGACCCGGAAGGATCCCCGCCGGAAATCCATCTCATTTCTTGTGTACTGGATGTCGATCAGCTTATGGATCACCTCGTCCCGGTCCTTCTCCATCCCAGGACGCAGGGAGATCACCATCTCCTTATAGTCGATGGGGCTTCCCAGTCCATAGATACAGGATACAGAGGCCACAATGATCACATCATTTCTCTCTGAAAGCGCCGCTGTGGCCGAGTGGCGCAGCTTATCGATCTCGTCATTAATGGCCGAGTCTTTTTCAATATATGTGTCAGTGGAAGGGACATATGCCTCCGGCTGGTAATAATCATAGTAGGAGACAAAATATTCCACTGCATTATTTGGAAAAAACTCTTTGAACTCACCATAGAGCTGTGCTGCTAAGGTCTTATTGTGCGCGATCACCAGCGTCGGCTTATTTAGCTGCTGGATCACATTGGCCATGGTAAAGGTCTTGCCGGACCCTGTAACTCCTAATAAGGTCTGGAATTGATTGCCTTCTTGAAATCCTTTGACCAGCGCCTCAATGGCCTGGGGCTGGTCGCCGGTGGGGGCGTATTCGGAATGTAATTCAAAAACTTTTTGTTCATTTTGCATAAGAACCACCTCCAGGATTTAAAACAGAATTTGTTTTTTTGAGCCTGCCGTACCCATGTAATTCGATATGGCCGAAACAGGGACAAACCATGTTAAACACAGAAACCAGATGCGCAATGGTACAATGTCTGTTTTGCAGACATTGTACCATAAATAATTCCAAAAGTACAGAGTCATCGAACATCCGTTCTTTTATTCCCTGCCCACATTTCTGTTCATCAGACCAGAGGCTTGCCCATGGGCTGGTAGATTCCCCACATCCAGCTGCCTTCAGATTCCACCTCACGATGAACCCCCTTGCCTCCCCCTATATCCTTCCCGCTGCCGGGCGGATTTTGGACCTGCACCCTTTAGAAATGTGCAAGACCAGGCGCACAACGCAGCACGCACCGGGCACAGCATACCTATGGGCTCTGTAACCGGTGCGTGTTTGTATACACTGCTGCTATATGGAAACTGCCTTAACCCAGCAGACTGCTCTCCAGATCCTTCAGCATAAGATCCAGAGCGGTGATGCCTCCCTCGGCGGTGTACCACACAGCCGGGTGGGCCAGATAGACGAGATGACCATTCTTATAGGCGTCCGTCCCCATCACAAGCTCGTTCTCCATGATCTCCTGGGCCAGCTGTGCCCCATCGGTGCCGATGGCTGCGTCACGATCCATGACGAAGATGTAGTCAGGATCCTTTTCCACAATGAATTCAAAGGAAGCCTCATTGCCGTGGGTGGAGGTATCAATATCGGCGGCCGCGCCGATATTTTCAAAGCCGATCTCCCGTCCGATCATGGAGCAGCGTCCATCGTTGCCCAGCACGTTGAAGCTGCCGCTGGTGACAAGCCCTATGATCGCAGTCTTTCCGGCAGAAAATTCATCCAGGGCAGCAATGCGGGAATTGAAGCCAGCCATTAATTCATCTACTTTATCCTCAAGCCCAAACATGGATGCGATGGTCATGGCATTCCGTCGGACGCTTTCCACTACGCCAAGTTCAGTGTCCGTGGCCAGATAGACCACGGGAGCGATCTCGCTGAGAGCGTCATAGCTGGAAGCCAGGCGGCCTCCGATGAAGATAACATCCGGCTCGCAGGCCATGACTGCCTCCAGATCCGCCTCTTTGATGGTTCCCAGGCTGGAAATGTCGTCATTGATGTAATTCTGGAGATACTCCAGGCTGGTATCAGCAGTGCCAACGACCCGGTCCCCCACGCCCAGGGCATCCAGAATATCCAGGGAAGCCATATCCAGAATGGCGATGCGCTGGGGATCGTAGGGTACCTCCAGCTCCGTTTCCTCCTTGCTGGCGTTGAGGCTTATGATGGTCACGGACTCAGGCCTCTCCTTGTTCTGCGGTCCACTGGCGGTCTGGCTGCTGGCAGGCGGGATACTGTCCCCGGATGTGGTTTTTATGTTCTCCCCAGAGCAGGCTGCAAGGCCAAGGGACATCACGCCGGCCAGGGCAAAAAAGATCATTTTTTTCATGTTCATGTCTGATTGCTCCTTTTCTAAAAAAGTACTGAAAAACAGGGTCAATAGTAGATGGATAAGGGCTTTCCTGCAATGGTCAGGATCTCAAAATCCACCTGATAGATCTGAGACAGATTCTCTTTTGTCATCACCCCCTCCACAGTGCCGAATCTGGCGATTTTTCCGTCCTTGAAGGCACAGATATAATCGGAATAAAATGCCGCATAGTTGATCTCATGCAGCACCAGGATCACTGTTTTTCCCAGCTCGTCACAGAGACGGCGGACGATTTTCATCATATTGGTAGCATGGTAGATATCCAGGTTATTGGTAGGCTCGTCCAGAAGTACATACTCGGTGTCCTGGGCAATGACCATGGCGATCATGGCCCGCTGCCTCTGGCCTCCGGAAAGCTCGTCAATGAAGCGGTCCTGGAAGCCCTCCAGTTCCATGTAGGAAATGGCCCGGTCGATGATCTTCTGATCCTCCAGGGTGACCCGGTTCCCTGAATAGGGGAAGCGCCCGAAGGCCACCAGTTCCCGCACGGTCAGCTTCATCTGAATGCTGTTGGACTGGGTCAGGATGGCAAGCCGCCTGGAAAGCTCCCTGCTTTTCCACTTTCCAATATCCCTTCCCTCGAAGTCTACCACTCCGCTGTCGTGGGCGATAAGCCGTGAGATCATGCCCATGACTGTGGACTTTCCCGCACCGTTGGGACCGATGAGGGAAGTCACCTTCCCCTTGGGGATGGCAAAGCTCACGCCGTCCACCACAGTTTTTCCGTCATATTGTTTCTTCAATTCCTGCACATTCATAATCACACCTTCTTTCTTGTCAATAGGAGATAAAGGAAGTAAAGACCGCCGCCCACGGTAATGAATACACTCACCGGAACGGAATAGGAATATATGTGCTCCACAATGAGCTGCCCGCCCACCAGTACGATCATACCAAACAGAGCTGAGCCAAGCACCAGATGGGTATGCCGGTAGGTCTTGAGCAGCTGTCTGGACAGGTTCGCGATGATGAGTCCCAAAAAAGAGATGGGTCCCACCATGGCGGTGGCCACAGCAATGCAGAGGGCTACGCCCAGCAGCAGGCGGCGGATGCAGCGGTCATAATCCACGCCCAGATTGATGGCCTGCTCCTTTCCAAGGGTCAGTACGTCCAACAGGGCCAGCTCTTTTCGCAGGGCAAAGATTACGGCTGCCAGAAGGATCAGGGAAAAAACAATGATCTCAGAGTTTATATTGCTGAAGCTGGCCACCAGGGTGTTCATCAGACTGTCATACTCATTGGGATCCATGACCCGGGTCAGCGTTGTCTGGATGCTGCCGAAGAAGGAGGTCAGCACTGTACCCACCAGCAGCACGTACAGTACATTGTGCTTTGTCTTTTTAAAGATCCAGCTGTAAATAACTGTGGCCGCAATGCCCATGAGCACCACATCCACTGCAAAGGACAAATTCGCATTGGAGGCTGCCGCACTGGCCGATCCCAGGAAAAATACCACTGCCGTATGGATGAGGGTATAGAGGGAATTCATCCCCAGCAGACAGGGTGTCACAATGGTGTTGTTGATGATGGACTGGAACACCAGTGAAGCCCCTCCGATGGAAAAGGCGGTAATGAGCATGACGATGAGCTTTGGGGCCCGGAGCTTCATGGCATACGCAAACAGCCTGGGGTTGGAAAAGTCCACTTCCACCAGCATATAGGCTGCTGCGCAGAAAAGGACTATTACGGTCAGGATCAGCAACCTGCGCCGGTTGGCGCGTATAGCAGCAGTATTCACTGTTCCGCACCTCCTTTCAGACCGGGCATGGCGGAGCAGCAGCCTGTCCCTGTACCGCCCAGCCGGATGGCCCTGCGTCCATATTTAAGCCGGCAAAACAACAGGGCAATGAAGATGAGGCTGCCCAGTATGCCAACGATCAGTTCGATGGGCAGTTCATAAGGAAAGATCACCACCCGGCCGATCATGTCGCACACCAGTACGAAAATGGCGCCGAACAGGGCAGTATCCGCCAACGTGCCCCGGATCCTGTCCCCTTTATACATGGCCACCACATTGGGCACGATGAGACCAATGTAGGAGATGGAGCCGACAACCACCACGATGCTGGCAGTGATCATGGCAGAGATGGTAAGTCCGGAAAAGAGGACCAGGTTATAGGGAACCCCCAGGTTCCTGGAAAAATCCTTTCCCAGCCCCACAATATTGAAATGGTTGGCGAATACAAAAGCCAGCGCCACCAGCGGCACTGTCAGCCCGACGATCTCATACCGCCCCTTCAGCACCAGAGAGAAATGGCCCACCAGCCACGAGGACAGGGCCTGGGTCATTTCGTATTTATAGGCCAGATAACTGGTAATGCCGCCGATGACATTGCCGCACATGATACCCACCAGCGGGACCATCACCGCATCCTTAAACTGGATGCGCTGGATGAACCAGACGAAGATCCAGGTGCCCAGGATCGCTGCCGCAAAGGCAAAGAGCGCCCGGGTCCACAAAGTAGACGACGGCATGAACAGCAGCGCCAGCAGAATGCCAAGCTGGGCCGAAGAAATGGTGGCGCCAGTTGTGGGTGACACGAATTTGTTGCTGCACAGCTGCTGCATAATGAGTCCGGCCACGCTCATTCCCACACCGGTACAAAGGATCGCCAGCAGGCGCGGAAGACGGGATACCAAAAAGATCTCCCATAAATGCAGATTTCCTGACAGAAGCTCCTGCAGCGGCAGTTCAATCACGCCTATAAAAAGTGAAATAACGGACGCGACCAGCAGCAGGACCACAAGTAATACTGTTGAGCGATATTGTCTGATAGTATTGCCTCCTTTAATTAGTTTTAACTAACCTATGTATAAATAAAAAACGCAGATATTTTTGACGCAAAAGCAATCCTATCTTGCGTTACCCGCAGAGTATAGCACATCAGTTAGTTATATGCAACTTGTAAAAAGGACGATTCTATGACTGGGCATTCCTTGAATTTTAGTTGATATTGACAAAACAAGAACGAATGAAGCAGCCAGTGGACTGGCCCCGCAGGGCGGGAAAGGAATCGTCAGCCCAGCAGCTTCACCAGCCGTTCTGCCGCCTCCTTTGTATCCTCCGGCGAGCCGAAGGTGGAAAACCGGAAATATCCTTCCCCGCATGCTCCAAAGCCTTCTCCCGGCGTTCCCACTACCTGGATCTCCTGGAGCAGGTAGTCGAAAAACTCCCAGCTTCCCATTCCCCCAGGGCACCTCATCCAGATGTAGGGCGCGTTTTTTCCGCCGCAGTACCAGATCCCCAGCCGGTCCAGGGCCTCCATGAGCACCTTCGCATTCTTTTTATAAACCTGGATCCTTTCACGGACCTGCTTTTGTCCTTCCTCAGTGAACACAGCTGCTCCGCCTTTCTGGATGATGTAGGAGACCCCATTGGTTTTGGTTGTGCGGTTCCGGATCCACATTTCATTTAAGCGCATCCCATTCCGCTCCAGCTCCCTGGGGATCACCGTATAGCCCAGCCTGGTCCCTGTGAATCCGGCTGTCTTCGACAAGGAACAGATCTCAATGGCACAGGTTTTTGCCCCCTCTATTTCAAAAATACTATGGGGGATATCCTCGTCCTCAATAAATGCCTCATAGGCGGCATCAAACAGAAGAACCGCGTCGGTCCGGTTGGCGTAATCCACCCATTGCTTTAATCTCTCGCGGCTGAAGACCGCCCCCGTCGGATTGTTGGGGGAACAGATATAGATCACATCCGCCCGATCCCTTTCACCGGGCTGCGGCACAAAGCCCTCTGCCTCTCCCGATGGGATATGTATGATCGTATTGCCTGCGATGATATTGGCATCCACATAAGCCGGATAGGCTGGCTCCATGATCATAACCTTCTTGTCCCTGCCGAACAGATCGAGGATATCTCCCAGCTCATCGCTGGCGCCGCTGGAAATAAATACCTCCTCCGGCGAAAGGTCCGCGTTCCTCTTTTTATAGTATCCGGCAATGGTCCTGCGGAGCTCCGGATCACCGCATTCCGGCATATACCCATGGAAAGAGGCTTTGACCGCCTGGTCGTCTACGGCCTTGTGAAGGGCCTGGATCACCGCGTCGCAAAGGGGCAGGGACACGTCGCCGATGCCCATGCGGTACAGATAGGCCCCGGGATGCTGCTCCAGATACGCCTTTGTCTTCTGTGCGATATGGTAAAACAGATAGGAATCCTTTAAATTCTTATAGTTGGTATTTGGTATCATTCCGTTCCTTCCTTTCTTCCTCCGATCTCCTCTGACAGCCTTCTTTCAAAACGGTCCTTCCGGAGGTCGGCCGGTATCTTTGTCGGATAATCTCCCTGGAAACAGGCAGCGCAGTAATTTTTGCTGCCTGTCAGCCTGCCCAGGCTTTCCACCTCCAGATAGCCCAGGGAATCCACTCCTATGAGCTTCGCGATCTCCTCTGTGGTGTGATGGCAGGCGATCAGATTTTCCTCTGAATCAATATCGGTCCCATAATAGCAGGGATGCAGAAACGGCGGAGCAGAGATCCTCATATGGATCTCTCTGGCTCCCGCGTCCCGCAGAAGCTTTACAATGCGCCTGCTGGTGGTTCCGCGGACAATGGAATCGTCGATCAAAACCACCCGTTTCCCTTCAATGACACTCCTTACAGGAGAGAGCTTGATCCTGACCTGATCCAGCCGCTCCCTCTGTCCCGGAGAGATAAAGGTCCTTCCGATATATTTATTTTTGATCAGCCCGATCCCATAGGGGATCCCGGACCGCTCCGAAAATCCCAGGGCCGCGTCCAGCCCGCTGTCCGGAACCCCGGTCACCAGGTCCGCGTCCACCGGATACCGCTCTGCCAGCAGCTCTCCCGCCCTTCTTCTCGATTCGTGGACCGATATGCCGTCGATCACAGAATCCGGCCTGGCAAAATAGATATATTCAAAAATACAGGTCTTCTGCCTCTGGGTTCCGCAGTGCTCTCTTCTGGATTCCACACCGTCCGGACGGAAGACCACGATCTCCCCAGGCAGAACATCCCTCACATACTCCGCCCCCACCGCAGACAGCGCGCAGCTCTCCGACGCGGCCACATAGGCGCCGTCCGGCATCCTGCCATAGCACAGGGGCCTGAATCCATATGGATCCCGCGCGGCGACCATTTTCGCAGAGGACATCAGTACCAGGGAATACGCTCCCTCCAGAGACTCCATGGCGCGGCTGACGGCCTCCTCGATGCTGGACGCTCCCAGCCGTTCTCTGGTGATCATATACGCAATGGTTTCCGTATCGCTGGTCGTATGGAAAATAGCGCCTGACAGCTCCAGCCTGTCGCGGAGCGTTAAGGCGTTGGTCAGGTTCCCGTTGTGGGCCAGGGCCATTTTCCCCTTCTGGTGGCTGACCTCAATGGGCTGGCAGTTGCTCCTTGTGTTTCCTCCGGTGGTCCCATATCTCACATGGCCCACCGCCATGGTCCCTTCGGGAAAATGAGCCAGGGTATCCTTTGAAAACACCTCGCTCACCAGTCCCAGGTCCTTGTAAGAGGAAAAGACCCCATCGTCATTGACCACGATCCCACAGCTTTCCTGCCCTCTGTGCTGCAGGGCATAGAGCCCGTAATAGACCAGCTCCGCCACATTTTCTTTTTTGGCGCTGAGCACTCCAAACACGCCGCATTCTTCGTGAATTCCCATCCTGCTCCTTTCTCCTGCCTCCATTCCCTATTCTACCGTAACCGATTTTGCAAGATTTCTTGGCTTATCAATATCGCAGCCCCTGTTCAGCGCGATATAATAGGCAAACAGCTGCAGCGGGACCACTCCCAGCACCGGCTGCAGGAGCGTATGGATCTTTGGGATCACAAATACCTCCGATGCCTGGCTGCCGATCATGTCCCTGGTCTCTTCCGTGGTCATTGCGACCACCTCCGCGCCTCTGGACCTTACCTCCACGATATTGGACCGCATTTTTTCCACCAGCGGCTCATAGGCCGCCAGGGCAACCACCAGCGTTCCCGGCTCGATCAGGGAAATGGTCCCATGCTTCAGCTCTCCCGCCGCATAGGATTCCGAGTGGATGTAGGAGATCTCCTTTAATTTCAGGGAGCCCTCCATCCCCAGGGCGTAGTCCTGGTTCCGTCCGATGTAAAAGACGCTGTCATGGTTAAAATACCTGGCTGCCGTTTTCTGGTAAAGCTCCAGGTTTTTTAAGACCATACCGATCCTTTCATGCAGGCCATGAAGCTCCCGGACGATCTCCTGGTACTCTCCGTTTCCGATCCGGTCCAGCCGCCTGGCCAGATAAACGCCCAGCATGAGAAGAAGAACAGTCTGTGTGGTATATGCCTTTGTGGTCGCCACGGCGATCTCCGGCCCCGCCCACGTATAAAGCACATGATCCGATTCCCTGGCAATGGAGCTTCCCATGACGTTTACGATGGAAAGGACCTTCGAGCCCCTCCGCTTCGCTTCCCGGAGCGCCGCCATGGAATCCAGCGTTTCTCCCGACTGGCTGATCACGATCACCAGCGCCGACTCGCCCAAGAGCGGCGCGCTGTACCGGAACTCAGACGCGAGGCAGGCCTCCACAGGAATTCCCAGGAGTCTTTCCAGGGCGTACTTTCCGATCATTCCCACATGGTATGCGGAGCCGCAGGCCACAAGATAGATCCTGGAGATCCCCTTCATCAGGTCCCTTTCATCCTCCAGTTCCTCAAACACGATCTCCCCATCTGCCAGTCTCGGCTGGATGGTCCTGCGGACGGCCTCCGGCTGCTCCATGATCTCTTTTAACATAAAGTGGGCGTACCCGCCTTTTTCCGCTGCTGAAACGTCCCATTGGATCTGATGCTTTTCCTTTTCCAGAAAGCAGCCGTCCCTTCCAAGGATCTGCACATGGTCTGCCGTGACCACTGCCACCTCGTCATCCTCCATATAGGTGACCGTCCTTGTGTGGGCAAGCAGCGCGGTCACGTCAGAGGCAATATAATTTCCGTCTGCTCCGTAGCCGATGAGCAGCGGCGCGTCCTTTCGTACGGCGATCAGCTGCTCCGGGAAATCCGAGCAGAGGATCCCCATGGCGTAAGCGCCCTTGATGCGGTTTAAAACCTCATACACCGCGTCCATCAGGTTGGAGCTCTTCTTATAATAATACTCCAGAAGCTGGACAATGACCTCTGTATCCGTATCAGAGGCAAACACAACGCCTTTATGGAGCAGAGACTGTTTGATCTCCAGATAATTTTCTATGATCCCATTGTGGACCACTGCAAGCTTCCCGCTCTGGCTCACATGGGGATGGGCGTTTACATCGTTCGGCTCCCCATGGGTCGCCCATCTGGTATGGCCGATGCCCACCTGCCCGGTCAGAGGCTTCTGGGCGGCCAGGGCCTCCCGGAGAACGCCAAGGCGGCCTTTGCATTTTTTTACCTGGAGCCTTCCCTCCGGCGATGCCACCGCGACTCCGGCTGAGTCATATCCTCTGTATTCCAGCCGCTCCAGCCCGTCCAGCAGAATGGGAACTGCCTCTGTATTTCCCGCAAATCCAATGATCCCGCACATAGTCCTACACCTCTTTTCCCTTCGCCTGCTGCAATGCGGCTGAAATAAAGCCTTTAAACAGTGGATGGGGCTGGTTGGGCCGGCTCTTAAATTCCGGATGGAACTGCACTCCCACAAAAAACGGATGGTCCGGCAGTTCTACGGCCTCTGCCAGCCGGTCGTCCGGAGAGACGCCGCTAATCACAAGTCCCGCCTGCTCCAGTTCCCTGCGGTACTGATTGTTAAGCTCATAGCGGTGACGGTGGCGCTCATGGATCAGTCCGGCGCCATAGCACTCTTCCATTCTGCTTCCTTCCTTTATGCGGCAGGGATAGCTTCCCAGGCGCAGGGTGCCGCCCTTATGGATCTCCCCGCTCTGTCCCGGCATAAAATCGATCACCTTGTGCGCGCACTGTTCGTCGAATTCTCCCGAATTGGCGTCTGCCAGCCCCAGAACATTCCTGGCAAATTCAATGACCGCGATCTGCATCCCCAGACAGATCCCCAGGTAGGGGATCTGGTTTTCACGGGCGTATTCTGCGGCCAGGATCATTCCCTCGATCCCGCGGTTTCCAAACCCGCCTGGAACGATGATCCCGTCCAGTCCGCCCAGGACCCCGGCTGCCGTTTCCCTTTTGATCGTTTCAGAATCGATCCAGTGGATCCTCACAAACGCATTCAGTCCATAGCCCGCATGGTTCATTGCCTCCGCCACAGACAGATACGCGTCATGGAGCTTTACGTATTTGCCCACCAGGCCGATATGTACCTCCTCTGACCGGCTCCGGATCCGCTCCACCATGGCTTCCCACTCGGCCAGATCCGGCTCCGGCGCGTCAATGCGGAGCTCTCTGCATACCACATCCGAAAAGCCGGAGCATTCCAGCATCAGAGGCGCTTCGTACAGATTCGCCAGAGTCCTGTTTTCGATCACACAGTCCTCCTTTACGTTGCAGAACAGGGAGATCTTCCGGAAAATGGCCTCCTCCAGCGGTCTGTCTGTCCGGAGAACGATGAGATCGGGATTGATCCCCATGCCCCGGAGCTCCTTGACAGAATGCTGGGTCGGCTTTGATTTATGCTCCTCAGACCCGCTCAGATAGGGGACCAGGGTCACATGGATGAACAGGCTGTTCTCATCTCCCACCTCCAGAGCGATCTGGCGCACAGCCTCCAAAAACGGCTGGGATTCAATATCCCCGATGGTCCCTCCGATCTCTGTGATCACCACGTCCGCATCTGTCTTTTTTCCCACGCGGTACACGAATTCCTTGATCTCATTGGTAATATGAGGGATCACCTGGACCGTGGAGCCCAGGTATTCTCCTCTCCGCTCTTTGTTGAGAACGTTCCAGTAGACCTTTCCGGTTGTCAGATTGGAGTACTGGTTCAGGTCCTCGTCAATGAACCGCTCATAGTGGCCCAGATCCAGGTCGGTTTCCGCCCCGTCCTCGGTCACATATACCTCTCCGTGCTGGTACGGACTCATGGTCCCCGGATCGACATTGATATACGGATCCAGCTTCTGGGCCGCCACCTTCAGGCCCCTGGCCTTTAAAAGCCTGCCAAGAGAGGCGGCTGTGATCCCCTTTCCCAGACCAGAGACTACACCTCCGGTCACAAATATATATTTTGTCATGACCGTTCCTCCATTTTCTCCGGCATTTCCGCCCCGGCAGCATCCAGGCCCATCTGCTCCGCCGCATGAAATCCCATCTGCAGATCCTCAAGGATATCCTCAATATGCTCGGTCCCTATGGAAAGCCGGATCGTATTGGGCCGGATCTCCTGGTCCGCCAGTTCTTCGGGAGAAAGCTGGCTGTGGGTCGTGGTTGCCGGATGGATCACCAGGCTTTTCACATCCGCCACATTGGCAAGCAGTGAAAACACCTGCAGATTATCGATAAATTTATACGCAGCCTCTGCTCCTCCCTTAATATCAAACGTAAAAACAGATGCTCCCCCATTGGGAAAAAATTTCTGGTAAAGTGCGTGATCCGGATGGGACGGGAGCGACGGATGGTTCACCCTTTCGACCTGTGGATGGCCATTTAAAAATTCCACCACCCGTTTCGTGTTTTCCGCATGGCGTTCCAGACGGAGCGACAGCGTTTCGATCCCCTGCAGCAGCAAAAACGCCGCAAATGGAGAAATGGACGCTCCCGTGTCCCGGAGCAGGATCGCGCGGATATAGGTGACAAAGGCGGCCGGACCGGCGGCCTTTACGAAGGAAACACCGTGATAGCTTGGGTTCGGCTCTGCAATGGCCGGATACTTCCCCGAGACAGCCCAGTCGAAATTTCCCGAATCCACAATGAGGCCTCCAAGGGTCGTGCCATGGCCCCCAAGAAATTTTGTAGCGGAATGTACCACAATATCCGCTCCGTGCTCGATGGGACGGATGAAATACGGTGTGCCGAAGGTATTGTCCACAACAAGAGGAATGCCATGTCTGTGGGCAAGGGCCGCCAGCGCGTCGATATCGGGGATGTCGCTGTTGGGATTTCCCAGGGTTTCGATGTAGACTGCCCTTGTATTTTCCTGGATCGCAGCCTCCACCTCGTCAAGATCATGGATATTCACAAAAGAGGCCGTGATCCCAAAGCCGGGAAGCGTATGCTCCATCAGGTTGTAGCTGCCTCCATAGATTGTTTTCTGGGCCACAAAGTGGCCGCCGTTCTGTCCCAGGGCCTGCAGGGTATACGCAATGGCGGCAGCCCCCGAAGCCAGCGCCAGCGCTGCAGTGCCTCCCTCCAGGGCGGCAGCCCGCTTTTCCAGCACCTCCTGAGTGGAATTGGTCAGACGGCCGTAAATATTTCCGGGATCCTCTAGCCCAAATCGGGCCGCCGCATGGGCGCAGTCATGAAAAACATATGACGCAGTGGCGTAAATCGGTACTGCGCGCGCATCTGTGGCCGGATCCGGCATTTCCTGGCCCACATGGATCTGGAGCGTTTCAAATCTGTATTGTTTCATTATCAATTTCCTTTCCCCGTTTTATCTTACGCTGAATAACAGGTCCTCATAGGTGGGGAACGGCCAGTATTTCTTTGCCGTCATGGTTTCCGCACTGTCGCAGGCGACCCGGAGCTGCCCCATTTTTCCTAAAACAGTATCCCGGATCCTGCGGGATTCCTCTGCAATATCCCCAATGTCCTGGACCTCCAGCACAGCCTCCTGCAGTTCCTCAGACCGGATCATGATCTGATCCTCCAGCATTGCCAGCTTCTTCAGCAGTTCCGTCTCATAGCCGCAGGATAACGAGCTGTCCACAGCTTTCTTGGCCGCTGCCGTATGGGCCAGCTCCGCTGCGTACCCGCTCACCGCCGGAGCGATCTCCCTTCTCGCCATATCGATCATGGTGTTTGCTTCGATCAGGACCGTCTTGCAATAGTTGTCCAGCAGGATCTCGCATCTGGATCTCAGCTCCGCCTCAGAAAATACCTTATGGGACGTCAGCATCCTCACATTTTTTTCATCCAGAAGATGGGGGATGCAGTCCGGCGTTGTCCGGTAATTCAGAAGCCCTCTTTTTTCCACAGCCTCCTTCAGCCATGCGTCGTCATAGCCATTCCCATTAAAAATGATCCGTTTGTGATCCCGGATGGTCTCACGGAGCGTTTCATGAAGCGCAGTCTCAAAATCCCCCGCCTTCTCCAGCCGGTCCGCATAGAGCTTCAGGCATTCTGCCACTGCACTGTTCAGCATGATGTTGGCACAGGCAATGCTGTTGGAAGAGCCCAGCATACGGAATTCAAATTTATTCCCAGTAAACGCAAAAGGCGACGTGCGGTTGCGGTCCGTCGTATCCCGGTTAAATTTGGGAAGAACATTGACCCCCAGCTTCATCTGTGTCTTTTCTGCTCCCGCATACGGCGTACCGGTTTCGATGGCCTCCAGGACCCCGTTCAGTTCGTCTCCCAGAAAGATGGACACCACCGCCGGAGGCGCTTCATTGGCGCCAAGCCTGTGGTCGTTTCCAGCTGTTGCCACAGAAATGCGGAGCAGATCCTGATAGTCGTCCACTGCCTGGATCACAGCGCACAAAAACAGCAGGAACTGGGCATTTTCATAGGGCGTTTCCCCCGGAGACAGAAGGTTGATCCCCTTATCCGTCGCCATCGACCAGTTATTATGCTTGCCGCTTCCGTTTACTCCGGCAAACGGCTTCTCGTGGAGAAGGCATACCAGGCCGTGCTTTGCCGCCACCTTCTGCATCATTTCCATGGTCAGCTGGTTATGGTCCGTCGCGATATTGGTGGTGGTGTAAATGGGCGCCAGCTCATGCTGGGCCGGGGCCACCTCGTTATGCTCTGTTTTCGCCAGGACCCCCAGCTTCCAGAGCTCCTTATTCAGATCCTCCATATATGCGGCCACCCTTGGCTTGATCACTCCAAAATAATGATCGTCCATTTCCTGTCCCTTGGGAGGCTTCGCTCCAAAAAGAGTCCGTCCCGTGAACCGCAGGTCCTTTCTCTGCTCATACATTTCCCTTGTAATAAGAAAATATTCCTGCTCCGGTCCCACGGCTGTGCGGACATATTTTACATCGTCATTTCCAAACAGACGGAGAATGCGCAGGGCCTGCTTATTTAAGGCCTCCATGGATCTGAGCAGCGGTGTCTTCTTATCCAGCGCCTCGCCTCCATAGGAGCAGAATGCCGTGGGAATATACAGGGTTTTTCCCTTGATAAACGCGTATGAGGTGGGATCCCACGCCGTATAGCCTCTTGCCTCAAAGGTCGCCCGGAGTCCGCCGGACGGGAACGAGGACGCGTCCGGTTCCCCCTTGATCAGCTCCTTCCCCGAAAATTCCATGATCACCCCGCCGTCCGGCGACGGGGAAATAAATCCGTCGTGCTTTTCCGCCGTCACGCCGGTCAGAGGCTGGAACCAGTGTGTATAGTGGGTGGCCCCTTTGGCGGCGGCCCAGTCCTTCATGGCATCCGCAACGGCATTGGCTACGCTGATGTCCAGCTTTTCGCCTTCCTCAATGGTCCTTCTCAATGACAGATATACCTTTGAGGGAAGCTTTGCCTTCATCACCCGGTCATCGAATACGCTGCATCCAAAAAAATCCGGTACATTTTTCATACTATCGCTCCTCGCCTGTTGTTAAAAAAATGCAAAGGCAAAGGCGCCTCTGAGATCCTGTCTCAAAGACGCCTTTGCCTTTATGGGTTGCATCATACACCCCGGAAAAAAAATTGTCAATCCCTTTTTTATTTTTTTCTCTGCCCATTTCCCGCCGGCCCGGCTGAAAAAAACTTTTTGTCTCTTGACAAACGCTCAGATCCACAGTATATATATTAAATATGAGCAAGGGCGTTCATTTTTACAGCAGTATATTTCTGCCTTAAAAATGGACGCCTCTTACGTTTTCAGCAGCAATCGTAAAGAAAGCAGGTAAGATTATGAAATATTCGAAAGAAGAAGTTCTCCAGTATATGCGGGAGGAGGACGTGAAATTCATCCGTCTGGCGTTCTGCGATGTATTTGGAAGGCAGAAAAATATTTCCATCATGCCGCAGGAGCTGCCCAGGGCTTTTGAGTACGGCATCGCCATTGACGCATCTGCCATCACCGGCTTTGGCGATGAAAGCCATTCGGACCTGTTCCTTCATCCTGACACGGATACGCTGACGGCCCTGCCCTGGCGGCCGGAGCACGGACGCGTGGTACGGATGTTCTGCAGCATCACCGGTCTGGATGGAAAAATCTTCGAATGTGATACCCGCTCCCTGTTAAGGAGGGCCGTCCAGGACGCGGACAGGGCCGGATACCAGTTTTTCTTTGGAGCGGAGCAGGAATTTTATCTGTTCCGGCTGGACGACAACGGAACGCCCACCAAGATCCCCCATGACCACGCGGCCTATATGGATATCGCCCCCGAAGACAAGGGCGAGGATATACGCCGCGAGGTCTGCCTTATGCTGGACCAGATGGGGATCCTGCCGGAAAGCTCGCACCATGAGGAGGGGCCTGGGCAGAATGAGATCGACTTCCGCTATTCTGACCCTCTGACTGCTGCCGACAACTCCATGACCTTTCAGACCGTAGTAAAGACCATTGCCGGGCTGAACGGCATCTTTGCTGATTTCAGTCCCAAGCCATTGGAAAACAAGGCAGGAAACGGCTTCCATATCAACATGTCTGTAAAGTCCTCCGACGGCGCCGACCATATGGATCCCATGATCGCCGGCATCCTGGATAAAATTTCAGATATGACCGTATTTTTAAATCCAACCGCCAATTCCTACAAGCGCTTTGGCAGCAATAAGGCTCCCAGGTACATCTCCTGGTCCAGTGAAAACCGCTCCCAGCTGATCCGTGTCCCGGCGGCCGTGGGTGCGTACCGGCGTGTGGAGCTCCGCTCCCCGGACCCGTCCGCAAATCCCTATCTGGCCTTTGCCCTTATGATCTATGCGGTCCTCGAGGGCCTTCAGGGCAGGCTGGTGCCGCCGCCGCCTGCGGATTTCAATCTGTACCGGGCAGATGCCTCTGCCCTTGCGGCTTTTAGGCAGCTTCCAGAGGATCTTGAGGCTGCCCGCGCCGCCGCCGCAGGCAGCGCCTTTATCAGAAAATATATCCCGGAGGCCATTTTAAAAATATACTGCGGCCAGTAGACCGGATTCCCAGAAGGAGGGTGAACCATGAGCTTAAGAGGACGTTCATACAGCATTCTCATCGTTTCCGCAGCCGGCTCCCTCACCTCCGCCTTCGCGGACCTGCTGCCCGAGGCAAGATATTCCCCCGTCCGGACGGTATCAAGCATCAGCGCCGCCAGACGGGCGGCTGCGGCAAAGGCGTATGACTTTGTTATCATCAATTCCCCTCTGCCCGACGACATGGGCGTCCGTTTTGCCATTGATCTGTGCAGCAGCCGGCAGTCGGTGGTCCTCCTTCTGGTAAAAAGCGACCTGCATAACGGGATCCATGAACAGGTCACCGAATACGGCGTGTTCACCCTGTCAAAGCCCATATCGAAAACAACCATGACCTATGCGCTCAGCTGGCTTGAAAGTGCCAGAGAGCGTCTGAGACAATTTGAAAAAAAATCCCTGTCCATTGAAGAAAAAATGGCTGAGATCCGTCTGGTCAATAAGGCCAAGTGGCTTCTGATCAGCCAGCTCTCCATGAGCGAGCCTGAAGCCCACCGCTACATCGAAAAACAGGCCATGGACCGCTGCGTTACCAGACAGACCATCGCCGGGGAGATCATTAAAACGTATTCTTAAAAAGCGGAGACGCCGCCGTTCCCGGCAGCTCTCCGCTTTTTGCTTATTTATTCGTTCTCTTCTCTTTTCTCTCTTCTGTCATCCCTGCGCTCTCTGTCGCCGCGGCGTTCTCTGTCTCCGCCTCTTCTGTCCCCGCGGTCGCGTCTTTCCTCGCGTTTCTCCGGACGGGTCAGCTTTTCAAGATCCGCAGTCATGTCCTCCGGTCTCATGGTCAGGTTGATCCTTCCCATGCGGTCCACCTCGGTCACGCGGACGGTTACCACGTCGCCGATGTTCACAACATCCTCCACCTTGGCTACTCTCTTATCGGACAGCTTGGAAATGTGGACCATGCCGTCCTTGTTGGGAGCCAACTCCACGAAGGCACCGAATTCCATGATCCGGACTACCTTACCGGTAAAGATCATGCCTGCCTCTACCTCGGTAACGATGTTTTTAATAATGGAAATCGCTTTGTCGATCATCTCCTGATCCGTGCCGCATACATTTACAGCTCCGTCGTCGGTGATATCGATCTTTACGCCGGTCTCAGCGATGATGCCATTGATCACCTTGCCCTGCTTTCCTACCACATCGCCAATCTTCTGGGGATCGATCATGATCTGGGAGATCTTGGGCGCATACTGGGAAAGCTGCTTTCTGGGCTCGGAGATCACCGGAGCCATTACATTGTCCATGATGTAAAGGCGGGCCTCACGGCAGCGGCGGATGGCCTCTTCGATGATCTGGCGGGTCAGGCCGTGGATCTTGATATCCATCTGGATGGCTGTGATTCCCTTATGGGTACCGCCCACCTTAAAGTCCATGTCTCCAAAGAAGTCCTCAAGGCCCTGGATATCTGTAAGCACCAGGTAGTCGTCGTCGGTCTCTCCGGTCACAAGACCGCAGGAGATACCGGCTACCATGGATCGGATCGGTACGCCTGCTGCCATTAAGGACAGGGAGGAAGCACAGATGCTGGCCTGGGAGGTGGATCCGTTGGATTCCATGGTCTCAGATACAGTACGGATGGCGTAGGGGAACTCCTCTTCGCTGGGAAGTACCGGCAGAAGAGCGCGCTCTGCTAAAGCGCCATGGCCGATCTCACGGCGTCCCGGTCCTCTGGACGGCTTTGTCTCGCCAACCGAGAAGGACGGGAAGTTATAGTGGTGCATATATCTCTTGGTGGTCTCATTTTCATCCAGACCATCCAGGCGCTGGGCCTCGGAAAGGGGAGCCAGTGTACATGCGTTTAAGATCTGGGTCTGTCCGCGGGTGAACATACCGGAGCCGTGGACTCTCGGTAAAAGATCCACTTCCGCAGCCAGGGGACGGATCTCGTCGATCTTACGGCCGTCCGGTCTCTTGTGATCCTTTAAGATCATCTTTCTGACTGTCTTCTTCTGGTACTGGTAAACGGCGTCTCCCACCAGCGGAAGCCACTCTTCATTTTCTGCAAACGCTTCCTCCAGACGCTCTGTGATCTGGCGGATGTTCTCCTCACGGGTCTGCTTATCGTCTGTAAATACGGCCTCTTCCATCTCCTCCGGCGGAACGATCTCCCGGATGGCGGCAAACAGCTCTTCCGGGATCGCACAGCTCTCGTAGGAATGCTTTTCTTTTCCGCACTCGGCAACGATCTTGTCAATGAAGGCGATGATCTCTTTATTTACCTCGTCAGCCTTGAAGATGGCTTCGATCATCGTATCCTCGGGAACCTCGTTGGCTCCGGCTTCGATCATGATGACCTTTTCCCTGGTTGAAGCCACGGTCAGGGCCAGATCGGAAACCTTCTTCTGCGCCGCAGTGGGGTTGATGATGAACTCACCGTCGATGAGGCCCACCTGGGTGGTGGCGCAGGGACCGTCAAAGGGGATATCGGAAATGCTGGTGGCAATGGCAGAGCCCAGCATTGCGGTCAGCTCCGGGCTGCACTCCGGATCCACAGACATAACGATGTTGTCAAGGGTCACGTCGTTTCTGTAATCCTTGGGGAACAGAGGACGCATGGGGCGGTCGATGACACGGGCAGTAAGGACTGCGTTCTCAGACGCCTTTCCTTCTCTCTTTGTAAAGCCTCCCGGGATCTTTCCGACTGCGTATAATTTCTCTTCAAATTCAACGCTTAAGGGGAAGAAATCGATCCCGTCCCTGGGTTTATCGGATGCAGTTGCCGTAGAAAGAACGACTGTATCGCCGTAGTGCATGAACGCTGCACCGTTGGCCTGCTTTGCCACACGGCCCACCTCAACGGTTAAGGTACGTCCGGCTAAGTCCATGGAAAAACTTTTAAACATGGCTTCGTCTCCTTTTCTCAATAAAATATAGTCTGGCAGAAGAAGCCGAAACTACTAAACGGCACAGGATCCGCTCCTGCGTCCTTTAGCGGTCTCGGATGTTTCTCCTGCCTGGTCAGATAATGGAAAGCACGTGTAAAAAGAAGGGCGGAGTCCATTCCTGGCCCCCACCCTTAGGTCTGTGATTACTTTCTGATGCCTAACTTTTCGATAAGAGCACGGTAACCTTCCAGGTCTTTCTTCTTCAGGTAAGCAAGGAGACCACGTCTCTGACCTACCATCATAAGAAGGCCGCGTCTGGAGTGATGATCCTTCGGGTTGTCCTTTAAATGCTCTGTAAGCTCTGCGATTCTGGCAGTAAGGATCGCGATCTGTACCTCCGGTGAACCGGTATCTCCTTCTTTTCTGCCGTACTCAGCAATGATAGCTGCTTTCTTTTCCTTGGAAATCATTGAAAGTTCCTCCTTAAAATATAGATGATATTCTTACCGGTCACTAAGTCCTGGCTGGAGTCGTCCAAAGACTGGGTGCCGGCGCTCACATACCATCTGATTATGGCATATTTCCGGGTATTTGTCAATACGGTTTCTGCCTGTTTATTTCTCGATCTGGTCCGGATAGGTCTCGCTCCATTTTGTAAAGCCGCCCTCCAGGGTGTATACCTTGCTCATGTCGTAGCCCAGTGCAGACAGCACGTTGGTGGTAGCCTGGGCGTATCTCTTACCGGAGTAGCATACCAGTACCAGGGTATCGTCCATATCGCGGGTAGCCACCTGCATGGTGGAAACGCCGGCGTTGAAGTCGCCCTCTTTAGCAGCATCCATATCGGCGGAAACGGCTCCCGGAATGTGGCCCTCAGCGTAGTCGGCAGCCTTGCGGACATCAAAGAAGGTGTAGCCGTCAGCGCCTGCCTTCTCAGCGGCCTCTTCAACGGTCATGTACTGCATCTCCACGTCTTTTTCCGGAGCCTTGATCTCCTGGGCAACCTCTACCTCGTCAGCATAAGCTTTGGTCCATGCCTTGTAGCCGCCCTCCAGGGTGTATACCTTGCTCATATCATATCCCAGTGCAGACAGCACGTTGGTGGTAGCCTGAGCATAGGATTTTCCAGAATAGCAGATGATCACCAGGTTGTCGTCGTGCTCGTCCACGATGGGCTGCATAGCTGTCACACCGGCCTGGAAGTCGCCTCCCTTGGCTGCGTCCATGTCCACGCCTACGGAGCCGGGAACGCAGGAGGTCTTATGATCCTCTGCCTTGCGGACATCCAGGAAGGTATAACCGTCCTTTCCTAAATTGCTGTGGGCGTCCTCCACGGACATATACTGCATCTCCACATCCTTTTCCGGAGCCTTTACCTCTGCTGCCTTTGTCTCAGCTTCTTTGGACTCTGCTGCGGTGGTCTCCTCCGCCTTGGTCTCTGCTGCCGTTGTCTGGGCTGCTGTGGTTTCTTTTGCTTCTGTACCGCCGCCGCAGCCGCTTAACAGGGCCATGGTCATTCCGGCTGCCAGGAGCAGGGAAGTCATTTTTCTCATAATACGTATCCTCCAAAAAATAAAATTTTATGCATTTTGTTCCCTATATTTAAGAACGCCGCTATCGTACCATCAAAAAAAAGGAAAGTCAATGTCTGCCTGTCTCCTAAAGATTATTTGAATACAACCGCTTCTTCCATTATAAAAAACCTATACCATCTTTCTCCTGCCGGATTGACAAACATTTTTGCTGCCGCTATACTGGATTCCATGAAAAAGAAATGGATTCTCGTATCGATCACTGTGGCAGCGGTACTGGCGTACTGGCTGCTTTTTTCCGGGATTTCCGCAGATGAGCTGGACACGTTTATCCGCGGCTTCGGCCCCTGGGCCCCTCTGGCCTATGTGGCTGCCTTCACCGTTCTCCCGGCTTTTTTCTTTCCCGTGGCGGTGCTGGCCCTGGCGGGCGGCCTGTTATTCGGCTTCTGGGCCGGAGCAGCATACACCTTCCTGGGAGCTGTCTTAAACTGCACCCTTATGTTCTTCCTGGCAAGGCGGCTGGGAAAAAAACAGGTGGAGCGGATGCTGCGCAGCCGGCTGGGGGAACGGGCAGACCGCATATTTTCCTTTCTGGAGGGACGGAGGGGCTTTTTGTTCCTGGTCCTTCTGCGGCTGATCCCGGCATTCCCCTATAACCTCATCAATTATGCCTATGGCCTTTCTGCCATGGATTACAAAACGTATATCCTGGCCTCAGCCATCGGCATTATTCCCGGTACCTTTGCTTTTATCAACATCGGAGACCACATGCTGGATCTCTCCTCACCAGGATTCTGGACCTCCCTGGGGCTCATGGCCCTGCTGCTTTTTATGACGGCCGCCCTGGGAAAGCTTTTATTTCCGAATGATGCAAAAATAAAAATAAACACGAATGGAGAAAAAAATGAAACAAAATAATACACAAAAAAAACGCTCCGGCATACCCCGGCTTCTGATCCTTCTGGCCCTGGCGCTGTTTCTGATCGCCTATCTGACCCTTCCGGCTGTAAGCCGCCCCATCAATCGGGCAGCGGCGGTCCTGGGCTCTGCCAACGTGGACGCGGTGGTGGAATACATCCGGTCCTTCGGCGCCTACGCCATGGTATTTTCCTTCTTCCTCATGGTGTTCTCGTCGGTGGCTGCGCCGCTGCCGGCCTTCCTTATCACCCTGTCCAACGCCGCCATCTTCGGCTGGTGGCAGGGAGCCATCCTGTCCTGGTCCAGCGCCATGGCCGGAGCCGCCCTCTGCTTCTTCATCTCCAGGGGACTGGGCCGCGACATGGTGGAACGCTTCGCCGGAAAAGGCGCCCTGGCCAGTGTGGAAACCTATTTTGAAAAATACGGCTCCAGGACCGTCCTGGTATGCCGTCTCCTGCCCTTTGTCTCCTTCGATGCAGTCAGCTATTTTGCAGGCCTGACCCCCATCCGCTTCACCGCCTTTTTTGTGGCCACCGGCATCGGACAGCTTCCTGCCACTGTGGTCTATTCCTATGTGGGCGGCATGCTCACCGGCGGCGTCAAATACCTGGTGACCGGCCTTTTATGCATCTTCTCCCTGGGGATCCTGGGAACCATCTTTAAGCAGCTCTATAACGACCGCCAGGCAAAGAAAGCAGGAAACGCCCATGAATAGCTCTGGTATTCCGGGGATGGCCCTTCATCAGGCCATCTCCTTCTTTTCGCCCATGATGTCGGTTCCAGAAACGCCGGCCGTTTTCTGGCCCGGCTGTGCCCTTTTGAACCTGGATCCATCCATACTGAAAAAAACGCTGGAGATCCTTGCTCGGACGGAGCCAGAGATCCGGCTGGCAGCCGGCTGCTGCGGCCAGCCCTCTTTTTTCCTGTTTCCGGAAAAATATCCGGCATACAGGAAAAAGCTGGAACACCGGCTGAAAAAAAGCGGGGTAAAAAGGATCTACACCGCCTGTCCCAACTGTACCCGCCAGCTTCATGGGATCTGCGGGATCCAGGTGATCCCCATCTGGTCCGTCCTGGCCGGGACCATGACCCGGAAGGACCTCTGCGGACCAGGGAAGGCATGCCCGGAAGCTGGAGAAACAGCGCCGCGCTTTATCTGGCACGATCCCTGTCCCACCCGGAACGATCCGGCCGGTCAGCAGGCGGTCCGGGCCCTTTTACGTCTTTCCGGTATCCCGGTCATGGAGCCGGAGCATACCGGCCCCCGGACCCTGTGCTGCGGGAATTTCCATATGCTGCACACCCTGGAGCCGGAAAAAAGCGCCCGGATGCGGGCGCGGCGGCTGGAAGAATTTCCGGCGGACCGGATCATACTGAGCAGCTGCCAGGGCTGCCTTGGCTCCTTTAAAGGCCAGGGCCGGGAGACCCTCCATCTGCTGGAACTGCTCTTTGGGAAAAGCAGGAAACAGGGTTGGAAAAACAGGATCTTCGTTACCTTATGTCCCGGTATCGTTCTGCGATCTCGCTGATATCCACTCCGGCCCGGTACATCTGACGCAGCCGGTACATGTTCCACATGGTAAAAAGAGGAAACCCCTTCCGGTACCGGCGGCCGGAGGTGATGATACGGCCTGGAAGGAGCCGGATGGGGATGCCTCTCTCCTTCATCCGTAAGGAAAACTCATAGTCCTCCATAATAGGAAGCTCCGGAAAACCTCCCAGGGACAGGAACAGCTCCCTGCGGATCCATATGCCCTGGTCCCCAAAGGCAATGCCCCGTCTGGCCCGCCGGTTGGAAAAAAACGTATTGCAGCCCATGAACGGCCCGTTATAATCAAAGCCAATGTGGAAGCACCCCCAGGCGGCTCCCGCTTCCGCCGCCGCCTGGATCTGGCTGTGGGCGTCCTCCGGCAGCCGGCTGTCACAGTGGACAAACCATAAGATCTCCCCCGAAGCCCGGGCAGCCCCATCATTCATCTGGGCAGCCCGGCCTTTGGGGCTTTTTAATACAGGAAACTCTGTCCCGATCCTCTGGACCGTGCCGTCTCTGCTGCCTCCGTCTGCAAACAGGATCTCCCAGTCCCCGGGAAGCGCCCTTAACTGGTCCATCATCCCGTCGATGGTGGAGCTTTCATTGTAAATAGGAAGGATCATGGATATCTTCATGCCAGAAAGTCCTTTCTCACATATGTATCCAGGATATAGGCCAGAAACTCTGGCTCCATATAGGCCTTCAGCTTCCGGAAGGTATCCTGGTTTACAAGGGCTCTTCCAGGCTCCGAATATTCCCGGAAGGCCATGGCGCACCAGGTCACTCCCCGCAGACAGGTGACCCGCAAAAACAGGGAGACCCGCTCCGGAAGCAGGCGGCAGTCCATGCGGTCCCCCACAAGGGTCCTGTACGTCTCCACGAACCGGCGCACCTCATCGGGACTCAGGATCACATCCGTCTTCCAGAAAGTGGTGGTAGGGGCCAGGAAATGGCCCAGATCCTGGGCAGGCTCCGAAACCAGGGGCTTTTCCCAGTCCACCAGAGAGCTGACGCCCTGGGGATCGATGAGAAAATTCCCTGAATTCAGCTCCGTATTCACCATACATAAGGGAACTCCCTCCCCTGCCTTTTCCGTCAGAGGAAGGTTTCCCGTCTCCTTTACCAGCTGCCGCAGGAGCGCTTCCACTTCTGGATCTCTTTTTTCCCAGTCATAATAATGCTGCACCATATCCAGGCATTCCTCATAAATGGCCTGGGCCGGACAGGACGGCCGGATCAGACGGCAGCCCTCCGGCACCGGAACGCTGTGGATATCAGCCAGGATCCCGGCCGCCTCATCCATGTCCGTCTTATAGTCAAGCGTCCTTCCCGGAAGCCACTCCATCACCAGGAGCCCCTGTTCCCGGTCACAGAACAGGGGCTTTGGCGTCCGCCCGCTGGGGACCAGGTACTGGAGGGCCGTAAACTCATAGCCGATCTGGTCCTCCAGGTGCATCTGGCTGCCCGTATTGATCCGGAGCACCAGCTTTTTCCCCGTCCGCGGATGGATAAAACTGTAATTCACATTATATTCTCCCTGGCCCAGGGGGGAAAACACAACCGGTTCCCCCTCCGAAAGCCCCAATGCGCCTAAAAACACGCGTCTTTTTAAATAAGAAGCCAACGGTTCCTTATGGATCATAACAGATGCCCCTCCTTTTTTAATGCAGCCAGAAACCGGCCCGTATGGCTGTCCGGGTCCGCCTGGAGGATCAGCCTTCTAAGATCCTCCGGCGTGTCCACGTCGCCGCAGGACAGAGCCTGGCCCAGAGAGAGCCCGGCTTCCTCCGCTGCCCTTACCGTATTTTCATACACATTTCCTCCGCCATACTGCTGTTCCTCAAAAACAGCGGTACAGGGAGCCTTTGCCCCCACCAGATAATAGCCTCCGTCGGGCGTAGGCCCCAGGACCACATCAGAAAGATCCAGGGCAGAAAAGCCGCTTTCCAGGTGCTTCCGTCCCATCATAGGAAGGTCTGTTCCCGTGAGGATCACCCGTTCAAAGCCCAGGGACAGCACACGGCGCATGGCCGCATCCATCCGTTCTCCCAGGCTCTCTCCGGTCTGGGGAAAAAGCGCAGAAGCCATGGGAAAGATGTCCTTCAAAAGCGCCCAGTCCGGATCCGGCGCATAGGCCACAAAAAGTGCCGCGTCCAGTTCCCGGTACACCCTGGCCAGATCCTTTAAAAAGGCCGTGTGGAGCGCTGCGCACTGCTTTGGCGAAAGCACCGGAAGGAGCCTGGTTTTTGTAACTCCGGGTCTGGGGACCCTGGTAAAGCAGATGACTGCCCGTCTCATGGCCGCTTCCCCAGCTTAAGATCCAGCCAGCCTCCGTACATCTCCTTCCGGTAAGCCTCCAGGTCTTTTACTCTGGGCAGGTTTAAAAGACATGTATCCGGCGCCTGCTCCGTGACTCCCAGCCAGCCGCTCTGCATCCCCTTTTCCGTCACATAGCAGAAGGAAGGCGAATCCTCAAACAGCTCCGGGTGCAGAAGATACACCGATGCCACCACATCCCAGCAGTAGGAGGACGCCTCTCCATTCCGCTCTGCCTTCACATCAAACCGGTATCCCAGCTTCTCTGCCAGATACCGGCCAGCTTCGTTCTGGCCCATGGCCGTATAAAATTCCTCTTTTGGAAGATAAGAGGGCTCCAGGGTATTGTTCCCTGTCAGAATGGATATATTTTTTCCATGGTTCAGGACCCAGGCCGCCGCCTCTGGATTCACAGAAAAATTCAGCTCGTCCAGATGGCTTCCATGGTACAATAGAGGCGCTGTATAGCCGCCCATGAGAACAATCTCCTTTAACCGGTCAAAGATCCCCGGGTCCAGGAGGCTGGCCCCATACAGATTCGTCAGAGAGCCAATGCCCACAAAAGAAAGCTCTCCCGGCTTTTTTCTGGTCTCCTCCACAATAAACCGTGCCGCATCGCTCACAGGCTCCTCTCCCTGGGAAGACCCACAGATCACCGGAAGGCGTTCCCAGCCAGCCTCCGAAAGCAGGTCCCTGGAAGCCCTGTATACCTGCTCTGTCGTCCCATTTCCAAAGGTACAGGTTACGGCCAGGACCTCTGCCTCCTGGGGCCGTCCCAGTAAATAAAACAGCGCCAGGGCGTCATCCATGGGATAACCAGGGATCCCCGCAGTGCTGTCACAATCAAAAATAATCTGCTTCATCTATGGCTCCTTCTTTGGTTTTTCCTTAACTATACCACGGCGTTTCTGCTCCTGTCCAGACCGCCCGTATTCATTCCATCGATACAAGCTCCGTTTCAGATAGTTATTCTCCATAGGCCGCCGGCAGTCGTTGACATTCCAAGCCCCAGCCTTTAGAATGGTTCCGGGGGAAAATCCGAAAAAACAAAAAAGTCCTTCCTCCCCCAAGGCAGAAAGAGAAATACTTCCTATGAAAAAGCTACAAAAGCTCCTGACCTTAGGCCTGGCAGCCGCCGGAGCAGCAGTCCTTCTGACCGGCTGCGGAAAAAAAGCCCTGGAGGGCCCCGATCTGGAGGCCGCTTCCTGGGACCAGATCACCGAGGCCGCCAGGGATACCACCGTCACCTTCTACGGCTGGGGCGGCGACGAAAACAGGAATAACTGGTTAAACACTACGGTGGCCGATCATGTAAAAGAAAACTATGGCATCACCCTGGAGGTGGTGGGCATGGATATCAATGATATCCTCACCAAGCTTTCCGGAGAAAAACAGGCTGGATCAGAAAAGGGCAGCATCGACATGATCTGGATCAACGGCGAGAATTTTTACTCCGCCAAGGATAACGGCCTGTTATACGGCCCCTTTACCCATAAGCTCCCCAATATGGAGGCCTACGTCGATCTGGAGGATCCCGAGACCTTAAACGACTTCTGCATGCCCATCGAGGGCTATGAGGCCCCCTACGCCAAGGCCCAGATGGTCCTGTACGCCGATACGGCCGTGACCCCGGAGCTTCCAGAAAACGCCGCTGAATTCATGGAATTCTGTAAAAAATATCCGGGAAAGGTCACCTATCCGGCTCTTCCGGACTTCACCGGCAGCGCCTTTGTCCGCTGTCTGATCTACGAGACCTGCGGTTGGGAGCAGTTCCAGGATATGGAGGCCGATTACGATACAGTAAAAACCGCCATTGAACCGGCCCTCTCCTATTTAAGGGAGCTGAACCCCTATCTGTGGAACCAGGGAAAGACCTTCCCCGACTCCTCCACCACAGTGGACGCCATGTTTGCCGACGGAGAGCTGGTACTGGATATGAGCTACGGCCCCTTCTCCGTGGCCTCTGGAATTGAGGAGGGGATCTACACAGATACCACCCAGACCTTTGTCTTTGATAACGGCACCATCGGAAACACCAACTACATGGGTATTGCCTTCAACTCCCCCAATAAAGCCGGGGCTATGGTGGTCATCAACGCCATCTTAAGCGGAGAGATCCAGCTCACCCAGTATGCCCAGCTAAAGGAGCTGCCTGTGGTGGATCAGGATAAGCTTTCAGCCGAAGAAAAGGCCGCCTTTGACGCAGTGGAGCTGGGCCAGGGGATCCTTACCCAGGCGGAGCTTCTGTCCCACCGTCTGCCGGAAATGCCTGCCAGCCTTGTTCCTGTGATCGAGGAGATCTGGCTCAATGAAGTTGTAGGTAAAGTGTGAAGCAATGAGCCGAAAATAGACCATAAACGTCCCTTGTGTGGAAAATCTGGTTTTTAAGATTTATCCAGAATGAACAGCACATTGCTGTTGAAGGAGTTTTAGTGTTTCCGG
>JACRTJ010000003.1 GCA_014385265.1 Enterocloster hominis (ex Liu et al. 2021)
CAGCAATTTTAGTCTGCTTTCTCATAATTAATGCACTCTCCTTTTTTTCTTTTTGAAACTTTTTTGAAATTCCTAATTGCATTACGAGGAACATTATACTTCTTATAAGAGAAATTATCGGAAGTATAGGAGAATACAGAAATTAATAAAGAATTAAGAAATAAGCCTAAAAAATAGCACGAGAGGCAGACTGCTATTTAATTAATTTTGTTATATATAATATATATACTATTTTGAAAATAACAACGGCACTGTATGCACCCTGTATTTAAACTCTGCTTTTCTCAAGGGATTCGCATACAGCGTTTAATACCTGCTGCAATTTTAAAATATCATCCGTGATTCCGCTGAGGTCATCGCTCTGGTCCGCGAACCGGCAGTTAATATGTACCAGCTGCTGGCTGAGCTCATCCAGCCCCTGGCTGGAGGGCCAGCCAGAACATTCCCCCATCCCCTGGTCAGAATACGCCTCAGAGGATCCGCTGTCTGCTGCCTGTACTGGCTTGTTATATAACTCCATGGATACCAGCTCCTTTGCTTTTGAGCATGTGATTTCATATGCTGTCTTTCGGTTTCCTTCCTATTCTACTAAAACGGCTGTGAAAATACAAGGATGATTCCCGGAGGATTCTCCCACCTTCCCCTTGAATCTCCGCTGAAAATACGATATACTGTCATAAACTGGTTTTTATTTATAGAAACAGAATTGAGGAGAAAGAAAAATGGAACTGACTACTGTTAAGGAGCTTTTTAGCGACCGTGAAAAATATCTGGACAAAGAGGTCCAGGTGGGCGGCTGGATCCGCAGCATCCGTGACTCGAAAGCATTCGGCTTCATCGTATTAAATGATGGAACGTGCTTTGATACCCTTCAGATCGTTTACCACGATACAATGGAAAACTTTGCGGAGGTTTCCAAATTAAACGTAGGCGCGGCTATTATCGTAAAGGGAACCCTGGTGGCGACGCCGGAGGCAAAGCAGCCCTTTGAGATCCAGGCGGATCAGGTGCTGGTGGAGGGCGTTTCCAATGCCGACTATCCACTGCAGAAAAAACGTCACAGCTTTGAGTATTTACGGACCATTTCCCATCTGCGCCCCAGGACCAATACGTTCCAGGCGGTTTTCCGTGTCCGTTCCCTGATCGCCTATGCGATCCATAAATATTTCCAGGAGCAGGGCTTTGTTTATGTCCATACGCCGCTGATCACCGGAAGTGACTGCGAGGGCGCCGGAGAGATGTTCCAGGTGACGACCATGGATCTGGCCAACGTGCCGAAGAAGGATGACGGAACCGTGGACTTCTCCCAGGATTTCTTTGGAAAGCCCACCAACCTGACCGTAAGCGGCCAGTTAAATGCAGAGACCTATGCCATGGCCTTCCGCAACGTTTATACCTTTGGACCCACCTTCCGCGCTGAGAACTCCAACACCACCCGTCATGCGGCTGAGTTCTGGATGATCGAGCCGGAGATGGCCTTTGCAGATCTCAACGACAATATGGCCGTGGCTGAAGGAATGTTAAAGTATGTGATCCGGTACGTTCTGGAGAATGCCCCGGCGGAGATGGATTTCTTCAACCAGTTTGTGGATAAGGGACTCTTAGACCGGTTAAACCATGTATTAAATTCTGAATTTGGTCATGTGACCTATACGGAGGCCATCAAGCTTCTGGAGGAGCATAACGATAAATTCGATTATAAAGTATTCTGGGGCTGCGATCTCCAGACGGAGCATGAGCGCTATCTGACAGAGGAGATCTTTAAGAAGCCGGTGTTCGTTACGGACTATCCAAAGGAGATCAAGGCGTTCTATATGAAGCTAAACGAGGACGGAAAGACGGTTGCAGCCATGGACTGCCTGGTTCCGGGAATCGGAGAGATCATCGGAGGAAGTCAGAGAGAGGACAGCTACGACAAGCTTCTGGGAAGAATGAAGGAGCTGGGCTTAAGGGAAGAGGATTATGGCTTCTATCTGGATCTGCGTAAATACGGTTCTGTACGCCATTCCGGCTTTGGCCTTGGCTTCGAGCGCTGCGTGATGTATCTGACAGGAATGGGCAATATCCGCGATGTGGTTCCGTTCCCGCGTACTGTAAATAACTGTGATCTGTAAAAAATACGAGTGACTGGGAGCGCGCAGATGACTGCTGCGCTCCTTTCGTCTCTATTCGGTAATTGGGGGATTCAGCCATGAAATTTATTCACACTGCAGACATCCACTGGGGGATGGTGCCTGACAGCGACCGGCCCTGGGGGAAAAAGAGGGAGCAGGCCATCCGCCTCACCTTCCAGGCCATCATTGAGGATGCCAGGGACAGCCGTGCGGATCTTCTTCTGATCTCGGGAGATCTGTTCCACCGCCAGCCGCTGGCCAGGGATCTGAAGGAGGTCAATTACCTGTTTTCCACGATCCCGGGGACCCGGGTGGTGATCATCGCCGGAAATCATGACCGGATCCGCAAAAGCTCTGCCCTTCTGAGCTTTTCCTGGTGCCCCAATGTGACGTTTCTGATGGACGAAACCATGACCTCCGTATATTTTGAGGATCTGAACACGGAGGTTTACGGCTTCAGCTACCATACGACGGAGATCACAGAAGACAGGACTGCGGGATTTTTTGTATCTGCTTCCCGACGGACCAGGATCCTGATGCTCCATGGAGGGGATGCGAAGCACCTGCCCTTTGATAAAAACGCTTTGGCGGCGCTGCCGTTTTCTTATATCGCCCTGGGCCATATCCATAAGCCTGCGGTGCTTCTGGAAAACCGGATGGCGTATCCAGGTTCCCCGGAGCCTCTGGACCTTACGGAGACCGGCCCTCACGGCTATCTGACAGGAGAGATCGACGACGCCACCGGCCATGTGACCTCTCTGAAATTCAAGGCAGCCGCCCAGGCCCAGTATATCCCATTGGTAGTCAGTGTGACCCCGGCGACCACCAATGCCGAGCTTTCCCAGCTCATTGCGGACGAGATCAAAAAGCGCGGCGCATCCAATATTTACCGCTTCCGGATCCGGGGCATGCGGGATCCGGACACGGAATTTGATCCGGAGCTTCTGGCGGGCCAGTGGAATATCAGCGAGATCCTGGATGAAACGGAGCCCCAGTACGATTTTCACGCGCTGTTTGCCGACCATCCCAGTGATATGATCGGATTTTATATCCAGGCATTAATGAAGGAAAATATGAGCCCGGTGGAGAAAAAGGCCCTGTATTATGGGATCCATGCGCTTTTGATGACAAAGGATGAAAGGAGTTAGGGAACATGAAGCTGCTGGAACTGCATATCAACGGATTCGGAAAGATCCATGACCGGACCATCTCCTTTTCAGACGGGATCAATGTGATCTATGGCCGCAATGAGGCGGGAAAGTCCACGCTTCATACCTTTATCCGGGGAATGCTCTTTGGAATGGAACGGGGCCGTGGGCGCGCTGCCAGAAATGATCTGTATTCTAAGTACGAGCCATGGGAGAACAGTGGGACCTACGAGGGCTGGCTGCGTCTGGAGCAGGGGGGCGTGGTCTACCGCATTGAGAGGAGATTCCGCAAGGACGACCGGTATCTGAGGATCATCAACGAGACCCAGGGACGGGAGGAGGAGCCCACCCGTGCCCTGATGGACCGGATCCTGGGAGGCCTCAATGAAACGACGTATAATAACACCATCAGCATCAGCCAGTTAAAAAGCGCTACTGAGGACGGTATGGTGGGCGAGCTGAAGAACTATATCGCCAACATGAACACCACTGGGAATATATCGCTGAACATAACGAAGGCAACGGCGTTTTTGAAAAACCAGAAGCGGAGCCTGGAGGCCAATCTGGTCCCGGATGCATCCAGGGAGTATACGGCGCTGCTGGCGGAGATCCGGGCGGTGGATGCGGAGATCTCCTCCCCCCAGTATGAAAACCAGCTGGCTGTTTACCAGAGAACACGTTCCCAGGTAAAGGGGATCATTGAAAATACCCAGGCGGAGAGGGCAGCTCTGGCTGAAAAGGTGAAAAAAAGCCGCCAGGTGCTGGCGGACGGCCAGTTTACAGACCGGTCATCGGTGGCGGCCTGTGAGGAAAAGGCCAGATCCCTGTATGACAGCTTCTGCACTGCGGAGCGCGAGTGCAAAAAACGGTCCCGGAAGCTTTTGGCGGGAGCGGGGATACTCCTGGCAATCTGCGGCGCCCTTATGGCCGGATATCTGGGGATCACAGATCTTTCCCGTTTCCTGCCGTTTGTCATTGCCGGGGGAGGAGGGGCCATAATGGGCCTGGTCCTGGCGATGGTGCTGACGGCCCGGGGAAAGCGTTTTGACAGAAAAATGGAAGAGGCCCGGGCGCAGCTTTCGGAGCTTCTGGCCCGGCATCTGGGAGACGGGACCGTATCCTCGGAGGCCATGGACACGTTTTATGGCCGTATGGCAGAGTTTTCAAAGCTTTGTGATATGCTGGACCAGTCTGAGCATGCGCTGGATAAATATACAGAAGATATCAGCTCTCTCCAGGAGAAACAGAATAACTGCAGCGAGATGATCGAAAAGCAGCAGAGGACCCAGTGGGAGCTGGAAAAGAAGCTGGAGCATCTTGGCACCTGCCGGACCAGGGCCGCGGCCTTAAAACGGGTGCTGGCGGAAAACGACCGGGTCCGGGAAGAGATCCTGGCCATCGAGATGGCTCAGGAGACCATGACGGAGCTGTCCTCCTCCATCCGGGATTCCTTTGGCCTGTACCTGAATAAGGAGGCGTCCAGGCTGGTATCCGGGATCACCGGAGGAATCTATGACAGCATGAGCATTGATGAAAATTTAAACGTATTTCTGAATACAAAGAGCAGACTGGTGCCGCTGGAGAGCATCAGCAGCGGGGCCATGGACCAGGTGTATCTGGCTCTGCGGCTGGCGGCTGCCAGGCTTCTTCAGGGGGATGGGGAGCCCTTCCCTCTGATCTTTGACGACAGCTTTACGCTTTATGATGACGACCGGCTGCGGACTGCGCTTAAGTGGCTTTCAGCGGCCTACGACGGCCAGATGATCATTTTTACCTGCCACCGCCGGGAAGCGCAGATGTTAAGGGCGCTGCAGGCAGAGTTCCGGTTGGAAGAAATTTAAAAGGACGAAAAAAGGGATTGCTGCATAATGAGAGCGAGGGATAAATTACAAAATACACCAATTACAGAACGTTATCGAGGGCAGTTAGGAAGTAAGATTAGAATGGTTAATTATTAATAAGTCTGTGATTATTTTAAAACTGACATCCGATAATGGCGCTGTCATGTATGATAATGCATATTATACACGTATAGGTGCTAATAATGATCCTGTTTCTGTATCCCTATTGACTTTCCTCTTTGCACTTGCTAGAATGTAGGTACAAAGGAAGTTTACCACTGACCGATATGTGGTATATAAATGGTCGGGTTGAAAGTTTACCGCTGACCAATATGCGGTATATAAATGGTTGGATTGAAAGTATAGTCCTTCGCCGCAAGGCGAGGGACTTTTTCCATAATGAAGACAAATAAATGAGGAAAACAGGATTTTATATTATCAAAGATAAATTTTTTGAAAATATGACAGATCCGTATCTTAAAGGAAATAAGGTGGGAAGCAGACCGCATTATTACTGCTTTGAGGATACAAGTATAGGAATATACTGGATGATACCATTGTCCAGCCGTATTGACAAATACAGACGAATTATGGAGAAGAAGGAAAAAGAAGGGAAACCTTGTGATATTCTCCATATCGTTAAGCTGGACGATAGCCGGGAAAGCGCATTTCTGATACAGGATATGTTCCCGATAACAGAAGAATACATAGAACGGGAATATACGATTGCCGGAAATCATTTGATGCTGACCAGTGAGCATACCGCCAGAGAGATTGAGCGAAAAGCGAGAAAAGTTATGGGGATGTTGAAACCGGCATTAAATTTACTCCAACGCAACCAGATGTTATAGCGATATTGAAGAAGCTGAAGGCGCGCAGATAGTGATTCCAACTGGCTCTATTTTGGCTCTGAAAACTAGGGGTGGAACAAATACAGGAAGAAATATTTAAAGTATGCCAAAAATCCGGAAGAAGTTCCAAATGAAAAGGATTTCTTCCGGATTTTTCTATGTATAGAGCGAGGGTATCGCTCAATCATCTAATTTGATGATTTTGCGACACCCCCTTAATTATTTGTAATAATTAGCCGAAGTATCTCTCTAAGAGACCCTGGAAAGCCTTGCCGTGACGAGCCTCGTCTCTTGCCATCTCATGAACTGTGTCATGGATCGCATCCAGGTTAGCTGCTTTTGCTCTCTTAGCCAGGTCGAACTTACCAGCTGTTGCGCCGTTCTCAGCCTCAACTCTCATCTCCAGGTTCTTCTTGGTGCTGTCTGTAAGAACCTCACCCAGAAGCTCTGCAAACTTAGCTGCGTGCTCAGCCTCTTCGTAAGCTGCCTTCTCCCAGTAAAGGCCGATCTCCGGATATCCCTCTCTGTGAGCAACTCTTGCCATAGCCAGGTACATACCAACCTCTTTGCACTCGCCCTCGTAGTTTGCTCTTAAGTCAGCCATGATATCTTCGCTGGAACCCTGAGCTACGCCTACAACGTGCTCTGCTGCCCAGCTCATAGCGCCTGCCTGCTCCTGGAACTTGGAAGCCGGTGCATTACATACCGGACATTTCTCCGGAGCTGTCTCGCCTTCATGAACATAACCGCAAACTGTGCAAACCCATTTCTTCATAGTGTTTTCTCCTTTATGATTTGATTTTTTTAATTTCGATAATAGTAATTGTTACTGATATTAATATAGCATATTTGATACCTTTTGTCAACAGATAATTTTTATTTTTTGTTGACATTCACTGCATTCTCCGTAAAAGAAAATGGTGTGGGAGTCTACCCGTCCGGGCGCCGGCCCTGTCATAAGCTCCTCCGTTTTGTGCACCAGGCTCTGGGGAAGATCGATGATAGCCCCGCAGGTCTTACACACAAAATGGTAGTGAGGTTCTGTCACATAATCAAAGTGTTCAGAACCGTCCCCGCAGGAAAATCTCGCTATTTCGCCCAGCTCTGACAAGAGCTTTAAGTTCCTGTAAACCGTTCCCAGGCTGATATTTGGAAATTCCTCGCGGATGGAAAGGTAAAGGGCGTCGGCAGTGGGATGGTCAGTACGGTTCATCAGACAGTTTTTTATGGATTCTCTCTGACGGCTGTACTTAAGCGTCTTCATACCTGTCTCTCCTTCCTTAAATATTCCTCCCGCATCGGGATGACAATCATTAATAATAATAATTGTTACTATTATTATATACAAATATAAGGAAATGTCAAGAGGTTTTTTCTTGAAAACAATCGTTTCTGTCATTATACTATAAGAAAGTATGAAGAAAAAGAGGTGAGGCCATGGGAACGAAACATATCCGCCATCTGGTCACCGAGCTGGCCGCGCGGCTGTCAGACCGGGATTTTTTGAGAAAGGCCGGGATCAGCCGCCGTACCATGCAGGAGATATTTGTAAGAGATAAGTGGGAGGAGGCCCTTGAGAGCCTGTTCCCCATCCGGGAGCGGCTTTCCTGTAAACAGATCCTGGAGCTGTGCCACCCAGAGCTTTGGGCCCTGTCCGGGGAGCCGGAGGAGGGCTGGATCTCCTTTACCTATAAATTTTCCACTCATATCCTGTATCCGGATCCGGAGTTTTCCGAAAAGGCGGCGTCCTATGCCAGGGGCGCGTATGTTTACCTGAACGTGCTCCAGTTCTTCTTTGATGAGGAGAGAAAGGCGGTCCCCTTCGATCCCTTCAATGATTTTGCCCTGCTGGGGGAAGAGGAGTACCAGAGCTGTGACCGGGCTGGAGAATACGGCCGGTTTGTGCGGGAATTCCGGGATCAGTATATTTATGAGATGATGCGCTTAAACCGGGAGGCTACGCCCTTTGAGACGCTGAGCCATATTGCGGGAGTCCATCATGTGGCCATGACCGTGGCCAGAGGGCTGAAAAAGGCGGGGGTCCCCATCGACCTGGCTTTATCCTCGGGAGCCGCTGCCGGCCATGATCTGGGGAAATTTGGCTGCAAGCCCAATGAACGGGTCCCTTACCTTCACTATTACTATACCAACCAGTGGTTCATGGCCTATAAGATGGAGGGCATCGGCCATATCGCGGCCAATCACTCCACCTGGGATCTGGAGCTGGACAATATCACTGTGGAGTCCCTGGTCCTGATCTATGCGGATTTCCGCGTTAAGCAGATGCGGGATGAAAGAGGGAAAGAGATCACGAAGATATACAGCCTGAAGGATTCCTATGATGTGATCCTGTCCAAGCTGGACAATGTGGACGAGGCCAAGAGGAACCGTTACCGGGCCGTTTATTCCAGGCTATATGAATTTGAGCGGTATATGCGCTCTCTGGGGGCCGATACGGAGCTGTCCGGAAATCCGCCGAAGCCGGAAAAACGTCCGGATATCGCCATCCAGAACAGCAGCCAGATCGTCACATCCTTTTTATATTTTGCCATTGAGCATAACATCGACGTGATGCACCGTCTGGGGTCAGAGCGGCAGTTCGGAAACATCCTGGAGGCGGCCCGCAGCGAGAAGGACTGGAAGAACGTGCGGGCGTATCTGAATATTTTCAATGAATATTCCATTCATCTGGATCATAAGCAGAAGGAACAGACCATCAGCTTCCTGTATGAGCTGCTTTTAAACCGGGAGGGGGACATCCGCAGGCAGGCGGCGGCCCTGATTGGAAAGATGTTCGCCAATTTCAACGCAGGATACAGGAAGGAGATCCCCGCCGACATGGCCGACCTGGACGACCGGCAGGCCCGTACCCTCTGGGAGGCCTATATGGAAAAGCTCATCTGTCCCGATTATCGTCTGACTCTCCAGCAGAAGCGGCGGATCCAGAATTCCTTAAAATACGTGCTGCTTTCAGGGATCGAGCACAGCGATGACCGGGTGCGGGAGGAAATGCTGACCATTTTTTACCGGTGGTTCGATGGAAGCCATGAGCTGGATGAGGATGCCAGATTCGCCCTTCTGGACGCAGTATTTTCCATGCCGGCCGAGCTCTGTGCCAGAAGCGGCCGCCTGGACTGCCTGGCGGAGTTTGCCGTGGATAACATGGACCATGAGGACGACCGGGTGCGGGTGGCCGCAGTCCGGGCCTTAAAGGTGCTCACCAGCGTGGTCACCAGGGAAAACGCCTGCTATGAGCGGGTGAGAAAGGCAGTGACGGAAATGGATACCGGCAGCATCACCATGGTGTTTTTACAGTACCGGATCCTTACGAACCTCCGGCTGGATACAGAGTCCCAGCGGGGGATCCTGTACGGCAGCGACGTGGTCAGCGACATTTTCCTGGAGAATCTGAAGTCTGTGACACCCTGGATCTTAAAGGCCATAAATATCAAGCTGCTGGCCGACCAGGTGGACCATGGAAGACGGGAGCACATCCTCCATATCTGCGCCCATCTGTCCAACCTCATCAAGGTCAGCGAGCATGTGGGCGTGCGCCATGATGCGGGAAAGGCATTGCTGCGGCTGGGCCATCTGCTGTCCACAGACCAGGCCAATGAGATCGCCGTGGAGCTTTTAAAGGGGCTGGAGGTGGGAGAGTATGAGTTCTCCAAGTATATCCCCGAGTATCTGGGCGAATTTGCCCTGTGGCTTCCGCCGGAGCAGCTGGATGACCTGATCGAGCGGCTCCATCTGCTGTTAGCCAACGGAAATGAGCAGATCGTATCCGTGGCCCTGGACACCCTGGGCGTGCTTTTAGAGTGTTATTCCCGCTATCCCGCCAGGTTCCGGGAGCCGGAGCAGGTATCCCTGGACCGGCGGACGAGACTCCTTGGGCTGATCCTAAGCTGTCTGGCCAACTACCGGGAGCAGGTGCGCCAGGAGGCCATGCTGGTCATCGGCCAGCATGTATTCGGCTCAGAGAAGATGTCCGAGCGGGATAAAAACGACCTGTTTTCCCTTTGCTCCAAAAAGCTTCTGTTTTTATTAAATGAGAACAAGGGCGGGGAGCTGAGCCTTTATTACCGGGCAGCTGCCCTGGCCCATATCAGCCGGTTCATGTCCCGGTACCAGCTTTACACCGGGGACGTGGTCTTAAAGGGCCGCAGCAAGGTAGCGTTCTTCCCGGGCACCTTTGACCCGTTCACTCTGTCCCACAAGGAGATCGCCAGGCGGATCCGGGAGCTGGGCTATACGGTGTTCCTGGCCATTGACGAATTTTCCTGGTCTAAAAAGACCCAGCCCCATCTGGTGCGCAGGCAGATCGTCAATATGTCCATGGCCGATGAATTTTACGTCCATCTGTTCCCTGACGATATCCCCATCAATATCGCCAATCCGGCGGATCTGAAGCGGCTGCGGGAGATCTTTGCGGAGCAGGAGGTCTATATCGTGGCGGGCTCCGACGTGGTCCATAACGCCAGCTCCTATAAAAAGGAGCCGGAGGAAAACTCTATCCATGGCTTCAATCATCTGATCTTCCGCCGGGCCGGGGACGCCAGGCCGGGAGAGATCTACGAGTGCATCACTGGAAAGGTGGAGGAGCTGGAGCTTCCCAAGAGCCTGGAGGACATCAGCTCCACCAGGATCCGGGAAAATATCGACAAGCACAGGGATATCTCCAGCCTCATCGATCCAGTGGTCCAGGAGTATATCTACCATAAGGGGCTGTATCTGCGGGAGCCGGAATATAAGCCCATTGTGCGGGCCAAGGCCATTTCCTTTGAAAACCAGGGTCAGCCTGGCTGGGAGGTGCTGGACCATCTGGGCAATACGGTCCTTTACCGGAATCCGGAGGCGGAGGCGGTATTATCCAGGATCGGATACGAAAAAGACCAGCTGCTGATCCTTAAAAATGCAGCGGAGGGCGACCGTCCCGTGGGCTTTGTAAGCTTCCGGGAGCTGCGGTCTGAGGAGCTGTTCGGTGTTTTAAAGAGCATGGAGCTGGCCAACGCCGTAAGGCGGAGGACCAGCCGGGAGGTGCTTTACATCACCGGGATCCACGCCAGGGAGAGGGAGATCCATGACGGCGAGGCCATCCGGGATCCGGCCCAGCTTTTGCTGGCGGAGGTCATTACCCAGGTCCTGGAGAAAAACTGCAGCTTTGCCATTTTTGCCGCAGAACGGGGGACTGTCTCCAAGGAGGCTGCTTTTGCTCTGGAGCGCCAGGGCTTTGTGCGTCCGGAGCTGTTGGAAGAGGGGGAGAAGCGGGTCATTTACATGGTGGATATGCATGAGCCTCTGATGCTCCTCCACAATCTGGAGACCACCCTGAAAGAGCCCTTTGGCAGCAGCCCGGCCGTTTTGTCGGCCATTGAGAGAAACCATAAAAAGCTCCAGACGGCCATGACGAAGCTGTATCCGGGGAATCTGGTGCTGTCCTTATCCTCCGGCGTCATGCACCACCGGATGGTGGACCGGATCACAGCCTTAAACGGTGTGCCGGGAGAGCCGCTGACACCCAGGCGTCTGGGAGAAAACATGTGCGTGCCCTTTGGTAAGATCTTAAGGGGCAAGGTAGTGCCCAATACGGTAACCAAGACTCTCCACACCGATAAGGTCTACGAGCCGGAGCTGGATTCCTATGCCATCGAGGCATTCCCGTACTATTCGCCTCTGGAGAGCCAGATCAAGACCATCAGGTCCTTTGACCGGCCGGTGATCCTGGTGGATGATCTGGTCCATAAAGCCGACCGGCTGCAGGCCCTGGCCCCAAGCCTCAAAAAGGCCGGGATCCCTGTGAAAAAGGTGGTGGTGGGAGTGATCTCCGGCTATGGCCGGGATCTGATGGAGACCTTCCACCTGCCGGTGGAGAGCATTTATTCCATGCCCAATCTGCGCCAGTGGTTCGTGGAATCCACCCTGTATCCCTTTATCGGCGGCGATACCGTGCGCCGGCGGGATATGAAGGTGGCGGGGCTCCAGCCGTCGGTGAACATGATCCTTCCCTACGCGGCCCCCAGGCTTTCCGGCTGCAGCCGGGAAGCTCTCTATGAGTTCTCCGTGTGCTGCATCGAAAACTCCCGGGATCTGCTCCAGGTACTGGAGACGGAGTACCGGAGCCAGTTTGCCAGGAACCTGACCCTTTCCAGGCTTTCGGAGGCAGTGATCCTGCCCCTGTGTCCCGATAAGGGAAGCTGTATGGAATATGATGAAAACCTGGCGGCGTCGGTATATCTGGAGAACGACCTGGAAATGCTGGGAAGAATGAAAAAATTTATGGTATAGATTCAGGAGGAAAACGCGAATGTTGAAATATTATGAAATAAATGGAAAAACGTGTTTTACAGATCACATGGATTTTCAGTGCCCGCCGGAGGCGGACTGGAAGGAGATCCCGGAGCCCAGGACCGCAGAGGAGCTTTCCTGGCTGTTTTTCAGAGAACCGGGGAGCTGCCGCGCCTCCTTCCTGGTGAATCATGAGGGACTTTTATGGGAAAAGGAGGAGAGCGTAGACTGGCTCAACAGCCGGAAGCTGGAAGAAAACAAAGCGCTTTACGGGAAACAGGGCGGCTGTACGGAGGGAAAATGCGCGGCTGCGCTTCCGAAATGGATCCGGGAGCGGATCACAGCCGGAAAGGTCCGTGCCGTCAATGCCTCCCATCCCCGCTTCCTGGAGCTGCTGTCCGGGGAGGCATTCCCGGCAGGACCGGAGAAAAAGCGGGTCCATATCCTGGCCATCGGGGATGTGGGGAGCATGCTCCTTACGGGCCTCCATCTCTTGGGCGGCGACGTGATCTCCCGGATCGGGATCTGCGATATCTCCGACCAGGTGACGGCCCGGTGGGAGTTTGAGGAAAACCAGATCGCCTATCCCTGGGAGTATGACGCCCTGCCGGAGGTGGAGGTGGTGAAGCCAGAGAATCTTTTTGACTGTGATGTTTTCGTGTTCGTGGCCTCCAAGGGGATCCCGCCGGTGGGCTCCGGTGTGAAGGACGTGCGCATGTACCAGTTTGAAAATAATGCGAAGATCATGGCCAATTATGCGAAAATGGCCAGGGAAAGCCGGTTTAAGGGGCTGTTCTGCGCCGTTTCTGATCCGGTGGATCCTCTGGCAAAGACCGCATTTTTGGAGAGCAATAAAAATGAAGCCGGGGAGCTGGACTATATGGGACTTTTACCGGAGCAGATCCAGGGCTTCGGCCTGGGCGTCATGAACGCCAGGGCTGCCTATTACGCCAAGAGAGATCCTCGGTTTTCCAGATTCCTCACAGAGGGCCGCTCCTTCGGTCCACATGGCCAGGATCTGGTGGTAGCCGATTCCATCGAGCATTATGATGATGCTCTTTCCAGAGAGCTGACGGAGCTGACGGTGACGGCCAATCTTAAAATGCGGGAGATCGGCTATAAGCCCTTTGTGGCCCCGGCGTTTTCCTCCGGAGCCCTGTCCATCCTTCTGGCTCTCCGGGGAGAGTGGCACTGCGGTTCGGTGTTCCTGGGAGGGATCTACATGGGAGTGAAGAACCGGTTTACAGAGAACGGGCTGGAAACCGAGATCCTTCCCCTGCCGGACGCCCTTCATGACCGGATCCGGACAGCGGCGGAAAATCTGAAAAAGATCGTATAGGAGGCGGATGGATTGGAAAATGGGAAAAAGGAAAAGAAGCTTTTTGTGATCTATCCACAGAAAAGAGCGGAGGAGGGCCGTCTGGACCAGGTCCTCCGGGCGGCTCTGGAGGGGATCTCTGCCCAGGTGGTGGATTCCATGGAGGAGCTGTGGGAGAACGGGGACCACGAAAATGGTACGGAGCGGTTCCAGGGCTGCCGGATACTCTTTGCAGTGCCCCTGGGGAAAAACGGGGTAAACCGTGGATATTATGAGATCCTGGCATGGCTCCGCTGTGGAAAACCTGTGCTTGAAGGGGCTCTGGCCGGCTTCCTCATCGACGCAGACAGTGAGCTCTACACCAAGGCGGCCGCCAGGGAGCTGGCGGTGGCGGCCAACCAGGCGGGAGCGGCCCTGGTGGGCCGTCCTCTGGTGGAGGGCACGGCGTCCCTGGACAACTATATCATCCAGGCCGCCAATATGGGTACGGACCGCCTGGGGGCGTACAAAAAAATCGCCGGGATCCTGGCGGAGCAGCTTATGGAGTTTCAATGGAACCCTAGGAAAGAGCCCCATCTGCTGGTGCTCCATGCCTCCAGCCACAAGACCTCCAATACCCTGGAGGTCTGGAACGCGGTAAAGGAGAAGATCGAAGACCATGTGGAGATCCGGGAGGTCAGCTTAAGAAACGGGACCCTGGAGGACTGCTCCGGCTGTCCCTATCAGATGTGCCTGCATTTTGGCGAGCGGGGAAAATGCTTTTACGGCGGGCCTATTGTGGAATCGGTGTATCCAGGGATCCAGTGGGCCGATGGGATCCTGCTTTTATGCCCCAACTATAATGATGCCCTTTCGGCCAATCTGACGGCCTTCATAAACCGCCTGACCGCATTATTCCGTACCACGAGATTTTATGATAAGGCCCTGTTTGCCATCATCGTTTCCGGCTACTCCGGCAGCGACCTCATTGCCGGCCAGCTCATCACGGCCCTGAACATGAACAAGACTTTTTATCTCCCGGGAAACTTCTGCATCATGGAAACGGGCAACAGTCCTGGCTCTGCCATGAAGCGGGACGGCATCGGAGACAGGATCCAGGCCTTTGCAGATACGATCCTGGAGACCATGAGGGACGGAGAAAGCAGAAAGGAAAGATAATTTCGACATTTCAACGCGACAAAGCTAAAATATAAAAATTTTAGAACGAATTTATATATTGTTTAGACATTGAAATATTTCTTCGATTATTGTATAATAGAGCCAACATCCCCAAGGGGCTAGGAATGGGGAAAAAAGAAAAAAGGAGGTTACAATATGAAGAAGAAATTTTCAGCAGTGACAGCATTGACACTGACCCTTGCGATGGTACTGACTGCCTGCTCCGGAGGAGGCGGCGGTGAAACAACGGCAGCCGCGGGCGGCAATACAGAGGCAGCCGGCGAGACCACCCAGGCGGCGGCTCCCAGCGGCGACGCAGTGAAAATGACCATGGGAACCGGAGGAACTACCGGTACGTATTACGCCTTCGGCGGAGTCATCGCCAATGTTTTAAACGCAAAAGACATCGGCGTAAACATTAACGTCCAGTCCACCGGTGCGTCCAAGGCCAACATCTACCTGGTCAACGACGGCGAGGCAGATCTGGCCATCGTCCAGAACGATGTTATGGATTACGCCTATAACGGAACTGACCTGTTCGCGGAAGAGGGCGCGGCAACAGAATTTGCCACAGTCGCTGGTCTTTACGCAGAGGTCTGCCAGGTGGTCTCCACCGGCGATATCAAGTCCATCGCGGATCTGAAGGGCAAGAGAGTTTCTGTGGGTGACGCAGGGTCCGGCGTTGAGTTCAATGCCCGCCAGATCCTTGAGGCTTACGGGATCAGCTTCGACGATATCGAAGTCAACAATCTGGGCTTCGGCGATTCCTCCGACGCCTTAAAGGATGGAAAGATCGACGCGTTCTTCTGTACCGCAGGCGCTCCCACCACAGCCATCGTGGAGCTGGCGACCACCAACAGCATCAACCTTCTGGAGATCGACGACGAGCACGCGGCGGCTCTCGCAGAGGCGCATCCGTTCTATACCACTTACCCGATCCCGGGCGGCTCCTATAAGGGCGTGGATGAGGATGTTCAGACCGTGGCCATCAAGGCGACTCTGATCTGCTCCCCGAAGCTTTCTGAGGAAACTGTTTATAATCTTACCAAGGCCCTGTTCGACAACCAGAGCGAGATCGCAGCAGCTCACGCCAAGGGCGAGGAACTGAGCCTTGAATACGCCGTCAGCGGTATCTCCGTTCCGTTCCATCCGGGCGCTGAGAAATACTTTAAAGAAGTCGGCGCGATCAAGTAGTTTTGCTGGAAGATAAGAAAAAAAGAACATTTACAATGGCTGCAATAACGGTTGTGTTTATTGCAGCCATTGCGCTCACTGCCCTTTTTTTTGCGGGGGCTTCCGGAAAAGATACGCTGGTCTTACGGGATGGGGATACAAAGGAGGAGTATGCGCGGTTCCCTGTTTCAGAGGGGGACGAATTTTCCGTCACGTTCATCCATTCCGTCAACCAGTACCCGCTGACGGACGTATATGAGATCCGGGACCACAGGATCTATGTGGTGCGGACCATCTACAATAATTTCGGAGCCGGAGTCCAGACAGAGATCGAAGAGGGGCAGAAGCTGGAATATGGGGAAAACGGAGAAATGATCGTTTCTGGCTTTGACCGGGAAATGCCATGGCTTTCTTACATCGTGGGGACGGTTTCCGACCATGTCCTTACGATCCATGGAGAAGCGGTCAGCTTAAGGGAGCTCTGCGGAAAAAACAGCAAGGTGGAGTTCTCCTGTGAGCCCAGAATGTAGAAAGGAGGGGGAAGGGATGTCAGAAAAAGAGAAAATGAACGTGAACACGGCTCCAGCCGTGGATACTTCCACAGGAACGGCGGAAGACGTGGAAGCCATCATGAAAAAATATGACAGGGAATCCAATACCCGTATCTGGGAGGGTGTTCCCAAGAAGGTCGTCCGCTATCTGCTGGCGGCGTTTGCCCTGCTAATGGTGTATATGAACCTGTTTGCCAACTGGGATGAACGGGTGCGCCGCTCCCTGTTTGTGGGGATCGTCATAATCCTCTCATTCCTGGTGTATCCGGCAAAAAAGGGCAGCACGAAGAAAAATCATATTCCCATTTATGATATCGTGCTGATGGTCCTGGGAGCCGGTGCCTATTTCTATTTTGTCATCAACTTTAAGACCATCATCGGCCATGCCACCCGGATCAGCCAGCTGGAGGTCATTGTGGGCATCATCGGTATCCTGGTGCTGGCGGAGACCTGCCGGAGAGTGGTGGGCATTCCGATCCTCTGCGTGGCGACAGTGTTTATCGGCTATGCCTTCTACAGCGGCCTGGGAGCCGGAAGAGCCTTCCCCCAGGTATTAAAATCCATCGTTTATAATCTGTTTTATACCACCAGCGGCGTCATCGGAACTCCCATCGGCGTCTGCTCCACGTATATCGCGCTGTTTATCCTGTTCGGCGCATTCCTGGAGGCCACGGGGATCTCGGAGTTCTTTATCCAGTTGGCCAACTCCCTGGCGGGCGCTTCCACCGGAGGTCCGGCCAAGGTGGCCGTCATCTCCTCGGCCCTCTGCGGAATGGTATCCGGAAGTTCTGTGGGGAATACAGTTACCACCGGCTCCGTGACGATCCCGCTGATGAAAAAGACGGGCTACAAGGGCGAATTTGCCGGAGCTGTTGAGGCAGCGGCCTCCACTGGAGGACAGATCATGCCGCCGATCATGGGCGCGGCCGCCTTCCTGATGGCGGAGATGGTAGGCGTCCAGTACAGTGAGATCGCCATGCGGGCCATCTTCCCGGCGCTTTTATATTTCACTGGTATCTTTATTACGGTACACCTGGAAGCCAAACGGCTGGGCTTAAAGGGCATCGCCAAAGAGGATCTGCCCAAATTCGTTCCTCTGTTCATCCGTCAGGGATACCTGCTGATCCCGCTGGTGACGCTGGTGGCCATGGTCATGATGGGCTACACCATGTCCCGTTCAGCCGTGATCGCCACGCTGTTGGCGATCCTGGTGAGCATCCCCAATAAAAGTACCCGTATGAATCCCACGCGGTTTGTGAACGCTCTGGAAACGGGCGGAAAGAATACTCTTTCCGTGGCCGTGGCCTGCGGCATCGCCGGGATCATCGCCGGTGTGGTTACCATGACCGGTCTGGGACAGATCCTGATCTCTGCCATCGTCAGTGTGGCCGGTGACCGTGTGATCATCGCCCTGTTCCTTACGATGCTGACGTGTATCGTCCTGGGTATGGGCGTTCCCACCACTGCCAACTACATCATCATGGCCACCACCTGCGCCCCCATCCTGGTAAACGGCATGGGGATCAACAAGATCGCGGCCAATATGTTCGTATTCTATTTCGGCATTGTGGCGGATATTACGCCTCCGGTGGCCCTGGCAGCCTATGCAGGCTCTGCCATTGCCAAATCCAATCCCATGAAGACGGCTTTAAACGCTTCCCGTCTTGCAATCGCGGCCTTCATCGTGCCGTATATCTTCGCCTTTAACCCGGCGATGCTGTTCATTGACGCAGACGTGGTCCAGGTGGTGATCATCATCGTCACCTCCCTGGTGGGCCTGACCGGCGTGGCCGGAGGCCTGGAGGGCTATATGGTGACCAATATGAATCCCATCCAGAGGATCCTGGCCGTGGTCGGCGGTCTCTGCCTGATCATTCCAGGCACGGTCACAGACCTGGCGGGGATCGCCATTGTAGGAGCCTCTGTGGTCTGGCAGCTTGCAGATAAAAAGAAGCGGGCTGCGGCGTAGGAGATAAACAGCGGAAGAGGATCCAACAGAAGATAAAAAAATAGGGAGCCCGCACCAGCCGGTGTGCGGGCTCCCTTCTTGCACAAATAGAAGGAATTTGTATGCGGATTATTTCTCTTCCTTATAATTGCTCAGATCATAAGGCGTGGAGAGGATCACAATGGCGGCCACAGTGATGATGATCCCCAGGATCATGAGGACGCCGGATCCATTATGTAAAAATTTCATGACTGCTCCAATGGGGATCAGCGCGTTTCCGATGAACAGAAGGATCAGGAAATATACGCGTCCCAGAAGCTTTCCGTGTTTGGAATCTAAAAATTTCTGAATGTTCATTATGCTGGCCACACTCCCATCTTACTCATGATAAAGGTGATAAATACAATGTTCAGGACCGAAATGCAGGCAAGGATGCCGGCGTTGAAGAATCTGGACTGGATGACCTTTTTGCCCAGGTATCTGGGATCATTGCCCAGGAGATACCAGGAGTTGCCGGAGATCCAGTTAAATAAGGACTGCATGGCGGCGATGAATACGACCACCATCACAGGCTTTCCAAAGAATGCGCCTAAGAAGCCGATCTGGGGAGCCAGGACGATGAACGGATGGTACCAGGCCTTGGTGTCCTTCTTTACATTTGTAGACTGATAGAAGGAGGTGGCGCAGGTAACACTCAGGCCGATCATGGAAGAGCACACAAGGGCGATGATACCGATGTAGAAGCCCAGCTGGATCCAGATGGACGGAATTACGGAAACCAGGGCATTGCAGAGCGCTGTGGAGTCGGTGGGGATCCCTTCCTGTCCGGCAAAAGCCTCGGCAAAGGCGATGGAAACGAAGGAAAGCACCAGAGTCACCGGGATCAGTCCGCCGAACACGGCGTCAAAGCGGCCCAGAGTCTCATGGTTTTCAGAATATCCGCGGGATTCCATACCGTTGTTGAACAGTACCCAGTCCATGACGCCGATGGTGGCGGTCAGGGAGGCGATGAGCATGACGATGCCGTCGATTCCGCTGGGCAGTGTCGGGATCAGAAGTCCTTTGATCATGGCCTTAAAGTCCACGCCGGTGACACAGAGAACAGCGCCGAATACCACCAGCATGATGCCAATGAGGATCTTCATGGCGTTTTCTACGATCTTAACGCCCTTGGGGTTATCGCCGGAGCCGTACATTAAGGAAAGAGGTACGGAGATGGCAACCAGTAAGATCCAGCTGATGTTCTTGGGAACATTGATGTTCACCACCGAGAACAGGGCGGTAACAGCGTCTGCGCCCAGGGCGTACTGGCCGAAGTTATAAACGATCGATGCGACGAAGCAGGCCACGAGTCCGGTGGCAAAGCTTCCGAAAAATTTTCCATGGAATTTATCCTGGGCCTTGATGACAGAGATCTCCGATGCGGTCACGAACCGGGTGGCCAGGGCCAGCATAAAAAGGCCCAGGGCGAAGGAGTACAGCGGGATCCAGAGCATATCGTAGCCGTAGGCGGCGCCCAGGGTCACGGAGCTGGCAAAGGAGCCGGCGCCCAGGGTAAAGGCAGCGTTCATAAAGCCCGGTCCAGAAAGCTTGCAGTAGCCAAAGAATTTCTGAAGGGGCGGCTTTTTATTTAATTCCTGCAAAAACGCCTTTTCTTTCAGGGCGTTTTCTGAGTAACGTGGATTCACTTCCGTTCCGTTCATGTTTACATCCTCCTGATTATTTGGTCTGGTCTTCCAGACAGGTCACGATCATTTCGCATGGAGCGCAGGGACCGTCGGTGAAGAGCGCAGGGCGCTTAAAGTCGATCTTTCCGAAAAAGGCCTCGTTGAGGGCAATGTCGATCTCCTCGCAGTAGAGCTTTCCGGCGTTTTCAAGTCCGATCTCACGAAAAGCCGTGGAAAACGGACAGACGCGGTTGATCTCTCTCAGTGTATTCCCCTCCACGAAAGAGTCGCAGTCCCACGCCTCATTGGCCGGATAATCGGAATATTCCTCCACCGTGTGGAAGGTGACTTCCTTTCCGTCCTTTTTGATGTTTTCGATGATCTTCTGGGCCCTCATGTTGGCGAAGCGGCGTACCGCGCGCTTTACGACGGCTTCTCCCTTTTCCTGTCCCATTTCCTGGAGCACCTCATCGGCCATGACCGCAAACAGCTTTGCCATGGTCTCGGTGACCTTTCCCACGGGATCCTGTGGGTTGTACATCCTTTCCCCCTCCTTTTCATTTTTATGAAAATTTTATGGATTACAGAAAAAGTTTAGCATTTTAAAAGCCAGAAGTGGGCATAAATGATGCAAAAGGCAGGAAAAATGTAGTGAAAATCCGTCAGACTGCACAAGAGGACGGGGCCACGCCGAACAGGACAAAGGAAACCTCAAAGCGGCCGTCCTGTGCCTTGAGATTTAAGGTCCCGCCGTAGCCGGCCACAGCCTCCTGGACGTTGGGGAGCCCCAGGCCATGGCCCTCAGAATCCGGCTTGGTGGTGGCAAAGCCGGAGCGGATGGAGGCATCCGGATCCATGGAATTACAGATGCCGCAGACCAGCATCCCCTTTTTATACAGGAGCTTTACCAGGATCCTTTTTTCCGAGTCCCCGCTCTGGTTTAAACAGGCTTCGATGGCATTTTCCAGGATATTGCCGAAAATGATGCCGCAGTCCACCATGTCGATCTTCATGTTTTTTACCACCATGATCTCGGTGTCCACCTGGATCCCGCTGGCGGCTGCCTGGTCCAGCTTGGAGGTAAGGACCGCGTCCAGAAACGGATTGCCGGTGTTGACAAGCTGACGGGAGCGGGTATGGAGCTCCAGCTGGTCCCGGATCCTGGAGGTGTAGTCCAGGGCCTCGGCCGTTTTCCCGGAGGCCAGGAGGGTCTGGACCATCTGCCAGTGGTTCTTCATATCATGGCGCAGCTTCCGGTACTGGCTTTCCCGCCCCTCGATGGCCTTATAGTGGCGGACCTGCTCATTGAGCTGCTGCTCCAGATTTTTCCGCTCCAGGCTCTGACGGTAGATCCGGGCGGTCTCCGGCACCAGCAGGACCAGGTTATAAAGGATCAGCAGAACAGCTCCGGTGACCAGGCTGCGGATGGCGACTACGGGCTGGAAATTGTAAAACAGCAGATAGATGAAAAAGGTAAAAAAGCTGATGACGATCCCGATGTAGACCGTGTGCATTTTCCTGTTTTCCGATACCTCAGCGCTGAGATAGCAGATGCAGACCATAAGGGTGCAGATGAACAGGAACCAGAGGGACTGCTCCAGCCGGTAAAAGGGGATGTAGCCGGCCATGATCACCGCCACAGAGAGGATCAGGACCGCAAAGTGGAACAGACAGAGAAAGGTAAAGATCCCCGGATAGGTTTTGGGAAATTCCAGGGAGATGTACCGGTATAAAAGCACCGGGATGATGAAGATGGCAACACATTTGACGGTGTCGATGGCGTAGCCGCTGAGCACGGAGCTGGCCAGGGAGGATTCACAGAGGATCCAGACGGCAAAGCCTAAAAAGCAGAAGCCGATGGCGGAAACGCAAGTCTGTATTTTGTATACATAACGGAATACGGAGCCCGCCAGAAGGATCACCAGGGCAACAAAAAATAAGACTCCGGAGGTGATGAGATGGAGGGGGCCGGACATGGCCAGGTTATTGAACAGGGCGTTCCGGGAGCCAAAGCAGATCCGTGGGGTCTTGTGGATCTCATATTCGGCAGCAGGAGCCGGGGCGTCCCCTAAAAAAGCAGGCTCAAACTGGACCTCCAGGCGGGACAGGGAGAGAGCGCCGGACGGGTCCAGGGGGATCAGAAACCAGGTATCGGGACTGATCTCAAGAACCTCACAGTCCTCCGGGACCGGGATCTCCCGGCCGTCCGCCAGGACTCGGGACGGCTTCTGGCCGCTGACTGCCAGGAAGGGCCGTTCCACCCGGTCGCCGGGAAGGGCGCAGGAAAACGACAGGACGCCCTTCCGGGCCTCCTGATGGTCAAAATGGACGATGCTTCCAGAGCTTGTGAGCTCCAGAAACGTATGGTAGGAATCCGTGGGCCGTTCCTTTTGGATGGAAAGCAGGAACAGCCAGGAGATATACAAAAACAGCAGCCAGAAGGCATGATAGATACGGTTTGCCACAGCTCCTCCTCTCTGCTCAGACCATGGAAAGGCCGTTGAGCAGGTAATTCTGGTAATGCTCCCGGGAATCGGCGTATTTCTGGCCGATGGGGATCACAGTCCGGTCGATGCAGACAAATTCTTTTCCACTGAGATAATCCACATTTTCAAAGTTTACGATATAGGAGCGGTGGACCCGGTGAAAGGATTCCGGCGGGAGCTGCTGCTCCAGGTCAGAGATATTTCCATAAAATTCAATGGGCGGCCCGGCCTTCACATGGATCTCGATGATCCGGTTCTTTACCTCGAAAAAAATAATGTCCGTCAGGAGGACAGAGCCAATGGTCTTTCCAAATTTATATGTAAATTTTTCCTTCCGCCCCTTTTCAGCCAGGGAAACGGCCTTTAAAAAGACCTTTTCGATCTTCTCCGTCCGCATGTCCTGCTTTAACAGGTAGTGGAGGGGCATCACGTCCAGGGCCTCAAAAACATGCTCCTTGCTGACCGTGAGAAAGATGATCTGGGCGGTGGGATTTATGGCGCGGAGTTTGGCGGCAGTTTCAATGCCGTTGAGCTTTTTCATCAGGATGTCCAGAAAAAAGATGTCAGTGGTCCGGTTTTTATCGTCTGGATCGAAGAGCAGCTCCTCGCCGGAGGAGCAGCAGGATACGGAGGCGGCGATGCTGTGCTTTTGGCAGAGACCCTGGATCAGACCACAGAGCTCGTCCCGCATGGCGTCGCTGTCGTCGCAGATGCAGATATGGATCATAGGATGGTTTCCCCCTTTTCCTTTTTGATACTGATTATATCATTCTATGATGTTTGGGTCAAAAGGCTTTTTGACCTTTTGACCCTGGCATCATTACACAGGAGAACGGGGAAGATCATCAGAACACCAGATTCACCAGTATACAGAGGAGGACGCCGATCCCGGTGGGCAGAAGGATGGATACGGCGGTCCATTTTAAGCTTCCCGTCTCCTTTTTTATGGTGAGGCAGGTGGTGGAGCAGGGCCAGTGGAACAGGGAGAAAATGGCCATGCAGACGGCGGTCTTAACGGTCCACCCGTTGGCGGACAGCAGGCTTAAAATGGCCGTTTTATCGTCCATGGGGGCAAGGACGCCGCTCTGTAAATAGGCCATGAGGATAATGGGCAGGACGATCTCATTGGCGGGAAAGCCAAGGATAAAGGCCATGAGGATGATGCCGTCCAGTCCCATAAGGGTCCCAAGGGGATCCAGAAAGCCTGCAATGTGCATAAGGAGGCTTTCTCCGCCCACGGTCAGATTGGCCAGAAGCCAGATCACCAGACCGGCCGGGGCGGCCACAGCCACGGCCCGGCCCAGGACGAACAGGGTCCGGTCAAAGATGGAGCGGACGATGACCTTTCCCGGCTGGGGGCGGCGGTAGGGCGGAAGCTCCAGGGTAAAGGACGAGGGAACGCCCTTTAAAAGAGTCCTGGATAACAGGAATGAGGCCCCAAGGGTGGCCAGGATGGCTGCCAGGATAAAAAGCGTCAGCACCAGGGCGGTCAGCAGGGAGGAGAGCACCGGGTTTTCCATCGGAAGCCCTGCCCAGACGCCGCCTCCGGCTCCCAGAAGGGCGATCATGGTCAGCAGCAGGGGGAACCGGCCGTTGCAGGGCATGAGGCTGTTGGTGAGGATGGCGATGAGCCGTTCCCTGGGGGAGTCGATGATCCTGCATCCCACCACCCCGGCGGCGTTGCAGCCCAGGCCCATGGCCATGGTCAGGCACTGCTTTCCGCAGGCGCTGCATTTGTGGAAGGCGCCGTCCATATTAAAGGCCGCCCGGGGCAGATACCCCAGATCCTCCAGCAGAGTGAACAGAGGAAAAAAGATGGCCATGGGAGGCAGCATGACGGACACGATCCAGGCCACCACCCGGTATACGCCGAAAACAGCCATGTCGATGAACCACTGGGGGAGGCCTATGGAAAGGGCGGCCTCAGCCAGCCGCGGCTCCAGGGAGAAAAACAGGTCCCACAGCATGGAGGACGGGTAATTGGCCCCGGTGATGGTGAGCCAGAAGATCCCCAGAAGCAGCAGTACCATGACCGCCGTACCGGTGAAGGGGCCGGTGAGGATCCGGTCCAGACGCTCTTCCCTTTTTCTGTAATGTTCCTTTGTATAGGTGACCGCCTGGGCCGCCAGGTCTTTGGGGGAGAAGGCGGAGGGGAGCCTCCGGTACGGAGAGCCCAGGGAGCAGGAGGCGCAGGCACAGGGGCATGAGGCGGCCAGGGAGGCCAGCAGCTTCTTTAAGGTTAACAGGCCTTTGGCCGTCCGGCCGCAGCAGGGAGTCACAGGGATCCCCAGGGAACGCTCCAGGGCCTTAAAATCGATCCGGATCCCCTTTTTTTCAGCCTCATCGCAGAGATTGACGCAGAGGACCGCCTGGGGCATGGGACCAGCCTCCTCTCTGTGCTCCAGCAGCCCTGCAGCCTGGGACAGCAGATACAGCCCCCGCTCCAGGCAGGTGGCGTCGCAGACCACCAGCAGAAAGTCGTAGTCCTCGTTTAAAATAAAATCCTTTGTCAGCTCCTCCTCAGCGGAGCGGGTATCAAAGGAGTAGATGCCGGGAAGGTCCACAGCGGAAAAATCCTGGCCGCCATAGGAAAACTGTCCCACGGCGCAGGAGACGGTGACTCCGGCCCAGTTGCCGGTGTGCTGGCGGAGCCGGGTCAGACCGTTGAAAATGGTGCTTTTTCCCACGTTTGGGTTGCCCATCAGGGCCACGCGCCGCGTCATGAGAGGGCCTCCACCAGGATCATGCGGCTGTCCTCCTCCCGGAGGGCGATGACGGCCCCGCGGACCAGATAGGCGGCAATGTTCCCTTTCCGTTTCCGGAGCACGCAGGTGACGGCCTCCTCCGGCTCAAAGCCCAGGTCAGAAAGCCGCCCGGCCATTAACGGCGGATTGGCCAGCGCCAGGATCTTTGCGGATCCTCCTGTATTTATACTGCTCAATGGTAGTACCATGAAATCACTCACTCGCACGTTGCTTATGAGTGAGATATGAAAAAGCGGGCGGCTTTGTGCCTGTACAGGGCGGGGGAGCCGGGGAACACCGGAATCAGGGCAGGGGACCGGGGATCAGAGGATTACGGGAACCGGCGCGTCAAGCTTCATGGAGCGGTCTGTGACGGCGCAGTCATAGGCCCAGATATGGACGCCGTTTTCCTTCGCCTTTTTTAGTGCATCGGCAAATTCCAGGTGGCGTTCCCGGTGGGGGGAAAAAGCATGAACGCCCTTCATCTGGATCACAAAAAGAGCGGCCGCTCCGTATCCATCCTTTACGGCCTGCGCAAGGCCCTCCAGGTGACGGATCCCCCGCTCCGTGGGCGCGTCCGGGAACATGGCCGTACCGTCCATATCCAGGGTCACGCCCTTTACCTCCATGAACCAGGGAGAGCCGCCGCAGGAAAAGGCCAGATCGAACCGGGAGTCCCCATAGCGGACCTCCCGCTTTACATGGTCCGGCCTGGGACAGAAGGGAAGCCCCTCTCCGGCGGTGAGCCATTCCCACGCCGTCTGGTTGGGGGCCTGGGAGTCAATATTGACCCACTGCGGCCCCTGGGCGGTCTCTTTTTTTACGGCGATCAGCGAGTATTCTGTTTTCCTTCCCTGGGCCATGGCGTCTGGATGGAACTGCACCGCCGCCGGGACGCCTGGGATCAGGAGCTCTCCCAGTCTCCCGGTATTTTTTACATGACAGACCGCCTCGTTTCCGTTCAGAAGGACCCGGGCCAGGAACCGGTTGGGACGGGAAAGGAAAACGGCCTGCATTACATTTTCATAGATCATAGGAAAATACCTCCGTCCCTGGATTATAGCATAAATGGAGCAGATTTAATATTAATAAAGGAAACTGTGAAATCAATCTTTTCAAACCTGGAGAAATAAGGTATAATCACCTTGAGTATACAGCGCCGGCTTATGATGCGGCCTGAAACAATATGACGCAAATGGAGGTCCAAGATTATGTTAGTAACAGCGAAAGAAATGCTTGCAAAGGCAAGAGACGGAAAATATGCAGTAGGCCATTTCAACATCAACAACCTGGAGTGGACAAAGGCGATCCTTCAGACAGCGGAAGAATTAAGATCTCCGGTGATCCTTGGGGTTTCCGAGGGCGCTGGAAAGTACATGGGCGGATATAAGACCGTTGTGGGAATGGTCAATGGTATGCTGGAGGAATTAAACATCACAGTTCCCGTTGCCCTTCACCTGGACCATGGCAGCTATGAGGGCTGCTTAAAGTGCATCGAAGCCGGATTTTCTTCCATTATGTTCGACGGCTCCCACTATCCCATCGAGGAGAACGTGGAGAAGACCAAGGAGCTGATCCGCATCTGCCGTGAAAAGGGCATGTCCCTGGAGGCTGAGGTCGGCGCCATCGGCGGTGAGGAAGACGGTGTAGTAGGGATGGGCGAGTGCGCAGATCCCAACGAATGTAAGATGATCGCAGACCTGGGCGTTGATATGCTGGCTGCGGGAATCGGAAATATCCATGGAAAATACCCGGCCAACTGGCAGGGCTTAAGCTTCGAGATCCTTGCGGCAGTGAAGGAGAAGGTGGGCGATATGCCTCTGGTGCTTCACGGCGGTACAGGGATCCCGGAGGATATGATCAAGAAGGCCATTTCCCTGGGCGTTGCAAAGATCAATGTAAATACCGAGTGTCAGCTGGCCTTTGCCGATGCTACGAGAAAGTACATCGAAGCAGGAAAGGATCTGGAAGGAAAGGGCTTTGACCCGAGAAAGCTTCTGGCTCCCGGCGCAGCGGCCATCAAAGAGACTGTGAAGACCAAAATGGAGCTGTTCGGTTCCATTGGCAAGGCAGAATAAAAGACGCGTGCGGCAATCAAACGTTCTCCCCTTTCCGGGAGAACGTTTTTGCAAATCTGGCTGGGCCAGTATACATGAGGAGGAAAAATCTATGAGCGAGGCCATCCATGTGGCAGAAATTTTTGGAGAAAATGTATTTGACGACGCGGTAATGAGAGAGCGTCTGCCCAAAAGCGTCTATAAGAAGCTGAAGCAGACCATTGAGGACGGAAGCGAGCTGGACCCGTCCATCGCAGACGTGGTAGCCCATGCCATGAAGGACTGGGCGGTGGACAATGGAGCGACCCATTATACCCACTGGTTCCAGCCCCTGACCGGCGTTACGGCGGAAAAACACGATTCCTTTATCACCAGTCCCGACGCGGCCGGAAGAGTCCTGATGGATCTTTCGGGGAAAGAGCTGATCAAGGGAGAGGCCGACGGCTCCTCCTTCCCCTCCGGCGGCCTCCGCGCCACCTTTGAGGCCCGGGGCTATACTACCTGGGACTGTACCTCCCCGGCGTTCTTAAAAAAGGACGCCTTAGGCGTGACCCTCTGCATCCCCACAGCCTTCTGCTCCTACGGGGGAGAGGCCCTGGATAAGAAAACGCCGCTCTTACGCTCCATGGAGGCCATCGATAAGCAGGCGGTCCGCATTTTCCATCTGTTCGGCAACACTGCCGTGAAGCGGGTGATCCCGTCGGTGGGACCGGAGCAGGAATATTTCCTGGTGGACCGGGAAAAATATTTACAGAGAAAAGACCTGATCTATACGGGCCGCACCCTGTTCGGGGCCATGCCGCCCAAGGGCCAGGAGATGGACGACCATTACTACGGCGTGATCCGGGAGCGGGTGGGCGCGTTCATGAAGGAGCTCAACGAGGAGCTCTGGAAGCTGGGGGTGGCGGCTAAGACCCAGCATAACGAGGTGGCTCCGGCCCAGCATGAGCTGGCGGCCATCTACACCAAGGCCAACCTGGCAGTGGACCACAACCAGATCGTCATGGAGACCATGAAAAAGGTAGCCAGCCGCCGCGGCCTTGCCTGCCTGCTCCATGAAAAGCCGTTCCAGGGCGTCAACGGCTCCGGAAAGCACAACAACTGGTCCCTGACCTCCGACACCGGCATCAATATGCTGGAGCCGGGAGTGACGCCCCATGAGAACATCCAGTTCCTTTTGGTGCTGGCCTGCATCATGAAGGCTGTGGACGTCCATGCAGACCTGCTCCGTCAGTCGGCAGCCGTTCCCGGAAACGATTACCGTCTGGGAGCCCAGGAGGCGCCGCCGGCCATTATCTCCATCTTTGTGGGCGAGCAGATCGAGGACGTGATCGACCAGCTCTGCAGCACCGGCTCCGCCACCCACTCCAAGATGGGCGGTACCTTAAGGACCGGCGTGACCACACTTCCGGATTTTGATAAGGATGCCACAGACCGGAACCGGACCTCGCCCTTCGCATTTACCAACAATAAATTTGAATTCCGTATGGTGGGCTCCTCCGACTCCATTTCCTCCGCCAATGTGGTGTTGAATACCATTGTGGCAGAGGCCTTTAAAGAAGCGGCGGATATCCTGGAGGCCTCCGATGACTTCCCCACAGCGGTCCATGACCTGATCAAAAAGCTGCTTTCCGAGCACAGACGGATCATCTTCAACGGCAACGGCTACACCGAGGAGTGGGTACAGGAGGCAGAACGGAGAGGTCTTCCCAACTTAAAGTGCATGGTGGACTCCATCCCGTCCCTGGTGACAGAAAAGGCCGTGAAGCTGTTCGGAGACTTCGGCGTGTACACAAGATCCGAGCTGTACGCCCGGGCAGAGATCGAGTACGAGACTTATGCCAAGAGCGTTCTGGTGGAAGCCCGGACCATGTCAGACATGGCTGGAAAGCAGATCATTCCGGCGGTGATCCGGTATTCGGGAGATCTGGCCAGGTCCCTCAATGAAGTAAGGACCGCCTGCCCGGAGGCTGACATGAGTGTGCAGACGGAGCTGGTGCTGGAGGTCTCCAGCCTGCTGGCTGCCATGAAAAACGCCATGGAGGAGATCCGGAAGGATCTGGAGAAGGCAGGGACCATGTCTAATATGAAGGAGCGGGCCCACTTCTGCTACGATGAGATGGTACCGGCCATGAACCGGCTCAGAGAGCCTGCGGACCGCCTGGAGATGATCGTGGACAAGGAATACTGGCCCTTCCCCAGCTACGGCGATATGATCTTTGAAGTATAAATTTTACGCCATAAGGCGCAGGACCGGACGGTCCGGCGGAGACGATCTGCCGGGGCGGCCGGTCTTTTCCTTGCCCCGCGCCGGAAGCCTGGGAGATTTCCCTCTGCATACCGTTGCGGAAAATGGCGGAGAATGGTATACTATACCTGGTTTTTTCTCTAAAAACAAGGAAAACAGGAAAGGAAAATGCGGCGCAGGCCGCAGCAGAGTAAGAGATATGTCAAATAAAGTATCTGGAAAGAGGCAGAAAGGGGCGGACAGCCCCGAACTGCGGGAAAAGGACGCCAGGAGCATGGCCGGGATCATGGGCGTGTTTGCCGTGGCGGTGCTGGGTATCTTTCCCCTGGCATACGATAACTATTATTACAACATTCTGGAGACCAAGTACCATTTTTACTGTGTCGCCTCCATTGCGGCCATGGCGCTGATGCTCTTTTACGGGATCTTCAGCGGCCGGATCGCGGGATTTTTCAGAGGGGACGGCAGTGAAAAGGGAGGAAGCGGATTTTTTAAGCGGATCCTTGGAGGGCTGAATTTTGTGGACTGGGCCATGCTGGCGTTCTGGGGAGCCAATGTCATTTCCTGGATCCTCTGCGTGGACTGGCGCTGGGATGCCTTCTGGGGGACCTTCGGCCGGTATAACGGCGTATTTCTGATCACCCTCTATACGGTGGTCTACTTCCTGGTGACCCGGTTTTTCCGGTTCCGTCAGTGGTATCTGGATCTGTTCCTGGTGACGGGAATGCTGGTCTGCGGCTTCGGCATCACCGACTATTTCCGGATGGATCTGCTCCACTTTAAGGCAGAGCTTTCGGCGGACCAGCACGCCACCTTCGTCTCCACCTTCGGAAACATTAATACGTACACCGTTTATGTGGGCGCGGTGCTTGCGGTGTCCATGACCTTATTCACCCTGGATAAGGACTGGAGGAAGAGAATCTGGTATTTTACCGCCATGATGGTGTCCAGCGTGGCCATCATCATGGGAACCAGCGACAACGCCTATCTGACCCTGGGAGCGCTTCTGGGCTTCCTGCCCCTGTACCTGTTCCGGACCTGGAGCGGGATACGGAGATACCTTATGGCAGCGGCAGGGTTCTTCACGGCGGCCTGGATCGTGGAATGGGCCAATGTGAAATACGCGGACAAGGTCCTGGGCATCGACAGCCTGTTTACCATGTTCGTCCAGTACGAGCATTTTAAGGAGATCGTCCTGGCCCTGTGGATCGCAGCGGCGGTGCTGACGGCGCTGACCATCCGGAGAAAGGGAGAAAAAGACCGGATCGGCAGATGGCCTTGCTTTGTCTGGCTGGGCTTTCTGGCCTTCATTGCGGCTGGAGTCATCTATGTGCTTTACGACGCCAATGCGGCGGGGAATGCGGAAAAGTACGCGGCCATCAGTAAATATGTGGTGTTCAATGACGCCTGGGGGACCAATCGCGGCTATGCCTGGATCCGGTCCATGGAGGTTTTCAGGGAGTTTTTCACCACCAAGGACAAGATCTTCGGCTACGGTCCGGAGACCTTCCGGGTGCTCATGGAAAATTATTATCTGGGAGAGCTGGGCAATGTGATCTTTGACAACGCCCATAACGAATACCTCCACTATCTGATCACCATCGGCCTGTTCGGCATGCTGTCCTATATGGCATGGCTGGGCACCTCCATTGTCTGGATGGCAAGGAACCTCAAGGACCGGCCGGAGGTGGCGGCCTGCCTGTTTGCCCTGGCGGCTTATGCGGTCCAGGCCACGGTGAACTTAAACCTTCCGGTGGCTATGCCTGTGACGGTGCAGCTTCTGGCCATGGGCGTCAGCAGACAGTTAAAGAAAAAGGAAAATGAATCCATATAGAACGGAGAGTGTGCATATGCAGGCAGTGATCATGGCCGGAGGAAAGGGGACGCGCCTGGCGGCCCTTACGAAAGACGAGATACCGAAGCCCATGGTGGAGGTGGCGGGAAAACCGCTGTTATTATGGCAGGTGGAGAGGCTTAAGGACCACGGGATCACCGATATCCTCATGGTCATCGGCCATCTGGGCGAAAAGATCCAGGAATTTTTTGGAGATGGGGAGCGTTTTGGGGTACGGATCCGGTATTTTGTGGAGGAAACGCCCCTGGGCACCGCCGGTTCCTTCTATTATTTAAAGGATATGGTGGAGGAGACCTTCTTCATGATGTCCGGGGACCTGTTTTTTGACATTGATTTCGGCCGGATGCTGGCCTTTCATGAGAAGAAAAAGGCAGCGGCCACGCTGTTCGTCCATCCCAACGGCCATCCCTATGACTCGGATCTCCTGGTGTTAGATGAGGACGACCGGGTGCGGAAATTCGACTCCAAGCACAATACCAGGGACTACTGGTATGAAAATTGTGTGAATGCTGGAATTTTCGTGTTTAACAGAAAAATTTGTGACCGGGTTCCGGAGCCGGTGAAGCGGAACCTGGAAAACGATGTGATCCAGGGAATGATCCAGGACGGAGAGTCGGTGTACGGCTACCGCTCCCCGGAGTATGTGAAGGATGTGGGGACTGTGGACCGGATCCAGCAGACCTTAAAGGATATTGAACGGGGCTTTATTGCGGAGAAATCCCTCAGCAGAAAGCAGAAATGCATCTTCCTGGACCGGGACGGCACCATTAACCAGTACCGGGGCCTGGTATATAAGGAGGAGGACTTTGAGCTGGAGCCCTGTGCGGTCCAGGCGGTGAAACGGATCAACCAGTCGGGCCGTCTGGGGATCGTCATCACCAACCAGCCGGTGGTGGCCCGGGGCCTCTGCGGGATCGAAGATGTGGAAAATATCCACCGGAAGCTTTCCTCCCTTCTGGGGAAGGAGGGCGCGTTCCTGGACGATATCCTGTTCTGCCCCCATCACCCGGACAAGGGATACCCGGAGGAAAATCCGGCCTACAAGATCCCCTGTGAGTGCCGGAAGCCAAAGACCGGCCTGGTGGAGCAGGCAGCAGAAAAATATAACATTGACCTTTCCGCCTCCTGGATGGTGGGAGACACCACCATAGATATCCAGACAGGGATCAACGCCGGAATGCGCACCGCCCTGGTACTGACCGGAGAGGCAGGAAAGGATAAAAAATACGATGTGACGCCGGATCTTGTCTGCAGGGACCTTTTGGAGGCCGTGGAGAAGATCCTGGAGATGGATTAGGAGGGATCTCATGATCATTACACAGACGCCGTTCCGCATGTCCTTTTTTGGCGGCGGGACCGATTTCCCGGGATTTTATAAGGAGCATGGCGGAGCCGTGATCTCCACCACCTTTGATAAATACTGCTACGTGAACGTGCGCCATCTGCCGCGGTTCTTCGATTATTCCACAGAGCTTTCCTACTCGAGGATCGAGCGGGTGACCGATGTGGAGGCCATCGAGCATCCGGCCATCCGGGAGGCCATGAAATATCTGGACATGCAGGAGATCCGCCTGACCTATGAGGCAGACCTGCCGGCCCGGTCCGGCCTGGGCACCAGCAGCTCCTTTGCCGTGGGCATGCTGAACGCGTTTTACGCCTTAAAGGGCAAATACGCCGATAAGCGGAAGCTGGCCGACGACGCCATCTATCTGGAGCGGGTGCTCTGCAAGGAAAGCGGAGGAGTCCAGGACCAGATCGCCGCATCCTTCGGCGGCCTGAACCGGATCAACTTTAACGCCGACGGCTACGAGGTGAATCCAGTGATCATCTCCCCGGAACGGAAGGCCCAGTTAAACCGGAATCTGATGCTGTTTTTCACCGGCTTTTCCCGGTTCTCCTCAGATATCCAGAAGACCACCCAGAAGGACATGGCCGATAAGGAACGGCAGCTTCTGGAAATGCTGTCCCTGGTGGACGAGGCGGAGAAGGTGCTGACCACAAAGACGGATCTCAATGAGTTCGGCCGGCTTCTGGACTATACCTGGAAGTTAAAGCGCGGGATCTCCAGCGGGATCTCCACGGACTCCATCGATGGTCTTTATGCCAAGGGGATCGAGGCCGGGGCTCTTGGAGGAAAGCTTCTGGGCGCCGGAGGAGGCGGCTTCCTGCTGTTTTATGTGGAGGAGGATAAGAGAGAGGCTGTGGCAAAGGCCATGGAGGACCTTTTATATGTGCCGTTCCAGTTTGAGAACAGTGGGACCAGAGTGATCCATTATACGGCGGAGATGTACGAGAAGAGGTAGGAGCAGCCGGGGCGCTGCGGGACAGGAGGCTTTTAGGCCGGTGTTCTGCGGCGGCCCGGTTTTTTGCGGAATGGAGCTGGCTGACGAGTTCGGAAGAATAAAAAGCAGAGAGATAGACATACTGATTATAGGTTTTATTTGTTCAATCTGCGGATTTTGTGCAGATTACATTGACAGAACATGGATATGAGGGGTATTATGGTGGTAAATAAAACGACAGGGGTAATCGGTATGCTATTGGAATTTAGGTGCTCCAATCATAAATCCATTAAAAATGAAATTACATTTTCCATGCTCGCCGGAAGCGATGATACTCATGAGAAATCTTTAAAGCTCCATAATGGGATGCGGATCCTCAGGACGGCGGTGATCTACGGCCCTAATGGCTCCGGAAAGAGCAATTTTATTGACGCGCTGAATTTCTGTGCACTTATGGTGGATAAGAGCATGCGCTTTCAGCCGGGGGAAAAGGTACCGCAATCGGAACATAAGACCAGCGAAGAGGGAGACGCCAGCAGCTATGCGATTCAGTTTTTAAAAGAAGGGATCCGCTATGCATATGGATTTACTGTTCAGGACCAGGAGATCGCGGAGGAATATCTGTACTACTTCCCAAAGGGCCGCCAGGTGAAGATCTTTGAGCGCAGCGGTCAGGCCGTTACGCCGGGAGACCGGTATAAGAGCTCCTTTCAGCAAAGCCTCAACGTCCTAAAGGAAAACCGCCTGTTTCTGGCCTGCGGGGCAAACTTTTCCAACGTAAAAGAAGTGGAGGCTGCCTTTTTGTTTTTTACCAGAGATCTGGTGATCTATGATTCAAAGAAGAATAACTGGATGGATTATTCGCTGAATCTGATGAGGCGGGATCCAGACATCAAGAAAATTTTTCTGATCCTGATGCGGCTTCTGGGGAACCAGATCAGGGATGTAAGGATCCCGGAGAACCAGACAAAACGGATCGAAGCCCAGGTGGTCTACGATCAGTTTGAAACGGATCTGATGACAGAGGAGTCGGATGGCGTGAAAAAGCTGTTTGAAATTTTATGTCCATTGATCGATATCTTAAGCAAGGGCCGGGTTTTGATCTGTGACGAGCTGGAAACCTGCCTTCATGAAGCCTTGATCTACCAGATCGCAGAATTGTTCCAGAGAACGTCAGACAGATTTTCGGCCCAGCTGATCTTTTCTACCCATGATACCAGTCTCCTGGACTCGAACCTGTTCCGGAGGGATCAGATCTGGTTCACAGAGCTGAACGAAGAGAGGGCCACAAACCTGTACTCTCTGATGGAGATACGGAATGTGAGAAAAACAGAAAACCTGAAAAACGGGTATATCCTTGGAAAATATGGGGCGATTCCCATGAGAAATAAGAACTTCTGGGAAGAGTTTGAAAAACAGATCGAAAAATAGCAGGGGGAAGCTTTGATGGCAGGACGGAATCTGGAACTGAGACCTCGCGAGGAGGGTACAAGAGATAAGGCGAAGATACCGGTGGTCCGGTTTCCTCTGGATAAGATCACGGAGCATTTTCAGGAAAACATAAGCGCAGTCCGGGGGCAGTTTGCCGTGGCGGAGGAGCTGGTCCAGGGCGGGAGGACAGAAGAGGGAGAAAATATCTGGCGTTCCCAGATCGTTTTCCTGGAAAGCGCCCTGGACTTCTTTATGCACGAGCTGACGAAATATGGTCTGTGTGAAATACACGCGGGAAGCTGGAACAGCACTGTGAAATATGAGAACATCATGGTACATATGGGAGTGGTTGAGGCGGCCATGAGGGACAGGGACAGTGACGCATGGTTCCTGGATTTTATCAATGATACATACGGAACTGTCACTATGGCATCCTGGGATACGGTAAAGGACCAGATCAGTCTTCTGGGGATGGATGTTATGCAGATCGCCAAAGACGCTTTCTGGGAGCAGGGCTCTTCGGAAAAGCCCAGAGATAAGATGAAGCGCCGGTTAAACAGCCTGTTTCAGCGCCGCAATATGATCGCCCATCAGTCAGACCGCCGCCATGCGGATGCGCAAAAGGAGCCCATTTCCCGGGAGACTGTTGAGGAGTTTATTGCAGATGTGGAGAAGATCGTGGCGGCGGTGGTGAAGGAAGCGGAGAGGAAGCAGGAGGCATAGGAATGGCGTAAAATGCGGAAAATCCGGATTCTGTAAGACGGTGCAGCACAGCTTTCGGGCAGACAGACAAATTCTGGTATTTATGTCATAATCGCAGATGCTTTGCAGAAATTGGAACGCACAGCCAGAGAAAGATGTGATATACTAGGCCCTGGTATCGAAAAGAAGGGTTGAAAAAGCTGTACTGCGATGCTATAATGATATGAGCTAAAACCGGACAAAAGCTTGAGAGTTTGAAGGCTGCGGGTTTTTGGAAGGGGTTATACTGGTCGCACATAACGTGCCTGAATGAATCTGGGACGCCGAAGGGCGGATCGCGGAGTGGCGGAGCCTACCCTAAAAGGAGAATCATCATGTGGTATGTATTGCAGACAATAACTGGAAGAGAAGAGGAGCTGGTCCATTATATTGAAGAGATCGTTCCAAAAGAACTGTACACAGATTGTTTTGTGGCATATTACGAAAGGGTATGGAGAAAACAGCAGGAAAGCGTCGTCCATGTGGAGCGGCTGTTTCCGGGATATGTGTTCATTGTTTCGGATACGCCGAAGGAGCTGTACCTGTGCTTGAAGAAGGTTCCTGCCATGTCCAAGATGATCGCCGATGGAAATTTTGACTTTCTTTCCATTGAAGAGGAAGAAGAAGCGTTTTTCGCGAATATGCTGAAAAACCAGCATATTGTCCGGCTTTCCTATGTGGAGCTGGATGGAAAGGGGCGGATTCTCCGCGTATGCGGACCTTTGAAAGAATATGCAGATTCCATCGTAAAGGCCCAGTATAAGAAGCGTTATGTGATCATCCGGCTGAAGATGATGGGGAGCTATAAGACCGTGGCCCTGGGGGTTATCTTAAAGGAAGATATCCAGCAGGAGATCCGCTATGGAAAGGTTGAGACCCCGTTGGAGATGCCGGAGTTTTACCATGCCGCACAGCCGGAGAAAAACCACGGTTATGCCGCAGGCGACCATGTCAGCGTGATTTCCGGATCCTTTGAAAATATGTCGGGAGTGATCTGGAAAGTCAAAAAAGATACGGTAGAGATCGGAGTACATCTCTTCGGACAGGACATGTCCATGGAGGTGCCGGTCAATGATATACGCAAAAACTTCCCATAAGGACGATTATGGGAAGTAAAACGGGCTCCGGAGATCAGTTCCGGAGGGACAGCCCCTGGCTCCGGCCCATGAAAACAACGAATCCGAGGAAGATCTGATGTACGAATTGCTGGAAAA
>JACRTJ010000020.1 GCA_014385265.1 Enterocloster hominis (ex Liu et al. 2021)
CCGGAAACACTAAAACTCCTTCAACAGCAATGTGCTGTTCATTCTGGATAAATCTTAAAAACCAGATTTTCCACACAAGGGACGTTTATGGTCTATTTTCGGCTCATTGCTTCACACTTACTCCTTCTCTTCATTCGTGCTACCGCAGCTCTCTGCATTTTATTGCTGCAATGGCTTCTGACCGGCAGCAAAGCCTTTTCTTTTTGAAACGCTTTTGTTTTACCAGAATTTTATCATAGGTACGTTTTTGTTACAAGATTCATTCTGATCTGTTTCTTGCTCAGATTCTTCTTCCTGTTCCTTTCGTTCGGCCGTCCATCTCCCCTGTTCCCCTGTCAGACCGCCGCTCCTGCGCTAGAAAACAAGCACTCCGGCTCATTCCCCACGGCGCTGACGGATGATAAAATAGAGGAAAACACAAAATGCCGCCAGAGAAGCACCCATACAGGGAAAATAAAGCTCACCTGACATCACGGCAACAGCCGGATGACTCAGGACACACATGGTCACGCAGGCTGCAAGGGCCAGACCGCCCAGCAGAATATATAGCAGATTCCAGTTCCCAGCTGGCTCCAACGCATTCTCCCAGGTCTTCCTGCGCTCCAGCTCCCGCAGCAGCATGTCCTCATCGGGATTTCCTTTGATCAGAAGATAGGTAAACCGGGTCACATGCGTATCTGGATGACGCACCTGGCATCGGACCGCGTAGTGGCTGCGGTTTTCCTTGATATTTAACACCTTCAAAATTTCGTCCGCACGGTTGGGAATAAACGGCTGGCGGCCCTGCCGGCGCAAAAACGCCTGTGTTTCCATCGTACCAACGGCAAAGCCAAGAAATCCATTCCCATGATTGGACAGGCCGCGGGCATCCATGACCCATAAACGGTCATTTTCTGTCAGAAAAAAGATCGTGGCGTCCCGGATCGACCGCCGTCCCAGGAGGACGGCCAGCCCGATCCCCAGAGCACTGACAGCAGTCAGAAGGATCAGAGAAAATGCTTTTTTATTTATCCCCAGGGATAATGACAGAAGGGTCCCTCCGCAAAGCAGCAGGACCATCAGCAGAACGATGCCAAGGATACCGCCGACTGCCCGGTATCCATATTTGCTTTTCTTTTTCGTATCCGGGGACATCCATACTTTTTTCAGTTCCATATATCCTGCTCCTGTTCGATTTTCTTTCTGGTTTCATATTCTGATCAGCTGCATAAAATGGGAACATTTCAGCAAATGATCGGATGCCCTGCGTATGGACCTTTCCCGTATTCAGATCTTGTGCCCCTGTACAGATAGATCCCGTTTTGCCGCTTCATGATTTATCTGTCCTTCCGCTATGTACGTAAACAGCCTTATTCCTTTTTCCCTTCGCAATACTTATTTTTTCTTTTTTGCTTAGGCATTGGCAGTTCCTCGTACATCGCGTGAAACAGACCTGTTAAAAATTCTTTCTGATCAACCTCGTCTACCAGCAGCATTTCCTTTGCTCCCTCATAAGGTGCTTCATATACTGGATCCGCTATATAGGCAATTGCCGACTTAGTGGACTTTACAAGCAGTCGAGCATCATAAATGCCGCCCACAATTTTTCCGCGATAATAAATAATAAACTCTCCCATCATCGCCCGGTATGTAATATCATCCAGATCAGACAGCTGTCCTAAAATAAATTGTAAATAATTGTTACCTGATGCCATTGTTTATCTCTCCATTTGCTTCGTCTTTCCGATATTCCAGTAGAAACAGAATCACCTTCGTCAGCCTTTTTACAAGGCTTGGCTGAACAGCGTTTATGCAGCCAACGATTCACCTAAACTACTTTTTTAAGTCCAAAATAAGCCCCTGTACTTTTACCTCCAATTCAAAAAGGCAGATACTATAAAACCGACGCACACAAACTTTAAGCCAATGTGCAATCGTTTAAAAGTATTTTAAAACACAATCTACATGCTCGAAATCATATAACCACTACATGGATTTGGTATTTACACTTATCAGCATAAGTTTATGAGTATTCCCCCATCCCTTCCACAAATAATAGGGAGTATGTATTCCTCTATAAATCACAGGAACATCTGCCTCATGCTCCTGAAATTTCAATGTATGAGCCTCGACTTGTGGTATATATCCTCCTGTAAACGGCTTATCTCTCAAAAATTTAATAATATCTGCCGTCTTATACCGTGGCCTCTCCGTGTTTTCAATTCCACAAACAGAGCCATCATCATTTGCTCCATATATTAAACAGGCATCTCTATCCTCTAAATTATTAGCCATTCAAAATATATCATGAAGCTTCTCCCCAGCTGTATTCGGATAATCCGATTTATAATCCCAATCCCCACCTTCATATCCTTTTGCCAGTAATTCTTCGATCATTGATTTTAAGTCCATATGTTTCTATAATTATTCATATTACAGGAAAGGGCCGCCGTTGTGATACTGGCAACCCTTTTCACTATTTATGCTCTATTAGTTATATCATGCTCCCTTTTGGGCAGCGAGTTTCTGAATCTCTTCGACTGTAAATCCTGTATGTTTTGCAATTTTCTCATAAGATAACTCACCATCTGCAAGCAAACTGCAAGCAATTTCTTTTCTTTCTTCTAATTTAGCCTCGTTCCGCATATCTTCCATCGCCTTACACATAGCAGCCACTCCTTTCTCATCTTCCTTGAAATATCTTACACGTTCTGCCAATGTTCTATACTTCATATCCCTGGCATCTGTACAGGAAAAATCGTGCATCAGGATACCTATGGGCGACTCATCCCGGTATTCACCGTTCACATATAAAATATGAGCCTCATCGCCAAAATTCTCGCCGTTTTCTTTGATCACCCGGTCAATATGATAAATCGGTTTTCCCTTTCCCAGCACATCACGCTCTGTAATAAAAATTACATAAGTTTCTACCAGATTCTCCAGCTTCTCTCCTGGCTCGGTCACATTGGCATCGATCAAACTGCTGTGATACCTGGCTCTTTTTGCTCCCGCACCGCGATCTGCTCTCTGGATTTCCACATTATATCTTTTTCCAGCATGATCCGTAGCATAGATATCAAAAATAACTGATCTGCCCTGCAGATTTTTAAGCTGATGCTGGATTGCTACCTTTTCCACCTTCAAATCATCTCTGCCAAGCACAATCTGCAGTACCAGCTCCGTACACTCTATATTTTCCTCAAAACATTTTGACATAAAGTCATCATCCATCAGGCGAAATCCACGAAGGCGCTGCAGATCTTCCGGCCTGGACTTTTCTTTCCAATCCTTACTCATGTCTGCTCTTCCTTTCTCTGCCTGTTTTTCTCAGAAGTATACACTTCCCCTACCATACCTAAATTTTATCACAGCCACACTTTTGTTGCAAGGTTCATTCCAACTCCGCTTCTTATGCCAAAAGACGCAAGAGCCTTTCGCTCCTGTGTCTCTATCTTCTCACTTTTTAATTCGCTCTCTCCAACTTCACCACACATTCTGTATGCCCCGTAAACGGAAACATATCCACTCCCCACGCCTCTTTCGCCTCGTACCCTTTCCTCTTAAACACCGTCAGATCCCTGGCCAGGGTATCGGGGCCGCAGGAGACATACACCACCCGGACGGGTTTTAAGGTGGCCACCGCGTTTATGAATTCCTCCGTGCTTCCGCTGCGGGGCGGATCCATGAACACCACGTCCGCCTTTCCTCCCTGGGAGGCCATCTGGACCATGAATTTTCCCGCATCATTGCAGTAAAACCGGATATTTTTTACTCCATTGACCTTGGCGTTGGTGACCGCGTCCCGGACCGCATCCGGATTGAGCTCCACGCCGATCACCTCCTTCGCCTCAGGCGAAGCGGCGATGCCGATGGTGCCGATGCCGCAGTAAGCGTCAATGACCGTCTCCTTCCCTGTGAGCCCTGCAGCCTGGATGGCCAGCCGGTAGAGCTTTTCTGTCTGGACCGGATTGATCTGGTAGAAGGATCTGGAGGAGATCCGGAACCGGAAGCCGCAGAGCTCGTCCACGATAAAGCCGGGGCCGTAAAGCACATGCTCCTTTTCTCCCAGGACCATGCTGGTGCCGCGGCCGTTGATGTTCTGGACCACTGTGGTGATCTCCGGATGGGCCGCCCGCAGAGCCTTTACGAAATTATTTTTAGACGGGAACACAGGAGAAGCCGTCACCAGCACCACCATGATCTCGCCGGTGCTGTGCCCGGTCCTGATCAGCACATGGCGCAGGAAGCCGTACCCCGTATCCTCATCGTATACCTTCATTTTAAACGACGGGACCAGCTCCCGGATCGTCCTGATGATATCGTCTGCCTTCTGATCCTCAATAAGACAGGTATCCACCGGAAGAACAAAATGGGTCCCCTCCTTGTATACGCCGGAAATGATCCTCCCCTTCCGGTCCCTGGCTATGACCGCATGGACCTTATTTCTGTAATGCCAGGGGTCCTCCATTCCGATCACGTCACGGACCTGACAGAATGGCTTTAAAAGCTCTGTCAGCTGTTTCTTCTTTTTCTTCAGCTGCTCCTCATAGGGCACGTCCAGATACTGGCAGCCGCCGCATTTCCCAAAATTCGGGCACAGGCCCTTTGCCTTCTGTTTTTTTCCACTTTCATTTCTGTTTTCCATATACTTTATCTCCATATTCTTGCTTTTTCTTACGTTTCCATTATAATGATGTTGGGACTCCAAAGGATCTCCGGCGATCCCGGTCCGCTCCGTCAGGAACCCCTTACAGACCCGCGCCGGATCTATGGCCCCCTGTCCCCACATCCCTGGACGGCATCCCCGGATCCAGGGGCCGTACTATTACGATTATAGCGTTTTTCCCCTTAAAGTACCAGCGTTATTTCAACGCCCAGTCCAGACAGAAAGGATACAAAACATGGATTTTTATATTGATGAAACTGTATATACAGGCAGTCCGGAGGACATGTCCGGCCGTCTCCCCAGGGAGGTCCGCACCTACGCCCTTCTGGATACCCTCGGCATCCCCTTTACACGGGTGGACCACGACGCTACGGCCACCATCGACGCCTGCCTGGAGGTAGAAAAGATCCTTGGGATCCACATATGCAAGAATCTCTTTCTCTGCAACGCCCAGAAGACCCGTTTTTATCTTCTGATGATGCCGGGGAATAAGAAATTCAAGACAAAAAATCTTTCAAAGCAGATCAATTCCGCCAGACTGTCCTTTGCCGGAGACGAATACATGGAGCAGTTCTTAGACATCACTCCCGGCTCTGTCAGCATCCTGGGACTGGCCAATGATAAGGAAAACCAGGTCCAGCTGCTCATCGATTCTGATGTATTAAAGGATCCCTTTCTGGGCTGCCACCCCTGCATCAATACCTCCAGCTTAAAAATAAAGACAGCAGACCTTACGGAAAAATTCCTGCCTGCTGTCCATCATTCGTATATCACGGTGGATCTTCCCTGGGAAGACTGACCATCCGTTTTCATAAAGCTCCAGGCTGCCGGATCCGGGCCTGGAGCTTTTATTTTACTGCATGACGCCGCTTCCATTAAAGGAGTACGTCACTCCATCGATGACCATGGAGGTATTGGAGACCATGGCTCCTCCGGCTGCCGGATCCATATAATACCAGTTTCCGTCGGGGCGGATCCAGCCGGTATAGCGGCCTCCGTTGTTTTCAAAATACCAAACGCCGTTTTCTTCCTTCCACTGGCCGGGCGTGGCGTCCCCTGCCTCCAGGGCTGGAGCGTAATCCTTAAAGGCAAATTCCAGGCACACGTTTCCATTGATCCCGTCGATCACGCCCTTATCGGTGGCCTGCCACATGGTCCGGTTGGGATAATTGTGATCGCCGCCGTATCTGGCCAGCCAGATATCATAGGGGATCTGGTTCGTATCCATTTCTGTCGTAAACTTATGGTAGTCGCTGTATACAATGGGCGTGTATCCTGCCTCCGCCACCACACGGCAGAAGGCGTTGGCGATATCCGTCAGCTCCTGGGTTGAGAGATCCAGGATATACTGGGACTCGATATCCACTGCCAGGGGATAAGAAACGTCATAATTCTTCGCCACATCCACCGCATACCGGGCCGCCGCCTCTGCCTCCTCCACAGTCCTTGTCTGGAGATAGACATAGGGCGTCACATGGACGCCGTTGGCGCTGGCCTCCCGCATGTTCTGGTCAAAATATTCGTCCATGGTATATTCTCCCTCGTAGCCGATGGACGCCATCCGCACCAGGGCAAAGGAAATATCATCAGCGGCTGCCTTCCCCCAGTCCACATCTCCCTGCCACTTGGATACACTGACACCCCGAAGGACTGCGCCGTCGATGGCCTTTCCCGTATCGTCCACATAAACGCCGTCCACCTTCGTCCAGGGGGTAAACGCACTTTCGGCATTTTCCTCCGCCGGTGCTTCAAAGCCCGGGCCGATCTGGTTCTTATCAGATTCCGGCGCACTGACCGATGCCAGGGCTGTCATACAGGGCTGCACAAAAAAGCCTGCGGTCAGAGCTGCTGCCAGGATGGTTTTCATATTCATGATCTCGTCACCTTTCTTTATAAACGTACAAAAATTTACAGATTTCCATATATATAGATTATAGCACCTGCTTCCCTGGATTTCCATTAACAATTTATGAAGAAAATGTGGCAGAATTTACGCAGGAACCTGCCCTTTACTTCCAGAAACTCCCATGCTATGATTAAAGCAACGACTTTATATGCACAGGAGGAATCATGGACGTACTAAAAAAATTTGCAGCCTATTATAAGCCCTACAAAAAATTCTTTTTCCTGGACCTTTTCTGCGCCACCATCATCAGCGCCGTGGACCTGGCCTTTCCCCAGATCTTAAGAAGAGCGGCCAGCGACTGGTTCACCCGGGGCCAGGAAGCCATCCTGCGCTCCCTCCCCCTCCTCTTTGCAGGCCTTCTGGTCCTTTATGTGATCCAGACCCTCTGCAAATACTATGTGACCTACCAGGGCCATCTCATGGGGACCTGGATCGAGCGGGATATGCGCCGGGATCTGTTCGATCATTATGAAAAGCTCTCCTTTTCCTACTATGATAAAAACAACACCGGACAGATGATGAGCAAGCTGGTCTCCGACCTGTTTGAGATCTCCGAATTCGCCCACCATGGGCCGGAAAACGTGTTTATCTCCTCCATTAAGATTGCCGGCTCCTTTGTATTCTTATTCCTGATCAACGGGAAGCTGGCTCTCCTGCTGGCCGTGGTGGTCCTTCTTATGGTGCTTTTCTGCTGCCGCCAGAACGCCCGGATGCATGAGACCTTCATGGACAACCGGAGAAAGATCGGCGACATCAACGCCAGTCTCCAGGATACCCTGTCCGGGATCCGTGTGGTCCAGTCCTTTGCCAATGAAGAGATCGAACGGAAAAAGTTCGGAAGGAGCAACGAGAATTTCGTCCGCTCCCGGGACAATAACTACCGGGCCATGGGAAAATTCCACGCAGGCACCCTGTTTTTCCAGGGCATGATGTATCTGACCGTCCTGGTGGCCGGAGGATACCTTATCTCCATCGGGGAGATGGAGCCAGCAGACCTGGCCATGTACGCCCTCTACATCGGAATTTTCATCAGCCCCATCCAGATCCTGGTGGAGTTTACGGAAATGCTCCAGAAGGGCCTTACCGGCTTCAAGCGCTTCCTGGCAGTCATGGAAACAGAACCGGAGATCGAGGATGCGCCGGACGCGAAGCCCCTTACAAATGTACAGGGCCATATTTCCTATGAGGACGTAAGCTTCTGCTATAACAGCAGCGAGCCTGTTTTAAGCCATGTTTCCTTTTCCATCCCTGCCGGCAGATCCATCGCCCTGGTGGGCCCCTCTGGCGGCGGAAAGACCACCATCTGCTCCCTCCTTCCCCGGTTCTACGATGTGACCCACGGAAGGATCGCCATTGACGGCCAGGATATCCGGAAAACCACATTAAAGAGCCTCAGAAGCTCCATCGGCCTGGTCCAGCAGGAGGTATACTTATTCGGCGGCACCATCCGTGAAAACATCGCCTACGGAAAACCAGGAGCCACTGACGAGGAGATCATTGCCGCCGCCAAAAAGGCCAGCATCCACGATTTCATCATGGAGCTTCCTGACGGCTACGACACCTTTGTGGGCGAGCGGGGCGCAAGGCTTTCCGGCGGCCAGAAGCAACGGATCTCCATTGCCCGGGTATTCCTTAAAAATCCGCCTATCCTGATCCTGGATGAGGCCACCAGCGCCCTGGACAATGAAAGTGAACGCCACATCCAGAAAAGCCTGGAGGAGCTCTCCAGAAACCGCACCACCATCACCATCGCCCACCGTCTCTCCACCATCCGGAATGCCGACGAGATCATCGTCATCGACGGCCAGGGCATCGTTGAGCGTGGAAGCCACAAAGAGCTCCTGGAAAAGAACGGTCTGTATGCCAGATATTATGAAATGCAGTTTGAGGGCCTGGAGGAGGCCTAGTCTTCCGCCATAACAGAAAAGACCCGGCCGGAGAGCACTGGAATCTGCTCACCGCCGGGCTTTTTCACGTTTTTTACTATTCTTCCTCCACCGTATCGCCCATCATTTTTAAGACAAGCATGGCTCCCAGCATCAGGACGATGCCCACAGGAAGGGCGATCCAGGCAGTCTTTACAAACCCTGCCACAATGTACGTCACAAAGGATACGGCGGCACAGGTCACCGCATAGGGAAGCTGGGTCATCACATGGTTCACATGCTCACACTGGGCTCCCGCAGACGCCATGATGGTGGTGTCGGAAATGGGCGAGCAGTGGTCTCCGCAGACAGCTCCCGCCATGCAGGCAGAAATGGAGATGATCATCAGCTCCGGATTGGTATTCTGGAACACGCCCACCACAATGGGGATCAGGATACCGAAGGTCCCCCAGGAGGTGCCTGTGGCAAAGGCCAGCAGGCAGCCCACCAGGAAAATAATGGCCGGAAGGAAATTCAGCAGGCCTCTGGCATGGTTGTACACCAGATCTGCCACATATACGTCCGCACCCAGGCTGTCTGTCATGGCCTTTAAGGTCCAGGCAAAGGTCAGGATCAGAATGGCCGGTACCATGGCCTTAAAGCCCTCGGGGATACAGGCCATGCAGTCGTGGAAATCCAGGACACGGCGCACCTGGTACAGGACCAGAGTGATCAGAAGGCCGAAGAAGCTTCCAAGGGTCAGTCCCAGGGATGCGTTGCTCTCCGAAAAGGCGGTCACAAAATCCACGCCGGAGAAAAATCCGCCTGTATACAGCATACCGATCACACAGCAGATAATTAAAGAAATAATCGGGATCAGGAGGTCCATGACCGTTCCCCTGGAGATCACTGACGGATCGGATTCATCCGCATAAGGCCGTCCCTCTGTGGTAAAGAGATCCCCCTTGACCGCGTTCCTTTCATGCTTTAACATGGGCCCGAACTCCACCTTCATGAGCACCATTCCCACCATCATCACAATGGTTAAAAGAGCATAGAAGTTATAGGGAATGGCCTGGATAAAGATGGAGAAGCCGTCCTCTCCCTCCACGAATCCCGTCACAGCCGCCGCCCAGGATGAAATGGGGGCAATGATGCATACGGGAGCTGCCGTGGCGTCGATGAGATACGCCAGCTTTGCCCGGGAAACCTTGAACTTGTCCGTCACAGGCCGCATGACGCTTCCCACAGTCAGGCAGTTGAAATAGTCGTCAATGAAGATCGTAACCCCCAGAAGGATGGTGGCCAGCTGGGCCCCCACCCGGGTCTTGATGCCCTTTGCCGCAAACCGGCCAAAGGCAGCGGAGCCGCCGGCCTTGTTCATAAGGCTGACCATGGCTCCCAGGATCACTAAGAATACCAGGATCCCCACGTTGCTTTCATCGGTAAGGACTCCGATGATGCCGTCCTGGAAAATATGGACCACGGTCCGCTCAAAGCTCCCGCCGGAATACAGGATCCCCCCTACGGCGATCCCGATAAACAGGGAGCTGTAAACCTCCTTTGTGATCAGCGCCAGTCCGATGGCTACCACCGGCGGCACCAGCGCCCAGAAGGTAGAAAACAGGGCGGGGACGTACTCTGCGGTCTCCCCCTCTGCCCCAAAGGCCGTCATGGCAAAGGCCATGAGGAACATGGACGCCAGAGCCAGTACAGCCAGGCTTTTCGTTTTCGTACTCTGCATTTCTCATACTTCCTCTCTTGAAAATCAAAAACACCACAAACGGCAGTCCCTTACGGAAAACGCGTTTGTGGTGTAGATCATGCAGATAAAAAGCCATACAGGCTGGAACCAGCAACACAAGATAGCGCTCCACGTATCGTGACAGTACGCCGCATCTTCTGCGTCGTACCAGGAACCCTGCCCCGGACCGGGCAAAACTCCTTCGGCGGTCTCCCCTTTGGCGGAAAACGGCGGTCCAGCCTTGTCTTCCGTTACTCTTGAAGCCCGCGCCTCTATCCTATTGAACCTGCCAGGTGTGCAGGTGCTTTTGTCATGGGTTATTGTAGCATACCTTTCTTAAAAAAGAAAGTACATTTCCAATTTTCCTGAAATTTCCCACAGCAGGTTCCGCCATGGGGGATCCTAGAATCTTCCCTCTTCAGCCGCCTGCTGGATGGAAACGGCCACAGCCACAGTCATGCCCACCATGGGGTTATTTCCTGCGCCGATGAGACCCATCATCTCTACGTGTGCCGGAACGGAGGAGGAACCTGCGAACTGGGCGTCAGAGTGCATACGGCCCATGGTATCGGTCATTCCGTAGGAAGCCGGACCAGCCGCCATATTGTCGGGATGGAGGGTACGGCCTGTGCCGCCGCCGGAGGCTACGGAGAAGTATTTCTTTCCTTTCTCCACGCACTCCTTCTTATAGGTGCCTGCCACCGGATGCTGGAAACGGGTGGGGTTGGTGGAGTTTCCGGTGATGGAAACATCAACGCCCTCTTTCCACATGATGGCAACGCCCTCGGTCACGTCATTGGCACCGTAGCAGTTTACCTTTGCGCGGGGGCTTTCCGGATCAGAGGAATAGCATTTTCTGAATACCTCCTCCACCTCTCCGGTGTAGTAGTTCATCTTTGTCTCCACATATGTAAAGCCGTTGATGCGGGAAATGATCTGGGCTGCGTCTTTTCCGAGACCGTTTAAGATCACGCGCAGGGGTTTCTTGCGGACCTTATTGGCCTTCTCTGCGATACCGATGGCGCCCTCAGCGGCTGCAAAGGACTCGTGGCCGGCTAAGAAGCAGAAGCAGTCTGTCTCTTCCTCTAAAAGCATCTTGCCAAGGTTTCCATGGCCAAGGCCAACCTTTCTCTGATCGGCAACAGAGCCGGGGATACAGAAGGCCTGGAGGCCCTCTCCGATGGCTGCGGCAGCGTCAGCGGCCTTACGGCAGCCTTTTTTAATGGCAATGGCTGCACCCACTGTATATGCCCAGCAGGCATTCTCAAAGCAGATGGGCTGGATCTTCTTTACCTGGTCGTAGACATTTAAGCCGGCGTCCTTTGTGATCTTTTCAGCCTCTTCGATGGAAGCGATGCCATAGCTGTTTAAAACAGAATTGATCTTGTCGATTCTTCTCTCATATGATTCAAATAATGCCATGATGTATTAACTCCTCCTTACTCCATTCTCGGGTCGATGATCTTCACTGCGTCTGCCACACGGCCGTACTGGCCCTTTGCCTTCTCATAAGCAGTTGTGGGATCGTCGCCTTTCTTAATGAAATCGGTCATCTTTCCAAGGTTTACGAACTGGTAGCCGATGATCTGGTCCTCTGCGTCGAGAGCGATCCCGGTCACATAGCCTTCTGCCATCTCCAGATAACGGGGACCTTTCTTTAAGGTTCCGTACATGGTACCGATCTGGGAACGGAGACCCTTTCCAAGGTCCTCCAGACCAGCTCCGATGGGAAGGCCGTCCTCAGAAAATGCACTCTGGGTCCTTCCGTAAACGATCTGAAGGAACAGTTCTCTCATGGCTGTATTGATGGCGTCGCACACAAGGTCTGTGTTTAAAGCCTCCAGCAGGGTCCGGCCCGGAAGGATCTCTGCCGCCATAGCTGCGGAATGGGTCATACCGGAACATCCGATGGTCTCCACCAGTGCCTCCTGGATGATGCCCTCCTTCACGTTCAGGGTCAGCTTACATGCACCCTGCTGGGGTGCACACCAGCCGATTCCATGGGTAAGGCCGGAAATATCTTTGATCTCTTTGGACTGTACCCATTTCGCTTCCTCCGGGATCGGAGCTGCGCCATGGTTTACGCCCTGGGCAACTTTACACATTGTTTCTACTTCATGTGAATAAATCATTTTAAGACTCCTTTCAAGATATCTGTCGCAATTCTCTTGTTAAAAAAATCACATCTTGCTTGTACCATTCTCTCACAAAATCTCTCATTCGTCCATAGTTTTTTTCGATAAATTTTGTATTTCTTCGTTCCAGACCTTTAACTCCTTCAGTATGGAGACGACGATCACCGCGGCCATGACACTGGTACAGACATCCGCAATGGGCTGGCAGAGCTGCAGCCCCAGGATCCCCAGGAAACGGGGAAGCGTAAGGAGGGCCGGGATCAGAAAGATCCCCTGGCGGCCCGCCGCCACAATGGATGCCCGGAAGCCGTAGCCGATGGACTGGGTCAGCATATTGGACATGATGATCCAGGCCTGGAACGGCAGGGTCAGGCACTGGAACCGCATGGCCCAGGTACCGATCCCGATCACCTCCAGATCCCCCTTCCGGAACAGGCCCATAATGGCCTCTGCCCCGAAAAAGCTTATGACGCCCAGGGTGGTCAGGAGGATCACTGCCACCTTCAGGCAGAACCAGAACGCCTCCAGGACCCGGTCATACCGCTTCGCCCCAAAGTTGAAGCCGCACACAGGCTGGAAGCCCTGGCCGAAGCCGATGAGGGCAGAGTTGATGAACATCATGTATCTCGTTACAATGGACATGGCTGCGATGGCCGCATCCCCAAAGGGATTGGCCGCCACGTTTAAGGCCACTGCCGCCGCGCTGGCCAGACCCTGGCGGCACAACGACGGGAGGCCTGCATGAAGGATCTCTCCATAAATTTTTAGAGACGGAGTAAATTTTCCGGGCCTCAGCCGGATGCATCCCTTGCGGAAGTTACACTGGAAAAACAGGATGCAGAAGCTGACGCACTGACTTATGACCGTGGCGGCCGCCGCGCCGGAAATGCCCATGCGGAGACCGAAGATGAACACCGGATCCAGGATCATGTTTAAGATCCCGCCGGTGGTGATCCCCGCCATGGCATAAACGGCATAGCCCTGGGACCTCAGCAGGTTGTTCATCACAAAGGAGCCGGTCATCACCGGCGCTCCCAGAAGAATGTACCGGGCATAATCCCTGGCGTAAGGGGCGATGGTCTCTGTGGCCCCCAGAAGCCGCACCAGCCGGTCCAGGAAGGAAAGACCAGTCACTGCCATGACCACGCCGATCCCAATGGCCGTAAAAAAGGCCGTGGCTGCCGTCCGCACTGCGATGTCTTCATTTTTTGCTCCCAGACTGCGGGAAATATAATTTCCCGCGCCCATGCCCAGGGTAAAGCCCACGGCCTGGATCATGGCCATCAGGGAAAAAATGATCCCCACAGCCGCCGAGGCGCTTGTGTTGATCTGACTGACGAAAAAGGTATCCGCCATATTATAAATCGAGGTGATCAGCATACTGATGATCGTGGGTACTGCCAGCCCTGGGATCAGCCTGGAAATGGGCTTTTCCGTCATCATCCGGTACCTTTCCTCCTGGGTCACTGTTCTGCTCATCGTTTCTCCTCCACTTCCGGGGGCAGCTTTCTCATCACTGCCATAAAATAGCTTACAAAAACAATGCCCTTGACCACACTGGTCAGGGTAATGGCCCACCAGATGCCGGAAAGTCCCAGGGCCGTTGATGATAAAATAAGAGCCATGGGGATCCGTGCCGCCGTAAAGATCACACTGATCACCGACGCCTGCATGGTCTTTCCAAGACCCGCCAGGGCGCCCTCTGTAAGGATCTCCTCACACATGAACATCTGGGACAGTCCCAGCACCTGCAAATAGATGATGCCATCGGCCACCACCTCCGGCTCATGGATGAAGATCCGGAACACCGGCTCCGCCCCGAAGATCAGAAGCGCCGAGGAGCCCAGTCCCCAGGCGGCCATGATCCAGGCGGCCTTTTTATAGCCTCCCTTGACCCGCTCCGTCTTTCCGGCTCCGAAGTTCTGCCCGATAAAGGAATTGATGGCTGCTGCAAATCCGTCTGCGGTCATCCAGGCCACCGATTCGATCTGGCTTCCCACCTTCTGGACCGCAATGGCCGTATCTCCGAAATCCGTAACCATGCGGGTCAGGACCATGGAGATCCCGCTGTATATCATGGTCTGGACCCCGGCTGGAAACCCGATCTTTATGATCTGGCGGATATATCTGCGGCTGGTCCGTTCCAGGATATGGACCTGGCTGAACACCAGGGTATCCCTGCGGGCAAACCATAAAAACACCGCCGTTACCACCGCCTGGGCCCCCACTGTGGCAATGGCCGCTCCGGCGGCCCCCATGGCCGGTATGGGGCCGAATCCGAAGATCAGGAAGGGATCCAGGACCATGTTGATCACCAGCCCGATCACATTGGCCACAAAAGGCGTCCGGCTGTCCCCCGACGCAGTCAGGATTCCAGTAAAGATGGCATTTAAAAAAGAAAAGAGGATCAGTCCACAGGTGATGGTCAGATAGATCTCCGCATCACGGACGATCTGCCGGTCCTGCATATTAAAAAATCCGATGAGCTGCTTCCGGAACGCCACTGACAGGATCCCAAAGATCACTGCAAACAGGATCCCCAGCTGCAGCGCCCCCTGGGCGTATTTTCCCGCCTCTTCCCGGTCGCCCCGGCCCAGGGAATGGGCTACCTTTACCTGGCCTCCCATTCTCGCCAGGCTGCTTACGCCCTGGGAAAACCAGGTGAACATGGCCGCCGATCCCACCGCCGACACTGCTCCGGCTCCCACCCGTCCGATCCAGGCCATATCCGTCATATTATAGGCCATCTGCACCAGGGAGGTAGCCATGATGGGAAGCGCCAGACGTGTAAGCGCAGGCAGGATCGGTTCGTGAAGCAGGTCGATATTTTTCTTCATAATCTCCCTCCAAAAAATAAAAAAGAGCGCTGCAAAGGATCTTTCCCCCGCAGCGCCCCCTCGTTTTTTCTTATTTATTTGTTGCTCAGGTACTCGTGGATACCGCGGGCACCTGCCTTACCAGCTTCCATGGCAAGGATCACAGTAGCTGCGCCTGTTACAGCGTCGCCGCCTGCAAATACGCCTTCTCTGGAGGTCTGGCCGTTGGCCTCGTCTGCCACGATACATTTGTGCTTATTCACATCCAGGCCGTCCGTTGTATTGGAGATCAGCGGGTTGGGGGATGTTCCTAAGGACATGATAACCGTATCACAGTCGATGGTGTAATCGGAGCCCTTTACTTCCACCGGACGTCTTCTTCCGGATGCATCCGGCTCGCCCAGCTCCATCTTAACCACGTTCATACCCTTTACCCAGCCCTTTTCGTCTGCCAGGATCTCGGTGGGATTGGTAAGAAGGTCAAAGATGATGCCCTCTTCCTTGGCATGGTGAACCTCCTCCACACGGGCCGGAAGCTCTGCTTCACTTCTTCTGTATACCACATGAACCTCAGCGCCCAGGCGGAGAGCGGTTCTTGCAGCGTCCATGGCAACGTTTCCGCCGCCTACGACTACAACCTTCTTGCCGGCTGCGATGGGTGTATCGTAATCATCGCGGAAGGCCTTCATCAGGTTGCTTCTTGTCAGGTACTCGTTGGCAGAGAATACGCCGTTGGCGTTCTCGCCCGGGATGCCCATGAACTTGGGAAGACCAGCGCCGGAACCGATAAATACGGCGGAGAAGCCCTCCTCGTCCATTAACTCGTCGATGGTCACGGTCTTGCCGATGATCACGTTTGTCTCGATCTTAACGCCCAGCTTTCTCACGTTGTCGATCTCCGGCTGTACAACGGCCTGCTTCGGAAGACGGAACTCCGGAATACCGTATGTAAGAACTCCGCCCGGCTCATGAAGGGCCTCAAAGATGGTCACGTCATAGCCCATCTTAGCCAGATCGCCTGCACAGGTAAGTCCGGACGGGCCGGAACCGATCACAGCAACCTTCTTTCCAAGCTTTGTCTCAGCAGCCTTGGGAACGAAGCCGTTCTCTCTGGACCAGTCGGCAACGAAACGCTCCAGCTTACCGATGGAGATGGATTCGCCCTTAATGCCGCGGATACACTTTCCTTCACACTGGCTCTCCTGCGGACATACGCGGCCGCAGACTGCCGGAAGTGCGGAAGACAATGCGATGGTATTGGCAGCGTCCTCGAATTTTCTTTCCTTTACTTCTCTGATGAAGGTGGGGATATCGATATTTACGGGACATCCCTCCACACATCTTGCATTTTTACAGTTCAGGCAGCGCTCTGCCTCGGCAACAGCCTCTTCTTCATTATATCCGTAGCATACTTCCTCAAAGTTGGTTGCACGCACCTTCGGATCCTGCTCTCTGACAGGTACTTTCTTCATTACGTCCATGTCTGTTCCTCCACAATTAATTGTCGCTGCAGTGTCCGCAGCCGCCGTGATGGGTATCGCCTTCCTGAAGCTTTAAGATCGCGCGTCCCTCTGCTGTCTTGTACATCTGCTGACGCTTCATTGCCTCGTCGAAGTTTACTGCATGTCCATCGAACTCCGGTCCGTCTACACATGCGAACTTCACTTCTCCACCAACGGTCACACGGCAGGCTCCGCACATTCCTGTGCCGTCTACCATGATCGGGTTTAAGCTGACGATCGTGGGGATCTCCAGTTCCTTTGTTAAGAGACATACGAATTTCATCATGATCATCGGTCCGATGGCTACACAGACATCGTATTTCTTGCCCTGGTTCTGAACCAGATCCTTGATCACATCCGTAACCATTCCCTTTCTCACATAGGAACCGTCATCAGTGGTAACATAAAGATTTCCAGCAACAGCCTCCATTTCCTTCTCCAGGATCAGCAGATCCTTTGTCTTTGCGCCGACGATCACGTCAGCGTCGATGCCGTGCTCTTTTAACCATTTTACCTGGGGATAAACAGGAGCAGTTCCAACGCCGCCTGCTACGAACAGGTATTTTTTATTCTTAAGGACTTCCAGATCCTCCTTAACGAATTCAGACGGATTTCCTAAGGGGCCCACGAAATCGTGGAAGGAATCTCCGGCCTGTAAGTGGGACATCTTCTCAGAAGAAGCTCCAACGGTCTGGAATACGATGGTGATGGTTCCCTCTTCTCTGTTGTAATCACAGATCGTCAGCGGGATCCTCTCGCCTGCCTCATCGATCTTTACGATCACGAATTCTCCGGGCTGACAGCTCTTTGCAACTCTCGGCGCCTTTACCTCCATAAGATAAATCTTATCCGCCAGCTTTTCTGCTTTTAATATCGGATACATACTACCTCAACCTCCTGTGTAAATTAAACAGTTCTGAAACTGCTCACATAGTTTAAGTTTATCATGTTCTCCAATTTATATCAACTGTTATTCTTTTTTTTCGTATGTTTTTTCTTCCATCTTCCGGTCATACCGGCAGAATTCATAGCAGAGGCTGAAATACGTCTGCTCATCGCTTTCCGCCGTCACCTGCCAGTCCGGATCCTGGTCCAGGTCCGGAAAATGGGTATCGGCCTCATAGGCATAATCGATCCTGGTCACATGAGCCGTCCGGCAATAGGGAAGGAACTGGCGGTAGATCTCCCCGCCGCCGATGATATAGATATCGTCGTCTGGAAACTGTTTTAAAAAGGAAAGGGCCTCGTCCATCCCGTGGACCGCTGTCACTCCCTTTTTTTTATAATCCCTGTTCCTTGTGAGGACCACATTGGTACGTCCCGGAAGGGCCTGGCCTCCCGGCAGGCTCTCCATGGTCTTCCTTCCCATGACGATGACCTTTCCCAGAGTCTCCTGGCGGAACAGCTTCTGGTCCTCCGGGATCGTCACCAGAAGACGGCCTCTGTTTCCAATGGCCCAGTTTTTATCTGCTGCTACGATCAGATTCATTTTATCGCCTCCATTTATGATGTTTCATTCTATCACGTTTTCCGCTTCCCGTCCACACCTGCGTCCGGGGCGCGATTTTGTACTTGATGGTTTTTTCGTTTCCATATATAATGATGCCAGGGATCAGAGACTGCGAAACATACAGGACTTCCGGCTCCGGCCCCGCCAAGAGAGGAGAATCGACCATATGATAAAATTTGAGCGCACAAGCGTCATGAACCTGGAAAACGCCATCCGCGGCGCCAGAAACCCCATGAACAGCTGGGGACGGATGGACAGCGCCTACGATGAAGATGGAAATTATATCCTGGGACCCAACGATCTGGATCTGGCAAAGCGGCTCCGCAGAGCCGGCAGCGACCACAGGAAATACGTCCGCCAGATCTTTGTCTCCGTGGACATCACCGCCCCCCTGTACTGGTGGAAGGAATACGACACCTACAAGGTAGCCACCGTGGCCAATTCCACCAGCACCATGCACAAGATCCACTCCAGGCCCTTTTCCATCGACGATTTCAGCCACGACCACATGACGCCGGAGACCCTGGCCTTCATGGAGACCGTCGTTGGAAGGCTGGAGGCCATCCGGTTAAAATATATGGAGGAAGGAAAAAATAAGGAGGACTGGTACGACATGATCCAGCTCCTTCCCTCCAGCTACAACCAGATGCGTACCTGCACCATGAATTACGAGACCCTGATCAACATCTATTACGCCAGAAAAGCCCACAAGCTGGAGGAGTGGCACTCCTTCTGCCGCTGGATCGAATCCCTTCCCTATGCAAAGGAGCTGATCGTCGCGGCGGAGGAATAGCCCTCCCTGCATCCTGCGGTCCCGGTATTTTTAAAATACCGGGATCTCTTTCTGTAACGCCAGGGAATAAAGAAACGCCTGCCGGACCGTTTTTCCTGTGATCTGCTCCAGGGCCCGTCTGTAATAAATGAGCTGCAGCCGGTAGCGGTCCAGAAGCACCGCCTCCTCCCCCTCTCCGATCCGGTCTGTTTTATAATCCACCAGCACAGCCCCGTCCTCATCCTCAAACCAGGCGTCGATGATGCCCTGGATCAGCACCAGCTCGTCGGAATCAGCCTCGTCCATCTCCCGGGCGGGGATCCCCACCACAAACTGCTGCTCCTTGTAAAGCCTTCCCTCTTCGTCCGCTCTTCTCATCCGTTCTGCCAGGGGCGTCTGGAAAAACCTCCAGAGAACGCCGGGCTGTACCAGCCGCAGGGCCTCCTCTGCCATAAGTCCCTGGGCTTTTATGGCATCCAGCTGCGCCTTCAGATCCCCGAAAGAGACCGCATCCTTAAAGGACAGAAGCTCCAGGGCCCGATGATAGGCCGTTCCCCGGACTGCGCCGCCGGGACGGGAAATACGGCCCTGCTCCCGTTCCTCTTCCTCTCCCTTCCGGAGAAAGGCCGGGACCGTGGGAAGGAAATCGCTTTCTCCGTCGTCTACAAACTGTCCCTGCTCCTTCAGCTCTGAAACCGACATCTTGGCATGGAGCCCGATGTCCGCCTCATGGGGATAGGGACGGCAAAGCTGCTCCAGGACCTCCGGAGGACAGGGCTCCCCCTCTTCCCTGAGCCGCTTAAGCTCCAGGTACGTCTCCGCCTTCCAGGCCTGGCTCCTGGCCGCCTCCTTCAGAAGCTCCTCCGCTGGGATACAGGTGACGGAAAGAGAGGCCCTGGCATTTTCCGAGGCCATTAAAAGCCAGTCCAGATAGGAACCGGCAGCGCTTAAGAATGTAAACGGCAGCTCCCGCCTTCCGGAGATCCCGCCCCATTTTTCCGCATGGCGGCCCAGATACCGGTCTCCGGCTGTGATGAACAGCTTTTCCTTTGCCCTGGTCATGGCCACATAGAGGATCCGCAGCTCCTCCCCCATGCTCTCCAGGTTCATCTTCCGGCTCAGGACATTTTTCTTAAGCGTAGGGGCCTTCACCTTCCGTTCCAGATCCAGGTAGTCTGTGGCGATCCCCAGCTTATCGTCAATGAGGATCTTTCCCCTGGCGTCCTGCCGGTTGAATTTCTTTCCGGCCCCGGCTAAAAATACCACGGGAAACTCCAGGCCCTTGCTCTTATGGATGCTCATGATCCGCACCGTATCGTCGTTTTCCCCGGCCCTGGCCGCCTCTCCGAAATCCGTATTGTATTTTTTCAGCCGCTCGATGTAGCGGATAAAGTCAAACAGGCTCTGGTAGCTGGTGGCCTCAAAGGCGCAGGCCTTTTCCACCAGCATGTCCAGGTTGGCCTGGCGCGCCTTTCCCGCCGGCATGGCAGAAACGTAATCGTAATAGCCGGTGCGCTCGAAGATCTTCCAGATCAGCCGGTGGACCGGCAGATATCCGGCCTCCTTCCGCAGGATCTGAAGGAGTTTTTGAAACTTTTCCAGTTTTTTATATAATTCATCCTCCGCAAAGGCCTCTGCACCGGCCTCCAGGAAATGCCGGACCGCCCCGTAAAAGCCGGGATCCTGGCCCTTGTCCGCACACCGTTTAAATTCTGCCATGACCACCGCCAGATCATGGTCCGTAAGCCCGCCTATTGGCGATCTAAGAACTCCGGCCAGAGGGATATCCTGCATGGGATTGTCGATGACGGCCAGCATATTTAAGACCGTCTCCACCTCCACAGCCGTGAAATATCCCGTCCTGGAATCAGCAAAGGCCGGGATCCCCTCGGCGCTTAAGACCCGTAAAAATTCCTCAGCCCATCCGCTTAAGCTCCGTAAGAGGATGACGATATCCCGCCGTTTTAAGGGCTCATACCGTCCCTCCTTTCCGTTCCATACCTTCATCCCCCGGTCCGGATCCGTCAGCTCCCGGATCTTTGAGGCAATGAGCCTGGCCTCAGCCTCCTTTTCCGTCAGATCGGCCTTTTCCTCATCCATGGAAAGGAACAGGTCCTCCCCGGTGTCCAGAAGGAGCAGCTCCGTCCTGGCCTGGCCCTCTCTCTCCGTCTCCGGATATCCCGCCCCCGGATACAGGGCCGCGTCCTCCGTGTACTGGATGTTCCCCAGGCTCTTTGTCATGATGCTGTAAAAAATGTCATTGACAGAGGCCAGCACCTCCGGACGGCTCCGGAAGTTTTTATGAAGCTCGATCTTCTGGTACGGCCCTTCCTCTTTTTTGTAGGACTCATATTTCTCCATAAAAAGTTCCGGTCTTGCCAGGCGGAATTTGTAGATGCTCTGCTTCACATCCCCCACCATGAACACGTTGGGCTTCCCGTACCGCTCCCTGGAGATCAGGCGGATCAGCGTTTCCTGGACCTCGTTGCTGTCCTGGTACTCGTCCACCAGGATCTCCTCGTAAAGCCCTGCCAGCTCGTCGGCCGCCGGGCCAGGGCTGTGGTCCCGGGAACCGGCAGTGAGGATATCCAGGGCAAAGTGCTCCAGATCATTGAAATCCACCAGATTTTTCTCCTCCTTGGCCTCCTGGAACCGGGCTGTAAACTCCTCTGCCAGCTCCAGGAGCATGAGGACCGGCTCCCGGCTGTTTAAAAGGTCCCCATAGATGCGTTCCGGGTCCTCCGGCACATAAAGGGCCTTCATCTTCTTTACGCCGTCCTTGACCCGGTTCCGGAGCTCCGAAACGGCCTCCTTTTTCTCCGGGTCCACATCCTTTCCCCGCACAGCGGCCAGGCGGCCGAACATGGGGGCGGAGAGGATCCCGCAGATCTCTTTATACGTTTCTGCCTCCGAAAGCCGCTCCATGGCCCGCAGATCCTCCTGGAGCATGGGGATATACGCCTGGGGGCCGTTCTCCTCCCCGGCAGTCTCCAGGGCCTCTGCCAGCTGCTCTGCAAACTCGCCCGCCTGCCTTTTCACATCCCGCACCAGAAACCGCATCCATTCTGCGGTCTCCAATCCGTCCAGATCCCCGTCTGTCTCCTCTGAAAGCTCTTTTTTACAGGCGGCGATCCACTGGCCCGGCCAGGGGTTGCTCTGGGAAAATCTCCACACCTGTAAAATATAATCCTCCAGGCCGCCGTCGGCCTTTCCAGAGGCGTAGGTGTCCACGAACCGCAGGAACCGGCCATCCTCCCGGCCATAATAGTCCTCCAGGAGCTCCTTCATCACATCGGCCTGGAGGAGCAGAAGTTCTCCCTCATCGCCGATGCGGAACCCCGGATCAATGTCCAGCTCATTAAAATGCTCCCTGAGGAGCTTCAGACAGAAGCTGTCGATGGTGGTGATCCGCGCATGGTGGATCAGGCTGGTCTGGCGCTCCAGGTTCCGGTCCCCGGGCTCCTCCTCCAGCCGCTTTTCCAGGGCATCCCCGATCCGCTCCCGCATCTCTGCCGCCGCCGCATTGGTAAAAGTCATGACCAGAAGCCGGTCAATGTCCACCGGATGGTCCGGGTCCGTCACCATGCGGACGATCCGCTCCACCAGCACCGCCGTCTTTCCGCTGCCCGCCGCTGCCGACACCAGAAGATTCCTTCCCCTGGCGTCGATGACCTGCTGCTGCTCCTTCGTCCATTTCATTTCAGCCATTTTCCGTTCCTCCCTCCTGGTCCATGGTCTCCTCCTCCGGTTCCTCCTCTTCCAGCTCCTTTTCGATCTCCTTCCAGATCTCCTCCGGCTTCATGGATTTAAATCTCCGGAACCCGTATCCGGAGGTCTTAAGGTCAAAGCCGCAGATGCTGTGGTAGGGGCAGTAATCGCAGGCAGTCCTCTGGCCCTGCTTCCAGGGATTCACTGAAACGACACCGGAAAGGATCTCGTCTCCCATCTCCCGGAGGCTTCTGGAAACGAAGGTGGAAAGGGCCGAAAACCGCTCTCCCCCAGCCACTGACGACCGGGTCTCCTGGATGATCCCGTCCTTTAAGGCCACTGGGATCACATCCGACTCCTTTTCGATCTCCCGGTCCAGATGGCGGATCACATCCAGGCTGCTGTTGACCAGCCCGTTCATCCGGAGCTTTTTAAGGATCCCCGCTTCGATCTCCTCCGGCGTCATGTCTCCCTGCCGCTCGATCACCGGGTCGTCGATGTGATAATAAAAGATCCCTGCGGGAACTGCCTTTTTCCCCGGATGGAGCCTTTCCTCCAGCCTGAGGGCCGCGTCCATATAGACCACCAGCTGGAGCTGGAGTCCATGGTAAAGCAGGGACAGGTCAAAGGAGGTGCTCCCGGACTTATAATCCATGATCTTTACCAGGACCCGGTCCTCCTCCTCTAAAATGTCCATCCGGTCGATCCGTCCCCGCAGGTTCAACGCCTCCCCGCCCCGTAAGGGGATCCGGGTGCTCACATCCACCTCAAACTCCTCCGGCTCAAAATCGCCCTTCCGCAGCTGATGGATCAGGGCCCGGATGGTCCGGTCTGCGATCCGCTCCACCTTCCGCTCCAGATAGCTGTTTCTGGCAGAGCTCTTTAGGATCGTATTCCTGTATTCCAGAGCCACCTGGCTCACACATTCCTTCACCAGGGCTCTCCGCTTTTCGTCGCTGATGGCGCAGAAATCCATGCCTCTGGCCCTTACCTCACTGAAAAACAGGTCGATGGACCGGTGGAACAGGTTTCCCATGTCCGAAAAATCCAGCTCATACTCCCGCCGTTTCTTAAGCTCCAGTCCATGGCTCAAAAAATGGGCGTAGGCGCAGGCCGCATATCCCTCCATTCTGGTGACGCTGCCGTTTAAAATGGTCCCGTAAAGGGCCCTGGCCGCCTCCCGGCCGATGCCGTGTTCCCTGTACGAATAGGAACATGCCTCCGCCAGGGCTTCCATCCGCTCCTTTTCCAGATTCTCCCGGGACAAAAGCCCGTAGAGCATGGCCGCTTCCCTGTCCCGTTCCATGGACTCCGGATCCTGGAGCCAGCTTATGACTGCCCGCTTTGCTGCGGTCCTGTGGATGGCCGCCTCCTTAAGCTCTGAGGCCCCCTGTACGGGAACCGCCGGAAACCGTTTTTTCATCTGGCCTATGAGGCTGGAAGGCCGCAGGGTCTTCCCAGAGGCCGAAAGCACCGGATAGGAAAGGGTCAGAAGCTCCGACGGCTTCGTCATCATCAGATACAGGTAAAACCGCTGCATGAAGCCCTCTTCCCTGGCCGTGGGCGTCAGCTCCAGATCGTTCCTTTTTAATATCTCCCGCTCCTGCTCTGTGAGGATCCCGCCTTTTCCTGTGTCTGCCGGGACAACGCCCTCATTTACCCCCACAAAAAACAGGGCGCGGATCCCCGAAAGCCTTGTCCTTTTCAGATCTCCCGCCACCACCCGGTCGGCTCCTGCCGGGATCATGCCCACCTTAAGCTCCGAAAGCCCCGCGCTTAAGATCTCCAGATACTCCTTTCTGGACACCGCCTCGGTCCCCAGGAGCTCATAAAGCCGTTCAAACAGCTCCATGACCAGGCCGTAGATCTCCTCATACTCCCGGGCCTCCTTTTCCATTCCCTGGCTGCGGAACTGCTCCGCCTTGTCCAGAAGCTTCCGCTCCACCTCCAGAGACTGGAGAAGCTCCGCCAGGGCCTCCGTCACCGTGCCAACCGGTGTTCCGCGCTCTCCGGCCTTTTCCTTAAACGCTTTCAGCGGCCCCAATATCTCTTCCTTAAATTCATTTAATTCCTTCAGGTTCAGACGGATGCCGCCCTCAAAGGTCTTTTCCCACTGGCCTTCCCAGTTTTTTAAGCCCCGGATCCCCATGGCCCGCACATACGTTTCCAGGCGGTCGGTCTTTTCCTCTTCCTCCGTCACCAGTCCGGTCCGCAGATACTGGAACATGCTTTCATAATCAAAGCCCCTCCGCAGGATCTCCAGGGCGCTTTTCATAAGCCTTATAAAGGGATTCCCGGACACGTCCTTTTTGCTGTCCAGGAACAGGGGGATCCCGTTCTCCTCAAACTGGTGCAGGATCTCCTTTTCATACCCCGGCAGATCCCCGCAGACAATGGCGATCTCCCGGTAACGGAACCCATCCTTCTTCACCAGCCGGTGGATCTGGTTCACCACAAAATCCACCTCGTCCGCAGGATTCTCCGCCTGGACCAGACGGATCCCCTCCGCAGGACCTCCCCAGGGACGGTAGGGATACCGGAACATGGTCCGCTCCAGATGATCCAGCTCCGGCCGCAGGGAAAACCGTTTCAAGGGCCGGTCTGCCAGACGGATATCCTGCCCCACAGCCACGCCGTTCTCCTCGGCCAGACGCTTTAATTTCCCGGCCATCTTCCGGCTCATATCGAACAGGTCCGCCTCGTCGCCGGGGCCATAAAGATCCGTGTCCCCGGTGGCTGTGACCGTCACATACATCTCCCGGCACAGCTTAAGGAGCTGGCCCAGAAGCCGGTACTGGACCGGAGTAAAGCCCGTATAGCCGTCCAGGACCAGAACGCTGTCCCTTAAAAGCCTGGAGCGCTCCGCCACCCGGCACAGCACGTCCAGCAGTTCCTCCGCCGTAATATACCGTTCCCGCATAAACGCCTGGAACGCCCGGTAGATCACATTCATATCCGTGAGCTTTCCCTGGAGGACCTGGCCCATGTCTCCCTTTTCCATCTGCTCCTTTAGGGCCTCCGGCGTGACGCCGTACTGGTAAAATTCCGACAGCATGGACTTGATCTCATCGATAAAGCCCGTCTGGTTCAGATGGGCAGAAAATAAAAGAAGCTGGTCCTTCTGCTCTCCCGCCAGCTTCCGTAAGACCATGGTCTTTCCCGTATCGTCCAGGATCTCCGGCTGGGGCAGGGAAAGTTCCCCAAAGATCCGGTAGGCCAGACGCTCAAAGCTGACGATATCAATATTCATGGTGCCCCGGCGCGGATGCAGGCGGACGATATCCTTCTGCCCCTGCATGGTGCTCTGCTCCGGTACGATGACAAAAAACTGCCTCTGGGGCTCCTTCATGGACCAGTCGATGACCTTCTTATAAATATATTCCGTTTTCCCGGCTCCCGAGCCGCCGGTGATCAGAGAAAGTGCCATGGATACCTCCTGTGTGGTCGTTTATGGTGTCGCGGTGCGCGATGGTATAATACCTGTTTTCCAGACATTATACCGCGGTTGGGCTCCCGGGTCTATGGGCTGCGGTTGGAATTTTTAATTATGGTGCAAAAAAAGAGAGACGCATCTCTGCGTCTCCCTTTCCCCAAAGCCTGCGATCACTGGCTGCGTTTACTGGATCCAGGCTCCGTCCTTATCTACTTTGTAGCCATCCGGAGTCGTGGTGTCATAGGCCATGGCTCCCAGAGAACTGTCGTTCACTTTGCTGAAATAGTACCACTTGCCGCCGATCTCATGCCAGCCGGTGAACATATAGCCCCGGTTGCCGTCCGCCTGCGGATACAGATAGTACCAGTTGTTCTGCCAGTGATGCCAGCCGGTCACCATATAGCCCTCACCGTTGAAATAGTACCACTGGTAGGTGTCCTTCCAGGGCAGGTATACCCAAGAATTGGAAGGCCAGGTCCCGTCGTCGTAGCTGTACCACCAGCCCTTTTCGTTCATGACCCATTTTCCACTTTTGTAGAAGTCAGCCTTCACTCTCGCCCTTCCGGAGGAGTGGGAATTTCCGCTGTTGCTTCCGCCGCCGGACGGACGGCTGGGCTTCTTCACTGCCTTCACATCAAAGGCACCCAGCTTTGTAATGGTGATCTTCACCGTTCCCTTTTCTCCATCCACGTCTGCCTTATCAACGCCCTCTACTTCATAATTATAGGAAGCGTTGCTGTAAGATGCGATAAAGTAGTCCGGGATCTCCACGGTCATGGTCACAGGAGCCGTCAGCGTTTTCCTCTCCTTACCGTTGACCAGAAGCTTTACAGAACCTCTTACCCGGGCGTTGCTGGAGGTGGCGGGCCATTCTGTCGCATATTCAATGGTCACCTTTCCGCCGCCCTCTGCAAAATCCTCAGAGGTAAGTCCTGCTGCCGCAATGCCGCCCACAGCGTCTGAAGGCTCTGTTTCAATATTATCCGCTCCGTAGACAGCCAGATAAAGGGCCTCGTATTTTGCCACCTGGTCGGCTGTGAGCTTTGTAATATCGATCTTTGTCTTTAATGCCTCTGTCTGCATGTCAGCCGCCTGTTCCTTCTCGTCCTGGCTCATAATGTCCGCATTTGCGATGACCTTATCTGCCTGGGCCAGAGCCTCGGCTGCGTTGCTGGGGGTTGCCAGGATCACCTTTGCCTCCGTGATCTCGCCATCCCCATCGGTGGTGTAAGTCACACCGTTGAGCGTAACTGTCTTCCCCTTTACCTTGTGTCCATTTTCTGCAACTAAATAGCTTTTCCCCTGGGCATTTACCACGCCGTTTACTGCCATGGCGCCGTCTGCCCCAACCCATACCTGCTCAGTACATCCATTTCCTTCGGGACAAGTGATCCACTGGTTCTTCACCAGGGAAGCCGGATCCTCTGTCTCGTAGAAATACCATTTGCCGTTCTGCTGGTGCCAGCCGGGCTCTACCTCTTCGGGAACGATATCCTCCTCTCCCAGAAGCTGGATCTCTGCGGGCTTATAGCCCTTATACATCATTTCCAGGTAAACCCGCGGATCCCTCTCCTCCGCGATATCCCGCACCTTTCTATCCATCAGGCTCTTATATGCTCCATTGGTATAAAAACCAATTCCTGTTGCCGTATACCCCTGCAAGCGCAGCATATTGCCCGTCTGTTCCATTCCATCAAAGACAGCTTTAAAGGTATCGTCAGGCTTCGCCTGAGCTTCTATGTCTCTCTCTGAGAGTATCGTTTCCATGTAATCACGATCCATCGGTTCACGGTATACCGCCAAAGGAACGCTTGCCGTAATCCTGGGACCAACATACACAGATAAATACACATCTTCATATCTCTGGTTATTGAACGCATAGGAAACATAGATACGATATATGCCTGTTTCCAGCGGCTTTGTGGCACGGAATACTCCATTTCCATCGATTGAAAACAGGGCCTTATCAACCTCTTCATTATTAAATCTTACTTCATCTATCGTCAGTCCCTGTACGCCGGAATATCCGTGATCCTTCCTGTTTTCCATTTCATATATGGTCAGCTGTTTATTGGGAAACGCACCGGCGTTGTACATCCCAGTTACACCAGTACAGGACTCCTTAAACGCCAGCCGTTTCCTTGAGAATGCACTCTCATACAGTTCCGCCCGGAGCCCCTTAAATACTGCATCCAGCTTCAGATCACTGTCTGCCATTATAGACCACTGCTGATAATATGGATCGTCAATCTCCATGGGGCTTCCATTTACAGAGGCCGATTGCACGAATGTCCGTATCTCCTCCGTCTGGGATGTCTGATAAGCGATCTGATTCGCGGTTATATCCAGTTCTACTCCCTTTGGGACCTCACTTACCTCTCCGATCGGAAGACATACCTCATTTCCTGTCTCCTCATCGAAATAGCCGACTTCCAGATATCCCCCCTTCACATTGGGAACCGTGACCTTCACAGTCTCCGCCGCCAGGGAAGAAAATCCGGCTGCCAGCGTCATGGCTGCTGCACACACCGGCAGAAGCCATCGCTTCGTACATTTTCTCATAACCCTTCCTCCTTGTACTTATTTTGACGTAAAAATCAGAATTTCCAATTTTTACATACTATTTTAAGTATAGTCGGAAGGTTCCGGTCTATCAAGGTGTACCGGCAACTGTACCACCATCTTTCAGACCATCCCTGTATTTTCTGACGATGGCCTCCGTCTCCTCCCTGGAGTACACCTCCCCATGGTCCCGCATTCCACGGATATATGTGTCAAACGCCTGGGTAATGGACGGTTCCTGGATCAGGAGCTGATGGAAGCCCTGTTCCGGGTCGTACAGGACCAGACTGGCTCCCACGGCGCTGCTGACAAAAATATTCAGCATTTTTGTCAGATGAAGGCTCTGTTCCTTTACGATCCCCATATCACAGCCCGGCCGTTCCATATCTGCCAGCATCCCATCCAGGATCCTGACCCTTTCCTCCCTTGTCAGCGCCCGGACGTACTCCTCCGGATAATCGGCGAACCGGCCGTTTTCTGCAAATTCCCGGAGCCCGTCCTCCGTAAAATAATGGATCAGCTCTGCTCCGGAAGCAACCTGCTCCCTGCGTTTCATGATCCCATCGATCACCAGGCTCCTGCCGGGAAGCCCCGGCGCTGCCACACGCTCTGCCAGCTCCCGGTCTGCCCAAAGGACAAAGCATGGCTGGTATTCCAGAAAACAGCGGCTCACGGGGCCATTGTCGCTTTTCAGCATCCAGTCCAGTACCTGGAAAATGTCACGGAAGTATCTGGCAAGACAGCCGTTCCTGCCATTTTTTATATCCATTCCTTTCGCTTCGCTCAGGCACAAAACGTTATGAAAATGTTTTCCTGAGCTTATTTTTTCTTTATAATTTTTCTTATAGGGAACTCGGTATACTACAAATCA
>JACRTJ010000009.1 GCA_014385265.1 Enterocloster hominis (ex Liu et al. 2021)
CGACCCGGCAGTCACCACAAAATTCGTGGGATATGACCATCTGGTCCATGATTCAGCCATTACAGTGCTGACCACAGAGGACGAGATCGTGGAAGCCCTTACGGACGGCCAGAGGGGAACCATCCTGGTGGAGGAGACCCCGTTTTACGGCACTATGGGAGGCCAGCAGGCCGATACCGGCGTGATCGTATCGGAAAACGGCGAATTTACCGTGGAGGACACGATCCATCTCCAGGGCGGCAAGGTAGGCCACGTGGGAGTAATGACAAAGGGAATGTTCAAGACCGGCGATACCGTGACCTTAAAGGTGGATGAGGAAAACCGCGCCTTAACGGCCAGAAACCACAGTGCCACCCACTTACTCCATAAGGCGCTCCGGACCGTTCTCGGGGATCATGTGGAGCAGGCTGGTTCTTTAGTGACCAGGGACCGTCTCCGCTTTGACTTTACCCATTTCTCCGCCATGACTCCCGAGGAGATCAGACAGGTGGAGGAGATCGTAAATAAAGAGATCCATGCGGGACTTTCTGTTGTGACTGACGAAATGAGCCTGGAGGATGCGAAAAAGACAGGCGCCATGGCCCTGTTCGGCGAGAAGTACGGAGAGACGGTCCGCGTAGTAAGGATGGGCGATTTCTCCACAGAGCTCTGCGGCGGGACCCATGTGGCCAACACCTCCTCCATCAGCTCCTTTAAGATCCTGTCCGAGGCAGGGATCGCAGCCGGAGTAAGAAGGATCGAGGCGCTGACCTCCGACGGACTCATGGCCCATTATGCCGAAACAGAAAAGGAGCTCCATGAGGCGGCAGCAGCAGCCAAAACGACTCCGGGTGCCCTGACTGCAAAGATCGAGGCTATGTTAGAGGAGATCAAGGCCCTCCATTCGGAAAATGAGAAGCTTAAGAGCAAGCTTGCCAAGGAGGCCATGGGCGACGTGATGGACCAGGTGCAGGAAGTAAAGGGCGTGAAGGTCCTGGCTGTCCGCGCCGACGGCGTTGATATGAACGGCTTAAGGAACCTGGGTGACCAGTTAAAAGAAAAGCTGGGCGAGGGCGTCATCGTCATCGCTTCCGTCCTGGACGGCAAGGTGAACCTGATGGCCACAGCCACAGACGGAGCCCAGAAGGCGGGAGCCCATGCCGGAAACCTCATCAAGGCCATTGCTGGTCTGGTGGGCGGAGGCGGCGGCGGCCGTCCCAATATGGCCCAGGCCGGCGGTAAGAACCCCGCAGGCGTGGACGAGGCCCTGGCAAAGGTGGCCGAAACGGTGGAATCCCAGGTAAGATAACCCGGCATCAGCCAGTTTTTTACAAATTTTTCATAATTCCAAAAAAATCTATTGACGAATGTGTAATTTATGATATAATCATACCAGTGCTAAAAAATACCCAAACAGTTGTATTATGCACAATTACACAACTGGAGGGAGGTTAGGTGTGAGCTATGTCAAACGTAATCGTTAAAGATAACGAGAGCCTGGACAGCGCTTTACGCAGATTCAAAAGAAACTGCGCAAAGGCTGGTATTCAGCAGGAGATCCGTAAAAGAGAGCATTATGAAAAGCCCAGCGTAAGACGTAAGAAAAAGTCTGAAGCGGCAAGAAAGCGTAAATACAACTAATCATTGAATGAAACGCGTAATGAAGAAGATATTCCGTAACAGGGATATCTTCTTTTTTTGTCCGGAACTGCATATAGTAGCATGAATCCACCAAAGGCGGGGACAGGATTTGAAAAGGAAACGAGACGGAATGAACGGGCTGGCAGAGTCCCTGGGGCTTCCGCTGGACGCCAGCCGGGGAGAGACGATCCTGACCTTTGTGGGGCGGTCCATGGTCCGGATCGAGAATTACAGGAGCATCCTGGTATACTCAGATACATATTTAAAGATCCAGGCTGGAAAATACAGGCTTTCCATCGACGGAAGGAACCTTCGGATCCGCTATTATGATAAGGATGAGATGGAGATCACAGGGAATATAGATGCCATCGGCTTTGATGAGAGGTGACGGACTTTGAGGGAAAAGAGGCGTCTTTTTTTTAAGGGCGGGGTGCAGGCGGAGATCACAGGTCTTGGCCGGGAGCGTTTTTTTAACATTGCGGCCCGCCGGGAGCTTTTTGTAACAGGGATCGGGACAGACCGGGACGGACACGTCCTGTTCTGGACCACAGGCGAGGATTATAAAAAAATGAAGCCGGCGGCAAGAAAGGCCGGCGTTCGCCTTTTTTTAAGGAAAAAGTACGGACTTCCCTTTTTTCTTTTCCGGAACAGAAAGCGGAAGCCACTGGCTGCCGGATTCATCTGCTTCTTCCTTTTGCTGTACGGCCTGTCCTTTTTTATATGGGACATTTCCTTTGAGGGAAACTTAAGGTTCACGGACCAGACGCTCCTGCACTATATGGAGACGCTGCCAGTGGCCTGCGGCATGAGAAAATCCGCAGTCTCCTGTGAAGAACTTGAGGAGAGCCTGAGAAACCAGTTTGCAGAGATCACCTGGGTATCGGCAGAGATCAAAGGGACCAGGCTCACAGTGCGGATCAAGGAGAACGAGGCCATGCTGTCGCCTGTGGAGCCAGACCGGACGCCCTGCGATCTGACGGCTGAAAAGGACGGCGTTATCGAGCGGTGCGTGGTCCGGAACGGCCTTCTCAAGGTGAGGGCCGGGGATCCGGTGGCCGCCGGGGATCTTCTGGTGGCCGGGACGATCCCCATTTACGATGATTCAGAGAACCTGGTCAGCTCCCATGAGATCCGGGCAGACGCGGAGGTCTATGCAAGGACTGTATATGAGACGGAAAAGAAGCTTCCCCTTACCTATGAGGTAAAGAGCCGGACGGGGAGGGTCAGGCGCGGGGCATTTTTCAGTATCTTTGGCAGGACCTTTTATTTCCTGATGCCGGCCTACGGGGATGCTTCCTGGGAATTTTTTATGGAGGAGAGGCAGCTTAGGCTTTTTGAGGACTTCTGTCTGCCGGTATACGGAGGGCTCGTGACGGCTCTGGAATACGTTCCCTATGAGCGGGCTTATACAAAAGAGGAGGTTTCTGCCGAAAAAGACCGGTATATGGAGGAATATATGGAAAAATTACAGGAAAAAGGTATACAAATCCTTGCAAATGATGGTAAAATAGAAAAAGGTGAATCCGGCTGGAAGATCCAGGGGACAGTAACCGTGATCGAGGACATTGCGGGGCCCGTCCCCATACCGGAAAAACATGAGGAGAATCAGACAGTAAATGAGTTTAATTGAGACAATCATAGACGTTCCCGCGGAACATGAGCGGAAGGTCTGCGGACAGTTCGACTGCTACTTAAAAAAGATTGAAAGGACGCTCCATGTGTCCATGATCGCCAGGGACGGGGAGATCAAGATTATTGGCCCGGACCACGCGGTGAAGAAGGCCAAAAGCGTGTTTTCCACCCTCATCGAGCTTTCAAAACGGGGAGAAGAGGTGGGAGAGCAGAATGTGGATTATGCCCTGGCCCTTTCCTTTGAGGGGAAGGATGAAGCCCTTTTGGAGATCGATAAGGATATCATCTGCCGCACCATCAACGGGAAGCCTGTAAAGCCCAAGACCCTGGGACAGAAGCAGTATATCGACCTGATCCGGAAAAAGATGATCGTGTTCGGCGTGGGCCCGGCGGGAACGGGAAAAACGTATCTGGGCATGTCCATGGCCATCCAGGCATTTAAGAACGGAGAGGTGAACCGGATCATCCTTACCAGGCCCGCCATCGAGGCCGGAGAGAAGCTGGGCTTCCTGCCGGGAGACTTGCAGAGCAAGATCGATCCGTATCTGCGGCCCCTGTACGACGCCCTGTATCAGATCATGGGCGCCGAGTCCTATCTGCACAACGCGGAAAAGGGACTGATCGAGGTGGCTCCCCTGGCTTATATGAGGGGACGCACCCTGGACAATGCGTTCATCATCCTGGACGAGGCCCAGAATACCACCCAGGCCCAGATGAAGATGTTCCTGACCCGTATCGGCTTCGGCTCCAAGGTCATCATCACCGGCGACCAGTCCCAGAAGGACCTTCCCTATGGAACGGTCTCAGGCCTGGATACGGCTCTTAAGATCTTAAAGAACATCGACGATATCGGGATCTGCTACTTCACCAGCGACGACGTGGTGCGCCATCCGCTGGTACAGAAGATCGTAAAAGCATATGATGAATATGAGGCCCGCGGCAAAGGCGCAAAAAAGCCGGACCGCCAGGCCGGAAGGGACGGAAGAAATGACAGTAACCATCGAGTATGAGGCCGAAGAGAGGCTGGAAGTTCCTTATGAGGAGATCATCCGCAATGTGGTGGAGGAAGCCCTGGACTACGTGGAGTGCCCTTACGACGCGGAGGTAAACGTGGTCCTGACGGACAATGAGGGGATCCATCAGATCAACCTGGACATGCGGGGCATCGACCGTCCCACAGACGTACTTTCTTTTCCTATGTGCGACTTTGAGACACCAGGAGATTTTGACGGGCTGGAGGAGACACCGGAGGAGTATTTCAATCCGGATACGGGAGAGCTGATGCTGGGGGATATCGTGATCTCTGTGGAAAAGGTAAAGGAACAGGCGGAAAAATTCGGCCATTCGGAGACCAGGGAGCTGGCCTTTTTAGTGGCCCACAGCATGCTCCATTTAAGCGGCTATGACCATATGGAGGATGAGGAACGGCTGGATATGGAAGAAAAACAGAGGGAGATTCTGGAACGGAGGGGTTACAGGAGATGAGAAGGCATGGCAGAAAGGGGATCATGGTGCTGGCGGCAGCCGTTCTTGCGGCCACTCTTTCCGGGTGCGGAAAGAAATATGAGGAGGCAGCGGTGACCACGGCGGCAGAGACAGAGGCTGAACCTACCCGGGTGGTGGTCCTGGAGACTGAGCCGGAAACGGAGCCGCCGGAGACAGAACCAGAGGAGCCGGTGGAGCGCGTTGAGGTGGATGGAAAGATCCGGAGCTATCTCACCGGGGAAATGGTGGATGTGGCCATCGGAAACCGCCGTCCTCTGGCGGTGATGATGAGCAACGATAAGGAGTCCCTGCCCCAGTACGGCATCAACCGGGCCGGAGTGGTCTATGAGGTGCCGGTGGAGGGGGAAATGAACCGCTATATGGCCCTGATCGAGGACTATGACGGCCTGGAGCGGATCGGGTCGGTCCGGAGCGCCCGCACCTGCTATACCTATTTTGCCAGAGAGTACGACGCTATTTTTGCCCACTACGGCCAGAGCACCTTTGCAAAGAAATATCTGAACAATGTGGACAATATCAATGGCCTGGACGGCATCGGCGGTACGGCCTATTACCGTACCAAGGACCGGAAAGCGCCTCATAACGCCTATACCAGCGGAGAGCGGGTCAATAAGGCCATTGAAAAGCTGGGCTACCGCACTGGCTACGGGGATTCCTATGAGGGCCATTTCCAGTTTGCCAGGGGAAAGGAGCAGATCGTTCCGGACAGTGACGACGCATTCAAGGTGGTTCCCGGCTATCCCATGAACAAGCCCTGGTTTGAGTACCAGGAGTCGGACGGCCTGTACCACCGGTTCCAGTATGGGAGCCATCATAAAGGAAACGAGGGACTCATTGCCGTTAAAAACATTATCTTCCAGTATGTGGAATGGGGCCACTATGCCTCTACTCCCTATCTGAATATCAATGTACATAAGGGCCGTGAGGGATACTATTTCACCAACGGGAAATACCAGAAGATCACCTGGAAAAAGGACGGGGAATTTGGTGTGACCCGGTATTATGACCTGGACGGCAATGAGATCACATTAAACAAGGGAAAGACCTGGATCTGCATCATTGGTGCAGACCGGTATGATAAGGCTGAGATTTATGGAAAGTAAAGAAATGAGAGAGCGGGGAGCCAGCCGGAAAAAGGCCGGCTCCCGGCCGGAGAAAACGGGGGGAGAATCCAATTTTGTGGTCCAGGGCAGCATCCTGGCCATCGCCTCCATTGTGGTGAGGATCATCGGCATCGCCTACCGGATCCCCATGATAAACATCATTGGCGACGAGGGAATGGGCTATTACGGGACTGCGTTTAACGTGTATAACATTGCCCTGCTCCTGTCCTCTTACAGCCTTCCTCTGGCCGTATCCAAGATGGTATCCGTCCGGCTGGCCAGGAAGCAGTACCGGAATTCTGTCCGGATCCTGCGGGCAGCCCTGGTCTACGCCACGGTGGTGGGAGCCCTGGCAGCGGCCGTTATCTGGTTCGGAGCCGACTTCTTTGCAAGAGAAGTTTTTTTTATGCCCTATGCGGCCTTTGCGTTAAAGACCCTGGCTCCCACTGTCTGGATCATGGCGTATCTGGGCGTGTTCAGAGGCTATTACCAGGGCCAGGGGACCATGGTTCCCACGGCCCTGTCCCAGGTCTTTGAGCAGATCGTAAACGCCATTGTCAGCGTGGCCGCCGGAAGCTGGCTGTTTAACCAGGCCATAAAGGTAGAGATCTTAAGGGGGGAGTCCGGCTCCGGCTATTCCAATTCCTGGGGCGCTGCCGGAGGCACTATCGGAACAGGCGCAGGCGCTTTTACGGCCCTGGTGTTCCTGCTGCTTCTGTTTGCCGCTTACCAGAGGACCATCCGGAAGAAGGTACGCAGGGACCGGTCCGGCTCCCTGGAGAGTTATGGGACCATTACTAAGATCTTATTTTTTACAGTGGTCCCGGTGGTGGTGAGCTCTGCCATTTATAATGTCAACAGCGTCCTGGACAACGGTCTCCTGGCCTATAATTTCAAGAGCCTGGGCATGGAGGAGGAGTTTATCTCCCAGTGGGGCGTGTACACGGGAAAATACCATCTTCTGATCAACGTTCCCATGGCTGTCTCCAATGCCCTGTCCTCGTCGCTGATCCCGTCGGTGTCCCGGGCTGTGGCCACCGGGGACCGGCGCATGGTGAAAAAGAAGGTGGCCGCTGCGATCCGGTTTTCCCTCCTGATCGCCATTCCGTCCGCCGTGGGCCTTACGGTCCTGGCGGGGCCGGTGAATAACCTTTTATTCTCGGGCGATAATGACCTGGCAGTCCAGATGACCCTGTACGGGTCCATTGCTGTGGTCTTTTATTCTGTGTCCACGGTGACCAATGCCATTTTACAGGGCATCGACCGGATGCGGCTGCCCATCGTCCATGCCCTGACTGCCCTGGTCCTGCATCTGGCGGCCATGGAGGTCATGGTCCTGGTGTTCCATATGGGGATCTTCTCCATGGTATTTGCCAATATCCTGTTTGCAGTGATCATGTGCTTTTTAAACCACAGATCCATACGGAAGATCCTGGGCTACCGCCAGGAGGTGAAAAAGACCATCCTCCTGCCGGCTGCGGCTTCGGCGGTCATGGGTGCGGCAGCAGTGGGCGTCTATAAGCTCATACACCTGGGGATCCAGAGCAACGCAGTCTGCACCCTGGGGGCCGTGGCTGCTGCCGTGGCGGTCTACGGAGTCCTTCTGGTGAAGCTTGGCTGCCTGGACGAGGACGAGCTGCACCAGATGCCCGGCGGGACCAGGCTTTTGCAGATGTTCCGGAAGCTGCGGCTCATGTAGGCCAAACTTTGGCAGAAAATCCGTAAAAGCTGTTTAAAACAGGGAAAGAAAGCAGATACTGTTTTCAGAAGGAGTGATTTCCAATGAAAAAATATGTATCCTGCTTTCTTTTCTTTTTGGTGCTGACGGCAGGCTGCCTGGTGTCCCTGTTTGTCCTTACCATTGATCCGCCCAGACAGCAGGCGGCAGAGGTGCAGATGACCGAATCCGTGGAACAGCCGGCCCTGGCGGAAGGCAGCGGAGAGGAGGAGATGGCCCACCTGGTGCTGAACCAGGAGGCAGTGGAGCCGGAGCCTGTAAAGGACAGCTTCTGCCTGGTGGCGGAGGAGGGGTATCTCATTGTTTATGACGACAGCCTGGCAACGGTGAATCTTTTCACCCATATGCCCCTTTCGGATTTTCCGCCGGTGGAACAGGAAAGGCTCATGGAGGGGATCTGGTTTCCCACCATGGCGGAAATTTTCAGCTATCTGGAATCTTACACCAGTTAAGACTTGCAATTTAAACGCCGGGTGGATATACTAGGAATAACATTTTTACAGCAATGGCATGCAAGGAGGAAGCTATGGGACGACCAGAAGGGATCATCATCGGCGGCGGAGCCGCCGGACTTATGGCGGCCATTACGGCGGCAGAAAACGGTGCAGGGGTGACGATCCTGGAGCATATGCCCCGGGTGGGAAAGAAGATCCTTTCCACAGGAAACGGAAAGTGCAATCTGACCAACCTGGATATGAGACCGGACTGCTACCGCTGCGGGACCGCGGATTTCCCCATGACGGCCATCGGACGGTTTTCTGCGGCAGACACGGTCTCCTTTTTCCGCCGTCTGGGCGTGGTGGTCACAGACCGGAATGGGTATGTCTACCCGGCCTCCGGCCAGGCCCAGACGGTGCTGGACGCTTTGAGGGAAAAGGCAGAGAGCCTGGAGATCCGGATCGTGACGGAATGCAGACCGGAAACAGTGGAGAGGGACGGGACAGGCTTCTGCGTCCGGACCTCCTGCGGTGCTTTCCGGGGAGATTTCCTGATCCTGGCGGCAGGCTCCAAGGCGGCTCCGTCCACAGGCTCCGACGGCAGCGGCTATGATCTGGCAGCTTCCCTGGGCCACAAGATCGTAAAGCCCCTTCCGGCTCTGGTACAGCTGAAATGCCGGGGAGATTTTTTCAGATCCATCGCCGGCGTCCGCACCGAGGCAGAGGTGAGCCTTTATACGGCCGGGAAGCATGGGGAGCTGGGAGATCTTCTGGCCTCCGACCGGGGGGAGCTGCAGCTTACGGATTACGGGATCTCCGGGATCCCGGTGTTCCAGGTGAGCCGGTATGCCTCCGAGGCCCTGGACCGGAAGAAGCGGGTGCTTGCAGTCCTGGACTTTTTCCCATCCCTGAAGGATGAAGAGCTTTTCTTACTTTTAAAGGAGCAGAGAATGTATCTGTCAGACCGGAAGGCAGAGGGCTTTTTAAACGGCATCTTCCATAAAAAGCTGGCGGCCCTGTTTTTAAAGGCTGCCGGGATCCGGGGAGAGGAAATGGCTGGAAGGCTTTCAGATAAAAAGCTCCTGGCGGCGGCGGAACTAATAAAGCGCACCGTGGTGGAGGTGACGGCGGCCAATTCCTTCGACAAGGCCCAGGTATGCATGGGAGGAGTCCGTGTAAAGGATGTGGATCCCTGTACAATGGAATCCAGGCTGGTGCCGGGACTTTATTTTGCCGGTGAGATCCTGGATGTGGACGGGATCTGCGGCGGCTATAATCTGCAGTGGGCCTGGTCCAGCGGCTATGCGGCCGGAGCCAGCGCCACAGGTAAGGAGTAATTACATATGATCCGAATCAATCAGCTGGCCCTGGAGGTGGGCCATGGCCCGGGGGCCATTAAGAAAAAGGCGGCCAGGCTTTTAAAGGTGCCGGAGACCTCCATCCGGAGGGTGGATGTGGTGCGCCGCTCCATCGACGCCCGGAAAAAGGACAGGATCCTGTACAGCTACATCGTGGATGTAAAGCTTGCGGAAAAGAAAAAGGAAGAGACGGCTGTGAAAAAGGCGGACAGCCGCAACATCCAGATAGAAACAGAAGCCCGGTACCGGTATCCGGCCCATGGAAAGGAAGTCTTAAAGGACCGTCCGGTGATCATCGGAGCCGGTCCGGCAGGGCTTTTTGCAGCCCTGGCCCTGGCGGAGAACGGCTTTGCCCCCCTTCTTTTAGAACAGGGAGATCCGGTGGAGGTGCGGGCAGAGAAGGTGGAGGCGTTCTGGAGGAACGGGGATGACAGCCTGGACCTCCACTCAAACGTCCAGTTCGGGGAAGGCGGCGCCGGGACCTTTTCTGACGGAAAGCTGAACACGCTGGTAAAGGATGTGTCCGGAAGGAACGGAAAGGTCCTGGAGACCTTCGTGGAGGCCGGGGCGGACGGTTCCATCCTGTATGACAGCCGCCCCCATATCGGGACTGATGTTCTCCGGGAGGTGGTGAAAAATATCCGGAAACGGATCCAGGACGCCGGAGGAGAGGTGCGGTTTGGCTGCCGGGTGGAGCAGGTCCTGATGGAAGACGGAAGGACCGGAGGCGTCCTTCTGGCCGGAGGGGAAAGGATCCAAAGCCGGACGGTGGTGCTGGCTGTGGGCCACAGCGCCAGGGCGTTATTTTCCTCCCTGTGGGAGCAGAAGGTCCTTATGGAGCCCAAGGCCTTTGCCGTGGGCCTAAGGGTCCAGCATCCCCAGAAAATGATCAATCTCTCCCAATACGGCAGGGAGGATGCGGGAGAGCTGGGAGCCGCTCCCTATAAGGTGACGGCCAGCACAAAAAGCGGCCGCGGGGTCTATTCCTTCTGTATGTGTCCCGGCGGCTATGTGGTCAATGCCTCATCGGAAAAGGGAAGACTGGCCGTCAACGGCATGAGCAACTTCCGGCGGGACGGAGAGAACGCCAACAGCGCCATCATCGTTTCTGTGACTCCTGGGGACTTCCCGGTTCCCGGCGCCCTGGGCGGAGTGGAGTTCCAGCGGAGGCTGGAGGAAAAGGCGTTTTTACTGGGGAATGGAAGGATCCCGGTGCAGCTTTATGGAGACTTTAAGGAGGACCGGAGATCGGAGGCCCTGGGAGACGTGGCGCCCCAGTTCTGCGGCGGCTATGCCCTTTCCAATCTCCGGGAACTGATGCCGGAGGCGCTCAATACAGCATTTATAGAGGGAATGGAGCAGTTCGGAAAAAAGATCCGGGGCTTTGACCGGTCCGATGCGCTTCTTGCGGGGATCGAAAGCCGCACCTCCTCGCCCTTAAAGATCATAAGGGACGAGAACCTGGAGAGCAGCGTCAAGGGGCTTTACCCATGCGGAGAAGGGGCCGGGTACGCCGGAGGGATCACGTCGGCAGCCATGGACGGCCTTAAGGTGGCAGAAGAGATCATCCGCCGGTACTGCCCGGCATAAGCAGGAAAAGGATATGAGGCTGGTTACAGAAAATCCTGGGATTGGAGAGATGAAACATGAAAAAGACAGCAAGAGAAGAACTGAAAAATAAAAAGAGGATCGTCATAAAGATCGGCTCCTCCTCCCTGACCCATCCAGAGACCGGGGACGTGAACCTTGTTAAGATCGAGCGGCTGATCCGGGTCATCAGCGACCTGAGGGGCATGGGAAAAGAGGTGGTCCTGGTGTCCTCGGGAGCCATTGCAGCGGGCCGTCAGGCCCTGGGCTGCCAGAAGCCGCAGACGGTGGCGGAAAAGCAGGCCTATGCGGCTGTGGGCCAGGCCAGGCTCATGATGGTATACCAGAAGATCTTTTCTGAGTATAACCAGACGGCGGCCCAGGTCCTTATGACAAAGAATACCACCGTGGACAATACCTCCAGGGAAAACGCCAGGAATACCTTCGACCAGCTTTTAAAGCTGGGAACTGTGCCGGTGGTCAATGAAAACGACACGGTTTCCACTTATGAGATCAAATTTGGCGATAATGACCGGCTTTCTGCCATTGTTTCTGCCCTCATCGGCGCAGATCTTCTGGTCCTTCTTTCAGATATCGACGGCCTTTATTCCGATGATCCGAAGATGAATCCGGATGCGGAATTCATCAGCCAGGTGGACGAGCTTTCCGACGCGCTCATGTCCATGGGAAAATCCACGTCCGGAAGTGATGTGGGCACCGGCGGCATGGCGGCAAAGCTCTACGCGGCAAAGATCGCCGCCGGCAGCGGCACAGACATGGTCATTGCCAACGGAGATGATGTGGGAGTGATCTGGGATATCCTGGAGGGAAGGGAAGTGGGGACCCTGTTCACGGCCCACAGGAGTCCGGATTTCACGCTCCTTGATTATATCGAGAGCGTACACCCATAACACCAGAACAGAGCCCGCAGGCGGGACCGGATCACAGGAAGGACCGCCCCGGGACGGATTCAATCATAGAAGGAGAAAAACAGAATGGATGCAGAAAAGATCGACAGAATCAATGCCCTTTACCATAAATCCCAGTCTGTGGGACTGACAGAGGAAGAAAAGAACGAGCAGGCAGCCCTCAGAAAGGAATACATCGAGGCAGTCCGGAGGAATTTAAGGGGAAGCTTAAATAATATCTCCATCAAGGAAAAGGACGGGACCATCACAGATCTTGGAAAGAAGTATGGAAATGTGGGACACACAGAAAGCTGATCTGAGAAAACAGATGCGCGGCCTTTTAAAGGCTGTATCTGCGGAGGAAAAGACGGCCTGGGACAGGGAGGTCTGCCGCCGTGTCCTTTCCCGGCCGGAGATCTCCGGGGCGGACCGGATCCTTGGCTATATGGCCCTTTCCTGGGAAACAGGGACCCGGAAGCTTCTGGAGAAACTTTTAAGAGAGGGAAAGCGGGTAGCCCTGCCCAGAGTCGTCATGGATGGGAAGAACAGCCAGGAAAAAGGCCCGTGGATGGTTTTTTTTGAGATCCGGTCCATGGACGATCTGGAAGAAGGTGCCTTCCATATTCTGGAGCCTGGCGGGTATTGTCCGAAGGCAGACTGGAGAACAGCGCCTGTGCTGGTGCCGGGCATGGCCTTTACGCCGGACGGAAGGCGGCTGGGAAAGGGAGGCGGCTATTATGACTGCTTCCTGGAACGGGAGCCGGACCATGAGACCTTGGCCCTGGCCTATGGCTTCCAGATGGTGGAAACGCTTCCGGGCGAAGAGCACGACCGGCCGGTGGATATGGTCATAACGCCGGAGCAGATCTTTTTTTCCGGACGTCACAGAGGGAAATAACGGACAGCAGGGAAAGCGAGGAAAAAATGATGGATTTAAAAGAGATCGGACAGAGAGCAAAGGACGCTTCATACATACTTGGGACCATGGACTCCCAGAGAAAGAACGAAGGCCTCCGGGCGGCGGCCTCAGAGCTTTCAGGACGCCGGGAGGAGATCTTAAGGGCCAATGAAGAGGACCTTCGTCTTGCCAGGGAAAAGGGCATGGCCCAGGGGCTTTTGGACCGGCTGCTGCTCACCCCGGAGCGCATCGAAGGGATCGTCACGGGCATGGCCCAGGTCATAGATCTGGAGGATCCCATCGGCCAGGTCCTTTCTATGAAAAAACGGCCCAACGGCCTTCTCATCGGCCAGAAGAGGGTGCCTCTGGGCGTTGTGGGGATCATTTACGAGGCCAGGCCCAATGTGACGGCCGACGCCTTTGCCCTGTGTTTTAAGACAGGGAACGCCGTGATCTTAAGGGGAGGCAGCGACGCCATAAATTCCAACCGTGCCATGGTCTCCTGTATCCGGGACGGACTGAAAAAATGCGGGATCCCCGAGGACTCTGTCCAGCTCATCACCGATACCAGCCGGGAGACGGCCACAGGATTCATGCGCCTCAACGGATACCTGGATGTGCTGATCCCCAGAGGAGGAGCGGGGCTGATCCGGAGTGTGGTGGAAAACAGCACAGTGCCTGTGATCGAGACAGGAACGGGAAACTGCCATGTATATGTGGATGAGTCCGCAGACCTGGATATGGCCCTGGATATTGTGTTCAATGCTAAGACCCAGCGCATCGGCGTCTGCAACGCCTGTGAATCCCTGCTGGTCCACAGGGACGCGGCAGAACGCTTCCTCCCGCGTTTAAAGGAGAAGCTGGAGGAAAAACAGGTGGAGATCCGGGGAGACGAGGCCTCCCGGGCCGTGGTCCCGGAATTTGCGGCGGCTTCGGAGGAGGACTGGGGAAAGGAATACCTGGATTATATCCTTTCCTGTAAGATCGTGGATTCTGTGGATGAGGCCATCCGCCATATCAACCGCTACAACACCGGCCACTCGGAGACCATAGTGACAGAGAGCTATGAAAACGCCCAGAGGTTCCTGGACCAGGTGGATGCGGCGGCGGTCTATGTGAACGCCTCCACCAGGTTCACCGACGGCTTTGAGTTCGGCTTTGGGGCAGAGATCGGCATCAGCACCCAGAAGCTTCATGCCAGAGGACCCATGGGACTTCTGGCCCTGACCTCCACCAAATATATCATTTACGGAAACGGACAGATCCGGAAATAGCCGGGACGGGATTTTTCTGTTTGCTTTTGCATGTACATTGATATATAATATGGGAACGTCCGGCTTTTGTTTTTATATGGAGCAGAAAGCCGGATGCCGCCCTACGGCCCTTATGCAGACCTTCAGCTGTCAGAACATGTGAGGAAACAGGATTCTGAAATGCTATTGTAAGACAGGATACAAGGGAGGATTATGGAAAGAAACATAAGTGTTATCAAAGATGTAAAAGGGAATCAGATCGTTATTGTGAATGACATTCGATTTAAAGGAAAACGAAATATAGATTGGGATGAAGTTGAGCAGTATTTAAAACAATATGTTGGTGAATTCATAGAGATTGCAGGAAGTAAAGAAATTATCTATATTGGCAGTGATTTGCCTGATGAATATTCCGGTTCAAATTATACTGCAAAATTAAAAGGAGCATTGGCAAAGGCGAAAGCAAATGCCGCGCAGGGAATTCCAGAGATGATAGAAATTGCGGAGAATAGACGCTTTCAGGAAAAACTGGAAAGGAAACATAATAAAAATGCGAAATACGGCTGGTATCGATATGATTCCAGATTTGCAATTCCGATTTTTGATGAAAATAATGATGTTTTGCGGTATAATGTATTTCATGCAGAGCTGGTCATAAGACATTCTGAAAATAGAAAATTGTATTTATATGATATTATAAACATAAAAAAAGAAACGAGCACCCCGCTTGAGCCATAAAGCTGTACGGTAAAAAACCCGCTTCTTTTTATGTATTGTATGCTAGAAAGGGAAAAAAGTCAAGAGAAATGTATAACGAAATTCACCTAAATAAAATTGATATAGCCGGAGAGCCTCCCGCAGAGGAGCCTGCCCGCCAGTATTATTTTATGGCAAAATGCCAGGACTGGGTCCGGGAATTTGAACAGAAAAAGGGACGCCGCCCCACAGCCTTCATACAGACCTTCGGTTGCCAGATGAACGCCAGGGATTCGGAAAAGCTCTTAGGCATCCTGGAGGAAGCCGGCTTTGTCCAGGGAGCGGATGAAAATTCTGATTTTGTGCTTTATAATACGTGTACCGTAAGAGAAAATGCCAATCTGAAGGTTTACGGCCGTCTGGGCTATCTGGGCGGTCTGAAAAGAAAAAATCCGGATATGCTCATTGCCCTCTGCGGCTGCATGATGCAGGAGCCCCAGGTGGTGGAGAAGATAAGGAAGAGCTACCGCCATGTGGATATTATTTTCGGGACCCACAATATTTTCAGGCTGGCGGAGCTGATCTTTCGCCGCCTGACAGAAAAAAAGATGGTGGTGGACATCTGGGAGGGCACCGACGCTATCGTGGAGGACCTGCCGGTGGAGCGGAAGTATCCCTTCAAATCCGGAGTGAACATCATGTTCGGCTGCAACAATTTCTGCAGCTACTGTATCGTTCCCTATGTGCGGGGCCGGGAGCGCAGCCGGAATCCGGAGGACATCATCCACGAGATCGAAGGCCTGGTGGCAGACGGCGTGGTGGAGGTGATGCTTTTGGGGCAGAACGTCAATTCCTATGGAAAGACATTGGAGGAGCCCATCACCTTTGCGGAGCTTCTGCGGCGGGTGGAGCAGATCGACGGACTGGAGCGGATCCGGTTCATGACTTCCCATCCCAAGGATCTTTCGGATGAACTGATTGAAGTGATGAAAAATTCCAGAAAGATCTGTAAACATCTTCATCTTCCTGTCCAGTCGGGCAGCAGCCGGATCTTAAAGCAGATGAACCGGAAATATACCAAGGAGCAGTACCTGGAACTGGTGGATAAGCTTAGGGCTGCCGTGCCGGATATCTCCCTGACCACAGATATCATCGTGGGCTTCCCGGGAGAGACTGAGGAGGATTTCCAGGAGACCCTGGATGTGGTGAGACGGGTGCGCTACGACAGTGCCTTTACGTTCATTTACTCCAAACGGACCGGGACGCCGGCAGCAGCCATGGAAGACCAGGTCCCGGAGGACGTGGTGAAGGACCGGTTTGACCGGCTTTTAAAGGAGGTCCAGGACATTGCCGCCCAGGTGGTAATGCGGGATGAGGGAACGGTCCAGAAGGTGCTTGTGGAGGAAATGGATACCCATGAACCGGGCTATGTTACCGGCCGTCTTTCCAACAACACGGTGGTCCACTTCCAGGGAGACGCTTCCCTGATCGGACAGATCGTGGACGTGTCGCTGGATGAGGCCAGGGGCTTTTACTTCATGGGAACAAAGAGATAAGAGGTAAGAAAGTGGCACAATTATCACCAATGATGACCCATTACCTGGAGACGAAAAAGGAATATCCCGACTGCATCCTGTTTTACCGTCTCGGGGATTTTTACGAAATGTTCTTTGAGGACGCCAGGACCGTGTCCCGGGAGCTGGAACTGACACTGACAGGAAAAGACTGCGGCCTGGAGGAGCGGGCGCCCATGTGCGGCGTCCCCCACCATGCCGTGGAGACGTACTTAAACCGCCTGGTACAGAAGGGCTACAAGGTGGCCATTGCCGAGCAGATGGAGGATCCGAAGCAGGCGAAGGGGCTTGTGAAGCGGGAGGTCATCCGGGTGGTGACTCCTGGCACCATCTTAAGCGACCAGGCACTGGATGAAACAAAGAACAACTACCTGATGGCCGTTGTTTATACGGGAAATAACTATGGGATAGCGACGGTCGATATTACGACCGGCGATTTTTTTGTTACGGAGACAGGCTCCGAGCGGGCGCTCCTGGACGAGATCAATAAGTTTTCGCCGTCAGAGCTGATCTGCAACGAGGCCCTTTATATGTCCGGCCTCAACGTGGAGGAGCTAAGGGACAGGTACCAGATGGCGGTCTCGTCCCTGGACAGCCGGTTCTTTTCTGACGACGTCTGCCGGAAGGTACTAAAGGAGCATTTTAAGGTCTTAAGCCTGGAGGGGCTGGGCCTGGGAGATTATGAAAACGGTATGATCGCGTCCGGCTGTGTGCTCCAGTATCTTTATGAGACACAGAAAAACGATCTGTCCCAGCTTACGAAGCTCACGCCTTATACCTCCGGCCAGTTTATGATGATCGATACCTCCACCCGGAGGAATCTGGAACTGGTGGAGACGCTGCGGGAAAAGCAGAAACGGGGATCCCTTCTCTGGGTCCTGGACCGGACCAGAACGGCCATGGGAGCCAGGATGCTCAGGTCCTTTATCGAGCAGCCGCTGGTCCGGAAGGCGGAAATCGAGAAGCGCCAGGCTGCGGTGGAGGAGCTGAACATGAACTTTATCTCCAGGGAGGAGATCCGGGAATACTTAAATTCCGTCTACGATCTGGAGCGGCTCCTGGGCCGTATCAGCTATAAGACTGCCAATCCCAGGGATCTTCTGGCGTTTAAGACCTCCCTGTCCATGCTGCCGCACATCAAGCGCCTGTTAAATGAGTTTTCCTGTGACCTTTTAAAGGAGATCCATGAGGAGCTGGATCCCCTGGAGGATCTTTATGACCTGGTGGACCGGGCCATTGTGGAGGAGCCGCCCATTACGGTGCGGGAAGGCGGGATCATTAAGGACGGGTACAGCGAAGAGGCAGACCAGTACCGGAAGGCCAAGACCGAGGGGAAGGCATGGCTGGCAGAATTGGAGTCCCAGGAACGGGAAAAAACAGGGATCAGGAATCTGAAGATCAAGTTCAACAAGGTGTTCGGCTATTATTTTGAGGTGACCAATTCCTTTAAAGAGCTGGTGCCGGATTATTTCATCCGGAAGCAGACCCTGACCAACGCCGAGCGGTACACCACCGACCGGTTAAAGGAGCTGGAGGACGTGATCATGGGGGCCGAGGACCGGCTTTACACCCTGGAATATGAGCTGTTCTGCGGCGTCCGGGACCAGATCGCCGGAGAAGTGGTCCGGATCCAGGGCACTGCCAAGGCCATTGCCGGAGCCGACGTGTTCACCGCCCTGTCTGCGGTGGCCATGCGGAACAACTATGTGAAGCCGAAGATCAATGAACGGGGCGTCATCCATATCCGGAACGGCCGCCACCCAGTGGTGGAGAAGATGATGCGGGACGATCTGTTCGTGGCCAACGACACGTATCTGGACAACGGAAAGAACCGGATCTCAGTGATCACAGGCCCCAATATGGCCGGAAAATCCACCTATATGCGCCAGACGGCCCTGATCGTCCTCATGGCCCAGATCGGAAGCTTTGTGCCGGCAGATGAGGCCAATATTGGGATCTGCGACCGGATCTTCACCCGTGTGGGAGCCTCCGACGACCTGGCTTCGGGCCAGAGCACCTTTATGGTGGAGATGACGGAGGTGGCCAATATCTTAAGGAACGCCACAAAGAACAGCCTCCTGGTCCTGGACGAGATCGGCCGGGGGACCAGTACCTTTGACGGACTTTCCATCGCATGGGCGGTGATCGAGCACATCAGCAACCCCAGGCTCCTGGGGGCCAAGACGCTGTTCGCCACCCACTATCACGAGCTGACCGAGCTGGAGGGCACCATAAACGGCGTGAACAACTACTGTATCGCCGTCAAGGAGCAGGGCGACGATATTGTATTCCTGCGGAAGATCGTAAAGGGCGGGGCCGATAAGAGCTACGGCATCCAGGTGGCCAAGCTGGCCGGGGTGCCGGATTCGGTGATCCAGCGGGCCAAGGAACTGGTGGAGGAGCTTTCCAGTGCCGATATCACGGCCCACGCCAGGGAGATCGCCCAGATGTCGGCGTCCTCCGTCCAGCATAAGGCCGTGGCAAAGCCCGATGAGGTGGACTTAAATCAGATGTCCATTTTTGATACAGTAAAGGACGACGATATCATAAAGGAGCTGGGGGATCTGGAGCTTTCCACCATGACCCCCATTGACGCGTTAAATACTTTATACCGGCTCCAGACCAGGCTGAAAAACCGCTGGCAGTAGGGGCCGTACCGGGAAAGGGAGGGATCTTTATGCCGATCCAGGTGCTGGATCAGAATACCATCAACCAGATCGCCGCCGGAGAGGTGGTGGAACGGCCGGCTTCTGTGGTGAAGGAGCTGATGGAAAACGCCATTGACGCAGGGGCCACGGCCATCACTGCGGAGATCCGGGAGGGAGGAATCGGCT
>JACRTJ010000028.1 GCA_014385265.1 Enterocloster hominis (ex Liu et al. 2021)
GCGTTCTGTTGTTAAACAAAGGAAAACCCATAGGGTCTATTTGGCATACCCAAAAACAGAAAAAATATCATAAGGAAAAAATGAAGTGGGTAAGTTGCCAACGATTACTTGACACAAACGATTTTAAGGCGGCACTTGAAAGGCCCTCTCCTTTCATGTATAATGATTCTTTGGAAATCGTGCCGTCCGTCCGTGCGGCCTGTTTTCCCGGCACAGGGGTTCCATGCCCCTGTATTAAACCCTATATTAAATAAGAAGGAGAAGATTATGGAATTTGTCTTCAATATCATCAAGGGTGTCATGATCGGCATCGCCAACGTGATCCCCGGCGTATCCGGCGGTACCATGGCCGTTTCTTTTGGCATCTATGACCGGCTGATCAGCAGCATTTCCGGCTTCACAAAGCATGTAAAGGAAAGCCTGGCCCTGCTGGCTCCTATTCTCCTGGGCTGCGGCCTGGGCATCGCCGGCTTCACCTATGCCATCGAATACCTTCTGGAAAACCACACCTTCGTCACCTGTATGACCTTTGTGGGGCTGATCCTGGGCGGCCTTCCAGCTCTTTACAGGGCCATGAACGAAAAAAAAGCCGCCGGCAGCGGAAAAATGGGCGCCGGAGCCATTATAGCCTTCCTGCTGGCCTTTGCCGTATCCGCAGGGCTGCCCCTTTTAAAAACCGGCGGGGATACCCTGGCGGTCCTCCCGGTCAACGGGTCCACCATGGCCATCCTCTTTGTGCTGGGGATCGTTGCCTCTGCCACCATGGTGATCCCTGGCGTATCCGGCTCCATGATGCTCATGATCCTGGGCTACTACTACGGCATCATAAACACCATCACCAGCTTTTTAGATGGGCTCCGGGCCATGGACCTGGCGGCCTTAAAGGACGGCTTCCTGCTTTTAGCTCCCTTTGGCATCGGCGTTCTCCTGGGGATCGTTCTCATTGCCCGGCTGATCTCCTTCCTGTTTGAACGGTACGGTGTCCAGACCTATGGGGCCATCCTTGGCCTGGTGCTGGCTTCTCCCTTTGCCATTTTTTACAACACAGGATTATTTGGAGAGCTTTCCTCCCTGTCCGTCTGGGCCGTTCTTCTGGGCATTATGCTGATGATCGGCGGAGCTGTGGTCACCAATTTCGTCGGTGAAAAGTAAATTAATTGTTGTCCTCTCCCGGAGGATGTGATATCATATTAGATGTTCTTAATTTTGTATCACTATTATAAATATTTACTTATAAAAGGAGAATGTTTATGGGCGGTATATTTGGCGTAGCATCGAAGACCAGCTGTACCATGGATCTTTTCTTTGGTATCGACTACCACTCCCATCTGGGAACCCGGCGCGGAGGCATGGCCGTATACGGCGAAAACGGCTTCCAGCGCGCCATCCACAACATCGAAAACACACCCTTCCGGACCAAATTTGACCACGATCTGGATGAACTGGAGGGAACTCTGGGCATTGGCTGTATCTCAGACATGGATCCCCAGCCCCTGCTGATCCGTTCTCATCTGGGAACCTATGCCCTGACCACAGTCGGGGTGATCCGCAATCCCGAAGAGCTGATAAAGGAGGCCTATAAAAACGGCCACGTCCACTTTATGAGCATGAGCGGCGGAAAGATCAACGATACGGAGCTGGTAGCCTCTCTGATCGACCAGAAGGACAGTCTGGTGGACGGACTCCTTTACGCCCAGGAGCGGATCCAGGGCTCCATGTCCATGCTTCTCCTGACGCCGGAAGGCATCTACGCCTCCCGGGACCGCTACGGCCGTACCCCCATCACCATCGGCCAGAAGGACGGGGCGTTCTGCGCTTCCTTTGAGAATTTCGCATATCTGAACCTGGGATACCATCACTATTCAGAGCTGGGCCCCGGCGAGATCGACTTTATCACGCCCGAGGGCGTAGAATGCTTAAGCGCTCCGAGGAAGGAGATGAAGATGTGCGCCTTCCTGTGGGCCTATTACGGCTATCCCACCGCCAGCTACGAAGGCATCAGCGTGGAAAAAATGCGTTATGACTGCGGAAAGCTCCTGGCAAGAAGAGATAAGGGCGTCACCGCCGACAGCGTAGCCGGCGTACCCGATTCCGGTATTGCACATGCAGTAGGCTATGCCAACGAATCCGGCATTCCCTTCTCCCGCCCCTTCATCAAATATACGCCCACCTGGCCCCGGTCCTTTATGCCCTCCAGCCAGAAGCAGAGGAACCTCATTGCTAAAATGAAGCTGATCCCTGTGGACGTGCTGATCCGGGATAAAAAACTCCTGCTGATCGACGACTCCATCGTCCGCGGGACCCAGCTGGGAGAGACAACAGAATTTTTATATGAAAGCGGCGCAAAGGAGGTCCACGTAAGACCGGCCTGTCCGCCCATCACCTTCGGCTGCCCGTACTTAAACTTCTCCCGCTCCAGATCCGAGTACGATCTGATCACACGACGGGTCATCCGGGACCGGGAAGGAGAAAACGTTTCTGAAGAAACACTGGCCACCTACACCGATCCCGACAGCCAGAATTACAAGGAAATGGTAGAAGAGATCCGGAAACGGCTCCACTTCACCACCCTCCGCTTCCACCGCCTGGACGATCTGGTGGAATCCATCGGCATCGAGCCGTGTAAGCTCTGTACATACTGCTGGAACGGGAGAGGGTGATGCAGAAACGGCCCCCGCCCATTCACGCAAACGGAAGCATCGTGTTTGCGCGAACGGGCGGGGGTTGTTTTGGTTGTGGCGGGAGTGAGGGAAAAATAAAAAAATGGCAGGAGAAATTTCTTCGCTCCCCCGCCGCAAAAAAAGGACCCACGTTGCCGCAAACACGATGCTTCCGTTTGCGGCAATGTGGGTCCGCCCCCTTAATGGTTCACAATATCCATTATAATATCGGCAGAGGCGTTCTCGATCTCGTTGACCACGTACTGGGCCTCCTGCTCCTCTTCCTTAGTACCGTCCATCTGATGGGCCTCAGCCTCGGCCATGGCCTCATTGGCGGCTACCTTGTTCTTATCCACGCGGGTTCCGCACTTATTGCAGAATTTGGAGTTTTTGTCGATGCGTGCTCCGCATTCAGAGCAGTAAATGCATCCGTCCATTCCTGTGAGACGTTCTTCCAGTTCTCTCTTTCTCTCCAGGCTGCTGCGGATGGAGGTGAATTCCATAAAGAATTTTTCCTCATCTGCCTCTGTGGCGTTCTGGAATACCTTTTTGCCCACAGTCGCATACAGCTTCGCTATATTTTCCTTCTCTTCGTTGATCTGGGAGCGGATGGAAACCGCATCGGAGATCTCCTTTGTACGCTTTGCCACCTGTTTTCCGGTGCTGCTGATGCTTCTTTTCACTTCATCAAAAATAGACATAACTCTGGTTCCCCTTTCCTTTGTATATATGTCTATCTTATCCAATCAGGACCATAAAGTCAATCCTTTTTCCCAGCCAGGCCCCAGGATGCCTGGTAGGCACTCTCCGGGTCGTAGGAAAACTCCTGGCGGATGATTTCCGGTATCTCATAAGGGCTGAAGCCCATGGTCACCGGCTCTCCCGACTGGGTCCTGTCTGCCTCTGGCGTCAGATATACCTGGACCGTAAAGCCTCTCTCACGGGGGGCCAGATCGTTGAGATCAAAGAACCAGCTGCGTTTTCCTGACTCCAGCACCTGTCTGATCTGCTCTTTCGCTTCTGCCGTGCCATCGTTCCGGATCATCAGGCTGCTGGTTTCCTTATCCGCTTCAGTCACCTCCCAGCCCGCTTCCTCGTACTCTTTGTAAAATGCAGAATCCTCATAATGGCAGATGATCTCCATGCGTTCCACGTCCTCCGGCTTCAACTCCTCTGGAAGAGCAGCTCCCGCCTCCTTTAAAAGCCCCATGGTCTTTGTAAAGGAAGAGTACACCGGAAAAAAGTTGACCTGGGGATCCATGTCCCTGAGGCGGAAGGAACCGGAAAAATTCTGGGTCCTGGAGACGGAAATGGCATTCAGATACTCCTTCTCTGCCTCTGTGAGGAACCGCAGGGCCGTCACCGGGATCTCCTCCGTCCGTTCTGTAAGGGACAGCGCCTCCAGCTCTTCCTGGTAGGCCGCCAGAAGTTCTGCTGTCATTTCCGGATCCTCTGTCACCAGGGACGCCTGGTTCCCGTCAGAGATATAGATGCCTGTGGTGGTTTCCGGATGGAAGCTCATGACCGGATACGCGCCCTTTTTATATTCTGCGCTGGCATATAACCGCTCCATCAGGTCCATGGACTCCTTCATGTCGATACGGTAATACCGGTAACGGAGACTTCCGTTTTTCTCCTTAAAGCCCACTTCGATCCGGGCCATGTATGTATCGTCGCCAGCTGGCTCCTCCAGATTCTGGAACCGGATGGCCTTGGACTCCTCTGCGGCGGCGATCCCCGCCTCCGCCAGGTCCTTCACCAGGCCGTAATCGGTGATCTCCATGTTTCCGGCCGCATAATCAGATCCGTCCATATACTTCCACAGATATCCGCTCGGCTCCCTTCCCAGCCTTCCGTTTTCCGCGGCCACCGGGAGGCCGTAATCCTGGAAATCTCCCAGGGAGTAGGTAAATACGGAGGCAGACTGGAATTTCTCCTCAGAGGGCAGGTAGGAATCGTAGCCTGTAAGGTCATACCGGAACACGCCGATGACCGCCAGGGCCAGGACGGCGCTGATGCCCAGATGGACCGGATTGGCAAAAAGCTTCCGGAAATCGAAATTGTAAAGGATCTCAATGAGCCCATGGCTGATGAAAAGGGCGAACACGAACCCGAAGGCAGCCCAGCCCAGGCTTTCGTAATACATGTTCCAGAATAAAAGACATACCAGAATCGTAATGGGGACCACCAGAAGGATCTTAATGGGCGCCTTTGTCATCCGGAAGGCCATGGCTCTTCCGGCCGCCTCTGAGGGACGGAATTTATAAAGGAGCCCGCCAATGACTGCCAGAACAAGGCCCGCCAGAAGGGCCGGCAGGATCCTTCCCATCAGTTCTCCATACCGCGCCATGGGCAGATCCGATCCCTCTCCGATCAGCGCCACATAATAGGGAGCCGGGGATCCGTGGATGATCCATTCATCAATGCCGGAGATCCGCTGATTGGTCGTGACAAAAAACATCTGCATCAGTCCCTGGAACAGGACTGCCACCGCAGGCACATAGCCGAACAGGACGATGCCGCCCAGAACGGAAATGAAGAAGTTTCCGGTGAGCATCACCGCAGCCGTCATGAGCCCGTAGCTCAGCAGAAAGCCCGTCATATGCACCAGGAAGGTCCAGAGCGCTCCGGAGACCATCCCCGGTACTGCCGCCCCGGCAGCCCCCAGGATCCCCAGAGTAAATACCAGGTTCACCAGATACATGGAACCGGTGACCAGGATCCCGTCCACAAAGCGGACCGTAAAGAGGAGCTCCCGGCGCACGGGAATGCTGTGGTAAAAATCCACCTGCTTTCTGGAATGAAGATACAGGAAGCCCGTGAGGGCCAGTACCAGGGCCGCTGTGATCACCAGGAAGCCCATGACCACATTCTCAAGGCCGACGCACTCGGCCGTCAGCTCTCCAAGCTTTCTGGAGAATTCTGTATCTGCCGTGTTTCCGATGCCAAAATCATAATTTCCCGCATCTTCCGCCCAGAGCGCGTACTGCTGCTCCAGGTTTGTGATACCCATGGCAGCCAGCACAGGCATCGCAAAAAAGAAGGTAAGGAAGGAAAGGCCAAAGGCCCAGAGCCTGCGCTTTAAGTCCTCCTTCATCAGCCTAAAAAATAAGCTTTTTGACGTCATAACCAGCCACCTCCGTTTCACTGATAAAGATCTCCTCCAGGGACAGGGGGATCGCCTCAAAAAATACCGGCTCACAGGACCGCATGGCGGCCTCCACTTCCTCCCTGGTCCCGCGGACCGTGATCGTAGAAAGACTTCCCCTGCGCTCAGTCTTAAGGATCTCTAAGCCAGGGATCTCCCCGGCCTCCATTCCTGGCCGAAGCACGCACTGGATCTTGTGGAGATTTAATTTCATATCGTCCAGATCCTTTGATAACAGGATCCCGCCCTTGTGAAGGATCCCCACATGATCGCAGATATCCTCCAGCTCCCTTAAGTTATGGGAGGCGATGATGGGCGTTAAATTCCGCTCTGCCATATCATTGGCAAACAGGCTCTTCACAGCCTGGCGCATCACCGGATCCAGCCCGTCAAAGGTCTCGTCACAGAACAGATATTCCGTATTGGCACAGAGCCCCAGGATCACGGAAAGCTGTTTTTTCATTCCCTTGGAGAAGGTGGATACCTTTCTTCTTTTATCCAGGGAAAAGGATTCCAGAAGACCGCAGGCTCTCTGGACATCAAAGGAGGGATAAATACTTTTATAAAAGGTCATCATCTCCTGGGGCGTCCCGTTTCCAAAGAAAAACTGATCGTCGGAAATATAGAAAAACCGTCCCTTGACCTTCGTATTTTCATAAACATCCTCGCCGTCGATCTGGATGGTCCCCTCGTCCGGCTTCAAAACGCCGCAGGCCATCCGCAGGAACGTACTTTTCCCAGCCCCGTTGGTACCGATGAGGCCAAAGACGCAGCCGTCCTTGATCCTGGCATCGATGTGGTCAACAGCCACGATGGAATCAAATTTTTTTGTAAGATTTTTTGCCTCGATCACGTCCGGTCACCTCCCTCTTTTTCTGCCGCCTGGTACTGGATCTCCACCATATTTTTTATCTCTTCTCCAGAGATCCCCAGACGGATCGCCTCATCGATCACCTCGCTGACCTGGATCAGCAGGTCTTTTTTCCGTTTTTCTTTCATAACACTGTTCTCTGCCACAAAACTTCCCTTCCCTTTTACTGTATAAATATATCCCTGGCGTTCCAGCTCCGCATAGGCCCTCTGGATCGTGTTGGGATTGATCGACAGCTCCATAGCCAGGCTGCGGACGGAAGGCAGCGGCTCATTCTCCCCCAGGACTCCCAGAAGCATCAGCTCTTCCAGCTTTTCAGCCACCTGCTCGTATATGGGCCTCCGGTCCTTATAATCCAGTATGATCATACGCCCTTCTCTCCTTTCCGGCCGCTTTCTTTCTCCGGCCTTTTATAAGTGTATTGACATTCTTAATACACTTAGTATAATAAAAAGACCCGGTACCGTCAATGACGATACCGGGTCAAATTTCTTACGAATTTCTAACGATTCCCATTTAAACGGGAGACCCAGACTCCCCTTTGCTGCGTCCGGGCAGTGAAGTGTCTCTCACGAAACGCTTCTTATTTTTCGCTGTCGTCGTAAAGAGCGACCAGCTTCTCCAGATGTGCGTATTTATCCTTGGCATTCTGCTCAGCCTGTGCGAACAGAGTCTTTGCTCTCTCCGGATTCTTCAGTGCAAGAGAGGTATAACGAACCTCGCCGCCGATGAAGTCCTGATAGGATACGGTAGCGGGCTTGCAGTCCAGAGTGAACTTCTTCTCTGCAGCCGGGTTGTAACGGAAGATGTTCCAGTAACCAGACTGAACAGCCAGCTTCTCCTCTGTCTGGGCCTTTGCCATACCCTTCTTGATACCATGGTTGATACACGGAGCGTAAGCGATGATCAGGGACGGTCCCGGATATGCCTCAGCCTCAGCGATAGCCTTAATGGTCTGGTTCATATCTGCGCCCATGGAGATCTGTGCAACGTATACGTAGCCGTAGCTCATTGCAATGGCTGCCAGATCTTTCTGCTTAACCTCTTTACCGCCTGCTGCGAACTGCGCAACAGCGCCGGTGGGAGTAGCCTTGGAGGACTGTCCGCCTGTGTTGGAGTAAACCTCTGTGTTGAATACCATGATGTTGATATCTTTTCCGCTGGCAAGAACGTGGTCCACGCCGTTGAAGCCGATATCATATGCCCATCCGTCGCCGCCGAAGATCCACTGGGACTTCTTCGCTAAGAAGTCTTTGTTCTTAACGATCTCCTTGCAGGTCGGGCAGTCACAGCCGGAAAGAACCGCAACCATCTTATCTGTTGCAGCGCCGTTTAATGCGCCTACGGAGAAGGTATCTAACCATTCCTGGCAGGCTGCCTTTGCTTCCTCGGAAGCCTCAGCGCTGGCAACGATGGATTCAACCTTTGTCTTTAAGCCGTCACGGATCGCGTTCTGGGCCAGTAACATACCGTAACCGAACTCAGCGTTATCCTCGAATAAGGAGTTATCCCATGCCGGTCCCTTGCCTGCCTTGTTGGCGGTGTAAGGTGTGGACGGGGAGGAGTTGCCCCAGATGGAGGTACATCCGGTTGCGTTGGCGATATACATTCTGTCACCGAATAACTGGGTGATCAGTTTTGCGTACGGAGGCTCACCACAGCCTGCGCATGCGCCGGAGAACTCAAGGAGCGGCTGCTTGAACTGGCTGCCCTTAACGGTCGTCTCTTTGAATTTATCGATCACGTCCTGCTTGATGTCAAGCTTCTGGCCGTAATTGAACACTTCCTGCTGACCCAGGTTCTCTTCCAGGCTTGCCATTGTAAGAGCCTTTTCACCCTTCTTGCCCGGACATACGTTTGCACAGGAACCGCATCCGGTACAGTCGAGAGCGGAGATGGTCATAGCAAACTTGTACTGCGGCATACCGGTCATGGGGATCATCTTTGTTCCTTCCGGAGCGTTGGCAGCCTCTTCCTCAGTCATTACGACCGGACGGATAACTGCGTGCGGGCAGACATAGGAACAGAAGTTACACTGGATACAGTTGTCCGGATTCCATACCGGAACGTTTACTGCGATACCGCGCTTCTCGTATGCGGAAGAACCGGACGGTGTGGAACCGTCAACGTAATTCTTGAACGCGGATACCGGAAGGTTGTTTCCTTCCTGGGCGTTTACTGCAGCCTGTACGGTATTTACGAACTCAACAACGTCTTCTCTTCCCTCTGTGGCGTGAACCATGTCAAGACCTTCGTCCTCACAGTTCTTCCAGCTTTCCGGAACCTGGACCTCGTGAAGTCCCTTGGCGCCTGCGTCGATGGCAGCCCAGTTCTTCATAACGATGTCCTCGCCCTTACGGCCGTAGGTTGCCTTTGCAGCAGCCTTCATTAACTCGTTGGCCTTGTCAGCCGGGATGATCTTTGTCAGCTCAAAGAACGCGGACTGAAGGATCGTGTTGATACGTGTCGGGCCCATGCCTGTCTCAATACCAAGCTTCACACCGTCGATGGTGTAGAATTTGATGTTGTGGTCAGCGATGAACTTTTTAACCTGGCCCGGTAAGTGCTTCTCAAGACCGTCCATATCCCACGGGCAGTTAAGAAGGAATGTACCGCCGTCAACCAGCTCCTGTACCATGTTGTACTTTCTGATGTATGCCGGGTTGTGGCATGCAACGAAGTCAGCCTTACGGATCAGGTAAGTGGATTTGATCGGTGTATGTCCGAAACGTAAGTGGGACATGGTAACACCGCCGGACTTCTTGGAGTCATAATCAAAGTATGCCTGAGCGTACATATCGGTGTTGTCGCCGATGATCTTGATGGAGTTCTTGTTTGCACCTACGGTACCGTCGGCGCCAAGACCCCAGAACTTACAGTTGGTGGTTCCTGCCGGTGTGGTAACAAGCGGAGCGCCTAACTCTAAGGAGAGGTTTGTCACATCGTCGTTGATGCCGATGGTGAATCTCTTCTTCGCTGTATTCTCATAAACAGCAACGATCTGGGCCGGTGTGGTATCCTTGGAGCCTAAACCGTAACGGCCGGTGTAGATCGGAACTGCGTCAAATTTTGTATGCTTTAAGGCAGCAACAACGTCCAGGTATAACGGCTCGCCGATGGAACCCGGCTCCTTTGTTCTGTCAAGAACAGAGATCTGCTTTACAGTCTCCGGGATCGCTGCGATGAAAGCCTCTGTGCAGAACGGTCTGTACAGACGTACCTTTACAACGCCGACCTTCTTGCCCTGGGCCATCAGGTAATCGATGGTCTCCTCGATGGTATCGTTTACGGAACCCATGGAAACGATCACATGCTCAGCGTCAGCTGCGCCGTAGTAGTTGAACAGCTTGTAATCGGTACCGATCTTAGCGTTCACCTTATCCATGTATTCCTGAACGATGGCCGGAAGAGCGTCGTAGTACGGGTTGCAGGCCTCTCTTGCCTGGAAGAAAATATCCGGGTTCTGGGCGGAACCTCTCTGACACGGATGGTTCGGGTTCAGAGCGTGTGCGCGGAACTCGTCGATGGCATCCAGATCAGCCATTTCCTTCAGATCCTCATAATCCCATGTCTCGATCTTCTGGATCTCGTGGGAGGTACGGAAACCGTCAAAGAAGTTGATGAACGGAACCTTGCCCTTGATGGCTGCAAGATGAGCAACCGGCGTTAAGTCCATAACCTCCTGTACGCTGGATTCACAAAGCATTGCACAGCCTGTCTGACGGCATGCGTAAACGTCGGAATGGTCGCCGAAGATGTTTAATGCGTGGGTAGCAACGGCACGGGCAGATACGTTGAATACGCCCGGAAGCTGCTCACCGGCGATCTTATACAGATCCGGGATCATCAGAAGAAGACCCTGGGAAGCGGTATAAGTTGTTGTTAAAGCGCCTGCTGCCAGGGAGCCGTGTACGGCACCTGCTGCGCCGGCCTCGGACTGCATCTCAGTGATCTGCACCGGCTGTCCGAACATATTTGTTCTTCCATCGGTAGACCACTCATCTGTCGCCTCAGCCATTGGGGAAGAAGGTGTGATCGGGTAGATGGCTGCAACATCGGTAAATGCATAGGAAGCATGAGCTGCTGCATGGTTACCATCCATGGTTTTCATTTTTCTTGCCATAGTTGATTTTCCTCCTATAAAATGTATAAATAAAATATTATTTATTTATCAGTATCGCCTTATGGACATAAGACTACCTGTATCCTATTATAGCAATTTCCCGATAAAATGCAAATGCAAAAATGCCTGTTTTAGGTATTTTATTACGAACAATATCGCTTTTGCGCCTCTGTTTTCCGCCTTCCGGGAACGATTCCGTATCGTGGAATTTGCCCACTCACTCTTCCAGGTCCCCATCCTGCTCCCTGCCCAGCGGTACCCTTATAAACGGAAAGCAGAAAACGGCACAGCCAGGCGTTTTCGTTTTCCGCCGGCCATGCCGTTTTTATCAATCTTCTCTGGGGGCAATGAAGCCCATATCGGATGGTCCACCCGGTTCCGCCGTATCCGGGGCTGCCGATGTGTCCTCAAAGCCCGGGCCCACCTGGCTGTCTCCTCCGGGACCATCGCTGCCGCCGGGGCCTGCGTTCCCGCTGGGGCTGTTATTCTCTGTGGAGGGTTCGATCACATCGCCGGGACCTGCATTCTGGGCAGCCGGCTCCGATGAGCCCTGGGCTGCGGTGGGGCCGGTCTGGCTTCCCGTCTCCTGGGATCCTGCGGAAGAAGACTGGCTCTCTCCTGCTGTGCTGCTCTCTGAAGAACTCTCGCCTTCCGGAGCTGCCACGCTTCCAGAGGTATTCCGTTTGATGGTGGCGGGCTTTCCATTATACGTGCTGTTATGGAAAAACTCGTCGCTGATCACTTCGCCGTTCTTTTTAGTGATCAGGTTGGTCACCCAGCGGCTTCCGGGAGTGGCCGCCTTGGCCTCCACCTCCACACCTGGCTGAAGGGTGGGGTCCTCTTCATAGGTGGGTGCCGGAGGATCCAGCTCCTTCACCTTTTCTGATTTCATGGACAGGGTCACGCCCTCCTCCAGGATCGGATTCCCATAAATGGAGATGGTCAGCTTCCGGTCTGAGAAGCTGGTCTTGATGCCCACTGCCGTTTTCGAATTATTCACAAATTTCATATCCGGGCCGGAATGGCCGTCATAGCTTACCATGGCGTCCTCGCCGGGAGTCACATAGGAAGGCTCATAGCTGTGGGCATGGCGCTCGGTGGTCTTCAGTCCGGAAAATACCACTGCATTATACAGGGTGGATGAAACCTGGCACACACCGCCGCCCGGCTCCTCCACCAGGACGCCGTTGACGTATGCGCCTGCCGGCCGGTAGCCCTTATCTGTGGTCCGGTTTCCAGTGGTCAGGTTAAAGGAAAACTCCTCACCCGGCTGGATGATCTTTCCATTTAAGGCAGCTGCTGCCAGACGGACGTTTTCATTCCTGTCCTTATTGGCAGTGGTGGTGGTAGTATATGTACCCAGCTTCTGGAAATTTTCCCTGGCCTGAGCTGCGGTGATCTCCGGAGCCGTTTCCTCCACCTCCGCAGTGATCACTGCGTCATACTCTCCCGCTGCGGTGCGGGCCACGATGTCATTTTTCAGTTTTTCTTCGTTGACAGCCTTCCCGTTCTCTCCCTCAGCAAAGGTAAACTTCCCACTGGCCGCATCGAATGCGGAAATTGAGCCGTTCTTCGCCTTTACATTCCAGGCTCCGGCCAGAGATGCCGCCTGGGCTGCTGCCGCTTCTTCCAGGCCGTCGGTGGGAATCTCATAATCTGCGGACTCGCCCTTTTTAAAGGCCTCATCCACCACCTTCTCCACGTTTTCTTTTAAAAGGTTCTCCAGGGCCTGCTCCTTTTCCCCACAGACCACCTTCATCTGCCAGTCCATGGATTCCAGGACCTTTTCCACTGCAGCCGTTTTCGTCATCCCATGGACAGAAACACCGTTGACAGTGATCTCTGCTTCCAGCTCAGTCTCCGGCTCTGAGGAGGTCTCTTCTGCGGAGGTTTCCGTACCGTCCGTTTTGGAGCAGCTACGGACTCCCACGGCCACACAGAGGATCAGGATAATGATCCCGATCAGTATAAGAAGGATCTTTGCAGCATCTGGTCCCTGGCGGCGACGTCTGCCCCGCCTCTTATTTGAGGACGTACCCCGGCCGCTTCCCAGATTTCTGGCATTCTGGACCGCCAGGATACGGTCAGCGTTACTCTGTCTGGAGGAGCTGCGGCCCCGGTTTCCCGAAGACCCTGCCCGGCTCTGAGAGCTTTTTCCTGTTCCCCGAGACGTTCTGTTTCTGTTCAAATCGCTCATTTCTTCACACCTTCAAAGGCCCCTGACGCTTTTGGGGCGCTGTTTTCTCTACATGTCAGAATCATGCGAGTACTAGTATAACACAAATAGCGAAAAATGGAATAACAGAATTCTTAAATTTCTTTCACAGTTTCAATAATTTATGTTACACTATTGTTACATAAATTTTGAAAGAAGGGATCCCATTGAAACTGATCGATCTGCACGTCCACTCCACTGCCTCCGACGGCTCCTTTACGCCGGCAGAGGTGACGGCCCTGGCCCGTGAGGCAGGACTGACCGCCATCGCCTTAACGGACCATGATACCGTTTCCGGTGTCGGAGAGGCCCTGGCGGCCGCCGGCGATTTCCCGTTGGAGGTGGTTCCCGGCGTGGAGCTCTCCTGTCTGTATAAAGAAAAAGAGATCCATATCCTGGGGCTGTATATTGACCATACAGATAAAGCCTTCCTGGATTTTCTGGATCAGGCGGAAATAAAAAGAAACAGCCGCAACCAGCTCATGCTGGCCGCCTTCCAGAAGGACGGCTTTCCTATTACTATGGAGGACCTGGTCATGGAAAATCCGGACACAGTGGTCACCCGGGCGCACTTTGCCAGGGCCCTGGTTAAAAAAGGGTGCGTCTCCTCTGTGGACCAGGCCTTTAAAAAATACCTGGATCCGGACCGGCCTTATTACAGAAAACGAGAGATCATCACGCCAGCAGAAGCCATCCAGGCCATCCGGAACGCAGGAGGTTTTCCGGTCCTGGCCCATCCCTGCCTTTACAGGCTGGGCTGGATGCAGACCGAGGAGCTGGTGCGGAATTTGAAGGAACTGGGCCTGGGCGGCATGGAATGCTGGCACTCCTCCAATTACGCAGAGGAGAGCAGCAAGCTCTGCCGGATGGCAGACCGGTACAGCCTTCTTCCCACCGGCGGCTCCGACTTCCACGGGGCGGCCAAGCCCGATATCCGGATCGGAAGCGGACGGGGGAATCTCCAGGTCCCGGCGGAATATCTGGACGCCCTGAAGCTTGCCATGTTTCTTGGACAGTAAAAGCCCGGCCTAAGCCGGGCCCTCCTGGTCCATATTCTCCATGACCGCATCCACGGCCTTTCGGACGGCCTCTGAAAGAACGGCTGCCAGCCGGTGGTCTTCGCCGCCGGAAATGACTCCCGCCACAGCCTCCCCATGCTTTGCGATCCCCGGAAAATAAAAGCTGCAGTTTTCCTTTTCTGATGCATCGTTGACCGGGATCCCCAGGAGACGGCAGTCCCGCACCACCGTTTTATTGACTCCGGCTCCTGCGGCCGCCAGAACGAAAAGGGGGCGGGTCAGGGGACGGCCATCCATTCCCAGAGGATCGGTCTCCTCATACGTTCCCTGGAGCCACCGCACAGTCTCCGGCATTTCCTTCTCCATTTCTTTTATGTCTGTTACAGCCTCCGGAGCCACTGCCAGGATCCGGCAGCCAAATTCCCTTAAGACCCGGATCCGCCGGGCAGCAATGGGGCCGCCGCCCACCACCAGGATCTCCTGGCCCCAAAGGTCGATGAATAAAGGAAAATACGCCATTGCTTACAGATCCTTCAGATACAGGTCCGTCAGACTGTACCGGGTATTCCCTTTATAACCTGTGACCGTATGGGCTGCCGCCAGGGAATTCAGCACTGCCTCCTCAGTGGCCTCTGCCGCCGCCTCGAACACATCATCCAGCATGGCCTCGTTCATCACCGCCGCCGGGATCACGGCCCGGTCCTCTTCCTTCCTATATACATTTCCCGTGGAGAAGCCCAGCATGATATCCCCGCTTCCATGGCCCATGAAAGAACCGCATCGGGAAAGGCCCACACCGGCACGCCGGATGATCCGCTTTAACTGACGGTCGGATACAGGAAGATCCGTTCCCACCACCATCATGATAGACCCCTCATCCTTTCTGGCTTCCTCGATCTTCCCACTGAGCAGTTCTCCCATGGGCTTTCCATCCAGGACAAAATGCTTCGTCTTTCCAAAATTAGACTGGACCAGCACGCCGACCACATACGTTTTTCCATCCAGCTCCACCAGACGGGAGGCGCTGCCGATGCCGCCCTTCATCCCAAAGCAGGTGGTTCCCTTTCCGGCTCCCACGTCGCCCTCTTCAAAATCCCTGCATGCGCCGTCGATGGCGGCGCGCACCTCCGGGATCCCGATGACCCGCTCTGTGATCTTATTGAGACTGGCGTCGTTGCACTCGCCCACCACTGGATTCATGGAGGTGAGCTCCACGCCGTCCCTTTCACACTGCTCCACCATATAATCCACCAGCGCGTCATGGACCTTTCCCACGTTCAGGGTATTGGTCAGGGCAATGGGCGATTCCAGGGTGCCCAGCTCCTCGATCTGGGGGATGCCGGCGGTCTTTCCAAAGCCGTTATGGACAAAGGCCGCTGCCGTCAGCCTGGAGGCAAAGATATTCTCCTCACAGGGAAGGATCACCGTTACCCCCGTTTTATGTTCCTCTGTGTCCACCGTATAGTGACCCACCCGTACTCCTGGCACGTCTGTCAGCTTATTTAAAGCTCCCGCAGGGTGATCTCCAATTCTGATTCCATAGTCCCGGATCCTTTTTTTCATTTTTCCTATACTCTCCTTTTCCCGTTGACCGGTTCATTCTATTTTTAATAAATTTTCCTTCTGATATTGTTAAATTTTTATCTATTTCATCCATTGCCATCTGGCGCCCACTCTGG
>JACRTJ010000017.1 GCA_014385265.1 Enterocloster hominis (ex Liu et al. 2021)
GGTGGTCGGGGAGAGCCGCGTCATCGACCGTGTGGACGCGCCCAACATGGGAGGCGAGGACTTTGCCTATTTCCTCAACCAGGTGCCGGGAGCCTTCATGTTCTTAAGCTCCTCCAACCCGGAAAAGCACACCGACGTCCCCCATCATAACCCCAGGTTCAATGTGGACGAGGATGTGCTCTGGATCGGATCGGCCATGTTTGTAAAGATCGCGGAAAGATTTCTGGAAATGGAATAAAGGAACAGAGGCTGCTGCCTTATTTGCCCAGCAGCAGCTTTACGATCAGCACCACCACCACGCAGATCATCACAGGCCGGATGATCTTTGCTCCGTTTTTCACGGCAAAGTCTGCGCCGATGTAATTTCCCAGGACGTTGCATACGGCGCAGGGAATGCCGATGGCAAAGGGAACGTTTCCAGAAAGGATGTAGCTGATGAGGGCGGTATAGTTGGAGACGATCAGGACCATCTTTGCATTCCCGGAGCTGGTGCGGATATCATAGTGGAACAGGAATGTAAAGAGCAGCATGGCGATGGTGCCGCCGCCGGGACCGTAAAGGCTGTCGTAAAGGCCGATGGTCATGCCAGTGATCAGGGCCATGAGAATGTTCCGGGCCGTCAGAGACTGCTCCTTTGCCGTATAGCTCCAGGCGTTTTTCACGAAGATCACCAGAACGGCGGTCAGGGGCAGCAGTACCATGAGCATGGACCGGATCTGGGCGTCGGTGAGGTAAAAAATGATCCGGGTGCCTAAAAAGGAGCAGAGGAACGAGGAAACGGCGCTGACGGCTGTGATCTTAAGATCCAGACAGCCGCTTTTAAAGTATTTATATGCGGCGGCGGTGCTTCCGAAGGCACATTGGAACTTATTGCATCCATATACGTAATACATGGGCATTCCGCACATCATATAAGCCGGCATGGCAATGAGTCCGCCGCCTCCGGCGATGGAGTCGATGAATCCGGCGACAAACAGCATGGGACAGAGCCAGATCAGATTGTGAACGTATTCCATAGCAGTAAAAATCCCCCTTGTGGTTTTGTTTTTTATCATTTGTGCCTTACCATCATAAACTGGTTCATGGAAATAGTCAAATGATTTTAGATCCATCACCGGACCGGGCTTTTGGGGGAGCAGCCTGGGACCGGAAGGAAAGGAGGCTGAAGGCGTGAGCAAAGGACAAAAGAGGATGGCCGCGATCTTTCTGTGTATCATGGGGATCGTGGGGACGCTGATGGCCTTGAAGCGGTAGGGGCTCCCGGAGGGACCGGAACAATAAAGCACCTTCCTCCGCCGCTATGACGAAGGGAGGTGCTTTTCTGCACGGACAGTCCGATAAAATGGAATTGTCAGTTTTTATTTATTAATCTTATTAATAGTATCCACTCTAATGGCGTTCCTTAGATCAGATAAATATTTTGAAAAGTCCACTTTGTCATCTGCATAAGTTAAATTCAATGTGAATTCGTTTTCAGACCATGTTGATATATCAGATAAATTATGTTGAATCAATGCTTCTAAGCTATCTATTGCCTTGTATATTTTTGATTCAATCGATTGCCTTTCTTCCATTTCTTTATACAGTGTTTTCATTTCCACTTGAGTAGCTTCTGGTAATGATTCAACCCATTCATTAAGCAAATTTTCTTCTGTACATTCATGCTCTTTTGTTTTCATGAAAGCGGGAATATCTCCTGTAAAGCATTCTCCCAAATCGTGAATGATGCACATTTGAATTACTTTATTCATGTCGGCATTTGGGAATTCGTTCTTCATAAAAAAGCAATTACAGTCATCATCCAACTATGTTCTGCCACACTTTCATGTCTTCCTTTTGATGTGTAACAATGTCTGGTTGTATCTTTCAATCTTTCTGCAATAATTAATGCATTTAATAATTCTCTTACTTCCATGTTTCCCTCCCATACAAACTCTGGTTTATTGTCCAACCTTACTTTACCATATTTGTATGCCTCCCTCAATATACAGTGAGATCGGCAAAGCTGGGAGCCATCCGTACAAAAGCAGGCAGGGGCAATGGATTCCGGCACTTGACAGAAAAACCGAAATATGATACATTAAATTCCAGTTCAAAAACTTAGAAGAGGAGCAGTAGGGACGGAATGGGATCCAGAGAGCCGCTGGGTGGTGCGAAGCGGTTTCCGTGAAATTCTGAACTCGCCTCGGAGTTGCATGCTGAAGGGGATTTTTAGTCTCTGGGTAGGCAGAGCCGGTCCGACCGTTACCAGGAAATGAGTGCGTGAAAGCCCAGGGCCTTCACGAAATAGAGTGGTACCGCGTGTGAATCAAGCCCCACGTCTCTATGAATGGATAGAGACCTGGGGCATTTTTGTTTCACTGGGAAGTTCCGTTCCCGGCGAGGCATATACACTGGTGATCCGTACCAAAGGAAATGGAGGAAATCGTCATGGCACAGTACAACCATGCCGCCATTGAGAAAAAATGGCGGGAAAACTGGGAAAAGAATCCCATCAACGTAAACGATGGAAAAAAAGAAAAATATTACTGCCTGGATATGTTCCCGTATCCGTCCGGCAGCGGCCTTCACGTTGGCCATTGGAGAGGCTATGTGATCTCTGATGTGTGGAGCCGTTACCAGCTTTTAAAAGGAAAATATGTGATCCATCCCATGGGCTGGGATGCCTTCGGCCTTCCGGCTGAAAACTACGCCATTAAAATGGGCGTGCATCCGGCCAAATCCACAGCCGCCAATGTGGCCAACATCAAGCGCCAGATCGGTGAGATCGCAGCCATCTATGACTGGGATATGGAGGTCAATACCACAGATCCGGCCTTCTATAAATGGACCCAGTGGATCTTTGTCCAGATGTTCAAAAAGGGTCTGGCTTATGAAAAGGAATTCCCCATCAACTGGTGTCCGTCCTGTAAGACCGGTCTGGCCAACGAGGAAGTGGTCAACGGCTGCTGCGAGCGCTGCGGAACTCCGGTGACGAAAAAGAACCTGCGTCAGTGGATGCTTAAGATCACGGCCTACGCAGACCGGCTGTTAAACGATCTGGACAAGCTGGACTGGCCGGAAAAGGTTAAAAAGATGCAGACCGAGTGGATCGGAAAATCCTACGGCGCAGAGGTGGAATTCCCTGTGGAAGGCCGGGATGAGAAGATCACAGTCTACACCACACGCCCGGATACCTTACACGGGGCTACCTTCATGGTTCTGGCTCCGGAGCATAAGCTGGCAAAGGACCTGGCTACTGACGAGACCCGGGAGGCCGTTGAAAAATATATTTTCGATGCTTCCATGAAATCCAACGTGGACCGTCTCCAGGATAAGGAAAAGACCGGCGTGTTCACAGGAACCTACGCCATCAACCCCTTAAACGGCGCAAAGGTCCCCATCTGGCTGTCTGATTATGTGCTGGCCGATTACGGTACCGGCGCCATCATGTGCGTACCGGCCCACGACGACCGTGACTTTGAATTTGCAAAGAAATTCAATATCCCGATCATCCAGGTCATCGCCAAGGACGGAAAAGAGATCGAAAATATGACCGAGGCCTATACGGAAGCCTCTGGTACCATGATCAATTCCGGCGACTGGAACGGCATGGAGTCCTCTGTCCTTAAAAAAGAGGCGCCGGTGATGATCGAGAAAATGGGCATCGGAAGAAAGACTGTCAACTATAAGCTCCGTGACTGGGTATTCTCCCGGCAGCGTTACTGGGGAGAGCCGATCCCCATCATCCACTGCCCCAAGTGCGGCAACGTTCCGGTTCCCGAGGACCAGCTTCCGCTGACACTGCCCGAGGTGGACAGCTACCAGCCCACAGGCACCGGGGAATCTCCTCTGGCAGCCATCGACTGGTGGGTCAACACCACATGTCCCTGCTGCGGCGGTCCGGCCAAGAGAGAGACCAACACCATGCCCCAGTGGGCCGGTTCCTCCTGGTATTTCTTACGGTATGTGGACAGCAAAAACGATAAGGAGCTGGTATCCAGGGAGAAGGCAGACAAGTATCTTCCGGTGGATATGTACATCGGCGGCGTAGAGCATGCGGTGCTCCATCTGCTTTACTCCAGGTTCTACACCAAGTTCCTGTATGACATCGGCGTGGTGGATTTTGACGAGCCCTTTAAAAAGCTGTTCAACCAGGGCATGATCACCGGAAAGAACGGCATCAAGATGAGTAAATCCAAGGGCAATGTGGTATCTCCGGACGATCTGGTCAGAGACTACGGCTGCGATGCGCTGAGAATGTACGAGCTGTTCGTGGGTCCGCCGGAATTAGACGCCGAGTGGGATGACCGCGGCATCGAGGGCGTTTCCAAGTTCTTAAAGCGTTTCTACAACCTGGTCCTTGACAATAAGGACAAGGATGTGAAGGAAACAAAGGAGATGCTGAAGCTGCGCCATAAGCTGGTCTACGATATTGAGACCCGGTTTAACCAGTTCAGCTTAAATACAGTGATCTCCGGCTTTATGGAGTACAACAACAAGCTTTCCGAGCTGGCAAAGAAAGAGGGCGGAATCGACAAGGAGACCTTAAAGACCTTCGTGATCCTGCTGGCTCCCTTTGCTCCCCACCTGGGCGAGGAGCTGTGGAGAGAGCTTGGCGGCACAGACAGCGTATTTCATGCCACATGGCCGGAATGCGACGAGGAGGCCATGAAGGACGATGAGATCGAGATCGCTGTCCAGATCAATGGAAAGACCAGAGGCGTGATCATGGTTCCCGCCGAGATCTCCAAAGAGGAGGCCATCGCGGCAGGAAAAGAGGCTGTGAAGGATAAGCTCACAGGCACCATTGTGAAAGAGATATACGTTCCCAGAAAGATCGTAAACATTGTGCAGAAATAATTAAAAAGCATAAAGAGGGGCTGCTGCAGAATCCTTTTGCAGCGGCCTCTTTGCGTCTGTCCATGGAGGTTTATATTTTCTTATGCATAACAGGGAAAATGTTACAAAAATGCTGGACTTTTTGTTAAGAAATTGTGTATAATGATTACAAAACAGAAAGATGCGAGGATGACCCATGAGTTTTTTGGAGGCGGTAAATGAGAAATACGGGGAACTGAGCCCGGTACAGAAGCGGATCGCAGATTATATGTATAAATATCCCGATGAGGCCTGCTTTTATTCGCTGCGGGAAATGGCAAACGCCCTGGGGGTCACAGAGGTGACGGTCCTCAGGTTTGCGAGAAAGCTTGGCTTTGACAGCTATGTGGATATGAAAAAGAATCTGCGGGACCATCTCCAGGCCAGGCTCCTGGGAAACGAGACTCTGAGATCTGCCAGTGCCCACAGCATGACGGGAACCAGGGAGCTGGATCATGAAGCCATGTTTAAGGAATTTGTGGCCAACGAGCTTCAGGTGCTTAAAAATACATATTCCCAGTGCGGGCTGGAGCAGGTGCTGACGGCAGTATCCCTGATCCGCCAGGCCGGCACGGTCTATGCCATTGGAAACGAGCTGGCAGCAGTGGGGACGGCGTATCTGACCCGGAGGCTCATGACCATTGGGATCCGGGTGGAGGATCTGGGGTCCCAGAGCCGCGCGCTCTACATCGATCACCTGATCCATGCAGGCCCGGAGGATGTGGCAGTGATCTTCAGTAACCCAGGGTACGCAAAGCATGTGGTGAATACAGTAAAATATCTCAATGAGAAGCGGGTGCCCCAGATCGTGATCACCGATAAGATCTCATCGCCGGTGGCTGCCTATGCAACGGTGGTGCTCACCTATGATAACCATGACCTCTATTATTACAACTCGGTCCTGGGTTTTTTCTCGCTGACCAATCTGATCGCATATTTTACAGCTGTCGGCAGCCCGGAGGATACCACCCGGCTGCGGAACCAGATCCTGGAGGCCCGGGAGAGCATCGGTACCATCTCCATGTATAAGGATTCCAGGGGAAGAGATGGAAAATAAGGCTGTTTAAAATGTGGCAATTTTGTGGTAGACAGGATTTGACAGTGACATTTCGTGGAAAGTATGGTAATATGGTCGGGATGGGAGGAGATTTTTATTTATGCATAAGCGTTTATATACATCACTTACAGCCGTGACAGCCCTGGTTTTATCTGTGGTCCTCATGGTCCCTGCTTTCGGTGCGGTGAAGGAGCAGGCAGTGGACACGATCCTTCTGGAGCCGGAGACTCTCTGGGAGGATGAGGTGCCGGTGGATCTTTCCTGGAAGACCCAGCAGGATAAGGGCCGCTGGATCGACGAGATGGGCATTGCAGGCGATTCCAAAAGCCTGATCCTGGTGATCAATAACCTGGAGATGGAGAGCAGTGAGGAGATCCCTGTACAGACCCGGAACGGGAAAAGGGCCCAGTCCTCCAGCCGTGAGCTGGCTGGGAATTCCCGCCTCTTCTATTATTCCAGATGTGCGGACGGAGGCTGGAGAGAGGTTTTTGCCGTCAACTGCTATATTTCCGGAGGCTCTGGAGAGGACGAGGATATTTACGGCGTATACCGGCTGGACAGTGCCTTTGGCCTGGAAAGCGATCCGGGAAGCCTGGTTTCCTACCGCCAGTTAAGCCAGAAGGATTACTGGATCACAGATCCGGAGGATGAAGATTTTGGAGCCATTTATACGGCCGGGGAGGAAGGTCCCGGAACGAAGGAGGCCGTCCGCCTGGGTGAAATGAAGGCCTTTTCCAATTATGGGATGATCCTGAAGCCGGAGACAGAGGGAGACGCTTATCCGGCTCTGGTGGTGAACTGCCAGCAGGCCAGCACCGAGGACGATACCTTTTCCGGTATCCAGCTTTCCCAGTCCCATGTGCGTATGCTGATCCAGTCCATCGACCAGGACACCCGGATCATGATCGCCGGAGAGGTGGAGGATCTGGAGGGAATGTGATCCGGCAGGGCGCGGCCCTGGACAACGGTTAAACAGGATATTTATAAAATGATACTGATAAGGGGATGCTGCGGAACAGGATTATACAGCCTGTTTCCGCGGCACCCCCTTTTTGTTATGCACCGGGTCTGTTTTTCTGTATCCGTCCTGCAAGCTTTCGGACGGCTTCTGCTTTTTTCCGTTCCTCGCCGGACATGCCTTCCATCAGGATCTGGATCAGCAGCTCCTGTTCTTCTGCGGAAAAGGATACGTGTTCCCTGGCGGCTTTCTGGCCTGCAGACAGGAAGGCCGCCATTTTCTGATCGCCGGGAGCTGCCTCCAGCTCCTTTGCCAGGGACTGGAGGGCCGAAAGCCTGCCCGGGTCCATATGCTTTAATCTTGGATCATTTTCAAATGCTCTGCTCATAAAACCTCCTTATATTAAACCTGTCCCAGAGTCTGCATCATGAGCTGGACCGTTTCCAGCCTGGACTGGGTATCCGGCGGAAGAAGGGAGATCAGCTGGTCCATGGAAAAAGGGCTGCGGCCTCCGGCCCCGTTCCTGCTGCCCTTAAAGGATGCCGCGTTCACCAGAAGATCGATGATCTCCTGCTCGCCGGGACCGGCGTAGGGCTTTACGGCTGCCAGCATATCAGCTGGAGATGTATGGCCCTTCTCCAGGGAACAGACACTCATCATTCCGTCTCCGTTCTCATTGAAAAATTCCATGGTCCGCACCAGCTCCCTCCATTTGATGAACATGGACAGGGCCCGCTGCTGTGAGATCTCCATGTAGGGGATGGCAGCCTTCAGCATCTGCATGCGGCGGTCCCCGATGGCATAGTCCAGATCGGTCAGCATTAAATCTTTTTCATTCATTGGCAAGCCTCCTTTTACTGGTGAAAATATATGCGGCCGGAAGGGAGAAAATGACAGGAAACCGGAAGTCTGGCACGGGATCGGGGATCGGGGAATAGTATGGATAGACAGGAGGGGATCATATGTCATACAGACTTGTTATAGATGGAAACAGCGTTTACGAGATCGATGAAGACTTTGAGCGGTACAGGGAAAACCGGATGGGAGGCGGAAATGGAAAACGATCCAGGAAGCCGGAGGAAAAGGCGCAGAAGAGGGTGGACCGGGAAGACGAAGGAAAAACCGGATCCCGGTGAACGGACAGAAAAAGGCGGGCAGGACCAGCGCCCGCCCGCCTTTTGGATCTTACGGATCAGCAGCAGAAGAAGCCGCCGCCGTTTCCCCAGCCGCCGCAGCAGCAGAGAAGCAGGATGATCCAGATGCAGCTGTTGTCAAAGCCGCATCCGCAGCTGCCGCCGCATCCACAGTTATTTCCACATCCGCTATGTCCGCCGCAGCAGCAGAGAAGGATCAGGATCCAGAGAATGTTGCTGTTGCTCCCGCATCCACATCCGCAGGCCGTATTGTTGGTGTCGCATCCGCATCCGCAATTTGTAGCTGCTAAATCACTCATGTTTTAAGTCCTCCAGAGGATTATTTGTTTACACTCCTATGATATGTGGGCCTGCTTGTCATAGTTCCCTGTAATTTTGAAAATCCAGGAAAATTTGCCCGGCGTTATAATTGAGAAAGAAGGGAGGACATGATATAATGGAAACTGGTTAAACTGAACGAGGAGGCAATTCCAATGAACAAGCTGTATTATGATTCTGCGTATATAAAGGAATTTGAAGCCCAGGTCCTTTCCTGCCAGGAGGGGAAAAAGGGATGGGAGATCACCCTCTCTGCCACGGCGTTTTACCCGGAGGGCGGCGGCCAGCCAGCGGATACAGGGCTCCTGGGAAATGTCCGGGTAACGGATGTCCATGAAAAGGACGGCCAGGTGGTCCACTATACGGACGGCCCGCTGCCTGTGGGCGAGATGGTCAGAGGCGTCATCGACTGGGACCGGAGATTCCAGCATATGCAGGAGCACTCTGGAGAGCACCTGGTATCCGGCCTGATCCACCAGCGGTTCGGCTATGACAACGTGGGCTTTCATATGGGGACCGATGAGGTGACCATCGATTTCAACGGAGTTCTGGAGTGGGGGGATCTGATGGCCATTGAAGAAAAGGCCAATGGAATGATCTGGGAGAATCTGGAGATATCCGCTGTATATCCGGAAAAGGATGAGCTGGACGCCATGGAATACAGGAGCAAAAAGGAGCTGACCGGGGCGGTGCGGATCGTGTCTATTCCGGGAGGCGACGTCTGTGCCTGCTGCGGCACCCATGTGGAGCGCACCGGTGAGATCGGACTGGTGAAGTTCCTTTCCATGATCCACTATAAGGGAGGTGTCCGTATTTCTCTTCTCTGCGGAAAACGGGCCGTGGAGGATTATGAGAGGAAACGGGACCAGGTCCAGAAGATCTCTGTACTGCTGTCAGCCCGGCCTGGTGAGATCTCCAGAGCTGTGGAGAAGCTTAAGGATGAAGAGGCAAAGCTCCAGGAAAAACTTGTGGCAGCCTATGACAAGCTTATTGCCAGTGAGGTAAGGGATATAAAAGAAGGGGATGGGGATATTTTTATTCTGGAACCGGATTTTGAGGCCATCCAGCTCAGACATCTGGTAAACCGGCTGCTGGAGGAAAAGAAAGGAAGGACCGTCCTGGCCCTGGGAGGAGCCGCAGAGGGCAGCTTCCTCTATGTACTGGGGAGCCGGGACGGCGATATGCGCCGGCTCTCCAGAGAGCTTAACGGGCTCTTAAACGGAAGAGGAGGGGGAAGCGCACAAATGGCCCAGGGCACGTTCTTCGCGACAAAGGACCAGCTCCAGGCCATCTTAAAAGAGAAAGGATTTATGAGCCCTGTACCATGTAATTGATCAGGCGCTCCGAATCGGAGAGTGTATGCGTGGTAATATCAAGCTCCCGGATGTTTCCATTGGAAAAAACAGTAGCCATGGAAAAATACTGGCTCAGCCGGGATTTCAGGTTTACGGAACCTCCTTCCGGAAGGCTTAATTCAACGGCACCGTCACACTGGTTGATCACGTGGAAAAATGCGTCCAGGTTGGAGATGTTCTTCAGCTTTAATTTCATAAGTCATTGCCTCCTGTTGGAAAGTCTGTGGTTTGTGTTAATCATTTAACATACTTTATTGTACCAGAGTGGGCGCCAGATGGCAATGGATGAAATAGATAAAAATTTAACAATATCAGAAGGAAAATTTATTAAAAATAGAATGAACCGGTCAACGGGAAAAGGAGAGTATAGGAAAAATG
>JACRTJ010000026.1 GCA_014385265.1 Enterocloster hominis (ex Liu et al. 2021)
AGGATCACCAGGAGCCAAATCAAGGATAAAGAATACGAGCAGTGATACTCCGACCAGTACCGGGATCAGTGCCAGAAGACGTTTGATTATAAACTTGATCATATGGTGCGATCCTCTCCCCTCTACATAAATTTTAATCAAAACAGGGACCGGCCTTTCAAGGCCAGGTCCCCAGCCTCTTTTAAAGATTCATCTGAGAGCTGTGCGTCTGGATTATTCGCTCCAGCTCAGCTCACTGATGTACATACCGCCGCTCGGGCTCATCTTAAAGCCTTCAAGTCCCTTTGCATATGCGCGTACGTTGTTCTTTAAGTAGATCGGAACCTGTGTGCAGGTATCGTTCAGAGCCTTGCTCAGCTCGGTAACAACCTTCAGGTTTTCTTCCGGATCCAGCGTAGCTTTCACCTTATCGATGAGAGCATCGATCTCCGGATCGTTCAGACGGGTCTTGTTGGAACCGCCGATGGATTTGGAATGGTAAACACCCATGGAGTGTGCCAGAACATCGCTGGAGGTATATCCGCCGATGGCAGCCTGGTAATCGCCTGCAGATGTCTTATCCAGGTATGTAGCAAGGTCCATGGACTCCAGAGTGATATCAATGCCCAGGTTTTCCTTTAAGGAGGACTGGATCACCTGTCCGGCACGGAGCTTTGTATCGTCAGAGCAGATCAGAGCGAAGCCGCAGTCTGCCGGATTTAAGCCGGATGCTGCCAGGTACTCTTTTGCCTTCTCCGGGTCATAGGTGGGAGCTCCGTCAGTCACAACGCCCGGGAAGCACTCCGGAAGCATGCTGTCAGATACGGAACCCTGTCCGTTTAAGGCAACCTGTACCACTGCGTTCTTATCAATAGCAGCGTCAATGGCGCGGCGGAAATCCACGTTATCGAAGGGAGCCTTCTCATTATTTACCATCATCCAGTTATGGCCTGTACCCGGATCGTTGACTGTAACGATATCCGGGTTGTCCTGTAAACGGGAAAGGTCTGTGGACTCAACCTCGATGATCATGTCCACTTCGCCGGCCTCAAGGGCCATGGTACGGGAGGAGCCCTCCGGAATGATCTTCCAGATCACGTGCTTGATGGCCGGAACCTCTCCCCAGTAATCCTCATTGGCTTCCAGCTCAATGCTCTCACCCTTGTTCCATGCAACAAATTTGTATGGGCCGGTGCCGATGGGCTCTTTGTTGAAGTCATGTCCGCTGGCGATCAGGTCTGCCGGAAGGATGGCGTTGCCGTGGTGGCTCAGATCTGTAAGAAGACCGGAGTGCGGGCCGTTGGTTGTGATCTTAACTGTATAGTCGTCGATCACTTCAACGGATTCCACTGCGTCGCCGTACTGGGAAACCTGCGGGGATTCCTTACAAAGTTCCAGGGAAGCTTTTACGTCGGCGGCCTTCACTTCCTGGCCATTGTGGAATTTCACGCCCTGTCTCAGCTTGAATACCCACTCGGTATCGCTTACGATCTCATAGGATTCTGCTAAAGCCGGCTGCGGTGTTAAGTCCGCGCTGGAATAGAACAGGCCTTCATGGGTCATCTGGTTGATATAGTCACCAGCCGTCGCATTGTGCAGATTCGTGGTAACACTGGGTGTTTCATTGGCAGTTGCAATGATCAGAGTATCCTTGGAAGAAGTTCCCTTGGATCCAGAATCCTTGCCAGCCTCAGCTGTGGTCTCTTTGGAGTCGCCTGCCGGTTTTGAATCTGCACCGGAGTCCTTGGAGCCGCAGCCTGTGAACAGGGCAACAGCAGCAGAAAGAACCATTACCGGCACTAAACCGCGCATAAGTTTTTTCGTCATTCTCTCTCACCTCATAATTATATTTGCATGACCTATGGTCAAATGCACGAAATAAAAAATACTTTGTCCATACCCCATATGGGCATATTATCTATTTTGCACAAATGTTTTGGGCAACTTTTGCCATTTTATCACAATTTATTATAGAAATCAAGCATAAATTATGGGTGTATTCATTAATTTTATCTATATTTCATGATTCTTTCCCTGGATCCGGACATTTCCCCCAACTCCACATAGAAAATTTCCCACGAACCATTCCCTTTTTTTTCCTGTTTTTTCAACAAAATACACAACCTTACAATTTCCTTTTCCTGTTCCCTGCATCCAGCCCTGCAAGGATACTCTGGACCACCATATCCCTTTTCTCTCCTTTTCCCACAAACGCCTTATGCCTCTTCTTTCATCCATATTTTCCCACATCCAGTACCAAAAAGATATAATGCAAAAAAGACCGGAACTCCCATAAAAGAGTTCCGGCCTTATAAAGCCTAGTCGGTAAGGAAGCAGGACACGAAGTGGCCCGGGCTGATTTCCTTCAGCTGCGGCTCCTCCGAGCGGCAGCGGTCCGTCGCATACGGACACCGGTTCGCAAAACGGCATGCCTTCGGCGGCTCGATGGGCGAGGTAATCTCTCCCTTTAACAGGATCCTCTCCCTCCGGTTGTCCAGGGACGGGATCGGGATCGCTGATAACAGCGCCTGGGTATACGGGTGCGTCGGGTGGGCAAACAGCTCCTCTGACGGCGCCTTCTCGATCAGCTTTCCAAGATACATAACCGCGATGTCGTCCGAGAAATGGTTTACCACGGACAGGTCATGGGTGATGAACATGTAGGTCAGACCCATCTTGTTCTGCAGCTGCTT